>NZ_CP148753.1:4800000-6549044 GCF_037619525.1 Achromobacter veterisilvae | reverse complement strand
GCCTGGCATCGGCCGGAAAACAATCGATTGCGGCCGCATGGGTTTCGCGCGCTGGGCAGTTGCGTTCTTGCGTCGATGGTCTCGCGCTTTACCCATCCTACGGACGTTCGTACGTGACGAAGTCGTAGTCGTAGCCGTTTTCCGCGGGCTGGGGTTCGCGCGCCGTTTCCTTCCATTGGAAGGACGGCAGCAGCGGGAAGAAGGCGTCGCCCTCGACCTCGGCGTGGACTTCGGTGGCCAGCACGCGTTGCGCCAGCGGCAAGGCCTGCGCGTAGATCTGCGCGCCGCCGATCACGAAGGCTTCGGCCACGTCGCCGCAGGCGTCGATGGCGGCTTCCAGCGAGGGGACGAGGACGGCGCCTTCGGCGCTGAATCCCGGGTTGCGGCTGATCACGATATTGCTGCGGCCGGGCAGGGGACGGCCCAGGGAGTCCCAGGTCTTGCGGCCCATGATGATGGGGCTGCCCAGCGTGCTGCGCTTGAAGTGCGCCAGGTCGCCCGGCAGTTTCCAGGGCAGGGCGTTGTCGCGCCCGATGGCGCGGTTGGTGGAATAGGCGACGATCAGGGTGAGGCTGGCGGGCATGCGGATGGGCGGTGTAGGAGGTTCGTTCGGACACGCCTAGCGTAGCAAATTTGCGCGGCCCGGCGCCGCGCCCGCGCCTCAGTCCGCGGCGTGTTCCAGGAATTCGGTAGCGGGCATGGGCTTGCCCAGCAGGAAGCCTTGCAGGGAATCGCAGCCCAGGCCGGTCAGGAATTTCTGCTGCGCGGCCGTTTCGACGCCTTCGGCCACGATGCGCAGATTGAGCTGCTGCGCCAGCGCGACGATGGCCGACACGATGGCGGCGTCCTCGTTGTCGTTTTCCAGTTGGTTCACGAAGCCCCGGTCGATTTTCAGTTCGGTCGCGGGCAGGCGTTTCAGGTAGAGCAGGCTGGAATAGCCGGTGCCGAAGTCGTCGATGGAGATCGTCACGCCCAGGGTGGACAGGCGCTTGAGCACGGCCAGGCTGGCTTCGGCGTCGCGCATGGCGGTGGATTCCGTCACCTCCAGGGTCAGGCAGGCCGGCGGCACGTCGTGCCGCAGCAGGGCGGTGCGCACCGTCTCCACCAGGCTGGCATGGGCGAATTGCAGCGCCGAGATATTGACGGCGATGGTCCAATGGCCCTGGCCGGCGTCGATCCATTCCCGCATCTGGCGGCAGGCTTCGTTGATGACCCATTCCCCGATGGACAGGATCAGGCCGGTCTTCTCGGCGGTGGGGATGAACTGGTCCGGGCCGACCAGGCCGCGGGTGGGGTGGTTCCAGCGCAGCAGCGCCTCGGCGCCGACGATGGGGCCGGCGGGCGCTTCGTACTTGGGCTGGTAGTGCAGGACGAACTGGTCGCGCTCCTGGGCCAGGCGCAGGTCGTGCAGCAGTTCGATCTGCTCGTGCGCGTCCGCGTTCATGGACGGCTCGAAGAAACTGTATCCGGTGCCGCCCAGACGCTTGGCGTGGTACATCGCGGCGTCGGCATTGGTCAGCAGGGAGTGGGTGTCTTCGCCATCGTTCGGGTAGATGGCGATGCCGACGCTGGAGGTCACCAGCACTTCGTGCCCGTAGACCATGACCGGGCGGGCGATGGCGTCGACCAGGCGGTCGGCCACGTTGGCGGCGTCGGTGGGTTCGATCACTTCGCTGAGCACGATGAACTCGTCTCCGCCCAGGCGGGCGACCGTGTCCTGGGTGCGCAGCGTCTGGCGGATGCGCTGCGCCAGGTCGATCAGCAGGGCGTCGCCCGTGTGGTGCCCATAGGCGTCGTTGACCGCCTTGAAGCCGTCCAGGTCGAAGAACAGGACCGCGAAATAGCCGTGGCGCCGGCTGGCGCTTTCGATGGCCTGCTCCATCCGGTCTTCCAGCAGGATGCGGTTGGGCAGCTTGGTCAGGGTGTCGTGCAGCGCCAGTTGCACCAGCTCTTCGTTGGCCTCGGCCAGCGAAGAGGCGAGGGCCGAGGTGCGCGCCTCCAGCCGGTTGTCCAGCACCGCGACCAGCAAGGCGATGGCGAGCACGCTCAAGGTCACGGCGGTGACGGCGATGGCCAGCCAGCCGGCCGAGATGCCGCCGTCGGCCGCCATGCAGATGCTGCCCTCCGGGAAGCCGGCGGCTTCCATGCCGGTGTAGTGCATGCCCACGATGGCGACGCCCATGATCACCGCCGCCAGAGGGCGCGACAGGGCCACGCGGGGGCCGTCCTGGCGCAGCCGGTAGGTGATCCACAGCGCCGCGCCGGACGCGGCCACGGCGATGAGGACGGACAGCGCGAACCAGGCCGTGTCGTAGTGGATGCCGGGCGCCATGCGCATTGCGCCCATGCCGACGTAATGCATCGCCGCGATGCCGGCGCCCATCAGCAGGGCGCCGACCGCCAGCCGCCGGCCGGGCAGTTCGTCCTTGCTCACGATCCACAGCGCGAATGCGGAGCAGCCGATGGCGATGCCCAGCGACAGGATGGTCAGGGGCAGGTCGTAGCCCATGGGGATGGGCAGGCTGAAGGCCAGCATGCCCACGAAATGCATGGACCAGATGCCGACGCCCATCGCGAAGGCGCCGCCCGCCAGCCAATAGCGCGCGGCAGGCAGTCCGTTCGCGGCCCTGACGCGGTTGGCCATGCCCAGCGCTGTGTACGACGCCAGGATGGCGACCCCTAAAGATACGAGGACGAGCGAAGGGTTATAAGTTCCAACGAGCATTTGTGGGGTCCTGTCCTTAGCGCATACAGCCGCCGCGCGGGCTTCAACTCAATTCAATTGGTAGTCAACAGTTGCAATTCGATCGCAGGGCAAATCCTGCTGCCGAGTTTGGCGATTCGCGTACTCTCTGGTCGGGAAGGGGAAGGCGGCTGGGCGACGCCGGCGGTCGGCGCTGCCGGGCGGATTGCCCGGGTGCGCGGCGAGCGACGGGCATGGCGCGGCATGGGCCGGTCGGAAGCAACGGCGCGCGACGCATGCTGGACGCGCGTCCGTGGCTAAGGGATGGGTTATACCGAAATCGCGCTTCCAGAAGCTCACCAATCTTCACCAGAGAGGCCAGGCGGGGGGCGCGGCGGGGGTTCCGCCCCGGGCTGGCGCCCGGGGCATCGGCCGCCCGATCCGTTCCGAAGGGCCGCGGCGGCGCGGCCCGGCGAGAGACTACACGGCCATCGCCGCCGTCAGCGGGGCGTGGTGCCGGTAGCCGGACAGCGAGAAGTCCGACGGTTCCACTTTTTCCAGCCATTCGGGTTCGTAGCGCCCGGTGGCGGCGAAATCGGGGATGCGGTCCGACAAGACCAGCCGGGGCGCTTCGTAGGGTTCGCGCGTCAGTTGTTCGCGCAGCATCGGCAGATGGTTTTCGTAGATGTGGGCGTCGCCGATGAAGTAGGAGAACCAGCGCGGCGTGTAGCCCGTCAGGCGGCCGACCAGGTGCAGCAGCGCGGCGCCTTCGGTCAGGTTGAACGGCGTGCCCAGGCCCACGTCGTTGGACCGGATGTACAGGCACAGGGAAATTTCGCGGGTCGTCGCGTTCGGCAGGAACTGGTACAGCAGGTGGCAGGGCGGCAGCGCCATTTCCTCGATCTGCGCCCAGTTCCAGCCGTGGAACAGGATGCGGCGGTCGCCGGGGCGCTCGTGGATGGTGTCCAGGCATTGCCGCAACTGGTCCACCGCCTTGTACAGCAGCACCTTGGGCTGGCCGCCTTCTTCCAGGTCGGCCACCTTGGCGTAACCGCGCGACAGGGCATCGGCGATCTGGGCGTCGCGGCCGGCGTCCAGCACCTTGTAGGCCGGCCATTGGCGCCATTGCACGCCGTACACCGGACCGAGGTCGTCGGCGCCTTCACGGTACGGGTTGGCCAGCCACTGGCTGTTCTCGTTGGCGTTCTGGTCCCAGACCTTGCAGCCGAGTTCGCGGAATTCCGCCGCGCTGCGAGACGCGCGCATGAACCCGACCATTTCGCCGATGGCGGACTTGAACGCCAGTTTCTTGGTGGTCACCGCCGGGAAGCCTTGTTGCAGGTCGAAGCGCAACGAGGCGCCGGGCATGCTCAGGGTGCGGATGCCGGTGCGGTTTTCCTGCCACGCGCCGGTGTCCAGGATGGTTTGAACGAGGTCCAGGTATTGTTTCATGGCGGTTCAGGCGGCGGCGGTTTCCTGCGTGTCGACGATATCGACCGAGAACGTCAGCGCCGCCGTCTTTTCCAGCATGGCCGAGGCCGAGCAGTACTTTTCGTGCGAGAGCTGCACGGCGCGCTCGACCGCGGCGCGCGGCAGGTTCCGGCCGGTGACGGTGAAGGCGAAATGGATGCGCGTGAAGACCTTGGGGTCGCTGTCGGCGCGGTCGGCCTGCAGCTTGACGCTGCAGCCGCTGACCGCGTGGCGCCCGCGCTTGAGGATCAGCACCACGTCGTACGCGGTGCAGCCGCCGGTGCCGGCCAGCAGCATTTCCATCGGGCGGGGGGCCAGATTGTGGCCGCCGCCGTCCACGGCGCCGTCCATGACGGCCACGTGGCCGCTGCCGGTGCTGGCGGTGAAGAGCATGCCGTTCGGGCCGCCCCAGTCGATCGTGCATTCCATGTTGTCGTGTCCTTGAGCTTGAGCGCAGTCAATGGTCGATGATACCTGTTGCGTACAATTCCAGGCACGAGAACCCCGCCCCGCATCAGGGGTGTGGGCGTCTGCCTTGCCGAGGAGTCGCTTATGTCCACCGCCCTGTCTAGAACCGGCCCTGTTTCCTTCCTGCGCCGCACCAATCCCCTGGACGCCCTGCTGGCCGAAGCGGACCGCGCGCTGCGGGTATTGAGCGGCAGCGCCACCGCCGGCCGGCCCTATCCGGCCACGGCCGACGAAGCGCCCCAGGCCCTGTCGGCGCAGGAGAAGCGCCACGCGGCGGGGCTGATGCGCGTCAACCACGTCGGGGAAGTCTGCGCCCAGGCGCTGTATCGCGGCCAGGCATCGGTCTGCCGCGAACCCGGACCCCGGGCGCTGCTGCTGAATGCCGCGTCCGAGGAAGTGGACCACCTGGTCTGGTGCAACCAGCGCCTGGCCGAACTCGGCAGCCGCGCCAGCCTGCTGAATCCGATCTGGTACGCCGGCTCGTTCGCGCTGGGCGTGCTGGCCAGCTATGCGGGCGTGCCCCGCAACCTGGGGTTCATGGCCGAAACCGAAAAGCAGGTGGAAGCCCACCTCGAAAGCCACTTGCGCACCTTGCCGGTGCAGGACGAACGTTCCCGCCAGATCGTCCAGAAGATGAAGGAAGACGAGGCGCAGCACCGCGCCAGCGCGGAGGCGGCGGGGGGCGTGCCCCTGTCCCTGCCCGTGAGAACGGCCATGAAGGCCATGTCCAAGGTCATGACGACCACGGCCTACCGGATCTGAGGCCGCCGGCCGCGAAATGTTGCAATGCGCAAAAAAGCTGCATCCTGGTGCCATGGCGCACCGAAATGGTGCAAAAAGTTTCGCGGGATTACCCGATGGGATCTAGGGTTAGTCCGAAACGGGTTTACCCATTCGGCAAAAACCCTTTTTTGGGCAAGGCCATTGATTGGCGCGGCTTTCCAGGGGGAGGGCGGCGGTTGTGCGGCAAAAACGCAACGGAAAAAAAAGCCTGGGCGGCAGCCTAAAAAAAATCTTGCATCGCACAAAAAACATCGGTACTATTCACTCATCGGATGTTGAAACGCAGTCGGCGCGGTGCAAAACCCCGGCAGCGCAGCGAGCAGAAGCCTAGCTCCCAACATGCCACGGTTGTCTCCTCCACCCTCCTCCTTTGGTGGATTTAGCCCGAGATCTCACGATCTCGGGCTTTTTTTTGTCCGGAAGTGGTGCGTCCCTGTTTGATTGGAAAAATTTCCCCCTCGCGAGGGGCGGCGGCGGTTTCCGCCCAGGGCGATGCCCGCGTTTTCCCTTGGATATTTCGGGTGCGCCTGGGCGGAAAGCTCTACAATCGCTCTATGAAATCCGTATTTCCGCGCGTCCGCGGTTCAGCCGCAGCGGCCCGTCCCGACCGGCGGCCCGGGGCGCGCCACGGGGCGTTACGTTCTGTGCCGGTGAATTGCACTTCCTTATTCCTCCCATATATGGGCGTTACACCTGCCTCCGATAATGGCGGGCCTGTCTCGATAGACCAACCAGAGGTGATTCTGTGACCTGGCTGTACATCTGCGTGGTCGCATTCATGGTGGGGGGACTCATCGTGGCGTCGGAGCGCTGGCATGGCGCTTTCACTGGCGATAGCGATCTCAACAAACCGCAAGCCAACCATTCCCGGGCCACGCCCCGGGTCGGCGGCTTGGCGGTGCTCGCGGGCACGCTGGCCGGCCTGCTGGTGCTCGGCCCCAGCAACATGACGCTGACCTGGCTGTGGCCCGCGCTGTTCGTCGCGGCGCTGCCCGTTTTCGTGGCCGGCCTGCTCGAGGACATCACCAAGGACATCGGCGCCAGCAAGCGCCTGCTGGCCGCCTTCCTGTCGGCGGCGATCGCCTGGTGGCTGCTGGGCGGCGTCAGCCGCGTCGGCATGGCGCCGGTGGACTACGTGCTGTCGTTCTGGCCGGTGTCGCTGCTGTTCACCATGTTCGCGGTGGGCGGCTGTACCCATGCGCTGAATATCGTCGATGGCATGAACGGCCTGGCCGGCATGGTCGCCACCTTGATGGCGGTATCCATCAGCCTGGTGGCGCTGCAGGTGGGCGACGTGCCGATCTTCCTGGTGGCCGCGGCCCTGGCGTCGGCGACGCTGGGCTTCCTGGTCTGGAATTTCCCGTTCGGACGCGTGTTCCTGGGCGATGGCGGCGCGTATTTCCTGGGCTTCATGCTGGCGGAACTGGCCGTTCTGCTGGTGGTGCGCAATCCTTCGGTGTCGCCGTTCTACGCGCTGGCCGTGCTGTTCTACCCCGTATTCGAAACCGGCTTCTCGATCTGGCGCCGCCGCTTCAAGCGCGGCGTTCCGGTGGACCAGCCGGATGCCCTGCACCTGCACCAACTGGTGTTCCGCCGGCTGGTCCGCGTCACGTTCAGCCGCGGCCGCCGCCACGCCGTGCCGGCGCTGTGCAATGCGCTGGCGTCGCCGTACATGTGGGTGCTGGCCTTGATCGGACTGGTGCCGGCCACCATCTGGTGGGACAACCCCTGGGCGCTGAGCGCCAGCCTGGTGGTGTTCGCCAGCGTCTACATCTGGCTCTACGCGCGCCTGGTATCGTGGCGCCGCCCTGGCTGGCTGCTGCTGCCTTCGGTCTTGCGGACCACCGATTAGTGTTGAACGCCTCGGCGTTCTCCGCCGAGGCTCCGTTATCTGTCTATTACCCGACCATATTTAAAATGCCGTAATCGTTCTACGGTGAAGGGAGAGTTATGTTGCGAATCCAGGATGTGAAACTCGCTGTCGTCGGCCTGGGCTATGTGGGCTTGCCGCTGGCCGTGGAGTTCGGCAAGAAGCGTCCGGTCATCGGCTTCGATATCAATACGCGCCGCATCGAGGCGCTGAAGGCGGGCCACGACCATACGCTCGAAGTCAGCGACGCCGAACTGGCCGAAGCCGCCCAACTGACGTACACCGCCGACCGCGCGGAGCTGGGCCAGGCCAACGTGTTCATCGTGACCGTGCCGACTCCCATCGACGAGTACAAGCAGCCGGACCTGACCCCGCTGGTCAAGGCCAGCGAAACCATCGGCGCGGTGCTCAAGCGCGGCGACATCGTCATCTACGAATCCACCGTCTATCCGGGCGCCACCGAAGAAGACTGCGTGCCGGTGCTGGAACGCGTGTCGGGCCTGAAGTTCAACGTGGACTTCTACGCCGGCTACAGCCCCGAGCGCATCAACCCGGGCGACAAGGCCCATCGCGTCAGCACCATCAAGAAGGTCACCTCCGGCTCCACGCCCGAAGTGGCCGACCTGGTCGACGAACTGTACCGGGAGATCATCACGGCCGGCACGCACAAGGCGTCCAGCATCCGCGTGGCCGAGGCCGCCAAGGTGATCGAGAACACGCAGCGCGACGTGAACATCGCGCTGATCAATGAACTGGCCCTGATCTTCAACAAGATGGGCATCGACACCGAGGCCGTGCTGCAGGCCGCCGGCACCAAGTGGAACTTCCTGCCGTTCCGTCCGGGCCTGGTGGGCGGCCACTGCATCGGCGTGGATCCGTACTACCTGACCCACAAGGCGCAATCCATCGGCTACCACCCCGAGATCATCCTGGCGGGCCGCCGCCTGAACGACTCGATGGGCGGCTACGTGGTGTCGCAACTGGTCAAGGCGATGACCAAGCGCCGCATCCATGTGCAGGGCGCCCGCGTGCTGGTGATGGGCCTGACGTTCAAGGAGAACTGCCCGGACCTGCGCAACACCCGTATCGTGGACATCGTGCGCGAACTGGGCGATTACAACGTGGCGGTCGACGTCTATGACCCGTGGGTGGACGGCGAAGAGGCCGTGCACGAATACGGCATCACGCCCGTGGCCGAACTCGAGGAAGGCAAGTACGACGCCGTGATCCTGGGCGTGGCCCATCACCAATTCACGGAAATGGGCGCGGCCGGAATCCGCAAGCTGGGCAAGCCGGAACACATTCTTTATGACTTGAAGTACGTGTTGTCGCCCGCCGAATCCGATCTGCGCCTGTAAGGAGGATGCTGCATGAGCACGCGCTTCGAGACCCTGATGCTGGAACTTGCCGCGACGCCGCGCAAGTGGCTGGTGACCGGCTGCGCCGGATTCATCGGTTCGAACCTGCTGGAGACCCTGCTGAAGCTGGGCCAGACCGTGACCGGCCTGGACAACTTCGCCACGGGCCACCAGCACAACCTGGATGAAGTCCGCGGCGCGGTCACGCCCGAGCAATGGGCGCGCTTCACCTTCATCGAAGGCGACATCCGGGACCTGGAGGCTTGCCGCCGGGCCGTGCAGGGCGCGGATTTCGTGCTGCACCAGGCGGCGCTGGGCTCGGTGCCGCGTTCGCTGAAAGACCCGATCACCACCAACGAGGTGAACATCGGCGGTTTCCTCAACATGCTGGTGGCGGCGCGCGACGCCGAAGTGAAGTCCTTCGTCTACGCGGCGTCCAGCTCCACCTACGGCGACCATCCCGCGCTGCCCAAGGTCGAAGAGAATATCGGCAAGCCCTTGTCGCCATACGCGGTGACCAAGTACGTCAACGAGTTGTACGCGGACGTGTTCGCGCGCTCGTACGGCTTCGAGACCGTGGGCCTGCGCTACTTCAACGTGTTCGGCAAGCGCCAGGATCCCAACGGCGCCTACGCGGCGGTGATCCCCAAGTGGACGGCCGCGATGATCCAGGGCGAAGACGTCACCATCAACGGCGACGGCGAGACCAGCCGCGACTTCTGCTTCGTGGACAACGCGGTGCAGGCCAACATCCTCGCGGCCCTGGCACCGGCGGAAGGGCGCAACCAGGTCTACAACGTGGCGGTCAGCGGCCGCAGCACGCTGAACCAGTTGTTCGGCTTCCTGGTGCAGGCCCTGGGCAAGCAGGGCGTGCCCTACGCCAAGAAGCCGGTCTATGCCGATTTCCGTCCGGGCGACGTGCGCCATTCGCAGGCCGATGTCGGCAAGGCAAGCCGTTTGCTGGGCTACGCGCCGACGCACACCGTGCTGCAGGGCCTGGAAGTGGCAATGCCCTGGTACACGCAATTCCTGCGTTGATTTGAAAGCACTCGTCAGAAAACTCGGCAACATCCACCCGGACCATCAGCGCATTTTCAAGGGCGCGTTCCGGGTGGCCGTGTTCCTGCTGTTGGGCAAGGCCGCCGGCGCCATCAAGGAGATGGCGGTGGCGTACCGCTACGGCGTCAGCGACGCCGTGGACGCCTACCAGTTCACGATGACGATGGCCACCTGGCTGCCCGTCACGATTGTGGGCGTGCTGTCGGTGGTCCTGATTCCGGTGCTGGTGCGCCTGCGCCGCGCCGACGAAGCCGAAAGAAATCTGTTCATCGGCGAACTGCAGGGCTGGGTCGCCGCCGCCGGCCTCGCGCTGGCCCTGTTGACCTGGCTTGCCTGGCCGCAGGTGCTGGGCATGCTGGGGCAGGGCCTGTCGGCCCGCGTGGGCGGGATGACCGGCCAGTTGCTCGTCGCGTTCGCGCCCGTGTCGGCGCTGTTGCTCGTGGCCGGCATCAGCGCCGCCCGCCTGCGCGCGCAGGAGCGGCATGTCAACACCTTGCTGGACAGCGTGCCGGCCGTGGCCACGCTGGCCTGGGTCATGCTGGCGGCCAGCGCCGACGGCGTGGGGCCGCTGCTGTGGGGCACGCTGGTGGGCTACGCCATCCAGACCGTCTGGCTCGCGTGGCTGGCGGCGCGCGCCGACGGCGGATTCTGGGGAGCGCCGCGCCTGTCGCTGCGCTCGCCGCACTGGCCCGAATTGATGAGCGCCGCCGGCGTCATGCTGATCGGACAGGTTGCCATGAGTTTCGTCGGGCCGCTGGACCAGTACGCCGCCGCCAACCTGGGCGCGAACGCCAACGCCACGCTGGGCTACGCCAGCAGGCTGCTGTCCCTGCTGCTGGGCATCGGCGCGGTATCGGTGGGCCGCGCGGCATTGCCCGTGCTGGCCGACGTGCAGGCTCGCGGCGATACCGGACGCGCCCGCGCCATGGCGTTGAAATGGTCGGTGCTGATGCTGGCCGCGGGGGGCGTCGCGGTGGCCGTGGGCTGGGCGCTGGCGCCCTGGGGCGTGTCGGTGCTGTTCCAGCGCGGCGCCTTCACGGCCGAAAATACCCAGGCCGTCGCGCACGTGCTGCGCTGGGGCCTGTTGCAGTTGCCGTTCTATTTCGGCGTGCTGATCCTGGTGCAGTTGCTGGCCAGCCAGAACCGCTACCGTGTCATGGCGGCCATCGCGGTGGCCAATTTTGCGCTGAAAGCCGTGCTGAACACCGTGCTGGCGCCCAAGATGGGCGCGGCCGGCATCATGCTGGCGACCAGCCTCATGTATGTGCTGTCCTTTGCGTGCTACCTGGCGGTGGCGTTGCGCAAGGCCGAACCCAAGGAGGCCGATTGAATGTCCCTGACCGACTCTGGCCGGCCCTTGCGCGTGCTGCTGTTCATCCATTCGCTGCACGGCGGCGGCGCTGAACGGGTGGCGGCCGACCTGAGCGCGCACTGGGCCGGGATGGGGCGCGACGTCATGGTGGTGACGCAGGAAAGCGCCGAGGGCGATGTTTACGCGCTGCATCCGAAGGTGCGCCGCGAAGTGCTGCACACGGCGGGCGAAGGCGGCGGCCTGCGCGGCATCTGGAGCAATGTGCAGCGCGTGCGCGCGCTGCGCCGCGTGGTCCGGTCGTTCCGTCCCGACATCGTGCTGGGCATGATGACGACGGCGTCGGTGCTGTCCGTCCTGGCCTGCGCGGGCCTGTCCTGCCGGGTGATCGCGACGGAACACACGCATCCGCCCTCGCAGACCCTGTCGGGTTTCTGGCAGCGCCTGCGGCGCCTGACCTATCCGCGCGCGGCGAGCGTCGTGGCCCTGACCCGGGGCACCGCGGACTGGCTGGAGCGCCACGTGCCGGGCTGCCGGCTGGCCGTCATCCCCAATCCGGTGCACTACCCCCTGCCGCGCGCCGAGCCCATCCTGCCCCCGATCGCGGGCGGCGGCCGCAAGCGCCTGCTGGCGGTCGGCCGGCTGCATGCCGACAAAGGTTTCGACCTGCTGATCCTGGCCTACGCGCAACTGGCGGCATCGCATCCCGATTGGGACCTGGTCATCCTGGGCGAGGGCGACGAGCGCCGCGCGCTCGAGGCGCAGGTGCGCGAGGCCGGGCTGGAGTCCCGCGTCTTCATGCCCGGGCGCGCGGGCAACGTCGGGGACTGGTATGAAAGCGCCGATCTGTACGTGTTGACCTCGCGCTTCGAAGGCCTGTCCAATACCTTGCTGGAATCCATGGCCAGCGGACTCGCCGCGGTCTCTTTCGATTGCGACACCGGCCCGCGCGAAATCGTGCGCGAAGGGGTCGACGGCGTGCTGGTCCGGCCCAACGGCGACGTGTCCGCGCTCGGCAAGGCGCTGGACGCCGTCATGGGCGACGAGGAACTGCGCCGCCGCATGGCGCAGGCGGCAATCGGCGTGCGCGACCGTTTTTCGGCCGCGCGCGTGCTGCGGAAATGGCAAGAACTTTTTGACGGCGTGCGCGGACAGGGCCGCTAGGGCCCGTTCGGCGCGCCGTTGCTACGGTGACCACGAGAACATCATCATGTGCGGAATAGTCGGTATCTGGGGCCCCATCGGGAACAAGGCGCAAGTGCTGGCGGAAAGCTGCCGCCGCATCCGCCACCGCGGGCCCGACAGCAATGGCTTCTGGGAAGACGCCGGCGCCGAGCTGGCGCTGGCCCACGTCCGCCTGGCGATCCTGGACCTGACCGAAGCCGGCCATCAGCCCATGACGTCCGCCTGCGGCCGCTACGTCATGGTGTTCAACGGCGAGATCTACAACCACCTGGACATCCGCAAGCAACTCGAACAATCGGCGCTGGCGCCGTCCTGGCGCGGCCATTCCGATACCGAGACGCTGCTGGCCGGGTTCACCGCGCTGGGCATCGAGGCCACGCTGCAGGCCGCGGTGGGCATGTTCGCCATCGCGCTCTGGGACCGCGCCTCGCGCAAGCTGGTGCTGGCGCGCGACCGCATGGGCGAGAAGCCGCTGTATTACGGCTATTCGGGCGCCGAACTGGTCTTCGCCTCCGAACTCAAGGGCCTGATGCCCATTCCGGGTTTCGGGCGCGCGCTGAACCGCAACGCCCTGGCGTCGTTCATGCGGCACAACTACATTCCCGCGCCGCAATCGATCTACGAAGGCATCGCCAAGCTGCCGCCGGGCACCTGGGTCGAGTTCACGGCCGACGATACCCGCAGCCGCCGCATGCCGGAGCCGCGCGTGTACTGGTCCGCCCGCGAAGCCGCCGACACCGCCGCGCAGTCGCCGCTGTCGTTCGAGACGGACGCGCAGGCCGCGGACGCGCTGGAAGGCGTGCTGTCCAAGGCGGTCGGCGGCCAGATGCTGGCGGACGTGAGCCTGGGCGCGTTCCTGTCCGGCGGCATCGATTCGTCGACCATCGTCGCCCTGATGCAGGCGCAGAGTTCGCAGCCGGTGCGCACCTTCGCCATCGGCTTCCATGAAAAGGGCTACGACGAGGCGCAGCATGCCAAGGCGGTGGCCACGCATCTGGGCACCGACCACACCGAACTGTACGTGACGGCGGAAGACGCGCTGGCCGTGGTCCCCTCGCTTGCCGACACGTACGACGAGCCGTTCGCGGATTCGTCGCAGATCCCGACCTCCCTGGTCACGCGCATGGCTCGCCAGCACGTCACGGTGGCGCTTTCCGGCGACGGCGGCGACGAGCTCTTCGGCGGCTATTCGCGCTATTTCCGCGTGAACAACTGGTGGCACCAGTGCGAACGCGTCCCCGCCGTGCTGCGCAAGCCGGCCGGCGCCTTGCTCAGCGCGTCGGCGCTGCTGCCCGGACGCGGCGCCTGGCGCGGCAAGGTCGGCAAGCTGGGAGAGCTCCTGCGCGCCGACACGCGCGGCGAGTTCTACCGCCGTTTCGTGTCGTACTGGGCCGATCCGTCCAGCGTGGTGAAGGGCGGCGCGGAACCTGTCTCGGAGTTCGCGCGCGCCATGCAGGGGTCCACCTTCGAATCCATGATGAAGCTCGATACCGTGACCTACCTGCCGGACGACATCCTGGTCAAGGTGGACCGCGCCGCCATGGCGGTCAGCCTGGAGACGCGCGTACCGCTGATCGACCATCGCGTGTACGAGTTCGCCTGGAGCCTGCCGCACCAGTACAAGGTGCGCGGCGGCACGGGCAAGTGGCTGCTGCGCCAGGTGCTGCACCGCCACGTGCCGCAGTCTCTGGTGGACCGGCCCAAGCGCGGGTTCGCCGTGCCGCTGGCGGCCTGGCTGCGCGGCCCCCTGCGCGAATGGGCCGACTCGCTGCTGGATCCGGCGCGCCTGCGCCAGGAGGGCTGGTTCGAACCCGAGCCCATCCTGCGCAAATGGCGCGAGCACACGTCGGGGCACCGCAACTGGGACAGCCATCTCTGGGGCGTGCTGATGATGCAGGCCTGGCTGGACCGCTATCGCAACGGCAAGGACCAGGGAGGAACGGTTGGGAGCCTTTGACGAATGAAAATACTGATGCTGGTCAGTTCCATGCATGCGGGCGGCGCCGAGCGCGTCGCCGCGACGCTGGTCAACGCATGGGCGGAGCGCGGCGACACCGTCACCTTGACGCCGACCTATTCCTCCAAGGGCACCTGCTTCTACCCGCTCTCGGACAAGGTCGAGCTGGCGTGGCTGGCGGATCTGTCGGGCACGCGCGCCTCGGGCGCCATGGCCGCGTTCAAGCGCCTTCTGACGCTGCGCCGGCATATCCGCGACACCCGGCCGGACGTCGTGGTGTCGTTCCTGACCAACGTCAACGTGGCCGCCATCCTGGCCACGCGGGGCCTGGGCGTCCCGCTCATCGTCTGCGAGCGCACGAACCCGGTGGCCGAGACCACCACGGGCACGGTGTGGCGCAAGCTGCGCAGCTTCCTGTACCCGTTCGCCGACATGGTGACGGTGCAGGCCGAGGACACCGCGGGCCCGTTTTCGCGCCAGGTGCCCGGCATCAAGCGCCTGGCGGTCATTCCCAATCCCCTGCCCGCGCCTTTGCTGGACGCGCCGCGCGTGCGGCAGCGCGACGACGGGCCCCTCGAATTGCTCGCGATGGGGCGGCTGGTCACGGACAAGCAGTTCGACCTGCTGATCGACGTGTTCGCGCAGTTGGCGCCCGACTTCCCGGACTGGAACCTGCGCATCTGGGGCGAAGGCCCGGAGCGCGGCGCGCTGGAGCAGCGGATCGAGCGCCTGGGCCTGCAGTCGCGGGTCAGCCTGCCGGGCCGCACCGAGACGCCCTGGGACGAGCTGGCGCGCGGCCAGGCCTTCGTGCTGAGTTCGCTGGTGGAAGGTTTCCCCAACGTGCTGCTGGAAGCCATGTCGCTGGGCCTGCCCTGCGTGGCGTTCGACTGCCCCAGCGGCCCGCGCGAAATGACGCGCGACGGCCAGGACGCGCTGTTGGCGCCCGCCGGCAACCGCGACGCCCTGCGGGACGCGCTGCGCCGGGTCATGGGCGACATTGCCCTGCGCGAGCAACTGGGCATGCGCGGCTCGATCGCCGTGCGGCAGCGCTATGCGCTGGCCAGCGTGCTGTCGGAATGGGACGAACTGTTCGAAGCGGTGAGGGAAGGGCGATGAGCGCCCGCGCGCTGCGTGTCCTGCACGTCATCACCGGCCTGGGGCAGGGGGGCGCGGAGTCGGTGCTGTTCCGCCTGGCCACGTATCCGGACGCGGGCGTGGAGCACACCGTCGTATCGCTGACCGACGAAGGCATTTATGGCGAGCGCCTGCGCGCCGCCGGCGTGGCGGTGCATGCGCTGGGCATGAAGCGCGGGCGGGTCGGCCTGGGGGGCTTCATGGCCCTGCGCGGGCTGATCTCCCGGATCCGCCCCGACGCGGTGCAGACTTGGATGTACCACGCCGACCTGATCGGCGGCCTGGCGGCCCGGCTGGCGGGCGTGCGCGCCATCGCCTGGGGCATCCGCAATTCGGGCGAGCATCTCGAACGCAGCAGCCGCTCGGCGCGCCTGGTGCTGCGCGCGTGCGCGCTGCTGTCGGGCAGCGTGCCCAAGGCCATCGTGTGCGCCGCGCAGAAGGCGGCGGAACGCCACGCGGACAAGGGCTACCGGCGCGAGCGGCTGGTGGTGATATCCAATGGCTACGACCTGTCGCGCTACGCGCCCGACAACGCGGCGCGCGCGCGCATGCGCGCGCAGTGGGGCCTGGAGGGGGACGCGCCGGCTATCGGCTGCGTGGCCCGCTGGGATCCGCTCAAGGACCACGCCAACCTGTTGCGGGCCGTCGCCGCGCTGGTGCGCGACGGCCGCGACGCCGGCCTGCGCTGCGTGCTGATCGGCCGGGGCATGACGGCGGACAATCCCGAACTGGGCGCCTTGATCGACCGCCTCGGCCTGCGCGACCGGCTGGTGCTGGCGGGTCCCAGCGACGACGTGCCCGCGGCGATGAACGGCCTGGACCTGCACGTCCTGTCCAGTTGCGCGGAAGGCTTTCCCAACGTGGTCGCCGAGGCCATGGCCTGCGGCGTCTATTGCGTCGTGACGGACGTCGGCGACGCCGCCTATATCGTGGGCGATACCGGCGTGGTGGTGCCGCCCGAGCAGGCCGAGGCATTGGCGCGCGGCATCGAAACCGCCCTGCGCGAGGTGGCCGCGCGCGGCCGCGAACGCGCGGGCGAACCGGGTCGCGCCCGGGTGCTGGAGCATTTCGGCCTCGCGCGCATGGTGCAGGGCTATATCGCCGTGTGGCGCCGGATTTCGGGAGTGCAAGCATGAGCGCCGGGCGCCGCCTGCTGTTCGTCGTCAACAACCCGGCGTTCTTCCTGTCGCATCGCGTGCCGGTGGCGCTGGCGGCGCAACGGGCCGGCTACGAGGTCCACGTCGCCACGATGGACGGGCCCGCCGTCGCCGACATCCAGGCGCTGGGCATGACGCATCACGCCATCCCGATGACGCGCAGCGGCAAGCATCCCTTGCAGGAACTGGGTACGCTGCTTGCCTTGATACGGCTGTTCCGCCGCGTGCGGCCGCGGATCGTGCACCTGGTCACGATCAAGCCCGTGCTCTACGGCGGCATCGCCGCGCGCCTGACCGGCGTGCCGGGCATGGTCGCGGCGATCTCCGGGCTGGGCTTCGTGTTCCTGTCCAATTCGCTCAAGATGCGCCTGGTGCGGGCGGTGGTGGCGCGGCTGTACCGGCTGGCGCTCGGCCATCCCAACAGCCGCGTGATCTTCCAGAACGCCAGCGACCGCGATCTACTCAAGTCGCTGGGCGCCGTGCGCGACGCCCAGGTCGTGATGATCCGAGGGGCCGGGGTCGATCTGGACGCCTATCGGGCCTCGCCCGAGCCGCCGGCGCCGCCCGTCGTCGTCACCATGGTGGCGCGCCTGCTGCGCGACAAGGGCGTGCAGGAGTTCGTCCAGGCGGCCCGGCTGCTGCGGGAGCGCGGGGTCCCCGTGACGATGCAACTGGTGGGCGGCGTGGACGCCGGGAATCCCGCTTCGGCGACCCAGGAGGACGTGGACGCATGGCAGCGCGAAGGTTCCGTCCGCGCGCTGGGCGAACGTTCGGACGTGGCCGAACTGTACGCGGCCTCGCACATCGCCGTGCTGCCGTCCTACCGCGAAGGGCTGCCCAAGTCCCTGATCGAAGCCGCGGCCTGCGCGCGGCCGGTCGTGACCACCGACGTGCCCGGCTGCCGCGACGCCATCGAACCGGGCGAGACCGGCGTGCTGGTGCCGGTGCGCGATGCGCGGGCGCTGGCCGACGCCATCGCCCGTTTGGCCGAGGACGCCCCGCTGCGGCAGGCGATGGGCGCGGCGGGCAGGGCGCTGGCCGAACGCGAGTTCGACGTCGAGCGGGTTGCGCGCATCCAGGTGGAACTCTATGACGAGCTTTCCCGAGTGTCAGACACCCGTACGGGACGGTCTTGAAACGCGAGGCAGCCTTCGCGGGTGTCTGACACTCCTCCGCGGCAGCGGCGTCTTCGTTTCGTTGGTGTCAGACACCCGGGAAGACCGCTACAGGCCGCGCGGCCATCCCATACGGGTGTCAGACACTTTGCGGCTGGTGTCTGACGCCCGTACGAGAAGCTGCGGCGGATCCTCCCACGTGTCTGACACCCGTACGAGAAGCTGCCGCGAACACGAGATTGTCTTCCCGGGTGTCAGACACTCAGGAAGCAGAACTGCGCCGCGCAATCGCGTCGATCCAGTACCGCGTGGACGGGTCCTGTTCGGTCGCCTGCGGCGAATCCAGTTCGTGCATGATGCTCTTGGCCAGGGCCTTGCCGAACTCGACGCCCCATTGATCGAAGGGATTGATGCCCCAGATCACGCCCTGGGTGAACACTTTGTGTTCGTACAGGGCGAGCAGCGCGCCCAGCGTGTAGGCTTCCAGCCGCGGCAGGACGATGAGCGAGGACGGGCGTCCGCCCGGGTGGACGCGATGCCGGGCCAGCAGCCGCGCGCGTTCCGGGTCGCTTTCGGTTGCCGAGGTTTCGGCCAGCGCTTCCTCGTAGGTCTTGCCGCGCAGCAGCGCGGAGCGCTGCGCCAGGCAGTTCGCGATCAGCAGTTCATGATGCCGCGCATAGGCATGGGCGGGCTGTTCGCACAGGATGAAATCGACGGGCGCTCCCGCCGTGTCCTGGTGCAGCCATTGGAAAAAGGTGTGCTGGCAGTCGGTGCCCGACATGCCCCATACCGCGGGGCCGGTGGGCACGCCGGCGGGGCTGCCGTCCGCGGTGGCGACCTTGCCCAGCGATTCCATCTCCAGTTGCTGGGCCCACGGAACGATGTGGTAGAGCCGCGAATCGTACGGGGCGATCACCAGCGAGTCGTAGCCCAGCACGCTGCGGTTGACCACGCCGGCCAGCGCCAGTTGGACCGGCGCGTTTTCTTCGATGGGCGCGGTGCGGAAATGCTCGTCCATCGCGGCGGCGCCGGCCAGCAACTGGTCGAAGACGTCGTTGCCCAGCGCCAGCGCGATCGGAAGGCCGATCGCCGACCACAGTGAATAGCGGCCGCCCACCCAATCCCAGATCTGGAAGATGTGGTCGGGCAGGATCCCCAGATTGAGCGCGGCCTCGACGTTGGCCGTGACGGCCACGACCTGCTTGATCGGGTCCGCCACGCCGGCGTCGCGCAGCCAGTTCATCGCCACTTCGGCGTTGGCCAGGGGTTCGGTGGTGGTGAACGACTTGGACGCGACGATGACCAGCGTGTCGTGCGGATCCAGCCAGCTCATGGCGTCGGCGACGGAATGCGAGTCCACGTTCGAGGCGAAGCGCACCTCGCGGCGGGCGCCGCCGTGGCGCAGCGCGCGCGTGACCAGCCTCGGCCCCCAGTCGCTGCCGCCGATGCCCAGGTGCAGCACGCAGCCGTAGCGGCCCGCCGCGTCGGCCTTCCGGACGAATTCCCGCAGGCGTTCGCGTTCGGCCAGCACGGCCTTGGCCACCATGGCCGGCGGTTCGGGCGCGCGCAAGGCGGTATGCCAGGCGGCGCGTTCTTCGGTCCAGTTGGCGTTGCCGCCGTCGAACAGCCGGGCGCGGGCCGCGTCGAATCCCTGCTGCGCCAGCAGCGCCGCTTCGGCCTTCTGCAGGGCGGGCGAATAGGCCTGCGCGCTCAGGTCCAGGCGCAGCCCCGGAGCGCTGATGAGGCGCAATTGTTCGCCCCGTTTCGGGGCGGAACGCGTCGCGGCGATGAACTCTTGCCACGCGGGGCTGTTCGATAAGGGCATGGGCGGTCTAGAAGGGCAGGTTGGCTTGCGGCGCGAGCTTGCTCAGTTCGCGGCGGAAGTCGGCTTGGATGCGTTCCAGCGCCGCGGCCGTCTGCGCTTCGAATCGCAGTACGACGACGGGCGTGGTGTTCGACGGGCGCGCCAGGCCGAAGCCGTCCGGGTACTCCGCGCGCACGCCGTCGATGGTGATGACACGCTGGGCGCCGGGGAATTGTCCCTGGTCCTGCAGGGCCTGGACCAGGGTGAAGGGCTGGCCTTCTTCCATTTCGAGCTTGAGCTCGGGGGTCGAGACGTCCTGCGGCAGGGCTTCCAGCACGGCGCAGGGATCGGCGGCGCGCGACACGATCTCCAGCAGGCGGGCGCCCGTGTAGAGCCCGTCGTCGAAACCGTACCAGCGTTCCTTGAAGAAGATGTGGCCGCTCATTTCGCCGGCCAGCGGCGCGCCGGTCTCGGCCAGCTTGGCCTTCACCAGCGAATGGCCCGTCTTCCACATGAGCGGGACGCCGCCCGCCGCTTCGACCGACAGGCCGACGTGGCGGCTGCACTTCACGTCGTAGATGATGGTGGCGCCAGGATTGCGTTCCAGCACGTCGCGGGCGAACAGCACCAGTTGGCGGTCGGGCCAGACGATCTGGCCGGATTTCGTGACCACGCCCAGGCGGTCGCCGTCGCCGTCGAACGCCAGGCCCAGTTCGCAGTCGGTCTCGGCCACGCACTTGATCAGGTCCTGCAGGTTCTTGGGTTCGGCCGGGTCGGGATGGTGGTTGGGGAAGTTGCCGTCCACCTCGCAGAACAGTTCGGTGACTTCGCAGCCCAGCGCGCGGAAGAGCGCGGGCGCGACGGCGCCGGCCACGCCGTTGCCGCAATCGATCGCGATCTTCATGGGCCGCGCCAGCTTGACGCCCGAGGCCACGCGGGCGACATAGGCCGCCACTAGGTCCAGTTGGCGGCGCGTTCCGGCGGGCGCGGCCGCGGCGGGGGCGGGGCCGTTCATGGCCGCGGCCAGCGACTGCACGTCATCGCCATAGAGGGCGCGCCCGCCCATCATCATCTTGAAACCGTTGTACTTGGGCGGATTGTGGCTGCCGGTGATGGCCACGCCCGAGCCGGTCTGCATGACGTTGGCGGCGAAGTAGACCAGGGGCGTGGGCACCATTCCGATGTCCAGGGTATCCACGCCGCCTTCCAGCATGCCTTCCTGCAGCGCCACCGACAGCATTTCGCTGCTCAGGCGGCCGTCGCGGCCGACGACCAGCGTCTGCACGCCTTGTTCGCGCGCGCGGACGGCCAGCGCCGCGCCGAGCGCGCGGGCGAAGCGGGCGTCGATCAGGTCCGGCACGGTGCCGCGGATGTCGTAGGCCTTGAAAACTGCGGCGGGAAATTGCGTGTTGTTGCCCACGGCGGTTCCTTCCATAAGGGGTTACAGCGCGGGTCCTGGCTAGGTTTAATGGTAAACCCGCGAGTCAGAACGCGCCTGGCAAAGGGCCAAGGCGGAATTATCCCCCATTGGAGGTCGCCCTTCATCCGGCGGATGGCGTAGGGCATTTGCCGCCGGGCCGCCCGGGCGGCCCGCGCGCCCCGGTCTGGTGCGCGGACGGGGGCGATTCCGCCTTGTTCCGGTGCAAGTCGCCAGCGCCGCCGGAAGGCGCTTCCAGGGGGGCGGCGCATGGCATAAAACTTGCTCGATGCTCGAAGGTGATACGCTTGCTATGCAAGCAGAAAGACCGGAGGGGCCATGGGAGCCAAAGTTTCTACTGTCATGTCATCGGGAGGCGCCACCAGCCGGCGGGGTCCCCCCACGGACTATGCCGGGCCTGCCGCGGGCCGCGAGCGCCGGCTCGACATCCATGTGTTCGTCTCCGAATCGGGCGGCCTGGCCACGGGCCGCGCCTGGGAACGCTGCGTCTGGCGCGACGCCCGGGTCCTGATCGCCGAATGCCCGGCGCCGCACCTGCCGT
Organism: Achromobacter veterisilvae; assembly: GCF_037619525.1. Taxonomy (NCBI): domain Bacteria; kingdom Pseudomonadati; phylum Pseudomonadota; class Betaproteobacteria; order Burkholderiales; family Alcaligenaceae; genus Achromobacter; species Achromobacter veterisilvae. Next base: position 6,527,713 of record NZ_CP148753.1, on the reverse strand, counting down.
CTTCCGTCGAGAACGCATTGCGCACCGTCGCCGCCGACGTGGCGCGGGACCGCGGCTGGCAGGGCATGGGCACGGTCGCTTTCGCGCTGGACGACCGCAGCGGCGTGTTCCGCGTGATCGACGCCGAGGCGCGGGCGCATTCGGGCGAGGCCGTTGCCGACTTCGAACCCGTCGCCGCGCATGCGCTGGAAGTGCGCATCGACGGCTGCGTCGACCGCCGCCTGCCGTGCACGCGGCTGCTGGTGTGCGGGGCGACCCGGGGCGAGGCCCTGCGCCGCGCCTACCGCGCCCTGTCCGAAATGCCCGGCCCCGCGGGCATCGACCGCGCTTTCCTGATGAACCGCATCGCGTCGCGGGCCTTCTGCTCCGGCCTCACGGGAACGCGGCTGGACCAGGCGGTCGGCTAGGTCGCTTCCGCCCTACAATAGTCCGCACATTCCCCGATCCAGCGCCTGGGCGCGACCAGGCCTTTCTTGTGCGGCGCATATGAATTTGCTGAGCGATCTGCAATCCCTCCTGGGTTTTTCCCACGTGCTGACCGGCGCCGACGCCGAGTCCTACACGCTGGACTGGCGCCGCCGCTACCGCGGCGCGGCGCTGGCGGTGATCCGCCCGGGCTCCACCGAGGAAGTGGCGGCGGCGGTAAGGCTGTGCGCCAGGCACGGCGTGCCCATGGTGCCGCAAGGCGGCAACACCGGGCTGTGCGGCGGCGCGACGCCCGACGATTCCGGCACGGCGGTCGTCCTGTCCACCGCCCGCCTGACCGCGGTGCGCGCCCTGGATACCGACAACGACACCATCACCGTGGAAGCGGGCTGCGTCCTGCAGGCCGTGCAGGAAGCGGCCGCCGCGGCGGACCGGCTGTTTCCCCTGAGCCTGGCCGCGGAAGGCAGTTGCACCATCGGCGGCAATCTCGCGACCAACGCCGGCGGCACGCAGGTGCTGCGCTACGGCAACACGCGCGACCTGACGCTGGGCCTGGAGGTCGTGACCGCGGAAGGCGAGATCTGGAACGGCTTGCGCGGCCTGCGCAAGGACAACACCGGCTACGACCTGCGCGACCTCTACATCGGCAGCGAAGGCACGCTGGGCATCATCACCGCGGCCACGCTGAAACTGTTTCCGCGGCCGGTGGCCTCCTGCACCGCGCTCTTGACGCTGGACAGCATCGACGGCGCGGTGGAACTGCTGTCGCGCGCGCGTTCGGGCTTCGGCGCCGCGCTGACCGGCTTCGAACTCATGAGCGGCGCCTGCCTGCAGGCGGTCGTGCGGCTGTTCCCGCAGCAGCGCCTGCCGTTCGAAGGCGAGTCCGCGGCTTCCCCGTGGTTCGCCCTGCTCGAACTGTCCGACAGCGAAAGCGAGGCGCATGCGCGGGAACGCTTCGAGGCCGTGCTGGGATCCGCCATCGACAGCGGGCTGGTGAACGACGCGGCCATCGCCGCCAACGTGGCGCAAAGCAGGGCGCTGTGGCACCTGCGCGAGAGCATCCCGCTGGCCGAGGCCGAACTGGGCAAGTCCGTCAAGCATGACGTGTCCATCCCCATTTCTTCCATCGCCGGCTTCGTGCACAAGACCAACGCCTTGCTGCAAGCCCGCTTTCCGGGCGTGCGCCACGTGATCTTCGGCCACCTGGGCGACGGCAATCTCCACTACAACGTGGCCAATGCGCCGGGGCAGACCGAGGCCGAGCTGCTGGCGCTGCAAAGCGAAATCTACGGCGTGGTGCACGACAGCGTGCACGCCCACGACGGCTCCATCAGCGCCGAACACGGCGTGGGCCAGCTCAAGCGCGACGAACTGCCGCGCTACAAGAGCCCCGTGGAACTGGCGTTGATGCGCAGGATCAAGCGCGCGCTGGATCCGCAGGGGCTCATGAACCCCGGCAAGGTCCTGCAGGCATAGGGCCCGAACCATGGCAGCCAGTCCCGCGGCGGGCGCGAATTGCAGAATCCTGATCGTCGAGGACGACGCGATCATCGCCGGCAATCTGTATACCTTCCTCGAGGCGCGAGGCTTCCTGCCCGATACGGCCTACTCCGGGCCGGCCGCGCTGCAGCGGCTGGCGGAGCAGCGTTTCGATGCCCTGATCCTGGATATCGGCCTGCCGGGCATGGACGGCAACGCCGTGCTGCACACGCTGCGCAACGACAGGCGGCTGGACGTGCCGGTGCTGATGCTGACCGCGCGCGACAGCCTGGAGGACAAGCTGGCCGGGTTCTCGCATGGCGCCGACGACTACCTGACCAAACCGTTCGCGCTGCTCGAGGTCGAGGCGCGCCTGCTTGCGCTGATCCAGCGCGCCAAGGGGGCGACCGTGGATTCCGTGCGCGTCTTCGGCCCCCTGCAGTACGACACCCGCAGCCGCGCCGTGTCCGTCAACGGCAATCCCGTCCACCTGACGCGCAAGGCCGCCCTCATCATCGACGCCTTGCTGCGTGATCCGGGCCGGGTGGTGTCGCGCGAAGAACTGGAATCCGTGCTCTGGGGCAATGAGCCGCCTTCCTCGGATGCGCTGCGCAGCCAGGTGCACCTGTTGCGCCGCGCGCTGGCCGACGCCGGTTTCGATGGCATCGAGACCGTGCACGGGACGGGGTGGCGCCTGTCCCTGGACGGCGGGACGGCGCCATGACGGTCGCCTCGGGCGGCACCCTGACCCAGCGCGTGGTGTGGGCGCTGACGGGAACGGTGGCGCTGTTCGTGACCGCGCTCGCCCTGCTGGCCTACCTGACCTTCGACCAGATGGAAGACGATCTGGTCAACGACATCCTGAACACCGAAATGGACCGGCTCGTCCAGCACGCGCGCGACAGCGACGGTTTCCTGCCGCGCGAAGGCGTGCGCGAACTGGGCGGCTCCATGCGCGCCTGGGTAAGCGTGGACGGCAACCGGCCTACCGGCATCCCCGAGGAAATCCTGTCCCTGGACAGCGGCCTGCACCTGATCGAGCCGGGCGCGTACACCTGGCACGTCATGGTGGCCGAAACCAGCCGCGGCAAGGTGTACCTGCTGTATGACGCCACCGACAACGAAGAGCGGGTCCATGACTTCGGCCTGATCGTGCTGGGCGTGGGCGCCATCTGCGTGGTGGGAGCCTATGCGCTGTCGCGGCGCGTCGCCGCCGTGGCGGTCGGCCCGCTGCTGGACCTGACGGACCGGCTGGCGACCTGGGCGCCCGGGTCGCCCGACATGGCCGTGACGCGCGACGACGAGGCGGGCCGGCTGATCGAAGCCTTCAACCGGGTGCAGAATCAGGTGGACAGGTCGATCGCCCGCGAGCGCGAATTCGCGGGCAACCTGAGCCACGAGGTGCGCACGCCCCTGGCCGCGATCCGTTCGGACAGCGAATTGATGCTGCTGACCCAGGCGCTGACCCCGGACCAGCGCCTGCGCCTGACCCGCGTGGTGGACAACGTGGACGACGTCATCGTGAGCCTGGAGAGCGCCCGCGCCATGGCGCGGGACCAGTTGCGCCCGCCGGAGCCCGTGGACCTTTCCGCCTGCATGGAAGACGCCTGGCGAGGCTACGAGGCCCAGGCGGAACTGGCGAAGCTGCGGCTCGACAACCAGATCCCCGCCGGGCAGGCCCGCACGCTGGATCGCTACGCTCTGCTGACGGTATTGCGCAACCTGGTCCGCAACGCGGTGGAACACGCCGCGCCGGCGACGCTGACCGTCCGCCTGGCCGCCGACGGCGGGCTGGAACTGGGCGACGACGGCAAGGGCATCGCCGCCGACGACCTGCCGTTCCTGTTCCGCCGCTACTACAGCGGCCGCATGCGGGATTCCGGCACGGCGGCGGCCGACGAAACGGCGCGCGGGCTGGGGCTGGCGATCGCCAAGCGCGTCTGCGACATGCAGGGGTGGTCCCTGACCGTCGAATCCTCGCGGCAAGGCGAGGCGCGGGGAACCCGTTTCACGCTGCGCTTCGAGGGCGGGGCGGACCTGCCGGCGGCGGCCGGCGCGCAAAGCCGGATTTGACGAAATTTCGACTGCGGGCGCCGTAGTCTCTGCGTTTTCCCGACGCGCCCGCCCCATCGACCATGCCGTTCCTATCGCTGCCCGCGCTACGCAAGCCGGCGGCCGCCCCGTACCTGTTCAGCCACGTCATCGCGGTCACGCTCGCCCTGGCCTGTCTGGCCTGGTGGACCAATGCCTCCGGGCTGGACCTGCGCATCGCGCAGGCGCTGTTCAACCCGGCCCTGGACGATTTTCCGCTGCGCGCCAACCGCTGGCTCGACCTGATCGGCCATCGCATGGTGCTGGCCTTGCCGGTGAGCGTCGCGCTGGCTTCCGTCGGGGTGGCGGCGGCCAGTTACCGCATCCCGGCATGGAGGCCGTGGCGCGGGCCGGCGCTGGCCGTGGCGGCGACCTGTCTGGCCGGGCAGCTCCTGGTGAACCAGTTGAAGCACCATACGACGCTGCCCCGTCCCTACGATCTGGATACGCTGGGCGGATATACCCCCTATCCCCAGCACTGGTGGACCTGGGCGCGCGCGAAGGCGGGCGGCGCCCTGCCCAGCGGCCATGCCGGCGCGGGCTATTCGATGCTGACCCTGTATTTCGCGGGCTGGGCGCTGGGGCGGCCGGCGTGGCGCTGGTGGGGCCTGGCCATCGGCGTGGCGGCCGGCGCGAGCTTCTCCGCCGTCCGCATCCTGCAAGGCGCCCATTTCCTGAGCCAGACGCTCTGGTCGGCGGCGCTGCTGTGGTTCCTGGCGGCGGTGTTCTTCTATCCGCTCATCGCGGGCGGCATCCCCGCCTGTCGCGGCGGCAACGGCGGGAAGCGCGCATGACGGTACGTTGTCGTACAACCTCCCACGTATAATCGGCAGGCGCGAGTTTTCAGTGTCTCGCTTTGTGCAACCGATTCCGGACCTCCCCGATGACCGCTCCCGCCGAACCCTCCGTCCTGCCGCGGCGCCGTCCCCGGAGCCTGGCCCAGGGCCTGGTGGAAAGCATCTCCGGGCGCATACGCGGCGGCGACATCCGGCCGGGCGACAAGCTGCCGACCGAATCCGAAATCATGCGCCAGTTCGGCGTTAGCCGCACCGTCGTGCGCGAGGCGCTGTCCCGGCTGCAGGCCTCGGGCCTGGTCGAAACGCATCACGGGGTGGGCACGTACGCGCTGGAGCCCAGCGGCGGCGGCGACTTCCGGGTGGACCCGGCCGACATCGCGACGGTGCGCGACGTGCTGGTGCTGCTGGAGCTGCGCATCTGCCTGGAAAGCGAGGCCGCGAGCCTGGCCGCGGCCCGGCGCACCGACGCGCAATTGCAGGAGATGCGGCGCGCGCTGGACGCGTTCAAGCGCGCGCTGGAAAGCGGCGGCGACACGGTCACGCCGGACTTCCAGTTCCACCTGCTGGTCGCGCAATCCACCGACAACCGCTATTTCGCGGACCTCATGTCGCACCTGGGATCGGCCATCATTCCGCGCACCCGCATCAATTCCGCGAAGTTCGCGCATGAAGACCGGGCCGCCTACCTGGCGCGGGTGAACCTCGAGCACGAGGACATCTACAGCGCCATCGTGCGCCAGGACGCCGAAGGCGCGCGCGCCGCCATGCGCACCCACCTGAGCAACAGCCGCGAGCGCCTGCGGCGCGCGCAATAGGGCGGCCGCCGGGTGGGCCGCGCCAAACCGCGTTAATCTTGCCCGTTTTCCTATTTTTTCGACGACGAGGCGGCATGGTTCTGCTCGGCATACAAAGCAGCGTTATTTTCATTGAGCCGGCATCCCCGGGCCGGCGGAGGGCGGATTCATGCGCCGGCTGACGCTACGGTTCATCATCGCCGTCCTGGCGCTGCTCACGCTTTCCCGCCTGGGCCTGGCCTTCTGGATGTGGGACCGCGTGCAGGCCGCCGGCGGCCTGGCGCCGCTGCTGTGGGGCGGCTTGCGCATCGACGTCTGCCTGATGTCCATGGTGATCGCGCTGCCGGCGGTACTCTCGCCCTGGTTCGGACACCGTCCGCTGGCCGTGCGCATCACCGCCTGGTGGTTCCGCGCGTGGTGGATGCTGTACGCGCTGCTGGAAGTCTCCACGCCCCAGTTCATCGCGGAATACGACACGCGGCCCAACCGGCTGTACTTCATCTACCTGCTCAACCCGAAGGAAGTCGGGTCCATGCTGTGGCAGGGCTACAAGGGCGTGCTGCTGGCCGCCTTCGTGGCGTTGGCGCTTGCGGCATGGATGGCGGTCAAGCTGTTCCCGGCCCGAGCGCGCGACCCGTTCATGGCGTGGTGGAAGCGGCCGCTGGCCACGCTCGTGATCCTGGCGCTGGTGTTCCTGAGCGCGCGCGGCACGCTGGAGCACCGCCCGATCAATCCGGCCAAGGTCGCGTTCAGCTCCGACGCCATGGTCAACGCGCTGGCGCTGAATTCGCTGTACAGCGTGTTCGACGCGGCCTATCGCATGCGCGACGAACGCTCGTCGGCCGCGATGTATCCCAAGATGGCGGTGGACAAGATGAACGCCATCGTGCGCCAAGAGGCCGGCATGGCGGGCGCGCCGCTGGACCCGCGCTACCCCAGCCTGCACGAGCAAAAGGCCACGGTGCGGCGGGACAAGCCCCTGAACCTGGTGATCATCCTGCAGGAAAGCCTGGGCGCGCAGTATGTGGGCAGCCTGGGCGGGCGCGACCTGACGCCCAATATCGACAGGCTGGCCAAGGAAGGCTGGATGTTCCATCGCGCCTACGCGACGGGCACGCGGTCGGTGCGGGGCATCGAGGCCGTCACCGCGGGCTTTCCGCCCAGCGTGGCCGACGCGGTCGTGAAGCTGCCGCGTTCGCAGACCGGCTTCTTCACGCTGGCGCAGTTGCTGGGCAGGCACGGCTACCATTCGCGCTTCGTGTACGGCGGCGAATCGCACTTCGACAACATGCGGGCCTTCTTCCTGGGCAACGGCTTCAACGAGATCGTGGACCGGCCCAAGTTCGTGGATCCGGTGTTCGAAGGATCGTGGGGCGCGTCGGACGAAGACATGTTCAACCAGGTGGACCGCCTGCTGCGCGCCGACGGCGGTAAGCCGGTATTCACGCTGGCGTTCTCGGTCACCAACCATTCGCCCTGGGAGTATCCGGCCGGACGCATCGCGCCGGTCGGGGATCCCGCCTCGGTGGACAACACGGTGCGCTACGCGGATTGGGCGCTGGGCCAGTTCTTCGACAAGGCCAGGAAGGCGCCCTACTGGGACAACACGGTGTTCCTGGTGATCGCCGACCACGATTCGCGGGTCTACGGCTCGATCCCGGTGCCGGTGCGGCATTTCCAGATCCCGGCGCTGATCCTCGGGGCCGGAATCGCGCCCCGCCAGGACGACCGCCTGGTCAGCCAGATCGACATGGCGCCCACCTTGCTGTCGCTGATCGGCCTGGACAACGTGAATCCCATGCTGGGGGCGGACCTGACCCAGCGCGACCCGAACCGGGCGATGATGCAGTACGCGGACAACTTCGGATACCTGGAAGGCGACAAGCTGCTGGTGCTGGAGCCCTCCAAGCCGCCCAGGGAATTCCGGTACGAGGCGGCGCCGGTGGGCCGGGACGAAGTCTACGAGCCGGCGCCGTCCGCGGATCCGAAGCTGATGGACGAAGCCCTGGCGCACGCGCTGTGGGCAAGCTGGGCATACCGCGAGGAGAAGTACCGCTTGCCCTGAGGTTCCCGTCCCGCCAGGCGGGGATCGCCGCATGCGGCCGCTTTGATCCTGCGCAAGCCATTTTGCACCGGGCCGTCGCAAACTGGCGGCCATGACTTTTCCAGATCAGTCCCCGGAAGCGATCCGTGCCGCCGCTGCCGCGCAACGCGGCGCGGACGAGCCCGGCAATCCCGTTCAGCGGCGCCGCGCGTTCCCCATGCCGCGCGGCCGGTTCGCATGGATAACCGGCGCGGTCAGCGTCGTTCTGCTGGGTGCCAGCACGCTGTTCTGGTGCCTGCTGCTGTTCCCCGTCGCGCTGCTGAAGCTGCTGCTGCCCTTCGCCGCGGTCAGGCGGCGGGTCGACCCGGTGCTCAACGCCATTGCGACGGCCTGGGTGTCCAGCAACGCCGGATGGTTCGCGCTGATCCAGCAGGCGCCATGGGACATCCAGGGCAACGCCGGGCTGCGCTACGCGGACTGGTATCTGGTCAACTGCAATCACCAGTCCTGGGCGGACATCTTCGTGCTGCAGTACTCCCTGAACCGGCGGATCCCGCTGCTGAAGTTTTTCCTGAAGCAGCAGTTGATCTACGTGCCGGTGATCGGCCTGGCCTGGTGGGCGCTGGACTTCCCGTTCATGAAACGCCACGGCAAGGCCGAGCTGCGCCGCAATCCGGCCCTGGGGCGCGAGGACCAGGAGGCCGCGCGGCGCGCCTGCGCGAAGTTCTCGCTGGTGCCGACCAGCGTGATGGTGTTCGTCGAGGGCACGCGCTTTACCGAGGCCAAGCGCGCCTCGCAGTCTTCGCCGTACCGCCATCTGCTCAAGCCCAAGGCGGGCGGGCTGGCGGTGGCGCTGAACGCGATGGGCACGCGCTTTCGTTCGATGATAGACGCCACCATCGCGTACCCGGAAGGGATACCCAGCTTCTGGGACCTGGCCTGCGGCCGCGCCGGCCCGGTGGCCGTGCGCATGCGGCAACTGCCGGTGCCGCCCGAGTTCTGCGGCGCCGATTACACCCGGGACAAGGCCTTCCGCACGGAATTCCACCATTGGCTGGGCCGGCAGTGGCAAGCCAAGGACGAGGAGGTCGAGAGGCTGATGGCGCGCCGCTCCAACTGAGCGCGGGCGCCGGCAGCCTGGGAAATCAAACGCGCGCCGGCAGCACCGTGCCCGAACTTTCCCCGAATCCGATCCGCGGGTATCCCGCCTTCACGCATTCGGCCCGCATGATGACCTGATCGCCATCCTGCAGGAAGGTGCGCTTCTCGCCCCAGGGCAGTTCGATCGGGCTCTTTCCGCCGTTGCTCAGTTCGAGCAGCGAGCCGGCTTCGGATGCCTGCGGACCGGACAGCGTGCCGGTGCCCAGCATGTCGCCCGGTTGCAGGTTGCAGCCGTTGACCGTGTGATGCGTGATCAATTGCGCCACGTTCCAGTAGGCGTCGCGGAAGTTGCTGCGCGACAGGAAGGCGGGCGGCTGCTTTTCGGCGCGCGACTTCTCGGTGGTCAGCAGCACTTCCATCTGCACGTCGAAGGCGCCCTTGGCGCGGTTGGCGTCGGATGCCAGGTAGGGCATCGGCTGCGGCTCGGACGGGCCGCGGTTCCATTGCGTGCGGAACGGTTCCAGCGCTTCCAGGGTGACGACCCAGGGGGAGATCGTGGAGGCGAAGTTCTTGGCCAGGAAGGGGCCGAGGGGCTGGTATTCCCAGGCCTGGATGTCGCGGGCCGACCAGTCGTTCAGGATGCACAGGCCGAACACGTGCGATTCGGCGTCGGCCAGGGCGATCCGGTCGCCCTGCGCGTTGCCGGTGCCCACGAAGATGCCCAGTTCCAGTTCGTAGTCCAGGCGGGCGCAGGGGCCGAATTGCGGCGCTTCGCCCTCGTTGGCGGGGCGGGTCTGGCCGACGGGGCGGGGGAACTTCTGGTCCACGCCGATGCTGGACGCGCGGCCGTGGTAGCCGATGGGCACCCACTTGTAGTTCGGCAGCAGGGGATTGTCGGGGCGGAACTGCTTGCCCACCGCGGTGGCGTGGTGCACCGAGATATAGAAGTCGGTGTAGTCCCCGATACGCGCCGGCGTGGCGTATTCCGCGTCGGCCTGGGCCGCCAGCAGCGGGGCGATGGTGTCGCGCAGCGCGGCGCCTTCGCGCAGCGCGCGGGACAGCGCCAGGCGCAGCGCGCTCCAGTGGGCCTGGCCCAGCGCCATCAGGCCGTTCAGGCTGTCGGCGGCGCAGGCGGCCAGGGCTTCGGCGGCCAGGCCTTCGAACGGCTGCTTGGCGGCCAGCGCGGCCAGGTCCAGGATCTGGTCGCCGATGGCGACGCCCACCCGGAACGGCTCGGAAGCGCCCTTGCGGCGGAACGAGGCGTAGGGCAGGTTCTGCACCGGAAAGTCCGACGCGCCCGTGTTGGCGCTGGCGACCCAGCTCTTCAGGGACGGATCGTGGGTTTCATTGATGGAGGGAGTCATGGCTGCGTGTCTCTTTGGGTTTAGTGATTCGTAACGCCAAACGGCGATGCGCTTGCGCGCATCGCCGCGGGTGGGGAAAGCCGGGGCTTTCGCGTCACGCCTTCTTGGGATCGAAATGCTTGGCGAGGCCCTGCCAGCACCGGTAATAGTCGCCCTGCAATTCTACCGAGGCCAGCGCCTGTTCCGTCGGGCGGATGACGCGCCGCGTTTCGAACATGAACGCCATCGTGTCGCGGATGTAGTGGGCGGCGCTGGTGTCGGCGTGGGAGGCCTTTTCGAAGGTTTCGGCGTCGGGGCCGTGGCCGCTCATGCAGTTGTGCAGGCTGGCGCCGCCGGGGGCGAAGCCGTCGGCCTTGGCGTCGTAGACGCCCTGGATCAGGCCCATGAATTCGCTGGCGATGTTGCGGTGGAACCAGGGCGGACGGAAGGTGTTTTCCATGGACAGGATACGCGGCGGGAAGATCGCGAAGTCCATGTTGGCCGTTCCCGGGGTGTCCGAGGGTGCGGTCAGCACGGTGAAGATCGAGGGATCCGGGTGGTCGTAGCTGATCGAGCCGATGGTGTTGAAGTTGCGCAGATCGTACTTGTAGGGCGCGTGCGTGCCGTGCCAGGCGACGACGTTCAGCGGGGAATGGCCGATGGAGGCGCGCCAGAATCCGCCAGTGAACTTGGCGATCAGCTCGAAATCGCCTTCCACGTCTTCATACCAGGCTACCGGCGTCTTGAAGTCGCGCGCGTTGGCCAGACAGTTCGAGCCGATCGGGCCCAGTTCCGGCAGGCGCAGCGCCGCGCCGAAGTTCTCCAGCATGTAGCCGCGGGCGGAGCCGTCCAGCAGTTCCACGCGGAAACGCACGCCGCGCGGGATGACGGCGATTTCCAGGGGCTCCAGGTCGATCAGGCCGAGTTCCGTGGCCAGCCGCAGGCGGCCCTGCTGGGGAACCAGCATCAGTTCGCCATCGGCGTTGTAGAAGTAGCGGCCCTGCATCGACCGGTTGGCCGCGTACAGATGGATGCCCACGCCGCCCTGCTCGTCGGGGCCGCCGTTGCCGCCCCAGGTCTTCATCCCTTCCAGGAAATCGGTGGGGGCCGTGGGGATCGGCAGCGGGCTCCAGCGCAACTGGTTGGGCGTCACGGGGCCGTGGCCGAACGCGCTGAGCCAGCCGGAGGCGCCCTCGAAGGGCTCGAAGGGCTTGTGCTGGGCGCCCGGGCGGATGCGGTACAGCCAGGAGCGGCGATTTTCGCTGCGCGGCGCGGTGAAGGCGGTGCCGGACAATTGTTCGGCATACAGGCCATAGGGACATTGCTGGGGCGAATTGCGGCCCAGCGGCAGCGCGCCGGGCAGGGCCTCGGTGGCGCAATCGTTGCCGAAACCGGTCTGGTATTGCAGTTCCATGGAATCCTCCTGGGCGGCGGCGCGGTGCTTGGCCGCGCGGCCTGGTTCAGATGGCCCGTCCGGACGGGGTCCGCAGGGCGATATGCCATTGTCGGAAAAAAACCCCGTTGCGGCTACGGGAATGCAAAAATAGAGACTATAAATTTTATGAATAGTAGGAGGCCCCATGGCAGAGCTGCGCGACGTCGACCTGAATCTGCTGCTGCTGTTCCAGCACCTGCTCGAAGACCGCAACCTGTCGGCCGTGGCGCGGCGGATGGACCTGTCGCAGCCGGCCGTCAGCAATGCGCTGCGCCGCCTGCGCGAAGCCTTCGGCGACGATCTGTTCGTGCGCACGGGGCAGGGCATGCTGCCCACGCCGCGCGCGCAGCGCCTGGCGGGCCCCGTCAGCGAAGCGCTGACCATGCTGTCGCAGGCGCTGCGGGACCAGGACGCGTTCGACGCCGCCACCAGCAGCCGCCGGTTCCGGGTCGCGATGACGGACGTGGGCGAAATCCATTTCATGCCCCGGCTGATGGAGGTGTGCGTGCAGGTCGCGCCGCAGGTGCGCATCGATTCCGTGCGCGTCCAGGGGCCGGACCTGCCGCGGGAAATGGAATCGGGGCGCGTCGACCTGGCGATCGGCGCCTTCGATGAAATGGGGGCGGGCACCCTGCAGCGCATGCTGTTCCGCCAGGGCTACGCGACCTTGTTCCGGCAGGCGCATCCGACCGCGCATGCGGGCATGGGCATCAAGGCGTTCCGCGCCGAACGGCACTTGATCGTGTCGCGGGCCGCGCCCTACGGACAGGTCAACCAGTCCATGGAGCGCGCGGGCGTGGACCTGGCCGAACACTTCAGCGTGCCGCATTTCTCGGCCGTGCCGTACATCGTGAGCGCCACCGATCTGCTGGCCACGGTGCCCGAGAAACTGGCCGCCAGCGCCGCGCCGCCGTTCGGCCTGCGCTTCATGACGCCGCCGGTGAGGGTTCCCGCGCTACAGACCAATATGTACTGGCAGCGCAGGGTGGACCGCGATGGCGGCAACCAGTGGCTGCGCGCGCTGATCGTCAATACGTTCGCGGTCGGGGGGGCGTAGGATGGGTGGAGCGCGAGAATTTCGGCACAAGAACGCAACTGCCCAGCGCGCGGAACCCATGCGGCCGTGGGCAGATTGTGCCTGGCATCGGCCGGAAAACAATCGATTGCGGCCGCATGGGTTCCGCGCGTTGGGCGCCTGGGTTCTAGCTTAAGAACTCTCGCGCTTCACCCATCCTACGGCGCCACCGAGGCGCGTGCCTGGCGCAGGGCTTCGCGCAGCACGTCCATGTCGCCGAGGTGGTTGGCCAGCAGCAGGATCAGCGCCGCGTTCAGTTCCTGGCTTTGCTCGTTGCTCAGGTCGCGGTGGGTGTCGATCAGGGCTTCGTAGAAGTCGTCCGGCGAGACCAGGTTGGTTTCGGTAATCAGCATGGTGAGTGACCTCGGAATTCAGGCGCGGCCCGTGGCGCGGTTGACCGCCGCGGCAATGGCCGCGGCGTCGAAGGCGCGCCAGCGCGCGGCGATGTGCTGGTCGGGGCGGATCAGGTAGGCCGTGCCGGCCTGCGCGTCGTAGCGCTTGCCCAGGCAGCCTTCGCGGTCCGTCACCGCGGCCAGCTCCCCGGGCAGCGCGGACAGATCGCATTGCGGGCTGGCCACCAGGACGGCCTTGACCGGAACGGGCGCCATGCGCAGCGCCTGCAGGGCGAGCAGCGTGTCGCGGCCGGGCAGGGCGTCGCCGCAGAACAGCGCCAGCGAGAATTCGCCGTCCAGTTGCGACAGCCACCAGTCCGGCGCGCCCCGCGTTTCCACCGGCGCGTCCAGGGCGACGGCGCCAGGCACCATGCGGCCCGCGAAGGCGTCCTCGTCGGGCGTGTTCAACGGCGAGCCCGCATACGTAGCGGGCAGCGACAGGCGGCCGCTGTTGACCAGCGACCGCGCGAAGGGGTGGGTCTTGGCCAGGTTCAGGACCGCGTTGCGGAAACTGCGGCTGATGTCGCTCTTGGGCGTGATGAAGTCGGTGGCGCGCGACGAATTCAGGATGTTCTCGTCGGCGGCGTATTCGCGTTCGGTGCCGTAGCTGTCGATCAGCGTTTCGGGCGCCTGGCCGGCCAGCACCAGCCTGAGCTTCCATGCCAGGTTTTCCGCGTCCTGCACGCCGCTGTTGGCGCCGCGCGCGCCGAACGGCGAAACGCGGTGCGCGGCATCGCCTGCGAACACGATGCGTCCGTGGCGGAACTTGTCCATGCGTTCGCACGCGAAGGTGTAGACGCTGACCCATTCCAGTTCGAAGCGCGCGTCGGGGCCGAGCAGGGCGCGGATGCGCGGCAGCACGTTTTCCGGCTTGACGGCCTCGGCCGGGTCGGCGTTCCAGCCTAGCTGGAAGTCGATGCGCCAGACATTGTCCGGCTGCCGGTGCAGCAGCACGGACTGGTTGGGATGGAACGGCGGATCGAACCAGAACCAGCGTTCGGTCGGGAAGTCCGCATGCATCTTGACGTCGGCGATCAGGAAGCGGTCGCGGAAGATGCGGCCATGGCTTTCCTGGCCGATCAGCTTGCGCACCGGCGAACGCGCGCCGTCGCAGGCGATCAGCCAGTCCGCGTGCAGCGGATACGAGCCGTCGGGCGTTTCCACGGTCAGCGTCACGCCGTCGTCCGCCTGGGCCACGGCGACGACCTTGTTCTTCCAGCGCAGATCGATGTTGGGTTCCTGGCGCGCCTGCTCGTACAGATAGCCTTCGGCGTAGTACTGCTGCAGGTTGATGAAGGCGGGGCGGCGATGGCCGGGTTCGGGCAGCAGGTCGAAGCGCCACACTTCCTGTTCGCGGAAGAACACCTTGCCCACGTTCCACGACACGCCCTTGTCGATCATGCGCTGGCCGACGCCCAGGCGGTCCCAGATCTCCAGCGTGCGCTTGGAAAAACAGATGGCGCGCGATCCGGTGGACAGGCGGAAGTCGTCGTCCAGCACGACCACGCGCACGCCCTGCCGGGCGAGGTCCAGCGCGGCGCTCAGCCCGACCGGGCCGGCTCCCACGACCACGACCTGGTGCCGCGCGAGCGCGCTGGCGGCCTGGTCGGCGTGCTTCTCATAGGCGAACTCCATCGCCTGAAAGTCGATGTCTCCCACGGTTGTCTCCTGTGTGGGTCATTTTGCTTTTATGTGCCGAAGCCGCGCAGCCAGTGCGGCGCGCGATTCCGGTCCCTGCTCGGCGGGGCGGAGCCGCCATGGGCTGCCCCTGCGGGATCAGCTTTCCAGTTGCGCCCACATTTCCAGGTCGCGCTTGTCCGTCCAGATGCGCGGGTCGGTGTAGCCGGTGGCCTCGTCATAGGCGCGCGACACGTCGAACGGCATGCAGTGGTCGAAGATCACCCAGTCGCTGTAGCGCGGCTTCATGAAGTCGTAGACCTCGCGGTAGATGGTCTTCAGGTCCTTGCCTTCGGCCACGCCGCGGTTCACGGCGCCGTACAGGTCGGTCAGGAAGGCGCGGGTGCCGGCCAGGCCCTGGCGGACTTCGGTGGCGTTCTTCAGCGCGGGGCCGCGGCCGGGAACCATTTTCTCGGCCTCGAAACCCGACAGCGCGTCCAGCGTCGTCGGCCAGTCGCGGAAGTAGGCGTCGCCGCAATACGGGGTGGACTGGTATTCGACCAGGTCGCCGGCGAACAGGATCTTCTGCTCGGGCAGCCAGGCGATGGTGTCGCCCTTGGTGTGGCCGCGGCCCACCTGCAGCAGCTTGACTTCCAGGTTGCCCAGGTTGACGGTCATTTCGCCCTTGAACGTCATCGTCGGCCAGACCAGGCCGGGCGGAATCGATTCGGCGTTGCGGAACAGGCGCGGGAAGCGGCCGATCTCGCTGGCCTTGTCCTGCTCGCCGCGCTCGGCGATCAGGTCGTAGGTGTCGCGGCTGGCCAGGATTTCCTGGGCGTTGTAGGCGGATGCGCCGAACACGCGCACGGCGTGGTAGTGCGACAGCAGGATGTACTTGATGGGCTTGTCGGTGACTTCGCGGATGCGGCGGATCACGTCCTGCGCCATGACGGGAGTGGCCTGGGTGTCGATCACCATGACGGCCTCGTCGCCGATGATCACACCGGTGTTGGGGTCGCCTTCGGCGGTGTAGGCGTAGGCGTTGTCGGACAGTTTTTCGAACGAGACGACCTTGTCTTCCAGGTCGGCGTGCGAGGCGAATTGCTTGCTCATGGAGGCTCCTTCCACTGTTATAGGAATAGGGGAATGGAAGGAATATAGCGCGGCGTTAGTATTTGTGCAATACGTTTGCTATAAACGAATGCCCTTGTTTTTACAGGGGTTTCCCGCGAGTTTCCCCGGGGCGGAGGGTCAATTCCTTTGGCATTTCGGGCAGTAGTAGGTGGCTCGCTGGCCCTGCACGAAGCGCCGGATCGGGGTGGCGCAGACGCGGCAGGGCAGGCCTTCCCGTTCGTAGACCGCCGCGTGGATCTCGAAGTAGGCCCCGGGCTCGCCCGTCGCCCCGACATAGTCGCGCAGGGTGCTGCCGCCCGAGGTCAGGGCGTCGGCCAGGGTGGCGCGCACCATGTCCGCCAGCCGGTCGCAGCGGGCCGGCGACAGCTTGTTTGCCGGGGTCTTGGGGTTGATCCGGGCCCGGAACAGGCTTTCCGACGCGTAGATATTGCCCACGCCCACCACCGCCGTGCCCGCCAGCAGCACCTGCTTGACGGCGGCGCCGTGGTTCTTGAAGTGGCGGTGCAGCCACGCGCCGTCGAAACGCGGGTCGAAGGGCTCGATGCCCAGCTTGGCCAGCAGCGGGTGGTCTTCGATGGGGCCGCCGGATTCGGGATGCCACAGCACCGCGCCGAAGCGCCGCGGATCGTGCAGGCGCAGCACCGCCTGCTCGAAGATCCACTCGACGTGGTCGTGCTTGCGCAGGAATTCGCCCGGGGCGACGCTGCGCAGCGATCCCGACATGCCCAGGTGCACGATCTGGGTGCCGTGTTCGAAGCGCAGCAGCAGATACTTGCCGCGGCGCGCGCACTCCAGCACGGCGCGGCCGCCGACCAGCGCCGGCAGGTCGGGCGGGATGGGCCAGCGCATGCGGGATTCGTGGACGACCAGCCGCGTCAGCGTCCGGCCGGTGATGACGGCGTCGATTCCTCGACGCGTAGTTTCGACTTCAGGCAGTTCCGGCATGAGCCAGTGTAAGATCATCAATTGCGTGTACGAAGATTGTGCCATCAACCGGACGGGCCGCGTGAAGTCGTCTTTCAAACCAATGAACATCGGGATTGCCGCGCTGGCGCTTGCGCTGGCAGCAATACTGACCCCGCCGGCGCAGGCCGCCGACAGCCGGACCCGCGATGCCACCGGGCCCCGCATGGCGCCCCAGAGCCGCCAGCCGGAAACCGAGGTGATCCGCCTGCGTCCAGGCCAACTGCCCTACGTATCGCTGACCGCCGACATCTTCTATCGCGTGCTGGCATCCGAAATCGCCGCGCAGCGGGGCATGTACGGCTCGGCGGCGACCACCATGCTCGGCCTGGCCCGGGACACCGGAGATCCCCGCCTGGCCCGCCGCGCCCTGGAATTCCAACTGGCCGGAGGCAACCTGCCCGGCGCGCTGGAAGCCGCCCGCGTGTGGGCGCGCCTGTCTCCCAACGATATCGAGGCCAGTTCCACCGAGCTGGCGCTGGCGGCCGCCAACGGCCAGACCAAGGGCCTGTCCCAGGCGCTGCGCAACCGCATCGACGCCTCCCGCGACAAACCCGCCGCCATCGGCCAGGCCCTGGCCGTGCTGAGCCGGCTCAACGACCGCCGCCTGGCCCTGCGCATCCTGGACGAATCCCTGAGCGACAGCGTGCGCAAGCTGCCCGCCGCGCACCTGGCGCTGGCGGACGTGGCCTCCGCCTCGGGCGATTACGAACGCGCCGCCCAGGAATCCCGCGCGGCCCTGGCCGCCGACCCCAGGTCCGAGGCCGCCGCCCAGCGCGTGCTGGAATACGGCTCCAAGGTGGATCCGCAGCGCGCGCAGGCCGAGGCCCGCGCCTACGTCGCCCGCAATCCCAATGCCCGCAAGGTGCGCCTGATGCTGGCCGGCCAATTGGCCGACAGCGGCGACTACAACGGCGCCCTGGCCGAATTGCAGGCCATGTCGCGCCGTTCCCCGGAGGATTTCGACCTGCTTTTCATGCAGGCCCAACTGGCCTACAAGGCCGGGCAACTGCCGCAAGCCAAGACGCTGCTCCAGCAATACCTGGACGTGCAGAACCAGCGCCAGCGCGCCACCGTGCCGGGCGCGACCGACGCCGGCGCCGCGGCCGCCGACGCCCACGTGCTGCTGGCCCGGATCGCCGAGGACCAGGGGCACTACGACGAAGCCATCGCGGAACTCGGCCGCATCGAAGACCAGACCCTGCGTTATTCCGTGCGCATGCGCCAGGCCGCGCTGCGCGCCAAGAGCGGCAACGTGGACGGCGCGCTGGCCCTGATCGACGCCGCCGGCCCCCAGGACGACGAGGAACGCACGCTGGGCGTGCTGACCAAGGCCCAGATCCTGCGCGACGCCGACCGCGTGCCGCAGGCGGTCTCGGTGCTGGAAGCGGCCGACCAGGCGATGCCGGACACGGTCGAGATCAAGTACGAACTGGCCATGCTCTATGAACGCCAGGACCGTCTCGCCGACCTGGAGCGCATGCTGCGCCAGGTCATCGCGCTGGACCCGGACCACGCGCACGCCTACAACGCGCTGGGCTACACGCTGGCCGACCACAACCAGCGGCTGCCCGAGGCCCTGGACCTGATCACCCAGGCGCTGGAACTGGCGCCCAACGATCCCTTCATCCTGGACAGCATGGGCTGGGTCAAGTACCGGATGGGCGATTCCACGGCCGCCGCCGATTACCTGCGCCGCGCCTACAGCGTGCGTCCGGAAGCCGACATCGCGGCCCACCTGGCGGAAGTCCTCTGGAGCCAGGGCAAGCGCGACCAGGCCACCGAACTGCTGCGCGCCGCGCTGCAGAAGGATCCGAAGAACAAGACCGTCCAGGACGTGATCAAGCGCCTGGGGGTCGGCCTGTGACCCTTGGCATTCCGCGCCCGCGCGGCGCCGCGGCGCTGTTGCGCTGGGCGCTGATGGCGATGCTGGCCGCCGCGCTGGCCGCCTGCACCACGCCCAAACCTATCGAAGGCGCCGGCGCCGGCGCGTTTTCCCGCATCGGCCGCTTCGCGCTCACCGTCAACGAAGAAAGCGGCAAGCAGAACGCCGTGCAGGGCGGCTTTTCGTGGTCGGACGACGGCCGCCGCTACGTGCTGGACCTGACCAATCCGCTGGGTTCGACCGAGGCGCGCGTGGAAGGGCGGCCCGGCGCGGCCAGCCTCACCAAGTCCGACGGCACGCGCCTGGTCGCCGACAATCCCGATTCGCTGGCCGAGGAAGCGCTGGGCAGCAGCGTGCCGGTGTCCGGCCTGCGCGATTGGCTGCGGGGCAAGCTGGCCGCGCAACCGGAAGCCACCGAGGTGTCCCGCGACGAACTGGGCCGCCCCGCGGCCTTCGAGCAGGGCGGCTGGCGCGCGCGGCTGTCGCGCTACGACGCGCTGGGGCCGCAGTTGCTGGTCCTGGAACGCCAGGAGCCGGGCCGCCGCATCCTGCTGCGGCTGGTCGTCAATCAGCCCTGAATTCACGGTCTTATTCGGGTTAACCCTTATCACATCGCGTGAGTTTCAATCGAAGAAACAGGCGTCGCAAATTCGCTTTCGTTACTAATTGAAATATATTGTCTTGACTGAATAATTCTCCCTGCCCCCGTCCGCGGTTCGTGCCGAGGGCTGCAATGCGGCGCCGACGATCGTTGCCGCCGCCCTTATGGAGAATGGCTATGTTCAGGAACACGCGCATCGCGACGATGCTATTGGGAATCATCGCGATATTTTTCACCTTCCAGTTGCTGGTGGGAGGCATGGGCTTTGCCGCCTTGTGGCAAACCAACCAGGACGTCGCGCAGCTCTATCGCCTTTCCTCTCAGCAGGTCAATGCGGTGAATTCCGCCGCGCTGTCCCTGGTGGCGGCGCGCACCGACCTGAGCCGCTACGCGACCCGTGTCGCGCAGGGCAACGCCAGCGATGCGACGTCGCTGCAGCAGGCGCGCCAGCGCATCGTTTCGGCCGACCGCGCGTTCCAGGGCTTTTCCGGCGGACTGTCCGCCGAGGAAAAAACCGAGTCGGCCAGCCTGATCGATGCCTACGGCAAGTTCAGCGCCAATCTTCAGAACGTAAGCCGGGTGCTCGAGGCCGGCGATATGGATGCCTATTTCAAGCAGGGCACCCAGCAGGTGCAGGAACGGCTCATGAGCGAGCGCGACACCTTCATCCTGCGCGCCGAGGGCACGGGCCAAGGCGTCATGGACGAGATCTCCGTTTTCCACACCCTGTTCACGTCCCTGCTGGCCGGGATCCTGGCGCTGGGCCTGCTGATGGCCGTGGGCGCGCACGTGCTGATCCGCCGCATGATCCTGCGTCCGCTACTGGAGGCCGGCGAGATCTTCCGCCGCATCGCCGAAGGCGACCTGACGCGCCGCGTGGCGGACCGCGGCAGGAACGAGATCGGGGTGCTGCTGGCCGCGCTCAAGAGCATGCAGGACAGCCTGGTGCGCACCGTGTCGGCCGTGCGCCGCGGCGTCGATGAGATCAACGTCGGCGCGCGCGAGATTTCGTCCGGCAACGCCGATCTTTCCAGCCGCACGGAAGAGCAGGCCGCGTCGCTCGAGGAAACCGCGGCCAGCATGGAAGAACTGGCCACGACGGTGAGGCAGAACGCGGATACCGCGCTTGAGGCAAACCGCATGGTGGCCGCGTCGGCGGCGGTCGCGCAACGCGGCGGAGAGGCCGTGTCCGGCGTGGTGGAAACCATGCGCGCCATTTCCGGCAGTTCGTCGCGCATCGCCGATATCGTCGGCGTGATCGACGGCATCGCCTTCCAGACCAACATCCTGGCGCTCAATGCGGCGGTGGAAGCGGCGCGCGCCGGCGAACAGGGCAAGGGTTTCGCGGTCGTGGCGAGCGAGGTGCGGACGCTGGCGCAGCGCAGCGCCGCCGCCGCCAAGGAAATCAAGCAGCTCATCGAGGATTCCGCGCAAAAGGTCGACATGGGTTCCGAGCAAGTGGAGAGCGCGGGCGCCACGATGCGCGAAATCGTCGAAGCCGTGCAGCGCGTGACCAGCCTGATGGGCGAGATCTCCGTCGCGTCCGAGGAGCAGGCCACCGGCATCGACCAGGTCAATCGCGCCGTGTCGCAAATGGATAGCGTGACGCAGCAGAACGCCGCGCTGGTGGAAGAAGCCGCGGCGGCGGCCGGCGCGCTGGAAGAGCAGGCGCGCCAGCTTGCCGGTTCGGTGGCGGTGTTCAAACTGCCCGAGGGCCGCGTGATCGACGCGGCGGCGGCCAGGCTGGCGCCGGGCGCCTCTCCGCGGCTCGCATGAGCCATGCCCGCCGCGCCGCCGTTCGTGGCGCGCGGCGGCCGGGGCAGTCTGGCTAGAATGTCGTATTCCCTCGCAACGGTTGTCTTTCGTGACCCTTTACGACGTTCCCGCTCCCGCCAAGGTGAACCTCTTTCTGCACGTGGTGGGCCGCCGCGCCGACGGTTATCACCTGCTGCAGACCGCCTTCCGGTTCATCGACCTGTGCGACACGCTGCATTTCGACGCGCGGGTCGACGGCGTCATCAGCCGCGCCGCGGAACTGCCGGGCGTGCCGCCGGAGCAGGACCTGACATTGCGCGCGGCGCATGCCCTGCAGCGGGCCACCGGCACGAAGCAGGGCGTGCAGATCGGGCTGGAAAAGCGCATTCCGCAGGGCGGCGGCCTGGGCGGCGGTTCCAGCGATGCCGCTTCGGTGCTGATCGCGCTGAACCGGCTATGGGGAACGGGGCTGACCCGGCGCGAACTGATGGCCCTGGCCTTGCCGCTGGGCGCCGACGTGCCCGTGTTCGTGTTCGGGCAGTCTGCGTTTGCGCAGGGCGTGGGCGAAGAGCTTGCCGCGGTCGCGCTGCCAGAGCGCGCCTACCTGGTGGCGCAGCCGGATGCCAGCGTGCCGACCCCCGAGATTTTTTCGGCGCCCGATTTGACAAGAGATTCTTCTTACATCACAATAGCGGACTTTCTTGCTTCGCCAACTTTCTGCTTCGGCAGGAATGACTTGGAGCCGGTGGTCTACCGCCTTTACCCGGAAGTGCTTGGGGCATCGCGGTGGCTTGCTGAACAGTTGAAGCCTTACGGCGTCGCGGTTCGCATGTCGGGATCTGGTGCGTGTTTGTACGCCGAATTTTCCGAACTTTCCGAAGCCGTTTTGGCGAAAACAGAAATTACCGCTATAATGCGCGGCGCTGATAAAACAATCAGCCAAACGCATCCACGGTTTCGGTTAGTGCGGGCATGTGCCGGATTAGCTGAACATCCGTTGCGGAATTGGATTGCAAGATAGTTGGGGAGTCGCCAAGCTGGTTAAGGCACCGGATTTTGATTCCGGCATGCGAAGGTTCGAATCCTTCCTCCCCAGCCAACCGAATACATAAAAAAGCTGTTGAACACGCCTGTAAGACACTGGCCCGGGTTCAGCAGCTTTTTTATTTTCCGGGTCCGCTGGTGTATCACCCCCGCCTCATCTCGTCAGTGTCTTAAACGACCATCGCATCATCCATCATGGCAAACGATAGCTTCATGATTTTCACGGGCACCGCCAACACTCGGCTGGCCGTGGACGTAGTCAACCACCTCGATATGTCCCTGGGCAAGATGACCGTCGGTCGCTTCTCGGACGGCGAGGTGATGGTCGAGATCAACGAGAACGTGCGCGGCAAGGATGTCTTCGTCCTGCAGCCCACCTGTGCGCCTACCAACGACAACCTGATGGAAATCATGGTGATGGTCGATGCGCTGCGCCGCGCTTCCGCCGGCCGCATCACCGCCGCGATTCCCTATTTCGGCTATGCCCGCCAGGACCGCCGCCCGCGCTCGGCGCGCGTGGCCATTTCGGCGAAGGTCGTGGCCAACATGCTGCAAGTGGCCGGTGTCGACCGCGTCCTCACGATGGACCTGCACGCCGACCAGATCCAGGGTTTCTTCGACATCCCCGTGGACAACATCTACGCGGGCCCGATCCTGCTGGGCGACATCTGGCGCCGCAACTTCTCGAACCTGGTCGTCGTGTCCCCGGACATCGGCGGCGTGGTCCGGGCCCGCGCGCTGGCCAAGCAACTGGAAGCCGACCTGGCCATCATCGACAAGCGCCGTCCGCGCGCCAACGTGTCGGAAGTGATGAACATCATCGGTGAAGTCGACGGCCGCACCTGCATCATCATGGACGACATGGTCGACACCGCCGGCACGCTGTGCAAGGCGGCCCAGGCCCTGAAGGACCGCGGCGCCGGCGCCGTCTACGCCTATTGCACGCACCCCGTGCTGTCGGGCGGCGCCATCGACCGCATCGAAGCGTCGGAACTGGACGAACTGGTCGTCACCGACACCATTCCGCTCTCCGAGCAAGGCCAGGCCAGCGGCAAGATCCGCCAGTTGTCGTGCGCCGCGCTGCTGGGCGAGACCATCCTGCGCATTTCCAACGCGGAATCGGTCAGCTCGCTGTTCGTCGACTGAAGCCCGGCTCGATCGGACGGACAGCCCGAATACTCAGTTCTTGCGCCTTGCTGGTCGCGGCAAGGCGCAACAAACGCGGCGCGCGTTTTGCGCGCCGCGCATTTAACCGGTGAAGTCTCTTCACCTTATTGTTTTTGGAGTCATCCATGAAATTCAATGCCACTGCGCGTAGCGTCCAGGGTTCGAGTGCGAGCCGCCGCCTGCGCCGCGCGGGCCGCGTTCCCGCCATCGTTTATGGCGGTACGGCTGCCCCGCTGAACATCGAACTCGACCACAACGAGATCTACCACGCCCTGCGCAAGGAAGAATTCCACGCGTCGATCCTGCAAATGGCGGTGGAAGGCGCGGCCAAGGAAGAACAAGTCCTGCTGCGTTCGGTTCAATGGCACGCCTACAAGCCGCAAGTCCTGCACGTGGACTTCCAGCGCGTGGACGCCAACCAGGCCCTGCACACCAAGGTCCCGTTCCACTTCGTCAACGCTGAAATCTCGCCGGCCGTGAAGCTGGGCGGCGCCATCATCAGCCACGTCCTGACCGAACTGGAAGTGACCTGCCTGCCGGCCGCTCTGCCCCAGTTCATCGAAGTCGACCTGAAGGACCTGCTGCCTGGCGCTTCGGTCCACCTGGCCGACATCAAGCTGCCCAGGGGCGTGACCTACGTCCCCCACGGCGGTGACGCCAACCCGCTGGTGGCTTCGGCCGTCGTCAAGGGCGGCGGCGCCGCTGCCGCCGAGGAAGGCGAAGCCGAAGCTCCGGCCGCCTAAGTCTGCCGCGGGCCCATGGGTCCGCAGGCGGCTTGAGCCCGAAACCCTGCGTGTGCATTTGCATGCGCAGGGTTTTTTGGTTTAAACACCCCCCATCATGTCTACTCCCATACGCCTCATCGTGGGACTGGGTAATCCAGGTCCCGACTACGAAACCACCCGGCACAACGCCGGCTTCTGGCTGGCCGACCATCTGGCGGACGATCTGCGCGCGGCTTTCGCGCTGGAGAAGTCCTTTTTCGGCATGGTGGCCAAGGCCCGCCTGGGCGCGGACAACGTCCTGCTGCTCAAGCCCACCACCTACATGAACCGGTCCGGCCAGGCGGTCGGCGCGCTGGCCCGCTTCTACAAGCTGGCGCCGGAGGAGGTGCTGGTGCTGCACGACGAACTGGACCTGATGCCCGGACAGGTGAAGCTGAAGCAGGGGGGCGGCCATGCCGGCCACAACGGTTTGAAGGACATCCAGGCCGCGCTGGGCAGCCCCAATTTCTGGCGCCTGCGCATCGGCATCGGCCATCCGCGCACGCTGGGCCTGGCGCAGCAGGTGGCGGACTTCGTCCTGCACCCGCCGCGCCGCGAAGAACAGAAACAGATCGAAGCCGTCATCGACCGCTGCCGCGCCGTCGTGCCCGCCATGCTGGCCGGCGATTTCCCGCTGGCGACCCGCCAGCTCCATAGCGGCAACGACGCCTGATGAGCGAGACCGGCGACCGGGCCGCCACGCCGCGCGGCAAGATGCGCTTCCGCAGCGAAGTCGCGGATTTCTGGCGGTTCCTGCGACAGCCGCACCCGGTCGCGCGCCTGCCCGGACGCGCGGCCGGCAGCGGGCTGCTGGCGGACTGGTGGCCGGGCATCTCGCCGGGTCGCCTCCTGGCCTGGGCCGCGCTGCTGTGGGCCGTGAACCTTTTCGCGCTGGGGCCGGTGGCGGTGGCCGCCGCCGGGCTGGGCGGCGTCACGCACCGGCTCGACCCCACGAACATCCCGTGGCTGACCGCCGTGATATGGGCGCCGCTGGTCGAGGAGATGCTGTTCCGCTACGGCTTGCGCCGTCCGAAACAGGCCTTGTGGCTGATCCCCGCGATGTTGCCCGTGGTGCTGTGGGGCCCCAAGGTCTGGACAGGCCTCCTGCTGGCCGCGTTCGTGATCCTGGCGTGCTGGGGCGCGCGCCAGCGCCCCGAGCCCCTCAAGGCCTGGGACACGACCTGGCGCCGCTACTACCTGAAGCACTTCGGCCTGGTGTTCCACCTGGTCGCGCTGGCCTTCGCCGCCGTGCACCTGACCAACTTCGTGTACGCCAAGACGCCTTACTGGCTGCTGCCCCTGCTGGTGCTGCCGCAATGGCTGACCGGCCTGACGCTGGGCTGGATGCGCATACGGCGCGGCATCGGCGCGGCGATGCTCCTGCATTCGGTCTTCAACGCCGGCCCCATTTTGATGATCTGGCTCGTCATGCGCCTGGCCCCCACCGCCGCGAGCTAATGGGGCCGCAAGCCCCGCCGTTTCCGGAAAACCCATTCCGGCGGGCGGGGTAAACTAGAACGTTAACGATCAATACCGTAATTACCACAGGATTCCCATGGCTCTGCAATGCGGCATCGTCGGCCTGCCCAACGTCGGCAAATCGACACTCTTCAACGCTCTGACCCGCGCCGGCATCGCCGCCGAGAACTACCCGTTCTGCACCATCGAGCCCAACGTCGGCGTGGTGGAAGTGCCGGATCCGCGGTTGCAGAAGCTGGCTGAAATCGTCAAGCCCGAGCGCATCCTGTCCGCCACCGTCGAATTCGTCGACATCGCGGGCCTGGTCGCTGGCGCAAGCAAAGGCGAAGGCCTGGGCAACCAGTTCCTCTCGCACATCCGCGAAACCGACGCCATCGTCAACGTGGTGCGTTGCTTCGAGGACCCCAACGTGATCCACGTGGCCGGCAAGGTCGACCCCATCGCCGACATCGAAGTCATCGAGACCGAACTGGCCCTGGCCGACCTGCAGACCGCCGAAAAGGCCCTGCAGCGCCACCAGAAGACCGCGCGCTCCGGCGACAAGGAATCGCAGCGCATCGTCGCCGTGCTGGAAAAATGCGTGGCCCAGTTGAACGAAGCCAGGCCGATCCGCGCGCTGGACTTGTCGACCGAGGAAAAGGCCGACATCGCCCAACTGTGCTTCATCACCGCCAAGCGCGCCATGTACGTGGGCAACGTCGCCGACGACGGCTTCACCAATAACCCGCTGCTCGACCGCCTGACCGAATTCGCCGCCGCCCGCAACGCGCCGGTGGTCGCCATCTGCGCCGCCATCGAATCCGAGATCGTCGACCTGGACGACGCCGACCGCCAGGCCTTCCTGTCGGACATGGGCATGGAAGAACCGGGCCTGAACCGGCTGATCCGCGCCGCCTTCAAGCTGCTGGGCCTGCAAACCTACTTCACCGCCGGCGTGAAGGAAGTGCGCGCCTGGACCGTGCCGATCGGCGCCACCGCTCCGCAAGCCGCGGGTGTCATCCACACCGACTTCGAACGCGGCTTCATCCGCGCGCAGACCATCGCCTACGAAGACTTCATCGCCTACAAGGGCGAGCAGGGCGCCAAGGAAGCGGGCAAGATGCGCGCCGAAGGCAAGGAATACATCGTGCAGGATGGCGATGTGATGAACTTCTTGTTCAACGTCTGACGCCCCGTCCGACCCCGGGAACACCCAGCGGACCGGCCCGGCCTGTCGAACCGACAGGCCGGCGAGGCATACCGTCTGCGGCCCTACCGCAGGCCGAGCCTGTGCAGGGTGTCCGTCAACCCCAGTAACTCGGTCGTGAAGACGCCCTGTTCGATCGCCTTGCGCTGTCCGGCTTCCTTTGCCTCGCGCGCCAGGCTCCGCGATACGGTTTCTTCAAGCTCGGCCTGGGGGATCACGGCAACCCCGTCGCGGTCGCCCACGATGTAGTCGCCGGGGTGGATGAGCGCATCGCCTATCGTGACCGGCACGTTGATCCGGCCTGGCTGGAACTTGCCGGTGCCCTTGATCGACAGGCCGCGGCAGAACACCGGGAAGCCCAGCTCGATGATCAGGTTCGCATCGCGCACGCAGCCGTTGATCACCAGGCCGGCGATGCCGACCTGCATGGCCTGCAGCGTGAGCACGTCGCCCCAGGGGCCGGCCTCCATGAACGCCTTGGCGTCGACCACGAGCACATCTCCGGGGCGCGCTTTCTGGACGGCATAGTGCAGCATGAGATTGTCGGCGGGTCGGCAGTCGACGGTGAAGGCCGGGCCCGCCAGGCGCGTCGCCGGGTCGATGGGTTTGATGCCGTGGTCCAGCGCGCCTTTGGCGCCCTGGGCTTCGTAGACGGTGGCCGCGCCCAACTGGCGCAGCGTGGCAAGCAGATCGGTCATCTCAGTCGACCTTTGCGCCAGTGCGTTTGACCAGGGATTCCCAGTAGGGCAGTTCCTTGGCGATGAAGCTTGCGAACTGTTCGGGTGTGCCGGTCACGTCGTCGGAACCCATTTCGTCCAGATTTTTGGCCACCGCCGGGCTCTTCAGCGTTTTGACCAGGCCTTGGTTAAGGCGTTGAACCAGGGCCGGGGGCGTCTGCGCGGGGGCGAAGATGCCGTACCAGTTTTCGATCACGAATTTTGCGTGGCCGAGTTCTTTCATGGTGGGCACGTCCGGCAGGCTCTTGGAGCGGGTTTCTCCGGTTGTGGCCAGTGCGCGGATGCGGCCCGAGCCGAGCTGCGGGGCGATGGCGGTGGTGGTTTCGAAGGCCACGGGCACCTGCCCGGCTATCACGTCGGCCAGCGCCGGCCCTTGTCCCCGGTAGGGGATGTGCGTCATGTCCAGCTTCATGTCCAGTTTGAGCATTTCGCCCATCAAGTGCTGCGGGCTGCCGCTGCCGCCCGAGGCGAAGTTGAATTCGCCGGGCTTGCTCCGGATCAGCGTGAAGAGTTCGTCGGCGGTCTTGGCCGGCACCGAGGCATTGACGTAGAGCACCAGCGGGACGGCGGCTACTTCGGCGACCGGCGCCAGCGCGCTGACCGGGTCGTTGCGCAGTTTGTACAGATTCCGGTTGATCACGACGCCGGTATTGTTGCCCAGCAGCAGCGTGCAGCCGTCCGGCGCCGCGGTGGTCACGTACTGGGTCCCGATGTTGCTGCTGGCGCCGCCCTTGTTTTCCACGATGACGTTGGTGCCCAATTCGTCGGCCAGGCCGGGCGCGATCAGGCGCGCCAGGATGTCGGTCGTGCCTCCGGGAGGGTAGGGCGAGATGATCTTCACGAGCTGGCAGGGATACGGCTCCTGCGCCAGCGCGGGGGCGGCGACGGCGGTCGCCGCCAGGCCGAGGGCTCCGGCAGTCACAAAACGGGTAATCGACATCATGTCTCCTTGGATTATGTAGTTGTTGTCGGCGCCTGAAGATCAGGATCGGTCCATCAGCCTGTCCGGCGAGCGCTGCAGCGTGTGGTAGCCGAATTTCTTGCGCGCCTCGGCCAGCGGCATGCCGTTCAGGGCGGCATCCAATATCCTGGTTTCCAGTGCGTGCGTTTCCAGGGCCTTGCCAAGGACCTCCTGCATGCTGGCCTGCGGCACCACCACCACCCCGTCGGCGTCGCCGATCACGAGGTCTCCAGGACACACCCGCACGTCGCCCAGGCTCACGGGTTCTTCGTATGCCTGCACTTGCACCCGATCCTTGCCGGTGCGCATAAAGGCGCCGCAGGCATACAGGGGATAGCCGGCCTCATCGGCTTCGGCGGTGTCGCGGCACACGCCATGCACGACGGTGCCGGCGATGTTCTTGTGCGCGGCCAGGCGGCTGAGAATTCCCCCCCATACCGTGCAGTCCGTTCTGCCGCCGTTGTCCAGCACGGCGACGGTGCCGGGAGCAAGCCGGTCGATGAAGTCGCCCACGGTTCCGGGCTGGGCGTGGTCTATCGGCGCAAAGCGGACGGTGTAGGCGCGGCCGAAGAGCTTGGCCGGCCCTGCGACGGGCCGGATGCCTGGCGCGCTGCCGGGCAGGTTGAAGTAGTCGAGGGCGTCGGATACTTCGGCGGTGGAAAGCCCGCGGCTCAGGCGCAGCCATTCGGGTTCGTTCATATCGGGAATCAACAGGGTCTCCAGGTTCCGGCGCAGGAATGCGTGCATGTGATCCCATGTTCAGCTAATGAAAAGTGGAAAGCAATCAAGCATTTTTGAGCGTAAGATCAATTTCCATGAACCTGAAATCCCTGCAATTCTTTTGCGAAGTGGTCGAGACCCGCAACGCCAATCTGGCGGCGCAGCGCTTGCATGTGGTGCCCACGGCGGTCAGCATGCAGCTTGGGCAACTGGAGGCCATGCTGGGCGCGAAAGTGTTCGACCGTTCTACGCGGCCCATGACGCTGACGCCGCTGGGGCGCTTCCTCTATCCCAAGGCCAAGGCGCTGCTGGCCGATGCCCAGCGGCTGTTCGACGAAGCCCAGGACATGGCCTCGGGCCATTTCGGCTGGCTCAGCATCGGGTTCACGCGTTCGACTATTTTTTCGGTGCTGCCCGATGCGGTGCGCCGGATGAAGGTGGACCTGCCCAAGGTGCGCATCGACCTGACCGAGATCCTCAGCGAACACCAGGGCGAGGCCTTGCGCAGCGGGCTCATCCACGTCGGGCTGTCGCGCGCCATGGGGCCGCGTACCGAAGAGGACGACCTGGATTATTTCCCGCTGTTCGATGATGCGCTGGTTGCGGCGGTGCCTTCCGCGGGGGCGTTTTCAAAGCGCAAGCGCCTCACGCCCGGCGATCTGGCCGGCATGCCTTTCATCAGCTATCCGAAGGATCCGGAAAGCAGCTTTGCCCGCTCCACCATCCAGGCGCTGGAGCAGGCGGGCGCCAGGGTGCGCGTGGGATACGAGGCGAAGGAGATCCACACCGCGCTGGGCCTGGTCGCCGCCGGCCTGGGGTATGCGCTGGTCGGCAGGTCGGTTGCCGACGACAGCCGCAGCGATATCCTGTTTCTACCCGTCCAGGGCCTGACGGCGACGGCCCAGGTCTACGCGGTGCGCGCCAAAGGCGTCTCGCACCGCCTGGCCGACGATTTCATGAAGATCATCGTGGAGCAATCGGGCGCGCGGGACCGGGCCGGGGCAACCCGGTCCGCTATTGCGGGGTAATACCCGCCGCCGTCACGATACCCCGCCATTTCTCGCCTTCGGCCGCGTTGAACCGGGCGAAGGCCTCGGGCGTGGATCCGACGGGCTTGGCGCCCATGGAGGCGTACTGGCTGATCACGTTCGGCTGGCGCAACGCCATCGCCGCGTGTTCCGCGAGCTTGGCGGCGATGGCCGGCGGCGTGCCCTTGGGGGCCCACAGGCCGTACCAGGTGCTGATGTCGAAGCCGGGGAAACCCGATTCGGCCATGGTCGGCACATCCGGGAATTCCGCCACCCGCTGCGCGACCGTGACCGCCACCGCGCGCAGCTTGCCCGATTTGATGAATGGGGTGGCCGACGGCATCGAGTCGAACATGAATTGGATCTGTCCGCCGACGAGGTCCGTCAGCGCCGGCGCGCTGCCCTTGTAGGGCACGTGCTGCATTGGCAAGCCAGTGCGCGCCTTGAAGGATTCTCCGGCAAGCTGCTGGGCCGAGGCGCTGCCGGCCGAGCCGAAATTCAATGGCTGGGCTTTCCCCAGCGCCACCAGGTCCTGCGGGGTTTTCACGGGGCTGGTCTGCGGCACCACCAGCACCAGCGGTACATCGGCTAGCTGCGTGATCGGCGTGAAGTCCTTGAACGCGTCATACCGCATGGAACGGTAGATATACGGATTGATGACGTGGAGCGATGCGTTCGCCAGGAAGGTATAGCCGTCCGGCGCGGCGCGGGCCACCAGGTCCGCGCCTATCATGCCGCTGGCGCCGGGCTTGTTGTCGACGATGATGTTCTGGCCGATGGTCTTGGACATCTCGGCCGCGACCAACCGGGAGACGATGTCGGTGGGGCCGCCCGGGGGGTAGGGCACCACCATCGTGATCGGACGGCTGGGATAGTCGTCCGCGGCGCAGGCGGGAGCGATGGCCAGCGCGCCAGTGCATGCGACGGCCAGGGCAAGCGCCGCGCGCAGATTCAGGATGTTGCGTCTCGTGCTGCTGCCGCGATGGGCGGTAATGGATTGCATGGGCTAGTCTCCGATATTATTTTGAGCGCCACTTTGCCCACGACCTGACGGCTCTCCAATGCCTGGAGCGCGGCGGCGAGTTCGGCGATCGGATAGACCGCCGTTACTGCGGGATGGATGCGCTGACTGCGCGTCCAGTCGAACAGGGTCGCCATGGCCCGCTGCATGGCGGGCGCGTGGACCACGCGCTCGTCTGCCGGGGTCCAGCCGATATAGCGCCCGAAAAAGAATCCGTGCAACGCGATGTTCTTCACGAGCAGCAGGTTCAATGGCGCCTGCGGTACGTCGCCGCTGGCGAATCCCACCGACAGCATGCGCGCGTTGGCCGCCGCGGCCCGGATTGCCCGGCCGAACGCGGCGCCGCCCACGGGATCGAACACGATGTCGGCGCCGCGGCCGGCGGTCAGCGCTTTGACGGCGGCGGCCATGCCGTCGTCGGCCGCCATGGCGTGGAAGGCGCCCGCGTTACGCGCGGCCTGGCGCTTTGCCTCGGTGCTGGCGCAGGCGATGACACGCGCGCCCAGCAGGGCGGCCAGTTCCACCGCCGCCAGGCCGACGCCCGAACCCGCTCCCAGTACCAGCACGGTCTCGCCGGGCTGCATGGCCGCGCGCCACAGCAGGCCGCAGTACGCCGTGCCGTAGGATATGGGAACGGGCAACGCCTGGAGCGGATCGAGGCCGTCCGGCACGGCGTAGACGGTGTGCTCGGGCAGCGTCAGCCGTTCGGCGTAGCAGCCCCAGCGCGCCAGCGCCACGACCCTGTCGCCGGGACGCAGGCGCGTCACCGCGCTGCCGCAGGCAAGCACCTGGCCGACGGCTTCGGTGCCTGGCACGAAAGGCATCGGCGGGCGTGTCTGGTAGCGGCCTTCTATCAGTAGCTTGGTGGCATGGCTGACGCTGGCGTAATGCACCGCGATGGTGACTTCGCTGGGGCCGGGGGATGGCGCGTCGGACGTGTCGAGCAGCGCCACGTCCCGCACCGGGCCGAATCGTTCGCAGAGCAGGGCGCGCATCAGCGGGGCTCCTTCTGGGCGCAGCCCTGCACCAGCGCGCCGGCCGCCAGCAGCGCCTGGATCTCGGGCGGGCTCCAGCCCCAATCGCCCAGGACTTCGCGGGAGTGCTGGCCTATCGCGGGCGAGGCGGCGAGCGGGCGGCGTTGCGCCAGGCCTGGAAGCGGCGCGTAAGGTAGATTGCCCACGCCGGGCTGGACCAGCGTTTGCAGGAGGCCCACGTGCGCGGCCTGCGCATGGGAGGCCAGATCGTCGTAGTCGCGCACGCGAGCATGCAGCACGTCCTCGCGCGTCAGCCGTTCGGTCCAATGGGAGGACGGCCGGGTGGCGAGCTGCGCGGCCAGCTCCCGGTGCAGTTCCTCACGCCGCTCCATGCGGCCGGCATTGTCCGCATAGGCGGGGTCGAGCAGCCATTCCGGGCGTTCCAGGGCGCGGCAGAGCCGGGCGAACTGGTCGTTGTTCAGCGCCAGCACCGACAGGCGTCCGTCGGTGGTGTCGAACACGCCGTTGGGCGCGCTCACCGGTCCGGCGCGGCGCGCGCCCGCCATGCCGTAAGCCAGGATGTCGTTGGCCTGCAGCGCGGCGCAAGCCTGGAACAGGCTCAGTTGGACGTGTCCGCCCGTCCCTGTCCGGGCCTGCCGGTACAGCGCCGCCATGGCCGCCTGCGCGGCGTAAAGCGCGGTGGCGATATCGGCCATCAGCACGCCGATGCGGCGCGGCACGCCCGCCTCGTCCTGGTTGGCGTACATCAGGCCGCTGTCGGCCTGCATGACGGAATCGGACGCGGGGGCGTTGGCGTAGGGGCCGTCTTCGCCGTAGCCGCTGATCGATACGTACACCAGGCCGGGCGCCCTGGGCGCCAGGTCCTGGTAACCCACGCCCATGCGGGCGGCCACGCCCGGCCGGAAATTCTGGATCAATACGTCGGCACTGTCTGCCAGGCGGCGCAGCGCCTCGCGCCCTGCTGGGTGGCGGGCGTCCAGGCAGACGCCGCGTTTGCCTGCGTTATAGGCCGTGGACAGCGCGCTGTGCGCGCCGGCCACGGTGCCCACGTGGCGGCCCCAGTCGCCGGCGGGAGGCTCCACCTTGACGACCTCCGCCCCGTGCTGCCACAGCATCTGCGCGCAATACGGGCCGGCGATGCCCTGGCTGATATCGAGCACGCGCAGGCCGGAAAAAGGACCGTGGTTCACTTCGGCGGCAACGGCGGAGTCCATGGCATTCCGGGGAAAGAGTCGATGAGCCGATGGTAGACTCGGCCCGTCGGCTGGACAATCTGCGTAGTTGTGCCTTGAATGGTGAACCATGATTGACAAAGAGCTGGACCTGAATCTGGTGAGGCTGTTCGTCGCAATGGTCGAGTCGCGCAATCTCAGCGCCGCCGCCGATCGCTGCGGCATGACGCGTTCGAACATGTCGCATCGGCTGAAACGGCTGGAACTGGCAATGGGGTCGCAGTTGCTGCGCCGCACGACCCGGCATGTCGAACTGACGCAGGCTGGCCAGTTGCTCTACCAGCACGGCGTGCGCCTGCTGGACGAAATGCGCGCGGCCCAGGCCTCCATCCACAGCCTGGACGGCAGCGTGCGCGGCGATGTCCGCATCCGCTTGCCGACGGGCCTGGGCCATTTGTACCTGGCGCCCGTGCTGCTCGATTTCACGCGCCGCTATCCGGATATTTCATTGCGCGTACACATCAATGACGCCATCGGCGACCTGGTGTCGGCCGAGGTCGACATGGCGTTGAAGATCACCTCCGCGCCGCCGGAAGACCATGTCGCGCGCCGCATCTGCGACGTGCAATGGTGTCTGTGCGCCACGCCTGCTTTCCTGGGCGACTACGGCCCCATCGTGCAATTGGAGCAACTGGGCCGCTGCACGCTGATTGCGCCCCAATCGCTGGGCAGGCGCTTCGATCTGCGCTGCAAGCGCGCTCATGGCGATCCCCTGCTGCTGCGCGTGGCGCCGCGCCTGCAATCCGGGGACTATCCGTTCCTGCGTGACGCGGTGCTCGCGAGCCTGGGCGTGGCGCTGCTTCCGCGCTATGCGGTGTGGAGCCAGTTGCGCGAGGGCGCGCTGGTCGAAGTGCTGCCCGAGCTGGAGCCCGAAGGCGTGGGCGATGCGATCTACCTGCTGACCGCGCCCAATCGTTTTCCGTCAGTGGCGACGCGCACCCTCGTGGACCACTTGCGCGAGCACATCGAACGCCATCGCGGCGATTGGCAGCGTGCACAGGCTGGTCAGGCGGAGCCTCCCGCCGTTCAATAGCGTCCCGTCGGCAGCACGTCGGCCAGCCACGCGCCGGGATCGGGCTTTGCGCGCGGCCGGCCCCTGGCGCACGCCTCAGCCCGCCTGGACGTATCCCGTGGCGCGGATCATTTCCCTGTGCTTCGCGATTTCGGCCGCGTAGGCGGCCGCCGCCTCGTCCAGGCTCATGCGCGGCGAGACGTTGCGGCCGTCCGCCTCCAGCTTGGCGACGACGTCCCGGTTCTCCAGGGCTTGCCCGATGGCCTTGTTCAGCGCTTCCTTGATCGCGACCGGGGTTCCCTTCTTCACGTAGTAGCCGGCGTAGCTGGCGTACTCGAAGTTGGCCAGGGCCGGCGTTTCGGTGATGCTGGGCACTTTCGCCAGCACCGCGGGCCTGTTCCGCGACAGGACCGCAAGCGCCTTGAAGCGGCCGCCCTGGATCATCTCCAGCATCGAAGCCTGGAAGGGCATGATGCTGAAGTCGATCTGGCCGCCCGCCAGGTCCTGGATGACGGGCGCCGTGCCGCTGTAGGGCACGTGGGTGAAGGGCACCTTCACGGTCTTGCCCAGGTACTCGGTGATCAGGTGATAGAGCGAGCCGACGCCCACCGTTCCGTAGGTCAGGGAGTTCGATGCGTCGCGCTCGCCGGCCAGTTTCAGGAATTCATCCACGGTGTTGGCGGGCAGGCCGGCGCGCACCAGCAGCACCAGGTGCGTCACGGTGATGGGCTGGATGCTCTCGA
This sequence comes from Achromobacter veterisilvae, assembly GCF_037619525.1. Taxonomy (NCBI): domain Bacteria; kingdom Pseudomonadati; phylum Pseudomonadota; class Betaproteobacteria; order Burkholderiales; family Alcaligenaceae; genus Achromobacter; species Achromobacter veterisilvae. The sequence continues at coordinate 6,492,692 of NZ_CP148753.1, read as the reverse complement.
AGGCGTCCGGCTGGTAGCGCACGGCGCGATTGGTCAGGGGCGGAAGAATCAGTTCGTTCTGCGTGCCCTGGAAGAACACGCCGCCGTCGGCCTTGGCGTTCAGCACTTTCGAGGCGGCGATCGTGCCGGTGGCGCCGCCCAGGTTCTCGACCACGACGCGCGCGCCCAGGCTGTCGCCTATCGGGCCGCTGAGGATGCGGGCGCTGACGTCGCTGGGGCCGCCGGCGGGATAGGGGACCATCATGCTGACCGGCCCGGCCGGATAGGCTTGCGCGTGCGCGGTTTTCATCCATGCGGCGGGGGCCAACGCCAGCGCCGTGCCGGCCTTGAGGAGGGCGCGGCGTGTCTGCAATGCGTGTGAAGTCATGAAAAGCACCTGGTGAGAATGCCGGGCGGAAAGGCCGCGACGTTTGCGCCGCTTACCACTGGGTGTGGGCAAGCCGCAGTATCGTGTTGAGCACCGCCTGCCCGCGCGGGACGATGGTGCCGATCTCGCAATATTCATCCTGCGTGTGGAACTTCCCGCCGACGGGGCCCGTGCCGCACAGCGTGATGGCGCCCAGGCTGGACGTCACGCCCGAGTCCGCGCAGCCGCCGCTGAACTCGGCTTCCGCCTTGTGGCCGATCGCGCCCAGTTCGGCCTGGTACAGCTCGAACAGCCTGCGGGACTGGGCGGTGGGCACGAAGGGCTTGAATTCGCCGGTGATGTCCAGCCTGGACAAGGTGCCGGTGATGAAGGATCTGTCGCAAATGCAGCGGATCTTGCCGACCAGGGATTCGCGCTGTTCGAGGTCGAAGATGCGCAGGTCGATCGCGGCGGTGGCGGAGGGCGCGGAAGTGTTGACGGACAGGCCGCCGTTCACCAGGCCGACGTTGACGGTGACGCCCGCGTCCAGGTCGGTCAAGGCGTCCAGCGCCACGACTTTGTGCGCCAGTTCGGAGATCGCGCTGATGCCCTCGGCGAAGTTCGCGCCGGAGTGCGCCGCCTTGCCTTCGATTTCCATGTTGAAGAACACGCCGCCCTTGCGTCCGGTCACGACGTTGCCGGACGGGCGTCCCGGTTCGGCGTTGAACACGAAGCCCGCCAGCTTGCCGAAATGCGCGATCGCGTCCTTGCTGAGCGGCGATCCGATTTCCTCGTCGCAGGTGAACAGGCCGGTGACTTCCGGAGCGCCTTCGCCGTAGCGGGCGAGGGCGGCCAGCAGGAAGGCGTTCATGACGATGCCCGACTTCATGTCGGCCACGCCCGGGCCGTAGGCGCGGGCCCCGTCGATGCGGAAGGGCCTGCGGGCCGCCTCGCCCGCCGGGAAGACGGTGTCGCAATGCCCCATCAGCAATACGGGCTTGCCCGTGGGGCTCGCGCGGTTCACGGTGACGGAGATCGCGGCTTCGACGCCGCCTGCGTAGTGGGAGACCGTTTCCAGCCCGTGCGACGCGAAGAACGATTCCAGCCGCCGGAATACGCGCGCCACGCCGGGTTTGTCAAAACTGCCTGAGTCGATATTGACGATATCCTCCAGCAGCGCAAGCATTTCCGGCTGCCGGCTTTCGAGCCATTGCGCCGCGGTGAGTCCGGCCTCGAGATTCATTGCGTGTTCCTCGGGTATTGTTATTTAATACTTGGTATTATTATGTGCTACTTGAGAAAACCCGTACATTAGGTAAAACGATGACGACCAACGCACTGTACGTAGGGTCCGTGGGCAAGGCCTTCCGGGTCCTGGACTGTTTCAAGAACGCATCGGGCGACCTCGGCCTGATGGAGATCATGGCCATGAGCGGCCTGGACAAGAGCGCGGCCCAGCGCTACGCGCACACCTTGTGCGCCGAAGGCTATCTCGAGCAGAACGCGCAGACGCGGCGCTACAGGCTGGGCACGGGCATGCTCAACCTGACCTTCCATTTCCTGCGCATGCATGCGCTGGTCGAGGCGCTCAATCCCATCATGCTGGAACTGTCGAAGTCCACGGGCGAGAAGATCAGCCTGTCCCTGCTGGATGGCAACGAACTGGTCCACGTCATGCGGCACCAGACCCACACCGAGCACTACCATGCATCGCTGGTCGGCCGGCGCGTCCCGCTCTACTGCACGGCGGGCGGGCGGGCCGTGCTGTCACGCCTGGACGAGGCCGAGGCGTCGTCCCGCCTGGCCGCCGCGGAATTGGCGGCCCATACGCCCAAGACCCTGATCGCCGCCAAGGCGGTCAAGGCCGAGGTGAAGAAGGCCCGCGACCAGGGCTATGCCCTGGTCGTCGACGAGTTCATCATGGGAGAGGTCAGCCTGGCCGCCGCGGTGACGAATGCGCAGGGTTCGCCTTACGGGGCCCTGCACCTGTCGGGTTCGTCCAATGCCTGGACCGGAAAGGATTACGCCGCGAAGTTCGCGCCGTTCCTGCTGCATGCCATCGCGCAGTTCGAGCGCCGCAATCCGCCCGAGTAGGCCGGCGCCGCGCGTCAGCCCTGCGAAGGCTTGTCCGCGGCGGCATGCAGGAAATTCTGTTCCAGCACGCTGAGCACGCGGTTCAGGGTGTCGATGTCGGCCGCCGACAGTCCCTTGAGCGACTCTTCGAAGAAGGCCGCGCGCCTGGGCAGGGCGTCGTTCACGACCGCCTGCCCCGCCGGCGTGAGGCTGGCGTTGGTCAGGCGGTTGTCCTGCGGATCCACGGCGCGCGCAATCCAGCCCAGCTTTTCCATGGCCTGCAGTTGGCGCGTGAGGGAGGCGGGATCCAGGCGGCAGCGTTCCGCCAGGTGTTTCTGCGAACACTGGCCGCATTCATGCAAGGCCAGGAGGATGCGCCAGCGGGGCAGGGCGTGGCCGACCCGTCCGCTGAACGCGCTCTGCATGACGCGGTAGGTCAGGCCCATGTGCTGGATGACCTGCAGGCCTTGTTGCTGTTTCGGCAAAAGCTATTCTCCGACGCTGGCCGGCTCCGGCTTGGAGGGGCGGACCAATTGAACCGGGGGCACGCGCCGCACGCACCAGAGGGCGAAGACGGCGACGGCCAGGGCGATGAGCTGCCCTTCATGGATGGCGCCGACGAGCGCGACCCGCGCGATCTCGATCAGCGACGTTCCATCCTGGCCCTGGTGCGCCAATTGTGCCAGGAACTGCGTCTGCGCCTCGGGATTGACCAGCATCTGGGGATCGTTCAGTTCCGGCAGCCAGCGGGCGGACGCCCCGCGCAGGGTGGATTCGACTCCGCTGAAATAGCTGTGGCTGACCATGGTGCCGACGATCGCCGTGCCCAGCATGCCGCCGATCATGCGCAGGGATTGCAGCAGCGCGGTCGCGATGCCCAGGTGGCTGCGGCCCGCGGTCTGCTGGGCGAAGACCGTGAGGTTGGGCATGATGAAGCCCATGCCCAGCCCGGCCATCAGCATGTACGCGGCGATGACCGCGTGCGAGGTATAGCTGTGGGTGGTGACGATGCCCAGGCACGACAGCGCCATCAGGATGAAGCCCGCGTACAGCATGCGGTTCGGATGGCGGATCCGGGTGATGATCCGGCCGTTCACGATGCTGCCCACGGTGATGAAGACGACCATGGGCGTGATGAGCAGGCCCGCTTCCTGGGGCGACAGGCCGAAGCCGCCCTGCAGCAGCAGCGGCGCGTAGAACAGCAGCGAATACATGGTCACGCCGACCAGCAGCGCCAGCGTGAACAGCATGGCCAGGCCGCGGTTGCGGAACATGTCCAGCGGCAGCAGCGGATGCGGGCAGCGTTTTTCCCACCAGTACAGCAGGGCGAAGGCGGCGGCGCTGCCCGCGCCGAGCAGCAGGATCGCGCCGCTCAGCCCTTCCTGGGGCAGCAATTCGACCAGCAACTGGAGGGAACCCAGGGCCAGCGCGACCAGCAGCGCGCCCTGCCAGTCCAGGCGCACGGGGCCGGCCGTGTGGTTGCGCAGGTGCGGCAGGTAGCGCGTGACGAACCAGAGGCCCAGGGCGCCGATGGGCAGGTTCACGTAGAAGACCGAACGCCAGCCGTAGTGTTCCGTCAGCGCGCCGCCCAGGGTCGGGCCCACCGCGTTGGCGATGCCGAAGGCGGAACTGAGCATGACCTGCCAGCGCAGCCGCACGTGGGGATCGGGGAACAGGTCGGGAATGGAGGCGAACGCGGTGCCCACCAGCATGCCGCCGCCGATGCCTTGCAGCGCCCGGGCCAGAACCAGGGTGAGCATGCTGTCGGCCGCGCCGCACAGCGCCGAGGCCAGGGTGAAGAGCACGATGGCCGTCACGACGAACGGCTTGCGCCCGTAGTAGTCGCCCAGCCGGCCGAAGATGGGAACGGTGATGACGGAGGTCAGCAGGTAAGACGTCGCTACCCATGCATACAGTTCGAAGCCCTTGAGTTCGGCCACAATCGTGGGCAGCGCCGTGCCCACCACGGTCTGGTCGATGGCGACCATCATCATGACGAAGCACATGCCGAGCATGGCGAGCAGGGTTTGCCGGAAGGGAAGCACCTGGCCGGGTGAGTGCGGGGTGCCGGAAGCGGGGGCGGGCATTGTTGGATAGATCAATGATTGATGTGTCAATCATTCTAGCCCTACAATGCGGCGGACAGAAAACCGTCAGCTTTCCCGCCCGGTTTTTCGCGGGGCCGGGGGCCCGCGGCCCAGGATATTCCGGGGAATGTCCCGGCGGCCTCGCGAAGCCGGCCCGATTTGTTACGATAGCGTTATCTGTGCGCCGGCCGGGCCGGCGCCATTCACCTGGCCTTCCTTGGCAGACCCTCCCCGTTTTGGCGCCGCGGCCCTGGCTCGGCAAGAGCGAGGGCACGCCTGAAAGGCCGACGGCGTCACATGCCCGGCGGTCTTTTCCTCCGGCAAAGCACCATCCCCGCGTTCCGGCGCGATGGACGGCATTCAAGGATTTCCAGTCGAGGTACCGACGGGGCGGCAATGAAAACGTGGTTCAAGCGCATTTTGATAGGCCTGGTGGTGTTGGTTGTCGTGGCCGTCGTTGGCCTGGCCATCTTCTTGCTGACATTCGACCCCAATGCGTACAAGTACAAGCTGGAAGAGCTTGTCCAGCAACGCTATCACCGCACGCTGACGATCGACGGCGAGATCGAGCTGTCGCTGTTCCCGCGCATCGGGCTGTCGGTGCAGGGCGTGTCGCTGTCCGAGCCGGATAGCGCCGAGACCTTCGCTTCCATCGAAAGCACCCGCCTGGCGGTCGCGGTGTGGCCCTTGCTGTCCAACAGCTTCGTGGTGGACCACGTGGCCATCAGCGGCCTCAAGGCGCGCGTGATCCGGGACAAGCAGGGCATGTTCAATTTCAGCAACCTCGTGGGCGGCACCTCGCCGATCACGGCGGTGCCGGCCAATCCGGCGGAAGCGCTGGTGGGCGCGGCCCAGACCGCGGCGCAGGCCATCACCAACGGCAGCCTGCCGCAGCCGCGCAACAACATGCAGATCGACATCGCCGGCCTGGACCTGAAGGACGGCGAAGTGCAATTGCAGGACGCCATCACCGGCATGGCGGTGGCCGTCACCAAGATCAACGCCAATACCGGCCGCGTCACGTTCAACCAGCCGTTCGACGTGCGCCTGACCGCGCGCGTCGAAGGCGGCAACCCGCGGGTCGACGCCAACCTGACCGGCCAGGCCTTGCTGACGCTGGACCCGTCCGCCAAGCGCTATGCCGCGCAGAAGCTCGACCTGCGCATGGACGGCAAGCTGCCGGGCGCGGAAGCCAAGAGCCTGGCCATGCGCGGCAACCTGGCGTTCAACGGCCAGAAGTCGGCGCTGGACGTGGCCGGCCTGGAAGTCGTGTTCCAGGGCGACGTCACCGATCCCGCCGCGCGCGCCACCAATGTGGAAGCCAGCGTCGCCATGCCCAAGCTCTCGATCGACCCGCACAAGAGCCAGTTGCAGATCGAGAAGCTGGCCATCCGCGCCAAGGGCGGCGTGGCCGACGGCCCGTTCGAAGTCGCCGTGGACGCGCCGGCGCTCAATATCTCCCCCGCCTCGGCCACCGGCGAGGCGCTGACCGGGCGCGTGCGCCTCGCCGGCCTGGACGCCAGCTTCGGCCTGAACGGCATCAGCGGCAACGCCGGCGAGCTCGACATCAAGGAAGCCAAGCTGGACAGCACGTCCAAGAACGGCGAACGCGTGGTCAAGCTGAACTTCGCCTCGCCGCTGTCGCTGAATCTCCTGCAGCGCAGCGGCGGTCTGTCCGCCTTGCGCGGCGATGTGAACATCACAGACCCGGGGCTGCCCAAGGGCAGCCTGCAGATCCCCGTGATCGGCAGCGTGACGGCCGATCTGCTGAAGGACCAGGCGACCAGCAAGATCAACGCGGTGCTGGAGGGCGGCAAGTTCGACCTGAGCGCCGACATCACCAAGCTGAGCGACGCGCCCCGCGTGAATTTCGCGCTGGCCGTGGATACGCTGGACCTGGACAAACTGGTGCCGCCCGCGGCGGCGCCCGCAGCCAAGCCGCCCGCCGAAGGCAAGAAGGACGAAAGCAAGCCGGCGCAGCCCGCGCCGGCGCCCGCCGACGATTCGATCAACCTGTCCGCGCTGATCGGCCCGAGCGTCAACGGCACGCTGAAGGTCGGCAAGCTGGTGGTGCGCGGCCTGAAGGCCGACGACGTCGGGGCCTCGGTGAAGCTGGACAAGGGCAAGCTGGAAATCACCAGCCTGACGGCGGGCCTGTACGGCGGCAAGCTGGCGGGCGCCCTGACGGTCGACGCCGCGCAGGGCAACCAGTTGGCCACCAAGATGTCGCTGGCGGGCATTGCGATCGAACCGTTCCTGATGGACCTGGCGCGCCAGAACGTGCTCAGCGGCACGGGCAGCCTGGCGCTGGACCTGAAGACGGCCGGCGCCAACGCCTATGCTCTGAAGAGCGGCCTGGGCGGCACCCTGCAACTGCGCCTGCGCGACGGCGCGGTCAAGGGCATCAACCTCACGCAGACGCTGCGCGAACTGAAGGCGGCGTTCAAGCCTGAGTCGCAGGACGAGACCGTTGCCGCCGACACCAGCAAGCAGACGGCATTCTCCGAGATGGACGCGGACCTGGCGTTCACCAAGGGCGTGGCCGCCGTGAAGCGCCTGAACGTCGTTTCGCCCCTGCTGCGCGTGACGCAGGGCGAGCCGGCCACGATCGATTTTGTCAAGAGCGAACTGGACCTGGTGGCGCGCGCGCGCGTGGTCAATCCGGCCGCCGATCCCGAAGGCAAGGAACTGATCGACCTGAAGGACGTGACCATCCCCGTGCACGTCAAGGGGCCGTTCGAGAAGCCGTCCTACACGCTGCTCTGGAAAGACGCAGTGGGCTCCATCCTGAAGCGCAGCCTGGAGAACAAGCTGCGCGAGGCCGTCACCGGCAAGGGCAAGAACGGCGGCGCCGTCGACAAGGCATTGAAGGGACTGCTGGGCAAATGAGCGCCGAACACTTCCAACCCATCGCCGAATGCGGCGTCACGCCGCAGTCGGAGGCCGCCGGCTACCATCGCCAGTGGCTGATCGCCAACGATTCCGGGCAGTGGCTGAACCGCGGCCTGTGTCCCCGGCTGGCCGAGGTGTCGGTCGAACTGCGGCTGGGCTACCTGGTGCTGAAGGCGCCCGGCATGCTGCGCATGGATATCCCGCTGGACGTCATCGAAGACGACGACAGCGTGCGCTACAGCATGAAGGTCGGCGAACAGGCCATCGACGTGATCGACGAAGGGGAGCTGGCCGCCGCCTGGATCTCCAACTTCGTGCAGGTGCCTTGCCGCATCATGAAGGTGCACCCCGACACGCCCGTGGCGGCCTGGCCCGCCTAGCGTCAGGCCTTCGCGCCGGCGCGCTTGTATTCGAATGCCGCGTGGGCCAGCAGGCCCGCCACCAGGCCCCAGAAGGCCGACCCGATTCCCCAGAAGCTGAAACCGGACGCCGTGGCCAGCAGCGTGATGAGCGCGGCTTCGCGGCGCTGCGGATTGGCCATGGCCGCGGCCATGCCGCCCATGATGGTGCCCAGCAGGGCCAGGCCGGCCAGCGCCGCCAGCAGGGCGGGGGGCAGGGCCTGGAAGAACACCGCCACGGCGCCCGCCACGACGCTCAGCGCGACGTAGCCCAGGCCGTAGGTGGCGGCGGCGATATAGCGCTTGCCGGCATCCGGATGGGCCTCCGGGCCGGTGCAGATGGCCGCGCTGATCGCGCCCATGGTGACGCTGTGCGCGCCGAAGGGCGCGGCCAGCAGGCCCAGCAGGCCGGTGGCCGCCACCAGCCGCGAAGCGGGAGGGCGATAGCCGGCGGCCTGCAGGATGGCCAGGCCGGGGAGGTTCTGCGACGCCATGGCCACGACGAACAACGGAATGCCCAGGCTGACCGCGGCCTGCGCGCTGAAGGCGGGCGTGGTCCAGACGAATTCGGTGAAGCGCCAGTCCAGCAGGTCCAGCCGCATCAAGTCCAGCGCGAACGCGATGGCGATCGCCACCAGCATGACCGCCAGCACCGCGTAGCGCGGCGCCAGGCGCCGGCAGACCAGATAGGAGGCGCACATCGCGAGCACCAGCACGGGCTGGTGGTCGATGCTGCCGAAGATGCCCATGCCGAAATTGAGCAGCACGCCGGCCAGCATGGCCGCCGCGATCTCGCCGGGAATGCGGCGCAGGATGGGGTCGATCCAGCCGAACAGGCCGCAGGCGAGCGTCAGGGCGGCCGCCAGCACGAAGGCCCCGATGGCTTCATTGAAGGGCACGCCGGCCAGCGCCGTGACGAGCAGCGCCGCTCCAGGGGTGGACCAGGCCATGACGATGGGCAGGCCGGTGCGCAGGCTGTAGACGGCGCCGCCGAACCCGAACGCCAGGCTCAGCGAGCCGATCCAGGAACCGATGCGCGCCGCGTCCAGCCCGGCTGTGTGGCCCGCCTGCACCATCAGCACGGCGGTGCCGCCGAAGCTGACCAGGACGGCGACCAGGCCCGCGGCGATGGCCGACGCGGAAATGTCGCGGCGGGCGTGGTGGCGGGAAGGGGGAAGGTCGATGCTGGACTGCGCCGCGTCGCTCATGCGGCACCAGTGAGGCGGCGGTACTTGGCCATGAGCTGTTCCTGGCCTTCATTCCACTGCGGGTGCAGTTCGATGCACTCCACCGGGCAGACCACCTTGCATTGCGGCTCGTCGTGGTGGCCGACGCATTCGGTGCACCGGTCAGGGTCGATCACGTAATAGTCCGCGCCCATGGAAATTGCCTCGTTCGGGCACTGGGGCTCGCAAACGTCGCAATTGATGCATTCTTCGGTGATGGTCAGGGCCATGGCGGACTGCGGTATGGGCGGGTGGGGCGATAACCATTGTACCGCCGCCGTACGCCCGGGCGGCGCAGCGCGGGAAGGGCGCCGGCAGCGCCCTTCCGGGGAGGGGGCGGCGCGGGCCGCTCAGCCCGGCCAGGACTGTTCGCGGCGTTCCTTGGCCTTTTCCTGCAGCCAGCGCTCGACCGACGGGAACACGAACTTGCTCACGTCGCCGCCCAGTTGGGCGATTTCGCGCACGATGGTGCCCGAGATGAACTGGTATTGGTCCGAAGGCGTCATGAACAGCGTTTCGACGTCCGGCAGCAGATGGCGGTTCATGCCGGCCATCTGGAATTCGTATTCGAAGTCGGACACGGCGCGCAGGCCGCGCACGATGACGCGGCCGCCCTGGTCGCGCACGAAGTCCTTGAGCAGGCCGCCGAAGCTCTGCACTTCCACGTTGGGATAGTGCCCCAGCACTTCGCGCGCGATTTCCACGCGCTCTTCGATGCTGAAGAAAGGCTTCTTGTTGCGGCTAATGGCGATGCCCACCACGACTTTGTCGAAAAGCGTGGCCGCACGGCGGACCAGGTCTTCGTGGCCTCTGGTCAGCGGGTCGAAAGTGCCGGGATATACAGCGGTGATCATGCGAGCTCCGTACCGTTATTAGTGGTGTACACCATCCTCCGAAGCCCGGATTATTGATCTATTTGCGCAATGCAGCAAATTCCAGGAGGTGGTAGTGGACCGCACCCGCCTTGTCCTGCCGCAAAATCGTGAATCCTTCCGGGGCTTCGATGGGGGTTTCCGCCTCGACGTAGACCAGCCCATGCTCGGTCAGGATACCCGGAAGCAGGGGCCAGAGGCGCGGAAGCCAGCCCTGGCCGAAGGGAGGATCCAGCAGGATGAGGTCGAACCGGGACGCATCCATGCGCTCGGTCACCTGCATGGCGTCGCCCACATGGATGCGTATCATGTCGGCTTTGAGTTTGTCGCGCAGTGTCCGCAGCGCGGACGCCGCGGTCCTGTCCCGCTCGACCATCTGCACGTGCGCCACCCCGCGCGACGCCGCTTCGAAGCCCAGCGCGCCGCTGCCGGCGAACAGGTCCAGCACCTGCTTGTCGGCGAATTCGCCGCCCCACAGGTGGGTCAGCCAGTTGAACAGCGTTTCGCGGACCCGGTCGGGCGTGGGGCGCAACGTTTCAACGTCGGGCACGGCAATGGGGGTGCGCCTGTATTGGCCCCCGACGATACGAATATACTTGTTACCCATGTTCAGCCGCTTCTTCAAGAAAAAAACCCCTCCGCCCGCCGCGCCGGTCCAGCCCGCGCCGCCGCCGGAGGCAGTAGACGCCGTCCCCGCGCCGGCGGAACCCGCCGACGCTCCGGTCATTCCCGCTCCGCCGCCACCGCCCCAGCCCGAGGCGCTTGTGCCGGCCCCGGCCCCGGCCGAACCGCCCGCCGAGCCGGCCGCGGCCCCGGCGGCAACGCCTGTTTCCGCGCCCGCTCCGGCCCCCGGCCCGGTCCGCGAGCCGGAGCCCGCGCCGGCTGCCGCCGCGGCGCCCGTTCCGGCTCCCGCGCCGGCCGCCGTTCCCGCGGCGCCGCCGGCTCCCGAGCCCGAGCCCGAGCCCGAGCCCGCCGAGGCGCCCAGGAAGGCGTCCTGGCTGGCACGGCTGAAACAGGGCCTGTCGCGCACTGGACAAAGCATTGGCGGCATCTTCGTCGGCGTCAAGGTCGACGAAAACCTGTTCGAGGAGCTCGAATCGGCGCTCATTATGGCCGATGCGGGCCTGGAGGCCACCGAGAAGCTCCTGACCGCGCTGCGCGCGAGGGTGAAGAAGGAACGCATCGAGGACGCGGCCCAGGTGAAGACGGCCCTGCGCCAATTGCTGGCCGACCACCTGCGTCCGCTGGAGCGCGCGTTCGACCTCCAGCGCAAGCAGCCGCTGGTCGTCATGATCGCCGGCGTCAACGGCGCGGGCAAGACCACCTCCATCGGCAAGCTGGCGCACACGTTCCAGCGCCAGGGGGCCAGCGTGCTGCTGGCGGCGGGCGATACCTTCCGTGCCGCCGCCCGCGAGCAGCTCATCGAATGGGGCAGCCGCAACAACGTCACGGTCATCTCGCAGGATGGCGGCGATCCGGCGGCGGTGGCGTTCGACGCCGTCAATGCGGGCCGCGCGCGCGGCGTGGGCGTGGTGATGGTGGATACCGCCGGCCGCCTGCCGACGCAGTTGCACCTGATGGAAGAACTGAAGAAAATCCGCCGCGTCATCGGCAAGGCGGATGCCGCGGCGCCTCACGAGGTGCTGCTGGTGGTCGACGGCAATACCGGGCAGAACGCCCTGGCGCAGATCCGCGCCTTCGACGCGGCCATCACCCTGACCGGCCTGGTCGTGACCAAGCTGGACGGCACCGCCAAGGGCGGCACGCTGGCCGCGGTGGCCGCGGGCAGCCAGGGCGTGCGTCCGATCCCGGTGTATTGGATCGGCGTGGGCGAAAGCCTGGAAGACCTGCAGCCGTTCGTGGCGGATGAGTTCGCCGGGGCGTTGTTGGCGGAGTAAATCCCAATCCTTCCGCGTGTCTGACACCCGTATGAGATAGTCTTGCGCGCCAAGCAGCGTTCCCCGGGTGTCTGACACCGGCTGACTTTGAACAGCCGTTCAGATATGGCGGGTGTCAGACACCCGGGAAGACAATTTCTTCTTCGTGACAGCTTCTCGTACGGGTGTCAGACACTGGCTGTTTCAGATATGGCCGGTGTCAGACACCCGGGAAGACTATCTCTTCTTCGTGACAGCTTCTCGTACGGGTGTCAGACACGCGGAAGGCACGGAAGGAAAGTGGTTACTTCCAGAACGGCTTGCTCGCCGCCAGGTCGTCGAACGCCCGTTGCGCGTCGTCGGCCAGTTCTTCCAGGCGCGCGCTGATCCATCCCAGCGCGAACCAGGCCTGCGGGTGCGTGACGGTACACGACTCGTAGTAGTCCTTGGCCACCGCCAGATCGTTGATTTCCCCCAGTATGTCCTGCACGCGCGACAGCAGCTTGCGGTAGCCGCGCAGCTTGCCCGCGGGCAGCAGCGATTCGGCGAAGGCGAGGCTGTAGCGCAGGCGCTTGCCGCGCTTGCGCAGTTCGTGCCGCGAGGGGATGTCCAGCGTCGCGAACTGCGTGCCCTGGTCGGCCACCTTGCTGTGCCAGCGATGCAGGCGCCGGGCCAGTTGCTTGCGCAGGCGCTGCGGATCGGGTTCGGGCGCCAGCATGGGAATGATCGTGGGGCGCACGCTGGGGCCCGCCACGCCGCCTTCCAGCCGGATGGCGGGTTCGGGCGCGGCGTCGCTGGGCGTGCCGTTGGCGATGCCCTGGCCGTCCGACGAGGGCAGGGCCGGCGGCACGTCCAGGCTCCATTCCAGCAGGTCCAGCAGCCAGGCCTGGAAGGCCTTGCCGCCCGCGATGGCGCGGGCGTCCTGTTCAGGCGGCGCGGCCTCCATGGGAATCACCGGCATGCCCGCGCGCATCAGCGCGGGCGCCACGGTCTCGTTCAGCACGTCCTGGTCGCGGTTGGCGCCGAACGCCGCGAAGTGCGTGCGCACGCCTTGCAGCAAGGAATCGGGAAGCGGCGCGATCCAGCCTTCGAAGAGCTTCCAGGCCGAGCGCAGGCGGCGCACGCCCACGCGCAACTGGTGCACGTGTTCGGAGTTGCCGGCGCGATAGGCGTCCTCGGTGTCCACTTCGGCCAGGACCGAGGCGTTGCGGGCGATCTGGTCCAGGCATTCCGCGGCGATGCGCGCCATGGCCTGTGACGGCGTCATGTCTTCGCGCAGCTTGACCGCGGCGGCGCCGCGCGGCGCCCAGAACTGTGCGATGGCCTGCGCGCGCCGGGCTTCCAGGTCTTCGCCCGGAATGGCGTCCGCATCGGCCAGCCGCTGCGCCAATTGGGCCAGCGCGTCGCCGCGCTCGGACTTGCTGCGCGGGTCCAGCACCAGGGCGTGGCGCTGCTGCCAGCCGCGCGCGGCCGCGAAGATGGCCGCCGGGCGCCCCGACACCAGTTCGAATTCCAGTTCGGAGATCGGCAGTTCCAGCGCCCCGGCGCGCAGGATGCCGGTGTCGTAGGCCAATTCCACCGTGCCGTAGCGCGTGCGGACCTTGCGCAGCAGCCGCTGCACGTCGGTTTCGTAGCGCAGGCCGAGTTCGCCCTTGATGGCGGACAGCGCGGCTTCGACCTCCGTGCCCGCATAGACCGACAGGTCCAGCACCGGGCCGGGCCGCGGATGGTTGAGTTCGATGCGGGTGATGGCGTTGATGCCGGGCATCTTCAGGGTCTGCACCCAGTCGCGGCCTTCCTGGCGCAGCCGGATGGCGATGCGCGCCCGGGCGAGTTCGCGTTCGGGCGTATCGAAGTACATGGCGTGCAGGCGGATGCGCGTGGCCTCGCGTTGCCTGATCTCTCGCAGCACGGCCGGGCGTGAGGCCGCGGGCACGTGCAGTTTCAATTCCTGTTCCGACATGGCGGCGGGCATCCCACGGCAAAAGCCGAGATCTTAATCAAATAGGGGAGGGGATTTGATGACCGGTCATATTTGATTCACATGGAGCATAGACGGGTTTGCGGCGCATCAACAACCGCCGGCTCGCCGGTCCGCCAGTCAGTCGAGGATCGGACCGAGTCCAGCTCGATTACCCAGTTTCAGTGATATGCAACGTTACGGCGCGCTTTTCTAATTGTAAGTGGCGGGCGGCGCAGTTCATGCCCGGCCCGATCCCACTCACGTCCGCCTGAATTCCTTCAGCGGGTCTTGGACTACAGAAGAGCGCAATGAACCATACGTACCGCATCGTCTTCAATCGCCGCACCGGCCTCTGGCAGGTCGCCAGCGAGCACGCCAGAGGGCGGGGCAAGAGCCGGTCGCGGGCCGCGGTGCTGGCGGCCGTATTGGCGGCCGCCGGTGGGGCGCCTGTCTCGCTGGCGCAGGCCGGGATCCTGGCGACTGGCGATGTGAGCCCTTCCTCGTCGGCGGACTGGAACGCTCCCCATGACCTGATCGTCGGCAATACAGCCTCCGGTGGGCTGTTCATCGATCCCTTGGGGGTGGCGGGCCTGCGCAGCGTCAGCGGCTGGGTGGGGTTGACGGCGGGCGCGAGCGGGACGGTGGAGGTCTCGGGCCTGGGCGCCTCCTGGACGCTGGGGGGCGGCCTGACGATCGGCGCCAGCGGCAGCGGCACGCTGACCCTTGCCAATCACGGCGTGATCTCGGTGGGCCCGGGCGGCGCCGGGATTGTCGAGCTGGGCCGCAATTCCGGCGCCGCCGGCGTCCTCAACATCGGGTCCGCGCCCGGCACCTTGGCCGCCCCCACCGTCGGCGTCCTGGATGCGTCGGCGGTCCACTTTGGCGCAGGCGCCGGCACACTGAACTTCAACTCGACCGGTGCCGCGGTCTTCGCACCCGCCCTGGTCAGCAGCGGGCCGGGCCTGCACCAGCTCAATCACTACGCCGGCATCACGCAATTGGAGGGCGACAGTTCGCAGTTCCGTGGCGATACCACGGTCACGGGCGGGACCCTGCAGATCCTCAACACGCTGGGGACCGCGAATGGCCTGATCGATGCCGGACCGGCCGCCGGCGCCACGGCCCGGGTCAACGTGTTCACGTCCGGTGCGACCTGGCACCAGACGGGCAACCTGTTCGTCGGCCGCGACGGGCCCGGCGAACTGAGCATCTTCAGTAGCGGCACGGTCTCGAACCAGTTCGGCACGGTCGACGCGCAGCAGAACGGCGTGGCGAAAGTGACGGTTTCCCATCTCGGGTCGCTCTGGGTCAATACCGAGGCGCTGTCGGTCGGCTCGGTAGGCGGGCTGGGCATCGTGTCGATCCTGTCGGGGGGCTATGTGACCAGCAAGGATGGCTACGTCGGCGGCCAGCCGAACGGCAACGGGATCGTCACGGTGAGCGGACAGGGATCGACCTGGGCCAATTCCGGCGACCTCATGGTGGGCCAGCTCTCGGGACAGGGAGCGTTGAATATCGAGCCAGGGGGCGCCGTATCGAACCGCGACAGCTATGTGGGCAGGATAGGCGGCAGCGGCACTGTCGTCGTCAGCGGAGCCGGCGCCACCTGGAACAATGCGGGCGCGCTCAATCTCGGCTTCGGCCTGGGGCCCAGCGGTTTCGGAAAGGCGGCGCTGACGATAGCGGAAGGGGGCGTCGTCAATGTCGGCACCCTCGGTGCGGGAGTCGTTTCGCTGGCGCCCGACGGCCTGGGCGGCATGCTGGCGGCGATAGGCACCACCGGCACGATCAATATCGGCGCGGACGCGTCCGGGGCGGCCGCCGGGGCCGGCACGCTCAACGCGGCGGCGATCGAATTCGGCAAGGGCGTCGCCACGCTGAACTTCAACCATACCGACACGAACTACGCATTCTCGACCGCATTGATGAGCGCCGCCGGCTCGGGTTTCGAGCACCGCTTGAACCAGGTCGCCGGCACGACGTTTCTGACCGGCGCCAACGGCGCGTTCGCGGGCAAGACCACGGTGTCGGGCGGCAGGCTGGTGGTAATGGGCGCGCTGGGCGGCTCGGCCGAAGTCACGGGCGGGACCTTGCAGTACGGCGATGGCGCGTCGGGCTTGGCGCACAGCCTGGCCGGCGACCTGAAGGTCTCCGGAGCCGGCGGCACGCTGGCGGTGCACGGGCCGGCGACGCTGGCGGTGGCGGGCGATGTCGGCATGGCCGACCACACGGTCCTGGACATCACGGCCGGCGCGAGCGGCCCGGTCCTGCGCGCCGATACCGTCACGCTGGGCGCCGACGTGAGTTTCCGGCTGGGCGGCATCTACGCCACCAGCCCGTCCGACACCGTGCTGATCGACGCCGGCACCGCCATCAATGGCGACTTCGCCAGCGTAAGCATCGGCGGCTTCGCCGGCGCGGTGGATTACCTGACCCTCCACACGCTCAAATCGGCGGACAACCGGCAGTACCTCGCCAGCTACGGCCTGGGCTGGATGGCGGGCAACAGCCTGGCGCACGGCACCTTCACGCTGACGAATCCCACCGACCGCTTCGAGGTCGGCGTCGCGCTGGCCGACCAGGCCGCCAATGCCGCGACGGGCTGGGACGGCAGGACGCTGGTCAAGGCCGGCGCGGGGACACTGGTGCTGGGCGGCGACAACATGTACACCGGGGGCACCACGATCGCGGGCGGCACGCTGCAGGTCGATCGCGACGCGAATCTGGGGGCCTCGGCCGGCGGGCTGGCGCTCGACGGCGGCACGCTGGCGACCACGGCGTCCTTCGATATGTCGCGCCCCGTCACGGTGACGCATTCCGGCGGCATCGACGTGGCCGCCGGAACCACGCTGGGGCTGGCCGGCACGCTGTCGGGCAGTGGAGAACTGCTCAAGGCCGGGGCGGGCGTCCTGCGCCTGATGGGCGACAGTTCCGGTTTCACCGGGCGTACCGTCGTCAATGGCGGCAGGCTGGCGGTCGACGGCAGGCTGGGCGGCTCGTTCAGTGTCGGCGCGGGCGGCATGCTCGGCGGTTCCGGGACGATCGGCGCGGGCGCCGGCTCGACCGTGACGGTCGCCTCCGGCGGCACGCTGTCGCCCGGCAATTCCATCGGCACGCTGACCATCGACGGCAATCTGGTGATTCAGAACGGCGCCCGCTTCGTGGTCGAAAGCAATCCCGGGGGCGCCGACGCCGATCGGGTGCGCGTCACGGGCAACGCCACCCTCAACGGCGGCTCCGTGATGCATGTCGGCGCCAACGGCAACTACGGGCTGCGCAGCAGCTACACGATCATGGAAGTGGGCGGCACCCTGTCCGGCCGTTTCGATGCCGTCTCGTCCGATTTCGCCTTTCTCACGCCCAGCCTCGGCTACGACTACGGCGCGGGCCGTGTCACCTTGAGTCTGGCCCGCAACGAAACCGTCATGGCGCTGGCGGGAAAAACACGCAATCAGCGCGCCGCCGCCGGCGCCATCGACAGCATCGGCATGGCCGGCGGGCACGGCGTCTATGACGCCGTGGTCAGGCTGCCGGACGACAAGGACTTGCTCCGTTCCAGCTTCGACCAGCTTTCCGGCGAGATCCACGCTTCCGCCAAGACCGTGCTGCTGCAGGACAGCCGCTACGTGCGCGATGCCATGGGCGAGCGCCTGCGTTCGGCCGTGGGAGGCGTGGGCGCCTCGGCCGCGCCGGTGCTTGCTTCGGCCGGGAACGGCGTCCGGCTGGCCCCGGCGACCGCCCGCGGGCCTTCCACCTGGGTCCAGGGCATAGGCGCATGGAGCCATACCGACGGCGACGGCAACGCGGCGCGGCTCAAGAGTTCCAGCGGGGGCTTCCTGATGGGGGCCGATGCGCCGGTGTCCGATGCCTGGCGGCTCGGCCTGATGGCGGGCTACAGCCGGACGGACTTCGACGTGCGGGACCGCGCGTCCTCGGGCGACAGCGACAACTATCACCTGGGCGCCTACGGCGGCGGCCAGTGGGGCGCGCTGGGCCTGCGCGGCGGCGTGGCCTATAGCTGGCACGGCATCGCGATGCGGCGATCGGCCGCCATGCCCGGCTTCTCCGACCGCCTCGAGGCCAACTACGATGGCCGCACGGCACAGGCCTTCGCGGACCTGAGCTATCGCGTCGATACGCCCGCCGCCGCCTTCGAGCCCTTCGCCAACCTCGCCTATGTCAACCTCAGGACGGACGGCTACACCGAGAGCGGCGGCGCGGCCGCGCTGCACGCAAAGGGCCAGACCACCGAGACCGCGTTCGCCACGCTGGGGTCGAGGGCCATGTCCAGCTTCGAGTTGGGCCGCGCGCAGGCCACGGCCCGGGGATCGCTGGGTTGGCGCCACGCCTTCGGCGACGTGCTGCCGCTGGCCACGCAGGCTTTTTCGGCGGGCGAGAGCTTTACGGTGGCGGGCGTGCCCATCGCGAAGGACAGCGCCGTGATCGAGGCGGGCCTGGACGTCCAGATCACTCCCCGGGCCGCGTTCGGGTTGTCGTACCAGGGGCAGTTGGCCAGTTCGGCCCGGGATCACGGTGTCAGGGCCAGCCTCAACGTCTATTTCTAAAAAAAACCGCCCGTTTCCGGGCGGAGCAAAGGAACGCGGTGTCAGGCAGGCGCGTCAGAGGATGCGTTTGCGCGCCTGGGTGATGATGATTTCGGCCAGCACGACGACCCCGAAGATGGCGGCCAGGACCAGGGCCACCCGGTCCCACTGGAACAGGTTCAGCGCCGTGTCCAGCGCCATGCCGATGCCGCCGGCGCCGACCAGGCCCAGCACGGCCGATTCGCGCACGTTGATGTCCCAGCGCAGCAGCACGATGGACCAGAACGCGGGGCGGATCTGCGGCCAGTAGGCGTACCAGATTACCGAGGCCTTGCTGGCGCCGGTCGCGGTGACGGCTTCGATGGGGCCGCGCTGCGCTTCCTCGATGGCTTCGCCCACCAGCTTGCCGACGAAGCCGATGGAGCGGAACGCGATGGCCAGCGTGCCGGCCAGGGCGCCCGGCCCGAAGATGGCGATGAACAGCAGCGCCCACACCAGCGAGTTGACCGAGCGGCTGGACACCAGGATCAGCCGGGCCAGCATGTTGACGGTCTTGCTGGGCGTGAGGTTGTTGGCCGCCAGCAGGCCCACCGGCACGGCCATGATCACCGACAGGATGGTGCCCAGCGTGGCGATGTGCAGCGTTTCGATCAGCGCGCCGTGCACGCCCTCCGGGTAGTAGGCCCAGTCGATCGGCCACATGCGCTGGAACAGGTCGGCCATCTGTTCGGGAGCGTCATACAGGAATTCCGGTATGACCTCGACGCCGCGGATCGCCTGCACGATGGCCGCGACGACCAGCAGGTAGAGCGCGAAGCGCAGCAGGCGCTGGCCCATGCTGTAGCGCTGCCAGACGCGCGGCGAGCCCGCGGGGTTCAGGGTGGAGGCGGGAGCGTTCATTCTTCCACCTCCGCCTTGCGCGCCACGGGCGTCTTGCCGGCGCCGATGCCGCGCGCCCCGGTGAAGCGGCTTTGCAGGATGCGGTCGAAGCCCAGGTTGTCCAGGAAGACCGCCCGCACGAAGCCCGCCAGGATTTCACCCAGCATGATGATGGCGATCAGGGTCAGCAGGATGGCGCTGACGAAGTCGTAGTCGAACCGCTGGAAGGCCGAGAACAGGGTGCCGCCCACGCCGCCCGCGCCCACGATCCCGACCATGGTGGAATTGCGCAGGTTGGAGTCGAACTGGTAGGTGGCGAAGCCGATGAAGCGGGCGAACACCTGCGGCAGCACGCCGAAGATGATCACGTTGGCGAACGAGGCGCCCGTGGCCCGCACGGCCTCGACCTGCTTGAGCGAGATTTCCTCGATGGCTTCGGTGAAGAGTTTGCCGATGAAGCCGACGGACGCGACCGTCAGCGCCAGGATGCCGGCCAGCGCGCCGAAGCCCACGGCCTTGACGAACAGGATGGCGACGATGACCGGGTGCAGCGCGCGGCACAGCGCCACGATGGCGCGCGCGGGCCACGACACCCAGGCGGGCATCATGTTGCGCGCGCCCAGCAGGCCGATGGGCAGGGCGATGAGGATGCCCAGCACCGAGGCCAGCACCGCGATCTCCAGGCTTTCCGCGATGCCTTTCCACAAGGTGGCCGGCTTTTCGAAATTGGGCGGGAACATGCGCGCAAGAAATGTGGACGCATGGCCCATGCCGGTTTCGAAGCGCGCCCAACTGAAGTCCAGTTGCGCGCCGGCATACACCGTGTAGGCCAGCAGCAACAGCAGGCCCGCCTTGGCGCGGCCGGACATGGCGAAGGGGCGGGCGCCCCCGGGAGGGATCATTCCAGCCAAGACTCGCCTCCGTAGATCGTCTTGAGCATGGCCGCGTCCAGGCCCTGGCCGTCGCCGTCGTAGACCACGTGCCCGCCGGACATGCCGACGATGCGGGTGGCGTAGCGGCGGGCCAGTTCGACGTCATGGATGTTGACGATGACGGGGATGCCGGTGGCGTCGCCCTGCTCGGACAGCAGTTCCATGATCTCGACGGAGGTCTTCGGGTCCAGCGACGAGGTCGGCTCGTCGGCCAGCAGCAGTTGGGGGCGCTGCATCAGCGCGCGGGCGATGCCCACGCGCTGGCGCTGGCCGCCCGACAGCGCGTCCGCCCGCTGGTCGGCGAATCCCGCCAGGCCGACGGTGTCCAGCAGCCGGTAGGCGTGCTCGACGTCCTCGGCCTCGAAGCGCCGCATCCAGGCCTTGACGGCGGAGGTGTAGCCCAGCCGCCCGGTCAGGAGGTTTTCCATGACCGTCAGGCGTTCGACCAGGTTGTACTCCTGGAACACCATGCCGATGCGCCGGCGCGCGCGCCGCAGCGACGCGCCGCGCACCCGGGCCAGGTCCACCGTGCCATCGCGGGACTGGAGCACGATCTCGCCGCGGGTGGGCTCGATCAGCCGGTTGATGCAGCGCAGGAGCGTGCTCTTGCCGGTGCCCGAGGGGCCGATGATGGCGGTCAGCCCTTGTCCCGCGATTTGCAGGTCGATGCCGTTGAGTACCGGCTGGCCGGCCCGGTATTCCTTCACCAGGCCGGAAATGCGTAGCGACGTCGTCATACTGGAATTACTTCTTGCTCTTGGCGGTTTCGCGGTCGTAGGCGGCGCGGTTGAAGCTCTCGCCGCCGGATTCGGCGACCTGGCGGACGATGGCCCAGTCCTTCTGGTAGGTCACCGGATAGAAGCGGTCGGCGCCGTCGAAGGCCTTCGACATTTCCGCGGGGAAGCGGTAGTCGTAGAAGCACTTGAGCATCTGGTCGCGGAACTTCGGCTCCAGGTCGTGCGCGTAGGCGAACGAGGAGGTCGGGAATTTCTCGCTGCGGTAGATCACGCGGAAGTCGGCTTCCTTGACCTGGCCGCGTTCGACCATGCGCTTGAAGACGTCCGAGGCCACGGCCGCGGCGTCGTAGTCGCCGGAGTTCACGCCCATCACGGACTGGTCGTGCTTGCCCGAGAAGATCACCTTGTAGTCCTTGTCGGGCGTCAGGCCTTCCTTCGGGAACAGCGCCACGGGCGCCATGTGGCCGGAGTTGGACGACGGCGCGGTGTGCGCCAGCTTCTTGCCCTTCAGGTCGGTCAGCTTCTGGTACGGGCTGTCCTTCTTGACGATGACGATCAGGTTGTAGCCCTGGAAGCCGTCGGCGTAGCCCTTGACCGCGAACGGCACGGCGCCGGCGATGTTCACCGCGAAGGCGGTGGGGCCCGTCGAGAAGCCGCCCACGTGCAGGCGGCCCGAGCGCATCGCCTCGATTTCGGCCGCGTTGCTTTGCACCTGATAGAACACGACGCGCTTGCCCGTGCATTCGGACAGGTGCTTGGTGAAGGGCTTGAAGATGTCTTCGTAGACCGCCGGATCTTCCACCGGGGTATAGGTGAACACCAGCGTGGACGGCGTCTTCAGCTTGGACGCGTCGGCGGGCGTGTCCGCCACCAGGTCCTTGTTGGCGTCGCAGTACATCTGGTCCAGGTCGCCGCGGTTGGAGCAGGTGTCGGCGGCGTGGGCGGCGGGGGCCCCGAACGCGAGCGCGGCAACGGCGGCCGCTTGCAGTAGACGCAAGGCGTGCATGGTGTGTCTCCTCTTGTAGATGAATATTTTCTGAATTCAATCACACAAGCGGGGACGGCACACCTGGGAAAGTCCCTGCCTTTCTTTTCGTCTTTTGTTCGAAATGTTCGGTTTATGTTCGTTTTTGCGCGAAGTGCGCTCAGGCGCGGTATCCCAGCTTGCGGGAGATCTCCTGGGCGCAGTCCAGCAGCGGACGCGCGATCGTGCCGTCCCAGGACACGTCGAACAGGCCGGTGGGCCCCAGGCTGGTCAGGGCCAGCACGATGTTGCCCGTATTGTCGAACACCGGCACCGACAGGGCGTCGACCCCGGGCAGCGGATTGCCCAGCGCCCGCGCCATGCCGTGCACGCGGATGTCCGCCAACTGGGCCTCGATGTTGGGCCGGGATGCCTTGCGGGGCGGCGGCACGCTGGCGATGACGGCCGTGTCGCCCTCTTCGCGCGCGATGTAGTGCTCGCTGACCTTGGGCGGCAGCCAGGCGGCGAACACCAGGCCGGTGGCCGTGTGCAGCATGGACATCACCGTGCCCTTCCTCATGTTCACGTGCACCGGGTAGCTGGCTTCGGTCATGTGGATCATGGTGGGGCCGTGGGACCCGAGCACGGCGATGCCCAGCGTGTGGCCGATTTCCGACTGCAGCTTGGCGATCTCGGGCATGGCGATGCGCACGGGATCCAGGCGCTGCAGGCTGACCAGCCCCATCTGCAGGGCGAAGGGGCCGAGTTCGTATTGGCCGGTGATGGCGTCCTGCTGCACCAGGCCGACGCGGATGAAGCTGACCAGGTAGGGGTGCGCCTTGGCGGACGTCATGCCGGCGCCGGCGGCCAGGTCGCGCAGGGTCAGGGGCTTGCCGGCGTCGACCAGCGCGGCCAGCAGCGGCACGCCCACCTCGATGGACTGGATGCTGCGGCGGCCGTCGTTCGAGGCGGGGGAAGCGGGGGTCTTGGATGTCGCCACGTTTTGCGGACCTCAGGCCGGCTGTGCTTGGGAGGCGCGCGCGGCCAGCAGCCGGTCGGCCATTTCCACGAAGCCCGCGCCGCCGTGGAAGGCGGCGACGTAGGCCGGGCGGTGCGTCAGGCGGTGCAACTGGGCCTGGATATTGGCCACGCCGACCGAGACCGGGAAGTAGGCGAACATCGGCTCGTCGTTGGGAGAATCGCCGATGAACAGCGTGCTGTCCAGGGCGCCGGCCACGTCGGCGCTGAATTCCCGCTGGAACATCGTGCGAGTCATGGTGAGCTTGTCGTAGTCGCCGAACCAGCCGTTGACGTGGATGGAGCTGACCTTGGCCTGGGCGCCGGCCTCCTGGAAGATCTCGACGATCCGGCTCACGGCCGAGTCGGGCAGGGCGGGCACGTCCTCGCAGAAGTCGATGGCCAGGTCGGCCACGCGGTAGTCCTGGTCGCTGGCCACCGCGGCGCCGGGGACTTCGGCCAGGACGCGGTCGCGGATCGCGTCCAGCTTGCGGCGGCTGGCCTGGCGCGAGGCCGCGTCGGTCCAGTAGTGCGTCGTCATGCGGCGGGCCTGGCGGTCATAGGCGTAGTAGAACGCGCCGTTCTCCCCGACCACGGCGCGCACCGGCCACATGCGCGCGATGTGGTCGCACCAGCCGGCCGGGCGGCCCGTGATGGGCACCACCTGGATGCCAGCCTGTTCCAGGCGTTCCAGCGCCGCGTAGGCGTCCGCCGGCAGGCGGCCTTCGGTCGTCAGCGTGTCGTCGATGTCGGTCAGCACGACGCGGACGGCCGCCGCGACGGTCAAGGGCATGGCCGCAAGGGCTTGCATGGGTTTTTTCCTCGTGGGAGCGTAGTTTTCCAAGGGGGGTCTCCGGCCGGAAGTTTAACCGGATGCCTCCCCGCGGACGGGGCCGGGAGGCCCGGATAGGGGTTCTGCCGCCAGGGGCGGTAAAATCCGGGCTTTCCCGCCTGGTTTGCGTGCCCGCCATGTCCGTCCAGTTGTCCTCTTTGCCCGGCTCCGAGCCGGAATCCTTCGGTATCGCTTCGGTCGCCGAGATCATCGCCGAGCTGCGCGCCGGCCGCATCGTCATCCTGGTCGACGAAGAAGACCGCGAAAATGAAGGCGACCTCGTCATGGCCGCCGAATTCGTCACGCCCGAAGCCATCAACTTCATGGTGACGCATGGCCGCGGCCTGGTCTGCCTGACCCTGACCGAAGACCGCTGCCGCCAACTGGACCTGCCCCTGATGGCGGCCCGCAACGGCACGCGCTACGGCACCAACTTCACGCAGTCCATCGAGGCCGCGGAAGGCGTCGAAACCGGCATTTCCGCCGCGGACCGCGCCCGCACCATCCAGGTGGCGGTGGCGCGCGACGCCAAGCCGTCCGACCTGGTCCAGCCGGGCCACATCTTCCCGGTCCGGGCCGTTCCCGGCGGCGTGCTGGTGCGCGCGGGCCACACCGAGGCCGGCTGCGACCTGACCGCCATGGCCGGGCTGACGCCCGCCGCGGTCATCTGCGAGATCCTGAAGCCCGACGGCACCATGGCGCGCCTGCCCGACCTGGTGGAATTCGCCCGCCAGCACAGCCTGAAGATCGGCACCATCGCGGACCTGATCCAGTACCGCAGCGAACACGAATCCATCGTCAAGCGCGTCGGCAAGCGGTCCATGCAGACGGCCTGGGGCACTTTCGAGGCCGTGGCCTACGAAGACGCCGCCACCGGCTCCGCCCATTTGGCGCTGGTGCATGGTAATGTGACTCCCGACGTCGAGACGCTGGTGCGCGTGCATGAACCGGCGTCCGTGCTGGACGTGCTCGACACCGGCGCCAGCCCGCACAGTTGGGGCGTGGCGCAGGCGCTCGCCGCCATCGCCGCGGCGCCGGCGGGCGTGCTGGTGCTGATGAACTGCCAGTCCTCCACCGAGCACCTGTTTGGCCAGATCGCCGGCTGGAACGACCCGAAAGCCACGGCCAATCCCGCCAACGCCGATCGCTTCGGCCTGCGCACCTACGGGATTGGCGCCCAGATCCTGCGCGACCTGAACGTGGGCCAGATGAAGCTGCTGGCCCGTCCGCGCAAGATGCCCAGCATGACGGGCTTCTCGCTCACCATTACAGGTTACGATTGCGACCCTCCGAACACTCCCGCAACACACTGAAGGCCGACACATGAACCCTTACATCCTTACCCCCGACCTGAACGGCGAAGGGCTGCACATCGGCATCGTACGCGCCCGCTTCAACGAAGAAATCGGCCAGGCCGAACTCGAAGCGTGCCTGAAGGAACTGGCTGAGCTGGGCGTGGACGAACGCGACGTGATGGTCGCCACCGTTCCCGGCGCCCTGGAACTGGGCGTGGCCCTGTCCCACATGGCCGAAACGTTCGAATTCGACGCCTTGATCGCGCTGGGCGCCGTCATCCGCGGCGAAACCTATCACTTTGAAGTGGTCAGCAACGAAATGGCCACGGCAATCACCCGTATTTCCCTGGAAACCGGCATTCCCGTCGCGAATGGCGTGCTGACCGTCGACACCGACGAGCAGGCGCAGGCGCGCGCCGCCGGCAAGGGCCGCGATTGCGCCCAGGTGGCCGTTGAAATGGCCAACCTGGTGGCGGCCCTGGAACCCGAGGAAGAAGACGACGAAGACGACGAAGACGAGGACGAAGATTTTGACGACGAAGAAGACGACGACCAGCGCTGATAGCGCGGCGCAAGCCCGCGCCAACGCGCGCAGCGCCCGGCGCCGTGCACGCGAATTCGCGTTGCAGGGCGTGTACGCGTGGCTGCTGCGCGGCGGCGAAGGCACGCAGGATGCCGGCGAGATCGACGCCCATCTGCGCGACACCGAGGATTTCTCCGAGGCCGACGCGCAGTGGTTCAAGACCTTGCTGCATGGCGTCCTGCGCGAGGCGCCCACGCTGCGCGAGCGTTTCACGCCCTACGTCGACCGCCCGCTGGCCGAGTTGTCGCCCGTCGAGCATGGCATCCTGCTGATCGGCAGCTTCGAACTGATCCATCACGTCGAAGTGCCGTACAAGGTCGCCATCAATGAAGCCGTCGAACTCGCCAAGTCTTTCGGCGGCACCGACGGGTTCAAGTTCGTCAACGGCGTGCTCGACAAGCTGGCTGCCGACGTGCGCGCGCACGAGGTTCAGAACAAGAAGTAACCCCCCCGAAGCGCTGCGCGCTTCCCCCCCAGGGGGGCGCCGCTGCGGACCGGCGGAGCCGGCTCCGCGCGGCCCGGATCGGGGGGCACCTGTTTCTTGCGATGAGCGGCTTGGGTGGGCCTCCTTCCCGCTTGTGCGGGAGGCGATGCATTATTTTTGTTAGGGCTGTCGTCCCGTGTGGGATTCAATGCCGGCCAGCCGCGCCGGACTGCGGAGTTGCCTTGGCGTCCGAATTTGATCTGATCGCGCGCTATTTCACCCGCGCCGCGCCTGCCGGGCTCCTGGGCGTGGGGGATGACTGCGCCTTGTTTTCCGTACCGCCCGGCGAACAGGTGGCCACCAGCACGGACCTGCTGCTGGAAGGACGCCATTTCTTTTCCGACGTGGATCCAACGGCCCTGGGGCACAAGGCCCTGGCCGTGAATCTGTCCGACCTTGCCGCCATGGGCGCGCGTCCGCTGGGCTGCGTGCTGGGCCTGGCGCTGCCTCGCGTGGACGAACCCTGGCTGGCCGCGTTCGCGCAGGGTTTCCATGCCCTGGCGGACGCCCACGGCTGCCCTCTTATCGGCGGCGACACCACCCGCAGCGCCCATGACCTCGCCATCAGCGTGACGGTTTTCGGCGCGGTGAAGGCGGACCAAGCCTTCTTGCGCAGCGCCGCGCGGGCGGGTGACGATATCTGGGTGTCGGGCGAACTGGGCGCCGCGGACCTGGCGTACCGCCTGCTCGACGGCCAGTATCCCGCCGATCCCCAGCGGCTCGCCGCCACCCGGGGCGCGCTGGAACGTCCCGAGCCACAAGTCGCGCTGGGCCTGGCGCTGCGAGGCATTGCCCACGCGGCGATCGATATTTCGGACGGCCTGCTGCAAGACCTGGGCCACGTGCTGGCGGCCAGCTCGGCGGGCGCCACGCTGCGTTACGCGGACATGCCCGTCGCCGCGGCGCTGGCCGGCCTGGCGGAGGCGCCGCTGCGCCGCGCCGTGCTGGGCGGCGGCGACGTGTATCAGTTGTGCTTCACCGCGCCGGCCGAACGCCGCGAGGCCGTCCTGGCGGCGGCGCGCGCGGCCAGTGCGCGCGTGACGCGGGTGGGCGAAATCCGCGCCGAGCCCGGGCTCGTGGTGCTGGATGCCGGGGGCCGGCCGATGGCCGAGCTGCCGCGCGGTTTCGATCATTTTCCCGCGGCCTGATTCCCGCGCAGACTTTTTCCGACCTTCAGACATGCCGTCCTCCGATACTCGATCCCCCTCGATGCGCGATCGCGCCCGCGCCGCCTATCCCTCGCTGGGCTGGGTCTGCCGCGATCCGGGCCGTCTCATCGCCTTCGGGCTGGGCAGCGGCCTGATCCGGCCGGCGTCGGGCACCTGGGGCACGCTGCTGGCCTGGGCGATCTGGGCCGCCGCCGCGCCGGCCGCGTCCGACCTGGCGATCGGCGTATTCCTGGCCCTGGCGTTTCTCTACGGTTGCTGGGCCTGCCATCGCGTCGGCCGTGAACTCCAGCAGCCGGATCATGTCGGAATGGTCTGGGACGAGATGGTGGCGTTCTGGCTGGTGCTCTGGCTGACGCCGGCGGGCTGGTTGCCGCAGGCGCTGGCGTTCGTGCTGTTCCGCACGTTCGACATCGTCAAGCCGCCTCCCATCAAGTTCTTCGACGCCCACATCAAGGGCGGTTTCGGCGTAATGTGGGACGATATCGTGGCGGCCGGATACGCCTTGCTGGTCATGGCGCTGGTCGCGCGCACAGGAGTCTTGGGATGAGCGAACGACAACCGGGCACCCCGCCCAACCGATCCCCCGCGGAACTGGCGCAGGCGACCGCGCTGGGGCTGGCCGAGCTGCTGGGCGATGCCCTGCGGCGCAAGGGCTGGATGCTGGGCACGGCCGAATCCTGCACCGGCGGCCTGCTGGCCGGAGCCGTCACGGCGGTGGCGGGGTCCAGCGAATGGTTCGAGCGCGGCTTCGTCACCTACAGCAACGAGGCCAAGGTGTCCGAGCTGGACGTTTCCCCCGACGCCCTGCATCACTTCGGCGCGGTCAGCGAGCCGGTCGCCCTGGAAATGGCCAACGGCGTCCTGCTGGCGTCGCCCGCCGCGCATGTGGCGGTGTCCACGACCGGCATCGCGGGGCCGGGCGGCGCCACGCCCGGCAAGCCGGTCGGGATGGTGTGCTTCGGCTTCGCCTTGCGGGCCGGCGACGGCATCAGCAGCCGGGCGGTCACGCACGTCTTCCCCGGCGACCGGACGCAGGTGCGCCAGTCGGCGGTGGAATACGCGCTGCGCGGGCTGCTGGAATTCGTCGGCGCGCCGGCGAACCGGCGCTAGCCCGGCTCGGGCGCGCCGCTGGCGGCCGCCTTGCGCCGCGCCGCGCCCGTCATCGCGATATAGCCCAGCGACGCCAGGGCCAGGGCGGATCCTGTCCCGAGCAGCGCCGGAACGCCCTGGCCGACCGCCAGGCTGCCGATTCCGGTGCCGGCGGAGATCCCCAGGTAGATTCCGGAAGCATTCAGCGCGATGACGAGGGGCGCTTCCTGCGGGGCGGCGGCGATCAGCCGGTGCTGCTGGGCCGGCGTCTGCGCCCAACTGCTGGCGCCCCAGCACGCGATCAGCGCGGCCGCGAAATAGAACCCCGAGCCTTCCCCGGCGGCCGCAAGGCCGGCCAGGCCGCCCAGCGCGATGGCCATCGCGCCATACGCGAACACCAGGACCGGGACCGGCCCGCGCCGGTCCGTGGCCCGCCCCGAGGCGTAATTGCCGGCGAAGGCGCCCAGGCCGTACACGAACAGCATGACGGTCAAGGACGCGGCGGGTATTCGCAGCGTTTCCAGGATCCGGATCGTGAACGCGTAGGGCGCATAGCAGGCGGCCATGCCCAGCACCGTGAGGGGCAGGATGCGCATGACGCCAGGCCGCTTCAGCACCGATAGCCTTTGCCGCAAGCCGATGCGCGCTCCTCCCGGCATGGCAGGCATCACGGCGAACACGGCCGCCGCCGCGGCCAGCGAAATGATGCCCACGAGCGCCAGGGAGGCGCGCCAGTCCATGACGGCGCTGACGACGTGGCCGAGCGGCACGCCAAGCGCGGTGGCCACGGTCAGCCCGCCGATCACCACCGACAGCGCGCGGGCGCGCCTGGCCGGGTGCGCCAGGGCGGCGGCCACGGCCCCGGCGTTGGGCGTGTATGCCGCCGCGGCCGCGGCCGCCGCGATCCGGGTCAGGATCAGCGCGGAAAGGCTGGTGCACAGGGCCGAGGCGAGGTTGAACGCGCCCAGCAGCGCCAGCGACCAGACCAGCAGCTTCCTGCGGGCGACGGTGGACGTGGCGGTCGCGATGACGGGCGCAAGCAGCGCGTAGGCCAGGGCGAACGCGCTGACCGACTGCCCCGCCATCGCTTCCGTCACCGACAGTCCCTCGGCCATCCGGGGAAGGAAGGCGGACACGATGAATGCGTCGGTGCCGACCGCGAACGTGCCCATCGCCAGGATCCATGCCGCGCGGGCGCCTTCGCCGCGCGGCGCGGGGATCTCCGCCGCCGCCGGTTCTTTTATCTGGATATTTTTCATCTAGATTAAGCCTTCAAAAAAAGAGGGCGGGGCCCTCGTGCCGCGGCGGTCAGCGCGCCTGGTCCGCGTACCAGCGGCGCATCCGCTGCGTGCCGGACGGCGGCGCCGTCCTCACCAGATCCGCGACCGTCTGCGCGGCCAGTTCGCGCCGCCATGCGTCCTCCGCGCGCCGCATCGCGGCGGCGATGCCGCAAGGCCGGGAAAAATCGCTCTTGGCGGCATGGCAGCCCGCGCCCCGCTGCCTGATTTCAGTGCACCGGAATCCCCATTCATCTCCTTCGACCGCGTTCACGATCTCCAGCAGCGTGATGGATTCGGGCCTTTTCGCCAGGCGGAATCCGCCCCGGGAACCGGCGGTGGACGACAGGATCCCGGCGCGCGCCAGGTTTTGAAGAAACTTGTTCAGATAATGCGCGGGCAGATCGAAGGCGGCGGCGAGCTTCGACGTCGGCACCGGCCCTTCGCCTTCGAGCCACGCCAACGTCAGGCAGCAATGCAGTGCCCATTCAACGCCTTCGCTCATTTTCATGGCGCGCCTTCCTGCTTTCGTTAATCTGGATAAATTATATCTAGATTAACGGCCGGATCAAGCGCCTGGAAACCGCGTCCGGAACGGTTTTCCGTCCCGGAGCGAAAACGGGTTGCGCCGCCGCAACCCGTTTCCCTGTCAGCGCACCGCGTTGATCGCGTCGCGCAGGCCCTTGGCCGCGTTGCTGGCGGCCTCGCGCCAATCGTCGCCGCCGCTGGCGTAGATGATGGCGCGCGAGGAGTTGATCATCATGCCGTTGCGGGCGGCGTTGGCGCCCGCGTTCACGGTCGCCGTGATGTCGCCGCCCTGGGCGCCGATGCCCGGGACCAGCAGGGGCAGGGTGTCGCCGATGCGCTGGCGCACGGAGGCCAGCTCATTCGGGAACGTGGCGCCCACCACCAGGCCGCATTGGCCGTTGGCGTTCCACTTGTCGGCCACCAGGCCCGCGACGTGCAGGTACAGCGGTTCGCCGTTATCCATCTTCAGGAATTGCAGGTCGGAGCCGCCGGGATTGGACGTGCGGCACAGCACGATCACGCCGCGGTCGCGCCAGGCCAGGTAGGGCTCGACCGAATCCAGGCCCATGTAGGGGCTGACGGTCAGCGCATGCGCCTGGTAGCGCTCGTAGGCTTCGCGGGCGTAGTTCTCGGCGGTGGAGCCGATGTCGCCGCGCTTGGCGTCGAGCACGATGGGCAGGTCGGGGTGCCGGTCGCGGATGTGCTGGCACAGCGCTTCCAGTTGGTCTTCGGCGCGGTGGGCGGCGAAGTAGGCGATCTGCGGCTTGAAGCTGCACGCGTACGGCGCGGTGGCGTCGACGATGTCGCGGCAGAACTGGAAGATGGCGTCCGGCTTGCCTTGCAGCTCGCGCGGGAAGCGCTGCGGGTCCGGGTCCAGCCCGACTTGCAGGAGCGAGTTGCTGGCGGACCAGGCGTGTTCGAGTTTTTGGATGAAGTTCATGGGATTCAGTGCAGTTTGACCCGGGGGCGCGTGCGCCGCATGAGCAGGCGGGCGAGGGCCAGGGAGGCGGTGCGCGAGATGCCCAGCACGGCTTTGTGGTGCATCAGGTGCAGGCTCATGTACATCAGGCGCGCCAGTGTACCGCTTACGAACAGTCCCCGTCCGGCCAGCTTGCCCATCAGGCTGCCCACGCCCGCGTCCTGCCCCAGCGAGACCAGCGAGCCGTGGTCCTGGTAGACATAAGGCCCGGCGGGTTCGGCGGTATGGCGCAGGCGGGCGGTGAGTTTCTTCGCCAGGTAGTCGGCCTCCTGGTGCGCCGCCTGGGCGCGGGCGGGCACGGTGCGGCCTTCGCGCCACGGCGCGGCGCAGCAGTCGCCCAGCGCCAGCACGTGCGGGTCCGGGGTTTCCAGCCGCTCGTTGACCTCAAGCTGGCCCAGCTTGTTCAGCGGCAGCCCCAGGTCGGCCAGCAGCGCCGGGCCCTGGATGCCGGCCGCCCACATGCAGAGCTGGGCGGGGATCTCGCGGCCGTCGGCGGTCCGGACGGTGCTGGCGGTGACTTCCGATACCCGGCAGGAGGTCTCCACGCGGATGCCCAGTTCGGTGAGCCGGTTGGTGGCGGCCACCGAAATCTTCTCGGGCAGCGCCGACAGAATGCGCGGCGCCCCTTCGACCAGGGTGATGGCCAGGTCGCGTTCGGCGCGGAAATTGGGCAGGCCGTAGGCGCTGACCACGTGGCTGGCCTCTACCAGTTCCACGGCGAGTTCGACGCCGGTGGCGCCGCCGCCCACGATGACCAGGTCCAGCCGGGCCGAGGGGTTGCGCACCTTCGCCAGGTCCACCTGCGCCATCGCCTTGAGCATGGTCAGGCGGAACTGTTCGGCGTTTTCCGTGGTGTCCAGCGTGACGGCGTGTTCGGCCGCGCCGGGCGTATTGAAGAAATTGGACGTGCTGCCCAGCGCCAGCACCAGCGTATCGTAGGCCAGTTCGCGGCGGGGCAGGACCTCCTGGCCGTGCGCGTCGTCCACGGCGTCCAGCGTGATCAGGCGGCGGTCGCGGTCCACATGCTCGAGGCGGCCCTGGGCGAACGAAAACCCGTTCATGTGCGCCAGCATCAGGTACGACAGGCCCTCTTGGTGGATGTCCAGCGTGCCGGCCGCCGCTTCATGCAGCGAGGGTTTCCAGATGTGGAAGGGGCGGCTGTCGACCAGCGTGACGTGCTGCCGTCCGTGGGCGCGGCCCAGCTTGGAAGCCAGTTCCAGGCCGCCCGCGCCTCCGCCCGCGATGACAATGCGTTCCGAGGTGTCCGACGTCGATCTAGGCATCATGGCTCTCAGTATAAATAGCGGCGCGGCCCCCGGGGGATGCCAAGCCGTGTCAATGCATGACGAAACGGCTGATGGCGACGCCCACCCAGACCGTCCCGGCGAAGATCAGGAGCAGCATCACGGCGGCGCTGCCGAGATCCTTGGCCCGCCCCAGGAGCGGATGCGATTCCACGGACAGAGCGTCGGCCAGCGCTTCGATGGCGGAATTCAGGAGTTCCGCCGCCAGCACCATGATCACCGTGCCTATCAGGAAGAATACCTCGACCGTGGTCCGGCCCAGGAAGAACGCGGCCGGGATCATCAGGACGGCCAGCGCCAGTTCCTGGCGGAAGGCGGCCTCGTACTTGATCGCGGCTTTCAGGCCCTGCAGAGAATAGCGCAGCGCATTCAGGATGCGGCGCAGGCCGCCTGTGCTCTTGTAGGGCGAATGGTGCGGATTCGAGGACATGGATCGGGAAAGAAAGCCGGGGACCGAATATTCTACCTATCCCCTTGGTCGGCGGTTGACATGGCGATGTGGCGATACCGTCCGAGGCATGCTATACCCTGGCGTTGCGCCGGGCCAGGGTGTCGATGCCGACGGAACGCTCGCCGCCCGAGATTTCCCTCCACGCGTCCGCGGGCCCGGCCGACAGGCGAGCCGCTGGCGCACTATGGCACCGCTCATCCATGCTTGAACGTTTGAATACGGAGTCCTTGCCGCGTCTGCCGGCAGACGTTGAGAAGCCCGCCTACGATCGCAGCCGCCTCACGCCCGGCATCGTGCACCTGGGGCTGGGCGCGTTTCACCGCGCGCACCAGGCGGTGGTCACGGACCTGGCGATGCAGGCCAGCGGCGACCTGAGCTGGGGCATCCTGGGCGTGTCCCTGCGCAGCCCCGCCACGCGCGACGCGCTGACGCCGCAGCACGGCCTGTACGCGGTGGCCCTGCGGGACGTCGGCCCCGACGGCCAGCCGAGGGAACAACTGCGCGTGGCCGGATCGGTGCTGCGCGTGATGGTGGCCGAAGAGGACCCCAACGCCGTCCTGGAACGCATCGCCTATCCGCAAACGCGCATCGTCAGCCTGACGGTCACGGAGAAAGGCTACTGCCGCGAGCCGGCCACCGGCTACCTGCGCTGGGACCATCCGGACATCGAGCACGACCTGGACAATCCGCAGCGCCCGCGCAGCGCCATCGGCATGCTGGTCTACGGCCTGGCGCTGCGCCGCGAGCGCGGCTTGCCGCCGGTGACGCTGATGTCCTGCGACAACTTCCGGGGCAACGGCGACATCCTGCGCAACCTGGTGCTGGCGTTCGCCCTGCGCGTGGACGTGGCGTTGACGCAATGGATCGACGCGAACTGCACCTTTCCGAATTCCATGGTGGACCGGATCGTGCCGCGCACCGAGGACCACGACCGCGAGCGGATCGCCCGCCGCCTGGGCATGGAGGACGCCTGGCCGGTGGTCGGCGAACCCTATCTGAACTGGGTCATCGAAGACAAGTTCGCGGCGGGCCGTCCCGCGTGGGAAAGCCCCGGCGGGGCGACCTTCGTGCGCAGCGCGGCGCCCTACGAACGCCTGAAGCTGCGCATGGCCGACGGGCCGCATTCGGCCTTGGCCTACCTGGGCGTGTCGATGGGCAAGGCCACCGTCGCCGAGGCGCTGGAAGTGCCGGCCTTGCGCCGTTTCGTGGAAGACATGATGCGCCTGGAGATCGCGCCCACCCTCAAGGGCATTCCCGGCGCCGGCCTGGAGGAATACCGCCTGCGCTTTCTGGCCCGGGCGGCCAATCCCGCGCTGCGGCTGCGCGCGCAGCAGGTCGCCATGGACGGTTCGCAGAAGCTGCCGCAGCGGCTGCTGGACACGATCCGCGACCGCATGCGCGGCGGCGACGACGTCGGCCGCCTGTGCCTGGCCGTGGCGGCGTGGCTGCATTACCTGCGCGGCGAGGACGAACTGGGCGGGCGCTATCCCATACAGGATCCGATGGCGGCGGCGCTGGCCAGGCTGACGGCGCGCGCCGAAGTCGCGGCCCAGGCGGCCGCGCCGTCGCAGGCGGCGCAGCGGCGCGCGATGGTGCTGGCCGGTTTCAAGCCGGTGTTCGGCGAACTGGGCGAAGCGGCCGAATTCGTCTCCCACCTTGCTGCGCATCTGGAAGCCCTGCGCCGGCACGGCGCGGCGCACGCGGCGCAGGCCCTGGCGCGGGGCGCATAGGACGCGCCCTAGACGCCCAGGTAGCGCAGCAGCCGGGGTTCGTCGTCCAGGAAGTCCCGCGACGTTCCGGTCCAGGCCACGCGGCCTTTCTCGACGATGGCGTGGCGGTCGGCGGTGGCCAGCAGCGGTTCCAGGTTCTTGTCGATGCACAGCACCGCCAGCCCGGTCCGCTTCAGGGCTTCCAGCGCCGTCCAGATCTCTTCGCGCACGACCGGCGCCAGCCCTTCCGTGGCTTCGTCCAGGATCAGCAGGCGCGGGTTGGTCAGCAGCGCCCGGCCGATCGCCAGCATCTGCTGTTCGCCGCCCGACAGGTGGCTGCCCAGGTGCCGGGCGCGCTCCGACAGCCGCGGGAACAGGGCGTACACTCGTTCCAGCGTCCACGGCCGCGCGGCGCCCTGCCGGTTGTGCGCGGTGGCGACCAGGTTCTCCCGCACCGACAGATTGGGAAAGATGTGCCGGCCTTCGGGCACCAGCCCGATGCCGCGCTGCGCCACCTTGTAGGCGGGCAGCCCGCCGATGTCGCGGCCGTCGAAAACGATGGCGCCCTGGCTCGCGCGGGTCAGGCCCATCACCGTTTTCACGGTGGTGGACTTGCCCATCCCGTTGCGCCCCAGCAAGGTCACGAATTCCCCCGGCCCGATCTCCAGATCGATGCCGAACAGCGCCTGGCTGGCGCCATAGTGCGCGGTGACGCCGCGCAAGGAAAGCAGGGCGCTCACTGGACCGCCTTCGTGCTGCGCACGCCGGTATTCGCTCTGGGTTCGGCCCGGCGGGCTCATGCGCGAGCCTCCCTGGGACGGCGGGCGCTGGCGCGTTCGCTGCCCAGGTAGCATTCGCGCACCTGGGGATCGCCGCGGATTTCGTCGGCCGTGCCGCAGGCCAGCGCGCGGCCGTAGACCAGCACCGTGATGCGGTCGGACAGCGCGAAGACGGCCTGCATGTCGTGCTCCACCAGCAGGATCGTGTAGCGGCCGCGCAATTCCAGCAGCAGGCGCGTCATGGCCTCGGATTCGTGCTGGCTCATGCCCGCCATGGGTTCGTCCAGCAGCAGCAGCGACGGCTGGCACGCCAGCACCATGGCCAGTTCCAGTTGCCGGAGTTCGCCGTGCGCCAGTTCGCCCGCGGGCCGGTCGGCGCGGGCCGACAGCCCCGCCATTTCCAGGGCGTCGCGGGCCGGTTCCGTCAGCGCCGGGGTCGAACGCACGGGGCGCCAGAAGCGGAAGCTGTGGCCGCGCCGCGCCTGCACGGCCATCGCCACGTTCTCCAGGGCGGTAAACGGTTTGAAGACGGAGGTGATCTGGTAGGAACGGGCCAGGCCGTGGCGCACCCGTTTTTCCACGGGCATCCGGGTGACGTCGCGGCCGTCGAGCAGCACGCGGCCGCCGTCGGGCCGAAGCTCGCCGCTCAACTGGCCGATCAGCGTGGTCTTGCCCGCGCCGTTCGGGCCGATCACCGCATGCAGTTCGCCGCGCCGGACGTCCAGCGACAGGTCGTCGGTGACCGTCAACCCGCCGTATTTCTTCTCCAGGTGTTCGACGCGCAGCGCGCTCATTGCGGTTCTCCCGAGGGGCGGCGGGCCGGGCGCGGCGGCGCGCGCAGGGGCGCGTCGGACAGGCTGCCATACAGGCCGCGCCGGGACGCCAGCACCACGCCGACGATCAAGAGTCCCATGGCCAGCATCCAGTGTTCGGTCAGCAGCTTCAATCCTTCCTCCAGCAGCAGGAACGCGAGGGCGCCGGCCAGCGGGCCGAACAGCGTGCCGATGCCGCCCAGTACCACCATCACGATCAGTTCGCCGGACGCGGTCCAGGCCAGATAGGAGGGCGATACGTACATCGTCAGATTGGCCAGCAGCACGCCGGCCACGCCGCAGACCACCGCGGAGATCGCATAGGCGGCCAGGCGATAGCGCAGCGTGGGAAAGCCCAGGGCCCGCATGCGGCGTTCGTTGGCCTGACAGCCGCGCAGCGCCATGCCGAAGGGCGCGTGCACCAGGCGGTGCATCAGCCACAGCGCCAGCAGCAGGACGCCGAACGCGGCCCAGTACAGGGCCAGCGGCGTATCCAGCCGGAACGCGCCGAAGTCGCTGCCGGCGAACAGGGACATGCCGTCGTCGCCGCCGAAGCCTTCCAGCCCCGTGGCCAGGAAATAGAACATCTGCGCGAACGCCAGCGTGATCATGATGAACGCGATGCCCGAGGTGCGCATCGCCACGCAGCCGCTGACCAGGCCGACCGCCGCGCACGCGCCGATGGCCGCGCCCAGGTGCAGCCACCCGTTCTCGATGCCGTAGTGCGACAGCACGCCCACGGAATAGGCGCCCAGTCCCAGGTACAGGGCATGCCCGAAGCTGACCATGCCGCCATAGCCCAGCAGCAGGTTCAAGGCCGTGGCGGCCACGCCGTACACCAGCACGCGTCCGAACAGCGCCAGGAGGAAGGGTTCGCCCTGCCATTGCGCATACGCGGGCACCAGGGCAAGCAGCAACAGCAGGGCGCCGGCGGCCAGGCTGCGGGGAGAGAGTCTGAACATGGCCCGCCCCTATCCGTGCCTGACCGGGAACAGGCCCTGCGGGCGCAAGGCCAGCACCAGCGCCATGACGATGTAGATCAGCATCGATGCGATGGCCGGCCCGGCCGCGTTGGCGGCGGACGGCGGCAGCGCGGCGCGCAGCAGGGTGGGCAGGAGCGCGCGGCCCAGCGTGTCGACCAGGCCCACCATCAGCGCGGCCAGGAAGGCGCCGCGCACCGAGCCGATGCCGCCGATCACGATGACCACCAGCGTCAGGATCAGAATGGGTTCGCCCATGCCCGTCTGCGCCGACAGGATAGGGCCGGCCATCAGGCCCGCCACGCCCGCCAGCACGGCGCCCAGGACGAACAGCAGGGTATTGAGCCGCGCGATGTTCACGCCCAGCGCGCCCACCATCATGCGGTCGGTCGAGCCCGCCCGTATCAGCATGCCGAGCCGCGTGCGGTGGATCAGCACGTAGCAGCCCGCCGCCACCGCCAGGCCGACGACGATGATGAGGAACCGGTACAGCGGATACGTGACGCCCAGGACGGCTATGGTGCCGGACAGCCAGGACGGCAGCCCCATGCTGATCGGCGCCGGGCCCCATAGGATGCGCGTGAGTTCGTTGAAGAACAGGATGAAGCCGAACGTGGCCAGCACCTGGTCCAGGTGTTCCCGCGGGTACAGCCGCGCCAGCGCGATGCGGTCCAGCAGCAGCCCCAGCGCGGCCATGCCGGCGACCACGGCGCCCGCGGCCAGCAGGAACGATCCCGTGTGGCGGAATACGGTGGCGGCGATGAAGGCGCCCATCATGTAGAGCGACCCGTGCGCCAGGTTGATGAAGTTCATGATGCCGAACACCAGCGTCAGGCCGGCGGCCAGCAGGAACAGCAGGATTCCGAGTTGCAGGCCGTTCAAGGCCTGCACCAGCAGCAGCGTCGTGGACATAGCGTTCGCCTCCTGGCCGGGCGGGCCGGGGATTACTTCATGGCGCACTGGGCGGCGTACTGGTCCGCCACCTTGGACAGGTCCGGAAAGATGGGGCCCTTGTTCACGAAGGCCACCTTGCCGTCCGCGCCGGCCTCCACGTCCGCGCGGAAGAATCCGGCGACCGGGAAGTGATTGGGCTGGTAGCGGAATTCGCCGCGCACGGACTGGAAATCGGCCGCTTCGAGCGCGCGGCGCAGGGCGTCCTTGTCGTCGACCTTGCCGCCGGTCTTCTTCAGCGCCGAGCCGATCAACTGGGCGGCGTCCCACGACTGCGCGGCGTAGCTGGAGGGTTCGCGTCCGTACTTCTGCCGGAACGCCGCGGCGAACGCCCGGTTGGCCGCATTGTCGAGATCGGGCGAATAGGGCACGTTGGTGACCGCGCCCAGGGCATCCTTTTGCAGGGCGGGCAGGGTGGCGCCGTCGATGGTGTCCACCGACAGCAGCGGGATCTTGCCGAACAGGCCCGCCTGGCGGTACTGCTTGATGAAGTTCACCCCCATGCCGCCGGGGAAGAAAACGTAGGCGGCGTCGGGCCTGGCTTCCGCCAGCGCGGCCAGCTCCACCGAGTAGTCGGGCTGGTTCACCTGCGTGAAGACTTCGTTGACCACCTCGCCCTTGAAGAAGCGCTTGAAGCCGGCCATGGCGTCCTTGCCCGCCTGGTAGTTGGGGGCGAGCAGGTAGACCTTCCCGAATCCCATCTGGTTGGCCATTTCGCCGCTGCCCTCGTGGCGCTGCGTGTTGTTCCAGGACGTGGAGAAGAAGTAGGGCGTACAGTCCTTGCCCGCCAGGTTGGTCGGGCCGGCGTTCGAACCCACCAGGAACACGCCGGCGCTCGTCACCGGCCGCACCACGGCAAGCATGACATTGGAATAGACCACGCCGGTGATGATCGGCACCTTGTCGCTCTGCACGAGCTTGCGCGCGGCCTGCACGCCGACCTCGGGCTTGAACTGGTCGTCTTCCTTGATGATCTGCACGGGCACGCCGCCCAGCTTGCCGCCGCCCTGTTCCACGGCGAGCATGAAGCCGTCCAGTTGGTCCTGGCCCAGCACCGAGCCGGGGCCGGTCAAGGTCGTCAAGAGGCCGATCTTCACGTCGGCCGTCGCGGTGGCCGACAGCGCCAGCCCCAGGGCCGCGGCGGCGGCCAGCTTGTAAGTGCATCGCATCGTGATTCCCCTTGTCTTGCCGTGTGTCACGGTCATGTGGGCCTGGCGTGGGCGCTTCAATGGTCCAGGCCGAAAAACGCCATCGTGTTGCGGAACAGGATCTTGTGTTGCACCTCGGGAAGCAGGCCGGCGTGGGTCACCAGCCGGCCCACCTCCTGCTCGCCCAGCGGATACGGATAGTCGGAGCCGAGCAGTACGCGGTCTTCGCCCATCACGTCGATCAGCAGCCGCAGCGAGCGCGGATCGAAGACCGCGCTGTCGGTATAGAAGCGGTCGGTATAGGACGAAGGCAGTTGCGGACAGTCCTGGCGGATGATGTCGCGATGCCGCCAGGCGTTGTCCACGCGTCCCAGCAGGAAGGCGAAGCTGCCGCCGCCATGCGCGAAGCACAGCTTCAGGCTGCGCGGTATGCGCTCGAAGGCGCCGGACAGAATCAGCGACAGGATGCCGAGCTGGGTTTCGGCCGGCATGGCCACCAGCCAGGGCAGCATCCATTTCTTCATGCGGCCGTCGGTCATCATGTCCCAGGGATGCACCAGAACGGGAATGTCGTTGCCGGCGCAATGGATCAGGAACTGGACCAGGGTCTCGTCGTCCAGGTCGCGCGGGCCGACGTGGTTGCCGATCTGCACGCCCAGGTGGCCGGCGGCGCGCGAACGCGAGGCTTCGCGGCACGCCAGGTCCAGGTCCTGCAGCGGCACCTGCGCCAGCGCCTTCAGGCGCGACGGCGCATGGGCGCAGTGTTCCAGCGCCAGGTCATTCATGCGCGCCGCCCAGTCGGCCGCGGCCTGCGCCGGGTAGGTGTAGCCGAACATGATGGGCGTGGCGCACAGGATCTGCACGTCCACGCCGTGGAGGTCCATTTGCCGCACCCGCAAGGCCGGGTCCCAGAGCGTGGCGTCCACGGGGCGGAACGGCCGGTCGCCCGCCATGATCTGGCCGGCGGCGCCGTCGCCTTCCGGGCGCAGCCAGGGCGCGTTGACGGGGTCGAGCGCGGCCGCTTCTTCCCGCGTGATCGGCGGGAAAAAATGCGCGTGCATATCGATTTTCTGGATCATCGGTGGACGGGTTGGCGTGGGGGGGAAGGTTTGCGGCGTGGTGCTAGCGGGGCGCGGACGGAGACGGGGGAGCTTCCCCCTTGCCCGGGTGGATCGCGCCGCAGCCGGGACAGGTGCGTTTTTCGGTGCTGGAGTAGAAAGCCTGGAACAGCGGCGGCAGGTCGGTCACGATGCTCTGGAGCTGCACCTCCGCGCGGTGAACCAGGTGATGGCATTCGGGGCAATACCATTCGAAGCCGTCCAGCAGGCCCGCGGGGCGCTGGCGTTCGATGACCAGGCAGACGCTGCCGGCTTCGGGCCGCTGCGGCGAATGGCGCACGTGCGGCGGCAACAGGAAAATGTCGCCTTCCTTCAGGTCCACGCGTTCCGGCCTGCCGTCTATCCAGAGCGACAGCCAGGCGTTGCCGCGCAACTGGTGGAAGAACTCTTCCAGCGGATCGTCGTGGTAGTCGGTGCGCAGGTTCGGGCCGCCGACCACGGTGACGATGAAGTCGGCGTCCTGCCAGATCTGCTTGTTGCCGACCGGCGGCTTGAGCAGATGCGCGTTGTCGTCGATCCAGCGCTGGAAATTGAACGGGGAACCGTAGGCGAGCATGGGGAACTCCAGGGATGGGGGAACTGCGCTCTCCCTTGGAGTCTAGGCGGCGCAGCGAGGGACTGCACAATAGAAATTGCGCGGGTGGCTATGCTGTCCGTCTATCGCGGGGTAACCCTGAGAGGCCGGCTTCAGCCGCCGGTCCCGGGCTGCGGCGCGCGCTGCGCGGCGATCTGCTTCAGGTAGTCCACCAGCCGCTGGCAGGCCGGGGTCAGGGGGCGGTCCGCGCGGACCGAATAGCCCACGTCGCCGAAGGCGCCGAAGACATCGGTGGGCAGCCTGGCCAGGATGCCCATGGACAGGAACTGCGCCGCCGCGTCGTAGGGGATGAGAGCGAGCGCGTCGCTGTGCATGAGCACGCCGATGTTGGTCAGCAGCGAAAGCGATTCGACGTGCCTGGCGGGCAGGCGCAGGCCGGCGTCGAAGAAGGTGCGTTCGATCGAGGCGCGCAGCGGCGAGGTGGGCGCGGGCAGGATCCAGATGCAGTCGGCCAGGTCGGCCAGCGCCACTTCCCGCGCGCCGGCCAGGGGATGGCGCGCGCCGGCCACCAGGCACAGATCTTCCCGGTACAGCTTGTGGTGGTCCACGGCGACGCCGGAGATCGACGCCATGTCGGCGCCCGGCAAGCGGCCCACGACGATGTCCAGATCGCCCGTGGCCAGGGCCGGCAGCAATTGCGCGGTGGGCCCTTCGCGCACCGTGACCTGGATGCCGGGGTGGTCCGTCATCAAGCGCGCGATGGCCTCGGGCAACAGCTTGGCGGACGCGGCGATCAGGGTGCCCACCACCACGTGGCCGCGGGCTCCGCCCAGCACGGCGTCGATGTCGTCGGCCATGTAGCGGATCTCGGCCATCATGGCGTGGACCCGGCGGCCCAGCACCAGGGCCAGTTCGGTCGGCGTGACGCCGCGGTTGGAACGTTCGAACAGCGTGGCGCCGAAGAAGGATTCCAGGTCGTGGATGGCCTTGGTGACGGTGGGCTGGGTCAGGTGCAGTTCACTGGCGGCGCGCGACAGCGAGCGGCGCGCCAGCACGCGTTCGAAGATCTGCAACTGGTGCAGCTTCAGTTTGTGGCTGAGGGCGTTGGGCGTAATCCGGAAGTTCGACATGCGTGCTGGCGCGCCGCTAGCGTGCAAGCGGCTTGTAGGCGACCGCCTTGATTTCGATCAGCAACTGCGGATGCGGCAACTGGTGCACCGCGACGGTGGTGCGTGCTGGACCATCGGCGTCGAAATACTCGCCGTAGACCTGATTGTATCCACCGAAATCGTTCATGTTGACCAGGTACGTGCTGATTTCCACCACGTCGGCCAGGGTGGCGCCGGCGGTGCCCAGGATGTCGCGGATGTTCTCGATGACGGCGCGCGTCTGCGCCCGGATATCCAGGGTCGCCGTGCCCATGGCGTCGACTTCGGCGCCCGCGATGCGGTTGTCGGGCAGGCGCGAGCTGGTGCCGGAGACGAACAGGAAGTCGCCGGCGCGCTTGATGTGCGGGTACTTGCCCCGGGGCGTGGCTTTTCCGGCGACGACGGTGGCGCTGGTGGTGGCTGGGTTCATTCCGCTTTCCTTTGGGACGGGGGGACGTCAGAGCTTGATGCAGACGTTGGTGGGCTCAGTATAGAAATGCAGCGAATGGCGTCCACCTTCGCGGCCGATACCCGACAGGCCGCTGCCGCCGAAGGGCGTGCGCAGATCGCGCAGGAACCAGCAGTTGACCCAGGCCAGGCCGACCTTCATGGCCTGCGCCACGCGGTGTCCGCGGCTGAGGTTCTGCGTCCAGACCGCCGCGGCCAGGCCGTAGCGGGTGTCGTTGGCCAGGCGGATGGCCTCGTCCTCGGTATCGAAGGGCGCCACGTGGCACACGGGGCCGAAGACCTCCTCCTTGATGCAGCGGGCCTGTTCGGACAGGCCGGTCCAGACCGTGGGCTGCACGTACGCGCCCGCGTCGCGGGCGTCGCCGAATTCCGGAATGCCGCCGCCCGCCGCCACGGCCGCGCCTTCCTGGCGCGCCAAGGCGAAGTACGACAGCACTTTTTCGCGGTGTTCGCGCGACACCAGCGGCCCCATCTCGGTATCGGGCTCCATCGGCCAGCCGATGCGCATGGCTTTGGCCCGCGCCGCCAGCGCCTCGACGAAGCGCTCGTAGATGGGGCGCTCGACATACACCCGTTCGGTGCACAGGCAGACCTGGCCGCAGTTGGCGAAGGCCGAGCGCGTGACGCCGTCCACCGCCGCGTCGAAGTCCGCGTCGGCGAACACCAGGGCCGCGTTCTTGCCGCCCAGCTCGAACGACACCGGCTTCACGCCGGGCGCGACGGCGCGCATGATGGCGGCGCCCGTGGCGGATTCGCCGGTAAAGGTGATCCCGTCGATGCCCGGGTGCGCGGTCATGAATTCGCCCGCCGAGTTCGGGCCGAACCCGTGCGTCAGATTCAGCACGCCGGGCGGCAGCCCCGCTTCGTCGGCGACTTCGGCCAGCAGGGTGGCCGTCGAGGGCGTGACCTCGGACGGCTTCATGATCACTGTGTTGCCGAACGCCAGCGCCGGCGCCACCTTCCAGGTCAGCAGCAGGAGCGGCAGGTTCCAGGGCGAGATCACGCCCACCACGCCCAGCGGCTTGCGGTAGGCGTAGTTCAGCGCCTGCCTGCCGTCCGGCGTGTCGGTCATGTAGCTTTCCATGTCCAGCGTGCGGGCCAGTTCGGCGAAGGCCCGGAAATTGGCCGCGCCCCGGGGGATGTCGATCTTGCCGGCCCAGCCGACGGGCTTGCCGGTGTCGCCGATTTCGGCCTGCAGGAAGTCGTCGAACCGCCGGTCGATGCCGTCGGCCAGCGCCAGCAGGTAGTCGGTACGCGCGGCGACCGGCAGCGCGGCCCAGGCGGGCAGGGCGCGGCGCGCGGCTTCCACGGCGCGGTTCACCTGGCCGCGATCGGCTTCGTGGACCTGGGCGATGAGGCGCCCATCCACCGGGCTGTGCTTGTCGAAGGTGGACGCGCCGTCTTCGAAGCGGCCATCGATGTAATTGCGTAGCTGGCGTGGCGTCATTGCCCGGCTTCCAATGGATATTAAGTACGTATACGTACTATATCGGCAAATAATAGGCAGCGCGGGCCGGCAAGTCAATGATGGAATTCCAGGGCGGCGCGCCTTCCCCGCCCGCGCGGCGCGGACGGGGAGAGCGTTTGCCGCCTACCAGCGGTAGCTGAGCGTACCGTACACCTGGCGCTCCTGCCCCCAGTAGCACGATGTCGTGCTGCCGCAGCTAGCCACGTAGCGGCGGTCGAACAGGTTGGTCGCCGACAGCGCGAAGGCGAGTCCCTTGAGCGAGGGATCCAGGGCGCCCAGGTCGTAGGAGACGCGCGCGTCGACCAGCGTGACCGGCTTCATGCCCAGTTCGTTGTAGGCGTCGCCATAGGTGCTGCTCCGGTAGCGCACGCCCATGCCGGCGGTCAGGCCGCGCGCCGCGCCGCCGAAGCTGTGGTCGGCCCACAGGGCGGCCTGGTGGCGAGGCAGGTTGGGCACGGCCTTGCCTTCGGTATTGACGCCGGTGTAATCGGGCGTGTTGCGGGTCACTTCGCCGTGGCTGTAAGCATAGGAAGCGATCAGCGTCCACCCCAGGCCCAGTTCCGCCTTGCCTTCCAGTTCGACGCCGCGCACGCGCACTTCGCCGGTCTGCGCGTTGAACGCGGGGTCGGATGGATCCGCGGCGATCACATTCTTTTGCGTAAGCTGGAACGCCGACAGCGTGACGAAGGCCTTCTGGCCGGGCGGCTCGTACTTGATGCCGGCCTCGTACTGCTCTCCTTCGGTGGGCTTGAACGGCGAACCGGACC
Source organism: Achromobacter veterisilvae (assembly GCF_037619525.1). NCBI lineage: Bacteria > Pseudomonadati > Pseudomonadota > Betaproteobacteria > Burkholderiales > Alcaligenaceae > Achromobacter > Achromobacter veterisilvae. The sequence goes on along the minus strand of NZ_CP148753.1, from coordinate 6,448,011 downwards.
GGGTGGCGCCCGTGGCGGGGTCGAACGACGTCGAGTAGCTGACATAGGGAGCCAGGCCGTTGCGCGCCAGGTAGACGATGCCGGCGCGTCCGGTCCACGCGGTGTCGCTCTGGCTGCCCGCGGCGTCCGAGCCGAAGTTCACTCCCTGCTTGTCGGCCCAGGCGCGGTCATAGCGCGCGCCGCCGGTGAAGACCCATTGGCCCGCGCGGATCTGGTCCTGCAGGTAATAGCCGATCTGCGTTGTGTGCGTGCGGGTGTCGGTGTATTCGGCGATATCCCGCGGCCGCTGGCCATAGACCGGGCGGTACAGGTCCAGCGGCCCCAGCGTGCCCATGTAGAAGCGGTAGCTGTTGTTCACGCGGCGCAGGTCCAGGCCGGCCAGCACGGTGTGCGACAGGGGGCCGGTGTCGAACTCGGCCTGCACCTGATTGTCCACTGTGAAGGCATACACCTGCTCCTTCCACCCGACATAGCTGCGGTCGATGAGTCGCTTTTCGTCGTCGAGGAAGCCGTTCAGGAAGCTGTTCCGCGCGTCGAAGTCGATTTCGGCATAGCGCAGGTTCTGGCTGACCTTCCAGATGGAATTCAGGCGGTGGTCCAGGCGGTAGCCGACCGAGCGCTGCTCCACGTCCCAGCGGTCCACGCCCGGCTCGCCGGGAAAGCGCGAGCGCTTCAGGCGGCCGTTCGGATTGCCGTAGAGCGTGCCTTCGGCGGGCCAGAAGTAACCCGTCCAGCCGTCGACGAGGTCGCGTTGGTACTGCACGCGCAGCGTGAAACTGGTGTCCGCGTTCGGCGCCCAGGTAAAGGCCGGCGCGAAATACCGGTTGGTTTCGTCCACGCGGTCCAGCGAAGCGCCCGCGTCGCGGTACAGCCCGGTCAGGCGGTAGCGCAGCGTGGCGCCTTCGTTCAGCGGGCCGCCCAGGTCGAACGCGCCCTGCTTGTGGTCGTTGCTGCCGCCTTCGAGCTGGATCTCGCCCTGGCGCGTTTCCGTAGGCGCCTTGGTGACGAAGTTCACCAGGCCGCCCGGCGTGTTCTGGCCGTAGAGCACCGAGGCCGGCCCCTTCAGCACCTCGATGCGTTCGGCGCCATAAGGGTTCAGCCGCGGAATCACGTATTCGCCCGTGGCGCTGCGCAGCCCGTCCTGGTAGGTGGCGTAGTTGGCGTTGAAACCGCGCAACTGAATCACATCGAAGCGCACGTCGTAACCCGCCCAGGCGGCATTGACCCCCGGCGTGTAGGCCAGCGCTTCCGCCGTGCTGCGCACCGGCCGGCGGTCCATTTCCGAACGGCTGATCACGTTGATGGTCTGCGGCGTTTCCAGAAGGGCGGCATCGGTCTTGGACCCCGAGGCGCTGCGTGTCGCCACGACGCCGTCCACCGGACCGAAAGCCGATTCCTGGACGCCGCTCACGGTGATCGGCGCGAGTTCCACGGCGGGAGAAGAGGGCGCTTTCCGCAACTGGATGCGGCCTTCGGCATTGCGCCGGGCCGACAGGCCCGTGCCGGCGAGCAGGGCGGACAGGTCTTCGTCCGTTCCGGTGGGCGCGGGCAGGCCGGGGCTGCGCAGGCCCCGCGTGAGCGAGGCGTCATAGGAAATCACCAGGCCGCGCCGCTGGGCATAGGCGTTCAACGCCTCGTCCAGCGGACCGGGCGGTATCGGCGGACCCTCGGCGGCAAGCGCCGAGGTGGCCAGCGCCTGCAGGACGAGCGCCAGGCCGGCGAGGAATTTGCTGAAGGGTTTCGGGTACACCGCAATGCTCCATGCTGGGTTGTGCATGGAAGGGATGACGCGCCGGACGCGCAAAAGGGAAAGGCCCGTTACAAATTCGCTAGCGCCGTTCCACCCGCAATATCCACGGGCCGTAGCTGCGCACCCGGATGGGCAGGCTTTCCTGGAGCGAGGCGTACGCTTCATCGCCCTGCAGCGGCAGCACCGCGGAAACGCGCAGGTCCGCCAGCGCCCGCGCGTCGTAGATCAGCAGCCCGCGCCGGTAGCGCGCCAGCTCGGCCAGCACCTCGGGCAGCGGCGTGTCTATCACCGCGTAGCGGCCCTGGGTCCAGGCTTCCGCATCGCGGTTGGCGGGCTGGACGGGCTCGACCGACGCGGCGCGGATCTCGAGCGCCTGTCCGGCGGACGCGTCGCGGCAGGCGGCGCCGGGAGCGGCGGGGCAGCCTCGCACCCGCGACTCCGTCACCGTCACGCGCGTGGCGTCCGGCATCAGGCGGACCACGTAGCGGGTGCCCAGCGCCGTGGCGGTGCCGTCGCGGGTATCCACCACGAACGGCCGTCCGGGGGCGCCGTGGGCGACTTCGGCCAGGATCTCGCCCTGGCGCAGCACGATGCGGCGTTCCGTCGGCGTATAGAGGATATCGATGGCGCTGTCGGTATTCAGCGTGACGCGGCTGCCGTCGCTCAATTCGACCGTGCGGCGCTCGCCCACGCCGCTGCGCAGATCGGCGGCCAGCCAGGGCATCTGGGCCTGGCCCGCCCACCAGGCCGACACCAGGAGCGCCGCGCCCAGCGCCAGCCCCGAGGCCGTTCTCCGCCGGCGCTTGCGCCGCCTGGCCGCGGTGTCGCGGACCAGCCCGCCCAGCCGGTCCGGGGGCGCCTGCGCCGCGGGCGCGGACAACAGGCTCCACAGTTCCCGCATGCGCTGCCAGGCGCGTTCGTGGTCCGGACTGGCGGTGCGCCATCGCTCGAAATCCCGGGTTTCCTCGGCGCTGGGATGGCCGTCCATGACGCTGTGCCAATGGGCGGCTTCCTCCAGCGCGGCGCGCGGCAGCGGCGGACCGCCCGCCGGATTGCCCTGGGCCTCACGCATCGCCGTGCGCCGGCGCCAGGTCGGCCAGCACGTCGTGGCAGGCGAGCAAGGCCTGTGCGAGGTACAGCTTGACCGAGCGCTCCGACACCCGCAGCGCCAGGCCGATGTCGCGGTGAGACATCCCGTCGTACAGGCTCATGAGAAAAGCCTGGCCCGCCTTGGCGGGCAGGCGTTCGATCGCGCCCGTCACCGCGGCCAGCGCCTCGACCGCCATGGCGACCTGTTCGGCCGAAGGCGCGGTATGCGCGGCGCAGCATTCCGCCTGCAGCGACAGATAGGTCTGCTCGATCTCCTGGCGGCGGTGTTCGTCGATCACCAGCCTGCTGGCGGTGGTGGCCAGCAGGGCGCGGGGCTGGTCCGCCGTCTCCAGGCCGCCGCGGCGCAGCAGGCGCAGGAACGCGTCGTGCGCGATGTCCTCGGCGCGGAAGCGGCATTTCAGCCTGCGCAGCAGCCATGCGCGCAGCCAGCCGTGATGCTGCGCGTACAGGCTCTGGAAGGCCGGCAGAGTGTTCGGTCCGGACATGGGGTGGAACGCTAGAATTGAGAATCGTTACCGATTCGGCGGATTTTACGCGCCTTCGGCCGCGGCGCCAGCCCCTGCGTGTGAACGCCTACAATCGTCGGGCATATTCCATGGACGCCCGATGACCAGCCCTTCCCGAACCGCCCGCCCGGCCGCCGCCCGGGCCCTGAAGGAATTCGATCTGACCCAGGTGGCATCCCATTTGCTGCGCCGCGCCCACTTCCGCGCCGAAGCGCTGTTCGCCCAGGCGTTCGCCGAAGAAGACCTGACTCCCCGCCAGAAAGCCCTGCTGGTCACCGTCTACCAGAACCCCGGCGCTACGCAGAACCGCATCGCCGAACTGATCGCGCTGGACCGCAATTCCTTCGCCGAAATGATTGCCCGCATGACGAAGAAGGGGTACGTGCGCCGCACGCGGTCCGCCGAGGACGGCCGCGCCTATGCGCTGGAAATCACGGAAGAGGGCGCGGCCCTGCTGGCCCGCGTACTGCCGCGCGACGCCGAGGTCGAGACCGAGGTGCTGGCGCCGCTGCCGCCCGAATTGCGGCCCGTGTTCCTGCGGTGCCTGAGGCTGATGGCCGGCCTGGAGGACGGCGCGAAAGGCTGACGCCCGCGCCGTGTTCAGGCCGGCGGCACTTGCGGCCCGGATGCCTGCCGTTCCGCCGTGCCGAAGCGCAGCGCGAATTGCCGCGTGAACACCGCGCCGAAAAAGAAGATCTGCGCCGAATAGTAGATCCACAGCAGCAGCGCGATCAGCGATCCGGCGGCGCCGTAGGCCGACACCGCCGCGCCCCGGCTCAGGTACAGGCCGATGCCCCACTTGCCGATCAGGAACAGCGCCGCCGTCACGATGGCGCCGGGAATCACGTCGCGCCAGGAGATCTTCGCGCTGGGCAGCAGCTTGAAGATCACCGCGAACAGCGCCACCACCACCGAGAAGGAAAACAGGCTGGAGATCCATTCGGCCACCGTCGCGACCGTGGAGGCCATCCACAGGTCTCCGTAGTACTTGCGCGCGGCGCCCAGCCCGGCGTTTACGGTCAGGGAAACCAGCAGGAACAGCGCCAGCACCAGCACCAGGCCGAACGACAGCATCCGGCTGCGCACCATGCCGTGCAGCCCGCCTTTCTGGTTGCCGGACACTTCCCAGAGGTCGTCCAGGCTGGCCTTGAGCTCGGCGAACGCCGTGGTGGCGCTGAAGATCAGCACGAAAATGGAAATCAGCGCCGCGATCCAGCCCCCGCCGGACTCGTGCGCGCTGGCCAGCACCGTCTGGATCACCTCGGCCCCGCGTTCGCCGGTCAGTTCCCGCAGGGACGAGAACAGTTCGGAGCGCACCGCGTCCTCGCCGAAGAAGGCCCCCGCCACCGCGATGAGGAGGATCAGCATGGGCGCCAGCGAGAAAACCATGTACAAGGCCAGGGCCGCTCCCTTGCTGGAGGCGCGGTGGGCGGACCATTGATTGGCGGAATCCATCAGCAGCCCGCCGATCTCGGACGGGCGCAGGACGCGGAGGCTCTGGGGGAGGCGCATAGTTCTGGGTTCAGTCCATGAAGCCTTCATTGTAGGGACGCATGCGTCCCGGCGAAACCTTCAGATTGTGCGCAAACGTTCCGGCCCTGGGCGAAGGCGGCCGCGCCCGCGCGGACGGCGGGCAAAGAAAAACCCCCGGGGCGAAGGACCGGGGGTTTTTCAGGATACTGCATTCCCCGGCCGGAGCCGGGGAGGCCTTGCAAGGGAAGCGGGACTTAGAAGTCCATGCCGCCCATGCCGCCCATGCCGCCGGGCATGGCCGGAGCAGCGGGCTTGTCTTCGGCCAGTTCGACCACGGCAGCTTCGGCGGTCAGCAGCAGGCTGGCGACGGAGGCAGCGTTCTGCAGGGCGGTGCGGGTCACCTTGGTGGGATCCAGCACGCCTTGCTCGACCAGGTCGGTGTACTCGCCGGTCGCGGCGTTGTAGCCGAAGTTGCCCTTGCCGTTCAGCACGTTGTTCACCACCACGCTGGCTTCTTCGCCGGCGTTGGTGACGATGGTGCGCAGCGGCTCTTCGACAGCGCGCAGGATCAGCTTGATGCCGGCGTTCTGGTCAGGGGTGTCGCCCTTCAGGTCGGAGATGGATTGCTTGGCGCGCAGCAGAGCAACGCCGCCGCCGGCCACAACGCCTTCTTCCACAGCAGCGCGGGTAGCGTGCAGGGCGTCTTCGACGCGAGCCTTCTTTTCCTTCATTTCGACTTCGGTGGCAGCGCCAACGCGAATCACGGCAACGCCGCCGGCCAGCTTGGCCACGCGTTCTTGCAGCTTTTCACGGTCGTAGTCGGACGTGGCTTCTTCGATCTGGACGCGGATTTGCTTCACGCGGGCTTCGATCGACTTGCTGTCGCCAGCGCCGTCGATGATCGTCGTGTTTTCCTTGCCCACTTCGATGCGCTTGGCTTGGCCCAGTTCGGCCAGCGAGGCCTTTTCCAGGGACATGCCGGTTTCTTCGGAGATCACCGTGCCGCCCGTCAGGATGGCGATGTCTTCCAGCATGGCCTTGCGGCGGTCGCCGAAGCCAGGAGCCTTGACGGCGGTGGTCTTCAGGATGCCGCGGATGTTGTTCACAACCAGGGTGGCCAGCGCTTCGCCTTCGACGTCTTCAGCGATGATCAGCAGCGGACGGCTCGACTTGGCGACTTGTTCCAGCACGGGCAGCAGGTCGCGGATGTTGCTGATCTTCTTGTCGAAAATCAGGACATACGGATCTTCCAGGGCGGCGACTTGCTTGTCCGGGTTGTTGATGAAGTAGGGCGACAGGTAGCCGCGGTCGAATTGCATGCCTTCGACGACGTCCAGCTCGTTTTCCAGCGACTTGCCGTCTTCGACGGTGATGACGCCTTCCTTGCCGACCTTGTCCATCGCGTCAGCGATGATCTGGCCGATGGAGCTGTCGCTGTTGGCCGAGATCGAGCCGACCTGGGCGATTTCCTTGCTGGTCGTGACCGGCTTGGATTGCTTCTTCAGTTCGGCGACGGCGGCGGCGACGGCCTTGTCGATGCCGCGCTTCAGGTCGATCGGGTTGAAACCGGCGGCAACGTACTTCAGGCCTTCCATGACGATGGCCTGGGCCAGCACGGTGGCGGTGGTGGTGCCGTCACCGGCGTTGTCGGAGGTCTTCGAGGCGACGTCCTTGACCAGTTGGGCGCCGATGTTCTCGAACTTGTCCTTCAGTTCGATTTCCTTGGCGACGGACACGCCGTCCTTGGTCACGGTCGGGGCGCCGAACGAGCGCTCCAGCACGACGTTGCGACCCTTGGGGCCGAGGGTGGTTTTGACAGCGTTGGCGAGGACATTCACGCCGCGGACGATGCGCACGCGGGCGTCGTCACCGAACAATACTTGCTTGGCAGCCATTTCTTAGCTTCCTTCGAAAATTCGTTTGAGGCAGGGATTACAGGACCACGGCGAGGATTTCGTCCTCGCGGATGACGAGCAGTTCTTCGCCATCGACCTTCACGGACTGGCCGGCGTACTTGCCGAACAGAACCTTGTCGCCAGCCTTCAGGTCGACGGGCAGGATCTTGCCGTCTTCGGTCTTCTTGCCGGGGCCGACGGCCACGACTTCACCTTGGTCAGGCTTTTCGGCGGCGCTGTCGGGAATGACGATGCCCGAGGCAGTCTTGCGCTCGTTTTCGAGGCGTTTGACGATCACGCGATCGCCCAGGGGACGCAAGGCCATGAGGAACTCCTGTTACAAAAAAGAAGAAGAAAGGATGATCAGTTGAGCCCGGGAACGTTGTTAGCACTCACCGGTGTCGAGTGCTAATTATAGGGATGATGTTCTAGGCTTCAAGGGGGGAAGGAGGGTTGTTACATATTGGGGGTGTCACGGGCGTCGAAGCTCGCGGAGTTTGGAGCTGCCCCCAGTTTTGACGGAAATCGACTATCGAAGCCGGCTGGGTGCTCGGACACGACGTGAACCGCATAGGCCGGACCGGCGGCGGTCCGAGCCTGCTTGCCGACGGTCTGGAACACCGCAGCAGGGCCGGACATGTCCAGCAATTGGAAGCCCGGCACCCGCATGGATATGACGGCGTGGGGAATGGCTTTTTTTGAGGGAATTATGTCATTTACGCCAAAGCGTGCGCCGATAAAGTGAGGCCTGTCAAACCCGTCAGCCCCACCCGGCCGCGCTTACCGCACCGCCCTCCCCATTCCGTTCATTCCCATCGATCCCGCTATGCCCCTCTCCGTCTCCCCCACTAACGGCCGTCGCAACGCCCGTATCCTGGCCGTCTGTCAGGGCCTATTCGTCGCAGCCATTTCCATCGACCTGACGCTGACGGCGCTGACCGGCCACATGCTCGCGCCCAACAGGGCGTTGTCGACCCTGCCATTCGCGTTGATAACGGTAGCGGGCGCACTGGTCACCTGGTTCGCCTCGTTGCTGATGCAGCGCATCGGCCGGCGCAGGGGATTCGCACTGGGCGCACTGGCCGGCGCGGCGGGCGGCGGCCTATCGGTATGGGCCGTGTTTCATGCCGATTTCTGGGCGTTCTGCGCCGGCACCGCGCTGGTCGGCGTGTTCCAGGCCTTTGCCCAGTATTACCGGCTAGCGGCGGCGGACGCAGTCGAGCCCGCCGCCAAGAGCCGCGCGATCTCGGTGGTGATGGCCGGCGGCGTCATCGCCGCGATTGCCGGCCCCGCACTGGCCGCCTGGAGTCGGGATCTGTTCGCGCCGGTCACTTTCGCCGGCGCCTATCTGATGGTGACCTTGCTGGCACTGCTGTCGGCCGCGCTGCTGTGGGGCGGCTACCGCGACGCCGAAGCGCCCGCCGCGGCCGGCGAGATCCAGGCCGGCCTGCCCGCGCGGCCGCTGCGGGAGGTGGCGCGCCAGCCGGTGTTCGTCGCCGCGCTTGCCAACAACGTGGTCGGGTCGGTTTCGATGATGTTCATCATGACCGCGGCGCCGCTGGCCGCGGTGGCATGCAGCCACAGCATCGGGGACGGCGCCAACATCATGCAATGGCACCTGGTCGGCATGTACGCGCCGGCTTTCTTTGCCGGCACGCTGATCCAGCGCTTCGGCCTGCCGCGGGTGCTGGGCGCCGGCATGCTGCTGAACGTCGCTTGCTCGCTGATCGCGATGGCCTCGCCGTCACTGCCCGCGTTCTATGCGGCGCTGTTCTGCTTGGGGGTGGGATGGAATTTCATGTTCGTCGGCGGCACCACGCTGCTGGCGCAGTCCTACCGCCCGTCGGAGCGCGCCCGCGCGCAAGGCGCGGCCGAGATGCTGCGTTATGCCGCTACTGCGCTGGCCACGCTGGCGGCCGGACCGGCGCTGGACGCCTTCGGATGGGAAGCGCTGAACGCGGCCATGCTGCCGGTGGTGCTGGCGGCCGGCCTGATGACATGGTTGTGGGTGCGTGGGCCGGTCCAGAGGGGCGCTGTGGCCGGGCCGGGTTGACCCTGCGCGCCGCACGATCGCAGCGGCCGCCGGTAGATCCGGCAGGCCCAGGCGTTGGCCCACCAACGACGCGATCACGGTTATTCCTGTCATCAAGCCTGTTCGGCTGTTTCTTGTCCGCGGTCAGTTCGACCCGGCGATATTTTATGTATCGAACCTATCTCGAGTTGGTCAAGCCAGGCATTGTGGCCGGTAATCTCATATCTCTCGCCGGCGGCTACCTGCTCGCATCGCGAGGCGTCGTGGATGTAGGTCATAGCGCACTGGTGATATCTGGCGCCGCGCTCGTGATCGGATCCGGATGCGCCGCCAACAACGTGATTGACCGTGACATCGACCGGCTCATGGAACGCACCTCTGCGCGTCCGATGGCGGCCGGGAGCATTTCGATAACGTCGGCTCTGACCTTTGCCTGTATTCTGGCTTTCGCCGGATTCTTGCTTTTGTATGCCGCGACGCGTCGAATTGAGCCGCTGGTCCTGATGTTCATCGGATACGTTGTCTATGTAGGGGTGTACTCGCTTTTCCTGAAACGCAGATCGGTCCACGCCACGTTGGTCGGCAGCATATCGGGCGCGATCCCGCCTGTCGTGGGCTATTGCTCGGTGCGCGGAACCATCGACACGGCCGCTGTCGCGCTCTTCGTGATCTTCGGGATATGGCAAATGCCTCACTCTTACGCCATCGCCATGTTCAGATGGAAGGACTATGAAGCGGCGTGTATCCCCGTCCTGCCCCTGGTGAAGGGGAGGCATCAAGCGAAGAAGCGCATCGTTTTGTACATTGCCGCATTTTTCGTGGCCGCGCTTTCCCTCGCGGCGCTGGGATATGTGGGAAATCTCTACATCTCAATGGTTTTGTTAAGCGGAATCTACTGGCTGAAAACTGCCGTGGACGGGTTTTCGGCTGGCGACGATGCGCGCTGGGCGCGGCGGGTGTTCGCGGTTTCCATCGCCGCGGTGGTGCTGATCAGCGTTGCGATGGCCATAGATGCGGCTTGAGGATTTCAGCAGTCCTGCAGATTGGGATGAATGAAATCCAGGAACGCCCTGACTCTCGCCGGCACCTTGCGCGTGGGTAGCAGGGCGACCAGGGGAACCGGCGGCAATGACCATTGCCCCAGGACCTGGGCGATCTTGTCGCCGCCGCCGGCTTTCGCGGCCTCGAACTTCATGAGTGGCCCGATTCCGATTCCCGCGCGGACCAAGGACCGAATCATGCCGGAATCATTGGCCGCCACTTTGCCCGATACCCGGATCCGCTCCACCCGAGCCCCGGACCGCAACACCCATTCGAACTCTCCTCTGGGCGTGCCGATCAGGCATTGATGCCTGGCCAAGTCGGCCGGTGAACAGGGCACTCCGTGCTTATCGAGATAGTCCGCGGATGCGTACAGGCGCGGCGTCATCGCGCTGATGACGTGGGCAATCAGGCTGGAGCTGGGTTGCTGGCCGAAGCGCAGGGCGACGTCGCAGGTGTTGCTGATCGGGTCGACCCGCTGATTGCTTAGTTCGAAATGGCAATGAATGTCCGGATACTGGCGGTGGAAGGCGTCGATCACCGTAGGCACGAAGACTTGGGCCAGCGAGGCGGGCAGCGATACGCTCAACCGCCCTCCGGCGCAGGCGATGCTCGTCTGCAACTGCTCGTGCGCGACGCGCGCCTCATCGATGAGGTCCCGGCAGCGCTCGAAGTAGAGCGCGCCTGCCTCGGTCAAGCCGATTTTCCGAGTGCTGCGCTTGAGCAACTGCATCCCCAGGTCGCGTTCCAGTCCGCGCACCCGCCGCGAGAGCGTCGACGGAGGAACGCCCAGCGCGGCAGCGGACAGGCCGAAGTTGCCCCGCCTCGCGACCTCGACAAACATGGCAATGTCGTTGAGCTGTATGTTCGCGCGGGGCGCGCTGGATGACGGGCGAGCCATGCCGGGAATCGCCGCCGGGATATCTGCCTTCATGCGTCACGCCCTCCATCCAGAAATGATCCGCCTCGAACCCATCCGGAAGACGGGGAACTACTTGGCAACCACGCGGTCGGCGTGGGCCGACTCCCAGCCGCCACCGAGCGCCTTGAACAGATCCACCTGAGCATTCACGACCCGCGCTTCGCTCTCGGCAAGCTGCGCCTGCGCGTCGGCATAGGTGCGCTCGGCGTCGAGCAAGGCCAGACTGTCGGCGCGCCCCTCTCGCGCTTGCGCCCGGACGATGCGCGCCACGTTCTCGGCCTGGGTCCTGGCCGCGGCCAGGGTCCCGCGCCGGTCCAGGCTCTGGGCGTAGTTTGAGAGCGCGGTTTCGGTTTCGCCCAAGGCCTGTATCACCGTCCCGTCAAACGCTGCCAAAGCGGCCTGGGCGTCGGCCGTAGCGCCATCGATACGGGCGCGGATCGATTCCTGATTCGGGAACGACCAGGAGAGGAGCGACCCGGCCAACCAGCGTAGCGGTCCGCTGCCGAAGAAGTCGTCAAGGCCGAACCCGGTAGAGCCGACCGACGCGCCAATCGAGACACGCGGATACAGTTCTGCTGTCGCCACGCCAATCCGGGCCGTTTCCGCCGCCAGCCTTTGCTGCGCGGCGCGCACATCCGGACGTCGGGCGAGGAGCGCCATCCCGTCTCCGACAGGGATGGGCTGCAGGATCCTGGGCGGCGTCGTGAGGGCGCCGGCTTCGGGCGGAAGGTCTTTGGGCGCACGGCCGGTGAGCAGGGAGAGTCGGAACAGCTCGGCCTGGCGTTCGGCGACGATCCTGGGAATGTCCGATTGCCGCTGATCCCGGAGTGCCGCGATACGCGCAGTGTCCAGGGAAGTCGTCAGGCCCGCGTCCTGCCTGCTGCGCGTCACGCTGACTGAGCGATTCAGCAAATCGACGATCTGTCGCGCCACGGCCAGCCGATGCGCGGCGCTGGCGGCGCCCAGATAGGCGCGGGTCGTCGCCGCCACGGTCGATACCCGCACGGCGTCCAGCTCGGCCTGCGCCGCCTGGTAGTCGCCCCGCGAGGCTTCGATGTTCCGCCGCACGCGGCCGAAGAGGTCGACCTCGTACGCTACGGACAGGCCCGCATCGACAACGGTATTCTCGCGATCGACGCCGGGCGAGGACTGGATGGAGGATTGCCGCTGGCGGTTCACGCTTGCGCCGATCTCGGTGCCGGGCAGCCGATCGGCGGACGTTAGACGAAGTTGGGCGCGCGCGCGGGCGAGCCGGGCGATCGCCACGCGCACGTCGGTGTTCGAAGCGAGCGCCTCTTGGACCAGCCTGTCCAGCACCGGGTCCTGGTAGAGCTTCCACCAGTCGGCGGAAACGGGAACGGCGTCGGGCGCGGTCGCATCGCTTCGGGACAGGAACGGCCCCGCCGCGGAAACCGGGACCGGCGGCGCCTTGTAGTCCGGGCCGACCGCGCAGGCGCTCAAGAGCAGAGGCGCAACCCACATCGATAGGGTCTGAAATCGAATCACTTGATGCTTCCTGGTTGTTCGTGCCGCGGTTGCAGCGAGCGGGCGGACAGCCGATCTCCGAGCTTGCGGCAAACGACGTAGAACGTGGGGGTATAGAGCAGGCCGAAGACGGTGACGCCGACCATGCCGAAGAAAACGGAGGTGCCCAAGGCCTGCCTCAGCTCGGCGCCCGCGCCCGAGGCCAGAAGCATCGGCACGGCGCCAAGAATGAAGGCGAAACTCGTCATCAGGATCGGGCGCAGGCGGGTCTGGGCGGCGCGCACCGCCGCGGCGGCCGGGCTCAGGCCGTCTTCCTCTTCCGCCTGTTTCGCGAACTCGACCACCAGGATCGCGTTCTTGGCGGCAAGGGCGATCAGCACCACGAGCCCGATCTGTGTCAGGACGTTGTTGTCCATCCCGCGGAGATTGACGCCGACCATTGCCGCGAGCAGGCACATGGGGACGATGAGGATGATTGCCAGGGGCAAGGTGAGGCTTTCATATTGCGCCGCCAACACCAGGAACACGAACACCACAGCAAGCGCGAAGACGAGGCCGGCAGTGTTGCCCGCGATCTTTTGCTGGAACGCGATGCCGGTCCATTCGTAGCCGTATCCCGAGGGCAACATCTGGTCGGCGAGCCTCTCCATCGTGGCCAGGGACCTGCCCGTGGAAGAGCCCGGCGCCGTGTCTCCATCCACCTCGACCGCAGGGAACAGGTTGTAGCGCACGACCCGGAACGGGCCGGTTTCGTTCTTGAACGTGGCGACCGAGCCGATGGGAACCATCGCGCCGCTGTCGGACCGCGTCTTCAGATTGGCGATGTCGGATTCGCTGTTGCGCTGGCCTTGTTCGGCCTGCGCGATCACCCGGAACGTGCGTCCCAGAAGATTGAAGTCGTTCACATAGGCCGAGCCCAGATAGACCTGCAGCGCTTCAAAGACGCGATCCGGCGGAACCCCCAGCATTTCGGCTTTGCGCCGGTCGATGTCGGCGAAGATGCGAGGGGTGGAGGTGTTGAAGAAGGAGTAGACCTGCGATAACCCATCGGTGCCGTTCGCCTTGGCCATGAGCTGATCGGAAATCGTCCCCAGCGGCTTGTACCCGTGGCCGCCGCGATCCTGCACCATCATCCGGTAGCCGCCCGCCGAGCCGATGCCGTCGATCAGCGGAGGGGGAATGATGAGAACCCGCGCTTGATCGATGTCCGCGACGGCTTTGCGTGCTTCATCGAGGATGTCGCTGGCGGGGCGGGACCGCTCTTCAAATGGCTTGAGCGGGATGAAGGCGGTGGCGGTGTTCGGCGAATTCGTGTTCGACGCGGCGTCGTAGCCGGGCAGCATGATCGTGCCACGGACCCCATCGATCTTCAGCAAGCGCTTGGACACCTCTTGCACCACTGCATCGGTACGCGCCAGCGAGGCCCCCGGCGGAAGTTGAGTGATCGATATCAGATAGCTCTGGTCTTGCGAGGGAATGAAGCCGGTGGGCGTTACCCAGAAAATGCCTATGGTCGCCAGCACAAGCCCGCCGTAGCTGATCAAGACACGCTTCGGGCGCGCCACGAGCCACTGCGTCAATCGGCCATAGCGGGCGCTGAACCGGTCGAATCGTTCGTTGAACCCGTCGCCGGCAAGCTGCATGCGCCGGATGATCCGATGCCGGCTCTTCTCCTTCGTGTGCGTCCGCAGCAGCACCGCGGCCAAGGCCGGCGAGAGCGTCAACGACAAGACGAGCGAAATGATAGTGGCGCCGGAAATGGTGAGCGCAAACTGCTTGTAGAACGCCCCGGAAAGGCCGGTCAGAAAGAACGTGGGAATGAACACCGCGCAAAGCACGAGCACGATGGCCACCAGGGCCGCCGAAACCTCGTCCATCGAGACGCGAGCCGCTTCCAGCGGGCCCAGGCCCCGCGCGAGGTTTCTTTCCACGTTTTCAACCACGACGATGGCGTCGTCCACCACGATGCCGATGGCGAGGACCAGTCCGAACAGCGACAGGCTGTTCAGGCTGTAGCCAAACATGGCCAGCAAGGCGAAGGTGCCCACCAGCGAGATGGGAATCGCCACGACGGGGATGACGGCGGCGCGCCAATTCTGCAGGAAGATGAAGATGACGAGCACGACGAGCGCCGCGGCTTCGAAAAGCGTATCCCGGACCGCTTCGGTGGACTGCGCGATGAAGCGCGTCGAGTTCCACATGATCCGGTATTCAAGCCCGGGCGGAAACGCCTTTGCCGCCGCCTGCATCTCGCGTTCGAGGGTGATGCCCGTTTCGAGCGCGTTGGTGCCGGGCCGCTGGAAAATGGCGATCATGATCGAGGGCTTGCCCGACAGATAGGCATTCGTTCCGTAGTCGTCGGCGCCCAGCTCGACGCGAGCGACGTCGCGAACGCGAGTCTGGCGGCCGTCGGAATCCGTGCGGATGACGATGTCGGCGAACTGCTCCGGCTCGCTCAACCGCCCCTGCGTCCGGACATTCAGTTGGAAGGCGTCGGCGCTCGGGTTGGGCGGCTGGCCCAGCGCCCCGGAGGCAACCTGCACGTTCTGGGCGCGCATGGCGGCGACGATCTCCCCGGCCGTCAGCTCAAGCGCGGCGGTGCGCCGGGGATCGATCCAGATGCGCATGGCCACTTCGCGGCTGCCGAAAATCCGGGCCTCCCCGACACCGTCGATACGGCTCAGCTTGTCGCGCACCTGGGTGAGGGCATAGTTCGAAAGATAGGCCTGATCCAGCGAGCCATCCGGAGAAACCAGGTTGATCGCCATCAGGGCGCTGGGCGACGTCTTGCGGGTGGTGACGCCCAGCCGCTGCACCTCTTGCGGCAGGCGAGGCACGGCCGCCGCCACCCGATTCTGCACCAGCATCTGGGCCGCATCGAGATCGGTCCCGACCTTGAACGTAATCGATATGGACACCTTTCCGTCCGCCGTGGACTGGCTGGACTGGTAAAGCATGTTCTCCACGCCATTGATTTCCTGCTCGATGGGAGCGGCCACGGTTTCCGCGACGGTTTCCGCCGACGCGCCGGGGTAGGTCGCGGAAACCACGACGGTGGGAGGAATGATGTCCGGGTATTGGGCAACGGGAAGTGCGAAGTAGGAGATCGCACCCACAATCGTGATGGCGATCGCCAGCACCGCGGCGAATATCGGGCGCGTAATGAAGAAGCGCGACAGGCGCATGAGATTTTTTCCTTTAGGGCAGCCGCCGGCGCATCGCTACGACGCGAACGCGGGCTCGCCGCCGGAAATTAGAGGGTTCGAGTTCCCCATCCCGCTTTGGGAGGCCGCAGGTTCCGGCTTCGTTTGCACTTTCGTGCCCGCAATGGCGTGTTGTTGGCCGCCGACGATCACTCGGTCGTCGGCGGCCAGCCCGGCACGCACGATCCGGAGCCCATCGACCAGCGGGCCGAGTTCGATAGCCCTGACGAGCACAGTGCCTTCGGCGGAAACGGTGAGAACCGTCTTGCGCGTCTGGTCGATCTGGACCGCGGAATCGGGGATCAGCAAGGCCGGCGCCCCGGCTCCGCTCGCCAGCCGCATGTTTCCGAACAATCCCGGTGTCAGGAACAGTTTCGGGTTCTCGATCACGGCACGCATCCGTATGGTCCCCGAACGGGGATCGATCCCGTTATCC
Source organism: Achromobacter veterisilvae (assembly GCF_037619525.1). Lineage (NCBI taxonomy): Bacteria > Pseudomonadati > Pseudomonadota > Betaproteobacteria > Burkholderiales > Alcaligenaceae > Achromobacter > Achromobacter veterisilvae. Next base: position 6,432,158 of record NZ_CP148753.1, on the reverse strand, counting down.
GTGAAGTCGAGCTTTCCGCGCCAGGAGTAGTCAGGCTCATCCTGAAGCCGTACTTCGACCTGGGTTTGCGCCGCGTTCGGCTCCTGGGCGCGGATGGCTTTCAGGTACAAGGCTTCGGATGCGTCGAATGTGAAGTAGATCGGATCCAGCGCATTGATGGTGGTCAGGCGGGTGCCGTTGCCGGCCTCTCCGCTCATGACCAGGTTCCCCGGGTCGACGCGCCGGTCGGAGACCCTGCCCGTGATGGGCGAGCGTACCTCCGTGAATTCCAGCTCAAGCGACTTCAGCGCGACGCGGGCTTGCGCGCCGGCGACGTTTGCCGTTCCCGTCCGCACACGCGCCTGCAGTTGATCGATGTCGCTCTTTGAAATCGCGCTGTCGCCCACCAGCCGTTGCGCTCGCGCGAGGTCGGCGCGTGCCAGCGCGAGTTCGCTGGTCGCGCTCGCGAGGCCGGCCTGCGCCTCCGCGTAGGCGGCCTGGTAGGGGCGCGGGTCAATGGAGAAAAGCAGTTGGCCCTGCTGGACGATTTCGCCGTCCTTGAAATGCACTCCTACGATTTGGCCGGACACCCTGGGCCGGACTTCGACCCGGCGGCTCGCCTCGAAACGGCCGACATAGTCGTCCCACTCGATGACGGTGCGCTGCACCGGCAATGCGACGGATACCATGGGAAGCGCCGCGGCGCTGACCGCCAACGACTTCTTGCCGGGCAGCAGAAACAAGGCGCATGCCGTTGCCGTGGCGAGCCCCGCGGCCAGCAGAGCCGCGCGCAGGAAGACCGGTTTTGTTCCCGGGCGGGAGGGAGGGCGTGGATGGGTCATGCGGCCGCTCTCCGCGCAGGGTTGGACTCTCTATGGTTCATGTTGGATATCGCTTTGTAAGAGGACTCGAATGCGCCATGCGTGCTTGCGCCGGCCGCCGTCACGCGGCCCGTCACTGGCATAGGCCTTGTCGTTGGCCCGGGACTGTCCGCCCGGCGGGCGATGGGCACCCGGTTTTCCCGGGCCTTCAACGTGCGGAGATTCTCCGGCTTGCGAGCCGACGGCAAAAGGACGTAGTTCCCTCCTTTGCCGCCATTCCATATCGGTAAAAAAACTGGGCAGTGTCGATGCGAAGCCGAAGGATTCGGGCCGTTCAAGGCAGGCCGCAAGGGCGGGAATCCTGCCCTGTGCTCAGGGAGGAGCCCCTAATCCGGCCTTGCCTCAGCCAAGCCATGCGCTGCCAAATCGGTTGTCCGTTTTTGAGGTATATATGTCTTGGTGGCCACAGTGCAGGTTGTGTAACATCAGCTCCAGGCCACGCGCCGGCCGAGGGCCAGGATGCGTGGGGCCTGCTTTCGAGTGTTGTGCAAGAGTGTTATGAACCCAACATCATCAAGCGCGAGTCGCGCTCCGCGGGACGTGGCTTTCCTCGTATTCCGCGACTTCCAGATCCAGGACTTGACGGGGCCCTTGGCGGCGTTCGAGGTGGCCGGCAGGCTCCTGGGCGACGACTCTTACCGATGCCAGGTCATATCGCTGGCCGGAGGGCCCGTTCAAAGTTCGGCTGGTCTGGAAATCACCACGCAGAAAGCCGGATTTTCCGCCTACGACACCGTGATCGTGGCGGGCGCCGGTCTCGGCGCCTACCCCGATGACGCATTGTCGGAAACCTGCGACTACCTGAACCACGTCGTCGGCAAAGGCGCTCGCCGCATTGCAAGCGTGTGCACCGGCGCTTTCATCCTGGCTGCGAGCGGCCTTTTGGACGGCCGGTGCGCGACGACGCATTGGAAATACGCCGCCCGTCTGCAACGGGAGTACCCCCGGGTGAAGGTGGATGGCGATCGGATCTTCACCCGAGAAGGCGGCATCTGGACGTCGGCCGGCGTCACAACCGGCATCGACATGGCGTTGGCAATGATCGAAGAGGATCACGGCGCCGACTTGTCTCACGCCGTTGCCCAGATGCTGGTCGTCTACCATCGCCGGCCCGGCGGGCAATCCCAATTTTCGGCCATCGCCGATATGGAGCCCGAGTCGGACAGAATTCGCAATGTGCTGACTTATATACGCGAACACTTGCACGAATCATTGTCGACCGAGCTTCTGGCTTCCGTCGCCTGCTTGAGTCCGCGGCAGTTCGGACGGGCATTCCTTGCCGAAACGGGGGAGACGCCGGCCAAGGCCGTCGAGCGCCTGAGAGTCGAGGTGGCAAGGCAACGCGTCGAGCGCGGGGCGGAGCCAATCGAAATCATCGCCCACAAAATCGGCTTCACCGATCCCGAAAGAATGCGCCGGGCATTCATTCGCGTGCTTGGTCACCCGCCGCAAAGCATCCGGCGCATGGCATCGCGGGAGACGTCATTGCTTGCCTGATTCTGGTTCCGGCTCGGCCGTGGGCCAGTCTTTTCATTCGGCGGCCTTCTGGACCGGCATTCCCCGCAGGCTTCCAGTGATTGCTGCCGCGGGCGGCCGGTCATCCAGCCGATTAAACGTGCTGGCCTCCATTCACGTCGATTTCCGCGCCGTTGACATACGAGGCTCGGTTCGAACACAGGAAGAACATGACTCCTGCGATTTCCGCAGGGTCGCCAAGCCGGCTCATCGGCACGCTCGCCTTGACCAGGGCCTCGGTGCCAGGAGACAAGATGGAGGTGTCGATCTCGCCAGGCGCGATCGCATTGGCCCGAATTCCCATCGGACCGAACTCGAAAGCTTGTTCGCGCGTGAGCGCTGCGAGGGCCGCCTTGGAGCAGGCATAAGCCGCCCCGGCGAAGGGATGAACGCGAGCACCCGCGATCGACGTCACGTTGACGATCGTGCCTCCAGCCAAGCGGAGTTCCGGCAGAAGCAGACGGACGATCGTCGCTGCGGAGAAAAGATTGACGTTGAAAAGCGAAAGCCAATCTTCATATGCCGTCATGCTGACGCCCTTGCGCCCGCCGTTCGCCAGCTTCGGTGAAATCGCGGCATTGTTGATAATCGCAGCCAGTTTCGCGCCGCCCAGGCGCCGGCGGACTTCGGCCGCGATCCGCTCATACGAGTTCGGGTCCGCCAGATCGGCGGTAATGTGATCGTCCACGCCGCCCGCCCACGGGCATTCACTTGAAAAGCTCGCCCGCGATACCGTCAAGACACGCCACCCGCTTTGGTGAAACAACTTCACTGTCGCATGCCCTATACCACGGCTCGCGCCGGTTAGCAGGAGAGTGGGCCGCGCAATTTGCTGAGAATGCCAGGACGCCATGTGCGTTATCCCGGAATGAGAGATGAAGATTGAACTCGACAAGCGTTTATTCCGCCTCCCCTTTTGATGATATAGGCGCCAGCGTTTGCATAGGCAATGCTGAAGTTTCGCCCTACAGGAGCTCTGCGTAAAAGACGTTGATCCCTCAAATCTCGCCAGCGCATGCTGGCGCATTGCCATCCGGAGGTAAGCGACGAGCTGAGACTGAGGACCCGTGTGCAGTGGGAAATAATGCGCCGCCCAAGTTCAATGAGCCACGCCGATCAAAGTGAATGAACCAAATCTTGCTAAGCTTTTGATTTAAATGGCGTCCAGTTTCCATATTCAATGGACTTCGACAGCCGCCGTATCACGATACGGAACTGAGTCGCGGGGCGCCGCGCCGATACCCTTGATCGCGGTGTGGTCGATCTCCACCGTATGCCCCGGCCCCACCTCCAGCAACACGTAGAAGTCTTCCTTCGGCCGCGTGAACACCAGCGTCGAGTTGGCGTCGAGTTTGCCGGGCACCAGCACCTGTCCGCCATAGGCGATCACGTCCATCGTCACTCCCGGCGCCTTGCCGCCGTCGGAGAAACCGCCGGTGCATTGAATCCGGTCATCGGCCAGCGCCTTGCATTGCGCCACGGGGTGGTGCGCCAAGACCAGGCCGCATTGGCTGAGAAGCAGGCCGGACAGGCCCGCGCGTAGCGTATTGATGGTGTTCATTGCGTCTTCCCGTTGGTCTTGGCGAGCCACTGCGCGGTGGCGGGCGAGGCTTGCGCGATGGGCAGCGTCGCCTCATGGGTGGTGCCGTCCCAGGCTTCCACGGTGATCCAGAACCGGTCTTCCGGCCGCGTGCCGGGCGGAATCAGCACTTCGGCGAAGGATCGGTGCGGGCTGCCGGAGAACAGCGCGCCGGCAGCCCGCAGGCTGCGCGGCTGGCCGGTGCGGATGAACACGGCGCGGATCTCACGTTCGCAGCCCTCGCACAGGGCCATCGTGAAGAGCTTGAACATCCCGGCCGGATCGGCCTCGGGGCCCTCGTCTTCCCATTCGGCGAATTTCAGCGTCCAGGACCCCACCTGTACCGGACCGATCTCGCGCTGGCCGAGGCCGCTCAGGCCGCGGTTCATGGCGATATCCTTGAAGTAACTGGGGAGGTAGAACAGCGGCAGGAGCAGCACGAGCGCGCTCAGGTGAAACTTCCAGCGCCGGGCGAGCGGCAGCTTGGTGGCAGTCGATGTCGTCATGGTGTCGATATCCGGTGGCGTCATTGTGCCGGGGCCGGCTTCTTGGCCATGGCCAGCTTGATGGCCTTGGCGGTTTCCTGGGCGGTGCGCCTGGACCAGATCAGCATGCCGGACAGCGACATCATGGTCAGGAGCAGGCCGAAGACGAACCACACCATCTTGAGCCAGAACCCGCCGAAGTCGCCGGTGTGCAAGGGCCGCATCGATTCGGTGAAGAACTCCAATGCGCTGCGATCGCCCAGCGTGCGGGTGCGCAGCACCGCGCCGTCATAGGGGCTGACCTGCGCGAACTCGAACATCAGCGGGTAAGCGCCGCGGCCCATCACGGTGACGGGATCGAAGGCATTGCCGCCAAGGAAGATGTGCTGCGCATCCAGCCCTGGCAATGCCTGCTGCGCGCTGTCGACGATCCGGTTGAGCGGCACGCGCGGCACCACGCCATTCACCGCCGCCGGCACATCGGCGCGCGCGATGATGGTGGGCACGCCTTCGGTGGAGACGGTGGTGTGCGTATCGGCCAGGATCGCCTGGACCAGGAACCACAGCGCGCTCACCGAGATCAACAGCACGAACCAGATCGACCACAGGCCGGAAAGCCGGTGGAAATCGCCCCAGAAAATACGCGGCCCCTGCCCGGTGCGCAGGCGCGGCTTCTGGAAATAGGCGCGCCAGAAGCGCTTGTAGACGACCAGCCCGGTGATGAGCGAAGCCAGCATCGGAATGGCCAGCGCCGAGACCAGATACCAGCCCCAACTGAATCCATGGCCGAACGGCATCAGCAGCCAGCCGTGCAGCGCGCGCATGAACTGGCGCAGATCGAAATCGAGCGCCGGCCCCTGGATCGCGCCGGTGTAGGGATTGACATAGAGTTGCGTGGTCGTGGCGCCGGGATACGACACGCTGGCCGTGAGCGCGAAATGCGATTCCTCCGGCCACGACAGGCCCTGCACGACGGCGTGCGGATCCTGCGCGCCGATCGCATCCACCAGCGCCTGATAGCCCAGGCGCATGCTGTCGGGCCCGGGCGCCTCGGCCCGCACGGCCGGGTTGATCAGCCAGACGATCTCCTGGCTGATGACGGCGATCGTGCCGGTGGCACAGACAAAGAACACCAGCACCCAGATCGGCATCGCGAGCCAACTGTGCACCAGAAACCAGAGTTTTGATCGGGAAGGCTTGGCCATCCGTCGTCTCCGTAGAATTGTTTTGTTATGTGGCCGGCTCCCGCCCCACGCGGGAAACGGCCAGGGGCACAAAGCGTTGCGAGCCCAATCCAGGGCTCGCAACGCCTCATGCCGCGCAGATCATACTGCTTAGAATGCGTACTTCATGGTCAGCATGAACTTCTGCGGTGAACCATAGAAGCCCTGGCCGTCGCCGGTCAGGTCGAAATACTTCTTGTCGAACAGATTGTTGATATTAAGCTGGGCCGACAGGCTTGGCGTGAACCGGTAGTTCGCCATCACGCTCGTCAGCAGTACGGAACCCTGGTCGCGCCTGGCCTTGACGCCCGCCGACGTGGTCTGGTCGATGTAGACGCCGCTGCGCCACTGGACACCGCCGCCGACCGTCAGTTTGCCTTCGGTGCCCGGCACCCGCCAGGTAGTGAAAAGATGGGCCAGATTCTGCGGGCGATAGCTATCGAAACGCTTGCCGTCGGCATTGCGCACCAGCGCGCGCGAAAAGCCGGCCGAGATCTGCCAGCCCGGGTTCACTTCGCCCGCGGCCTGCAGTTCGAATCCTTCGCTGGTCAGCCCCTTCGCGCCGCGATAGGCGAACTCCGAGGTTCCTTCGACGAAGCGGGAGCCATCGCGCTCGGCCACGTTGTCCTGCTCGATGCGGAACACCGACACCGAGGTGGTGAGCCTGCCGTCCAGATAGTCTGCCTTCAGGCCCGTTTCGTAGCTCTTGCCCTGCACGGGATCGAGATACTTGCCGCTGGCGTCCCGGTATGACTGGGGCTGGAAAATATCGGTGTAGCTGACGTAGCCGCTGTAGGTCTGGTTGAAGTCGTAGACCAGGCCGGCATAGGGCGTGAACTCGTTGCTGCGCATCGTGTCGTCGCCACTGTCGCGCACCCAGCGGTTCTGGCGCCCGCCGAGAATCAGCTTGAGCGAATCCGTGACCGCGAAGCGCAGGGCGCCGTACACCGCGGTCTGGTGCGTTTTCTGCTTGCCCAGCTCGCTGTACTCGCCCCAGCCCGGATCGGGATAGGAGCCATCCCAATCGTAGATATTGCCCACCGGGCTGGTATTGAGCGCGGGGTGGTTGCCGTAGCGCAGGGTCGATTTGCTGCCGACGAAGCCGAACACGGCCTCATGCTGGCGGCCGAACAGCTCGAACGGGCCCGATGCCTGGATCGAACCGCTGTTCTGATCGAACTCCTGGTGCGAGCGATTGAGCCAGACATTCAATCCCAGCCCGGTGTCGCGGTCCGGCTGGCCCATCAGATAGAGCAGCCTCGAATCGTATTTGCTGTCGAGCCGGCTGACATTGGCAATGACGTTCCAGCCGTTGTCGAACTGATGCTCCACCGAGGCGTAGACCGTGTTGTTGGTGGTGTCCCAGAGGGTCCAGTCGGCGCCGATGCTGAAACTGCGCCGCCAGCTTGCCGCCGAGCCGTCGCTGTACAGCATAGGCAGGCCGCCCCAGGTCACGTCGGTGGGACGCTTGGCCTGGTGCTCGAAGCCTACGCGCACCGTGGTGTCGGGCGTAATGTCGGCCTCGACCGTGGCCAGGAAGGCCTGATTGCGCGAGTGGTAGCGGTCGAGGTAGGAGTCGCGTTCTTCCATCATGCCCGCCACGCGCGCGCGCACCGTGCCCTCGCTGTTCACCGGCGTGGAGAGGTCCACCGTGGCGCGGTGATGGTCCCAGGAACCCAGGCCCAGGGTCGCCGCGCCCGTCAGTTCCTTGCTGCTGGCGCGCTTGCGCACCACGTTCACCGATGCCCCCGGGTTGCCGGTGCCTGTCATCAGGCCGGTCGCGCCGCGCACGACCTCCACGCGGTCGTACAGGATCGGATCGAAGTTCGAGGTGCCGAAGAAATCGTTCTGCGTGGCGATCGGCACGCCATCGTACGAATAGGTGTCGACATAGAAACCGCGCGAATGGATGTCGGTGCGGTCGATGTCGGACGACGTGGTGGCCAGGCCGGTGACGGTCTTCAACGTTTCACCCAGCGAGGTGAGGTTGAGATCCTCGATCTGCTGGCGAGTGACCACACTGACGGACTGCGGTGTTTCGCGGGGCGACAGCCGCAGGCCGGTGGCGGCCGCGGTGGCTCGCACGGTATACGAACCCGAGCCCTCCGTCGTCATCGTATTGCGGCCCTCGACCGTGACCGGATCGAGCTGCGCGGCCTGATTGCCCAAGGGGCGCGACAGCGTGATCGTGTTGCCCTGACGGGCGTATTCGAGGCCGCTGCCGGCCAGCAGGCGGCGCAGCGCCTCTTCGGGCGCGAGGTCGCCGGACACGGCCGGCGCCTGAATGCCCGCGACCAGATCCTGCGGGTAGAAAATCTGCAACGAGGTCTGGCGCCCCAATTGCAGCAGCGATTGCTCCAGCGGCTGGGCCGCGATGCTGATGTGCGCAGCGGCCGCCTGGGCTTGCGCCCGCGCCGGCGCGAAGCCCATGGCCAGGGCCAGCGACAAGGACAGGGTTCCTAGCACGAAGGGCGCGCGGGACGCGCTCGCTCGGTGTTCAACTTTGGTTCTCACAGTGTTCCGTTCCAGATCAATAAAGCCGGCGTCTATGCGCCACAACCCTTGGCCAAGGTTTTCCCGGAGCACGCTGCATGGCAATGCATGCCCCCTCGTAGGAACAAACGAGCGGGCGAGGCAAACACCTCAATGAAAATGAAAACTATTTTGTAACAGCGGCGGGGATAGGCCCCGACAGGAGGGCGTCGGCGCTCAGCGGGGCAGGATCACCGCGCTGCCATCCGGTTGAACGCGCACCTGGACCGGCGCCACGGCCGGCAACGCCGCCAGGATCGCTTCCGGCTCGTCGATGTTGAAGACGCCCGCCACCCGGTAGTCGCGAAGCGAGGGCGCATCGAGCCTGGCCGGCCGCGCGAGATAGCGATTCATTTCGGCTACCACCTGCGCCAGCGGCGCATTGCGGAACACGATCTTGCCCTGGCGCCACGCGAGCACGTTTTCGATCTGGACCGGCGCCACGGCGCTCAGATTCCCCGCGGCATCGCGCGCGACTGCGTGGCCGGCGGTGAGCCGCCGCTCCGTCTTGTTCCACCAGGCGCCCGCGCTGACCTGCACCGATCCGGACTCCACCGCCACCCGGGAATCGTCCTGGCGCACGTCGAAGCGCGTACCCGTGACGGTCACCGTGACGGCGTCGGTGCGGACCACGAACTCGCGCTCGGCCTCGTGCTGAACCGCGAAGAACGCCTGGCCCCGGGTCAGCGCGATATCGCGCCGCTTCTCGAAGAAAGCCACCTCGAGGCGTGTATTCATGTTCAGGCTGAGCACCGATCCATCCGGCAACGTCACCTCGCGCCGTTCGCCCGGCTGGGTTTCGAAGGCTGCGCGATAGGCCGGCACCTCGCTGTTCAGCAGGGGCAACGCCACCGCCACGGCGGCAATGGCCGCGCACGCCGCCGCGGCCGCCCAGCCGAACCGGCGGCGCGCCGGCGCCGCTGTCCCTCCGGTGGCGGCACGGCTGGCGGCCAGCATCGCGCGCAACTCCTGCTGCGGCAATTGCCCGGATGCCTGCCAGAGAAACTCGACCTTGCGATAGGCCGCGTCGTGCGCCGGGTCTGCGCGGCGCCATGCCGCACAGGCGTCGATTTCCTCGTGCGTGGCCTGCCCCGACTGAACGCGCGCAAACCACTGCGCCGCGCGGGTGCGCGGATCATCGGCAGGGGTGTTGTCTTGATGGTTCATGGGGATAGGTATGGGCAGTCACGGATTTTCGCATCGTCTCGTCTCTAGAGACGAACGGGCAGGGCAATCGCCTCAATCTGTAGGGGCATGGTGTTTCAGTCTTTCGCCGATGTGCAGTAGCGCCCGGGCCATGTGTTTCTCGACCATACTGCGCGAAATGCCCATATCGGCCGCGATTTCGGCATGGGTCCAACCCTCCAGGCGATGCTGGAGATAGACGCGCTGACAGGCGGGCGGCAGTTCCTGCAACGCCGCCATCAGCGCCGTGAGCAATTCGCTGGTATAGAACGCCGACTGTCCATCCGCCACCGTGGGGTGCTCATGCTCGGGCAAATCGTCGAGCGGGCGAAACGGGATGATCCCGCGGCGCCGGTGCCGGTCGATCACGCCGTTGGAGACGCCGCGCGCCAGATAGGAGCGGGGTTCATCGAGATCCACGATGCCGCGTTCGAGCAGTTCCACCGCCACGTCCTGAATGGCGTCCTCGCCATCCGGCGAATTCCTGTTGCGCCATGCGCCAAGCAGCTCGCGGTAATGGGCGAGCCAGCCGTGTTTGCGCTTGAGCGGAACAGACATGCGGGCAAATCGTAGTGATCGGGGAAAGCGCGAATATTAACAATAATTCTCATTATCGAGTGCATTCGCGCGGTCTTTCGCCGCTACTTCACGCTGATCAGCCAATCGGAAAAAATGCTGAAGGGCGCGCCGCTGGCGCGCGCGGGGTTGCTGACCAGGTAATAGCCATTGCTGCTGCGCGCGGTATGGGCCAGGGGCTGGACCAGTTGGCCGGTGGCGAAGTCCTGGGTGATGTAGGCGCGCTGGGTGACCGCGATCCCCAGGCCTTCGGCCGCGGCCTGCAGGCACAGGACGGCGTTGGCCAGCGGAATGAAACGGGTGTCGCCGCTTGCGGCCAGGCCCGCGGATAGTAGCCAGCGGTCCCAGCAATCGGGGGCGATCATGGATTTGAGCAAGGTTTCGCCCAGCACGTCTTCGGGGCGGTGCAGGCGCTCGGCCAGCGCGGGCGAGCAGGCCAGCACGAGTTCATCGGGAAACAGCAGGTCGGCGCGCAGGCCCGGCCAGTCGCCGGCGCCGCAACGCACGACGAAGTCGGCATTGTGCAGGTCGGTGTCATCGGCTCGCGCGACGGTGGCGACTTCGATGTCGATGTCGCCATGCCGCACGTATAGCGAGCCCAGCCGGGGCATGAGCCATTTGATGGCGAAGCTGGGGATGACCTTGACGCGGATGCGGCGATTGGCGCCCGCTTCGGCCGCCTTGGCCAGCACTCCCTCCAACTGATCGAAGAGTTCGGCGGCCTGTAGCGCCAGTTCGGTGCCGACCGCGGTGAAGGCGATGTCGCGGCCGTCTTTCTGCACCAGTTGCACACCCAGTTCGCTTTCCAGCCGGCGCAGTTGGTGGCTCACGGCACCGGGGGTGACATGCAGGAGTTCGGCGGCCCGGCCGACGCCGCCGCCCCGGTATACGGCATCCAGCACCCGGAGCGGGCCAAGGCGGTTTCTGAGTTTGTGCATTGTTGAAATCAACTCAATGGTCAAAGAATAAGTTTCGACAGACGCAGAAGGAGAAGGCGCCTACAGTCTGCCTTGTCTGACAAAACTAAATCAAGTGTTGGGCTGCGATGTCGTGTCGTATCCCGGCAAGGAGGAGACGAAATGAGCGGGTTTTACCGGCGCAAGGCAGGCGTCTGCGCATTGCTGCCCTTTTTTTGTGCGGCGTTCTGGAGTGCGGGCGCCGAGGCGGCCTATCCCGAACGTTCCATCCGGCTTATCGTGCCTTTCGCGGCGGGCAGCGCGGCCGACACGCTGTCGCGCGTAGTGGCTTCGGCCCTGGCCGATGAGCTGGGCCAGCCGCTGGTGGTGGACAACAAGGCCGGCGCGGGCGGCACCATCGGCACGATGGATATCGCGCGCGCCAAGCCGGACGGCTATACCCTGGGCATCGCCGCGCAGGGGACTTTCGTCAACAACCAGGTGCTCTATAAGGCGCCCGGCTACGACTCGATCAAGGATTTCAGCTTCATCAGCGAAATTGCCGATGTGCAGAATCTGCTGGTCGTGGCCGAGAAGGCGCCTTATCGAGACGCCCCCGCCTTGCTGGCCGATATCAAGGCCAAGCCGCCGGAGACTTTCCGGTATTCCTCCAGCGGTGTGGGAACCAGCCACCACATCGCCGGCGCCACGGTGTCGCAATACCTGGACAAGCCGCTCATGCACGTGCCCTATACCGGCGCGCCCCAGGGCCTGAGCGCCATCATCAGCGGCGACGTGGACATGGGCTTGTACAACCTGCCGGCGGCCATCGGCCTGGTGAGGGCGGGCAAGCTCAAGGCGCTCGCCGTCACCGGGCCCAGGCGTTCCACGTTGCTGCCGGAGGTTCCCACGCTGCAGGAGAGCGGCCTGAAGGACTATTCGGTCACGCTCTGGTGGGGCCTGGTCGGTCCGGCGGGATTGCCGGCCGACGTTTCGACGCGCCTGTATGCGGCCCTGGACAAGGTCATGGGCCAGGCCGCGCTGCGCGAGAAGTTGATCGGCCAGGGCTTTACCTTGCCCGATATGCCCATTCCCAAGCCCGCGGATTTCGAGGCCCTGGTGCGCCAGGACCTCGCCAAATGGATCCCCGTCCTCAAGGAACTGGGAACGGCCGCGCAGTGATGCCGGCGCAACGCACTCATCAAGGAAGCTATTGTGCAATCCCCCTCCGTGGCGCGCCCCTTGGCGCGTCAACTGGCTGACTTCGTCTTGTCCACGTCCGCCGATGCCCTGCCGGCGCTCGCCATCGAGCACGCCAAGATGAGCCTGGCCAGCACCCTGGCCAGCGCCGCCATGGGCTATGGCATCGAATCGGCCCGCATCATCCGCGAGATCGAGCTGGCCGACGGCGGCGCGCCGGCGGCAGGCCTGTGGTTTGACGGCGCCCGCCTGCCGCTGGCCAGCGCCGCGCGCGCCAATGCGGCGGCCAGCGATGCGGCAGCGTCCGACGACAGCGATATGCGCAGCATCGCGCACATCGGCACCATTGTCTCCAGCGTGGCGCTGGCCGTGGGCGAGCGCGAGGGCGCAAGCGGCAGGGATGTGCTGGCGGCCATGGTGCTGGGCTATGAAGTCGCCGGTCGCATCGACGAGTCCTTGACGCCGGGCCGCATGCAGCGAGGGTTTCACGGGTCGTGGTCCACGGTGTTCGGCGCCTGCGTGGCGGCGGGCCTGCTCTTGCGCCTGGACGCGCCGCGCCTGGCCCATGCCATCGCGCTCTCGGCCACCTCGGCCAGCGGCATGGCCATCGCGGCCGACACCAGTTGCGCGCGGGAATATCACGCCGGCCAGGCGGCAAGCGCCGGCATACGCGCCGCGCTCGCGGCGCAGCGGGGATTCGAAGGCGAGCTGGGCGTGCTGGAGCAGCCGCGCGGCCTGCTAGATGCCTTGGGCGGGCAGTCGCGGGAGGACATCGCGCGCGATTGGGGCGCTTCCTGGGACATCGTGACCGACCTGGCCATCAAGCTCATGCCGGGCGCGCACCCCTTTCATGCAAGCGCCGAAGCCGCGGCCGAGGCCGCGCGCGCCGGCGCCATTCGCCCCGGCGACGTTGCGCGCATCGTCGTGTCGGCGGCTGTGCAGTGGACCAATTTCAAGGGCGAACCGCATCCGCGCAACCTGGTCGACGCGGCGCACAGCCTGCCTTATTTCGTGGCGGCGTCGATTGCCGACGATGGCTTCGGCTGGCGGCATATGGACGTGGCCACGATGGCCGACCCGGTAATCGCCGCGCTGCAGGACAAGGTCGAATTCGATCCCGACCCGCCGCCCCTGCCGGATCGCTTTCCGCACCGGCATGGCGGCACGGTCACGATACACACGCAGGACGGCACGGTGCATCGCGCCACTTGCCGGGCGCCGCGCGGCTCCGGCGCGCGCGGCATCGATTGGCGTGACGTGGAGGCCAAGTTCCTGCGGCTTTTCCCGCTGGCCGGTTTGTCCGCGGGGACGACCGAGGCCTGCCTGGAGGCCATCGCGCATTTGGACAAGGCCGGCTCCGTCCGCGCGCTGGCGGGATTGCTGAGCCGGCGCTGAACCGCTTTTTCAACCGAGGCACAAAGCCGCAAAGGCCGCCCCACAGAGGAGACAACATGAAACGACGCATCGCATCCGCGCTTGCCGGAATAGCCTTTTGCCTGGGAGCGGGCCACGCGGCCATGGCCCAGGAGAGCTTCCCGTCGAAGTCCGTCACCATCATGGTGGGGGTCGCGCCCGGCGGCAGCCTGGACGCGCTGGCCCGCTTGATCGCCAGCGAACTGGGCAAGGCCACCAAGACCACTTTCGTGGTGGAGAACGTCACCGGCGCGGGCGGCCTGCTGGCATTTCAGCGGCTGACCCGTTCGGCGCCGGACGGCTACACCTTGATGTTCAGCAATCAGTCCATGGTGCTGATTCCCCTGCTGTATCCCAAGGCCGGCCTGGACATCGTCAAGGACACGACGGCCGTGGGCACCATCGCCAATGTGCCCATGGTGCTCAGCGTGAGCAATCAGAGCGGTATCCAGGATCTGCCCTCCATGCTGGCGGGCATGCGCAGCGGCGCGCTCAAATTGAACTTCGGCTCCGGCGGCCCCGGCACCACCGCTCATCTGGCCGAGGCGATGTTCCTGCAGATGGCGGGCGTGCAGGCCGAACTGGTGCAGTACCGTGGATCGGGGCCGGCCATTACCGACCTGATGGGAGGCACCATACAGTCGGTGCTGGACCAGACGGTCACCATGCTGCCCTTGCACCGGGGCAAGCAGATCAAGGCCATTGCCGTGGCGTCCAAAGAGCGCTTGCCGCAGATGCCCGACGTGCCGACCTTCGCCGAGGGCGGCGTGCCCCAGTTCGATCTACAGATCTGGAACGGCCTGGTGGCGCCCCAGGGCACGCCCAAGGCCGTGGTCGACAAGCTGGCCCAGGCCTTGACCGAGGCGGTCCAGTCGCCTGACTTCCGCGCGCGCATCGACAGCCTGGCCGCGCAGATTCCCTCGGCCGAGGAGCGCAGCCCCGAGACCTTCGCCCGCGTCCTGCAGCGCGATCAGAAGCAGTTCGCCGAACTGGCCAGGCAGATCGGCCTGCAGGCCCGCTGACCCAGCCGCAAGCGGCATATTTCGAGGACAAAAGATGAGCGAGACGATTTACGGTTTCATCGGATTGGGCAATATGGGCGGCCCCATGGCGGGACGCCTGCTCGACGCCGGCTACGCGCTGCACGTCGCCGACAGCAATCCCGCCGTGCGCCAGCAACTGGCGGCTCGCGGCGCCGTGGCCCACGACAGCGCGCGGGCCGTGGGCGACGCGGCCGACGTGGTCTTCCTGAGCCTGCCCGATGGCAAGGCGGTGGAGCAGGTGTTGGGGGGCGAACAGGGGCTGGCGCGGGCGGGCCGGGCCAAGTGCGTGGTGGACCTGTCGACCATCGGGCCGGCGGCGGCGCGGCGCGCGTTCGATACGCTGGCCGCCCAGGGCATCGAGTATGTGGATGCCCCGATCAGCGGCGGGCCGACCGGCGCCGAGCGCGGCACCCTGGCGATCATGGTTGCCTGCCCGCCGGCGCGCTACGAGGCGCTGGCTCAGGTGCTGGGCCATTTCGGCAAACTCTTCTATCTGGGCGCCGAAGCCGGGCAGGCCCAGGTGATGAAGCTGGCCAACAACCTGCTGTCGGCCACGGCCGTGGCGATCACTTCCGAGGCCATGGCGCTGGGGGTGAAGGCCGGTCTGGATCCCAGCGTCATGATCGACGTCATCAACGCCGGATCCGGGCGCAACTCGGCGACGATGGAGAAGTTCCCCAAGGCCGTGCTGACCGGCACCTTCAACGTGGGCTTCGCGGCGCGCCTGGCGCACAAGGACGTGCGTCTGTGCCTGGAAGAGGCCGAGCGCCACGGCGTGCCCATGGTGGTGGGTTCATCGGTGCGCGAGATGCTGGTGATGACCACCGCCATCCATGGCCGGGACGCCGACTATGCGGACGTGGCGCGCGTGGTCGAAGACTGGGCGGGCGTGAAGGTCCGCGCCAGAAAGTAACGGCCATCGCGATAAAGGAGGCGTCATGGGAGTGCTGGAAGGCAAGGCGGCGATCGTCACCGGCGGCGCGGGCGGCATCGGCCGCGAGATAGCGCGGGCCTATGCGCGGGAGGGCGCCAGGGTAGGGCTGCTGGATATCGACGAGGCATTGCTGGCCGAGGCCGCGCGCGACGTGCCGGGCGCGGTGCCGCTGCCCTGCGATGTGCGCGACCGCAAGCAGGTCCTGCGTGCGGTCGACGCCTATGCGGGCGAGTCGGGCGGCCTGGATATCCTGGTCAACAACGCGGCCTATTTTTTCTATGCCCCCCTGGTCGACATGCCGGAAGACGAAGTCTGCAAGATGATGGACGTGGGCCTGAAGGGGGCGATATGGGCGCTACAGGCGGCCACTCCGCATCTGATCGCGCGCGGTGGCGGCGCGATCATCAACCTGTCGTCGGTGGCGGTGTCGGTGTCGATTTCCCGGGCGGGGGTCTATAGCGCTATCAAGGGAGCGCTCGATGCCCTGACCCGGCAACAGGCCGCGGAGCTTGGCGGCCACGGCATTCGCGTCAATGCGCTGGCGCCGGGGCCCGTCGTCACGCCGGGCGCGAGTTCCGTGATTTCCGAGGAAGGTTGGGCCGCGCGCCGCCGCCGCACGCCGTTGAACCGCCTGGCCACCGGCGCCGATGTGGCCGAGGCGGCGGTGTTCCTGGCATCGGCGTCCAGCGCGACGGTGGCCGGCATCACGCTCAAGGTGGACGGGGCGATGACCGTCCTGGGTTACTAGCGCCCGGGCGGCCGGGGGCGAAGGAGAACGCAGATGGACAGGAAACGTGCCGGTTTTATCGGCCTGGGCAATATGGGCGGCAGGATGGCGCGGCGGCTCGTCGGCGCGGGCATCGCGGTGCTCGGGTACGACAGCGATCCGGCGCGCGCGGCCGCGGCCGGCGCCCAGGCGGCCGCGACGATCCGCGAGGTCATGGAATACGCCGACGTGGTCCTGCTGTCGCTGCCCGACAGCAAAGTGGTGGAGTCCGTGGTGGAGGGCGCGGGCGGCATTCTGGAGCACTGCCGGGACGGCCAGATCGTGGTCGACCTGAGCACGGCCGCGGCCAGTTCCACGGTGCGCCTGAACGCGCGCTTCGCCGGGCAGGGCGTGCAGTATGTCGACGCCGGCATATCGGGCGGCGCGGCCGCGGCGGAGAAGGGCGCGCTGACGCTGATGGTGGGAGGGGCGCCCGAGGCCATCGAGGCCGTAGGCTGGGTGTTCGCGCCCATCAGCGCCAAGGTCGTGGCCATGGGCGGCAGCGGCGCGGGGCATGCCACCAAGCTGCTCAACAACTTTCTGAACGCGGTCAGCCTGGCGGCCACCGCCGAGGTCATGGTGGCGGGCAAAAAGGCCGGCCTGGACCTGCATCGCCTGCTTGACGTGATCAACAGCAGCAGCGGGGTGAACTTCGCCACGCTCAACCGCTTTCCCTTCATCGTCGATGGCAACTACCTCGAAGGCGGGTTGACCAGCAAGCTGATGAGCAAGGATGTGATGTTGTATGTGGACATGGTGCGCGAGCTGGGCGTGGCCTCGCTGAACGCGGCCGGCCCGGCGGCCTGCTTCGGCCTGGCCGCGACGCTGGGCTACGGCGACCAGATCAGCAATCGCGTGGTGGACGCCATCGGCGACGTGTCGGGCGGCGTCCGCCTGAAAACCGTTTGAACCAAGGAGCTTTCATGCAAGTCTTTCATGGGCGGGACCAGGGCAAGCCTTCCGAGCGGCGCGGCGCGACATTCACCGGGGTGGTCTGGGCCGATCCGGTCATGCCCCCGGCGGACAATGTCGGCATCAACCATGTTTTCTTTTCCCCGGGGGCGCGCACTTTCTGGCACACGCATGAGCACGGGCAGGTCCTGCACGTGACCTCGGGCCGAGGCTGGGTCTGTGTCGAAGGCGAAGCGCCCCAGGAAATCCGCCAGGGCGATGTGGTGTGGATACGGCCTCATGAGCGCCATTGGCATGGCGCCGCCGCCGACACCTTCATGGCGCACCTGGCCATCTCGCTGGGCAAGGCCGATTGGCAGGAAGCGCTGCCCGAGACCGATTACGCTCGCGCGGGAAACTGCGCAACGGAGGCGCAATGATCATCGAAACACGCATCTACCACTGCCTGCCCGGGCGCCTGCCGGCGCTTCACGAGCGATTCCGCGCGACGACGCTGGGCTTTTTCGATAAGCACGGTATCCAGCCCCTGGGGTTCTGGACCACGCTGGCCGGCCCGAGCAATCACGCCCTGACCTATATGCTGCAATGGGAAAGCCTGGCGGAGCGCGAGCGCAAATGGAATGCCTTCCAGGCCGATGCCGAGTGGATCGCCAAGCGCGCCGCCAGCGAGGCGGAGCGGCCCATCGTGGAGCGGATCGAGAATTTCTTCCTCAGCCCGACGGACTACTCGCCCCTGCGGTGACCCGCGGGTCGATGCTGCGCAGGCAGGTTCAGTATTACGCTGCCTCCGTGCGTTCCAGCGGCTTGGTTGCAATCGGCGCGCTTGAGCACGGTATCGCGGGAATACTAGGGAAAACGCTCGGCATCGGCCGCGCGGCTACGACGCAATCCTTCATACAATCAGGTCCTGCCCCGGACCATTGCGTCGCAACCTGTCGAAACCCTATGAATGATCGTCCCGCCGATCCGCCCGTCTCGGCGCCTTCGCGCAGCCTGGCT
Source organism: Achromobacter veterisilvae (assembly GCF_037619525.1). Taxonomy (NCBI): domain Bacteria; kingdom Pseudomonadati; phylum Pseudomonadota; class Betaproteobacteria; order Burkholderiales; family Alcaligenaceae; genus Achromobacter; species Achromobacter veterisilvae. The sequence goes on along the minus strand of NZ_CP148753.1, from coordinate 6,414,040 downwards.
GCGCGTCTGGACCTGATGACCTTGCGTCTCTTCGTGGGCGTGGTCGAGCACGGCGGTATCGCTCGCGCGGCCCAGGCCGAGTTCATCGCCACTTCGGCCGTCAGCAAACGCATCCACGATCTCGAAGCCATGCTGCGCACGCCCCTGCTGGTGCGCCAGCGCCAAGGCGTGGTGCCCACCGAGGCCGGACAGGCGCTGCTGCGGCATGCGCGCCGCCTGCTGCGGGCCATGGCCGAGATGGAAGACGAACTGGGCAGCTATGCCGAGGGCGAACGCGGCCAGGTCCGGCTCATGGTCAGCGAATCGACGCTGACCGATTTTTTTCCCGGCATCGTCAAGGACTTCTCGGAACAGCACCCCAAGATCTTCATCGATCTGGTCGGGGGACTCAGCCCCAGCATCCAGCGCGCCGTGTTCGAAGAATCTGCCGACATCGGCGTACTGCTGGGGACGGTGACCGAACCCGGCCTGCAGGTCTTCCCTTGCCGCTACCGCGATCTGCTGGTGCTGGTGGTCAACCCCCAGCATCCGCTGACCGAAGCCGGCAGCGTGCGCCTGTCGCAACTGGCCGGGCACGCCGTGATCGAACAGGAACCCAATAGCTTCGTGCAGCAATTGCTGCGCACCGAGGCCGCCAAGATCGGCGTGCCGTTGCAGGCCCGCATCCGCGTGGCCGGCTTCGAGGCCGTCTGCAACATGGCCGCCGAAGGCCTGGGCGTGGGCGTGGTGCCGCTGGGCTTCGCGCGGCGCATGGCCGCGCGCCAGCCCCTGTCCATCGTGGAACTGGATGAACCCTGGGCGCACCGCGAGTACAAGGTCTGCATCAAGCAGAAAGACCAGCAGCCCAAGGCGGTCGAGCTGCTGGTGTCCTACCTGGCGCGCGGCGAGCCGCGCGCCTGACGCCGGGCCTCAGGCCTGGTGGCCCTCCAGGCCGCTGGCGTTCATGCGCCTGGCGCGGTGCTTGAGATACTCTACCGCCGAAAGCAATAGGATGGACAGGATCACCAGTATCGTGGCCGCCGCCGCGATGGTCGGGTTGATCTCCTCGCGCACCCCGTTGAACATTTGCAGCGGGATGGTGCGTTGCCTGGGGCCGGCGAGGAAAATCGCCATGACGATATCGTCGAAAGACACGGCGAAAGCGAACAGGCCGCCCGATATCACGCCAGGCGCGATGAGCGGCAACATGATGCGCCGAAAGGCCAGCACGGGCGGAGCGCCGGAGCTGGCCGCCGCCCGCATCAGGTTCATGTCGAAGCCTTCGAGCGTGGCGGCTACGGTTATTACCACGAAGGGGACGGCCAACACCGTGTGCGACAGCACCAGCCCCGGCAGGCTGTTGTTCAGCCCGATGGGCGCATAGAGGAAATACAACCCGGTCGCGCTGATGATCACCGGCACGATCACGGGCGAGGTGATGAACATCTGCATGGCCATCTTGAGCTTGCCGGGCAGGCGCTGCATGCCGATGGCCGCCATCGTCCCCAGGGCCGTGGCCAGCGCCGTGGTGGCGACCGCGATCAGGAAGCTGTTGCGTATCGCCGTCATCCAGTTTTCCGAGGCGAACAACTGCCGGTACCAACGCAGGGATATCCCCTCCAGCGGGAAAGTCAGGAAAGACCCGCCATTGAAGGAAAGCGGAATGATGACCAGCACCGGCAGGATGAGAAACAGCAGGATGGCGGCGCAGGCCGCCCGCAAACCCAGCCGGCAGCTTCTATCCAGGGGGCTGGCGCTCTGGAACGTATCCATGTGAAATCTCCAATACGCGCGCCGCGTCAGCGCGCGGCGCGCTGGCGGGTTTTCGTCCAGGCCAGCGCGGCCAGCACGACGCAGGTGATGAGCAGCAACAGGCCGCCCAACGCCGCACCCATGGACCAATTGGCCGTCTCGGTAATGAAGTGCGCGATAAAGTAGCCGATCATCTGGTCGCCCGCTCCGCCGATCAGTGCCGGTGTGATGTAAAAGCCGATCGCCGTCACGAAGACCAGCAGACAGCCGCTGGCCACGCCCGGCAGGGTCTGCGGGAAGTACACCCGCCAGAATGCCGTCAGCGGGCTCGCGCCCAGAGAAATGGCGGCGCGCACGGTGTGCTTGCGTATCCCCGTCATCAGGCTATAGATGGGCAGAATCATGAAGGGCAGCAAGACGTGCACCAGGGCGATGTAAGTACCGGTACGGTTAAAGACCAGCGTCAGCGGATGGTCGATGAGGCCCAGCCATTGCAATAGCTGGTTCACCACGCCGTCGCGCTGCAGAAGCACCACCCAGGCGGAGGTGCGCACCAGCAGCGCGGTCCAGAAGGGAATCAGCACCGCCAGCATCATCACGCTGGCCACGCGCGGCCTGGCGGTGGCCAGCAGGTAGGCCACCGGATAGCCCAGCACCAGGCAACACAGTGTGACCACCAGGCTGATGCCGAAGGTCCGCTGGAACACCGTCAGGAAAACCGCCTCGTCCTTCGGCACCCGCTCGATGGCGCCGTCTCCCGCGCGATGCAGGTCCATGGCGCCCAGCAGGTACATCGCCGACAGCGGCCCGCTGGCGCGCTGGATGGCCTGCCATACCTCCGGACCGCGCCACTGTTCCGAAATGCCGGCCAAGGCCTGCGTGGCGTTCCCCGGCGGGGCCTGGGCGAGGCGCCGGGCGGTGGTCATGACCAGGCTGCGATAACCGCTGGTATCCTGGTTCAGGCGGTTGGCGATCGCGTTCAGGGCCGGCGTGCCCCGGGCTGCCCGCAAATCGTCTATCCACGCGCGGGCGGCCGCCTCGGGCACGGGCGTGTCCGCCTCCCAATGCGCCAGCGCCGCCACCACGCCGGGCGCGGCGCGGGCGAACTCGCGGTCGTCGACGCTCATCTTCAGGATCAGGAAGATGGGCAGCACGAAGTTCACCAACAAGAACAACAGGAGCGGCGCGGCCAGCCCGAAGGCCAGCCAGTGGCGGCGGCGTTCGGCGCGGCGCAGGCCCTGGCGCAGGGCCCGCTCCTCGTCGCCCGGCGCGGCCCGCAAGACGGCGGCGGTTTGCATGATGTTCCCCTCGGGCTCCGTCTTACTGCGAGGCCCAGGCATTGAAGCGCTGCGTCAGCTTTTCGATGTTCTCCACCCAGAACTCCGCCTCCAGCGCGACGGCCTGCGACTGGTTCGCGGGATTGGTGGGCAGGTCCTTCAGGACTTCGGCATCGACCAGGGTGTTGGCGCGGATATTGGTGATGCCCTGGTTGCCCAGCGCGGGATAGGCTTTCTGGATATCGGCCGACGTGGCGTAGGCGAGGTAGCGGGTCGCCTCTTCCTGGTGCTTGCTGCCCTTGAGCACGACGTAGTAGTCGATGGCGTAGATGCTGCCCGGCCAGACGACCTTGAAATTGGTGTGTTCCGCGCGATTGGCGGAAATGGCGCGGCTGACGTAGATGGCGCCCATGGAGACATCGCCCGCCGCGATCAGTTGCGGCCCTTGCGCCCCGGCGCTCCACCAGACGATGCTGGACTTGATTTCATCCAGCTTGCGGAAGGCGCGGTCCACGCCCTGGGGGGTCGCGAGCACCTTGTAGACCTCGTCGCGCGCCACGCCGTCGGCCAGCAGGGCGAACTCCAGCGTGTACTTCGGCCCTTTGCGCATGGCGCGCTTGCCCGGGAATTTCTTCAGGTCCCAGAAGTCCGTCCAACTGCGCGGGCCTTCCTTCAGGCGGTTGCCGTCATAGGCCAGGCCGGTGGTCCACACAACCGCTCCCACGCCGCAATCGGTGGCCGCGCCCGCGATGTAGTCCTCGCGCTTGCCGATCCGGGCCCAGTCCAGCGGTTCGAACAGGCCTTCGTCGCAGCCAAGCACCATTTCGTCGGCCTCGACCTGGACCACGTCCCAGTTGGCGTTGCCGCCCTGCACCTTGGTGCGCAGGATGCCCAGTCCGCCCGACCAGGAGTCCTCGGTGATCTTGATGCCGGTCTTGGCCGAGAAGGGTTCGTAGAAGACCTTTTTCTGCGCGGCCTGCGAGCTTCCGCCCCAGGCCGTGATGTTCAGCTCCTGCGCCTGGGCCTGCGCGCCCAGTGCCAGCGAGGCCGCCAGTATTGCGATGTACTTTCCTGCTTTCATTTTTTTCCCCTTTTGTGTTGGTGTGATACGTCAGGATGCCCGCGTCGCGGGAAAGGCAAAACAATCGTCGGATTTCCAGCCCACCCGCAGCACGTCGCCGGGGCGCGCCTGGCCCAGCGGCCTGGCGTCGGGCACCTTGCACATCATCGTGCCGCCGCCGGCCAGCCGGAACACGGCGCGCAGATGGTCGCCGTGGTACATGTACTGCTCGAGTTTCACGTCCAGCACGTTGTCGCAGGCGCCGGGCTGCGGCATGAGGCTGACCTTCTCCGGCCGCACCGACAGGATGCTGGGCCTGCCCGCCGGGAACTCTCCGGCATGGCGCGCGCGCAATGTGGCGCCGCAGGCGCTGCGGTGCGCCGAGAGGCCGGCGGCGGCCTCCAGCACCGTGCCTTCTATCAGGTTGTTCTCGCCGATGAAGCTGGCTACGAAGGCGCTGGCGGGCCGCTCATAGAGATCGGCGGGCGAGGCCAACTGCTGGATACGGCCCTCGTCGAACACGGCGATCCGGTCCGACATGGTCAAGGCCTCGGACTGGTCGTGGGTGACGTAGATGATGGTCACCCCCAGTTCCGCGTGGATCCGCTTGATCTCGTACTGCAATTTCTCGCGCAGATACTTGTCCAGGGCTCCCAGAGGCTCGTCCATGAGCACCAGGACCGGGTCGAAGATCAGGGCCCGCGCCAGCGCCACGCGCTGTTGCTGGCCGCCGGACAACTGCGCCGGCCGGCGTTCGGCGAAGGCGCCCAGGCGCACCATGTCCAGGGCGCGATCCACCTTGTTCTTGATATCGCTTCGGGGGTACTTGCGCACGGTCAGCGGGAAAGCCAGGTTCTCGGCCACGTTCATGTGGGGGAACAAGGCATAGTTCTGGAATACGACGCCGATATTGCGCTTGTGGGGCGCCGCGTGCGTGACCGGCTTGTCGGCTATCAGGATGTCGCCCGAGGTGGGCGTCTCGAAGCCGGCCAGCATCATCAGGGAGGTGGTCTTGCCCGATCCCGAAGGCCCCAGGAAAGTGAGGAACTCATTTTTTCTTACGGCCAGGTCCAGGTCCCTGACCGAATAGCTCCGGCCATCGTAGGTCTTGGACACGCCGCGAAATTCAACATGGCTGACGCCGCGCGCTGCTTCGGACAACATGTGTGCTCCTTGCAAAGAAGGCGGGCGCCGCCCGGACGCCCGCCCACACCGCGCCGCGATCAGAAAGCGATCGTCACCAGGCGCTCTTCCATCATCTCGCGCACCGCGTACCGCGGGCCTTCGCGGCCAAAGCCGCTGTCCTTCACGCCGCCAAACGGCATGACGTCCACGCGCGAACTGGAAGTTTCGTTGATATGGACACCACCGAACTGCAGATTCACCCCGGCCTGCATCGCCACCGAGAGATCCCGCGTGAACAGGCCGGCGGCCAGGCCGTACGGCGTATCGTTGGCCCGCTCATAGGCCTGCTCGACGGTATCGACGGGAATGGCCACGATAATCGGCGCGAACACTTCTTCGCACACCACCCGCGCGTCCGGCGGCGCATCGGCCAGGATGGTCGGGGCGAACACCGCGCGCTCGCGCTTGCCGCCCACCAGCACGCGGGCGCCTCCCCGCACGGCCTCGGCCAGCCATTGCTCGGCGCGTTCCGCCTGCTGCACGGTGATCATGGGGCCCACCACTGTCTCCGGCTGGCGCGGATCTCCGTAGGGTACCTTGCGCGTGGCCTCGACGAGCTTTTCCAGGAAGGCTTCGTAGATGGGCCGCTGGATCAGCACGCGCTGCACCGAGGTGCAGACCTGGCCGGCCTTGCGAAAGCCCGCGGCCACGATCTTGCCCACCGCCAGCGCTTGATCCGCGTCGGCCAGCACGATGGTGCTGGCGATACTGCCCAGCTCAAGTTGCGTCCCGCGCAAGCCGGCGGCCTGCTGGATCTCGCGGCCCACCCGCGTGCTGCCCGTGAAGGTATAGAACTGGATGCGGTTGTCGTCCAGAAGAGCGCGCCCGATGGCCGCGCCCGGGCCGTGCAGCAGGCTGATGCACTCCGGCGGCAAGCCCGCGTCGATCAGGATCTGGCACAAGGCCACTGCGCTCAGCGGCGTCAGCTCCGAGGGCTTGAGCACCACCACGTTGCCGCCGGCCAGAGCCGGCGCCACCTTGTGGGCCACCACGTTCAAGGGGGAGTTGTAGGGTGTGATCGCGCAGACCACCCCGCGCGGCACGAGCACGGTATAGCCCATGCGGTTCTTCAGCCCCGGCGTGGCTTCCATCGGCACGATGTCGCCCACCAGGCGGCGCGCTTCCTCGGCCGAGAGCTGCAAGGTCTGCACGCAGCGGCGCACCTCGTTCTCGCCGTCGCCGCGCGGGAAACCTGTCTCGGACACCAGGGTGTCCAGCAGTTTTTCCTTGCGCGCCTGCATCAGGTCGGCCGCGCGCATCAGGATGCGGTAGCGTTCGTCGGGCGACAGGCGGATGCGGCGGGCGGCCTGCGCCGCCGCGCCCACGGCTTCGTCCACTTGCCGCGCCGAGGCGACCCCCATCTCGCCATAGGGCTGGCCGCTATAGCAATCGGTCAGGACTTCGGAATGGTCGCCGGCCACCCATCGGCCGGCTATCAACAGCTTCGACATCGTGCCCTCACACGCGGCCCAGAGCCGCAAAGGTTTCGTCAAAAATACGCAGCGCGTGGTCTATCTGTTCACGGGTGATCACCAGGGGCGGCGTGATACGCAGCGTTGAAGCGTAGGTGCCCGTGGTCGAGATCAGCAGTTTCCGTTCGCGCAAGGCCGCATGCATGGCCTTGACGAGTTCAGGATAGGGCTCGCGGGTTTCACGGTTCTTCACCAGTTCCACGCCTATCATCAGGCCGATTCCGCGCACGTCGCCGATGACTTCGTACTTGCCGGCCAGGCGCTTGAATCCCTCGAGGAAGTATTCGCCGCAGACGCGCGCGTTGTCCGCCAGCCTTTCCTCTTCGAGGATGTCCAGCACCGCGTGCCCGGCCGCCATCCCGATCTGGTTGTTCGAGCCGAAGGTCGTGAAATGATCGCCTTCCTCGAACGCCGTGCCCAGGGTCTCGGTCGCCATGAAGCCGCCGATGGGCACCCCCCCGCCAATGGCCTTGGCGAAAGTCACGATATCGGGCTGCACGTCCCAGTGTTGATAGCCAAAGGTCTTGCCCGTGCGGCCCCAGCCGGCGAACACCTCGTCGATGACGAGCGTGATGCCGTGCTTGCGGCAGATGTCCTGCACGCGCGGCCAGTAGTGTTTGGGCGGCGTGAGAACGCCGCCGACGCAAAGAATGGACTCCGAGATCAGCACGGCCGGCGCGGACTGCATGCGGACCTTGATCGCATCCTCGATCGCGTCGGCGCACTTCAGGCCGCAACCGCCGTCGTTGTTCTTGTTGTGCGAAGAATAAGGGCAGCGATAGCAATAGGGCGCGCTCACATGCACGACCCCCGGCAGGGCGGCATAGGGGCCAAAGCCCTTCTTGCGCGCCGCGTTGCCCGTCAGGCTCAATGCCAGCGAGGTGCGGCCATGGAAGCTATGCTCCATGGCGAGCACGCCGTAGCCTTTCTTGCCGGTGTTGGTCGCGTGCTTGAAAGCCAGCTTGATCGCGCCGTCGTTCGACTCCGCGCCGCTATTGGTGAAGAACACCCGCGACAGGCGGCCATCGCTTTCGCGGGTGATGCGCGCGGCCAGTTCCGAGGTCACGCGGCTGTGATTGCGCCCGGGGCCTTGCAGCAGCCGCGTGGCCTGGTCCTGGATGGCCTTGACCACCTTGGGATGGCAATGGCCCACGGAATTCACGCCAGGGCCGGCTTCCAGATCGAGGTAGGTGTTGCCAGCCTCGTCCACGACCTCGCAAGCGGCGCCGCTCACGATGACCGGCTCGACCAGGCTGGAGCCCGGAATCAGATGCGTATCCAGCGCGGCGCCCGAAGATCCGCTCGATGTGTGTTGTGCCATGATGAATGAGTGAAAACAGACAAGCAGGAGCGGAACAGCCGCTCCACCGGGCGGCGCGCGCCGCCATGGAAAGTCGATCAGTTGATGTCCAGGTTGGCGCTCTTCACGGCCTCGCCCCAGCGCTTGAAGTCCTGCGCGTAGCGTTCTTCGGCCTGCGCCGCGGTCTGCGGCTCGAAGAGTTCGATGCCGGCGGTCCTGGATTTCTCGGCCAGTGCCGGGTTGTTGAGCAAAGGCATGACCGCGGCATTCATCTTCTGCACGATGGCATCCGGCGTGCCCGCGGGGAAAGCGAACATCGTCCAGGTGCCCACCTCGAAACCCGGATAGGTCGCGGCGATCGTCGGCGCCTCGGGCGTTTCCTTGTACGACTCGGCGCCGCCGGTCGCCAGCACGCGCAGTTTTCCGTCGCGAATCAGCGGCAGGAGCGGCGCGGGGCTGTCGAACATCAGTTGCACGCGTCCGCCGATCAAGTCCGTCAGCGCCGGACCGGAACCCTTGTAGGGCACATGCGAATAGTGCGTGTCCGTGCGGCTCTTGAACAACTCCATCGCCAGATGATTCGTCGTCCCGTTGCCGATGGAGGCGTAATTCAGCGGCGTTTTCGGATCCCGCCCCGCTTCGACGACGTCGGCCAGGGTCTTGTACGGAGAGTCGGCCGCCACCACCAGCAAGAGCGGCGCGCGGCCCACCATGGCCACCGGCGCGAAATCGCTCAGGGGCTTGGATTTCAGTTCTTTGTAGATATGCGGCCCGATCGCGAAAGGGCCGGTCGAGGTAAAGAGCACCGTCTCGCCCTCCTTGCCCGAGCGCGCGGCCAGATCGATGGCGATCGTGCCGCCCGCGCCGGGACGGTTTTCCACCACGAAGGGCTGGCCCGTCGCCTTCTCCAGGTCGCTGGCCATCAGGCGCGCGCTGATGTCGGTCGAATTCCCCGGAGGAAAGCCCACCAGGATGCGGACCGGCTTGGTCGGCCATGGCGTCGCGTCGGCGGCCATCGCACAGAAACTCGCGCTCGCGACGGCGAACGCCAGGGCCCAGCGGCCCAAGGCTTGAGACATTTCTTTCCCCTGATATTGTGTTTACAGAAAAACCAACAATGGCTAGAACGCCGGATCCACCACGCGTGGCTTGAAACCGTCGGCCTCGATATCGGCGGCCGCGTCCAGGCACAGGTCCTCCCGGAATCGCCCCGCGACCACCTGTACGCCCACTGGCACGCCGTCCTCCACGCCCGTGGCCACGGACACCCCGGGCACTCCCACGAACGCCGTTCCCATCAGCGGGACTTGCGCTTCCCAGACGCGCCGGTACGCCGCCTCGTCCCCCATGTCCAGTTCATCGGGAAAAGGCAGTTCGCCGGACACGGGCATCAGCAGCACCGGGTAGTCCTCGAAGAAAAGCTGCCACTCGCGTAACATCGTCATGCGGCGCGTCCGCGCGTCCGAGAACGTGGCGGCGTCCATGCCGGCGACTTGCTTGCGCTGCCCCGCCAAGGCCGCCAGCGCGCCCGGATCCTCTTCTTTCAGCGCCTTGGCCCAACGGCTGTCGAAGCCGTCGCCCATCCATAGATACACATGCTCGATAGCGGCCTCGCGCAACGGCGGCACGTCGTCCACGCGGCTTACCCGCCAGCCGCGATCGCGCAGACGCTGCGCGGCTTCTTCCAGTGCGCGCACCACGCACGGGTCCGTATCCATTCCCGCCGGATGCGTGCACAAGGCCGCAAGGCGAGGCGTCGCCGGTCCGCGCAAAGGCGCCGGCACCCACACCGGATCGCGCGCGTCGCCCTGAGCCATCACCTCCAGCGCCAGCCGAAGATCGGCCACGCTGCGGGCGATGGGGCCGGACACCGACATGAACTGCTGTCCGATGCCGCGCACCGGTGAACTCGCATTGAAATAGCTGATCCGGCCCGGGGTCGGGCGCAGGCCGTGCACGCCACAGGCATAGGCCGGATAGCGCACCGAGCCGGCGATGTCGGTCCCGTGGCCGATGGCGCCCAGGCCCGCCGCGACCGCGGCGCTGGCGCCGCCCGAGGAGCCGCCAGGCGTCAAGCCCGCGCGATGCGGATTGCGCGTTGAACCGTACAGGCGATTGCTCGTGAACCAGCGCAGTGAAAACGACGGCGTGTTCGTCCGGCCCAGGGGCACGGCCCCCGCCGCCTTGAAATGCGACACCAGCGGGTTGTCTTCCGTGGCTATCTGATCGCGCTGCAAGCGCAATCCGTTCGTGGTCGCGAAGCCGGCCTCGTCCGCCACGACCTTGATCGTCACCGGCACGCCGGCCAGCACACCCGCGCCGCGTCCCGCGGCCCGCGCGGTGTCCACCGCGCGCGCCGCGGCCAATACCCGCTCGGCTTGAAAATCCACGATCGCATTCAGCGCCGGGTTCACCGATTCCAATCGCGCCAGGGCGCTGCGAGCGACCTCTTCGGCGCTGAAATCTCCCGATCGCACGCCCGCGGCGATCTCCGTGGCGCCAAGCTCCCAATGATTCATCACACGTTCCATCTGCCGGCCGGTCCCGAGAACCGCGCCGAATTCCTGGCGGCGCCCCTTGCGCCAACCGTACGGGCATCTTACGTACCGACCCGCCCGGGCCAAAAGCCGTCAGTGGAGAAGCTGGGTTATCGAAAAGAGAAAGGACCGCGGCCATTTCGTGACAAAGACGCCACATCCGTGGAAACCCTATGGACAATGCGGCGTTATCAGATATTTCATATGCAGACAAAATGCAATCTTCGAATTGCATCCGGCTCCCCACTGAAGAGAGGCATGCGCCATGCGAGTGAATCTCCCGATTACCGACCATGAGTTCGTACTGCATGACGATCAATATCTGATCTCGAAGACAGATTTAAAGGGACGTATCACGTACTGCAACCCCGCATTCGTGGAAATCAGCGGTTTCACGCGGGAGGAGTTGCTGGGGAAAGCCCACAATATCGTCCGCCATCCGGATATGCCGCCCGCGGTGTTCGAGGATATGTGGGACACCCTGAAAGCGGGCAGGCCGTGGCTGGCGGTGGTGAAGAACAGGCACAAGTCCGGCGGTTTCTATTGGGTGCTGGCGAACGCGATGCCGGTCATAGAGGCCGGCGAGGTCACGGGCTACGCCTCGGTGCGCATCAAGGCTTCGCGCCAGCAAATAGAAGATGCGGAGCATTTTTACGCCCAGGTGGCCGCCGGGCAGCTCGGCGGCTATGCGCTGCAGGCCGGCCAGCGAACCGCTGTCGGCTGGAGGAAGTGGCTGCGCGCCGCGGCCTATCCGCTGCGCAGCGGCATCGTGCCCGCCACGCTGCGCGGCACCGCGCTGCTGTGCGCGCTGGCGGCGATACCCACCCATCTCCTGCTTTCCGCCCGCGAAGACGTTTCGCGTCCGGCCTGGTGGGCCGTGTACGGGGGCTGTGCGCTGGCGGCCATGCTGGCCTCGGCGATGCGGGCCGGGCGTTTCGTCAAGCAATTGAAAACAGCCGAGGAAGTGGCGAGGCAGATCGCCGCGGGGAATCTCGTCAATGAAATCGATACGGATATCAAAGGGGAAGCGCGCAATCTGTATTTCTACCTGGATATCATGCGCAAGAGCCTGACAGGCATTTCCACCGAGGTCGCCTCCCAAACGACCCGCCATGCCGGCACCATCGCCAAACTGCACGCGGACAGCAGCGACTTGGCAAGCCACACCAGCGACCAACGCGATTCGCTGCAGGACACCGCCGCCAGCGTGGCGCAACTGGCCGCTACCGTCGCGCGCAATACGGAGAGCGCGGCGTCCGCCTCGGCGCTGGCCAAGGAAAGCCAGACTGCCGCGACGCAGGGCGGCGAGACGGTCGGCCAGATGGTCTCGACGATGCAGGCGATCAATGAAGGGTCCAGGAAGATAGCGGAGATCGTCTCCGTCATCGAAGGCATCGCCTTTCAGACCAATATCCTTGCGCTCAACGCCGCGGTCGAGGCCGCGAGGGCCGGCGATCAGGGCAAGGGATTTGCCGTCGTCGCGGGGGAAGTGCGCAGCCTGGCCCAGCGCACGACGCAGGCCGCCAAGGAGATCAAGACGCTGATCGACACGTCGGTGACCCAGATGTCCGTGGGGTCGAGCCAGGCCAGCACCGCGGGGACCGCCATGCAAGAAATCATCCAGTCCGTCGATCGGGTCAGCCAGTTCATGGCCGAGATCGCCCATGCTTCGGGCGAGCAGGCGGCCGGGGTCGACACCATCAGCACGGCGGTCGCCAAAATGGAGAACCTGGTGCACAAGAACGCCTCGCTGGTGGAGGAACTGGCCGGCGTTGCCCAGCATCTTGGCGCCGAGTCTAGCTCCATGGTCGACACTATCGGCGTGTTCCATACGCAGGCAGGCAAGGAACGGGCCGTCATGCCTGCGCAAAAGGCACCGCCGCTGCGCCTGGCGGCGGCGCATTCAGCGTAGCGGGGCTGCGCGCGCGGCGGCATGCTTCAATGGCGTTTTCGCGGAAGCTCGTCGCGCGGTGCGCGAGCGCGAGTGCCGCTGCGCAAGGAAACGTAGAGTGAAGAAGACCAGGGATTATTGGTTTGGCATAGCCATTTCCTTCCTGTTGGCGGGCCTGCTGGCCTTCCTGGGCGTCGCGGCCGTGACCAGCAAGGGCCTGGGCTGGGGCGCGGCGGCGCTGGCGGCCTACGCGGTCATGTTCGGCGGACCGCTGGCCATCTTGCTGGCGGTGACCTGGATCGTGTACCTGGCGCGGGACCGCAGGAACGTGCCGGGGCACGTCCATGCGCTGATGTTCGTCCCCACGCTCCTGGCCGCGCTGATCGTTCCGGTCAGCGAATCCATCCGGAAGAGCCAGTGGGACAGTTTTCGCGAGTCGCACCCCGCGATCGCCGAGACGCACGTCAACCTGAGCGGCCGCACGATCTGGCTGGATACCCGCGAGGCTTCCGCGGCTTCCGGCGCGTCTCCCTACATGGAGCCCGCGTCGGCCGACAATCGCAATTTCTCCAGGTTCCGCCGCTATCCGGGGCCGGACGCCTTGGCCAAGGGCGTGTTTCCCTATGACGGCGCGCGCCTGAAGGAAGCGGCCGCGCGCTATGTCTACCTGGACCAGGCGGGCGCGCCCGGCGCTTCCCTGCCGCTGCGCCGCCTGCCGTATCCCGATCTGGGGAAACTGCCCTCCGCGTATGCCTACGGCGAGGCCGGGCTGCTGGTGTACCAGTATTTCCATTACGCCGACCGCGTCGAAGTGGCGCCGGGCATCGCCCGCTTTTCGCTGATGACCGAGCAGGCGATGGAATCGGCCCGCATTCCCGGGCTGGCGATTTTCGGCATGGCCAACTACACGCCCGAGACGATGGCCAGGGTGGAGATCAACGGCCAGGCATACGATATGGGCGGGGATGCCGCGGGCAGCCTGTTGGGGCATCCCTGCCATCTGTCCCATGGCGGCAGTCCGGTGCTGCTCGACCTGGACCAGCCGGTGCGCATACGCTGGCAGGCCGTGGAAGAGCCGGGAGCCTGGCGCGAAGCGGCGATGGCCGTGCCCGCCTTCGGCAAGGCCGGCAAGGCCGGCTCCGGCGCGGGCTTGGTGCGTGTGCGCCTGTACTTCCTGCCCGATGGAACGGTGGCTGCCGAGCGCTACCAGGAGATCCGTTCACGCAGGGACGAACTCGCGATCCGCGCCACGGGGCTGCCGCCTTCCGCGCGGCCCCATGTGTCCTGCGGGGCCTATGCCGGCTACAACCCGCAGACCGTGCGGTTGTTGGGCGACTGAAGACCGGATTGCGTCGCCGCCGGCCTTCGGCTCTTCAATAAGTGCCGCGCAGCGTCAGCATCCAGTTGCGCGGCGCGCCATACCAGTTGCCGCCGGCCGCGTCGCCCACGCGCTCGTAGTAGACCTTGTCGAATAGGTTGTTGGCATTGAGCGTCAGGGACCAGCTTGGATCGAAACGGTATTGCGCCATCAGGCCGACCACGGCGTAGCCGGATTGGGCGAACTTGTACGGGGTGGCGTCGCCGTTCGGCGCATAGACCGCCCCGGACACGAAGGTGGAACTCTGCACGACGGCATTGCCGCCGACGCGCCAGCGCGACAGCGAACCGGGCAGCGTGTAGGCGGTGGAGAGCTTGAACAGGTGGCGCGGAGTGACCGTGCTGAAGACGGTGCCTTCGCTCTTGTCCTTGGAATTGTTGAAGGTATAGCCCAGGGCGACCTCCCAGCCCGGCGTGACTTCGCCGCCGATTTCCAGGTCCACGCCGCGGCTCACGACCTTGCCCTGCGCCTGGTAGCAGCAGTTGCCGGCCCAGGGGTCGCTGGATTCCGGGTAGCGCGGGTCGACCACGCCGGTGCCGGTGCGTTCGACGTTGAACAGGCTCAGCGTGGCGTTCAGGCGGCCATCCATCAGCTCGCCCTTGAGCCCCGCCTCGTAGCTCTTGCCCTTGATGGCGGTCAGGGAAGAGCCGGGCGGGGGGCCGGACTTCAGCAGGCCCTGGGGTTTATGGATGGTGGAATAGCTGGCATAGACGGACCAACTGTCGTTGAGGTCGTAGATGATTCCGCCGTACGGCGTGGTCTTGGTGGGTTCTTCATAATCGGTGCGCGACGACACTTCCCAGGCGGACGCGCCATCGGGCCGGTCGGACACGCTCTGGAAGAACTTGTAGCGGCTCATGCGCGCGCCGGCGATCAGGTGCAGGCGCGAAGTCGGGTTGATGCGCAGCACGCCATAGATGCCTTTCTGCTCCTGGCCCCAGGGGTCATAGCGCAGGGTGAGCGGCACGTTCAGGTCCGGATTCCAGGCGTTGCGGTCGAACACGTTGACCGGAACCTGCCAGTTGTCCGCCGGCTTGCCGGTGTTCCATCTGCCTTCGGCGCGTTGCCAGTCGGCGCCGAGCAGGACCTCGTGGCTTTGCCCGAACAGGTCGAAGCTGCCGCTGAGATTGGCGTCGAACACGGTTTGCTCGTTGTCCATGACGTAGCGGCCGCCGCCCCAGCTCGAGCCCGAACCGTCGGCGGGATCGATGGCGCCATAGCCGAAGGCCGTGGTCGAGCGCATGTTGCGGCGCTCTTGCGTGTAGTTGAGCTTGAGCTTCCAGCGGTCGAGGAAGCGTTGCTCCAGTTGCGCGAAGATCTGCTTGTTTTCGCCGGTCGCCAGTGCCCAGGGCTGGGTCAGGCTGGCCGAACGCGACAGGCCGATGTCGCTGCCGTCGGCATAGCGCGGCAGGCCGCTGCCGTAGCCGCGTTCGCGCGTCTTGGTGTAGCTGCCGCCGACCGTCAGCAGCGTGTCGCGCGTCAGATCCGCTTCCAGCACGCCGTAGAGCATCGGGGATTCGCTGTGCCGGTCGTCCAGGTAGGAATCGCTGTTGCCGTACACCGCCACGGCGCGGCCGCGAAGGCGGCCGTCGAAGCCGAGCGGGCCGGTGGCGTCGATCATGCTGCGGTAATTGTCCCAGCTTCCCGCCGACGCTTCCATGGTCAACTGGTACTCGGCCAAGGGGCGCTTGCGCACCAGGTTGATGATGCCGCCGGGGTCGCCCATGCCGCCCAGCAGGCCCGACGCGCCGCGCATGACTTCGACGCGATCGTAGAACGCCAGGTCCTGCGCGCCATCGTAGGTGTACGCGCCCAGCGCCAGGGGGGCGCCGCCGTCGATCTGCATGCTGGTGATCTGGAAGCCGCGCGAAAAGAAATTGTAGGAGTTGTAGGCCGCGCGCTGCACCGTGATGCCGGCCGCATGGGCCAGCGCGTCGCTGACGCTGGTGAGGTGCTCGTCGTCGATCTGCTGCCGCGTCACCACCGACACGGACTGCGGCACCTCGCGGAAGGCCAGGTCGGTCTTGGACGCGGTGCTGGTGACGCGGCTGGTGTAGGAGCCGGTGCCTTCGGTGGTGCCGTCTTCGGCGCGGCGGGCGGTCACGGTGATGGCCGAGAGCGTGGCCGCGTCCAGATTGTCCGGTTCGCGCTCGATCACGGCCTTGCCGTTCTCCACGACGGCGATCAGGCCGCTGCCGGCCAGCAGGCGGTCCAGCGCCTGCTGCGGGGTGAGCCGCCCGGCCACGGGCGGCGCGGTCTTGCCGGCGACGAGCGCGGGGTCGTAGAGCAGTTCCATGGACGTTTGCCGTCCCAATTCGACCAGGGCTTCGTGCAGCGGCTGGCGGGCGGAATTGATCACCATGGCGGCGTCGGCAGCCAGCGTGGCGGCGGGGGCCGCCGTCAAGGAAAGCAGGGCGAGGGACAGGCGTCCCAGCAGGAAGCGTGCGCGCGCCGGCTGGCGGCGGTTGCGGGAAGGCAGGAAGGTCATGGGAGGTTGTTCCAACGGGTTTGCCGCGGCTTGCGGTTCAAGCCGGCACTCATGGGTAACGAGTGCGGAACGGCCGGAAACCCTGAAGATCCCGCCGGGAAAAATTGAAACAAATTGAAACTACGGGGTGGGCGTCAGCACATAGCGTCCTTGCCCTTCGGCCTGGACGCGCACGGGTGCGATACGGGGCAGCAGCTCCAGCAGGGTGCTCGGAGAGTCCACGTTCAAGGTCCCCGCGACCCTCACCCGCGCCAGGCGGGCGCCATCCAGCCGGATGACGAAGGGCGCGTAGCGGTTGAGTTCGGCCACGGCCTGGGGCAGGGGCGTGTTGTTGAAAACGATCCGGCCTTCGCGCCACGCCGTGGCGGCGGCCACGTCGACGGCGGCCGCCGGCGTCAGCCCGTCGCGGGTGGCGAGCAGGCCCTGGCCCGGCCCCAGCGTTTCGCGGCGCCAGAACGCCCAGCCGGCGGCCCGGACCTCGACCGAGCCCGCGCTGACCGAGACTTCGGTGGCGTCCTCCCGCCTGCGGACATTGAAGCGCGTGCCGGTCACGCGCACGGCCGCCAGTCCGGCGCGTACGACGAAGGGGCGCGACGCGTCGGCGGACACGGAGAAACTGGCCTCGCCCGCCTCGAGATCGACCTCGCGGCGGTCGGCGTAATAGCGCACCACGGCCCGGCTGTCGGTGTTCAGGTCGATCGACGTCCGGTCGGGCAGGGCCACTGTCCTGCGCTGGCCGTGCGCGGTGGCCACCGCCTGTTCGAAGCTGGCCGGGCCTTGCCAGCGCAGGCCGACGGCGAGACCGCCGGCCGCCAGCGCGCCCGCGCCGGCCAACGCCCAGCCCAGCGCCGCCCGGCGCCCGCGGCTCGCGGGCACGGCGGGCGGCACGCCGGCCAATGCGCGCAGGCGTTCGTGTCCCGCCTGGCCGGTGCTTTCCCAGACGCGTTCCAGCAGCGCGTATTCCTTGCGGTGCGCCGGGTCCGCTTCCAGCCAGGCGTCGAAGGCCTGGCGATCCGCGCCGTTCATGCGTCCCGACCGCGCGCGGGCAAACCACGCCGCCGCGGCGTCGCGCGGGTCGGAATATTGGCGGGGATCCAGAGGATGGTTCATGGGGGCGAGGGCCGGGTTCAGCCTGCGGCGTCGTTTTGCAGTGCATCGCGCAGGTGGCGCATGGCACGCATGATATAGCGTTCGACGGTATTGAGAGACAGCCCCAGCCGGGCGGCAACCTCGACTTGGGTCAGGCCGTCGAGCCGGTGCCAGATGTAGGCCTGGCGGCATTTCTCGGGCAGTTGCCGCAATGCGGCGTCGATCGAATGCGCCAGTTGGATCCCATCGAGTTCCAGGATGGCGTCGGCCGAGCGCGGGTGTTCGTATTCGGGCAGGTCGTGCAGCGGCACGCCCGCGCGTTGGCCGAGCTTGCGCAGGCCGCTCGCCAGGTTGTTGCGGCTGGATTGGTAGAGGTAGGCGCAGGGATCGGCCAGCGTGGCGCCTTGCCGCTTCAGCATGCCCAGCGCGGCATCCTGCAGCGCATCTTCCGCTTCCTGCGGATGCTCGCTGCGGCGCGTCCAGTCGCGGAACATCATCGCGTACTTGGCGAGCCAGCTACTGGGTTGAGGAGGGATCGGCACTGGCGGCAAGAGCTGTCGGGCTGTCGAAAGAGGCTGCATCATAAATGATAACAACTCTCATTTCAAAGTTGACTGCATCAAGGCCGCCCGCGCGCCGCGCCGCGTGTCATGGCCGACCTTCCGTTCTCTCCGGGAAACTCGCCCCGAGGGCCAGGGACATGCCGGTCGTTCCGGCGGGCACACTGACCGGCATGGACAGGAGGATCTGGGCCATCTCCTTGCCCAGCGCATCGTTGCGCAGCGAGGCCATGCCGCCCCCGTCCAGGGCGTTTTCGCACACGAAGTTGAAGGCATGGATGCCTGGTAGTTCGTAGCGCGCAACCGGCCCCCGCACCAGGTGGGCGAGGTACTGCGCCACTCGATCCGGCGTCAATTGAGAGCGCAGCAGTTCCAGCCATTCGGGCTTGCGCGCGATGACGCCGATGTTGGAGGTGTTTCCCTTGTCGCCCGAGCGCGCCCAGGCCAGCCGAATCAGCGGCACGGTAACGGCGTTCGCGGGTTCCCGCCAGGTGCTGGGCGCAGCTTCGGCCACCGTGGCGTCCGGGGCCGGGCGGGGCGGCGGCGGGGGTGAATCCGCGTCCACCAGGTCCAAGGCGCGGCCATCCAGATAGACCTTTGGCCTGACTTGAGACTTGCCGAGCAGGAAGGCGTACTGGCGGATCAGTGGCGAAGCGCCGGCCCGTCCGCCTGCCCCGGTGGTTCCGGGGGCAAAGGAAGTGCCTGCCGACGCGATCTCGCGCGCCAGCAGTTCCAGCGCCGCCTTGTGGGTATGGCATGCGGTCAGGCGGAGGATGGCCTCGCGCGTGGCCAGGGCCATGGCCTGCGCGTGCGGACCATACCCGCTTTCGGCCCCCAGGATCTCCAGGTTGATACGGCTGAACCCCGCCAGGCCCCGTGCCCGCAGCAGTTCGCCGACACGCTCCAGGATGGCCTCGCCAGTGCGCCGCGCCTTGGCCGCGGCGTCGAAGCCGACCAGCGTCAACTGGGCCGAGGTCTTGAAGCCGTCGGCGTACGTGGCGCAGACCTTGTAGCTATCTGTCGGCGCCCGCCCGCGCGCGCGCTGCACGCGCACGCGCTGGGACCCGGCCTGCGTGATTTCGACCTGGGTGAAGTCGCACACGACATCCGGCAGCAGGTAGGTTTCCGGGTCGCCGATTTCGTAGAGCATCTGTTCGGCCACCACCTGCGGCGCCACCAGCCCGCCGGTTCCCTCGGGCTTGGTGACGATGAAGCCGCCATCCGCCTCGCACTCGACAATGGGGTAGCCGATGTGCGCCCAGTCGGGCACGTCCTGCCAGTCGGTGTGCAGGCCGCCCGTGGCCTGGCAGCCGCATTCGATGATGTGCCCCGCCAGGCTGCCGCCAGCCAGGCGGTCATAGTCGTCCGCCTTCCAACCGAACTCGTGCATCAGGATCCCCAGCGTTACCGCCGAATCCACGCAGCGGCCGGTGATCACGATCTGCGCGCCGGCGTCCAGCGCCGCCTTGATGGGCATGGCGCCGAGGTAGGCGTTTGCCGTAACCACCTTGGCGGGCAGCGGCATGCCACTTTGCAGTTCCCGGATAGGCGGGGCGGTCGCGCGCAACCGGGGCAGCAGCGGCATGACGTCGTCGCCGGTCACCACCGCAATCTTCACCTCGATGCCCTGTTCGGCCGCCAGCGCGCGCAGCGCATCCGCGCAGCCCTGCGGATTGACGCCGCCGGCATTGCTGACCACGCGGATGCCCTTTGCCACTACGTCGCCGAGCACGCTTTTCATGGCCACCGTGACGAAATCCGTGGCGTAGCCCAGCTCGGGTTTCTTCAGCCGCGCGGCCCCCAGGATCGACATAGTGAGTTCGGCCAGATAGTCGAATACCAGATAGTCGATCCGCCCGCCGGCGACCAGTTGCGGCGCGCCCACGCTGGAGTCTCCCCAGAAACCCGATGCGCCGCCGATGCGGACTGTTCTTTTCTTCGTTTCGTTCATCCGCGGCTCCTTTGGCTTCCGGACGCCGATCACTGCGGTTCGATGCCCGCCGCGCGGATCGCCTCGCCCCATTTCCTCGACTCGGCAGCCTGGAACCGGGCCAGGTCCTGCGGGGATCCCAGCGCGATCTCGCCGCTGGTCTTGGCCAGGAAGACTCTCACCTCGGGCGCTTCGGATGAACGAGCGAAGGCTTCGTTCAGCCGCTTGACGACGGCGGGAGGCGCCGCGGCGGGCAGGTACACGGCAATCCAGTACGTCATGTCGTAGCCCTTGACTCCGGCCTCGTCTACCGTGGGCACCTCGGGCGCGGTGGCCAGCCGCTTGCTGCCGCTCGTCGCCAGTGCGCGCAGCTTGCCGCTCTGCGTCTGCGGCAGCGCTGTCGGCGCATCGGCGAACGCGAAATCGATCTGGCCGCCGATCAGGTCGGTGATTACCAGCGGGTTGCTCTTGTAGGGCACGTTGGTCATGTCCAATCCGGCCAACTGCTTGAGCAGTTCGCCCGCCACCTGGCTCGACGAGGAGCCGCTGCCAAAGTTGAGCTTGCCTGGCGCCTTGCGCGCCGCGGCCAGCAGATCCTGCAGAGACCGGTAGGGCGATTCGGGCCGCACCAACAGCAGCATCTGCCCCTTGGACAGCAGCGAGACCGGCGTGAAGTCCTTGACCGGGTCGTAGGGCAGCTTCTTGAACAGGTGTTCGTTGGCCGCATGAGTGGTGTTGGTCGTCATCAGCAGCGTGTAGCCGTCGCTGGCGGACTTGGCGACGTACTGCGCGGCGATCAGTCCGCTGGCGCCGGCCTTGTTCTCGACGACGACCGGTACCTTGAGTTGCTCTCCCAGGGCATGGGCTTGCACCCGCGCCTGCTGGTCGGTGCCGCTGCCGGGGCCGAAGGGCACGACGATGGTGATCGGTTTAACGGGGTAGTCCTGGGCTCGGGCGGTAGTGGAAACCAGGCCCAGGGCGGCCAGGCCCAAGGCCACGAGCCGGCGGAAAGTGCGCGATGTCATGTCGTCTCCTGAGTATCGCCGCGGGAAGGGGGAAGGGGCGCGGCGCCGTGCGATGCGTTGTGCTCGCCCAGGCGCGGGGCAGCGCTGCGCGGCGCGGGGCGCCTGCCGTCGATGCGCAGCGGCAGCGCCGTCAGCCGGAAGTCCGCGCCAGGCACCGAAGCCTGCATGGCCAGCGCCTGCACTTGCGGATGCGCCAAGGCCTCGGGCACGGAATGCACCGGCGCGCAGGGCACGCCGGCGCGCTCGAAGCGGCTGGCCCAGTCGGCGCGGCTGCGCATGCGCAGGATGGGCCGCAGCATGTCCAGCAGCGGCGCTTTGTGCGCCAGGCGGTCCCGGTTCGTGGCAAAGCGCGCATCGGCCAACCAGTCCTCGCGGCCCAGTTCGACCGCCAGCTTGGCGAACAGCCGGTCGTTACCGCAGCAGATCAGAAGGGGACGGTCGGCGGTGTCGAATGCCTCGTAGGGCGCGAATCCGGGATGGCCGGAGCGGTGCCGCTCCGGCAGGCGCCCCTCGTTCAGGTAGGCATCGCTCTTCTGGCCGTTCCAGACCAGCGCGGTTTCCAGCAGCGAAGTCTGCAGCAGGCCGCCGAGGCCGGTGTGCTGGCGCCTGTGCAGCATGGCCAGCACACCTATCACGAGCCACATGCCGCTACCCTGGTCGCACACCGATGCGCCGGAGCGCAGTGGCGGATCGTCCGGGCCGCCGTTGGTGCTCGACAGGCCGCTGAAGGCTTGTATCAGCGGCTCGTAGCCCGGCCGCAGGGCCATCGGGCCCTGGTGGCCGAAGGCGGATATCTCGCCATAGATCAGCCGCGGATGACGCTCGCAAAGCGCGGGGCCGTCGATACCCAGCGCCTTCGGAACGTCAGGCCGCAGATTGTGGATGAATACGTCGGCCTGCCCGGCCAACTGTTCGAGCGCGCTGCGCCCGGCCGGCGATCGCAGGTCCAGCGCGACCGACCGCTTGCCGCGGTTGAAGATGTGGAAGTTCAGCGCGTCGCCGTGGCGAAACGCCATGCCCATGCGGCGCGCGTCGTCTCCCCCTTCGACGCGCTCGACCTTGGTGACCTCCGCGCCCAGGTCGGCCAGGATGGCGCCTGCGAAGGGGCCCGCCAGCACCTGTCCGAGTTCGACCACCCGCACGCCCGCGAGCGGCCCGGCCATTGCCTGTTCCATCGTTGTCTCCTTGTTATGCAGGCAGTCTAGGTGACTCCGTTTGATATGAGAATCCATGCAATTCTCTTTCTGTGATAACTTAATTGGATCAATGGGGAGCCATGCCATGCGCATCGATCTGAGCCTTCGCCAGTTGGAAGTGATCGTGCAAGTGGCCGACGCGGGCAGCTTCCGCGCGGCGGCGCGGCAACTGGACATTTCGCAGCCTGCGCTGAGCCGCACGCTGCGCCTGGCCGAGCAGACCCTGGGCACGCGCCTGTTTGATCGGGACACGCGCCACGTCACGATCACGCCGGCGGGACGGGAGCTATTGCGCATCGCGCGGCGTGTGCTGAACGACTTCGACAGCGCCTTCAGCGAACTGGGCCACTTTATGCAGGGCCACCTCGGGCTGGTCACGGTGGCGGCGCTGCCGTCCGCCAGCGTGGCGCTGTTGCCGACGGCCCTGGCCGCATACCGGCGCCAGCATCCCCAGGTCGAGTTCACGTTGCTGGAGCTGCCCGCTCCGGCCCTGCTGAGCGCTGTCGAGGAAGGCCTGGCTGATTTCGGCCTGTGCGTGCGTCCAACGCCGGACCAACGCCTGAAGTACCAGCATCTGCACGACGATCCGATGGTGCTGCTATGCCGCGAGGACGACCCGCTCGCCACTCGCTCGAGCGTCCCCTGGTCCGTGTTTGCCGAACGCCCTTACGTGACCGTGCAGGCCAGCAGCAGCATCCGCCAGATCGCTGACGGTGTATTCCTGCGAAGGAAACTCTCGGTACGGCCCGCGTTCGAGGCGCCCAGTTTGACCACCTGCTGCGCGCTGGTCAGGGCTGGCCTGGGTGTTTCGGCCCTGCCGCGGATGGGGCTGGGCCTGACCGACATGGAGGGGCTGGTTTGTATTCCCCTCGTCGCGCCGTCGGTGTTCCGGTCCGTGGGGCTCGTCACGCGCATCGGCCGGTCGCTGTCGCCCGCCAGTCTGGCTTTCCTCGGGATGCTGGGGGGATGAGCGCTTCGGTTTGATCAAGTTCGCCATGGCGGCGGGCCGCGCGGACTCCCATGCCCATCCTCAGAATTGATAGCCCGCCTGCGCCCAAATGCGCGGCTTGCGGTCTACGTCCGACGTCGGCTGCCCGGTGCCGGCCTTCCAGGCCGCATAGACGCTCAAGCTGAACGACGCGGAGACATAGTTCGCGCCGATGCCGTAGCCGGCCAGCGTGCGCTGGTTGTCGGCCGCGCCGATCCACGGCGAATGATTGATGCGCACCTGGCCCCGGTCGTAAAAGCCCACTGCTTCCCAGCCGTACCCCAAGGGGTGACGCAATTCGACGTTGAGCAGATACCCGCTGTCGCCGCTGGCCTCGCCCTGCGGATAAGCGCGCACGCCGGCCGCGCCGCCCAGGAACATCTTTTCGGATGAATCCAGATTCCGGTCGGACCATTGGCCGTTGGCGTTCAGGAACAGCGTCAGGTTGGCCGGCAAGCGTTGCAGGCGCTGGAAAGCGCCCGCCCATTTGCCGAACGATCCTTCGCTGCGCGCGCTCAGTGCGTCGATCCCGGCGCTGACGGAATCCAGGTCCAGTTTGCCGGCGGTATAGGTCAGGCTGGCGTTATTGGCCCCGCCGCCGCCCAGGCCATCGATGAAATTGCCGGCGATGCCGACACTCAACTCGTGTACGCGCTTGTCGGATTCGATCGATGCCGCGTCCACCCGGTCCTCCAGGCGCTTGTCGTCGTATTGCAGCGTGGCGTACCAGTTGCTGTCGCGGCTGCGGAGCAGGGGATGCAACAGGTACAGGCTGGCGACGGTCGCGTCGCCGCCCGCGTCCAGGGGCGCGAATTCCTTGCCCAGCTTGTAATGCATCCGCGACAAGGCAACGCCGATGCGCGTGGCGGACTGGCCCACCGGAAGCTGGTAGCCGATGCGGCCATAGTTGAACTTGCTGCCGCCGGTCTGCGCGCGCAGGCTCAACTGGTCGCCGATACCGGCCGGGTTGTTCCAGTAGAGGCTGCTGCCCAGCAGGGTGGCAGCGGTGTAGCGGTTGCCGAAGTTGCTGAGGTCGACAGAGCCGGTCAATACTTGCCCCGGCGCCACGTCCACCAGAAAGTCGGACGTCCCCACGGTCGCGCCCGGGCGCAAGGTGGACGTCACCGCGACGCCGGGAAGGTCGGCCAGGCGCAAGAGCGCGCCTTCCAGTTCCTCGTTGTGTATCGGGTCCCCCGCCTGGATCCGCTGCGCGGGAGCAAGCGCGCTATTCGCGACGCCCGCCGGGTTGTTCAGGACGACTTCGCCGATCCGGCCTTCCAGCACGGCGATGGTGACTATGCCGTCCTGGATCTCCTGCGGGGGCAGATAGGCGCGCGCAACGAGATAGCCATGGCTGCGGTAGTAGTCGGTGATGCGCCGGGTCAGCGCATCGAGTTCGCCCAGGCTCAAGGTCTTGCCGATCCCGTCCTGGATGAGGGGAAGCAACTGCTGCTCGGTGAACGCCTGGTTGCCCGTCAAGCGGACGCGCTTGAGTTGGAAGCGCGAGCCATTGCCTGCCGGCATGCCCACGCGCTCTTCGATGGCGGTGGGCGGCGCGTCGGTGGACGGCAGGCGTTTCGGCGGCTCGGCCTGCTGCAATAGTTGGCCCGCCGTGGGCGCCCGCTGGGCCAGGGAGGCCGTTGTGGCCAGGCAGAGGACCGCAAGCAGGAAAGAGGCTTCTTTACGCATACGCATTGACAGGCGGCTTGGAAATTTCCGATCGATGCGCATTTATTTGCAGTTATCCGTCAACAGGTAGACGGGCAGATTCATCTGGCACTCCGGGCGGTCGACGCGCAGCGCGGCGGTCGCGGTCGATGCGATCCTGGGCTTGTCGTCAGCGGCGGTGGCGGAGACGTTGGCGGCGACGTAACGGGGCAGCGCGGGCATGCGGGGGATGGGGGCGCCACCGGTGCCGCCGCCGCCGCTTTCGGCGGGATCGATGGTCAGCGCGCCATCGACAAAGGTCAGCGCATAGTTGCCATCCGCGCCGCTGATGGCATGGACATAGCGGCCAGCGTCAATGCCGACGCCGCCGCTCTCGGTCAGGCCCGCCAGCACGCTGGCGGTTTCGTTGTTCATCAGGCCCGTGACGGTGAAGCCCGCCACCCTCTGGGTCTGGCCGTTATAGGTCACCGTGCCGCTGTTGGCCGTGACCGTGGCGTTCGCCTTGTCGATGGTGCTGTTGGTGTTGTCAACGTAGCTGATGTCGTAGTTGCCGCCGCCGTTGCCGTCGCTCACCACGACGCCGCTCACGGTGACCACTTTGCCCATGCCGGCATTTTTGTCGGCGTAGGCAAAGCTGCCGCCCGACAGCGTGTCGCCGCCGTAGAGTGTGCCGCTGCTTATCGCCGCCGTGCCGTTGGCGCTGGTAGTGCCGTCGTAGGTCTTGGTAATGTCGCCGACAGTCACCGACAAGGGGGCTTTGTCGATGGTGAGCACACCATTGGCGGCGACGATGTCGTAGCCCCGCTGAGTCGAATAGAGGCCGGACAGGGTCAGGGCATAGCCGCCCGCGTTGGTGCCGCCGCCCGTCACGTTCCCCGTGCCCAGCAGCAGGCTGTCGTCGTGCGCGCCGACGGTATAGCCGGCCGCGCTGCCTTGCGCCGAGCCGTTATAGACGGTGGAGTCATTATTGACGGTGGCATCCAGCCGCTTGAGAAAGGCCTTCAGCAGCGGCGTCGTCGCGCCATCGTAAATGCGCCAGACATTGGCGCCGCCGCCCGCGGTATCCAGGTTCCAGCCCGCGAAGGTATCGGCGTCGGTCAGCGCCGCGTAGGTGCGGGCGGAGCCGTAGGCATTGCCGCCGAAGGCGCCGCCCGCCATGCCGCCGTTGTTGATCGCGCCGCCGCCGGCGGCGGTGCTGGCGTAGTAGCTGTTGGCGACCGCGGTCGCCACGCCGGATCCAAGCAGGCCGCCTGCATTGCTGTTCCCCGTCACGCTGCCTGTGGCATAGGTGTTGCTGATCGAAGACATGTCGGCGACGCCGGCCAGTCCGCCGACCCCGTCGTTGCCGGTTACGCTGGCGGCGGAATAGGCGTTGTCGACGGTAATGCGCGCGCCGTATCCGATCAGTCCGCCCGTCTGATCGTTCCCCGCCACGCTGCCGGTGACATAGGCATTGCTGATTGAAGAATCGCTGGCGTAGCCCGCCACGCCGCCGACATAGTCGTAGCCGCTCACGCTGGCATTCTGCAGGCCGACATTGCGGATCGTGCTGTCGGAAATCACGCCGAACAGGCCGGCGTTATTGCTATACCCGGCGTCGATGCGCAGGTCGTCGATAGTATGGCCCAGCCCATCGAGGCTGCCTCTGAACTCCGTGCCGGTTCCCCACGTGCCGACCGACGCGAAACTGCCGCCCAGCCATACATCCTTGCCGTCGGTGGCGCTGGCGTCGATATCGTTGAGCAGGGTGTAGCTGGCGCGCTTGTCCAGCGCCATGAGCTGCAACTGGTGGGCATTGCGGATAGCGGTCGACCATTCCGAGGCCAGCATCGGCAACACGCCGTCCACCATCGCCCAGCCTGAACTGCCCGGCGCGGTGGCGAAGTCGAAGCCCGCCCAGTTGGCGGCGTCGCGCATCTGCGCGGTGGTCAGCCCATTGACATTGGTGAGCGTTGCGCCGGTGGACACGCTGACGGCGGGCACGGAGGCGCCCACGGTGTCGACGTTCCAGACCAGGTTTTCGAACTGGCCCAGGACGCCCGAGCCGACCAGCGCGCCCATTTCCGCGGGCGTGGGGCTGGCATCGGAGCCGCCCACGGTGCCGGCGAAGTAGCTGTTGAGCACCTTGGCGGGGGACCCGGACTGGTAATCGGCTGTCCCCACCAGTCCCCCGACGATGCGGCCGCGCACGGCGCCGGTGGCGTAGCCGTATTCGAGCGTGCCGTAGCGCAGGGCGCCCACCAGTCCGCCGGCAAAGCCTCCCGATGCGGCCGCCGTGGCGGTGACGTCGGCGCTGGAATACACATGGCTGATGAGGCCGGAATAATAGGTATCGCCGACCAGGCCGCCGACGGCGTTGGTGCCCGTCACGCTGCCATCCACCCAGACGTTGCGAACGCTCAGCCCGCCGTCGCCGTGGCCGACCAGGGCGCCCACCGAGGTGCCGCCGTTGATGGATACGCGGGTCAGGCCGAGGTTGGCGATGGGGCCGCTGGCGTTGCCGAACAGACCGATCTTGTGTTGCGAAGGACGGTCGATGGTGAGCCTGTCGATGATATGGCCCAAGCCGTCGAAGCGGCCGGTGAAGCCGTCATACTGCAAATCCCGCTGGGCGATGGGGTTGAAGCCCGCGCCGCCGTTCCAGCCCGCCGTGGCGCTGGCGTCGATATCCGCGCCCAGCACGTAGTTGCCGCCCAGATCGCCCCACATGCCCTGCAAATCGGTGCCTGTCATGCTGCCTTCGGCGCCCAGGCTGGTGATGATGGTGTAGTGGACGGTGCCGCCGTCGCTCCCCAGTTTGGTGCTGAAGCTGCCGGTGCTGGCCAGGTTCACCGGCGCGCTGATGTTATAGAGCGCGGTGTTGCCCGCGGCCACCGCGCCTTGCCCATATTCCAGCGCCAGGCCGGCGCTGCCGCTGGCGTTCATCTGCGCATTGATGTTGATGTTCCGCTGCGCGTTGAGCGTGAGCAGGTTCTCGGTCCAGCTCACCGTATCCCTGACATTGATATCGCCATTCGTGCCGCTGGCGCCGGTGCCGCTCTGGATGGTGAAGTTGCCGTTGGCCAGCGCATTGCCGACCGCCGCGCCCGTCATGTCCCCGCCGCTGGCGGCGATGGTGAAGTCCACCGGATCGATCAGCCAGGTGCCATTGCCGCCGCCGCTAGCCTTGGTGGTGACCTTGGCGCTGTCGGCCACCTTGACGTGCGCGGCGCTGGTTTCGATGAAGCCGCCGTTGCCGCCATCGGGCGCGCTGGCGTCCAGCGTGCCGCTCACATTGACGGTGCCGCTGGCCATGTCGCCGATCAGGAGGATCCTGCCGTCGCGGTTCTCCAGTGTGCGCGCCTGGATGACGCCGGTATTGTTGACCACCGTGTCGATCAGCGCGTCCCTGGCCTTGGCGCTCATGAGCACCGCGCCGCCGTCGGCCTGGATCAGCCCCTTGTTGTCGGCCAGCGCCTTGAACGCGCCCTGGTCGATCTGCATGCCGAGCAGCCTGTCGCCGGCGAAGTCCAGGGTGACCTGGCTGCCCGCGCCCATGGCCACGGTGCCGAGCCGGGCGACGATGGCGCCTTCGTTGCGCACTTGCTCGCCCAGCAGCGCCACATAGTCGGCGCTGATCGCGCCCTGGTTGACGACGCTGCCGCCATTACCCGCGAACCCGCGCTTGCCGGCCATGAAATCGGCGTCGGAGATGCCAAGCGTGGAGGCGACCAGCCCGCCCACGTTGACCTGGGCGCCGCTCCCGAAGAGGACGCCGTTGGGGTTGAGCACCCAGACCTGGCCGTTGGCGTTGAGCCGCCCGAGAATTTCCGTGCCATTGCTGCCGAGCACGCGATTGAGCGCGATGGCGCTGCCGTTGGGCTGGGCGAAGTTGACCGTGGCCTTGGCGCCGACGTTGAAATCCTGCCAGTTGATCGCCACGTTCTGCGATTGCTGGTTGACCGTCAGCGTCGATCCGTTCCGGCCGATGCTGGCTTTGCCGCTGCTGACCGCGCCGCCGCTGGGCAGGGCGTTGCCGTCGAGGGCGAACGCCGGCGCCGAGATCAGGCTGACGACGAGCGCCGCGCTGGAACCGCGTCTGCCATGGCCGCGGGCGATTTCCGAAGCCACTGCCCAGGCCCGCAAGGCGTGGTTCCAGACAAGTCGGTAGATGTGATTCATGCGTCGTCGCTCGCCCCCACCCCGGAACTGCGACTGGCGCTTGAGGCCTGCGGGGAAGCCCCCGTCAGGCCCGGCGCGGCACGGTCAAAGATGGGTATGGTTGATTGGAATTTTTTGACACGGGAGAATGGCCGCGCAAGTATAGAAATCGTCGTGGATGAAGGGGCCGATTCATTTCTACCAAATGCTGTCAAAATCTACCAACATCCGGAAATTGCGCGGCATAATTCCGCAGGCCCAATCCCTCCCAGTGTCGGTTCCACTTTGCAAAATCGCCCCTTTCCTCGCGTCGCGGTCGTTGAAGACGATTCCGGATTGCTGGCCGACCTGGTGGAATTCCTTGAACTGCGCGGCTTCGCCGTAAGCGGCTTCGATAACGCCGAGGCATTTTTCTCGGTCTGGCCGTCCACGCATTTCGATCTTCTGCTGCTGGACGTGGCCTTGCCGGGCGCCAGCGGATTGGAGGCCGCGCAACGGGTGCGGGCGCGCGACGCGCGCAGCGCGCCGGGCATCGTGATGCTGACTGCGCTGGAGGCCAACGACGATCAGGTGCTGGGTTTCAATGCCGGGGCCGACGTGTATCTGTCCAAGCGCTGTTCGCTGGAAGTCATCGAGGCAGCCTGTCATGGGGTGCTGCGCCGCCTGGGGCGACAGCCTGCCGGCAGTCCCGTCTCCCAGGCCCCGGAATCCTGGCGCCTGTGTGCCAGGGACTGGCGGCTGCACGCGCCCAATGGCATCGCGCTGGACCTGACGCATGCCGAAGTGCGGCTGCTGTGCGCGCTGTGCGAAACGCCGGGGCAGGCGGTCGCGCGCGAGGCTTTGCTCCTGCATCTGGATAAACAGGAAACGCTATTCAACCTGCGCAACCTGGACAATACGGCGAGCCGCCTGAGGCGCAAAGTACAGGCCGCCTGCGGCCTGGAACTCCCGCTGCGGCCCAGCTACGGCAAGGGCTACACCTTTACCGCGCGTTGCGAGATGGAACCGTGAGCCGCGGGCGCAACCGGTTCGCTTCCACCGCCGCGCTGTGGCTCTTCCTGGTGTCCGCGCTTTGCCTGCTGGCGATGCCGGCAGGCGCATCGGCGCCGGCGCCATCGGGCGCCCCCCGAATTTCGCTGGAAGGCCGGCTGGAGCATTTCGTCGATAAGAGCAATGCGCTGCCGTTCGAGACGATCGCCCAATCCGATTTCGTCCGTTCGAATTTCGTCCGCCTGCCGGAGTTCCGCAGCCTGAGCTACGACACATACACGCATTGGTTCCATACCCAGTTGACTCAGGCCGACGGCGGACCGTCGCATCGCGTCCTGACCATCGGCTCGCCCGAGCTGGAAGAACTGGATGTCTGGCTGGAGCGCAAGGACGGCAGTTTCGAGGCTCATGTGATGGGCTACCATCGTTCCCGCGACCAGCGTCCGCTGGCGCGCCTGTTCGTGCTGCCACTCGAAACCTTTCCCGGTATGCACGTCTATTTCCGCGTGCGCACGAACAATGCCATCAATGTGCATGCCGAGCTTTTTCAAGCCGACGCTTTTACCAGCGACGAGACGCGCGGCAATTTTCTCCACGGCCTGTACTTTGGCATATTGCTGATCGCGATCGCGCTATATGCCATTCTCGGCGCGCGCCTGCGCGACGCGGTGATGGCGGCCTATGCGGGTTACGTGGCGTCGCAGCTCCTGTTCCATCTGGGCGCCACAGGCTACCTGCCGGTGCTGGCCGGCCACTCCGCCTGGCTCATGGACGCCTTGCCTCGCATCGGCTGGCTGGGAGGCGCGGTGTCCATCGTACTGATGTGGGACCGGCTGCTGGGCCTCAGGCTCACCCACCCGAACATTCACCGCCTGTACCTCTTCACGGTCGTTTTGAATTTGGCCTTGCTGGTCTTCGCGCTGCTGCCGTCCCTGGTGACGGGCGCGACGCTGCTGGTCGTGAAGCTGGCCAATTATCTCAACGTGCTGAACTTCGTCATCGCCATGTTCCTGCTGGTCCGGGCCTGGCGCCGCAGCCGGCGCGTGGAATGGATGATCTACCTGATCGCCTTCGTCATCCCCACGCTAGGCGCGCTGGTCAATACGACAGCCAATCAGGGCCTCCTGCCCTGGAACGCGGTGACGGCGAACTTCTACCAGGTCGCCGCGCTGGTGCATGTGCTGGTGATGAGCTATGGCCTGGCGCTGCGCTTGCGCCAGTTGCAGCACGACAAGGCGGCGGCGGAACAGGAGACCGCCATCGTGACCCGGCGCGCCGAGCAGCAGCGGCATTTCGTCGCCATGCTCTCGCACGAATTCGGCAATCCTCTGGCGGCGATCGACCGCGCCGCGCAAATGATCCAGTTGAGCGCGCCGGACATGCCGCCGAAAGACGCGCGGCGGCTGACGCTGATTCGCGGCAATGCCGCGACCCTGTCCGGGTTCGTCGACCGCTTCCTGATGACGGAGGCGCTGGATAACGGGGCGCTGACGCTGGCGCGCGCGCCTTGCGGCATTCGGCGGATGCTGGAAGACACTATCGGCCAGCAGGACCCCGCGGCCCGCGCGCGCATCCAGTTGGGGAAATGTCCCGACGGCGCGTTCGCGATGGACGGCACCTTGACCGGCGTGGCGATAGGCAATCTGCTGACCAACGCCTTGCGCTATTCTCCGCCCGAAAGCGCGGTGGAAGTCGAGGCCACGCGGGATGCCGCGGGATTGCGCATCCGCGTCGCCGATCATGGCCCGGGCCTGGACGCAGACGAGCTGGATCGACTGGGCACGCTGTACTTCCGGGGCACGACCGCCTTGGGAAAGAAAGGCAGCGGGCTGGGCTATCACTTCACCCGGCGCATCGTGGAAGCCCACGGCGGCACCTTGACCGCCCGCTCCAATGCCGGCGCAGGACTCGAAGTCGAGGTTTTCCTGCCCGGCTGAACGGCAAGAGGCCGCCCGATATGCGTCCGCCCTACATCGTGTAGCGCAGGGTCAGGATGGCGCTGCGCGGCGCGCCATAGATGTTGTAGAAGATGTCGTAGCCAGGGGTGCGCAGGTATTCCCGGTCGAAGAGGTTGTTGATCGACAGCGCGGCGTCCCACTGCTTGTTGATCTGATACCCCAGGCGGGCGGAGACGACCGCATAGCCCCCTTGGCGCATGGACGAGGTGTAGACATCGCTTTGCGCCTGCACGCCCATCCCGACGCGCCAGCCGTTCAGCGCGCCGTCGAAATCGTCCTGCTGGAACCGGTATTGCGTCCAGAGCTTGAAGAGATGCCTGGGCAGGATGTCGGCGGCGAAGCGCTGGCCCACGTTGGCCGGGTCGGAGTCGCGCAGGAATTTCGAGTGGGTGTACGTGTACCCGGCCGTGATGTCCCAGCCCGGCAGCGGACTGCCGCTGATTTCCGTTTCCCAGCCCTGGCTCTGCACCAGGCCGGCCGCGCGCGAGCACGAGCCGGTCGGCGTGCCGCCGCAACCGATGTGGTCCGGGTCGACGATGGCGCGGTTCTGGTCGCGGATGCGGAACACCGCCAGCGACGCATTGAGGCGGCCGTCGAAGAACTCGCCCTTGACGCCGGCCTCGGTCTGCCAGCCCTTGCGCGGCTTGAGCGTCTGGCCCGTGTAGTCCTGGTCGCTTTGCGGCACGAAGATATCCGTATAGCTGGCATAGACGGATACCTGCCGGCTCACATCCAGAACGATGCCGCCGAATGGCGTGAATTCATCATTGGTATTGGCTGCGCTGCGCTTCCAGGCGCCGACTTCCGGAGACACCGCGCGGCTTTTCTGCCGGTAGTCGGTCCAGCGGCCGCCCAGGATCAGGCTCAGCGGATCGGCCAGCTTGAAGCGGCCCGAGGCGTAGATGCCCGATTGCGTGGTGATGGAGTTGTTCCGATTGAGTACCGGGAGCGCGTACGCGTCGTTGAAATCGTGTTCGGTCAGCGGCGCGACATTCTCGATATAGCTGAAGCGGCTGCCGGTCGTCTGGTCCGAGCGCGCATAGTTGTAGCCGAGCGTGAGCGTGTGGTCCTGCCCAAGGAAGCGGACGGGTCCCGACACGTGGACGTCGCCCTGGTCCCATTCGAAGTCATTGGCGATGCGCCCCACCGACATGCCGGAGGCCAGGCCGGTGTCGATATCGATGCGGCTGCCGGTAAACGCGGAGTAGCCGCGATAGCGCGTGTCGCGATGCAGATAGGCGGCCTTGAACTCCCAGCCGTTGTCCCAGCGATGCGTCAGGTCGGCGCCGACGTCGTAGGTGCTCATCTGCGACATCTTGGACGGCCCGACGTAGGCGTCGCGGTCCGGCACGCTGCCGTCGGAATACAGCGGAAGGCCGTTGAAGTTGCGGAAGCGCCGGTCGTTGTAGGTGGCGGTCAGGCCGATCGTGGTGCGCGGCGCGAGGTCGTATTCGAGCACGCCATAGAAGGTGCGCGGCTCGGACCGGCCCCAGCCATAGAACTTGTTCTCGTCTTCATAGGCGCCGACCAGGCGGCCGCGCAGCGTGCCCGATTCATTGAGCGGGCCGCCGCCGTCGGCTTCCAGCCGGTAATGATCCCAGGATCCGCCCGAGGCTGACGCGGAAAAGTGTCCTTCCGCGCGCGGGCGTTTGCGCACATAGTTGATCGCGCCGCCCGGCTCGCCGGTTCCGGTCAGCAGGCCGGTGGGGCCGCGCAGGACTTCGATGCGGTCGTAGATCGCAAGATCCATGTGGGCCATGGTGTCTTGCTGGGGCAGGCCATCGTACTGCGCGCTGGTGGAGAAGCCGCGGGCGTTGAATTTCTCGGTGTTTTCGTAGTCGGAAGGCGTCAGGCCCGTCACGTAGCCCAGGGCGTCGGCGACCGTGGTCAGGCCCTGGTCGTCCATCTGCTGGCGCGTCATGACCGATACCGACTGCGGGATTTCGCGCAGGCTCTGCGCGTCCTTGGTGATCGTGACCGCGCGCGCGGCGTAGGAGCCCGTCCCTTCGGTCGAGGCATTGCGCCAGGCATCGCCGTCCACGCGCACCGGTTCCAGCGTAACCGCGCTGGCGCGCGGTTCGGGCTCGATGACGTAACCGGCGGCGGTCCGGCTGGCGCGGTATCCGGTGCCGCGCAGCAGGATGCCGAAGCCCTCGGCCACGGAGTGGCTGCCTTGCAGGCCCTGCGTCGTCAGGCCTTGCAGGCTGCGCGTGTCCACCACGATGTCGGCGCCGGACAACTGCGCGTAACGGCTCAGCGCGGGGGCCAGCGGACCGGCGGGAATGTTGTATTGGGCCACGGTTTGGCCGGCCCCGGCCTGGGCGCGGACGGCGTGCGGATGCAGGGCCGCGAGCGCGATGGCGACGGCCAGCGGCAGGTGGCGGACGAGGAAGGGCAGGCGGGCGGGAGCCGGCTGCGCGGCGGTGCGTGGCAAGGCCATGTCAGGAGTTCCTGTTCGTAGTGTCTTCTTGTTTGACGAACGAGAATCCCGAACTGGAACCTGAGCCGGAAAAAAAACGCGCTCCCAAGGAGAAAGCCCGGCGCCGGCGTTAGCGGCCGGGGGCGACGTCCACCCGCAGGAAATACGGCGTGAAACGGCGCACTCGCAGGCTGGGCAGATTGGCGGCCAGCAGTTGCAGGGCGCGGTCGGTGTCATCGAGCGGCAGCACCGCCGAGATGCGGATCCCGGCGATCGCCTGGGCGTCGTACTGGACCAGGCCGCTGCGATGGCGCGCCAGCGTGTCGAGCACGTCGGCCAGCGGGCGGTCGTGGACGAACAGCCGGTGCTGCTTCCAGCCGTCCTCGATCTGGCTGGCGTCGACCGCCGCGATGGGATCGGTGCCATCCGGACGGATCCGCACCGCCTGGCCCGCCTCTACCACGATGGCTTCCCGCGATCCGCTGCGGCGCTGCGCGTCGGTCTGGACCGACACGCGCGACTCCAGCACGCTCAGGCGCGTCGCGCCTTCTTCGCGGCTGACGAGGAACTTCGTGCCCAGGGCGCGCATGCTGCCGTCGCGGGTTTCGACCAGGAAGGGCCGCGCGGCGTCCTTGGCGACCTCGACCAGGATTTCGCCCTGGACGAGTTCCAGGGCGCGGAGCCGGGCGTCGTAGCGCAGATTGACGGCGGTGCCGCTGTTGATGCTGATGCGCGAGCCGTCATCCAGCACCTGCGTCTTCCATTGGCCCGCGCCGGTCCGCAGGTCGGCCATCAGCCAGGCGGGCGGATACGCCTGTAGCGCCACCCACGCGGGCGCCGCCAGGACGAAGCCCAGCAGCGCGGCGGCCGCGTACTTCTTGACGCGGCTGCGCGTGCTTCGCGCATTGAGCGCGGCGGCCAGCGCGGCGCGGCCCGGCTCGCCCGTTCCGTTGGCGCGGACCGCTTCGGCCTGGCCCAGCAGCCGCTCCATGCCGGCGGCGGCGGCCGCGTGCCGCGGATCGGCGGCCTTCCAGGCGTCAAAGGCGCGCCGCGCCGCCTGCCGTTCGGCCGCGTCGTCACAGGAAAGCTGGACGATCCATTGCGCCGCCTGCGCGGCAATCGGAGACGGGGAGGGCGCGGCCATGGCTCAGGCCAGCCGCTGGTGGCAGTGCAGCAGCACCTGGACCAGGTACTTCTGCACCATTTTGGTCGATACGCCCAATTGCCCGGCGACGTCGGCGTGGGTGCGGCCTTCGAGGTAATGCAGCAGGAAGGCCGTCCGGGCCTTGGCCGACACCCCTTCCAGCGCCTGGCAGATCTGCTCCAGCGCCTGCACCGCGATGAGCAACTGTTCAGGCGAGGGGTGCTGCGGCAGATCCAGGGACAGCCGCTCGAGTTCCGCCAGGTACGTCCGTTCGAGCACCTCGCGGCGGGCGCGGTCGATGAGCAGGCGTTTGGCGGTGGTGGTCAGGTAGGCGCGCGGCTCTTGCAGCGCCAGCGGCTGCCCCAGCAGCGCGTCGCGCGAGGCCAGCAGGCGCTCGAACGTGTCGTGCGCGAGGTCGGCGGCATGATGGGTGCAGCCCATGCGCCTGCGCAGCCAGCCAAACAGCCAGGAATGATGGTCACGGTACAGCAAGTGAAATTGCTGCTGTACGCCCGAATCAGTGCCCACCACGCCCTCCCGCGGCATTCAATCTAAATGAGAATGGTTTGCAAATTTAATACAAAAGCGTGGGGGCGCGCAACGCGAACTTGCGCCGTGTGGCGCGGATGCGCCGGTTCGCCGGTGTTCCGCGGGCCGCGGAAACCGCCTGTTCCGCCCGCGAGGGCGAGGTTCACGAACTGCGCCGGCTCATGCCGGCGAGCCCGCCTCGGCCGCATGATTCAACGTTTTATTGAATCTTGAAACATATGGAATCATAGTGTCTTGCCGGGTACGCACGGCGTGTTTCACGGTGTAGTATTTATGCCCGACGTCAGACCGCGCCCGCGGTTTCCCCAAGCGTTTCCATGAAATTTCTGCACGTCTTACTTACCGCCTTGCCCCTGATCGGGACGGCTCTCGGTCCCAGCGCCATGGCCGGAGAGGTGCGTGTCGCCGTCGCCACTCTGCTTGCCGAGCCGCTGCGCGCCATCGCCGAGAGCTTCGAAAAAGACACGGGCAACAAGGTGGTCCTTACGGTCGGCAATACGAGTGAGCTGCTGCGGCAGATCATCGGCGGCGCCAAGTACGATCTCTTGCTGCCCAACAACACTGTTGTATTGAAAGAACTGGAAGACCGCAATCTGGTCGTGGCGGGCACGCGCTATACCTATGCCACGAATTCGCTGGTGCTGTGGTCTCCGCAGGAGGGGTACGTCGATCCCCAGGGCCAGGTCCTGACCCGCAAGAAATTCGACCGGCTTTCAATCGTGAGCCCGGCGCTCGTGTATGGCCGGCCGGCAAAGCAGGTGCTGGACAACCTGGGCATCGCCAGCGAGGTCGCCGCCAAGCTCGTCGAGCGCCATGACATCGCCCAGTCCCGGCAGTTCGTGGCCGCCGGGGGGCCGGACCTGGGTATCGTGACGCTGTCGCAGGTATACGCCAACGGAAAGCTCGCCCGCGGATCGGCGTGGCTGATTCCGCAGTCGCTCTACGATCCGATCCGGCAGCAGGCCGTCATCCTCGACGACGGGCGGAACAACCCAACGGCACGCTCGTTCCAGTTCTATCTGAAGGGCTCAAAAGCCGGTTCGATCCTGCTTGCCTATGGCTATAAGCACGAAGTGATCGCCGGATCCTTCTGAATGCCCGGCGGTCTGCCGGCCCGTGCCGCCGCGCGCCAGCCTGCGCGCTAGCTGGCGCCGCCCGGCTTGCCGATTCCGGCGCGGCCGCCGGCGCGACGCTCCTATTTCCTTCCTTCTCCAACAGGTCCATCGCCGTCGGCCGCTGCCTCGCCGCATCGACAAGATCGGTCTTTTCGATTATTGATGAACCGTTTCATTGTGTGTTAGAGTTGCCCAAAATTCTGGATGCGAATCGCTAATCAAGCGAGAATCAAGCGGAAGTATGGGGAGACATAGTGCAGAAACGCATAAATGATGAATCGGTTCAATTGAGTGGTGGCTGGCAGGATCGGGCCGGTCCAGGCCGACGAAGATTTTTCATGGCCATGGCGGGCATGGCTGCCATGGGCCTGTCCCGGCCCGGCCGCGCGGCGGGCTATCCCGCGCGGCCGCTGACGCTGTATGTGCCTTTCGCCGCCGGCGGCATTGCCGACAGCAATGCCCGCCTGGTAGCCGAAAAGCTCGCCGGCCGGCTCAGGCAGCCCTTCGTCGTGGACAACCGTCCCGGCGCGGGCGGCAATATCGCGCTCGGCATCGCGACGCGCGCGGCGCCCGACGGCTACAGCCTGATGTTCGGCACCAACGGCACCCACGCGGCCAATCGCTATCTGTACAAGGATTTTCCCTATGACCCGGTGCGGGATTTCGTGCCCGTGCACGGCCTGTTCGCCGATTTCAACGTGCTGGTGACCGGCGCGGCGGCTCCCTTCGCCACGTTCGACGAATTCCTGGCCCAGGCCCGCAAGCGGCCGGGCCAATTGACGTATGCCTCGGCGGGCGTGGGCACCGCGCAGCACCTGGTGGCGGAGTTGCTGCAACAGGTCGCGGGCATACGGCTGCTGCACGTGCCGTACAAGGGCGCGGGCCTGGCGATGAACGATCTGATGGCCGGCACGGTGGATGTGATGTTCGATTACCCCATCACCAGCTTGCCCCTGATCGGCGCCGGGAAGCTGCGCCCGCTCGTTACGACCGGGCCGCAGCCATTGCCCAGCCTGCCGGGCGTGCCCACCATCGCGGCGGCCGGATACCCGGGGGCGCAGTCGTCGGTGTGGTCGGGGTTGTTCGCGCCACGCGGCACGCCGGCCGAGGCGGTGGCGGTGTTGTCCGAAGCCTGCGGCCGCGTGCTGGCGGACCCGGCCTTGCAGGCGCGCGCCAGCCAGAACGGCACCGAACTGCTGCGGGACCTGGACGCGCGGGCGTTTCCCGCCTTCGTCGTGGCCGAGGCCGGACGCTGGCAGGGCATTGTGCAATCCGCGCACGTCCAATTGTGACGCAGCGCCTAGGGACGACAGAAAATGAATCCACGCTGGAAAGTACGGCCCCCGGAATCGAACTGGGGAGACTTCGGCCCGGACGATGAACTGGGCAGCTTGAACCTGATCACGCCCGCGGCGGTGCTGCGGGGAGTGCGCGAGGTGCGGGAAGGGCGCAGCATTTGCCTGAGCCTGCCGCTGGACCTGCCCGGCGGCAATGTGCTGAACCCGCGGCGCCATCCGCCGGTGCTGGCGCCGACGCGGCGGGATGGCCGGCCGGTCTACAACCTGCCGGTGGACCCTGACGGCCACGCGCATACCGACGTCGTTTGCGATGACGCCGTGACCCTGCACACGCAGTACTCCACGCAATGGGACAGCTTCGCGCACGTGGGGCATCTGTTCGACGTGGAGGGCAACGGCTCGCCGGTGGCCGTGTATTACAACGGCTTTCGCGCCGGTGTCGACGTGGTCGGCCCGGAAGGCGGGGCGCCGACAGGCGCGCGCCGGCTGGGCATCCAGACCATGGCCGAAAAGGCCATCCAGTCGCGCGGCGTGCTGCTGAACCTGCATGCGCTGTGCGGCGATGCGCGCCAGTACGTGGGCTATGACCTGCTGATGCGCGCCGTGGATGCCGCCGGCGGCGACATCCAGGCCGGCGACATGCTGTGCCTGCACACGGGATTCGCCGACAAGGTCCTGGCGATGGGCGGCCAGCCCGACATGGCGGTGCTGGATCGAAGCTGCGCCGTGCTGGACGGCCGCGACGAGCGCCTGCGGCGCTGGATCGTCGACAGCGGCATCGCCGCCCTTTGCGCCGACAACTACGCGGTCGAAGGCATACCGGGCCGGCCCGCCGCCGAGCCCTGCGCGCGCCTGCCCCTGCACCAGTTGTGCCTGTTCCAGTACGGGATTCCGCTGGGCGAGCTGTGGTATCTGGCCGAGCTGGCGCGCGCGCTGGACGCGCAGGGGCGCTCGAAATTCCTCTTGACCGCGCCGCCCCTGCGCCTGCCTGGCGCGGTGGGGTCCCCCGTCACGCCCGTGGCCACGCTTTGAGCCGCGGCGATTTATCTATCGAGAACCCATCATGAATCCCCTGCAAAACTCCGAAGCCGCCGCGGCCAGCCTGGCGGGACGCCGCATCCTGGTGGTGGGCGCGGGACGCGCATCCGGCCCGCGCCAGCCCGCGGCCAACGGCAATGCCGCGTGCCTGGCGCTGGCGCGCGCCGGCGCCCGCGTGGCCTGCGCCGATCGCGATCCCGACGCCGCGCAGCGCACCGTGGACGATATCGCGGAGGCGGGCGGCCAGGCCCTGGCCTTGCAGGCCGATGCCGCGGACGTCGCGCAGATCGAGGGCATGGTCGAGCAGGCTGTCGCCGGGCTCGGCGGGCTGGACGGCCTGGTCTTGAACGTGGGCGTCAGCCACCGCACGCCGCTGGCCGGGCTGACCCCGGAGAACTGGGATGCGGTCATGAACGTCAACACCCGCGCGCATGTGTTCTGCGCCAAGTACGCCTTGCCCAGGATGGCGCGGGGGGGCTCCATCGTATTCGTGTCGTCCACCGCGTCGCGCCGCCCCGGCGGGCGCAACCCCGCCTACGAAACGTCGAAGGCGGCGCTGTCGGCCGTATGCCGCGCCGTGGCGCTGGAAGGCCAGCCCGCTGGCATCCGGGTCAACATCGTGATGCTGGGCCTGATCGACACCCCCATGGGCCGGGCCGCGACGCAGGCCAGGCCCGACCGGCTGACGCAGCCCATGCCGTTCGGGCGGCAGGGGACCGCCGAGGAAGTGGCGGCCGCGATCCGGTTCCTGCTGTCCGACGAAGCCAGCTACATCAATGCCGTTGAACTGCCGGTGGATGGCGGCATGTCCGCGGGCATTGTCTTGCGCAGGTAGGGGCGGCGCGCGCCGCGCCCGCATATAACAACACAAGGAGACAACGATGAACCCTCGCATTTCCGCGCGCCTGGCATTCCAGGGCATGAAGCGCGCGCTGGCATTGGCCATGGCCGCAACCGTCGTGGCCGCCGTGCCTGGCCTGGCGGCGGCCTATCCGGACCGGCCCATCCGCTACGTGATTCCGTTTCCGCCGGGAGGCTCCACGGATACGACGGGCCGGATCCTGGCGGAAGCGATGTCGAAGATCCTCGGGCAGCCCGTGGTCGTGGAGAACCGTGGCGGCGCGGGGGGCAACATCGGCGCGGCGCACGTGGCGAGTTCAGCGCCAGACGGCTACACCCTGCTGCAGGGAACGATCGGCACGCATGGAATCAATCCGACGCTCTATGAGAATCCGGCCTTCGATGCGCGGAAGGATTTCGAGCCGATCGCGCGCATGACGGCGGGCACCAACGTGCTGGTGGTCAACCCCGCCGTGCCCGCGAAGACGGTGCAGGAACTGATCGATTGGGCGAAGGCGAATCCGGGCAAGCTGATGATGGGATCCTCCGGCGCGGGCAGCAGCATTCATATGTCCGGCGAACTCTTCCAGGTCCTGACGGGCACCCGGTTCACGCACGTGCCGTACCGCGGCGGCGGTCCGGCCATGAACGACCTGCTGGCAGGCCATATCCAGCTCATGTTCGACAACCTGAATGTCTCTTTGCCGCACATCCAGGCGGGCAAGCTGCGCGCGCTGGGCGTGACCAGCCGCAACCGCGCCGCGGCCCTGCCGGACGTGCCCACGCTGATGGAGGCCGGCGTGCCGGGCTATGAAGTCACCAGTTGGAGCGGCATCTTCGCGCCGGCCGGCACGCCCCGGGCGGTCGTGGAAAAGCTCAATGCCGTGATCAATCAGGCGCTGGGCAGCGAATCGGTGCGCGCGCGCTTTGACGAAGCGGGCATCCAGATCGATCTGATGGGCGTCGACCAGTTCAAGGCCTTCGTCGACAGCGAGATCGACCGTTGGGGCGACATCGTCAAGAAATCGGGTGCGAAGGCGCAATAAATGGCTTCCATGATGCGAGCGATCGTCCTGGGCGCGGACGGGCCAGTCCTGGCCGAGGCGCCGGTGCCCCGGCCAGGGCCGGCCGAGGTCCGGGTTCGGGTGCATGCCTGCGCCCTCAACCGCGCCGACCTGTACATGGCCGAAGGCCGCCGCCACGGCGAGGCCGGCGGGCCCGGCACGGTGCTGGGCCTGGAATGGGCGGGGGTGGTGGACGCCGTGGGATCCGAGGTGCCGGGCCACGTCCGTGCCGGACAGCGCGTCATGGGGTCGGGGCGCGGGGCGTTCGCCGACTATGCCGTGGCGGACTGGGGGCGCGTGCTGCCCATGCCGGACGGCATCGAGACCGCGCAGGCCGCGGCCCTGCCCATCGCCTTGCAGACCATGCATGACGCGCTGGCGACCCACGGCGGGCTGCGGGCGGGCATGTCCTTGCTGATCCATGGCGCATCGACAGCCGTGGGCTTGATGGGCCTGCAGATCGCGCGCTGCCTGAACGCCGGCTGGGTGGGCGGCAGTTCGACCAGCGCGGCCAAGCGCCAGCGCCTGCTTGAACTGGGCATGGACCTGGCGGTCGATCCTTCCGCCGCCGGCTGGTCGCGGCAGGTGCTGGCCGCGACGGCCGGCAAGGGGGCGGACGTGGTCGTGGACATGCTGTCGGGGCCGATGATCAACGAAACCCTGGCGGCCACCGCCATCGAAGGGCATATCGTGAACGTGGGCCGGCTGGCGGGGCGCACGGGCAGCTTCGACTTCGACCTGCATGCCCTGCGGCGCGTGCGCTACAGCGGCGTAACGTTCCGCACTCGTACCCCCGAGGAAGTCAGGTGGATCACCGCGCGCATGCTGCACGACCTGCGCGAGCCTTTGGACGAGGGGAAGTTGCGCTTGCCGGTGGACCGCGGCTTTGCGCTGGAGCAATGCGCGCAGGCCCTGGCCTACATGCGGGCCAACGGCCATTTCGGCAAGATCATCCTGCGCGTCGTTTGACGGGGCCGCATGACTGGCGTTCGATCAGCGAATAGGGAAAGACGTTGGTGCGGGGCTCGGGCTGCTCTTCGCCGCTGCGGGCCTGGATGCGTTCCAGCAGCATCGCGGATGCGCAGTCGGCCACGGATTCCACCGGGGTGCGCAGCACGGTCAGCGGCGGGGCGTAATCCTCGGCGAAGTCGGAGTCCCCGACGCCGACCACGGAGATGTCCTCGGGCACGCGCTTGCCCATCGTCGCGATGGCGCGCAACGTGCTGCTGAGGGTTTGGGTGCCCTGCGCGATGATGGCGGTGGGGGCATCGGGCCGGCCCAGCATTTCGGTGATGGCGTCGTAGGCCGAGCTGGTGGGAGAGGGGCCCTGGATCAGCAGATCGGGAACGGGCAGTCGCGCGGCCTTGAAGGCGGCCTTGTAGCCTTCGATGCGCCTGCGCACCGGGCGGCTTCGGGCCTGCCACAGCACGAGCGCGATTCGGGTATGCCCAAGGGAAACCAGATGATCGACCGTGTCGGCGATGCCTTTGGCGTGGTCATACAGGACCGCGTCCGCCTTGACGTCCATATCCCGGTCGTAGATCACGATGGGCATGGTCAGGTTCCGCACCGCGTTCAGCACGTCGGCATCGCGTTCGTTGCCCGGCGCGATGATCACGCCGTCCATGCCGCGCAATTGAAACGTGTTCAGGATGCTGACTTCGCGCTTCGGATCGTTGAGCCCGTTCGCCAGCAGCAGCATGTAGCCCGCGTTGAAGAAACGGGCTTCAAGCGCCCGGAACGCGCGCGCATAGAGCGGATTGGTGACGTCGGAGAACATGCAGCCGATGGTCTTGCTGCTGCGCGAACGCAATGCCTGCGCCGCGTGGTTGGGGCGATAACGCAGCGCGGCGATGGCGCGTTCGACTTTGGCGCGGACTTCGGGCGTGACGTTGGCGGCGCCGTTGATGACGCGCGAGGCACTGCCTACCGAGGTGCCAGCCAGGGCCGCGACGTCCCGGATGCTGATTTTTTTTGGCGGCATGTAGATCCCTTTTGCAGCGCCGAAGTATAACCCAGGCCCGTTTACGGGGACGCCTCGCCGGGACCCGCTCCCGGCGCCTTTTTGATGCTGTTGATGAAACGATTCATTTAAGAATATACTCCGGGTTCGTTGATCAAATAAAGAATTCGGTGAAACGATGCCAACGACTTGCGTAGGGTCGCCTCACCGCCCTCAGACAAGGACAGCAATGACTACACATCGTGCCCACATCGGCGGCACCATCGGCGACCTGATCATCCAGGCGATCGCGCGCTATCCGGACCGCGTGGCGTTCATCGATGAGCAGTCGCAGCTCAGCTATCGCCAGCTTGGCCGGCGCATCGGCCAGGCCATGGCGGCGTTCTCGGCGCTGGGGCTCAAGCGCGGCGACGGCGTCGCCCAACTGTCGGGAAACCGCAGCGACGTGTTCGTGGTGATGGCGGCCGCCTATCTGATGGGGCTGCGCTCGGTCACGCTGCATGGCATGGGCGGCCTGGACGACCACGCGTACATCGTCCGGGACGCCGAGGCATGTTTCTTCATCGCCGACAGCGGCTACCGGGAGCGGCTGGACGCGCTGCGCGAGCACTGCCCCGCCGTGCGCCATTGGTATTCGCACGACGGCGGCATGGCGGGCCAGGCCTCCTTCTGGGAGTACGCGCAGGAACTGGAGCCCGCGCCGCTGCGCGTGACGGCCGAGGCCGACGACGTTATCCGCCTTGCCTATACCGGCGGCACCACGGGCAAGCCGAAAGGCGTCATGCTGACCAACCGCTCGATGTGGATGCAGGCCGTGCTTCTGCTGGCGGCTCGCCAGTTGCCGGCGGAACTGCGCCTGCTGTGCCCCACGCCGATTTCGCATGGCGCCGGCGCGATGCTGGTTCCCACGCTCTGGCGCGGGGGAACCGTCATCCTGCAGCGGGGCTTCGATCCCGAGAAATACATCGCGGCGCTGCAGGAGCACCGGGCTTCATTCAGCTTCCTGGTGCCGACCATGGTCTACGCCATCCTGGATCATCCGCGCAGCAGGACGGCCGATTTTTCGTCGCTGCGCCTCCTGTCGTACGGCGCGTCGCCCATGGCCCCCGCGCGCATCGAGGAAGCCCTGCGCGTGTTCGGTCCGGTGCTGGTGCAGAGCTACGGCCAGACTGAAAGCCCCAGCAACATCCTGTTCCTGTCCCAGGAAGACCATGTCCGCACCGACGTCGACACGCTGGGCTCCGCGGGCATGCCCTATCCGGGCGTGACGGTGGAATTGCTGGACGACCGGGACCAGCCCGTGGAGGCGGGCGCGATAGGCGAACTGTGCGTGCGCAGTCCGCTGGTCATGGAGGGCTACTGGAAGCAGCCGGAACTGACGGCCGAGGTCCTGCGCAATGGCTGGCTGCACACGGGCGACATGGCTTATCGCGATCCGCATGGCTACTACTTCCTCGTCGACCGCAAGAAGGACATGATCATCTCGGGCGGCTTCAATGTCTATCCGAAGGAAATCGAAAACGTGCTGGCGGCGCACCCCGCCGTGGCCGCGGCGGCCGTGATCGGCGTGCCCGACGAGAAATGGGGCGAAGCGGTCAAGGCGGTGGTGGTGCTGCGCGCCGAGGGCACCGCCACCGAAGAGGAACTGAAGGCGGCCGTGCGCAGCGCAAAGGGGCCCGTCAACACGCCC
Organism: Achromobacter veterisilvae; assembly: GCF_037619525.1. Lineage (NCBI taxonomy): Bacteria > Pseudomonadati > Pseudomonadota > Betaproteobacteria > Burkholderiales > Alcaligenaceae > Achromobacter > Achromobacter veterisilvae. The sequence goes on along the minus strand of NZ_CP148753.1, from coordinate 6,369,057 downwards.
AAGTCGATCGACTTCGTGCAGGCGCTGCCGCTGACTACGCTGGGCAAGCACGACAAGAATCAATTGCGCGCCCGCTATTGGGGCGATCGCGCGCGCAGGATCAACTAATGCAAATGCACACCAGGGGAAGACAATGAGCAGGGACATCCAGGCCGCCGAGCGGTCGCTTGAAGGTCGCGTGGCCATCGTGACGGGCGCCGGTTCGCGCGCCGACGGCATAGGCAATGGCAGGGCCGCCGCGGTCCTGCTGGCGCGCGACGGCGCCCGCGTGGCGTTGATCGACGCGGTCGAGGAATGGGCTGACGTCACGCGGCGCATGATCGAGGACGAGGGCGGGGAGGCGCTGGTCCTGCCCTGCGACGTGAGCATCGACGCGCAGTGCGCCCAGGCCGCGCAGCAGGTCCGGCAGCGCTGGGGGCGCGTGGACATCCTGGTCAACAACGTGGGCGTGGGCGGTCCGGCCGGCAATGCGGTCGATCTGGATCTGCAGGAGTGGGACCGGGCCCTGCGCACGAACATCACGTCGATGATGCTGATGGCGCGCCATTGCATTCCGGCAATGCGCGAGCAGGGACGCGGCGCCATCGTGAACGTGGCGTCGGTGGCGGGCCTGATGGGCGGGCATCCCAGCCTGCTGTATCCGACTTCGAAGGGAGCGGTGGTCAACATGACCCGCGCCATGGCGGCGCATCATGGGGAAGAGGGCATCCGCGTCAACTGCGTGGCGCCCGGCATGGTGCACACGCCCATGGTGTACGCGCGGGGCATGTCGGACGAAAAGCGCGAAATCCGCCGCAAGCGCTCGCTGCTGTGCACCGAGGGAAACGGCTGGGACGTCGGGCACGCCATCCGCTATCTCGCCAGCGACGAAGCGCGCTGGGTGACGGGCGCGATCCTGCCGGTGGACGCGGGCACCACCGCGGGACGCCATTCCTATCAATAAGTCCGCGCGGAATCGCGCAGGAGAAAAAAATGAAACACTGGAGCAAAACACTTCTGGCCGTGGCCGCGGCCGCCTTCCTTGTCGCGCCGCAGGCCCGCGCGCAAGACTACCCCAGCCGCAGCCTCACGCTGGTCGTGCCGTTCGCGGCCGCCGGCATCTCCGACAACCAGTCGCGCCTGTTGGCGCGCAAGCTGGCCGATATCCTGGGCCAGCCGGTGGTGGTGGAGAACCGGCCCGGCGCCAGCGGCATGATCGGCGCCGAGGCAGTGGCGCACGCCAAGCCGGACGGCTACACGATGCTGTACGGAACCCACGGCACCCAGGCGGCCAACCTGGCGCTGTTCGACAATGTGCGCATCGATCCGCCCAAGGACCTGCGCGCGGTGCATTCGCTGTTTCGCCAGTCGACCGTGCTGGTGGCCAATGCCGCCACGCCGTACCGCAGCCTGGATGACCTGGTCCAGGCGGCCAGGCAACGGCCGGGTTCGGTGAACTATGCATCGGCCGGCTCCGGCACGCAGACCCATCTGGCGGCGGCCAAGCTGCAATCGGCGGCCGGCATTTCCATGACGCACGTGCCCTACAAGGGCGCGGGGCCGGCGCTGTCCGACGTGTTGGCGGGCAATGTGGAGATCATGTTCAGTTATCCCGAGTCGGTAAGCCAGCACATCGCCGCGGGCAAGCTGCGGGCGCTGGCGGTGGCGGGCACGAGCCGCCTGGACGCCATGCCGGCGGTGCCCACCATGGCCGAGGCCGGCTATCCGGACGCCGCGCTGGAAGGTTGGTCGGGGGTATTCGTGCCGGCGGGCACGCCGGATGCCGTGGTGGCCAGGCTGGCGGACGCGATCGGACAAGTCACCCGGGCGCAGGACGTCGTGGCCGCGATGGCGGCCATCAGCAGCTTCCCCATGGGCCTTTCCGACCGCGAATTCCAGCGCTTCGCGGAAGAAGAGGTGCCGCGTTGGAAAGCCGTCGTGCGCCAATCTGGCGCGCGCCTGGAATGACCGCCCGATCCACATTCGAAAAAGGAAGGAATATGTTCAAGAGCGATATCGGCGGCGGCGATGCCGACCACATCAGCATCAGAGGCTATGACCTTGTCGAGGACCTGATCGACAAGCGCGACTTCATCGACGTTCTGTGCCTGACCGTGCTGGGCAGTTTTCCGGACGCCAATCAACGCCGCATGATCAATATGTTCCTGGTGACCGCGGCGGACCACGGCCTGACGCCCAGCGCCCTGGCGACGCGCCTGACCCTGCATGGCGCTCCCGAGTCGATGCAGGGGGCGGTGGCGGCCGGGCTGCTGGGCGCGGGCAGCCGCTACCTGGGCGTGGTGGAATACGCGGCGCGGTTCCTGCAGCAGGCCGCCGCGGATTTCGACGGTTCGGACGAGGACGCCGAGGCGATGGCCGCGCACGCCGAGCGCGTGGTGGCGCGCGAGCGCGAGGCGCGCAGGCGCATCCCCGGCATAGGGCATCCCATCCATGTAGATGCCGACCCCCGCTCCAAAAAAATACTGGCGGTGGCCACGGACTGCGGCTACTACGGCAGGCACTGCCGCTATGTGCTGGCCCTGGCCGGCGCCGCCAGCCGCGTGTTCGGCAAACCGGTGCCGCTGAACGCCACGGGCGCCAAGGCGGCCGTGTTGCTCGACATGCATCTCAGCCCCGAATTCGGCAAGGGCATGACGCTGATCGGCCGGGTGGCGGGACTGATCGCCCACGTCATCGAGGAACGCGAGCAGCCGATTTCCCAGGCGCTCTGGGACGTGGCCAGCGGGAAGCAGAACGCTGGCTGACGGGCGGCGGCCGTTAGCGCGGCCGCCTGATCGCCCGCCGATACTGCCGGACCGCGGACCCGGGCCGGTGCCGGATCCGGGCATGCCGGACCATCGGCGGTGCCGCTTCTTTGCGGATTCGCAAAGAATGGTCACAAAATTCTTGCTAAATATTTCATTGGACCTAGACTAGGGTTTTCCCGTGGTGTGATGTTCTGTGAAGTGCGCGTGTGGTAGTAGCCCGATTGCATGGCGACGGCTGGAGATCGACACCTCTGACCCTGGAAACCCATGACAACCCTCCGCATCAATTTCCGCAATTTTTCCATCGGCGCCCGGCTGGCGTCGGGCTTTGGCGCCGTGCTCGTCCTGTTGCTGGTCCTGGCCGGCCTGGCGCAGTACGAGCTTGCGCACATCGGCGGCATCAATCAGGCGATCACCCAGCAAACCTGGACCAAGGCCAGCGCCATATCGGTCATCGACGTCACGACGCGCGCCAATGCGCGCGCCAATCTGGAATTGATCGTCAATGCCGACCCGGCTGCGGCCGATAAGCTCTTTCTTCAGATCGACGCGAACCGCAAGGTGATCGACCAGGCGCTGGCGACGCTGCGGCCGTTGTTCACGGCGGAAGACGAGAGCGCGAAGCTGCGGACGCTGGAAGAGATGCGCGGCCGCTACGTCAAATCCTTCCAGTCCGTGGGCGCGCTGGTGAAAAGCGGCGACCGGGAGGCGGCGCGCCAGCGTCTACTGAAGGAGACGCTGCCTTTCCTCGACAGCCTGCAGGGCCGCATCGTCGAGTTTTCCAGGCTGCTGTCCGCCGAAATGAACGAAGCCGGCATCGCCAGCGAGGAGGTCGCGCGCAAGGCCGAGCGGCTGAATCTGGCCCTGTCGGGCATCGCCCTGATCCTGGGCGCGCTCTTCGCCTGGCGGGTCACCCGGTCCATTACCGTGCCGCTCGCGCGGGCCGTCAAGGCGGCTGAAAGCGTGGCGGCCGGCGACCTGGGCCAGCGCATCGCAGCGGACTCCAAGGATGAAACCGGGCGCCTGCTGCATGCCCTGCACGACATGCAGGAAAAGCTGGCCAGCGCCGTGCGCGCCATCCGGCATGGATCGGAGACGATCTCCAGCGCCTCGGGCCAGATCGCCGCGGGCAACGCCGACCTGTCCAGCCGCACCGAAGAGCAGGCGGCATCATTGGAAGAGACCGCCGCGTCGATGGAGGAACTTGCATCGACCGTGAAGCAGAACGCCGACAACGCCGCCCGGGCCGATCAGCTCGCGGCCAGCGCTTCCACCATTGCCCAACGCGGCGGCGCCGCCGTATCCGCCGTGGTCGGCACCATGGAAGACATCTCCGCCAGTTCGCGCAAGATATCCGAGATCGTGTCGGTCATCGACGCCATCGCGTTCCAGACCAACATCCTGGCGCTCAACGCGGCGGTCGAGGCGGCGCGCGCGGGCGAACAGGGCAAGGGTTTCGCGGTCGTCGCGGGCGAAGTGCGGTCGTTGGCGCAGCGCAGCGCGCAGGCCGCCAGGGAGGTCAAGGCCCTGATCGAGGACTCCGCCGGCAAGGTCGCCGATGGATCGCGCCAGGTGGAAGAAGCCGGCGCCACGATGCGGGAAGTGGTGGGTGCCGTGAAGCGCGTGACCGACATCATGGGCGAGATCGCGGCCGCTTCGCAGGAACAGGCCGGCGGAATCGACCAAGTGAACCGCGCCGTATCGCAGATGGACGAGGTGACGCAGCAGAACGCCGCCCTGGTCGAGGAAGCCGCCGCCGCGGCGGGCTCCCTGCAGGACCAGGCGCGCGAGCTGGTCCTCGCAGTGGGCGTTTTCCGGCTGGCGGAAGACGTTCAGCGCCGGGATCCGGGCGACGCCACGCTGCAAGGGCGGGGCAGGCTGATGCTGGCGTAAGGGGCGGGGGCCTACCAGAACAGCGCCGCCGTCATGGCCAGGCCGACCGCGATCACGCCGCGCCGTACCGCCGCCACCGGCAGGCGATGGGCCAGGCGGCCGCCCGCCCAGCCGCCCAGCGCGCCGGCGACCATCATGGGCATGGCGCGAGGCCAGTCTATGGCGCCGCCGGCCGCGTACACGCAGGCGGCCATCAGCGTGAGCACGGCCGAGGCCCAGTTCTTGGCCTGGTTCATGGCATGCAGATCGCGGTGCCCGGCCAGCGCGAACAGCGCCAGCAGCAGGATGCCCATGCCGCCGTTGAAATAGCCGCCGTACACGCTGGCGGCGAACAGCCCGGCCCGCAATCCGGCGGCCGACGCCGTGGCTTCGGGCGCAGCCCCGCGGGCCCGGCGCGCGATCCAGGCAGGCCCGCCCATGAACAGCAGGGTCGCCAGCAGCATCATCCAGGGCACGATGCCGCGCAGGGCTGCGTCGCCGGTGCGCGTCAGCAGGTAAGCGCCCAGCGCTCCCCCCGCGCAGGACAGGACCGCCAGTTCGCCCAGCGGCATCAGCCCCTGCCCGCCGGCGCGGCCGCGGCCCAGCGACAAGGCGCCCGCCAGATAGCCCGGCAGCAGCGCGACCGCTCCCGTGGCATTGGCCGCGACGGCCGGCACGCCGGCGAACATCAGCGCGGGCAGGGTCAGGAAGCTGCCCCCGCCCGCGATCGTATTGAGCCCGCCGCCGACGAAGGCGGCGGCGCACAGCAACAGGGTTTCCATCATGCCGTTCCCGCGCCGTCCTCCTCAATCGACCTGCAGGCCGATACGCTTGACGACGTCGCCCCACTTGGCCACGTCCTCGCGAATCAGTTGGCGCAAGGCCTCGGGGGTGCCGGGATCGGGCTCGGCGCCCTGGGCCGACAGCGTTTCATGCGCCGCCGGATCCTTGAGCGCCAGGCCGACTTCCAGATTGAGCTTCTCGATGACGGCCGAAGGCGTGCCGGCCGGCGCGAACAGCGCGAACCACGATCCCGACTCGAAGCCGGGCACGCCCTGTTCGGCGATGGTGGGCACGTCGGGCAGGGCCTGGGAGCGGTGCGCGGACGTCACCGCGATCGCCCTGGCCTTGCCCGCCTTGATCTGCGGCAGCGCCGAACTGATGTTGTCGGCCAGCAGTTGCACCTGTCCGCCCGTCAGCGCCACCAGCGCCGGATTGCCGCCCTGGAAAGGCACGTGCATCATGTCCACGCCCGTCCTCATCTTGAACAGCTCCATGCCCAGGTGGCCGGGCGTGCCGTTGCCGGCCGAGCTGAAGTTCAGCTTCCCGGGATTGCGCTTGGCGTATGCGATCAGCTCGGGGATGTCCTTGACCGGCACCGAGGGATGCACCATCACGACCTGCGGCACCCGCGCCACCAGCGAGATGGCCTCGAAGTCCTTCAGCGGGTCGTAGTTCAGGTTGCGGTGCGTGGTCGCCGCGATGGCGTGCGAGGCGTTCGTGCCCATGACCAGCGTGTAGCCGTCGGGCGCGGCGCGCGCCACCAGCCTCGCGCCCACGGTGCCTCCCGCGCCCGCGCGGTTCTCGATGACGAAGGCCTGTCCCAGTTTGCCCGACAACTGCTTGCCGAGCTGGCGGGCCAGCAGGTCGCTCGCCCCGCCCGCGGCAAAAGGCACGATGGTGGTGACCGCCCGCGACGGATAGTCCTGCGCCTGCGCGCCGCCGGCCATGCCGGCAGCCAGCGCCACGGACGCGGCCAGGTGATGCAATACTCGAGTCGTCTTCATTTGTCTCTCTCCATTATTGTTGCCGCCGGATCGGCCGGGGGCCGGGACGGTCCTTCCGGCGGCGGTCCGGCGCGGGGAATTGCCCCTGGCCCGCGGTTCGCGGCTAGCGCGCCGCCACGATGGACACATCCAGCTCCGGCAGCCCGGCGACGCGCCCGAGCAGGCGGTCGCCGACCCGCACCGCGCCCACGCCCGCCGGCGTGCCGGTGTAGATCAGGTCGCCCGGCATCAGGCGGTATTGGCGCGAGAGCTGCACGATGATCTCCGGCACGTTCCAGATCATCTTTTCCAGTTCGGACTGCTGCGCGATCCGGCCGTTGAGTTCCAGCGTCAACGACCCGCTCAGCACGTGTCCGCCGGTTTCCACCGGCAGGATCGTGCCGCAGGGCGCGGAGGCGTCGAAGGATTTGCCGACTTCCCACGGACGCCCTTCGCGGAAGGCCTCGCGCTGGCGGTCGCGCCGCGTCATGTCCAGGCCCACGGCGTAGCCGAGCACGGCGGACAGCGCCTGGGCGGGATCGGGATCGGGCGTGCGCCCGATGGCGATGACCAGTTCGAGTTCGAACTGGAAGTCCTCGGTCAGGACGGGATAGGGAACCTTGCCGTCCGTGACGATCGCGTCGGCGGGCTTCTGGAAAAAGAAGGGAGGGTCGCGCTCGTCGCCTTCCTTCATTTCGCGGATGTGCTCGATGTAGTTGCGGCCGACGCAGTATATGCGCCGCACCGTGAAGGGCTGGCCGCGTCCGGCCACGGGCACGGTGACGGGCGAGACGACGGGCAGGGGCAGCGCAACGGCGTCCCTGGCTGTGGCGGGGTGGTTCATGAAGCTCCTTTCGGCTTGCCCCGCGCCATGGCGGCGCGGGCGATGCACGAATGTTGCGCGAAAGGAGAGCGGGGCCGTTAGACGGCGGACTGTCCTAAAACCGGACAAACTTGCGCAGTCGCCGCCGCATGCTCAGCACGGCCCGTGCTGGCGCAACTGGCGGCGGAAGGCGGTGGGGCTGGCCTGCTCGAGCAGCCGGAACCGGCGCCCGAAATACGCCTCGTCGGAAAACCCGCAGCGAAATGCGATCTCCTTGACCGACAGGCTGGTGTGCAGCAGCAGTTCGCGCGCCAGCGACATGCGCCGGGCCGTGAGGTATTCCACGAAGGTCTGGCCCGTTTCGCGCTTCAGCAGGTGGGCCAGGTAGGTGGGCGAGAGGTGGATGGCGGCCGCCGCGTCGGTCAGCGACACGGGCTGGTCCAGGCGGTCTTTCAGAAAGGCGCGCAGCCGCGCCAGAGCCGGGTTGCGGGCCTGGCCCGAGGCGGGCATCGCCGCCAGCGCCGCCAGCGCCTCGCCGTACTCGCGCCACACCAGGCCGATCAGTTGCAGCAGGTAGGCGCGGATCAGGATGGCCGAGCCGCTGGCCCGGCGCGCGTCCTCGGCGGCGATTTCGCGGCACAGGCTTTCGACCTGCGCCAGCGTCGCTCCGTCGAGCCGGAAGTCCAGTTGCTCCTGGAAGCGGAAGGGCGCTAGCTCCGGCGCGCGCTCGATGGGCAGATCCTGGAGATCGAGCGCATCCACGTCCAGGGACGGCAGCAGATAGCCGAGGCTGGCGTTGAGAATGTAGTAGCGGCTGCCCGGCACGGTCGGGATGAAGTGCGTTTTGTAGGGCAGGATGAAGCACACGGTGCCCGGGGTCACCGCGCGCCGCGCGTCGCCGATGGCGTGCTGCGTTTCGCCGGCCAGTTGCACGTGGATCTGCAGGTACTCGTGGCGGTGCGCCGCGGGGTTGGGCAGGGCGGTGCGTTCGTCGCGGATGCCGAAGTCGCCGTGCAGCGAACGCTCGGACATCTTGTAATTGCTCAGCGGCAGATCGCGCGCGTGGCGCGCGGATGGGGCGGGGGCGGTGGACGGTGCCATGCAGGGATCCGAAGACGGAACGACAGGCCAGCCGCCATTCTGCGCGACGCGCGCGGCGCGGGCAAGTCCGCGCGGTGCGTCGCGGGAGGGCGCGAGCCGCGCTAGAAGCGCGGATTCTTGCCGAAGGGCACTTCGTCCTCCGTCGGCTTTTCGAACGCGGCGGTATCGCCGTTCAGGTCGGCGACGTGGATCTGCGCGAGGCGCGTCGCCTCTTCGATCGCGATCTGCGCCGAAGGGAAACGCTCATCCACGGCGATCCGCTCTTCGGCCGCGCCGGCCGGGGGAACGAGCGTGTAGCCGATGCGCCAAGCGCCGTTCTCATGGACCGGATGCTCAATCTGGAAATCCCACTTTGCCTGTTCCATGGTGCCTCCTGTCGACAATACATGCTACCGCGGTCGATGTGGCCCCTAAAAACCGCGCGCCCTCAGGCTTCGATGGTCATGATGTCGCCCGCGTGGCGCGCATATTCCAGCGCATAGGCCATTTCGCTGCGGGTCTGGGCATGCAGGAAGAGCCAGGGCTGTCCGCGCGCGACTTCATCGCCCAGCCGCGCATGCAGCGACACGCCGGCGGCGGGCCGTTCCGGCGCGCCGGCCAGCTTGGCAAGCCGCGATAGCTTGCGGTTGTCGATGTGGGTCACGCGGCCGGCATGCCGCGTGTACAGGGGTTCGACGTGCGCGGCCTTTGGCGGCTCGCGCAGCCCGCCCTGGGCCGCGCAGATGCGCTGGAATTTCTCCCAGGCCCGGCCGCTTTCCAGCGTTTTCAGGGCCAGTTCGACGCCCAGCCCCGGCGCTGCCGCGCCGCCCACTTCCAGCACGGCGCCGGCCACCAGCGCGGCGCGCTCGCGCAGGTCTTGCGGCTGGTCGGCGTCGTTGCGCAGGACGGCCAGCACGTCGAGGGCTTCCAGCGCCGGGCCGATGCCCCGGCCGACCGGCTGGCTGCCGTCGGTGAACAGGCAGCGCAAGGTCAGGCCGAAGCGGGAGGCGGTCTCGGTTAGATGGCCGGCGAGGCGCTCGGCGGCCTCGTGGCTGCGGATCTTGGCGGTGGGGCCCACCGGGATGTCGATCACCACGTGCGTGGCGCCCGCGGCGATCTTCTTGGACAGCACCGAGGCGATCAACTGGCCTTCGGTGTCGATGTCGAGTTCGCGCTCCACGCGCACGAAAATGTCGTCGGCCGGACTCAGGCGCATGGCGCCGCCCCAGGCGACGCAGCCGCCTTCGGTCTCGACGACTTTCTGCAGTTGTTCCATGCCCAGTTCCACCGGGGCCAGCATCTCCATGGTGTCGGCGGTGCCGGCCGGCGAGGTGATCGCGCGCGACGAGGTCTTGGGCATGACCAGGCCGTTGGCCGCGGCGATGGCGACCGCGAGCGGGGTGGTGCGGTTGCCGGGAAGCCCGCCCACGCAGTGCTTGTCCACGACGACGGGGGCGTTCCAGCGCAGGCGGTCGCCGACGTCGACCATGGCGCGCGTCAGGAAGATGGTTTCGTCGAGGCTCAGCGGTAGCGTGGCCGTGGCGGTCAGGAAGGCCGACAGGTGCACGTCCGTATAACGGCCGTGCACCACGTCCCGCACGATCGCCGCAAGATCCTCCTCGCCCAGGCGGCGGCCGTAGATGCGCTGGCGCACCCCGGCCAGGGATTCGAGCACCGGAGGGTGCCTGACGTTCACGCTGTCGCCGTCGTGTATGCCCAGCGCGTCCCAGGCTTCTTCCGATAGCGCCACTTCGTCGGGCGCGAGCAGATCGCTGTCGATTTGGTAGAGCTGGGCCTGGACTTCGTGGCCGTCCGAAACGATAAGGACCTGAGAACGGGAGGACAGGCCTTCGGAGCGGCAGACGTGGCAGTCGGCGCGCATCAGCGCGATGGGCTGATGCTGCGCGTGCAGGCGCATGCGCGTGGCGCGCAGGGCGGGCGGCTTGAGTTCCGGAATGCTGCTCAAAGCTCGTGCTCCTGGCCTTGCAGCGGCACGGTGGCATGCCAGTTGAGTTCGCGCCCGATGCGTTCGCGCAGGGCCTCGGAGGCCTCCGGCTCGCCATGGACGATGAAGACCCGCCGGGGCGCCTCCTGAAAGCCCGAAAGCCAGCGCATGAGTTCGTCGCTGTCGGCGTGGGCCGACAGCATGGGCAGTTCGGTGACTTCGGCGTTGATCGGCGTCCACTGTCCGTAGATCTTGGTTTCGGTGGCGCCGTCGAGCAGCTTGCGCCCGCGCGTGCCGGCGGCCTGGAAGCCCGAGAACAGCAGCGTATTGCGGTGGTCGGTGCCGAAGGCGGCGATGTGGTGCAGCACCCGGCCGCCGGTCGCCATGCCGCTGGCCGAGATGATGACCTTGGGGTAGCGGTTGGCCGACAGCGCCTTGGATTCCTCGACGTCGCGCACGTAGGTCACGGCGGAGCAGGCGGCCTCGCAGTCGCGCGAAGAGAGCTTGTGTTCGTCGGCGTGCCGATGCAGCAGTTCGGTGGCGCTGGTCGCCATGGGGCTGTCGAGATAGACGGGGACGTTCTGCAGCCGGCCCGCCTGGCGCAGCTTCCAGAGCGCGTAGATCAAGGTCTGCGCCCGGCCCACGGCAAAGGCGGGAATGACGACGGTGCCGCCGCGCTGCACGGTGCGGTCGATGACCGCGCCCAGGGCTTCAACGGGATCGGCGGGGTCGTGGCGCCGGTTGCCGTAGGTGGATTCGATGACGATGTAATCGGCTTGCCGGATGGCTTCGGGGTCGTGCAGCACCGGGTCGTTGTAGCGGCCCAGATCGCCGGAGAAGACCACGCGCATGCCCGCGATATCGATCTGCGCGGTGGTCGCGCCCAGGATGTGGCCGGCGCGGCGCAGCGTCAGCTTCGCGCCGCCGGGCAAGGCGGTTTCCTGGTGCAGCGCGACGTCGGAAAAGCGCGCCATCGCGCGTTCGGCGTCGACGACGCGGTAGAGCGGCAGCGCCGGCTTGTGTTTGGAGTAGCCCTTGCGGTTGGCGAAGTCCGCGTCTTTTTCCTGAAGGCTGGCGCTGTCCAGCAGGATCAGTTCGGCGACATCGCGGGTGGCGGGCGTGGCGTGGATCTTGCCCTTGAATCCGTCGATGACCAGCCGCGGAAGATAGCCGCAATGATCGAGATGGGCGTGGGTGAGCACCACCGCGTCGATGTCGGCCGGCGACAGGGGGAGGCGCTGCCAATTGAGTTCACGCAGGTTCTTCAGGCCCTGGAACAGGCCGCAGTCGATCAGCAGGCGCGTGTCTCCGTGGGTCAGGAGGTGTTTGGATCCGGTAACGGTGCCGGCGCCGCCAAGGCAGGTCAGTGAGAGCATGGTTTCCTTGTGGAGCGTCAAGATTGAGAAACGAGCAGGTCGGCGGGGTCGCCCTGGCCGTCGACGGCGCGAAGCCGGGCCGGGTCCAGCACCTCCTCGCGGCGCCAGCCCGCCACGGCGGCGGCGGTAGCGACCGCGTGCGCCCAGGTGCAGCGGTTGGCAAACAGCATGCCGGGCACGTCCAGGGTGCCGCCCCGGCTGATATAGCCCAGCGCCCGGGTGCGGGCGGGGCCGTCGTCCAGCCGGCGCAGGACGCCCAGCATGGGTTCGGGGCGCGTGTGGCAAAGCAGCACGCGCGGCAGGCCTGGCGGGAAGAGCGCGTGCACGGCGTCGTCGGGCAGGACGAACGCGGATTCGAGTTCGTCGCGCGGGATGCGCAGGCGCCCGGGTTCCAGCACCGCGGTCACGCAGCATTCGTGGCCGAGGCGGGCCAGATGCGCGCGCGCCTTCAGGGCCTCTTCGAGTTGATAGGCGCCGATGGCGACGAATTGCAGCGCGCTGGCCGACGGGGCTCCCGCGATGTGCGCCGCGCCGCGTTCGACGAGCGCCTGGGCGGCGTCCGCGTCGAAGCGTTGCGCGCCGTCGCGCTTGGAAACGACCACGCAAGCCACCTGCGCGCGCTGCGCATAGACGGCCCGCAGCGCGGCCGCGGCGCTATTGCCGTCCACCGGGAAGAGCACGCGAGACGTATCGGACATCTCGCCCAGCAAGGCCTCGCCGATGGTGGGATCCTGGTGCGATTGTTCGTTCTTGGCGTTCTCCCAGGTGTGGGAGGTGACCACCAGGGGCACCGACAGCCAGCCCGGCGATTGCCCGAGTTCCTTCTGGCGGCGCGCGAAGATGATCTCCTGGCGCAACAGGCCCAGCATCTTCACCGCGAAGGCCTCATAGCTGACGATGAGATTCAGGCCGGCCTTGTTCGCAAGCGCGGCGGCGGCCACGGCCTCTTCGTTCAGGGCCGTGATGACGGAGCCATGCAGCGCCTCCGGAACGCCGGCTTCCGGATGGTTGACGCGATGCTCGAGCAGGGCCAGCGTGCCGCCCATTTTGTTGCTGGCCAGTTCGTCCGGATTGCCGATGCGCACGCGCAGCCGGGGATTGGCCCGCACCAGTTCCACGAACCAGCGGTCCAGCGCGGCCATGGCGCTGCCCTGGCTGCCGGGGGCTTCCCAGGCGGGCGTGGGCAGCGCGGGCGCGTCCGGGTGCCGGTGCGCCATGGGATGTCCGCTTTCGCGGGGCCGCCCCTGGGCGCCGTGGTTGGCGAGCGTGGCGATGGCCGCGTCCAGTTCCGGCGCGGGCACGAAGAGCCTGCGCGCGCTGCCGTTGAAGGCATCGCGGGCTTCGCGGTCGGTGCCCGGATTGCCGCCCAAAGGCAGGTTGTGCGCGGCATTGGTGCCGGCGCCGGGAAAGCCGAAGCCTTTTTCGGTCTCGGCGATGACGTAGGGCAGCCGGGCGGGATACTGGAAGTCCGCCGCCGCCAGGCTCGCGGCCAGCCTTTCTTCGGCCTCGAGGATGGCCCAGGCGATGGCCGAGGGGTCGCGGCCGTCGACGACGAGCGGGTCGAAGCCATTGTGCCGCAGGTCCTCGGCCAGCCAGTGCGCGCCGCCTTCCTGGACGATCTGGGTGCGCTGTTCGATGCGCCGGCCATTGAGAATCATGACGGGAACGGCCTGGCCGCAATCCTCGGCCCGCCACCAGCGCGTGGCCCAGTCGGACCCGCGCTGTTCTTCGAAGGCGCCGTCGCTCAGGAACGCCACCAGGCCTTCGCCGGGCAGGGGCATGTGCACGTACTGCAGGCCGGCGAAGCCCAGATAGCCGCCTTCGGAGACGGCGCCCGCCGTGTTGGGGCCCGCGTGGCTGCCCAGCGGAACGGCGGGCTGCCCCCGGGCGTCGATGGCGTAAGAGTAGAAGTCCGAGATCAGGCGTCCCAGCCCGGCCTCGCTGCGGTCGTAGCGGCCGAGCTGGGCCGCGGAGACGTCCCCGGTCAGGGCGTTGACGGCCTCGATGGCGGCCACGCAGTGGCCCTGGCCCATCAGCCAGCCGCGGGTCTTGCCCGTCAGCGCATTGGCCAGCAAGTAGGCGACGAAGGCGGGAACCATGTTCAGCGACCCGCCCGTATGGCCTTCCGGATTGGGCTTGAAGTCCTCGGCCGACAGCGGCGCGCCGGTCAGGTCGATGCGGCGGGCGTAAGTCATGTGCGCCACCACGTTCATGGCCGCGCAACTCAGGCGGTCGGCGGCCGCCAGCATGGCGTAGGCGGTGTCGGCGCTGGAAATGCGGCCGCCGGCCGCCAGGCGGTGCACCAGCGCGTCCACGCGGGTAACCGTGTCGGCACGGTGCTGGATGGGGCCGTGGCCGGAGTGCCAATGCTCGCGGAGCGTCATCGCGGGGTTCCTTTGAGGTCGGAGGAGCAATCGCGCAGGCCGCGCAAGAGCGCATCGGCCAGCAGCGGCGCGAGTTCGATGCGATTGCTGGGATGGGGCACCGTGTCCGTGGACACGACGCGTTCAAAGCAGGCGGATACCTGGGCCCAGGCATCGTCGGCGAACAGGGCATGCACGACCACGCATTGCGGCGGCTTCATGTCCATTCCGGCGAGCTTTTCGGCCGCCGCCACCAGCGTGCGGCCGGAAGAGGCGATGTCGTCGACCAGCACCGGCGTGCGGTCTTGCCACCGGGCCAGGTCGGGCACGTCGATGTCGACCTGGCGGTCGCCGCGGCGGATCTTGCGCAGCACGGCATGCGGCGCCCCGATGCGCGCGGCGATGGATCCGGCCCATTGCTCGCTTTCTTCGTCCGGGCCGATGATCAGCGGCGCCGGCACATTGGCGGCTATCCAGCCGGCCAGAAGCGGCGCGGCATGCAGCGTGGCCGTGGGAATCGAGTAGAGCGCCGATAGCGCCGGATGGCGGTGCAAATGCGGATCGACGGTCAGCAGCCGGTCGAAGGTCGAGGAAACCAGGCGGGCAAACGACAGCGAACTCACGCTTTCGCCCGCCTGGAAGCGCCGGTCCTGGCGCATGTAGGCAAGATACGGCGCCACCAGGTTGACTTCGGTGGCGCCGAGGTCGCGCGCCGCGTCGGCCGCGAAGACCAGGCCGAGAAAACCGGGGTCGGGCCGGGCCAGGGTGCAAACGATGTCCACGGCGCGCCCTTGCGGGTCGCCATGCAGGCGGACATAGCTTTCGCCGTCCGGGAAGCGGCGGGTCTCCACCGACCCGGGTTCGCCCCCGCACAAGGCGGCAAGCCGCGTCGCGAATCCCTCATTGCCGGGCAGCGGGAGGATCAGTCTTTGCATGAATGCCGGGTCCGTCCTGTTCGGGAGTGGGAGGCCGAAGAGGCCGCTGGCGGCCCCGCGCGGCACTGAGGGGCCGCGGCATTCCGATTATGGCGCAAGGGACCGGGCTTGGCTGGATTTCGCTCGGATCAAACCTTGAAGTAACGCAAACGTTTTGCGTTCAGGCGCGATCCGCGCCCAGGGGGCGAGGGCCTCCTGTCCGGGCGGCAATTGCCGCGCCTCGTCGAGCGCCTAGCCCGTACCGCCGCGGGAGCGGCCGCCGGCCGCCGTTACGAAGACAAAGAACGGAACGGCCAGGAGCTGGGTCATTACGCAGAAAGCGATAACGGCGTTGACCGACTGTTCGTAGATCAACCCGACCGCGGCGCTGCCCAGGAACCAGAAGATGCCGTAGGCGCCCGTAAAAAGGCCAAAGGCCCCCGCGCGCCGGTTGGAAGGAACCATCGGGCTCAGGGCGGCGGGAATGATGGATTCATGCACGCCCATGCCCATTCCCCAGATTGCCGCTCCGGCCAGCGCCGCTTCAAAGTTGCCCAGGAAGACGAGGGGAGCGAAAAGGGAACTCAATATCGTCAACGCGATCAGGACGGCGAATCCGTAGCGGTCGAAGAGCCGGCCGAACAAAAGCGAAGAGGCGCCGCTCACGGCCATGGCGACGGCGTAGAAGACCGGAATCCAGGAGAGGGGAACGGTGCCGCTGCGAGTGAAGTGGTAGGCCAGCAGCGGATAGTCCACGAACCCCGACGCGATCAGGCAGGCCCCGGCCAGGTAGGGCCAGTACCCGGGGGCATAGCGGCCGGCATGGGAGGGGAGGCCGTCGGGGTCTTCCAGTTCTTCCGGGCGGGGATACAGGCGGCGAGCCAAGCCCAGGAAGGCCAGGTTGAGCGCCGCGGGAATCGCCAGCACGGCGAACGCATGCCGGTAATCCGCCTGGTACGCCAGTACCCCCGCCATCGCCAGCGGACCCAGCATCGCGCCCAACTGGTCGCAGGCTTCGTGGACGCCAAAGGTCCAGCCATAGCCGCCCATGTGGCGCGCCGCGCGCGAGAGCATCGCATCGCGCGGGGGACTGCGGATTGCCCTGCCGGTGCGCTCCAGGACGATGAGGACGGCGGCTTCCTGCCAATTGTCGGCCAGCGCCAGCGCCGGGACTGAAGCCATCTGGATGACATAGCCCGCGATCGCGATCGGCCAGAACTTTCCCGAGAAGTCCGCAAACCTGCCGGAGAAGAACCGCAGGCCGTAACCGGCGCATTCTCCGAGCCCGGAAATGGCGCCGATCGCGAAAGCGCTTGCCTGCATCGAACCCAGGAACGGCCCCAGAATGCTGCGGGATCCTTCGTGCGTCATGTCCGAAAAGAAACTCAGCAGCCCGATGAGCAGCACGAAGCGCACGGCCCTGCCACGCTGCGTCGCGGCGGGCGGGCGCGTCTTCGATGAGGGAAACATAGGGCTTTCGCGCTCCGCCGCGGGCCTAGGGGCCGATGTCGATCAGGTGATGGGTTTCGTTGATGCGCGATAGCGAGCATCCTTGCGCGTCGAGGTGGAGTTCGTTGACGCAGCACGGGTCCTGCCGGATGCGCCAGTACTGCGACAGCGGCAGGCCCAGCGCATGCAGCAGGATCACGCGATTGATGCTGTCGTGCCCGACCAGGACGACCTGGCCGTCGGGGTGCTCGTCGAGCATTTTCCGCAGGACGGCCGTGGACCGGACCAGCACCATGGCGAGGGTTTCGCCCGAGGGAATCGCCGTCATGTCCGGATGCTCGAACCAGCGCTTGAATGCCTGGAGCCAACGCTTTTCAACCTCCTGGTGGGTAAGCCCTTGCCATTGCCCGTAGTCGGTGTCGATCAGGTCGGGAAGCGTCTGCACGGCGCCGCCGGCCGCTTTCGCGATGGCCTGCGCCGTGTGCTGGCAGCGCGACAGGGGACTGGCGTAGATCGCCGAAGGCGTCCAGCTACGCGCGATCCGCGCGCCCAGGGCCGCGGCCTGCCGCTGCCCCAGATCGGACAAAGGCAGTTCCGCCCGGCCGCGGAATCGCTCCGGGGCGATCCAATCGACGTGGCCGTGGCGTGTCAGGATGATGTGTGTCATGGCTCGCGTGCTCCACAGGTAAAAGAGGTTCAAAAAGCGGCTTTCGGCGCGTGCCGCAAGGCGCCCGTCAACGAGGCGCGCCGCGCGGCCGGAGTTTTATCCAGAGCAGGAGGTTGGCCAGGATGCATGCCCAGATGGCGCCCGTCAGCAGGCCCCACGCGCCGATGAGCCATTCGTTGCCTTCATACGGAAGCGCCGACAGCATTCCCCAAATGGGCATCAGCAACAGGTTGGCGGCTGTCCAACGAAGCAGGCGCTTCAGCGCCTCGACGCGGACCGCCTGGCGTTCCGGCTCGGTTTGCGCGTTGCGCGCCCGCAGCGCGAGGGGGCGTCGTGTTTTCGGCATGTTCATTGGCTGTCCCGTCTCAGTCCGCTGAGCCTGTGCGTCCGTATTCGACCGGCGTCTTCACGAAAAAGACGTCGATGCCCTCGCTGCGGATGGCGTCGAGCACCCTTGCGCAGGTGGCTTCGTCCACGGCCGCCATGACGCCGACAGGCTGGTCGGCGAGTTCGAAGAAATGCGCGGAGTGGAAGCGGCCGTCATGGCCGAAGCTCTCGCCGGCGCCGAACAGCGTGCCGCCCAGGGCGCCATGCTCCTTCGCGAGTTTGAGCAGCCATTCGGCCAGGGATTCCTTGCCGTGGCGCCGATCCTGCTGGGTGTAGAACGTCAGTTGGTATCCTTTCATGGCGCGTATTCCTGGGATGAAGGTCAGTTCGTGGATCGCATCGCGGAAATCGTGGCGATGCCAAGCAGGGTCATGGCGAGCGAGCCGCCCACGTGCGTGGCGATCGCCGCCGCCAGCCACCCGAGGCGCCCTTGCTGCAGCAAGGAGGCCAGTTCTCCGGAAAAGGTGGAAAAGGTCGTCAATCCGCCGCAGAAGCCCGTGACGATGAAGAGCCGCCATTGCGGCGAGAGCCCCGGGTGGCCGCCGAAGTAGCTGATCGCCAGGCCGATGATGTAGCCGCCCAGGAGATTGGCGATCAGGGTGCCGGGAGGAATGGATGGGAGCAGCGCATTGAACGCGTTTCCCAGCCACCACCGCAGCAGGGCGCCCAGGGCCGCTCCTGTCGAAATCGCGATGAATGTGGCAACCATCGGGGTTCCTCTCAGCCGGCCTGGCGGTTGGGAATCAGCGGGATCTCGCACTTGAGCAGCACCGCGCGGACTTTATGCAGTTCGGCCGCGTGGTCGTGGAGAAACTTGCGCAGGGCGGACTCGCTGTCGATCAGCTCGACGCATTGCGGGTGTCTCATGCTGGTGACTTCGGGGTGATGGTGGGTGAGCTTTTCTCCCTTCAGGTATCCCGATTGGATGGGGTGGAGCACGGCTTGCTGGATGCCGGAGCGCCGGGCGGCGTTGATCAGGTGATGGGCCAGCGCGGGCGCGCTCAGGCGATGCCAGAAGCGTGTCGCCGAGGCGCGGGCCGAAATCGGAAAGTACAGGCGCAATGCGGTCGTGTCGGTGGTCATTCTGTGTGGGGTCCTAGGCTTGTTTCCCGGGGTTGGCGGCCATCGATTCCTGGCGCAACTGCTTGCGATAGGCGCCCAGTTCCGATATCCGCATGCCTTCCGGCACGACGCGATGCTTGGAGTGGCCGACGCGCTGAGCGTGATAGATCCCGCTATGGCCGGAGAACAGATAGGCCGCGATGCAGGCGATGGCGGCGAACGGCGCGATCTCCGGGCCGAACAGTTCGATCGCCATGACGATGGTGGCGATGGGCGTGTTGGCGGCACCGGCCAAGACGGCGACGAATCCCAGGCCCGCGAGCATCGAGAACGGCAGGTGCAATAGCGGGGCCAGCGCATTGCCGAACGTCGCGCCGATGTAGAAGAGCGGGGTCACTTCGCCGCCCTTGAACCCGGTTCCCAGCGAAGCCACCGTGAACAGCAGCTTGCCCGCGAAATCCCACGGCGCGACCGGCTGCTGGAAGGCCTGCACGATCGAGGGAATGCCCAGGCCGATGTAGCGGTAGCCATCCAGGGCCCAGACGGCCGTGGCGATGACGGCGCCGCCGATGAACGGCCGCAGCGGCGCATATGGGACGCGCCGCTTCATGAACGCGCCGACGGCATGCGCGCTGTTGGCGAAGACCATGCCGATCAAGCCGAAAAGAATGCCGGCGGCGACCACGCTCAGCACGCTCACCAGGCCCAGCGGCGCGACTTCCAGCACCGCGTAGTGGGTGTGGTGTATGCCCAGAAGGACGCCGATCCGGTCCGCGGCGATGGCGGCGACGACGCAGGGAAAGAGGGCGTCGTAGCGCATGCGGCCGATGGCCAGGACCTCCAGCCCGAAGAGGGCGCCGGCCAGCGGCGTGCCGAACACCGAGGAGAAGCCGGCGGCGATCCCCGCCATGAGAACGATCCGGCGGTCTTCCGGACGCATTCTCAGGATATGGGTCAACTGGTCGGCCAGCGCGCCGCCCATTTGCACCGCGGTTCCTTCGCGCCCGACGGAGGCGCCGAACAGGTGCGAGATCACCGTGCCGCCGAGGACCATGGGAACCATGCGCAGCGGTATGACTTTCTTCGGATCGTGGATTTCGTCGATGATCAGGTTATTGCCCGCCTCGACGGGCCGGCCCATGCGCAGGTAGCACCAGCCGACGATAAAACCGGCGATGGGCAGCAGCCAGATCAGGGCGGGGTTCGCTTCGCGGGTGGACGTGGCCCAATCGAGCGCATGCAGGAACAGCGCGGACGCGGCGCCGGCCAGGCATGCGACGATGAAGGAAAGGACCAGCCATTTGCCGATGTACGGCAGGAGGTCCAGTTGTTCTAGGCGTGTGTTGCGCGGCATGGAGTTCAGGGTCTGAGGGAAAAATCCCCTGATCCGCGCAGCCATAGGACGCAAAAAATGCCTACAGCCCCGGCGGGAACCAGGGATCTGTAGGCATCATCAGCCGCGGTGAGAAGATTGCGGCGGTTAGCGGAGGAATGCCATCTCCGACGAACGCGCAAATCTTAGCAGCCGGGATCGGCGGGCGCAAGCAGGCGCGCGCGGCGCATTGGGGTAGCCATGGGGCGATTTGGCCGATACACTGGACGCGGAGATGGCATTCCTCCGCTAACCGCCCGGCGCTCCGGGCTGATGATGCCTACGTGAATCTCGGCAGTCGAGGCGCGTAGGCTTTTTTGCGTCCTTTACCGCCGCCAATCGACCTTGCGGAGGGAAGGGATGGCGAGCCCAACCACCATTTCCGGTTTTAACGGCAAAGATCCGAAGGATGCCGTGCCGGCCGGCCCGTTGCCGGGGACCGTCCCGGAACTGAGCGTGTTGTTCACCGAGATGCCGCCAAGCATGGCGTTGACGGAAGCGGCACCGCCTCAACCCGATTATTTTGTCGACCTCAATCTCGACCAGGCGGTCGAGGCGATCCTGGCGGGCCGCGCCGAATACGGACTCGTCGGCCTGTTCCGCGAGCCGCTGGCGTCGCTGGATGCCGTCGCCTACCGCCACGAGGTGTTTCGCGATCTGGCGGACCACAAGGTCCAGGCGGCGGTGAGACTGTTCGCCGATGGCATGCGCGCCATGCGCAAGCAGCTCGGCCAGGCGAGGGCGCTGCATTACGCGTTGCAGCAGAAGCGCTGGCACCTGGAAGCGATGCAGACCTACTGCGCGGCGGTATCGGCACTGTCCCGGTCCTTGCTGGTTTCCGCCGTCCAGTCGCGCGCGCTGGTCGCATTCGGCAAGTTCCTCAATGGCTATGTGGAGTCTCCGGCCTTCGGCGCGATGGACGCCGGCGTAACCGCGCTGCTGGCGGAACTCGATTCGATCGGCTACAGCGTGATCGTGGACGGCGGGACGCTGCGCGTGCTCCGCTACGCGCAGGAGGACGACTACAGCCGGGTCATCGAGGCAACCTTCGAGAAGTTCCGCCAGGGCGAGGCGCGGGACCATCGCGTCGAGTTCCGCGAGTCCGCCGACATGAACCACATCGAAGCCAAGGTGCTGGAATTCGTTGCGCTGCTGAACCCCGGCCCTTTCCAGCGCATGGACGAGCTCTACGCGGCCCATCAGCGCTATCTGGACGCGACCGTCGCGACGTTCGACCGGGAGATCCAGTTCTACCTGGCCTACCTGGAGCACGTCGAGCAGTTCGCCCGGATCGACCGCCATTTCTGCTTTCCGGAGGTGAGCGATGCCGACAAGCGCATCCACGCGCGCGAGAGTTTCGACATCGCGCTGGGCCAGAAGCTGATG
Source organism: Achromobacter veterisilvae (assembly GCF_037619525.1). Taxonomy (NCBI): domain Bacteria; kingdom Pseudomonadati; phylum Pseudomonadota; class Betaproteobacteria; order Burkholderiales; family Alcaligenaceae; genus Achromobacter; species Achromobacter veterisilvae. The sequence goes on along the minus strand of NZ_CP148753.1, from coordinate 6,347,848 downwards.
GCGGCGGGGCGGCGGGTGGTCTGCAACGATTTCGAACTGGAAGCCGGCCAGAGAATGATCGTCGTCTCCGGCCCCAACCAGGGCGGCAAGACGACATTCGCCAGGATGTTCGGCCAGTTGTTCCACCTGGCGGCACTGGGGTGCCCCGTTCCGGGGACCGGCGCGCGGTTGCTCTTGAGCGACCGGATCTTCACGCATTTCGAACGCCAGGAAGACATCGACAACCTGCGCGGCAAGCTCAAGGACGACCTGGTCAGGATCCACCAGATCCTGAGGAAGGCCAGTTCGCGCAGCGTGCTGGTCATGAACGAGATATTCACGTCCACCTCGCTGGCGGACGCGCTTTTCCTCAGCGAAAAGATCATGAAGGACGCCGACCGCCTGGATGTGATCGGCGTATGGGTCACGTTCATCGACGAACTTGCGTCGTACAGCGGCAAGGTCGTGAGCATGGTCAGTTCCGTGGACCCGCTGCGGGCCGGCACGCGCACCTTCAAGGTCGTCAGGGCGCCCGCCAGCGGGCGTTCGTACGCCATGTCCTTGGCGGAAAAGTACGGCCTTACCGCCGACGGGATCAGGGAGCGACTGCAATCATGAAAGTCTTTCTTATGTACCCGGATCGGGATTTCGACATGAACGCGGCGCCGCCGCTCAATGGCCGCGATTTGATGGATGACCTGGAACTGCATACCTTGGTGCAGGCCATGGCGGGCGACGACGAATTCCTGACGACCGTCGCGCGCGCGGCGCTCCTGGGTGCCGTGCGGTCCAGCAAGGAGACGATCGAGCACCGGCAGGCGGTGCTGCGCGACGCGCTGGCCCATGCCGACGTCGTCAAGCAGTTGTACCAGCTTTCCATCGACGCCCTCGAATCGAAGAAGAAGAGCTATTGGGGCATCGGGCTGCATTACCCCCTGGCCATCCTGCACGGCTCGATGGAGGTGATAGAACTCCTCATCCCCATGCTGCGCCAATTGCGCGACACGGCACAGCGGGTGGAATCCGGATTCTCGTCCGAAGGGTGGAAACGGCTGTTCGCGATGCTGCGCGACGAACTGGACGAAGGCTATATCGAGGAGGTCCAGGGCCACCTGAAGACGCTGAAGTTCCGCGGCGGCATCCTGATGAGCGCGCATCTGGGCCAGGGCAACCGCGGCGCCGGCTATGTGCTGCGCACGCCCTTGCGGGACGAGCGCAATTGGCTGGCGCGCCTGTTCGGAAAGAAGCCCGAGATGTACCAGTACACGCTGCCTCCGCGCGACGAGAACGGCGCGAGGGCCTTGTCGGAACTGGCCGACAGGGGCTTGAACCTGGTGGCCAACGCGCTGGCGCAATCGGCGGAGCACATCGCCAGCTTCTTCACCTTGCTGCGCGCCGAGCTGGCGTTCTACGTGTGTTGCATCGACTTGCGCGACAGGCTGTCTTCGCTGGGCGGGCCGGTCTGCTTTCCCAAGGCCGCCGGATCGGGGGCGCGCGAGCACCGCTTCAATGAACTGTACGACGTGTGCCTGGCGCTGAAGATGCGGAAGAAAGTGGTGTCCAACACGCTGGATGCCGGGGAAAGCCGCCTGATGGTCGTGACCGGCGCCAACCAGGGAGGAAAGTCGTCGTTCCTGCGCAGCATCGGCCTGGCCCAGTTGATGATGCAGTGCGGCATGTTCGTGGGCGCGGAGTCCTTCTCCGCCAATCTGTGCGAGGGACTGTACACGCACTACAAGCGGGAAGAAGACACCACGATGGAGAGCGGAAAGTTCGACGAGGAATTGAAAAGAATGCGCGCCATCGTCGATGAAATCTCGCCGGACGCGATGGTGTTGTTCAACGAATCGTTCGCCTCGACGAACGAGCGGGAAGGCTCGGAGGTCGCGCGCATGATCGCCGACGCGCTGCTGGAGGGCGGCGTGAAGATTGCGTTCGTGACGCACCAGTACGCCCTTGCGCATCATCTCTATGCGCGCCGGGACCCGCGCGACCTGTTTCTGCGCGCCCAGCGGCTGTCCGACGGCACGCGCACTTTCAAGATGATGCCGGGAGAACCGGAGCAGACGAGCTATGGCGCCGACCTCTACGCCGAAATATTCGGTCCGCGGGAAAAGGAGCCAACGGCGGCGGCCGTGGCGGACGCCGCGCAAGCAGATGCCCGGGCCTCGGCCAACGGATCGGCTTGACAGCGGACCGCGCCTAGTTGGAGGCGGGATCGCCTATCGTCCCGAATTCCACGTGGCTTTTCGCATAGAAGAGGTGCAGGTCCGGCTCGCTGCGCAGGCGCTCCATCAGCGCATCGCATTCCTCCGCCGAGACGACCATGGTCACTTCAACGGGCTGGTCGGCCAGATCGAAAAAATGCGCGGAATGGAGGCGGTGATGGCTGCCCAGGCCCTCCTGGGCGCTGATCAGCGTGGCGCCGCGGATCTGCATCGATTTCGCCAGGGTCAGCAGCCATTGGCACAGTTGCTGATGGCCGTGCCGGCGCTCCTGCTGGGTGAAGAAGGTGAGCTGATATCCGTCCATGGAAGACTCCCGCAGAGTATGGCGTTCAGTCGGGACTGGCGGTCAGGGGGAGAAATGCCATCTCCCGCAAAAGCAGTGTACGCCCCGGAAACAGGCCATGCAGTGGAGTCTGGCCGCCCTGCGCCGTCCGTTCGTGCTTAGGCCATTTGTGCATATCGTCTCCCAAAATCCGGTTATTTCTGACAATTTCCTGAATTAGTGCCGCATTGACACGGTTTGGGCACTGGCCCCAAAATCATGTAATAGACATAAAAATCATTATCATTTACATGTACTTTTGGGGTGGGATCTTGGCAAAGAAAAGAGGAATTTCACTGGATTCACGCGCCTGGCGGCTTGCGCCGGGTCTTGTGCTGCCGCTGATGCTGCCCGTGTCCGGCGCATGGGCCCAGAATGCGGAATCGACGACGACGCTGCAGCCCGTGACGGTCACCGCGGGTTCGATAGCGGATGGCGAGCTTCCGCAGCCCTATGCCGGCGGACAGGTCTCGCAGGGCGCGCGGCTGGGCCTGATGGGCAACCAGGACGTCATGGATACGCCGTTCAACGTCACAAGCTATACCTCCGAGCTGATCCAGAACCAGCAGGCCCGGACGCTGGCCGACGTCATGGCCAACGATCCGTCGGTCAGGTTCACGACGTCGAGCGGGCACGCGTACGAGAATTTCCGTATCCGCGGTTTCGACGTCAACCAGAACGATGTGGCGATCAACGGCATGTACGGCCTGGCGCCCATGGGCCACGTCCCGGTGGAGTTCGTCGAGCGGGTCGAGATCCTCAAGGGGCCGAACGCCTTGTTCAGCGGCATGGCCCCCAGCGGCGCGGTGGGCGGCACGGTGAACCTGGTGCCCAAGCGCGCGGGCGACACGCCCAATGCGACATTCGGCGTGAATTGGCAGGCCGACGGACAACTGGGCACGACGATCGACGCCGGCCGGCGCTTCGGCGCCGGCAACCAGTGGGGGGCCCGGATCAATGGCGCTTTCAGCGACGGCGCCACGACGCTGGACGGCCAATCCAAGAAGCGCGAGTTCCTGTCCGCCGGCCTGGATTATCGCGGCAGCGCCCTGACGGCATCGCTGGACGCCTACCACAGCCAGGAATCGTTCAAGGGCGGGACCCCCGCCATGTTCTGGTTCGGCGGGTCCGTCGTTCCCGAAGCGCCCGATCCCCGCATCAATCAGTTCAGCACCGGATATGGCAGCATCCAGAGCAATGCGGTGGTCGGACGCGTCGAATACCGCTTCAACGACAACGTGTCGGCGTTCGCGGGACTGGGCAGGCGCGACAGCCACCAGTCCGGGCTCATCAACGGCACCCACGCGCGGCAGATCGACGCCGACGGCAATTTCACGGGATCGATCGTCGGCCAGCGCGCTTATTCCGACAGCACGACGGCCGAGGGAGGCTTGCGCACCCGCTTCAAGACGGGCAGCGTCGGGCACGAACTCGTTCTGCAAGCCTCCATCCTGGACACGGAAGACGGCTCGGCCACGGGCCCGGCGTCGATGTTCCGGTCCAATATCTACGACCCGATTGCGCCCGTCATGCCGCCGGTGCCGGGCGATGCGCCCAAGACGAGCGAGAGCACGCTTTCCAGCCTGGCGCTGGTCGACACCATGTCCTTCTTCGATGACGCGTTGCGCCTGACCGCGGGACTGCGCAACCAGCGCGTGAAGACCAAGAACTTCGACAAGACGGGCAATGTGACTTCCCGCTACGACGAGGACGCCGTGACGCCGGCGGTGGCCGTGGTCGTCAAACCGTGGGGGCCGGATGTCTCGCTGTACGCGAACTACGTGCAGGGCCTGAGCAAGGGCGACAGCGTTACGGACACCACGGCGGCCAACTTCGGGCAGGTCTTCGCGCCGTACAAGACCGAACAGAAGGAACTGGGCGTGAAATGGAACGCCGGCACCTTTGCCAATACCCTGGCCCTGTTCGAAGTCACCAAGCCCACTCTCGTCACCGAGGGCGCGCCAGCCAGCCCGACGTACGCGGACGGCGGCGAAAAGCGCATCCGCGGCGTCGAGTGGAACACGTTCGGCGAATTGACCCGCGAAGTCCGCGTGCTTGGCGGGGTGACTTATACGCAAGGCAAGCAGACCAAGACGTCCTTCGGCCGGTACGACGGCAACACGGCCGTCGGGGCGCCTCGCTGGCAGGCGAATCTCGGCCTGGAATGGGACACCCCGTGGGTTCCCGGCCTGACGCTGAGCGGCCGGGTGCAGACGACCTCGAAGCAATACGCCGACGCGGCCAACAATCTGGAGATTCCGGGCTGGGGGCAATTGGATCTGGGCGCCCGCTACGCCGCGAAGGTCGGCGGGCGTGACGTCGTGCTGCGCCTGAACGTCAATAACGTATTCGACCGGCACTACTATGCGGGCATCTTCAGCGATACGACGCCGATCGCGACGCTGGGCCCCGCTCGCACCGTTACCGCATCCGTCAACGTGAGCTTCTGATCCGCTGCGGACGCGGGCCGGCCCTTCCCGGAATCTCCACGATTCCGGGAAGGGCCGCCGCGCTGGACTTCGGTTTCTATTTTCCCGCCAGGTGACCATGCAATTCCTGCACGCACTCAGTCTGACAGTCACATTCCTGGGCTGTTTCTGCATCTATCGCGCGTCTGCGAACCAGCGGTGGGCAAGCGCTCCCTGGCCGGCAGGGCCCGCCCGCGCCGCCGGCATCGTGTTGCTGGCGTTCGGCGGCTGGGGCTGCTTGCGCGCGTACTCGGCCGTCGCCGCCGTGTTCGTGTTCTGTACCGCCCTGATGCTGTTCTTCTGCCTCATTCCGTACCTCGGCGCGCTCGCCGGGATGCGCAGGAGCGATACGCATGAAGCGCGATAAGCCCGCTCCCATCCGGCGCGATTGGATATCCAAGAGCCTGGCCGGCGCGGTGCTGGGTTTCGCGCTTGCGCTGGGAGCCAGCGCGCTGCTCGCGGCGCTGACGGCGGACATGCCGTTGGCTACGCGCTCGCAGTTGGCCATGTGGCTCGTGCCGCCCGTCTGGCTGGGCGTTCTCGGCGGCGTCTACTTCTTCACCAGCGGGCTGCGCGCCTGGGGATGGCTGGGCGGGGCGTGCCTGGTGCTCTATGGCGGCCTGTTCCTTGCCGGCGCGCTCTGAGCGGGGACCGCGATCATGAGAGCCGACTACATACGCATTTATAAATCCGTCCATACCTGGACGGGCATCCTGGCCGGCATGGCGCTGTTCATCGCTTTCTATGCCGGCGCCTTGACGGTGTTCAAGGAACCGCTGGCCCGCTGGGCATCGCCGCGCACGGAGGCCGCGCACGTGCCGCTGGAAGCGGCGCCGGATCTTATCGCCCGAGTGCTGGCGGCGCGGCCGGAAGTGGCCAAGGGATTCAACATCCATCTGCAGGACGCGGAAAACGTCTCGGCGCGGATGGGCTGGGAAGTCCGGGATGCCGCGGCCGACGATCACGACGAATCGTCGGTGCGCCACTATGCCGCCTACCTGGACGCGGACGGCGAGGTCCGGATGGGGCAGTCGGCTCCCAGCGGGCTGACGTCGTTCATAGACGTGCTTCATCGCGTCGTGGGCCTGCCCGTCGACAACGATCCCAACCGCTGGATCATGGGCGTCATCGCGGCGCTGTACGCGCTTGCGCTGGTGTCCGGCGTCATCGTGCTGCTGCCTTCGCTGGTGAAGGACTTCTTCGCCTTGCGGACCGGCAAGAACCTGAAGCGCATGTGGCTGGACGCGCACAACGTCGTGGGCATCGTGTCCTTGCCGTTCCACATCGTCATGGCGCTCAGTTCGGTCGTGTTCGCGTACCACGACGGCATCTATGGCCTGCAGGACAGGCTGATGTATGGCGGCAAGCTGGAGTCGGTCTTCCAGCGGCCCGGCGGCGCCGCGCCGGGCGCGGCCGCCCGGGATCCGGCCGCCATGCTGGCGCCGCTGGAACTCGTGGCGCGAACGCGGGAACTGGCGCCCGGTTTCGAGCCGAGCACGCTGCAGTACCAGCAGGTCACCGGTCCGCGCGCCGTGGTGCGCGTATGGGGCAAGGACTCCGGCGCGGTGTCGCCGAGGGCGCGGGGCGGCTTCGTGGCGGTCGATCCGTATACGGGAAAAATCCTCAACCGCGACTACCTGCCCGGCGGGCAGGATACGCCGAATCTCTGGATCAGCAGCTTCTTCGCCCTGCACATGGCGTCTTTTGGCGGCGCGGCGGTGCAGTGGCTTTATTTCCTGCTCGGACTGGCGGGCGCGTGGCTGTTCTACAGCGGCAACCTGCTGTGGATCGAGACGCGCCGCAAGCGCGCCGACCGTAAGACGGGAGAGGTGCCGGCGCAGCGGCTGGACACCCGGCTGATGGCCTCGGCGACCGTCGGCGTGTGCCTGGGCTGCGTCTGCGGGATTTCATTGATGATGATCGCGTCCAAATGGCTGAACGGGCGTGTCGGAGACCTGGATGCCTGGCTGCACGGGCTTTACTACCTGGCCTTCTTCGCATGCGTGGCCTGGGCGTTCCTGCGTGGCGGCGCCAAGGCGGGCGTGCATCTGCTGTGGCTGGCTGCCGCCCTGACGCTGGCGATTCCAGCCACTTCGCTGGCGGGCGGCCTGTTTCCCGGGACGGGCCTGTGGGCGCACACTTCGGCCGCGGCGCTGGCGGTCGACGCGACGGCGTTGGCGGCCGCCCTGGGCTTCGCCTGGATGGCGAAGGCGGCGTCCAGGCGGATCGGCCAGGGCGCCTTGGACAGCGTGTGGGCGCCAGCCCCCCGCGGCACCTTCTGAGCGTGGCGGCGCCTGGCCGGGCGGCCGCCGATTACCCCTGGATTCCCCGGGTTTCCCCGTAGAAGGGAGGAGCCGGCGGTCGTGCGCCGGTCCGGGAACTTCCCGCCTGCCCCTGTTACTCAGGGTGCATCCAAACACGCGTTCGCTTCGATAGACGCAATCTTCAAGCGGGAGGAACCCCCTGATGTCCAAGCAAAACCTGCAAACACTTCTGCAACGCATCGGCCAGATGGCCGGCATCCCCGATTTGGCGCTGGACGACGGCGGCTACTGCCAGCTTCGCCTGGACGGCAAATTGGACATTTCCATCGAATTCCTCGAAGACGGCGAGCAGGCGGTCTTCACCGCGCGCTGCGGCGCATTCGGCGACCACAACCGCGCCGGCGTGCTGCAGCAGATCGCGGACGCCAATTTCTACTGGGTCGGTTCGGGCGGCGGCACCCTGTCGACCAACTCGCGGGAAGGCATGGTGTATCTGCAGTTCCGCGAGCCGACCACGCAGATGGACCAGGCCCGGCTGGAGAAGCTGTTGCAGGCGCTGGTCATGAACGCCGAGCGCTGGGCCGCCCGCCTGGCCGATCCCGCGCCGGCATCCTCGCCCGCGCCGGCGTCCGACACCCCGGCCGCTGGCGGCATGCTCGCCAACTGGGCCTGAGGAGCGCACCATGCCCGGCATCCAACTCGGCACTTTCGTTCATCAGGCCCAGACCGGCACCGACACGCGTTTCTCGCTCGGCGACCAGGGCGATCTGCAAGCTTCCGGCAAGCGCAACATCGGCAACATTTTCACCCGCGCCTGGGATTGCATAACGCGCAGCGACGCGCAGGTCGCGGCCAACAAGGCGGCCACCAGCAGCTTCGTCAGCGCTCTGCGCGAACAGTACGGCGACGAGATCGCCAACGTCATGTCGCGCGACCTGCACGCGCAACTGTCCAAGGGGCGGCCGCTGACCGGCTACCGCATCGAGCAGGTGGTAGCCAAGGCCGAGCGGATGAGCAACAACATCCAGGCGCAGAACCGCCAACTGCTCGACAACTGTCTGCCCGAGCTGACCGACTGGGTGGTGCGCGAGACGGGCGGCGATGCCCATCCCGGCGTGTTGAGCCGCGCGGAAACCGTGCAGGTGCTGCGCGAGGCGATCGAAGGATCCGACGCCTTCCAGCAGCATTCGTTCCTGAACGCGCTGCATCACGTGATGGACATGTTCGGCGAGGACGGCGAGGGCCAGGCCACGCAGGAGTTCCTCGGCCATTTCAAGGACACCGCCAAGCAGGCGCTGGAGCACGAGGTTTCGGCGCGCGTGATGCCGCGCAGCACCGAACTGCGCGACGCCAGCGGCGACAGCACGGTCGACCACTGTTTCGACAACCTGCCCGACGCCGAGCGAGGCAAGCTCAAGGAGATCGAAGCGTACTTCGGCGGCATCATCAAAGAGTCGCTGCGCATGGGCGGGGATATGTCGCCCTCGAAAGTCGGCAGCTACGTCGGCATGCACGAATATCTGGAAAGCAGCGTCGAACATCTGCAAGGGCTCGACACGAGCGCCATGGACGACACCGAGAAAGCCTATGTCGCCGCCATGCGCGACGACGCCGTCCACATGCAGGCGCTGATCAAGGACCGCCTGGGCCTGCAAGGCTTCACGCCCGATCAGATGCGCGCCCTGACCGACGTCAACCGCGAATCCGGCATGCTCGAAGAGGCCCTCGGCGAGAACAAGCTGCAGCGGATCGGGCAGGAATGGCAGGACCTGGAACGGCAGCTCGGCGATTCGCTGGAAATCCTGCGCGGCGTCCAGCCCGGCAACGAGGAGGCCGGGATGGCGCTGCAGTCCATCATCGGCCGCGGCGAACGCGCCCACTCGTTGGCGAGCGACCTTCCCGGCGCAATGCTGAAGGGCCTGAGCGGCGGCGACCTGGTGGCCTCGGACCACGACGCGCAAGACATCCTGGCCAGGCTGGGCGAAGACGGCTTCGACGGTCCGGACATCGCGTGGATGCATGCCCAGGGCATGAACGTGGGCGATACCGTCATGCGCTTCTCGCCGGAACAGATCCGGCTGCTCAAGACCCAGGGCCTGGGCATCGAACTGGGCCTGCAATACCTGGACAAGGGCGTGCCCATCCACGAGCGCACGCTGGTGGACGATTACCGCGATGAGTTGATCGTCGGCGAACCGCGGCCCCTGGGCGGCGGCCAGGTCAGCAAGCCTTACGACGTGACCTACGGACGCGACCGCATGGTCTACAAAGAGCCGCAGATCAACCCCGAAACCGGCGAGGAAAGCGGCTACGGCCCCTCGTCCAGGGTATTGGGCATCGACCCCAAGCAGCCGCAGATGACGGTGCGTAACGTCGCCACCCGGGTCGTCGACGAACTGCTGGGCTTCAACCTCGTGCCCGACACCCGGATCGGCGTCCTCGACGGCAAGCTGGGGCTGGTCATGGGCTACGCCGAGGGGATAGCGCCCCGCTACACCGTCGACGTGGACGATACGGCGCGGCAGTGGGGGCAGATCAACGCGGTCCTGAGCTACGAAAATCCCGATGTGCTGCAGTCCGTCAAGGACGGCGACCCGGAAACCATCAGTCTCCTCAAGGACCTGCTGTCGGTCAACGAGAGCCGCTACGAACTGGGCAATTTCGACGTCAGCGACAGCGAACAGGGCCAGCGCATCCTGCAGCTCGCCAAGGGCTCGCCGCAGGAGCAGGAAGAAGCCCAGGCGTTGCTTAGAGGCCTGCCCGGCAGGGTCGAGGACGGCCGCGTCATCCAGGAACTGCGCATTACCGCGATGCTGCAGCGGGGGGACCGGGACCTGAACTTCGACGATCCGGTCGTGCGGCGCGGCCTGGTGAAGCTGCAACTGCTGGACGCGCTCACCGCGCAGGGCGACCGGCACCAGGCCAACTACATCGTTACGCAGGATGCGCAAGGCCGCTACACCGGCGTCGTCGCCATCGACAACGACCAGGCCTTCGGCACCAGAATCGGCAACCCCAACGATCTGCTGCGCAGGGTTTCCGGGGGTGTGGTCACAGGGCCGGACGGCGTGAGGCGCACCGGGCTGCAAGGCCTGAACGGCGTGATGCTGCCTGGCGTGGTCGACCGCGACATGAAGGCCGCCTTCGACGCCCTCACCCCGGAGGGGTTGCGCGCCGAGCTGGCGGGCCTGTTGCCGGACCCGGAGATCGAGGTGGCTGTCCAGCGGCTCAACGTCATCAAGAGCCACCTGGAACAGCTCGAGCGCAACGGCATGGTCATCGACGCCGACGAATGGGGCAGCGACCTGGTCACGGCCACGCTGCAGGATACAAACAGCAGCTACGTGGCGCGCGACCGCCAATACATCAATCAGTTGCGCGAGGAAGAAGACCTGGAACGGGAGATCCCGGAACGCCAGGCTTCGCTTTGACCTGCCAGACGCCAAGGACACATCATGGACACTTCCAACACGCCATTCGGCGCCGACGCCCTCGACGCGGCCCGATCGCTCTACCAAGGCGAGGGCCTGGCCCTGCCGCCCGTGCCGGCCGCGCTGGCGCCGCATCTGCGCCAGGTCGGCGCGACCGCCTACGCGAGCCGCGATCTCGACTGGACGCTATACGACTTCGACCATTTCCTGGATGAACTGCAGTCCGGCAAGGCGGTCGAGCCCTACGTGGCTTTCGGCCTGTCCGGCCACGGCCTGGCCTTGCAGGCGGCGCATTACTACGCCGTCACCGACCGTTGCGCCGTGCTGTTCCAGATGCGCTGGGGCACACCGATGAACCGGCCCGAGCAGGACCGCCAGCGCCACGACGCCGCCCTGTCGTTCGCGCAGAAGCTGCAGGCCGCCGCCGACGCGCGGGCAACGTCCGGCAAATCGCCCTCGGGCCAGCGCATTGTGGCGGCCGAAAGCAGTTTCCACGGCTCGCGCTGGGCCTGGCTGCCGGCGGACGCGGCGCCGGCGAGCCAGCCCGCCTGGCACGCCAGCCGAGGCGGCGCGATCGTGGATGCCCTGGTCGCGCTGAAGCAACTCGGCTGAACCGGCCGCGCGCCGTAATAGTTGTGGTCTAGCTGATGGACGAGTAGTACTTCTTGTCCGTCAGTCCTGCCCGCGGCGGCGCTACCCCAGCGCCGCGGCCTGCCTGCCCACTTCGGCGATGATCCGGTCGCGCTCGGCCATGGGAATGGCGGTGGTTTCCAGATAGGCGGATACGACGATGGGGGCGCCGCCGGGCGGCTGCGCGAAACCCGCGTCGTTGGCGCCCACTTGCGAGTCGGTGCCGGTTTTCTCCCCGACCTTCCAGTCCGCCGGAAAGCCCGCGCGCAGGCGCTTGCCGCCCGTGGTGCTGGCCAATAGCCAGGATTGCAGCAGCCGCCGCGATCCGGGCTGGAGGGCCGGGCCGAACAGCAGGATGCCGAGCGTGCGGCTCATGGCATGCGGGCTGGTGGTGTCCAGCGGCTCGCCCGCGTGGGGGCGGTTCAATTCTGGTTCGTAGCGGTCGTGCCGCGTGACGGTGTCGCCCAGCCCGCGGATGAAGCGGGTCAGGGCCCGCGGCCCGCCATAGCTGCGGTGCATGAGGTTGGCCGCGGTGTTGTCGCTGGTGGTGATGGTGGCCTCGCAGAGTCCGGCCAGCGTCATGCCTCGCGGACCGACGTGCAGCCGCGTGACGGGAGCGTATTCCAGGAGATCCGCCTCGGCGATCGGGATGCGCCGGTCCAGTTGGTCCTCGCCGCGGTCCGCGCGCGCCAGGATGTAGGCCGCCGCCAGCGTCTTGAACGAGCTGAGCATCAAAAAGCGTTCGTCGCCGCGATAGCCCGCGGCCTGCCCGCTGGCCGTGTCCAGCAGGGAGACGCCCAGCCGGCCCTTGCTGGCAGCTTCCAGCTTGGCGAGGGCCTGGTTCAGCGAGGCCAGGCGGCCGGCTGTCCATCGATGTTTCTGATCCGTCCGGGCGAGCGCCACGGCGGGAATTGCTCCGGCCAGCAGGGCGGCGGCGGTGAAGGTTCTTCTTGCGATCAAGGCGGTCTCCGGTGCAGGGCGACTTGCATGTTAATGCCCTGGCTCGGGCGCATGGGGCCATGTTGGCTCGCCTGACGCCCTCACACCCCCAGATACGCCTGGCGCACCTTCGGATCGCTCAACAGCGTCGCGGCGGGGCCGGCGAGCACGACGCGGCCGGTCTCCATGACGTAGCCGCGGTCGGCGCCCGACAGCGCCAGGTGGATGTCCTGTTCGACCAGCAGGACCGTCACGCCTTCGCGCCGGATGTCGGCCAGCACGCCCATGAGCTGTTCGACCACGACCGGCGCGAGGCCCAGGCTCATCTCGTCGATCATCATGAGCACGGGGGCGGCCATCAGCGCGCGCGCCATGGCGCACATCTGCTGTTCGCCGCCGGACATGCTGCCGGCAAGCTGCCTGCGCCGCTCCGACAGGCGCGGAAAGAAGCCGTAGACCTTGTCCAGGTCGCGCGCGATGTCGGCCTTGGCGCTGCGCCGATAGGCGCCCATCAGCAGATTGTCCTGCACCGTCATGCGGTCGAAGAGCTGGCGGCCCTCCGGCACTTGCACCATGCCGCAGGCGAAAGCCTGGTCGGGCGCGGCCCGGGATAGCTGCCGGCCGTCCATGACGATGCTGCCGGTGCTGGGCAGCACGCGCGACAGGGCCCTCAGCAGCGTGGTCTTGCCCGCGCCGTTGCTGCCGACCAGCGCCACGATCTCGGCGCGCCGCACTTCGATCGATACGTCGTGCAGCACGGGCAGTTCGCCGTAGCCGGCGCTCAGGCCTTCGACCTTCAATAGCGGGGCGGCGGGCTCGTTCATGCGCGCTGCTTCCCCAGGTAGGCCTGTACCACCTCCGCGTCGGCCAGCACGTCGGCGGGCGCGCCGTCGGCGATCTTTTCCCCGTGATGCAATACCAGCAGCCGGTCCGACAGGCTCTTGATGGCCTTGATGACGTGTTCGATGACCAGCACGCTGATGCCGGTCGCGCGAACCTTGCGGATCACGTCGATGACTTCGTCGATCTCGACCAGGTTCAGCCCGGCCATGACCTCGTCGCACAGCAGCACCCGGGGCTGCATGGCCAGCGCCTTGGCCAGTTCCAGCCGCTTGCGTCCCGGGCCGCCCAGTTCTTCCGCGCGCTGGCCGGCCGCGCGGCCCAGGCCGACGAAATCCAGGCAGGCGCGCGCCTGTTCGCGGGCCTTCGCCAGGTCGGGCTGACCGCCGCCGCGGCCGAACAGCGCGCCGACCGCGACGTTGTCCAGGACCGACAGGCCGGGGAAGGGCCGCATGATCTGGAAGGTCCGGCCGATGCCCAGGCGGGCCCGGCGGTAGGCGGGAAGGCCGTCTATCTGTCTGCCCTGGTAGAGGATTTCGCCTTGCGTGGGCGCGAGCGTGCCGCTGATCAGGCTGACCAGCGTGGTCTTGCCGGCGCCGTTGGGTCCGATCAGGCCCAGGATCTCGCCTTCGGCGAGCGTGAAGCTGACCTGGTTCACGGCCACCAGTCCGGCGAAGCGCCGCGTGACGTTGCGGATTTCCAGGATGGCGCTCATAGCTTGTGGGCCCGGATGTTCTCGACGAAGTAGCGCCATCCCGATTTCCGGTAGCGGCGCAGCAGGTCGGTCAGTCCGCGGGGCATCAGCACCACCGCCGCGACGATGACGGCGCCGAAGAACAGGCCCGCGGCGCTGGTGATCTCGCTGGACAGCAGCTCGGAAATGGCCGACAGGGAAAACGCGCCCACGACGGGGCCGAGCACGGTGCCCGCGCCGCCGAATACGGCCATGATGATCATCTTGACGTTCAGGCCGATATCGAAGGCGCTTTCGGGGTCCAGGAACGTGATCCAGTAGGCGTGGATGCCGCCGGCCAGCGCGCTGAACACGCCCGACAGCGCGAACGCCGCCACTTTGTAGAGCGTGGTGTTCACGCCCATGACGGCCGCGCCTTCCTCGTTCTCGCGGATGGCGATCAGGCCGAAACCGAATTTGCTGCGCGTCAGCCACGCCACGGTCAGCGTCGCCAGCACCAGCAGGCCCAGCGACAATTCGTAGAACAGCGGATCGTTGTTGAGCGGGGGCAGGACCAGGCCGATGTTCTGGCCGGCCAGTTCGATGTTGGAAACGATGGCCGTCATGACCTGCGCCAGCGCGAGGGTGGCGATGGCGAAGTAATGGCCGCGCAGCCGCAGCACCGGCATGCCCAGCAGCAGGGCGAAGGCGACGGCCAGCGCGACGCCGAGCGCCAGGCCCGCGGCGAAGGGCAGTTCCCACTGCACCATGGCGATGGCCACGCCATAGCTGCCCAGGCCATAGAAGACCGAATTGCCGAAGGACGCGTAGCCGGTGTATCCGCCGATGATGTTCCAGCCCTGGGCCAGCACGGCCAGCAGCAGGGTGTTGATGCCGAACTGCACCAGCACGTCCGAGCCGTACCAGGGCACGCCGGCCAGCGCGGCCACCGCCGCGAGCGCGAGGATGGCGCGCCAGGACTTCATGCCGCCCTGCCCAGGAGGCCGCTGGGGCGCAGGAACAGCACCAGCACCAGGATGCCGAAGCTGGCGACGTCGGCGAACGTCGGCCCCACGTACAGCGTGGTGAGCGATTCGACGATGCCCAGGAACAGTCCGCCCACCATGACGCCCAGCGGGTTGTCCAGTCCGCCGATGATGGAAATGGCGAAGCACTTCGCGGTCAGCGTGGCGCCGATATAGGGGTTGATCTGCGAGACCGTTCCATACAGGCCGCCGGCCGCGCCCGCCAGCGCCAGGCCCAGTCCGAACGTGACGGCATAGAGATGGCGCGGCTCCACCCCGTAGAGCCGCGCCGCCACCAGGTTCTGCGCGGTGGCGCGGATGGCGCGGCCCAGCCGGCTGTGCAGCAGGAACAGCCACATGCCCAGCGTCAGCGCCAGCGCCACGCCGAAGGCGGCCAGCCGCGCCACGGGCAGCGTCACGGGCCCGGCGGCGTAGCTGTCGCCCGCGTACGGAGGATTGATCGTGCGGAAGTCCGCCGAGAAGGCCAGTTGCGCCAGGTAGGTCAGCACGACCTCCAGGCCGAAGGTGATGAGCAGCGTATTGAACATGGGCGCCCGCACCACCAGGTTCAGCAGCCCGCGCTGCAGGACGTAGCCCAGCGCGAACAGGGCGGCGGCCGTCAACGGCAGGCCCAGGAAAGGGTCCACTCCCAGGTCCGTGTACAGATACCAGGAGGCATAGGCGCCCAGCATGATGAACGCGCCGTGCGCCAGGTTGACGATGTTCAGCACGCCCCACACCAGCGCCAGGCCCTGCGCCATCACGGCATACAGCCCGCCGAGCAGGATGCCGTTGACGAGGATTTGCGCGAGCAGGTCCATCGCATGCCCCGGGGTCGGCCTGGGCCGGCGCTAGCGCGCGTTCCAGGCCGGCATCGGGTACTTGGGCTGCGCGATGAAGCCCTTGGCGCCATAGATCTCGGCCAGCTCGTCGCCCTGCACCTGGATCACCACCTGCGGCAGATCGATCTGCCCCTGGGCGTTGAAGGCGACGGGGCCGTACAGGCTGTCGAAGCGGGTCTTGGCCAAGGCGTCGCGCACTTTCTGCGGGTCCAGGCTGTTGGCGCTTTCCATGGCCTGCGCCAGGGCTTCGACGTCGGCCACGCCCGAGGCCGCGTGATAGTCCGGGTCATAGCCGTACTTTGTCTTGTAGGCCTGGGCGAACTGTTCGGCGTCGCCGAACCAGCGGTCTTTCAGCACCGCGGACGGCAGCCATGCGGTCATGCCGAAGGCGTAGTCCGCGTCCGGCCCGAGCGCCTTGCGGAAATCCTCCGACGGCACGCCGACCGTGAACGAATACATCTTGGGCGCGACGGCGAGACTCTTGGCCTGGCGCACGAAATTCAGGATCTCGGTTTCGTGGCCGGCCACCAGCACCGCGTCCACCTGCTTGCTCTTGATCTGCGACAGGAGCGAGTTGAAGTCGGTGGCGTTGGTGCTGTAGCGCTCGTCCATCGCGACCCGCAGCCCGGCCGATTTCAGCAGCGGGCGGGTGCCCTGGGCGACCGACACGTCGAACGAATCGTCCGCGTACAGCAGCGCCACGCTGGCCGGCGCGGGCTTGAGCGCCTTGAGCATCTCGACCGTGCTGCCGAAGTAATTGCTGGCGGGCGCCAGGGTGCCGAATATGTACTTGAACTTGCGCGAGAAGATCTGGTCCGACGCGCCGCCGCCCTGGACCATGGGCACCTTGTACTTTTCCGAGACGGCGGAATCGGCCAGCGCGAAGTTGCTGGCGAAGGGCCCCAGCAGCAGGTTGACCTTGTCCTGGGTGACGAGCTGCGTGTACTGGCGAACGCTCAGGTTCACGTCCGACTGGTTGTCGTAGATCTTGAGCGCCAGCTTGTGGGCCACCCCGCCGATCTTCACGCCGCCGGCGGCGTTGATCCGGTCGACCGCGATCTGGTAGGCGTCGCGGTAGTAGCGTCCGGTGTTGGCGACGGGGCCGGTCAACTGGATGGAGGCGCCCAGCACGACGTCGGGCGGTTCGGCGGCTGCCGCCGCGCCTGCGGAAAGGATCAGGGCCAGGGCGGGCAGCGCATGCAATAGTCTCCGAGACATGATGATGTCTCCTTAATGGACCTTATGGACTCCATTCTCGGACTCGCTTGGTTACGTTAACCTGAACCTCGACTGCCGCCGCTTCGCGCGGGGGCTTCAGCGCCGCGCGCGAAGCAGCAGCAGAAGCGCCAGCAAGGAGCACCCGCCCGCGGCGAGAAAGCCCGCGCCATAGCCTTTGCAGCCGATCAGCGCGCCGGCCACCGGACCGGTCAGCGCGTAGGAGGCGTCCTGAAAGGCGGAGTAGTAGCCCATGGCGGTGCCGCGTTCGTGCGATGCGCAGCGGGCCACGGCCAGGGCGCCCAGCGCAGGGAAGGTCAGCGAGCAACTGCCGCCGACCAGGGCCACCGAGAACAACGCCCAGTATGCATTCGGGGCGGCCGCGAGCAGGCACAGGCCGGCCGTCTGCGCCAGCAGGGATGCGCCCGCCAGGGCTGCCAGGCGCTGCCCTTGGAGCAAATGGCCGAAGACCAGGCGCACGGCGACGAACGCCGTGCCGAAGAAGAAGAGCGCCAGCGTGACGAGCGGCCAGCCGGATGCCGAAAAATAGAGCGACACGAACGCTTCCACCGACACGAAGCCCACCGCGTGCAGAAACAGCACGGCGCCCGGCAGCAGGACCTTGCCGAACACGGAGCCGGCGGAAGACCGCTTCGGGTCGTGCCGGTTCGCGTCGCCGACGGCCAGGAGCAGGAAGAGGGCGACGGCCGGAAGCGCGAGCACCGGGCCGGCCACGCCGGGCAGTCCGAAGTGCCGGAACAACAGGATGCCCGCGGGCGCGCCGCAGGCGATCGCCCCGTATATCGAAATGCCGGTCATCGACAGCACTCTCGCGGTGCTGGCCTCTCCCAGCCGATCGATGGCCCAGATGATGGCGGCGGTAGTCAGGATGCCGACCGCCAGGCCTTGCGCGATGCGGGCGGCGACCAGGACGGGGAGCGCGGCGCCCGGCATCGCGCTGGCCGCCAGCAGCAGCAGGCCGTAAGCGGACAGGCCATACAGGCCAAGCAGGGTGCAGCGGCGCGCGCCGGCGGCGCCCAGCAGCCTGCCGACGAACATGCGGCTGGCCAGCGACGCCAGGAACTGGCTGCCGATGACGATGCCCACGGCCGTATCGCCCGCTCCGAGAGTCCCGGTGACGAACAGCGGCAGGCCGCCCAGCGAAAGACCGACGATGAAGAAGCAGATGACGACGGCGCACTGGATGCGCGCAAGACCGAAACGCGGAGAGGAGGGGGATGGCATTCGGAACCCTGGAAGTTGCGCAGGGCGGCGAATGGAATAGGACGCGCCCCGCCGAGGTTGGCAGTGCGCGTTGGCTGACGTTAACGCCTACGGTCCGATCGCGGAGCCGCGCCTTGTCTGAGCGCGGCAATGGGACGCGAAAATTCTAACAGGAATCATTCTCGTCGGTGGCGAGGCAACGAAAAAGCGGCAGGCCAGGCATGGCGCTTGCTGGAGGCCCTCCGTGCGGTTACGGCCGGGAGGGAACATGGACGCTTCCAGCGCGGGGCGCAATGGGCGGTCGAAATCGTCCCGCAGGTCCGTCGCGACTTATTTCGACCATTTCGCCGCGGCGGTTACGGCATGGGCGGGGTCGTCCATCGCCTTTGGCCTGGCGGTTGGCGTGGTGCTGCTGTGGGCGGTGACCGGCCCGATCTCCGGTTATTCCGAGGACTGGCAATTGCTCATCAATACCGGCACGACCATCGTGACCTTCCTCATGGTGTTCCTGATCCAGCAAAGCCAGAACAAGAACGACCGGGCGGTGCACCTGAAGATCGACGATCTGCTGATCGCGCTGAAAGGCGCGGACGAGGACCTGGTCGATGCCGAAACCCTGGATGAGGAAAGGCTGGTCGCGCTGGCCGCTGCGTTGACCGCGCATGCGAAGCGGATCGCGCGCGACAAGCGCAGGCGCCCGGCGGGCGAGCGGAAGCGGCCGGCGCCTGACGGGGCCAAGCGCCAGGCCATGAAGACGCCGCGCACCCGCAACGGCACGGGGCGCGACGCGCATGGCCATCGCCTCGTGGCGACGCGTCCGGTGATGGGGCGGTCCGGGCGGCGCAGGATGTCCAAGCCGCCGTAGATGGCGGGTTCGCGCCGGCCCGGCGTCCCCCGTCACTGCACGGCGGTCGGCGTGGCCGTGCGCGAAGCCTGGTTCGGCATGCGTTCCACGGTCAGCGTGCCGGGGTCGTCGGTGGCGGGGCGCACCACCACGGCCTTGCTGGCATTGTTGGCGCCGAGATTGGGCAGGTCCGAGGGGCGCGCGGCCACGGCCGCGAACGCGCCGCCGCCGCTGGACGGCACGCCATCCAGCGTCAGGCTTCCCGCCCAGGCGCCGTCGCGGCGCGACAGCACCTGGTAGCGCTGCGGTCCGCCGGCGGTGCGCGCGACGACGTACAGCGTGCCGTCGACGATGTTGATCGCGGGCGGCGACGCGGCCTGGGCGTCCAGTTGCGCCGGCTTGCCGTGCTCGACGAGCCAGAGGTGTCCGCCCGCGCGCTCCAGGATCGCAAGCACTACGTTGCCCTGCGCGTCGGCGTTGATGGCCGGGCGTCCGATGTAGGGGACGCCCAGGTCGGCCGGACCGCTCCAGTCCATGTCGAGGTCGGTGGTGTCGCCGGTTTCCAGCAGCCGGGTCAGATGGTTGTCGCTGCGCTGGCGGAAATAGAGTTCGACGCGGTTCTCGTGGTTGCGGATCGCCGCCAGGCCGCCGGCGACGGTGGGCGCGGGCACGTGGCGCCAGCCTTGCCATTCGGGGCGATGGCCCTTGGCGGCCGGCAACTGGCGCGTGTAGAAGAGTTCGCCCGCGGCCGTGACGGCGAAGACGACGTAGCGCCCGTCGGCGCCGCGCGCCGCGGCGGGGCCGCCGGTGGCGCCTTCCAGCAGGGGCAGGTCTTGCCAGGTGCTCCAGCCGCCGTCGATGCCGGACGGCGCGATCCAGTGAAGCCGCCCGTCATAGCCCAGGGCCACGGCGGCGGCCTCGCCGCGCGGCGCCACGGCCGGGATCTGCGTCACGCGCACGCCGCCCAGCGCCTGCCAGCCTTGCCAGGTGCCGTTATGGCGCTGCTTGTTCGCCCACACGCCGCCCAGCGGATCGCGCGCCATCAGGCCGGCCGTGCCGTCGGCGTGCGTGAACGAGACCAGCGGGCCGCTGGTGCGCCCGCCCAGGCTTTGCCAGCGGCGCTGGCCGGAGTCCCAGCGGTTGACGGCCGCATTGGTTTCACCCGCCGCGAACACCACGAGGCCGCCGCGTCCGTCGGGGTACAACTGCGGCGCCATATCCTGGCGCGACACGTAATAGGCGCGCTGCACCCAGGCGGCGGCCGGCCCGGCGGGTTCTTTGCAGCCCGTCGGCCCGGCGCAATAGTGGTAGTCGTTCCAGGCGTAGTGCTGGAAGATCACCGACTTGGTGGCGATCTCGGTTGCGGTCAGGTTGGTGGCGCGTTCCTGGCTCGGATAGTCGATATAGCCCGTTTCGGCATAGTTGCCGGGCACGCGCACCATGGCTTCGCGCACCAGCCGCGCGCTGGCGATGTGGTCCGGGTGCCCATGGCCGGCGCAGCGCCAGCACAACTGGGTATAGGGCACGGCGATCGTGTCGTCCAGGTGGCGCACCGTGGTGGGGGCGTATTGCCGGATCACGTCGGCGAGGGTGTCGATCAGTTGTTCGCGCGTGTAGACCTCGGCATAAGGCCCCAGCGTTTCGACGCTTTGCCCGGGTTCGGATTCGGTGCGGCTGAGCGGCGTCAGGCTGCCCCAGCCTTTGCCCAGCCAGGGGTCTTTCAGCCGCATGTGCCAGAGCTGGACGCGCGGATTGCCTTGCAGGGTGAAGCGCGCGAAATGGTGTCCGCCGGCGGTTCCGGCATCTTCTTTCCAGACGTCGGGCTCGTGCGCCATGTAGGCATAGGCGGCGCGCACGCCGCGCTCGCGGCCCAGCATATAGCCTTCGCCCTCGCCGGCGTCGCTGGCGGTCAGGTAGACCACGCGCACGCAGCCGCCCGCCTCGATGTTGGAGGCGATGTCCGGGTTCATGAACAGCAGGTCGTCATCCAGGTGGGCGACGAAAGCCAGGTCCTTGATGCCATGGCACTGCGCCAGCGTGGGAGGAGATGCGAGCGCCTGATTGGAGAGCAGAGCGGCAAGAGCGAGAAATAGCGCCTGGCCAAAGGGGCGCAGCAAGGCCATCAGGACGGACATAACAGGGCGCGGCAGAAAAGGCGCGGCGCGAAAGAGGGTTAATAAGTCCGAAAAGTATAGCGGCGGCGGACGGGCGGCTGTGGCCGGGATATGGGGCCGGATGCTCTTGGCTGCTAGGCGCTGCCCGCGCCCGCCAGCAGCCAGCCGCGCAAACGCTCCAGCGCGGCATCGGCGCGGGCGGCATCCTTGCGCGTGCAGAGGCTGAAGGCCGCGCCGCTTTCGACGAAGCCCAGCGGCGCGGCCAGCCGGCCCCGGTGCAGGTCGGCCTCGACCAGCACCGCGGGGGCGATGGCGATGCCCAGGCCGGCCGCGGCGGCTTCGAGCATGTGGCCCAGATGATCGAATTCGCGGCCGGGCCGTTGCGGGGCCAGCGGAATTCCCTGCTGCGCCGCCCAATCCTTCCAGGCGTCGGGCCGTGACGTGGTGTGCAGCAAGGGCGCGTCCAGCACGTCGGCCGGACGCCGGATGCGCGCGCCCCGCGCCGGGGCGCAGACCGGGCCGATGGTTTCCGGGAAGAGCGGGGTGACGGCCCATTCGCGGGGCCAGGCGCGGCCGGCCAGGATCAGCGCATCCACGCGCTGCGTGTTCAGCAAGGCGGGATCGGCCGCGGTTTGCAGCCTGACCCGGATGTCCGGATGCCGGGCTTCGAAATGTTCGAGCCGGGGAATGAGCCAGTTCGAAAGAAAGCTGGCCGGCGCGCCCACGGCAAGCTCCGCCGGCTGCGAGCTGCGCTTGAGTTCGTCGCAACGGCGCTCGAGCAGGTCGAACGCTTCCTGGGCGGCGCGTTGCAGGCCCAGGCCCGCCGCCGTCAGGTGGACGCCGCCCGACCGGCGCTCGAACAGCGGGCATCCCAGCCATTCCTCCAGTTGCCGGACCTGCTGGCTGACCGCGCTGTGCGTGACGCAAAGCTCCTTGGCCGCGAGGGTGAAGCTGGCTTGGCGGGCCGCGCTGTCGAAGAACCGCAGCGCATTCAGGGAGGGCAGTCGTCTCATGGATTTATGTTAGCTGAACTTACATGAATGATAAACAAATCATTGATTCCAATACAGTTTTCATGAAGATAGCATAAGGAAAAATCCTTGCTTCATCTTGCCACGGAGCCCGCGCACATGCCATCCGCCATCCATCCGGCCATCCCCGACAGCCAAGGCCAATTCGGCCCCTACGGCGGCCGCTACATGCCCGAAACGCTCATCCCGGCGCTGGACGAACTCGAACGCAGTTTCAAGGCGCTGCTGGCGGACGAAGACTTCTGGCGGACGTTCCGCGGCATGCTGGCCGATTATGTCGGCCGCCCGAGCCCGCTGTTCCTGGCCCGGGGCATTTCGCAGGAACTGGGCGGCGCGCAGGTGTACCTCAAGCGCGAAGACCTGAACCACACCGGCGCCCACAAGATCAATAACTGCCTGGGGCAGATCCTGCTTGCCCGGCGCATGGGCAAGCGGCGCATCGTCGCCGAGACCGGGGCCGGGCAGCACGGCGTGGCGACCGCCACGGTCTGCGCCCTGTACGGCCTGGAATGCGTGGTCTACATGGGGGCGGAAGACATGGCCCGCCAATCCGTCAACGTGCGCCGGATGCGCATGCTGGGGGCCGAGGTGCGCGCCGTGCACGCCGGAACCGCCACGCTGAAGGACGCCATGAACGAGGCCCTGCGGGACTGGATCGCCCATCCCGCCGACACGTACTACCTGCTGGGCACCGGCGCCGGGCCGCATCCCTATCCCTGGCTGGTGCGGGAGTTCCAGAAAGTGATCGGCGAAGAGACGCGCCAGCAGATCGCCGCCAGGACGGGGCGCATGCCCGATGCGATGGTCGCCTGCGTGGGCGGAGGCTCGAACGCCATGGGGTTCTTCTACCCCTTTCTGGAACTCGACGACGTGCGCCTGTACGGCGTCGAAGCCGGGGGACTGGGTCTGGCCAGCGGGGCGCACGCGGCAAGTATCGGCGCCGGCCGCGCGGGTGTGCTGCATGGCTGCCGCAGCTACTACCTGCAGGACGAAGACGGGCAGATCGTGAACGCGCATTCGGTGTCCGCCGGACTCGATTATCCGGGCATCGGCCCGGAACACGCGTTGCTGCATGACCGCGGGCGCGTGGCCTACGTATCCGTGACGGACGCGCAGGCCGTGTCCGCCTTTCATTGGCTGACGCGCAGGGAAGGTATTCTGCCGGCGCTGGAAAGCGCGCACGCGCTTGCCTATGTGCGTGAACTGGCGCCGCGGATGCGGAGCGACGAAATCCTCGTCGTGTGCCTGAGCGGCCGCGGCGACAAGGACCTGGACACGGTGGCGCAATTTGGCGAGGCAACCTCATGACACGGCTGGACCGCACCCTATCGGCGCTGCGCCAATCCGGACGCAGCGGGCTGGTGACCTATTTCGCGGCGGGCGATCCCGACCCCGGCGCATGCCTGGCGCTGCTGCGCGGCCTGGCCGAAGCCGGCGCCGACGTGATCGAACTGGGCATGCCGTTCAGCGACCCCGTCGCCGACGGCCCCGTCCTGCAGCAGGCCAACGTCCGGGCGCTGGCCGGCGGCCAGACCCTGAAGCGCACGCTGGCCCTGATGCGCGAATTCCGGGCGACGGACGCCAAGACGCCCGTGGTGCTGATGGGTTACCTGAATCCCATCCTGCGGCACGGCGTGGCGGCATTTCTTGCGGACGCGGCCGCGGCGGGGGTGGACGGGCTGATCGTCATCGACCTGCCGATCGAGCATGCCGGCGAGATCGGGCGGGAGGCGCGCGCTTGCGGCATCCATCTCATCCGCATGTCCGCGCCGACTTCCACGGACGAGCGGCTGGCGGAAGTGCTGCGGGACGCGAGCGGATTCGTCTATCACATCATGCTGGCGGGCACGACCGGCGCCGAGCTTCCCGACGAGCGCCGCATCGCCCGCGACCTGGGCCGCGTGCGCGCGCGCACCCGGCTGCCCGTGGCCGCGGGATTCGGCGTGAGATCGCCGGACGAGGCGCGGCTCGTCGGCCGCCATGCCGATCTGGTCGCCGTCGGCTCCTGGCTTGCGCAGACGCTGGCCGAGCGAGGCGTCGACGGCGCCCTCGACGCGGTGCGCGAGCTGGCGGCCGCCTTGCGGCCCTAGGCGTAGCGTTCGAACCGGAACGGGCGGACGTCCACCGGCGTTTCCCGTCCCTGGATGAGCGCGGCCATGGTCTCGCCCACCGCCGGGCCGATGCCGAAGCCGTGGCCGGAAAAGCCCGAGGCCAGGTAGAGCCCGGGCGCCTGCTCGACCGGCGCCATGACCGGCATGGCATCGGGCGTCACGTCGATGTAGCCGCCCCAGGACTGCGCGACGCGCGCCTGGCGGAATACCGGGAACGCGTGCAGCAGGCGGTCCCAGGCCTGGTTGACGCCGTTCGCGTAAGGCGCCGGGTCGAGTACGCGGCAGCGCTCGTAGGGCGTTTCGCGGTCGGCCGGAAAGCGGCGGGGAGTGGCCAGTTCTTCGAAGAAGCGCTTGCTGAAGCGCACGCGCACCAGCGCGTTGTTGGCGATCCAGGTGCGCAGGAATTTGCCCATGAGCCGGAAGCTGTCCGGCACGATCTCGGCCAGCGAGGCCGAGAATTGCGATACGGTGTAGCCGCCGTCGGCCCGCTTGCGGCAGGTGAAGTCCTTGCCGTTGATGGCGAGCGACACGCCGGCGTCGAACGGCTCGGTGCGCAGCACGGAACCGCGCACCTTGAGCTGGGGGAAGTCCACGCCCAGGTTGCCGCAGAACAGGCGCGACCAGCCGCCGGCGGCCACCAGCACGGCCTGGGCGCGCAGCGTGCCGCGCTCGGTGATGATGGTGTCCACGCGGCCGGCGCTTTTCTCCACGCCACGCACGGCGCAGCGTTCGAATATCAGCGCGCCGGCCTGGCGCGCGAGCGCGGCCACGCCCTCGGTCGCGATCTGCGGTTCGGCGACGCCGTCGGACGCGCTGTACAAGGCGCCCGTCCAGGCGCGCCCGGAGCGCGGCAGCAGGCGCAGCGCCGCGTCGCGCCCCAGCATTTCGGCCTGCACGCCATGGGCCCGGGCCTCGCGCAGCCAGGTTTCGTGCCCGGCGGCGTCGGCCTCGGTCTCTTGCAGATAGACCAGCCCGTTGCGGCGGTAGCCGACGTCGACCTGGGCCTGGATGTCGCTCCAGAGCCGGTTGGCGAGCAAGGCCAGGGGCACTTCGGGCTGGTCGCGGCCCAGCGTGCGCACCCAGCCCCAGTTGCGCGAGGATTGCTCGCAGGCCAGCGTGCCCTTTTCGAACAGCGCGGTGCGCACGCCGGCGCGCGCCAGGGCGAGCGCGGTGCTTGCGCCGATGATGCCGCCGCCGATGATCGCCACGTCCACGGTGGCGGGAAACTGCGTTTGAGTCGTCATGACGATAGGGAGGTGTCCGCCGCGGGGGCGGTGGCGTTCATGCGGGGAAGCCCAGCGCGTCGCGCAGGCGGTACCAGTTGATGGCCAGCGTGGCGCCGAACTGGCGGGCCGGGTAGAAGGGCATGCGTTCGATCGGCGTGACGGGGAAGTCGAGTTCGCCCGCCGGCACGCCGCGGATGGCGTCGGTCAGCACGCGGCCCAGGGCCGTGCCCATGGCCACGCCGCGCCCGCAATAGCCATAGGCGGTCCAGACGCCGGGCGCCAGTCGGTGCACGCGCGGCAGGTCGTCCATGGTCATGCCCACGCGGCAGGCCCAGCCGTGGCGCCAGGATGCGTCGGCCAGCTCGGGAAAGCGCGCGACCGCCGCGCGGCGCAACTGCTCGCTCGTCGACGCGTCGAGCTGTTCGGAGGAATGCCCGCGCCCGCCGATGACGAAGCGGCCTTCGGGATCGATGCGGCAGTAATACGTGATCTTGCGGGTTTCGGAGATGCCGGCGCGCAGCGGCATCAGTCGTTCCCGCAGGGCCGGGGGCAGCGGGTCGGTGGCGATCTGCGCGCTGGACACGTTGACGTAGGACTGCGCCACCGCCGGCCACAGCCGGTCGGTATAGGCGTCGGTCGCCAGTACCACGTGGCGCGCCTTGACGGCATGGCCGTTGACGGTCAGCGTGGCACCGCCATCGGGCCCGGGCACGATGGCGGACACCGGGGAGCGGTCGTGGATCGCGGCGCCGGCCTCGGCGGCCGCGCGCGCCAGTCCGCGCGCGAACGCCAGCGGGTGCACCGCGCCGGCGCGCTTTTCGCGCAGCCCGGCCGGCCAGAAAGTGGAGCCCGTGGCTGCCCGCATGGCGTCGGCGTCGAGGTATTCGACGTCGCCGCCGTGCGCGTTCAGTTCCTGGGCGCGGCGCTTCAGATACTCGCCGGACGCCGCCGAGAACGCGCCCTGGATCCAGCCGTTGCGCGTGGCGGCGCAGTCGATGCGCAGCCGGTCCACCAGTTCGAACAGATAGTCCGCGTTGCCGTAGGCGAAACGCGTCATCCGCGCGGCGGCGTCGGCGCCGAAGCGGCGGATCAAGGCCTTCGGTCCCGGCTTGAAGCCGGGCACCACCTGGCCGCCGTTGCGGCCGGAGGCCCGGTGGGCGATCTCATGGGCCTCGAACAGGGCGACCCGGAATCCGGCCTGGGCCAGGTGCAGGGCGGCCGACAGGCCGGTGAAGCCGCCGCCGACGACGGCGGCGTCCACCTCGAGCGGGGCGGCCAGCGCCGGCGACGCGGCGCGCGCGGGCGTGGTCGCGGCCCACAGCGAGGCCGCGGGCGAAAACAGATCGTTGTTCATGGTGCCGGAGCTACTGGGCGTGAGTGACGCGTTTGAGGAAGTCGCGCATGCGTTCGTTGCGGGGCGTGGTCAGCACTTCGCGGGACGGCCCCTGTTCGGCGATGCGGCCGCCTTCCAGGAACAGCACGCGGTCGGAGACGTTGCGCGCGAAGTCCATTTCGTGCGTGACGATGACCATCGTCATGCCTTTTTCGGCGAGCGTGCGCATGACGGACAGCACCTCGCCCACGAGTTCGGGGTCCAGCGCGGAGGTGGGTTCGTCGAACAGGATGGCCTCGGGCTCCATGGCCAGCGCGCGGGCGATGGCCACGCGCTGCTGCTGGCCGCCGGAGAGCTGCTGCGGATAGTGGTTCATCTTTTCCGCCAGCCCCACCGAGGCAAGGATCTCGCGGCCGCGCGCGGTGGCTGCCGCCAGGCTTTCGCCCTTGACGTGCACGGGCCCTTCGATGACGTTCTCGAGCGCGGTGCGGTGGGGGAACAGATTGAAGCGCTGGAACACCATGGCCACGCGCTGACGGATGTTCTGGACGTCCTTGCGGCGCGCGTCCACGGTCACGCCGTCGACCGTGATGCGTCCGCCGTCGTAGCGTTCCAGGCCGTTGATGCAGCGCAGGAGCGTGGACTTCCCGGAGCCGGAAGGGCCGATCAGGCACACGACCTCGCCCTGCCGGATTTCGGCGTCGATGCCTTCCAGCACGCGATGGGCGCCGAACGATTTGCTGAGGTTTTCGATCTTGATCATTGGCGGCGCCCCAGGCGGCGTTCAAGTTTGCCGATGCAATACATCATGGGCAGGCTCATGGCCAGGTACATGAGGGCGACCAGCGTGAAGATGGTGGCGCTCTTGAAAGTGGCCGAGGCGATCAGCTTGCTCTGCATGGACAGTTCGACCACGGTGATCACCGCAGTCTGCGACGAGTCCTTGAGCATCATCACCACGTTGTTGCCATAGGGCGGCAGGGCGACCTTGAAGGCCTGCGGCAGCACCACGCGCCGCATGAGCTTGGCGCGCGACATGCCCAGCGACTGGGCGGCCTCGAACTGCCCGGGGTCGACCGCGTCGATGCCGGAACGGAAAACCTCCGACATATAGGAGGAGTACGCCACGCCCAGGCCCAGCGCGCCGGCCTGGAAGGCCGTCAGGCTGATGCCGATCTCCGGCAGCACGAAATACATGTAGAACAGCACGACGATGATCGGAACGCCGCGGATGATGTTGGTCAGGATGCGGCTGGCGTGCGCGAGCGAGGCGATGCCGCTGACCCGCAGCAGGGCCCAGAACAGCCCGAGCGCCGTGGCGATCACCAGGGCCGCGGCGGTGATGGCGATGGTCGTCAGCACCCCCTGCATCAGCACCGGGAAGAACTCCGTGGCGTCACTGAAAAAAGACTGGAACATCTTGAGTACCTGTTATGGCGCGCCGCGGCGGACCCGGCCGCGCGGCGCGCGGGATCGGCGCGATCAGCGCGAGACGCCCCACTTCTTCATGATGGCGGCGATGGTGCCGTCCTGCTTGAGTGCGTCGATGGCGGCATTGAGCTGCTTGACGCGTTCGGCGTCGCCCTTGCGCACGGCCAGGGCGATGTTGGTCGGCATGGCCGGCTGGTAGCTCTCGACGTAGCGCACATTGCGCACGCCCTGGGTGCGCACCTGGTACGAGATCACGGGGCCATCGCCGAAGGCCGCGTCCAGGCGGCCCAGCGCCACGTCGCGCACCAGGTCGGCCATGGTCTCGTACATCTTGACCTCCTTCAGGCCGGGCGCCGATTTCAGCGGCTCGACATAGAGCGTGCCGATCTGCACGCCCACGGTCTTGCCCTTCAGGTCGGCGATGCTCTTGTAGTCGGTCTTGTCCTTCTCGGGCACGATCAGCGCCTCGCCGTACTCGACCACCAATTGCGTGAAGTCGACCACCTCGGCGCGTTGCGGCGTCTTGGCGAAGGCCGACGCGATGATGTCGATCTTGCTGGTCTGCAAGGCGGGCACCAGCGAGGCGAACGGGATGGGCATGACTTCCGCCGTGAAGCCGGCCTGCTTGCCCACCGCGTTGGCGATGTCGATCATCACGCCCTGCAGGGTGTTGGTCTTCGGGTCAAGGAAGTTGAAGGGCACCGCGGTGGGCGTGGCGCCCACCTTCACGGTCTGGGCGTGCGCGCCCGACAGCGCGGCGGCGCACAGCGCCGTCGCCAACAACGATTTCAACGTTTTGTGCAGCATCGGAATCCCCTGGGAGGCCAGAATCGCGCGCCTTGACGGTGTCTTGGACGTTCGATTTCGTCCCGTTTTGGCGCGCATTATCGTATCGAATAGCGATATGCATGTATCGCAGGTAGATTTTATAATCCGGCCAAGGAAAGCCTGTCAACATGCGGGATTCACCGCTAAGCGCTTTTTAATTAAGGGTTTTCCCGAAATGGATTCTTGCGCCAGAGCAAGAATTCCCCAGAGAATTTCGCGCTTTTTCTTGCATTCATCCGCATTGGAATGCAATCTGTGCGTATCGAAGAAAAATTGATTCGCGGCTCCGTCCGCCCGACCCGATCCATGAACCCGGAATCTTCCACGCTGTACGTCCAATCGCTGGCGACCGGCATCGCCGTGCTAGACGCTTTCACCGCCGAGCGCGCCTCCATGAGCCTGCCGGAAATCGCCGCGGCCGCCGGCATCACGCGCAGCGCGGCGCAGCGCTTCGCCTTCACGCTGGAGGCGCTGGGCCTGCTCAACAAGGACCCGGTCACGAAGCGCTATTCGCTGTCGTCGCGCACGCTGGACAGCGGCTGCCGCTACCTCGAATCCCATCCGCTGCTGGACCGCGCCAATCCCTTCCTGCTCGAGCTCAACCGCAACGCCGGCGAAACGGTCAACCTGGCCGAGCCCGCGGGGCAGGACATGATCTACATCGGCCGCTTTCCCAGCCCCTTGCGCCTGCTGGTGCACATGCCGGTGGGCCGCCGCATCCCGATGTACTGTTCCTCGACGGGGCGCGTGTACCTCGCGGGGCTGAGCGATGAGGAAGCCTATGAGGCGCTGGCGGCCTGCGATCGCGTGAAATACACGTCCAACACGCTGACCGATCTGGACGAATTGATGGCGCAGGTGCGCGAGTCGCGCGAGCAGGGCTACGCCTATTGCAAAGAGGAGTACTACCGGGGCGACCTGGCGCTGGCGGTGCCGGTCTACGACCTGAACCAGCGCGTGGTGGCCGGCCTGCAGTTGTCGGTGTCGGCCGCCAAATGGACGGTCAAGCGCGCGCTGTCGCGCTTCATTCCGATGATGCTGGAAACGGCCCGGCAGATCTCCACCTCGCCGCCCACGCCGCGAGCGCTGGCGCCTTTCGGCGGCGGCGCCGCGCGGGACCTGCATGCCCAGCCGCCGGCGCGGCCGGGCGGGCGCAAGGGCTGAGCGCCGATACGCCGGCGTCCGCCCGCCACGTCAGGCGGGCCGCTGGCCGCCCGTTTCTTCCATGAGGATGGGAATGGCCAGGTTGCAGGAATGGATGCCCATGACGGTGGTGAGCTGGATCGCCTCTAGCAGTTCCTCCCGGGTCGCGCCGGCCTTCAGGGCATTGCGCATGTGGCGCCGCACGCCCGGGCCGTACAGGTGCGTCGTGGCGGCGTTGATGGCCACGAGGATCAGCTCTTTGTACTTCTGCGGCAGCGGGCCGTTGCGCTGCGGCACGCTGCGAAAGGCGAGATAGGCTTCCATGAATTCGGGGTCCAGCTCGCGCAACTGGTCCCACAGCGGGTTCCAGTCGCCCTTGGCGATATGGGCTTCGCACAGCGGAGTCGGGCGGGTCTTGTCTGGCATGGTGAAGGCTCCTGGGACGGGTCAGCCGGCGGCGTCGGCAAGCATGAATTCCGCCGCGCGCTCGCCGATCATCATGGCGGGCGCGTTCGTGTTGGAAGAGGCGATGGTGGGCATGATGGAGATGTCCGCCACGCGCAGCCCTTGCAGGCCGTGCACCTTGAGCCGTTCGTCCACCACGGATTCTCCGGGCCGTCCCATGCGGCAGGTGCCCACGGTATGCCAGGCCGTCTGGCCGGTCTGGCGCGCGTAGGCGAGCAGGTCCGCGTCGGAGACGGCGGCGGCCCCGGGCCGTTCTTCCTGCACGATGACGGGCTGCAAGGCCGCCTGTTCGGCGATTCCGCGTATCAGGCGCAGCATGGCCACGGCCGTCGTCCGGTCATGGGCGTCCTGCAGGTAGTTCGGGTTGATGGCCGGCGCGGCCCGCGGATCGGCGGAAACGGCATGGATGCTGCCGCGCGAGCGCGGATACAGCATGAAGCCGCCGATCGAAAACCCGGGGAATTTGTCGATGCCGCCCACGCCGTCGCGCGAATACCGGTCCTTGCCGCTGATGTGGTAGATGCGGATCATGACGTCGGGGTGCGGCAGGGCGGCGGACGTGCGCGTGATCGCATGGGCGGTCGACGAGGTGCCCGCCAGCAGCCCCTTGCGGCCGACGAGATAGCGCAGCGCGGCCTTCACCTTGTGGTACGGGCTGCGCATGATGTCGTTGATGGTCTCGGGGATGGACGAGCGGTACGTGCATCGCACTTGCAGGTGGTCGCTCATGTGCTCGCCCACGTCGGGCAGGTCGCGCACCACGCCGATGCCCAGCGACCGCAGCCGCGCCGCGTCGCCGACGCCGGACAGCTCCAGCAGTTGCGGCGATTGCACGGCGCCCGCGCACAGGACCGTTTCGCGGTGGGCGGAGGCCGACCGCGCGGAGCCGTTCCAGTCGTACTCCACGCCCGTGCAGCGCGTGCCGTCGAAGCGCAGGCGGAGCACGAAGGCCTGCGTGCGCACCACCAGGTTGGCCCGTTGCCGCGCCGGCCGCAAATACCCGACGGCCGCGCTGCAGCGCCGGCCCGCGTGCGCGCTCTGCTCCAGATAGCGCACGCCCTCGTAGCTGACCGCGTTGTAGTCCTCGGTCGGCGCGATGCCGGCCTGGCGGCAGGCGGCGATGTAGGCGTCGGAGATTCTGTCGGGGTCCCGGACTGCCCGGTCCGTGATCCGGATCGGGCCCGACCGGCCGCGCAGCGGATGGCGGGAATAGGGGTTGTTCTCGATCTTGCCGAAGTACGGCAGCAGGGTCTGGAAGTCCCAGCCCTTGATGCCGAATTCCTTCTCCCATCCATCGTATTCCAACGGGTCGCCCCAGACGTAGGCCATGCCGTTGACGGAACTGGAGCCGCCCAGCACCTTGCCGCGCGGCCAGTAGATCTGCTGGCCCGCCAGGTTGGCCTGCGGCTCGGTCTTGAAGGGCCAGACCACCTTTTCGTTGGTCAGCAGCCTGCCCACGCCCAGGGGGATATGGATCCACAGGTTGCGGTCTTCGCCGCCGCCTTCGAGCAGCAGCACGCGGTGCTTGCCCGAAGCGCTCAGGCGATTGGCCACCACGCAGCCCGCCGAGCCGGCCCCGACCACGATGTAGTCGAACTGTTCTGCTGTCATGTTTACTTTGCGCGGTTCTTGAAGGAGTCCCTACGGAAGCTGTAGAGGGCGTTGGGATCGACCTGGATGTCGACCACCGCGGGGCGGCCGCAGCGTATGGCGGCGTCCACCGTGCGCGCCAGGTCGGCCGCGCGGTCCACGCGGAATCCTTGCGCGCCCCACAGTTCCGCCAGCTTGTCGTAGGGCGGATTGGGCACGTCGGCGCCCAGGTAGCGCTGGTCGAAGAAGTCGCGCTGATAGGCTTTTTCCGCGCCCCAGCAGCCGTTGTTCATGACGAGGCAGACGGTATTGATGCCGTTGGCGACCGCCGTGCCGATCTCGCTGCATGCCATGCCGAAGCCGCCGTCGCCCATGAGGCTGATGACGGTGCGCCCCGGTTGCGCCAGCTTCGCGCCCAGACCGCAGGCGTACGAGAAGCCGACCAGGCCGAAGTCCAGCGGCGTGAACAGCGCGGGCGTCTGCGCGTAGCGCATCTGGTCGGTGGCCTGGAGGCAGAGCGTGCCCGCGTCCATGGTGTAGATGGCGTCGTCGGGCGCCACGTCCCGCAGCGTCTTGAACAGGTACGCCGGCTGTAGCGGATCGGCGGCGGCGCCGGCGGCTTCGTCGCGTTGTTGCAGCAGAGCGCGGCGCTGTTCGGCGAACCGGGCGGCCCAGGCCGCGGTCCCGGGATGGGCGGGCAGGCCTTGCAGCGCGGCGACGAGATCCTGGGCGACGGTGTCCGCGTCGCCCAGGATGCCGACGTGCACGGGAAAGAAGCGGCCCAGGGCGGTGGGCTCGATTTCCACCTGGATCAGCTTGGCGGTGGGGTTGAGGCTGTCGCGCTGGTAGAACGTGGTGTTGAAGCCGAGCCGCGTGCCCAGCGCCAGGATGACGTCGGCCTGCTTGGCGAGGTCGGAGGCCACCGGATTGCCGCGCGGCCCGACCTGGCCGGCATACAGGGGATGGTGGCACGAGATCGCGTCGCCGTGGCCGGGCGACATGGCGATGGGCGCGTTCAGGCGTTCGGCCAGTTCCAGCACGGCGCGCTGGCTGCGGGCGTTCTTGACGCCGCCGCCGGCGATGATCAGCGGCCGCTCCGCCTGCGCCAGCATTTGGGCCGCCTGTTCCAGCACCGCCCGCGGCGCCGTCAGCGTGTCGAACACCTGGGCGCGCTCGAACGCGCCGTAGGCCGAGGCGTCCAGCGAATCCGCCAGCAGGTCGCGGGGCAGGTTGAGCATGACGGGCCCGCGCCGCGGCGACAGGGCGGTCCTGAAGGCCTCGCCCACCATTTCGGGGATGCGCGCCGTCTGCGTGAGCGTGTACGTCTTCTTCGTGATGGGCTTGAATAGCGACTGCTGGTCGACCTCCTGGAAGGCGTCCCGGTAGATGTGGGCGGAGGATAGCGACCCGCCCAGCGCCACCACCG
The DNA here is from genome assembly GCF_037619525.1 of Achromobacter veterisilvae. Taxonomy (NCBI): domain Bacteria; kingdom Pseudomonadati; phylum Pseudomonadota; class Betaproteobacteria; order Burkholderiales; family Alcaligenaceae; genus Achromobacter; species Achromobacter veterisilvae. The sequence continues at coordinate 6,314,226 of NZ_CP148753.1, read as the reverse complement.
GCGAGTACGCGGCGTGGGCCTGCGCCAGCCCGGTCACCAGGTTGGTCGCGCCCGGTCCGTTCTGCCCGGCGAGGAATACGCCCGCCTGGCCCGACGCGCGGGCGTAGCCGTCGGCCATGTGCACCCCGGTGCGTTCGTCGCGCACGCCGATGAAGCGGATGTCCCGCGCATCGTACAAAGCGTCGAATATCTCCATGCCGGCGGAGCCGATCAGGCCGAATACGTGGTCGGTGCCTTGGGCGCCGAGCGCCGCGACGACCGCCTGGCCGCCCGTCATGTTCTTCATGTGATTCTCCTTTCCGATGCGGTTACTGGTTGGCCTTCAGGATCTTGTTGAACTTGTCCATCTCGCGCGCGATGTACTCGTCGAAGGCCTGGAGCTGGCGGTTATCCGGCACCAGGCCCTGGCGCGTCAGTTGTTCCTGGACGGCGGGATCCCGGCTGACCTGCGCGATGGCGTCGGCCAGCGCCTGTTTCACGGCGGGAGCGGTCTTGGCGTTCATCACCACCCCGTACCAGATGCTGTAGTCGAAATCGCCCAGGCCGATTTCCGCGACCGTCGGCGTGTCGGGCAGGAGGGCGGAGCGCTTGGGGCTGGTGACGGCAAGCGCCTTCAACTGGCCCGACTGGATGAACGGCAGGGCCAGCGCGATGGGCGGAAAGGACACGTCGACGCGTCCCGCCGCCACTTCCGCCACGCCTTCCTGCACGCCCTTGTAGGGAATGTGTTCCAGATGGACGCGCGCCTCCTGGTTGAAGTAGCGGCCGACCAGGTCGGTCGCGGAATTCACGCCGGCCGAGCCATAGGTGAACCGGGCATCCGGGCGCCGCGCCGCGTCGACGAAATCCCCAAGCTTGTCGTAGGGGCTCTTGCGGTTGAGCACCACCAGCGTGGGCGACGAGGCGATCGCGGCGATGCCGGAGAAATCCTTGAGCGTGTCGTACGGCATCTTGTCGTTGACCGCGGGGATGACCACGTACGACGAGGACACGAACAGCATGGTGTTCTTGTCGACCGGCTCGTTCAGCGTGCGCTGGGCGCCGACCAGGCCGCCCGCGCCGGGCTTGTTTTCGACGACGACGGGCTGGCCGAGCAGCGGACCGAGTTTCTCGGCATAGATCCGGGCAATGATGTCGATGAGCGCGCCGGGACTGAACGGCACGATGATGCGCAGGGGCGCATCGAACTTGACCGGGGCCGGCGCGGCCTGGGCCTGGAATGAACCTGCGAGGAAGAGTGCGGCGGCGATGCCGGTTGTCAGGCGGCGATGGAATGAAAGCATGGTTGTCCCCTTTGCTTGATTGTCATCATTCTAAATGTCGACATTTTTACTTTAATGGATAAGTGAGCCGGGGACAAGGGGGTCAGGCCTGGCCGGTGCGGGAAAGTTCTTCGAGCACGGCGTCGCGGTTCTGCACCGCCAGCCGGTAGTGGCAGGCGGCGGCGCGTTCGGGCTCGTGCGCGGTGATCGCCTGGATCGTTTCCTTCCAGGCGAGCAGCGACCGTTCCCGCCGTTCCAGCGTGGCCAGGCTGATGCGCACGTAGCGGCCGATCTGCTTGGCGATGTCGTCCGCGTAACTGGCCAGAATCGCGTTGTCGGCCAGGCTGGCGATGTATTCGACCAGTTCGCGGCTGTGCCGCGTGTATTCGGCGGGGTCGCCGATATTGTCCGCCAGCAGCCGCAGACGGCCTTTCAGGATGTCGGCCTCGGCGGGGGTGCAGCGTTCGGCGGCCAGCCGCGACGCGGTGGACACCATGGCGGCGCGCACCGCGTACAGGTCGAGGATTTCCTTCGCGGACAGCAGCGTGACGCAGGCGCCGCGCTGCGGGCGGATGGTGGCCAGGCCGCGGATCTCCAGCAGGCGCAGGGCCTCGCGCACGGTGGCGCGGCTGACGCCGTAGGTCGAGGCGAGTTCCGTCTCCCGCAGCCGGTCGCCCGGCGCCCATCGGCCGCCGGCTATCTGTTCGGCGAGCAGGTCGGCGATCTGCAGGGGCAGGGTCTTGAGGAGATTGGGGTTTTGCAGCGGCTGGGGCATCTTGTGGGGAGTGGGCATCCGGGAATTCATGCGCCCGCGCATTGTAGGCCAGGGCGCGGATTCTCAGCATTTTATGCTGGAATGTCGACATTCATCGGACCTTACCTTCGCGCGCCGGACGCTCAGGGCTTGCGGCCGTCCTTGGTTCCCGAGCGCTTGCCGAAGAGTCCGTCCGCTTCGTCGAACAAGAGGGGCGAGCCGCCGCGCTCGGCGGATTCGAGCAGGCGGCGCAGATTCGCCTCGGTTTCGTCGATGTACTTGCTGAAGACGCCCGACAGGTCGATGCGGTACGGCCGCGGTTCCGCCTTGAGCGCGGGGGCATCGGCAGCCTGGGCCCGGTCGGCGCCGCCGCGCTGTCTGGGCGGGGACGCCCGGCGGCCATCCCATTTCGCGCGGAGTCTGTCGTGCTTGTAGGGGTCCAAACGCTGCGGATTGACGGTGGATTGCGCCATGGCGGCCTCCTGGTGCCCGGCCGGGCTCAAGCCTGTATCCGGCCGGCCGGTTGCGCGATGCGGATGACCACGAACTCGGCCGGCTTCAGCGGCGCGAATCCGGCCACGATGTTGAGCATGCCCTGATCGACGTCGTTCTGGGTGGTGGTTTCCCCGTCGCATTTGACGAAGTAGGCGTCGCGCGGCGTTCCGCCCTGGAAGGCGCCCTGGCGGAACAGCGCGTGCATGAAGGCGCCGGCGTTCAGGCGTATCTGCGCCCAGAGCGGTTCGTCGTTGGGTTCGAAGGCCGCCCACTGCGTGCCGCCGCGCAGCGATTGCTCCACGAACAGCGCCAGGCGGCGCACCGGCACGTACTTGTATTCCGATGCGCCCTGGAGCGTCCGGGCGCCCCAGCACACCGGGCCATGCCCGGGAAGCGTGCGCAGGCAATTCACGCCTAGCGGACTCAAGCTCCCGATCTCATTGTCGGTAAGGGAAGCGGCCAGGGAAACGACGCCGGCCAGGCGTGCTTCGGTGCCCGAGGGCGCGGCCCAGACGCCGCGGGCGCCATCGGTGCGGGCATACAGGCCGGCGATCGTGCCGCAGGGCGGCGCCAGGCGGGGCGCGCCGTTCTTGAGCGGATCGGAGACATGGACCCATGGGTAGTAGACCGCGGCATGGTCGGATCCGGGCAGCGCCGCGCCCGCGGCCGCCTGCGCCATCGAGGCCGGATCCGTGGCCGCGCCCGGCGCGTCCACGATCAGGAAGGCGCGCCGCTCTTCGCAGCAGGACGCGGCGTCGGCCAGCACGCCGCCTTGCGCGACGGCCGGCAGGCACAGCAGGTTGAAGTCCGCATCCCGCAACGCGCGCAGGCCCCTGCGCTGCGCGGTCGGCGCCGCGTCTTCCGTCCGCAGCACCCAGGCGTCGGCGCCGCCGTTCAGAAAGAACTGGCGCACGGCGTAGCCGAGTTCCGAATCCCCGGACAGGCCGCCGAACACGTGTTCGTAGTCGGAAAAACGGGAGATCCGCACCGCCTTGTCGATGGGGCCCTGGAGCGCGGTCCCCAAGAAGGCCGCGATCGACGTGGGCGCGCCGGCGATGGGGCGCGCGCCGCTCGGAACTTCCTGGACGTAGACGCCGGGATAGGACGGGGTGGGAGGCATGGGCTGCTCCTTGCACCGCTTCGATGACGTGCCGGTTGCCGCGGGCGCGGGCGAGAGAAGCCGCCCTGTTGAGGGTGTTATAGAGGCTATGCCCGGACCCGGCAATGGCTTCCCCGCGCTATTAACGTTCTGTTGCGCATTCCGGCGTTCCCCGCCGGCGGATTTGCGCCGCTCCCGCGCCGGACGCTAGACTGGCGCTTCCTCTCTTCTCCGGCATTTCGCCATGGCGCTGCATAGCTGGCTCATCTATCTGGTTGCGGTCATCGGCCTGTCGGTGACTCCCGGGCCCAATACCCTGCTGGCGCTCACGCATGGCGCGCTGCATGGCCATCGCAAGGCGCTGTGCACCATCGCCGGCGGGGCCGTCGGCTTCGTGGCGTTGATTGCGCTGTCGATGCTCGGCATCAGTGCCCTGCTCAAAGCCTGGGGGCCCGCGCTGACCGTGCTCAAGTGGGCGGGCGGCGCCTATCTGATCTGGCTCGGCATCCAGTTGTGGCGTTCGCCCGGCGTGCAACTGCGCCCGGCGCCGGACATGCCGCGAATGCGCGGCATGCGGATGTTCAGCCAGGGCTTCCTGTCGGCCATCTCCAATCCCAAGGCGCTGCTGTTCTACGGCGCCTTCCTGCCGCAGTTCATCGATCCGGCCCGCAGCCTGACGACGCAATTCGCGATCATGGCCGCCACGTTCGTGGCCGTCGAATTCCTGGTCGAATACGTCCTGGCGCGCCTGGCGCACCGCGTGCGCCCCTGGCTCGAACGCGCCGGCCGGCGCTTCAACAAGGTGTGCGGCGGCCTGTTCGCCGCCATGGGAGCGGCCCTGCCGGGTTCGTGACCACCATGCCGGCATGGCGCCGGCGCGCACATCGTTCCCGGGGCAGGACGTCGTCAAGCATCGGGATGCAAACTCCCTCAAGGCCGGGCGGTCCGCGAATAAGGCGGTATCGCCCGCTGCGTGCGCGATCCATTGCAGAAACGCCTGGAAGAAGTCCCGCAAATCATGCCGGGACGAAGCGGTCGCACTCCTTTCCGTAGCCGGGTCCGGCAAGACGAGTGGCGGCCCCATGCCACCGAACAACAGGATGGCGCGCGCCACCCCGCAGGCAGCAAACGCCGAGGGGTTCCAATGTCGCCGAATGAAATTAGTCCATATAGTGATATTCATTGCCGGCGAGAGTGATAGTCTCGGGCCCGCCGTGCACGAGTTACACGGCGAAGCGGCGGTTGGCCAGGCCAGCACACTCCAGGCCTCGATCTCACATTCCGCTTGGCTGCCGGATGCGATGCAACGTGGGTTTTCTATGGAAATGTCGAAATATCCACCTTGTTCGCGACGAAATGGCGCCAATAGGATTTCATATGCTGGACTATTGCGGCAGCCATAACCATGGCTATCGGGCGTTCACTTGGCTATCATTCTTGAAAAATATTGATTCAAAATTTAGTCCACTAAATGGACTATTTATAACAATGCCTGAAAGGGCGGGAGGCAAAGTGAGCGTAGCGTTTCATCAGGTCGGTTTCATCGGTTTGGGCGTCATGGGCGAGCACATGTGCCGCAATCTGTGCCGGAAGGCTCCCCAGCCCGTCCATGCGTATGACCTGCGGCCCGACGCCCTGCGGCGCTTGAAGGACGATGGCGCGCAGGCGCGCGGTTCCGTCCGCGACGTGGCGGCGCATGCCGACGTGGTCTTTCTTTCGCTGCCCAGCATCGACCACGTGGAGGCGGTCTGCCTGGGGGCGGAGGGGCTGCTGTCCGGGGAACGCAAGCCCGCCATGATCGTCGATACCGGCACCAGCGATGTGGCGCGCACGCGCGCCTTGGCGGCGAGACTGGCGGAGCAGGGAGTGCGGTTCCTGGATGCGCCTGTCGCCCGCATGCCCGAGGCCGCCCGCGACGGCACCTTGCTGATCATGGTGGGCGGCGCGCAGGAGGACTTCGACGCCCTGCGGCCGCTGCTGGCCTGCATGGGCAGCGACGTGGTGCTGTGCGGCGATTCCGGCTGCGGGCAGATCGTCAAGATCGCAAACAACATGGTGCTGATGATGAACGTGGCCGTGCTATCCGAGGCGCTGCTCATCTGCGAGCGCGCGGGGATGGACGGCAAGCAGTTGTTCGATGTGCTTGCCACCGGTTCCGCGGCCAGCCAGGCGCTGAACGTCGCCGGCATCCGCGCGCTGGCGCCCCGCGATTTTCCGGAAGGCCGGTTTTCCACTGCCTATGCGTTGAAGGACGTGTCGCTTGCGTCGGCGCTGGCGGACACCGCCGGCGTGGATGCCAGGATCCTGGCGCACACGCGCGCGCTGCTGCAAGACGCCGTCGCCAACGGCGACGGCCAGGCCTATTACCCGGTGCTGATCAATCAGATCGCCACGCGCTGACGGCCGGCGCAACCCATCTATCAATAACGAAGCAATCCGGAGACTCAAATGTTTGTTCGTCGTATCGTTGTAGCCGCAGCCATGGCGCTGGGGCTGGCCTGCGCGGCGCAGGCCGCCGGCTACCCCAACCGGCCCGTGAAGGTCATTATCGGTTTTCCCGCCGGCGGCCCTACGGACGTCGCCGCCCGCATCCTGGCCAAGCACATGGGCGAGCAACTGGGGCAGCCTTTCGTGGTCGAGAACCGCACGGGAGCCAGCGGCGCCATCGCGGTGCGTGGCGCCGTCGGCGCCGAGCCGGACGGCTATACCATCCTGATGGGCAATTCGGGCAGCATGTCGGTATTGCCCTACCTGATCAAGGACTTGGGTTACGACCCCCTGACGCAGCTCGAGCCCATCGGACTGGTGGTGAATCTGCCGTCGGTCCTGGCCGTCCCCACGAACTCTCCGTTCAAGAGCGTGCAGGACATGCTGGCCTACGCGAAGGCCAACCCGGGCAAGCTGACCTACGCTTCCCAGGGCATCGGTTCCCTCAATCACATCGCCACCGAATGGTTCAAGCTGATTGCCGGCGTGGATATCACCCACGTGCCCTATCGCGGCGATGCGCCCTCCATTCAGGACCTGACGGCCGGTCGCGTCGACATGTCTTTCTTCAGCATCGTCAGCGCGCTGCCCCAGTTGCAAGGCCAGCGCCTGCGCCTGCTGGGCGTGGCGACGAGCAAGCCTCTGGATGAACTGCCTGGCGTTCCCACGGTGATGTCGCAGGGCGTGCCCGATTTCGTCGCGGAGCCCTGGAACGCCTTCCTGACCCCGAAGGGCGTGCCGGCCGATATCCGGGAGAAGCTGAACAAGGCGATGAACAACGCCCTTCAGGACAAGGAGGCGCTGGCCAGCCTGCGCAGCGTCGGCCTGTACCCCATGGGCGGCAGCCCCCAGGACCTTGAAAACTACATGAAAAGCCAGTCGACGCTGTGGTCCGATGTGATCAAGCGCGCCAACATTACGCAATAACACCGCAAGGTCCCGCCCCTCGACGGGCGGGATGCAATCATTGGAGATGAGAAGAATGTCTATGGACGCCATGGAGTATCCGCGGCTGACGCTGCATATCGGCGGCGCATGGCTGGACGGTGGGGGGCGCGAAGCGAGCGAGGTTCTCGACCCCGCCACCGGCGAGCCCCTGGGCCTGCTGCCGCATGCCACGGATGCCGACGTCGACGCTGCCCTGCAGGCGGCCCATGCCGCGTTTTCGGCCTGGCGGCGCACCGCGCCGCTGCAGCGTTCGGCGATTCTGCGCAATGCGGCGCAGTTGCTGCGCGAGCGGTCCGACGCGCTCAGTTGGATCATTACGCGGGAACTGGGCAAGCCCCTGGCGGAATCGCGCATCGAAGTGAGCAAGGCCGCCGAACTGTTCGAGTGGTCGGCCGAGGAAAGCCGGCGCATCTATGGCCGCATCATTCCCGCTCGCGAACCACGCACCCGCCAGATGGTCATTCCCGAGCCGATCGGCCCGGTGGCGGCGTTCTCGGGGTGGAATGCGCCGGCGATCACGCCGTCCCGCAAGATCGCCAGCGCGCTGGCAGCCGGCTGCACCGTGGTGATCAAGCCCGCGGAGGAAACACCCGCAACCGCGCTGTTCCTCGCGCGCGTGCTGCAGGACAGCGGCTTGCCGGCCGGCGTGCTCAACATGGTGTTCGGCGACCCGGGCCGGGTGTCGGAACGGATGATCCAGTCGCCGCTGATCCGTGCCGTAACCTTCACCGGCTCCACCGCGATCGGCACGAAGGTGGCGCAGATGGCCGCCGCCGGTCTCAAGCGTAGCGTGCTGGAACTGGGGGGGCATGCGCCGGTCCTGGTGTTCGGGGACGTGGATCCCGAAGCCGCCGCCACTACGCTGATCCAGGCCAAGCTGCGCAATGCCGGTCAGATATGCACCTCTCCCACGCGCATGCTGGTCCATGAATCCATTGCCGAGGCCTTCACCCGAAGCCTGGCCGAACAGGCGCGCCAGTGGCGCGTCGGTCCGGGTCTGGAGAACGGCGTACAGATGGGACCGCTGGCCAATGTGCGCCGGCTCGAAGCCATCCAGTCCATGGTGGAGGACGGCTGCGGCCGGGGCGGTGAGGTCCTGGCCGGTGGACAGCGAATCGGCGACAAGGGCTATTTCTTCCAGCCGACCGTGATGCGGACCTATGACGACACCTGGCGCGCGGCGAATGTGGAACCTTTCGGGCCGTTGGCGATCGTCGGCACATTCTCTACTTTCGACCAGGCGATCGCCGAGGCGAATCGCCTTCCGTTCGGATTGGCGGCCTATGTGTTCTCCCATAATGCCGACACGATCACCGATGCGACCGACGCTATCGAAAGCGGCACGGTATGCGTGAACCACTGCCTGCACTCGCTGCCAGAAACGCCGTTCGGCGGCGTAAAGCAGAGCGGCCTGGGCAAGGAAGGCGGGGTGGAGGGCTTGTCCGAATTCACGCAGTTCAAGTACGTGACACAGCGCTGAGTGGATCCGTTTCAGGCAGCCGCCAGCCACCGCCCCGATTCCGGGTCGATGGCAACGCGGGCGCCGTTCAAGCGGACCTGCTCTTCGTCCAGCCGCAGCGAGGCCGGGTCATCGACGTCGAAAGCGATGCCCAGCACGCGTGCGACGCTGGCCGCTTCGATCGGCAGTTCCCAGGTCAGGAACAACTGCGAGAGGTCCTGGCCGGACGCGAAGTCGGCTTCGCGGAAGCGGTCGCGGCCGCGGAGCACGACACCGTGGGGCTGGCCCGTGTCGAAGATCATGGCGGTGCCTCGGGTCAGCGGTATCCTCCGGCCCGTGCCGGGGAAGAGCACGTCCAGCCCTTTGTCTTCGCTCAGGAACAGGTTGCAGAACGCGGCGCCGCCATATTGCGCGGCGTCGTGGTGGTAGCGGGCGCCGCGGCACGCCATGAGGGCGATGTCGGCGCCGGCCAGCACCGCGTCGTCCAGCCCGAGCGCGCGCGTCCAGTCGCGCATCGCCCGCAGGCACTGGCCGTAGCCGGGCCAGCGCGCCTGCGTCCGGGCCAGGGGCATCTGTTCGACGTCACCCGGTTCCAGGCACAGGCGCGCCGAGATTTCCCGCTCCCAGTCCGCGAGCACGCGGGCCGGCGGTGCGGGCACGTCCAGGGTGTCCGTCAGCACCGCGCCGCTCACGCCGCGGCTGCGCAGGGCGTCGCCGCTCCAGTAGTAGGCGGTCAGGCGGTCGGTCGCGCGGGGCGCTTCGGGATTGCGGTTCATGCGCGGTTCGAAGAGGGGGCCGTGGCCTGGCCGCGGAAACCGACATGGTACCGCTACGGTTGCAGCAACGCCGCCGTGCGCTCGGCCTCGACGGCCAGCCGGTAGGCGCGCTTCAGGTAGAGCTGGGCGTCGTGCTCCCAGGAAAAGCCGATGCCCCCATGGACCTGGATGGACAGTTTGACGGCGCGCCGCGCCGCGGCCGCCGTCACGCGGGTGGCCAGGGCCGCCAGCGCGGGATCGAGCGCGGCGCGCGAGCGCAGCAGCGCCTCCACGGCGTAGCGGCCGTTGTCCAGGCCGATCCAGGCGTCGACCAGCGGATGCTTGATCGCCTGGAACTGGCCGATGGCCCGTCCGAACTGTTCGCGTTCCTTGGCATAGGCGATCGCCAGGTCCAGGGAGGCCCCGGCCGCGCCGGCCAATTGCGCCAGCAGGAAGGCCAGGTGGGTTTGCAGCGCGGGCAGGACCTGTTCGCCGGGCAGCGCCGCCTGGGCCAGGGCCGGTCCGCGCAGGCGGGCCAGCGCCACGGTCGGGTCCAGGCCCTGCGCGGGGTCGAGCATCGCCGGGTCGTGGCGGGCCAGGACCCAGCCGCCGTCCCGCCGGCTCAGGCGCAGGTATTGGGCCGACGGGCCGTAATCGTCGATCCATCCTGCTTCGTCTTCGGCCCGGTCGCAGCGGATGCTGGCCGGATGCGCGGCCAGGTCGAGCAGGACTTCGGACAGGGCGGGGGCCTGTTCCAGCAGCACGCGGGCCAGGAAGGCCGAGGCGCCGTAGGGCAGGGTGAGCAGGGCGCGCCCGGCCCATTCGCCCATGGGCAGCGTGCCGGGGCCGTATTCGGCCTGGAAGGCTTCCGATCCCGCTTCCAGCCAGCCGCCTTCGGCCAGTTCCTTCCACAGGGCGCGCTGGGCGTCGTCGTGCGCGGGAAGCGCGCGGCGCGCGTGCGCGGCGGGATGCCGGTCTTCCAGCAGACGGCCGAAGGTCGAGGACAGCAAGGTCCGGATTTCGCTATGCATGTTGTCCCCTGTCCTTGGGCAGGCCGAGCAGCCGCTCGCCCACGATATTGCGTTGGATTTCCGAGGTGCCGGCCACGATGGTCTCGGCCCGCGACCACAGGAATTCGCGCTGCACGCTGGCGGCTCCGGCGTACGGGGCGCCGGCCTGGGGGCCCAGGACGGCCGCTTCGCCCAGGAGTTCCACGCGCTGTTCCCAGACCTGCTGGCGGGTTTCGCTCCACATCAGCTTGAGCATGGCGCCGTCGATGCCGGGCGTGTCTCCGGCGGCGACCTGGCGCAGCACGCGGTCCACGCGCCAGCGGATGACCTGGCAGGCGTCCGCCAGGTCCTGGACGCGCCGGGCGTGCACGGCGCGCTCGGCCGGCGCCAGCGGCGCCTGCGCGAGCGCCGCCTCAAGCTCGTCGAGTTCGTCTTCCAGTTGGACGACGCGGGGCATGAAGTAGATGCCCCGCTCGTATTCGGCAGCCGCCATCGCGATGCGCCAGCCTTCGCCGGGTTCGCCGAGGATGCGGCCTTCGGGCACCGCCACCGCTTCGAACAGCACTTCGTTGTAGTCCGCTTCGCCCGTCATCTGGCGTATCGGTTCGACGCGCACGCCATCGGCGCGCATGTCGATGAGCATGAAGCTCAGGCCGCGGTGGGCGCGGCTGGCGGGATCGGTGCGCACCAGCGCGAAGCACCATGTGGCCAGATGGGCCTGGGTGGTCCAGATCTTGCGGCCGTCGACCCGCCAGCCGGCGGCCTCGGGCCGGGCCCGGGTGCGCACGGAAGACAGGTCGGAACCGGTCTGGGGTTCGGAATAGCCCTGGCACCAGATTTCGCTGCCGTCCCGGATGCCGGGCAGGAACAGCGCCTTCTGTTCGGCGGTGCCGAAGCGCAGCAGGGTGGGCGCCAGGATCGCGTGCGCGATGCTGTTGATGGGCTGCGGCGCGCGCAGGCGGGCGCAGAGTTCATGGAAGGCGATCAGCGTGGCCGTGGGCAGTTCGCGCCCGCCGTATTCGCGCGGCCAGGTAAGGGCGACGAGGCCGGCCTCGCACAGCATGCGGTTCCAGGCCTGGCGGCATTCCGGCGTGTGCGACGCGGTGTCCGGGTGTTCGGCGCGCAGTTGCGCGAGCGCGGTCCGCAGCCAGGCTTCGGCGTCTTCGAGAAAATGTTCGGTGCGTATCATGGCGATGGCGGGCTCAGGGAGTGGGAACGTGCAGGACGCGGGGCTCGCCTTCGAAGCGCAGGGGCGCGTCGATCCAGCGGCCCAGTTCCGACGGCGGCAGGCCCTCGACCAGGGCGGTCGGCACGAAGGCCGATTCGCGCACTTCGAAGATGCCGATGTCGGCATAGACGCGGCCGACCACGCCGGCGCCGGTCAGCGGCAGCGTGCAGCGGCCGCGCAGGCGCGGGCGGCCCTCGCGGGTCAGCGCTTCCATCATGACCCAGACGTTGCGCGCGCCCACCGCCAGGTCCATGGCGCCGCCCACCGAGGGCATGGGGTCGTCCGCGCCCAGCGACCAGTTCGCCAGGTCGCCGCGGCAGGAAACCTCGAAGGCGCCCAGCACGGTGATGTCGATGTGGCCGCCGCGCATGATGGAAAAGGAATACACGTGGTCGAAAATGGCCGCGCCTTCGGTGAGCGCGATGGACTGCTTGCTGGCGTTGATGAGGTCGCCGTCGGCGGTCTCGTGGGCTTGCAGCAGGCGCATGCCCAGGATGCCGTTCTCGCTGTGCAGTTGGACGCCGCGCGCCGGGTCCAGGCGGTCGGTGACCAGGGTGGGCATGCCGATGCCCAGGTTGACCACGGCGCCGGCCGGCAGGTCGGCGGCCACCAGGGCGGCCAGGTGGCCGCGTGTCAGTCGTTTCATTGCGGGTTCCCCAATAGCCGGTGGACGAACAGGCTGGGCGTGACGATGGCGTCCGGGTCCAGGGCGCCGCAAGGCAGGATCTCGTCGACCTCCACGATCGTGGTCCTTGCCGCCGTGCACATCACCGGCCCGAAGTTGCGCTGGGCGCGCCGGTACACCAGGTTGCCCAGCCGGTCGGCGCGGTGGGCGCGCACGAAGGCGAAGTCCGCGCGCAGCGGTTCTTCCAGCACATAGCCGCGGCCGCCGACGATGCGGGTTTCCTTGCCCTCGGCCAGCGGCGTGCCGTAGCCCGTGGGCGAGAAGAACGGGCCCATGCCCGCGCCGCCGGCGCGGATGCGCTCGACCAGCGTGCCCTGGGGCATCACCTCCACGGCCAGGCTGCCCGCCTGCGCCCGTTCACGGATCACGTCATTGCCCGGCATGCGCGGGTAGGAACAGATAATGCGGCTGACCCGGCCGGCGGCGACCAGCGCCAGGAAGCTAGTTTCGCCGGCGCCCGCGTTGTTGTTGATGAGGGTCAGGTTCCGCACTCCCGGCTTGGCCAGCAGGCCGGCCAGCAGGCGCGCGGGAATGCCCGAACCGCCGAAGCCGCCCACGAAAATGGCGGCGCCGGATTCCACGTCGCGCAGGGCGTCTTGCGCGTCGATGCAGGTCTTGTCTTTCATTGTCCGTCCTCCGCCGCCCACGCCGCGCGGCCCTGGGCGCACAGGATGCCGTCCTGGTGGCAGGCCAGCGCCAGCGCTTGCGGGCGGCGCCACAGCGAGACCGCCACGGGCCGGCCGGGATAGACCGGCGCCAGGAAGCGCAGATCCAGTTCGCCCAGCCGCAGCCCCGGCTGTTGCCGCAAGCCCGGTTCGAGCGCGCGGTTCACCATGCCCAGCAGGGCCGCGCCGTGCAGGATGGGCCGCGGGTAGCCGGCCTGGCGCGCGCTGGCCGGATCCACGTGCAAGGGATTGCGGTCGGCGTTCAGCCGGTACAGCGCGGCCTGGTTGCGGCTGGTGGGCAGGACGACGACGCTGTCGGCGGGCGCGTCGGGCGGCGCGGGGATGGCCGCGGGCAGGGCGTCGCTCAAGGCGGGCTCGCCGTCCGAGTAGCCGCCGTCGCCGCGGCAGATGTTCAACTGTTCGATGACGGCGAGGTCCTGGCCCGTGGCGGCGTCGCTCAGCGTGCGCCGGGTCACGACGAAGGCGCCGGGGCGCTTGTCGGCGACGTGGCTGACTTCCATCCGGCAGACGGCCTCGCCGCGCGCGGGCAGAGGCCTGACGAATCGCATGCGCTGTTCGCCGTGCACGACCCGGCGCCAGTCCAGGCCATGGCGCGGATCGCGCATCCAGAAGCCGGGATAGGCCAGCACGGCGGCCATGGCGGGCAGGGCGCGCAGGCCCTGCTCGTAGATGAACTGCGTTTCCTCGCCCACGGGTCCGTCTTCCGCCAGGCCCGCGCCCACGCCCAGGGCATAGAGGATGCAGTCATCCTCGCCATAGGCTTGGCGTTCGGCCTCGAAGACGTGGGACTTCAAGCGGTGATAGTCCAGCGCCATGGCCGCCTCAGACGGGATCCCAGGCGAACACCTGGGCCGAGGTGTCCAGCGGCATGAACGAGGCGCGCAGCGCCGCCATGCCGTGCTCGGCGATGCTCTCGGCGGTCCAGCCGTCGGAGCGGTGCACCGAACGCACCGGACGCGACTGGCTCATGAGGAAGATCTCGTTCAGGCGGATGGCGAATACCTGCCCCGATACCTCGGCCGAAGCGTCGGAGGCCAGATAGCAGATGAGCGGCGCGATGGTTTCCGGCCCCATCCGCCGGATCTTCTCGACGTGGCGCGCCTGTTCTTCGGTCTTGGCCGGAATGGTCTCCGTCATGCGGCTCCAGGCCAGCGGGGCGATGCAGTTCGAACGCACGCCGAACGCGGCCATGTCCAGCGCCATGGCCTTGGACAGGCCCACGATGCCGAGCTTGGCGGCGCAGTAGTTGGCCTGGCCGCGGTTGCCGATGACGGCCGAATTGGACGTCATGTTGATCAGGCTGCCGCCGCCCTGTTCGCGGAAGTGGCGGGCGGCCGCGTGGCTGAGGTTGAAGCAGCCGTACAAGTGCACCTTGACCACGGCGTCGAAGTCCTCGGGGGTGAGGCGGTGGAACATCTTGTCGCGCACGATGCCGGCGTTGTTCACCACGGCGTCGACCCGGCCGTAGGTGTCGGCCGCGGCCTCGATAATGCGCTGCGCGCTGGCGTACTCGGCCACCGAATCGCCGTTGGCGATGGCCTCGCCGCCGGCGGCGCGGATTTCCTCCACCACCTGCGTAGCGGTGCTCTGCGACGCGCTCGTGCCGTCCAGCGACACGTTCAGGTCGTTGACGACCACGCGGGCGCCCTGCGCGGCCAGGGCCAGCGCGGCGGCGCGGCCGATGCCATTGGCCGCGCCGGTGACGACGACCACTTTTCCTTCCAGCATTTCGAGTCTCCTTCAGTCCATCCAATTGGTCAGCACGGTCGTGGCCTGGGCGCTCAGCACCCCGCCGTTGCCGTGCACGAGCGCCGTGCGGGCCCGCTTCACCTGCCGTTCGCCGCATTCGCCGCGCAGTTGCCGCACGGCTTCCACCAGGCCGAACATGCTGTACATGCCGGGGTGCACGCAGGACAGCCCGCCGCCGTTGGTGTTCACCGGCAGTTCGCCGCCGGGGGCGATGCGGCCGCCGGACACGAAGGCGCCGCCTTCGCCCTTGCGGCAGAACCCCATGTCTTCCAGGAACAGGATGGGGTTGATGGTGAAGGCGTCATAGAGCTGCACCAGGTCGATGTCGGCCAGCGACACCCCGGCCCGCTCGCGCGCCTGGCCGGCGCTTTCTCCGGCGACGGTGCGCGTCAGGTCGGCCATGCAGGCGATCTGCCGGTGCGAATGCGCCATGGCCGTTCCCAGCACGTAGACAGGGCGGGCCGTCTCGGCGCGCTCGGCCGCGGTCACGACGATGGCGCCCGCGCCATCGGTCACCAGGCAGCAGTCGCGCGCGGTCAGCGGCGAGGAAATCATGCGCGCCGACAGCACTTCGTCGATGGAGAGCGGGTCGCGCTTGTAGGCTTCCGGATTCAGCCGCGCCCAGGCGCGCGCGGCCACGGCCACTTCGGCCAGTTGTTCGCGGGTGGTGCCGTATTCATGCATGTGGCGGCGCGTCGCCAGCGCGTAGCTGGTCGGCGGATTGAAGGGCTGGAACGGCTCTTCGTACGGAAACGGATCCAGCCGCGCGCGGGCGCCGGAGGTCGCCGAGACGCCGTTGCCGCCGCGCGGCGCGGCGCCGTAGGCGATCACGATATTGCGGCACAGGCCGGCCTGGATGGCCGACGCGGCCATCAACAGGTGGCCGACGAAAGAAGCGCCGCCGATCTGGGTGCTGTCCATGAAGCGCGGAAACACGCCCAGGTATTCGGCCAGCTTGTTCAGCCACATCGAAGAGGACAGGCTGGCGCTCATCAGGCCGTCGATATCCTCCATGCGCAGCCCCGCGTCCCGCACCGCCGCGTGTACCGCCAGCGAGGAGATCTCCAGGTCGTTCAGGCCGCCGGCGTCGCCGATGCCGGCCGTGGCGCAGCCGGTGATGGCGATCGCGCCGCGCAGGCTTTTGTTCCAGTCCGTCATGAGGCCTCCGGTTCGAACACGACGCGGGCGCGCTGCGGGTCGGGCCGGGCCGTCAGCCGCATGCCGATGCGCGGCGCTTCGGGCCCGAGCAGCGTGGACATCATGCGAAATCCTTCGTCCATGTCGGCCAGGATGACGTTGCGCGCGGGCGCCTGCGGCGTGGCGGGGATCTCCGAATAGGAATAGAGCGTGGCGCCGGCGCGCATGGGGCGCCAGGCATATTCCTGGGAACGGCAATGCGCGCAGTGCGTGCGCGGGAAAAAGAAGGCACGTCCGCAACTGCGGCAGACCTGGACTTCCAGCCGCCCCGCGCGCAGCGTTTCGGCGAAGTAGGCTTCCGGCGACGGGGAGCCGTTGCGGGCTTCACTCATCCTTGACCCCGGCCTGCGTAATGACGGCTTGCCACTTGTCCATCTCGTCGCTGACGAACTTCCGGTATTGGGCCAGATCCATGTCGCCGGGCTCGGAGCCGGTCGAGCGGATGTAGTCCTGGGTCGCCTGCTGCATCGCCGCCTTGCGGATTTCGGTGTTCAGGGCCTGGACGATGTCGGCGGGCGTGCCGGCCGGGGCGTAGACGCCCACCCAGGTGTTCAGGTCGAAGCCCTTGTAGCCCAGTTCGTTGAGCGTGGGCACGTCGGGATAGCGGGACTGACGCTGGGCCGACGCGATGGCCAGCGGGATGATCTTGCCCGATTGCAGATAGGCGTTGGCCGTCACCGACTCCGCCATGCCGAAGGGAACCTGGCCGGAGACCAGGTCCGTCATGGCCGGGCCCGCGCCTCGGTAGGACACGTGCATCAGCGGCAGGCCGCTCTGGGCGCGCAGCAGTTCGCCGACGATATGGGGCGCGCCGCCGGCGCCGGCCGTGCCGTAGGGCACCGAGGGCTGCTTCTGCGCGTAGCTCTTGAAGTCGGCGAAGGTCTTGATGCCCTGGTTGGCGTTGACCAGCAGGAAGTTGGGACTGACCGCCAGCAGGGCGATGGGCTCGAAGTCCTTGCGCGCGTCGTAGGGCAGCTTCTTGATGACGGGGTTGATCACATGGCTGGTCGCGCCCACCAGCACGGTGTAGCCGTCCGGCTTTTGCCGCGATACGTATTCGGTGGCGATCTGGCCCGTGGCCCCCGGCTTGTTTTCCACCACGAAGGGCTTGCCCAGGCGGGTTTGCAGGTCGGCGGCGATGCGGCGGGTCAGGATGTCGGTCATGCCGCCGGGGGCATAGGCCACCACCAGCGTCACGGGCTTGGCGGGATAGCCTTCGGCGGCGGCGATGGCGGGAACGGCTGCGAGCAGCGTCAATAGCTGCTTCAGGCGGGACTTCATTTTCATGCGGGGTCTCCTCGTCCTGCGGGCATGTCTGCCCGGCTTGGTTATGGTGTCGAGGAACCGTCTTGGGGCGCGTGGCGGGCCGCCTGCCTGGCGGGCCTCGACGCGTCAATGATGGAATCGGCTCATCATTCCAACAATTGATTAATTGTCATGAAGGCATTCATGAAAGCGATGAATCGCCGGCGGACGCGGGCTGGCCCAGTCCGTCCAGATGCGCTTCGAACTCGGCCAGGAATGCCGCGGCGGCGCGCGGCAGAAGGTGGCCGGCGCGGCGCAGGATGGACAGTTCGTGCAGGGCCTGGGGCTCGTCGGCGATGCACAGGGCGCGCAGGCCCATTTCCTCGCAGACGCTGCGCACATAGCCGGGCATGACCGTGATGCCCATGCCGCCGCGGATCATGGCGAAGGCGGTGGTCAGGCTGCCGGTCTGCGCCACGCTGCGCACCGCCAGGCCCCGGTCCAGCAGGATCTGGTCCATCTTGCGGCGCACGGCGTAGGTGCCGCGCAGCAGGATGTGGGGATAGCGGGCCAGATCGCGCCAGCGCGCCTGCCCGGCGGCGGCCAGGGGGTGGCCGGACGGCACCACGGCGTACATGGGGCCGCGGTAGGCGACGCGGCAATCCAGCCGGGGGTCCTGGCTTTCGACCGCCACCAGGCCCAGGTCGGCCTTGCCGTGCAGCACGTGTTCGGTGGCTTCGTCGCCGGTAAGCTCGTGCAGGTCGAAGACGATGTTGGGATGCCTTCCGTGGAACCGCGCCACCACCGGCGCCACCAGCGTATGCATCATGATGGGCGAGGCGGCGATGGACACCTCGCCGCGCTCCAGCCCCGCCAGGCTGCTCAGGCTGCGTTCGGCCGCGCGCAGCGATCCGAAGGCTTCCTGCGCATAGGCGTACAGTTCCGCGGTGCCCTCCAATAGCTCCACGCCGCGGGCGGAGCGTTCGAACAGCGCCAGCCCGACGGCCCTTTCCAGTTCGGAGCACAGTTTGCTGACGGTGGACTGCGTCAGGTTCAGCGCCTCGGCGGCGCGGGTGAAATTCTTCAGTTCGCAGACGGCGCAGAAGGCCCGGAGCTGGCGCAGCGTGATGCCCATGGTACGACTCCCGCAAGAGGCGGCTATCGTACCCAAGTCGTCCACGGTTTTATTACTTATTCCGTTACGGACTTATTCTATGAAAATTACTCGTTTGTTGTGATCAAACGACGCCCGTAGCATCGGTGGCATCACCCTAGCTGGAGCTTCCATGACCGCGCCTATTCCTTCCTTTGCCCACGCCCTCGTGACCCGCGACGACCGGGGCGTCTACACACTGCAGATCCATGACGCCAAGAGCCTGAACATCCTGGCCTCGCCTGTGACGCTCAGCGTGATCGAAGCCGCGCGCTGGATCGCGGCCCAGGACGACGCCCGCGCGGTCGTCATCCGCGGCACCGGCGACAGGGCCTTCGTGGGCGGCGCCAACATCTATGAAATGGCCGAGCTGGACCCGCAGGGCGCGCGCGAGTTCATCACGCGCCTGCGCGACCTCTGCGACGCGGTGGCCGCGATCCCGGTTCCCACCGTCGCCCGCATTCCGGGCTTCTGCCTGGGCGCCGGCATGGAACTGGCCGCGGCCTGCGACATCCGCCTGGGATCGGCGGATGCGGTCTTCGGCATGCCGGAGGTGCGCGTGGGCATTCCGTCGGTGATCCATGCCGTGCTGCTTCCGGCGATCATCGGCCCCGGCCCGACCAACTGGCTGCTCCTGACCGGCGAAACCGTGAACGCGGCGCAGGCCTCGCAATGGGGATTCCTGGAGTTCGTGAGCGCCACGGGTGAACTGGACGCGCTGGTCGAACGCACGGTGGCGCCCATCGCGGAAAGCGGCCCGCTCGCCGTGCGCTCGCAGAAGGCCCTGCTGCGCTACTGGAGCGAGTCCACGGTGGAGGCCGGGCTGGACCGCAGCGTGGCGGCCTTCGGCGAGGCGTTCACCACCGACGAGCCGCGCCGCTACATGGCGCCCTTCGTCAACCGCAAAAAGCACCAGGAGGCCAAGTAATGGCCGGCCCGCTCGCGGGCGTGCGCGTCATCGACATGACCTCGGTGGCCATGGGCCCCTACGCCACGCAGATCCTGGCCGACATGGGGGCGGAGGTCGTCAAGGTGGAGGCGCCCGAAGGCGATGTGTTCCGCACGTCGGCGCCGGCCGCGCATGCGGGCATGGGGCCGGCCTATCTCAACCTCAACCGCAACAAGTACAGCGTGACGCTGGACGCCAAGGCGCCGGCCGACCGCGAAAGCCTGTTGGCGCTGATCGACGGCGCCGACGTTTTCGTCTCGAACGTCCGTCCGGCGGCCCTGGCGCGGCTGGGGCTGGACGCGGCCTCGCTGTGCGCGCGCAACCCGCGCCTCATTTACTGCTCGGCGGTGGGCTTCGGCCAGGACGGCCCCTACGCGGCGCGCCCGGCATTCGACGACATCATCCAGGCGATGAGCGGGCTGGCCGATCTGCAAGGCCGCAACAGCGGGGCGCCCGCCTACGTGAACACCATCCTCGCCGACAAGGTGGCGGGCCTGACGCTGGCCTACGCCATCCCCATGGCGCTGTACGAGCGCGAGCGCTCGGGGCAGGGGCAGGCCATCGAGGTCCCCATGTTCGAAACGCTGGTTTCGTTCACGCTGGTCGAGCACATGAGCGGCCACAGCTTCATCCCGCCGCTGGGGCCCATGGGCTACAGCCGCGTGCTGTCGCCGCAGCGGCGCCCCTACCGCACGCGCGACGGCTACCTGGCCCTGCTGCCCTACACCGACGCGCAATGGCGGCGTTTCTTCGCCCTGGCCGAGCGTCCAGACCTGGCGGCGGACGCGCGCTACGTCGATGCCGCGGCGCGCGCCCGGCATTTCGACGAGCTGTACCAGGACCTGGCCGACATCGTCGCGCTGCGCGGCACGCGGGAGTGGCTGGCGCTGCTGGCGGAGGCGGACATTCCGCATTCGCCGGTGAATACGCCGGAAGCCCTGTTCGACGACCCCCACCTGAAGGCGACCGGCTTCTTCCAGCAAGTGGAACATCCGACCGAGGGGCCTCTGATGGCCGCAGGCATCCCGGTGCGCTTTTCGCGCACGCCGGGGGAAATCGCCCGTCCGGCGCCGCGCCAGGACGCCGATCGCGATATGCTCCCGGTTGGGCGCTGAGGCAGGCATGGCCGGAGAGCGCCAGGCGGCGACTTCGACCATGAACATCACTCTCAAGCAATTGCGCGTTTTCTGCGCGCTCTACGAACTGCGCAGTTTCACGGCGGCCGCCCGGGCGGCCTTCGTGACCCAGTCGGCCGTCAGCAAGCTCTGCGCCGAACTGGAGGCCGAGGTCGGCCAGCCGCTGTTCGAGCGTTCCACGCGCAGCGTCACGCCGTGCGACGGCGCGGCGGATTTCTACGCCTACGCGCAGGAAATCCTCGGCACCGTGCGCGCCGCCGAGCGCAGCATGTCGGGCCTGCGGACGCTGGAGCGAGGCACGGTGGGGGTGGCCACGTCCCCCCTCATGATGGTCGGCCTGCTGGGGGACGTGGTGGCGGATTATCACCGCGCGCATCCGAGCGTGAAGCTGGACCTCTTCGAATTGTCGACCGACGACACCTTCGAACACGTGCGCAACGGGCGCGCCGACTTCGGCATCGTCTCGGTCGAGACGCCGTCGGACGAACTGGCCACGCGCGTCATCTACCGCGACACCATGTTTGCCGTGTGCGCGCCGCGCCACGCGTTGACGCGCAAGCGCTCGGTGTCGTGGGCCGACGTCGCCGCCCACGACCACATCATGCTGCGCAACGTGTACAGCGTGCGCCGCAGCCTGGACCGGGTCGCGGCCGACCTGAACCTGGAATTCCGCTACCGCATCGAGGCGGGCATGCTGATATCCGCGCTGAAACTCGTGGGCGCGGGCCTGGGCATTACCGTCGTGCCCGGCTACGCCTGCGATCTGGCGCGCCAGCTCGGCCTGCGCATCCTGCCCATCGACGGCGCCCGCAGGCACGGGCACGAGCTGTGGCTGATCCAGCGCCGCAACGCGCGCCTGTCGCTGGCGGCGTCGGCTTTCCTGCAGGCCACCGAGGACTACCTGCGCCTGCGCCAGGCTGAGGGCGATTGATCCCGGTTTGGAATAAGTCTATGAAAATTAGTCCCTTGTTGGGATAAGCGGGGCGCAAGCATCATACGGGTTGAATTGAAGAGGCCGACCCGCGGCCCCTGACAGGAGACAAGCATGACTCAACCGTTCGGCGCGCGCCGCCGCCTGCTGGCTGCCGGCAGCCTCACCGTCCTGACCGCGCTCGCTGGCGCATTGCCCGCCGGCGCGGCGCAGGCCCAGCCGGCCTATCCGGACAAGCCCATCACCATCGTCGTGCCGTTCTCGCCGGGCAGCGCCACCGACACCAGCGCGCGCATCATCGCCGAAAAGCTCGGCCCGCGCCTGAACGTCCCGGTCGTGATCGAGAACAAGCCCGGCGCGTCCGGCACCATCGGCTCGTCGTTCACCGCGCGCGCCCTGCCCGACGGCTACACGCTGATCCTGACCAGCAGCTCGACGCATTCGGCGACCCCGGCGCTGTTCCGCAAGCTGCCGTTCGACCCCACCGGCGACTTCATCCACGTCATCCGCATCGCCACCATCCCGATGATGCTGGTGGTGCGCGAGGACGCGCCGTACAAGTCGCTGCAGGAACTGGTCAAGGCCACGCAGGCCAAGCCCCTGAACTACGCCTACGGCTCGCCCACCAGCCAGATCGCCGGCGCCACGTTCAATACCGTGGCCGGCGCGGCCGCCAATGGCGTGCCGTACAAGAGCCAGCCGCCCGCCGTGACCGACCTGCTGGGCGGCCACGTCGATTACCTGTTCGCCGACCTGTCCGTCGTCACGTCGTTCATGCAGGCCGGAAAGCTGCGCGGGCTGGCCTACACCGGCCACGAACGCGCCAAGGCGTTCCCGGACGTTCCGACGCTGGCCGAACTGGGCTACAAGAACTTCGACCTGGTCGTCTGGGTCGGGGTCGCCGCGCCGGCCAGGACGCCCGACGCGATCGTGCAGAAGTTGAACCAGGAAGTCGCCGCCATCCTGCGCGAACCCGACGTTCTTCAGCGCTTCGAATCGCTGGGCATGCAGGTGTCGCCCAACACCGTCGCCGAACACCAGGCTTTCGCGCAGTCGCAGCGCAAGGTCTGGACGCAGCGCGCGATCGACGCGAAGATCGAGCCGCAATAAAGAACCGCACGCGGAAAAAAAACGGAGCGGCCCCGGCCGCTCCGTTTTGCTTGGGCGTTCAGAATATCTCGAACAATCCCGCCGCGCCCATGCCGCCGCCCACGCACATGGTGACCACGGCGTACCGGGCGCCGCGCCGCTTGCCTTCCAGGAGCACGTGCCCCGTCAGGCGGGCGCCGGTCACGCCGAAGGGATGGCCCACAGAAATCGAGCCGCCGTTCACGTTGAGCCGGTCCATCGGGATGCCAAGACGGCGCTGGCAATAGAGGGCCTGGGAAGCGAAGGCCTCGTTGAGTTCCCAGAGGTCGATGTCCTCGACCTTGAGGCCATGGCGTTCCAGCAGGCGGGGCACGGCGTAGACCGGGCCTATTCCCATTTCGTCGGGGGCGCAGCCCGCCACGGCCATGCCGCGGAACGCGCCCAGCGGTTCGAGATTGGCGCGCTCGGCGTCGCGGGCTTCCATCAGCACGCAGGCGGCGGCGCCGTCGGCCAGTTGCGAGGCGTTGCCCGCGGTGACGAACTTGTCCGGACCCATGATGGGCGCCAGGCCCGCCAGGCCGTCGGCGGTGGTCGAGGGGCGGTTGCAGTTGTCGGCGCTGACGGTGACTTCTTCCTGGCGCGTGGCGCCGGTTGCCTTGTCCGTGATCTGCATGGCGGCGCGCACGGCGATGATTTCGGCGTCGAAGCGGCCTTCGCGCTGGGCCGCCGCCGTCAACTGCTGGCTGCGCAGGGCGAACTCGTCCTGGTCTTCGCGGCTGATGCCGTAGCGCTGCGCGACGATGTCGGCGGTGGCGATCATGGGCAGGTAGAGTTCGGGCAACTGCGCCTGGAGCCAGCCGTCGATGCCGCTCACGCCGTCGTCGCGCGTGCGCAGCAGCGAGCAGCTTTCCACGCCGCCGGCGATGACGGGGCCCGAATGGCCCATGACTACGCGGGCGGCGGCGTCGGCCACGGCCTGCAGGCCGGAGGCGCAGAAGCGGTTGACGGTGGCGCCCGCGACGCTTTGGGGCAGTCCGGCGCGCAGCGCCGCCTGGCGGGCCACGTTGCGGCCGGTGGTGCCTTCCGGATAACCGCAGCCCAGGACCACGTCCTCGATGCTGTCCGGATCCACGCCGGCGCGCTCGACGGCGGCCCGGACGGCGTGGGCGGCCAGGGTGGGGCCCTGGGTGATGTTGAATTCGCCGCGCCCGGCCTTGGTGAGCGGGGTGCGCGCGGTGGAGACGATGACGGCTTCTCGCATGATGGGGCGATTCCTCAGGGTTGTCGATTCAGCTTGCCGAAGGTCGAGCCTTCGCGGGCCAGGCGCCGCAGCAGTTCCGAGGGGGCCCAGAACCCGGGGTCTTCCTTGGCATAGGATTCCAGATCGGCCAGGATGGCCGGCAGGCCGGCATCGTCGGCGTATTTCATGGGGCCGCCGCGCCAGCGCGGAAAGCCGTAGCCATTGACCAGGGCGGCGTCGATGTCCGCCGGCCGCAGCGCGATGCCGTCTTCCAGGACCTTGGCGGCCTCGTTGACGAAGGCGGCCATATAGCGCCGCACGATTTCCTCGTCGCTGAACGGGCGGGCCGCGATGCCGCGCGCGGCGCGTTCGTCGTCGATCAGGGCCAGCACCTCGGGATCGTGCTGGCCGCGCTGGCCGCGTTCGGGATAGCGGTAGTAGCCCCGTCCGGTCTTCTGGCCGAACCAGCCCCGTTCGCACAGCCGGTCGGCCACGCGCACGTAGCGGGCTTCGGGCGGGCGCGTCGCGGCCTTGCGCTTGCGGGTCGCCCAGCCGATGTCGCCGCCGGTGAGATCGGCCGTGCGGAAGGGGCCCATGGCGTAGCCGAAGCGCTCCAGCGCCTGGTCGATCTGATAGGGCGAAGCGCCGTCCTCCATCATGAAGTTGGCCGCTTCGCGGTAGACGTAGAGAATGCGGTTGCCGATGAAGCCGTCGCATACTCCGGCGCGCACCGGCACCTTGCCCAGCCGTCGCGCGAGCGCGAAGCCGGTCGCCACGACGTCGTCGGCGACCTGCCCGGGCACCACGATTTCCAGCAGTTTCATGACGTTGGCGGGCGAGAAGAAATGCAGCCCGATGACGTCCTGCGGGCGCGAGATCCGCCGCGCGAGCTGGTCGATGTCCAGATAGGAGGTATTGGTGGCCAGGATGGCGCCGGGCCGGCAGACCCGGTCCAGTTCGGCGTAGACCCGGGCCTTGACTTCCATCTCCTCGAACACCGCCTCGACGACCAGGTCGGCCTCGGCCAGCGCGGCGTAGTCGGTCGCCGCGCTCAGCCGGGCCAGGCGCCGCGCGCGCGCCGCCGCATCTATCCTGCCGGCATCCAACTGCCGCTGGTAGACGCCGCCGATCCGGTCCTGGCCCGCCTGCAGCGAGGCCGCGTCGCGTTCGATCAGCACCACGTCCAGGCCGGCGTCGAGCATGGCCACGGCGATGCCGGCGCCCATGGTGCCGCCGCCCACGACGCCGACCTTCTGGACGGGGCGCGGCCGCGCGGCGCCGGCCGGCGACTTCCCGGCCAGCCTCTCGGCGAAGAACGCGTGGGCCAGGCCGCGGTGCTCGGGGCTGGCCACGCATTGCAGAAAGGCCTCGCGCTCGAACCGCAGGCCCGCTTCCAGGGGCTGTTCCAGCGCGGCCGCTACGCAGTCCAGCAACAGGCGCTGGGCGGGCAGCGCATGGGGTTTCGCGGCCAGGCGTTGGCGTTGCGCCGCCACGGCCGCCAGCCCCGCCTGCCTGGCCGCGTCATCGATCCTGTCCGGGCGCGCCAGCGCGCCTTCGCGCAGGGCCCGCGCCTTGCGCACGGCCGCGTCCAGCAGGACGGGCCCGTCGCAGACTTCGTCCAGCAGGCCCAGCGCCAGCGCGGCATTGCCGTCGACGTTGCGGCCCTCCAGCATCAGCGGCAGGGCTGCCGCGGCGCCGATCAGGCGCGGCAGGCGTTGCGTGCCGCCGCCGCCGGGCACCAGTCCGAGCTTGACCTCGGGCAGGCCCAGCCTGGCGTCGGCGGTGCCGACGCGGGCGTGCGCGGCCAGCGCCAGTTCCAGGCCCCCGCCCAGCGCCACGCCTTGCAGGGCGGCGACCACCGGCTTGGCGCTGGCCGAGATGAGCAGGGCGACGTCGCCGGCCCAGGGCGGCTGCCGGGGCTGGTCGAACTCCCGGATGTCGGCGCCGGCGCTGAAGTTGCCGCCGGCGCCGTGCAGCACGATGGCCTGCACCGAGGCGTCCAGGGCGGCGGCGTGCAGGGCGTCGTGCAACTGTTGGCGCAGCGCGTGGTCCAGCGTGTTGAGGGGCGGATGGTTCAGGCCGAGCAGCAGGACGCCGTCCTGGCGCGTGGCGTGGATGCGGGTTTGTTCAGGCATGGGCATGGCGATGCGGGAATGGGAAAAAAGCGGATTTCAGGCGCTGGCGGGCGCGGCAAGGCCCTCGGCCAGCAGGGCGAGATGGTCGTCCTGCGAACCGAAGGCCGCGTCGCAGCACAGCAGCTTGCGGTAGTAGTGCCCGATGGGATATTCGTAGGCCATGCCCATGCCGCCATGCAACTGGATGGCCTGGCCGCCGACGTGGCGCGCGCTTCGGCCCACCGTGAGCTTGGCCAGGCCGAGGTCGCGGCGCGCCTCGGCGTCGCCCGCGGCGGCGGCATCGGCGCGCAGGGCCGCCAGCAAGGTCATGGAGCGGGCGCGTTCGGCGGCGATCAGCATGTCCACGTAGCGGTGCTGCAGCACTTGCAGCGCCGCCAGCGGCTTGCCGAACTGACTGCGTTCGTGCAGATAGTCGCGGCAGATTTCCAGCGAACGCTCCATGGCGCCCAGGGCGAGGGCGCAGGTGGCCGCCAGGCCGCGGTAGACAGCCCGCAGCAGCAGGGTTTCGGCCGCCGGGCCGCTGGCCAGGCAGGCCGTGGCGGGCGTGTCCCGGAAGACCAGGTCGGCGCTGCGCGTGCCGTCGGCCAGCGGGGCGCCGCCGCGGGTCAGGCCGTCGGCGGCGCCGTCCACCAGGAGCAGCGCCACGCCGTCCTCGCCGCGCGCCGCGACCACGAGCCAGTCGGCTTCCGCGCCGTTGTCGACCAGCACCTTGCGGCCGGACAGCAGCCAGGTCTCGCCCCGGCGCTCGGCGCGTGTGTCGGCCGGGAGCGGCGCGAAGCCGCGGTCGCTTTCGGTCCAGGCGAGCGCCAGGCTGGCCCGGCCGGAAATCGCGGCCCGCAGGGCGCGCGCCGCCGCCGAGCCGGCGGCGGCGCCGGCCAGCAGCGGCGCCGCCAGGATGGCGCTGGCCAGGAGCGGTTCGGTGCAGAGCGCGGCGCCGGCGCCCTCCATCAGCAGCATGGTTTCTTCCGGCCCCAGGCCCAGGCCGCCGTCGTCCTGCGGCACCGTCAGTCCCAGCCAGCCCAGTTCGCCCATGGCTTGCCAGGCCTCGGAAGGGGCGCCCGCGGGCCGGCCCAGCCGTTCGAGATGGCGATCGAATCCGTAGGCGGTCGAAAAGTAATCGAACACGCTTGCGCGGATCATCTCTTGTTCTTCGGAGAGGTTCAGGTTCATGGCGTGTCCTTGCTTATTTCTGGAACCGGCTCTTGGCGATCACGGTCTTCTGGATTTCGGAGCTGCCGCCATAGATGGTGGCCACGCGGTTGAAGAGGTGGTCGCCCAGCAGGCCATGGGCCGTGGCGTCGCCGATCGGCGACTGCGTATAGCGGCCGGTGTAGACCATGCCGTAGCGGCCGGCGAGGTCCAGCAGCAGTTCGGTCAGGGCCTGGCAGATTTCCGAGCCTTCGATCTTCAGCATGGAGGAATCCGCGACGTCGAAGCCCGCTCCCGGGCGGTAGGCCGAGAGGGCGCGCAGCTCGGTCAGTTCGAGCGCGCGCAGGCGGGCCTCGATCTCGCACAGGCGCTGGCGGTAGAGCGGGTTGTCGATCGGGCGGCTGCCGTCGGCCAGCGGATGCGAGGCCAGGCGCTGCGCGCGCGCCAACTGCATGCGCGAGCGGCCCACGCGGGCGATCATGGCGCGTTCATGGCCGAGCAGGAACTTGGCGTAAGTCCAGCCTTCGCCTTCCTTGCCCACCAGCCCCGACTTGGGGACGCGGACGTCGTTGAAGAACACTTCGCAGATACTGGCGCCTTCGTCGATGGTGCGCACCGGCCGGACTTCGACGCCGGGCGTCTTCATGTCGAGCAGCAGGAAGGAAATGCCCTGCTGCGGCTTGCCCGTGTCGGCCGTGCGCGCCAGGCAGAACATCATGTCCGCGAAGCGCCCGTGCGTCGTCCAGGCTTTCTGGCCGTTGAGCAGGTAGTGGTCGCCGCGGTCGACGGCGCGGGTGCGCAGCGAGGCCAGGTCGGAACCGGCGTTCGGCTCGGAGAAGCCCTGGCACCACCACGTGTCGGAGTTCAGGATGGCGGGCAGGTATTGGGCCTTCTGTTCTTCCGAACCGAAGGTGTAGATCACCGGCCCCACCATGGAGATCCCGAACGGGATGGTCTCGGGCGCGCATTGCAGCGCCAGCTCGTGGAGGAACACGCGCTGCTTGCTCAGGCTCCAGCCCGTGCCGCCGTATTGCGTGGGCCAGGCCGGCGCGATCCAGCCCTGGCGGTGCAAGTGCTTCTGCCAGTCCACGTATTCCTGCTTCTCCAGTTTCTCGCCGTACAGGACTTTGCGGCGGACGTTCTCGGGCAGGTGGGCCTGCGCGAAGCGGCGGACTTCCAGCCGGAATTCCCGCTCTTCGGGCGTGACTTCAATATCCATGGTGGTGATCGCTTTGTGGGTGCCTTCAGATCGGCGGGATGGAAGAGGGCGCCTTGATGTGGATGGGCACATCCGGCAGGAACTCGGCGGCGACGTCATTGACCGTGCCCGGGATGTCGCGCAGGCGCGCCGCGACGTCCTGCCGGGTGCCGGCGATGGCCAGGGCCAGCAGGCCGGCGCGGTCGCCGGCGCCGGGGTCGCTGACCAGCGCGAAGGAAAAGGACGCGCGGTTGGCGCTTTGCAGGCGGTGCGAATACACGAAACCGGCCTGGCGGGCCTTGTCGACGATGGCCAGCACCTGCCGCAAGGACGAGACCGGCGATTTGTGTTCGGCGCGCGCCAGGCAGACGCTGGCGATGGCGCACACCTCGTCGTCGGGCAGTTGCGCCAGCAGCGCGTAGCCCATGCCAGTGTCGATCAGCGGGCGCACGACGCCGATCGGAACCTGAGTCTTGCGGTCCTTGGCGCCGTAGAGCACGTGGGCGTACTGGACGTAGCGGCCGCTGCGCTGGCCGAGGATGATGCTCAGGCCCAGCCGTTCGCCCAGCGCGCGCATGGCCAGGCGCAGATTGCTGCGGGGCAGGGCCAGGTCGTGCACCCAGCCGCCCAGCAGGTTGAGCCGCAGGCTGGGCATGTAGGTGCCGTCGTCCGGGTTGTGGCACAGGTAGCCCATGCGCATCAGCGTCTGGACCAGCATCCAGGTGCTGGACTGCGGATAGCCGCTGGCGCGCACGATCTCCGCCAGGCTGACCGGACGCCCCAGTTGTTCGAGCAATTCGATCAGTTCGAGCACGCGCTGGGCCGATTTGACCGAGCGCTGGCCCAGGTCGCGCGTGCTGTCCTTGACGGAAGCGTCGGGGAGTTCGAGCCGGCGGGAGGATCGGGACATGGCGGGTGGCCGGTCAGTCGGTGCGGATGTTGGCCTTGTTCGCCAGGTCGGCCCAGCGCTGCAGGTCGGTCTGGAAGAAGGCGGCGAAGGACTTGGGGTCGCTGCCGACCGGATCCAGGTTCATGCCGACGAGCTTGGACTGGACTTCCGGCGCCTTGACGGCGTCGGCGATCTGCGCCGCCATGTCCTGGACGATGGCGTCGGGCGTGCCCTTGGCCGCGAACAGCCCGAACCAGGCGCCCAGGTTGAAGCCCTGATAGCCGAGTTCCGCCATGGTGGGGATCTGCGGCAGCGTCGCCATGCGCTTGTCGCCGGTCACGGCCAGCACTCGGACCCTGTCCGAGTTCAGGTGCGGCAACGCCGAGCCGATGTCGGGAAAGGCGAACGAGACCACGCCGGCCAGCAGATCGGACATCATGGGCGCGGCGCCCTTGTACGGCACGTGCTGGGCGTTGGTTTTCGTTTCCTGCAGGAATTGCGCGCCCAGGAAATGGCCGGTCGAACCGTTGCCGTACGAGCCGTAGCTGTATTTCTGGGGCGAGGCGCGCAGCGCTTCCACAAGGGCCTTGACCGAGTCCGCCTCGACGCCGCCGCGGTTGACCACGAGCACGTTGGACGACCTGGCGACCAGCGATACCGGGATGAAATCGCGGTCGACCTGGTACGGCAGCTTGATCGTGGAGGTGGCCGGCAGTTGCGACATGGTGGTGAATCCCAGCATGAAGGTGTAGCCGTCGGCCGGCGCGCCCAGCACCGCGTTGCCCGCGATGACGCCCGAGCCGCCGGCGCGGTTCTCGACCACGATGGGCTGCTTGAGGGCGCCGCCGATATGCTGGGCCAGCAGGCGGGCGACGGTGTCGGCCCCGCCGCCGGCGGCGCTGGGCACGATGAAGCGGATCGGCCGCGCGGGCCAGCCGTCCGCCGCGTGGGCGGGCAGGCTGCATGCCGCGACGATCGCGGCCGCCGCCGCGAGGAAATGCCTTCTGGCTGCCAGTTTCATGCTTGTCTCCTGTTGTTGGGTATTTTCTATGGGTGTGCCGAATCAGATTCCGCGCGCCATGTCGACCATGGCCTTGCGGAGGATTTTTCCGTTGTCCGCCGCCGGCAGGCGGGCCAGCAGGACGATCTTCTGGGGCCGTTTGTAGGGCGCCAGCCGCTCGCGAGCGAATGTCTGGAGGGCGTCCGCCTGGACGCAGCGGCCTTCCTCGGCTTCGACGAACGCGACGATCTGCTCGTCGCCATCCTTGGGGACGCCGACCACACAGGACTGGCGCACGCCGGCATACGCGTTCAGCGCCGCCTCGACTTCGCTGGGATAGACGTTGAAGCCGGAACGGATGATGAGATCCTTGATGCGGCCCATGACGAAAAGCGCGCCGTCCGGGTCCTCGCGCAGCAGGTCGCCGGTGCGCAGCCAGCCGTCCTGGCCGAGGGCCTGGGCCGTCTGTTCGGGCGCCTTGTAATAACCCTTCATGACGTTGGGCCCGCGCACCTGCAGTTCGCCGACTTCGCCCGGCGCGACCTCCCGCGCTTGCTCATCCACGATGCGCGCCCGCATGCCGGGAATCAGGTAGCCCACGCTCAGGTCCGTGCGCCGCTGGCGGTAGGGGACCATGCTGATCGTCGGCGAAGCTTCGGTCAGTCCGTAGCCATTGTTTATCGGTTCGCCGAAGATGGCTTCGATCCGGGCCTTCAGGGACGGGTCCAGCGGCGCCCCGCCGCAATGCAGCAGGCGGATCTTCGGCGCGGCGATG
This sequence comes from Achromobacter veterisilvae, assembly GCF_037619525.1. Classification (NCBI taxonomy): domain Bacteria; kingdom Pseudomonadati; phylum Pseudomonadota; class Betaproteobacteria; order Burkholderiales; family Alcaligenaceae; genus Achromobacter; species Achromobacter veterisilvae. The sequence goes on along the minus strand of NZ_CP148753.1, from coordinate 6,283,523 downwards.
GCGGTTCCCTGTTCGTGGGCTTGCAACAGGCGCACGTACATGGCGGGCACGCCGTGCAGCATCGTCACGCCCTCGGCCAGGGCGGCAACCGCGTGCGCGATGTCGAAGCGGCCGGCCAGTTGCAGCGTGGCCCCGGCGCCCAGCGCGGCAAGCGCCACGGTGCTCAGGCCGTAAACGTGGGAGATGGGCAGCGCCGAATACACGCGGTCGTCCGGGCCGGTCCCGCGGGCGTGGCGCGCGACCGCCGAGGAATGGCCCAGGTTGGCGTGCGTGAGCATCACGCCCTTGGGGGCGCCGGTGGTGCCGCTGGTGTAGATCATGACGGCGACCTGTTCGCGCGCGTCGGCCTGCACGGGTTCGGCGCGCGCGGCGGGATCGGCCGCGGTGCAGGAGTAGGCAAGCCCCGCCACCTCGAATTCGCTTGCGCCGTGGCGCAGGCCGTGGGCACGGGCGTCGGCGGACAGGCCGCTGGCGGCCAGCAGCAGCCGGGGTTCGCAGTGCGCCTTGATGGCATCGACCTCGATGCCGGTCATGCGGGCGTTGACGACGACCGCCCAGGCGTCCAGCCGGCTGCAGGCCAGCACGGCGGCCAGTTGGGCGCAGCCGCTTTCGCCGACCACCAGCAGGCGGTCGCCGGCGCGCAGCCCGCGGGCCGTCAGCGCGTCCGCCAGCGCGAGGACGGCGGCATCGAGCTGCGCGTAGGTCCAGGCGCCTTCATCGGAAACCAGGGCCACATGGTCGGCCTGGTGCGGCAGGTGCCGGGCGACCAGTTGGTGGATACGGAAATCGGTATCGGGAAGATCGGCGGACATAGGAGCGGCAAGGTGTCTGTGCGGGACTGCGGATGAGCCGAATCATAGGAATGATGATGGGCCATTTCCATCACATATGTGAATTATCCGCGCGCCCCGTCAGGCCGCGGCGTGCCCGGGCGGGGGAGGGCGGGCCGCCAGGGTGGCCGGCCGGCGGACGCCGGGCGCGCCGGTTCCGGGCCAAAGCGAATAAAGTGCTGGGCAAGGCCCGGGGCGCGGTCGCCCCGGGGCGGATTCCACATACAAGGAGACGGCATGGATACGGCAGGCAAGACGGGCGGCGGCGTGCGCGAACGCGTGGGCGAGACGGAATGGCAGGTGCGCAAGGACCTGGCGGCGCTGTACCGGCTGGTGGCGCTGTTCGGCTGGGATGACCTGATCTTCACGCACATCACGGCCAAGGTGCCGGGCACGGAACACTTCCTGATCAATCCCTACGGAATGATGTTCGACGAAATCACGGCGTCCAGCCTGGTCAAGATCGACCTCGACGGCCGCAAGGTGATGGAGTCCGAGTACGACATCAACCCGGCCGGTTTCACGATCCATAGCTGTATCCACGCGGCCCGCAAGGACGCGATGTGCGTGCTGCATACGCATTCGATCAATGGCGTGGCGGTATCGGCGCAGAAGGAAGGGCTGCTGCCCCTGTCGCAGTTCGCGTTCATCGTGCTGCGTTCGCTCAGCTATCACGATTACGAAGGCCTGGCGCTCAATCCCGAGGAGCAGCCGCGCCTGGTGCGCGACCTGGGCGCCAACAACTACCTCATCCTGCGCAACCACGGCCTGCTGACCGTGGGGCAGAGCATGGCCGAGGCGTTCCAGGCCATGCACCGGCTGGAGGCCGCCTGCATGGTGCAGGTGCGGGCCCAGGCGGGCGGGGAACTGACCTTCATCCCGCCCGAGGTATTGGCGCGCGCGGCGGTGGAATCGCCCGCCGACCGCGCGCACAAGGCCGCGCTGGCCTGGCCAGGACTGCTGCGCCGGCTGGACCGCCGCAACCCCGGCTACGCGGACTAGCGAGCGCGGCGGCGCGCGACTGTACTCTTTCGCCGCCGTCCGAACTGCACTCTTCGCGAGGGCGGCGGCTTCTCTATATTGGACTCCTGGCTCGCGCCGGCCCCAGGGCCGGCGCTTTTTTCCCGCCCTCCGGGATCGACCAAGGAGATTCACATGAGCAAGCGACGCGACGTGCCGGGCATCAGGCCTTACGGCGGGCCCGCTGGCGGCTGGGGAGCGCTCAAGGCGACCGCGCAGGCCGTCCGGCAGCAGATGGACCGCATCGAGGCGCCCATCGTCCTGCTGCGGACCAACCAGCCCACGGGTTTCGACTGTCCCGGCTGCGCCTGGCCGGACAAGGAGCACCGCTCCACCTTCCAGTTCTGCGAGAACGGCGCCAAGGCCGTCACCTGGGAGGCGACGACCAAGCGCGTGACGCCGGAGTTCTTCGAAAAGAACACCGTGTCGTCGCTGCTGCGGCTTTCCGATTTCGAACTGGAGGGCATGGGGCGGCTGACCCATCCCATGGCCTACGACCGCGCCACCGACACGTTCCGCGCGGTTTCCTGGGACCAGGCCTTCGAACGCATCGGCGCGGTGCTGCGCGGGCTGTCTTCGCCGGACCAGGTCGAGTTCTATACTTCGGGCCGCGCGTCGAACGAGGCCGCCTACCTGTTCCAGCTATACGCCCGGGAATTCGGGACGAACAATTTCCCCGATTGCTCGAACATGTGCCACGAGCCGACCAGCGTGGGCCTGCCGCGCTCCATCGGGATCGGCAAGGGCACCGTGTCGCTGGCGGATTTCGAGGAGACCGAACTCATCATTTCCATCGGCCACAACCCCGGGACGAATCATCCCCGGATGATGGGCACGCTGCACGAGGCCGCGCGGCGCAAAGTCCCCATCATTGTGTTCAACCCGCTGCGCGAGCGCGCGCTGGAACGGTTCGCCGATCCGCAGAACCTCATCGAAATGGCCACCTACGGCTCCACGCCGATCGCATCGTCCTACCTACAGGTCAGGGCGGGCGGCGACGCGGCCGCGCTCAAGGGCATCATGAAGGCGCTCCTGGACATGGAGGCGGAGACGGGCGGCGTGCTGGACCGCGATTTCATCGCGGCGCACACCGAAGGGTTCGACGCGCTGGCGGCGGATCTGCTGGCGACGCAATGGCCGGACATCGAAAAGGAAAGCGGGCTGGCCCGCGCGGACCTGGAAGGCGTCGCGCATGCCTACGCCAGGTCGAAGGCCACCATCGTCACCTACGGCATGGGCATCACGCAGCACAACACGGGCACGGCGAACGTGCGCCTGATCGCGGACCTGTTGCTGATGCGGGGGAACTTCGGCAAGCCCGGCGCGGGCATCTGTCCGTTGCGCGGCCATTCCAACGTGCAGGGCAACCGCACGGTGGGCATCACCGAGAAGCCGTCCGGGGAATTCCTGGCCCGCATCGAGGACGTATTCGGCTTTTCGCCGCCGCATGCGCACGGCCACGACGCCGTGAAGGCGATGCAGGCCATGATAGACGGCTCGGCGAAGGCCCTGATCTGCCTGGGCGGAAACTTCGCCGTCGCGCTGCCCGACCCTGAACTCAGCTTTCCGGCCATGGGCATGCTGGATCTGAGCGTGCACGTGGGCACCAAGCTCAATCGCTCGCACCTGCTGGTGGCCAAGGAGACGTTCCTGCTTCCGTGCCTGGGGCGGACGGAACTCGATATGCAGGAGAGCGGCGCGCAGTCCGTCACGGTGGAAGATTCGATGTCCATGGTGCACGCCTCGGCCGGCAAGCTCAAGCCGGCCTCCGAGCACTTGCGCTCGGAACCCGCCATCGTGGCGGGCATGGCGAGCGCGACGCTGCCGGACAGCAAGGTGGCGTGGCTGGACCTGGTGGCCGACTACGACAGGATCCGCGGCCTGATCGAACGCACGGTGCCCGGATTCGACGGCTACAACGCGCGCATCCGGGTGCCGGGCGGCTTCCGCCTGCCGCTGCCGCCCACCGAACGCAAGTGGGAAACGCCCTCGGGCAAGGCCGTCTTTTCCGTGTTCCGCGGGTTGCGGGAAAGCTACGACGCCTGGGACGACGATGTCCTGCGCCTGGTCACCATCCGCAGCCACGACCAGTACAACACCACGATCTACGCGATGGACGACCGCTACCGCGGCGTGTTCGGCCGGCGCGACATTCTGTTCATGAACGCGGCGGACCTTGCCGCGCGCGGCCTGGAACACGGCGACCTGGTCGACATCGAGACGATTTCGGCGGACCGGGCGCTGCGCCTGCCGGGCATCACCGTCGTCGAATACGACATCGCGCGCGGTTCGGCGGCCGCCTATTACCCCGAAGCCAATGTGCTGGTTCCCCTGGACTACATCGACGAAGACAGCGGCACGCCGTCGTACAAGTCGATACCCGTGCGGGTCCTGCGGTCCCGCGCGGACCGGCCGGAGCGGGAGGCGGCATGATCGTCAGGCCCGGGCAAAGCTGGTTCAGGCTGCTGTTCATCTGGAACGGATCGGTACTGCAATCCATCATTCCCCAACTACTTTTCATGGCCGCCGTCAGCAGCCTGGCGGTGGTGACGCACGGCCGGATACTCGGCGAGAAGATACCGCTGAACACCACGCTGCTGACGCTGTTCGGGCTGACGCTCGCGATCTTCCTGGCGTTCCGCAACAACGCCAGCTATGAACGCTTCAACGAAGCGCGGCATCTGTGGGGCAACCTGCTGATCGCGTCCCGCGCGCTGATGTCGCAGACCTTGCGCTACCTGCCCAGCGGAACGGACCGCACGCGCTTCATCCATGCGCTGATCGCGTGCGTCTATGCCTTGAAGCACCAGTTGCGCGGCAGCGACCCCTGTCCGGACTTCCGGCGCCTTTTGGGCGAGGGGCCGGCGCAGGCCTTGCGCGACAAGTGCTACAGGCCGGTGGCGCTGCTGGACGACCTCCGCAACGGCTTCGCCGGAATGCGCGAACGCGGCCAGATATCGGATACGGCGCTCTGGATGCTGGATGCGCAGCTCAATGAACTGGGCAAGGTGGTGGGGGGATGCGAGCGCATCGCCTCCACGCCCATCCCCTTCGCGTACGGCGTGCTGCTGCATCGCACGATCTACACCTACTGCATCATGCTGCCGTTCGGGCTGGTCGATTCCGCGGATATCTTTACGCCGCTGCTTTGCGTGTTCATCTCCTACACGCTCATCGCGCTGGAGGCGATCGCCAACGAAGTCGCCGAACCCTTCGGGCTCGCGCCCAATGCGCTGGCGCTGGACTCCATGACGCGCGGCATCGAACGGTCGATCCTGGAATTGTGCGGCCGCGACCTCCCGGAGGAGGTGGCGCCGCGCTATCCCTACCAGTTGACCTAGGGCCGCCGGGCGCAGGCCGCGGCGATCTTGCCCACGGCGATCACGGCCCGCTCGATCTCGCCGGACCACGGCGTGCTGTAGTTGAGCCGGATGAAATTGCGGTAGCCGTCCGACACGGAGAACATCTGCCCCGGGCCGACGGTGATGCCGCGTTCCAGCGCCAGCCGGTACAGGCGCATCGCGTCGACGCGGGGCGGAAGCTCCACCCACAGCAGGTAGCCGCCCGCCGGGGTGGAAGTCTTCGTCCCTGGCGGGAAGAAGCGCTCGACCATGGCCTTCATCAGCCTGGCCTGCTGGGCGTACGTCTTGCGGATCTTGCGCAGATGGTAGTCGTAGCCGTCGCGTTCGAGGAATTCGGCGATGGCCAACTGCGGCAGCGAGGGCGTGGTCAAGGTGTTCAGGAACTTGAGCTTCTCGACTTCGTCGCGATAGCGGCCGGGCAGCGCCCAGCCGATCCGGTAGGCCGAGGTCAGGCTCTTCGAGAACGACGAGCAGTGCAGGACCAGTCCCTTGCGGTCGAAGGACTTCAGCGTGCTCGGATGCGAGTTTCCGAAGTGCAGTTCGTTGTAGACGCCGTTCTCGATGATGGGGATGCCGTGCTTCGCCGCCAGCTCGACCAGCGCCCGCTTGCGCTCGTCGGGCATCAGGAATCCCAGCGGATTCTGGAAGTTGGGCATGACCATGCAGGCGGCGACGGGCTGCGACGCGATGATGGCCGCCAGCGCGGCGATGTCGATGCCGTGTTCGGGATGGGTCGGCACCTCGATCGCCTTCATGCCCATGCGCTCGATGGCGTGGAGCATGGCGTAGAACGTGGGCGATTCGACCGCGATCACGTCCCCCGGCCGGGCGACGGCCTGGAGGCAGATGTTCATGGCTTCCGTCGCGCCCACGGTAATGATGATCTCGTCCGGATCCACCCGCATGCCTTTTTCCAGGTAGCGCCGCGCGATCTGGCGCAGCAGCTTCGGATGGCCGGGAGGCAGGGCGTCTTTCAGGCCCAGCAGCGTTTCGTCGCGCCCGGCGGCATAGGCGTAGCGGTTGAGCTTCTGGAAGGGGAAGAGGCCGGGATCCGGATAGGGCGAGCCCAGGGGAACGGCGTCGTTGGCGCAGATCGAGCGCAGCGTGGACAGCACCAGGCGGCTGACGTCGACCGGCGAGGACGTGGCGGCCGGATGGGACAGGCCGAGTTCCGAGGCCCGCGGCGCGCCGCCGCCGGCCCGCGCGCTGACGAAATAGCCCGATTGCGGCTTGCTGGCCACCAGGCCGCGGCTTTCGAGCAGCAGGTAGGCGCGGGTGACGGTCGTGATGCTGATGCCGCGTTGCTGGCTGGCCTGCCGCACGGATTGGAGCTTGTCGCCCTCCCGGTACACATTCTTGCGGATCAGGCCTTCGATTTCGTCGGCCAGCTTTTCATAGAGCGTCATCGTTTGTCTCCTGCTTCGGCTTGCCGGAAACAGGCGCCTAGCTTATCAGCGCGTCCCTCGTTTTGGGGGAGCTATAAACATCATGACATCATGATGTCGTGATGTTATGCTGCCGCGTATGCTGAACGAATCCGACTATGCCCCCCTGTACGCCCGGGTCGAGACCGCGCTGGCCGCCGAGATCGCGGCCGGCAGCCTGCCGCCCGGCAGCCAGCTTCCGCCCGAAGACCGCCTAGTGGAGCGCTTCGCCGTCAGCCGCACGACGGTGCGCAAGGCGGTCGAACACCTGGTGGCCCGCGGCCTGGTCGAGATCCGGCGGGGCAAGGGCACGTTCGTCACCGAGCCGAAGCTGACCCAGGCGCTGACCGGGCTGAGCGGCTTCGTGGAAGACATGGTGGCGCTGGGCCGCCATCCCACGGCCCGGCTGCTGGACAAGCGGCCCGTGCCGGCGGGGGAAACCGTCGCGCGCCAACTCGGCGTGCCGCAGGGCACGCAGGTGTACCGCATCGAGCGCGTGCGGCTGGCGGACGGCGTGGCCATGTCGTTCGACGAAACCTACCTGCCGCTCGACATCGGCGAAAAGGTCGCCAGCAACGACCTGGAAGCGGAGCCCATTTTCGACCTGCTGGAACTGCGCTACGACCTGCCGCTGGTCGAGGCGCAGTACCAGCTCGAAGCCGTCACGGCGGACGAGCGCGTCGCCCGGGCCCTGGGCGTCGAGCCCGGCAGCCCGATCTTCCTGATCGAGCGCACGTCCTACACCGCGGGGCAGCGGCCGGTCGACTACGAAAAGCTCTACTACCGCGGCGACCTGATCCGGTTTTCCACCCGCCTGTCGCGGCTTCCGCGCATCGGATGATGGACACGTCCGAGATCCTCTGGCTGTTCGCGGCGGCCTTCGGGGCCAGCGCGCTGGGCGGCGTGCTGGGGATGGCCAGCGGCATTTTCATCGTGCCGATCCTGACGCTGCTGTTCGGCGTGGACATCCACGTGGCGATCGGCGCCAGCATCATTTCGGTGATCGCCTGTTCCTGCGGCAGCGCGGCGCCGTTCCTCAAGGGGCGCCTGACCAACGTGCGGCTGGCCATCGTTCTGGAAACGGCCACCACGCTGGGCGCGCTGACCGGCGTGTTTCTCATCGGCATCGTCTCCACTGAATTCCTCTACGGCCTGTTCGCCGCCATCCTGGCCCTGTCGGCGCAGCAGATGCTGGCGCGCCGCCGCGAGGCGCCCGATGCCGGCGCGCCGGCCACCGCATGGGCTACGGCGCTGCGCCTGCATTCAAGCTTTCCCGACCGCGCCCTGGGCCGGGAAGTGCACTACCAGGTCGGCCGCGTGCCGCTGGGTCTGTCCCTGATGTACGGCGCGGGCCTGATCTCGGCGCTGCTCGGCATCGGCTCGGGCGTGCTCAAGATCCCCGCGATGGACGCCGCCTTGCGGCTGCCCATCAAAGTGTCCTCGGCCACGTCGAACTTCATGATAGGCGTGACCGCCGCGGCCAGCGCGGGCGCCTATTTCGTGCGCGGCGACATCGACATCGGCATCGCGGGGCCGGTCGCGCTGGGCTCCGTCGCCGGCGCGCTGCTCGGCGCCCGCCTGCTGCTGGGGCTGCCCGCGGACAAGCTGCGCGTCTTCTTCGTGATCGTCCTGGCGCTGCTCGCCGTGCAGATGCTCCTGAGCGCCCTGGGCGTGTCCTTGCCGGGAGGCCTGAAATGAGCTCGCCGGGCCGTCCGGCGGACGGGCAGGCCCGGCGCGACCGCGGCATCGCGGCGCTGCTCTGGTATGGCACCTGGGCCGCCTCGGCCTGCATCGCCCTCGGGATGGCCGTGGATTTCCTGCTGCCGCAGGCGGGCCTGGCCGGCTATCGGCTGGTGCAGGCGGGAGTGGCCCTTTTCATCCTGCTTCCGGTCGCGCGGGTGGCGCTGATGCTGGCCATCTTCCTGCGCGAACGCGATTACGCCTACACCGCAATTTCCGCGCTCGTCCTGCTCATCATCGCGGCGGGCGTGCTGTCCGGCCTGCGCTGAGCCGGCGGCGGCCGGTCCCGCGGGGGCGCGGCGTGGGGGTTTCCTATAATCCGGGTGCGCCGCGATGGCGCGCGGCCTCATATTCCAGGATTCCTTCATGCATTCCATCACCAGCCAGGAAGTCTACGTACCCACCAGCCAGGGCCGCCTGTATGCGCGGCGTTGGGACCCCGCGGGCGGGGTGGCGGCCGGCGCGCCCATCGTGCTGCTGCACGACTCCCTGGGCTGCGTGGAACTGTGGCGCGACTTTCCGGAACTCCTGGCGCGCGAAACCGGTCGCGGCGTGATCGCCTACGACCGGCTCGGCTTCGGCCGCTCCGATCCGAACGGCGCCACCTTCGGATCCGGCTTCGTCGAGGACGAGGCGCTTGCGGGGTTCCGCCAGTTGCGCGAAGCGCTCGGCATCGGGCCGTTCGTCGCCTTCGGCCACAGCGTGGGAGGCGGGATGGCCGTCTGCTGCGCGGGGGCCTACGGGGACGATTGCCAGGCCCTGATCACCGAATCGGCGCAGGCGTTCGTCGAAGACCGCACGCTGGAGGGCATCCGCGTGGCGAAGCGGAACTTCGACGAGCCCGGCCAACTGGATCGCCTGAAGAAGTACCACGGCGAAAAGGCCGCCTGGGTGCTGGGAGCCTGGGTCGACACGTGGCTGTCGCCCGGCTTCGCCGACTGGAACCTCGACGAGCCGCTGCGCCAGGTGCGCTGTCCGGTGCTGGCCCTGCACGGCGAAGCGGACGAATACGGTTCGTCCCTGCATCCCGAACGCATCGCCCGGCTGACCGGCGGACGTCCCGTGCTGCTGGAGAACTGCGGCCACGTTCCGCACCGCGAACAGACCCGCATCGTCCTGGACCTGGCCGGCCAGTGGCTGAAGGCGGTGCGCTGAAACGCGGCCTTGCCGCGCCTGGCCGGAGTTCACACCGCCGACATCCGCGCTTAGAATCGGACTGGCTTTTTTCTTTCGCGCTCCGCGCCCGTTTCCAAGGTCCACGATCCGATGTCCGATACTCCAGCGCCCCTCTCCCAAGCCGTGCACAACCCCACCACCCGCCACGCCATCTTCATCGTCGCGACCCTGAACGCGGGCGCGGGCGCCGCCGAGACGGTGCGAGGCTGGTGCGAGGACGTCGCCGCCCTCGTGCGGACGGTGGGCACGCGCTCTCCCCAGGAAAACCTCTCCTGTGTCTGTGCGTTCGGCTCGCGCGCCTGGGATACGCTCTTCGGCTCGCCGCGCCCGGCGGCGCTGCATCCCTTCCGTGAATTCGGGTCGGGCGAACGCACCGCCGCCGCCACGCCGGGAGACCTCCTGCTGCACATCCGCGCGGACTCGATGGATCTCTGTTTCGAGCTTGCCACGCTGTTGCGCAACCGGCTGGGCGACGCCGTGACGGTCGTCGACGAGGTCCAGGGCTTTCGCTACTTCGACCGGCGCGCCATCATCGGCTTCGTCGACGGAACCGAGAATCCCGAAGGGCGCGAAGCCGTCGACTTCACGGTGATCGGCGACGAAGACGCCGAGTTCGCCGGCGGAAGCTACGTGCTGGTGCAGAAGTACCTGCACGACATGACGGCCTGGAATTCGCTTACCGTGGAAAGCCAGGAAGGCATCATCGGGCGCCACAAATTGTCCAACGTCGAACTCGACGACGACATCAAGCCGTCCTCGTCCCACAGCGCCTTGACCACCCTCGAGGAAAACGGGCAGGAAGTGAAGATCCTGCGCGACAACATGCCCTTCGGCCGGCCCGGCGCGGGCGAATTCGGCACCTACTTCATCGGCTATGCGCGTTCGCCCGCGCCCATCGAGCAGATGCTGGAGAACATGTTCGTCGGGCGGCCTCCCGGCAACTACGACCGCCTGCTGGACTACAGCCGCGCCATCACGGGCGGCCTGTTCTTCGTGCCGTCGGCCGACCTGCTCGAATCGCTCGCCTCGCGCGCTCCGTCCGCCGGCGAGGCCGCCGTGGCGCCGGCGTCCGCGGGTTCCGCGGCCTAGGGGATGTCAGCGCGTCTATCGGAATTCGCTGACAGGTATATCGGCTAACGCTGACATTACGCCGGCCGGACGTCCGTTGCACACTGGCGCATATCTAGTCAGGAGCGGCAGGACGACATGAAAGACGGGCTATACACGGCGCCTCAGCGCGACATGCAATTTGCGCTTTACGAGGTTCTCGACGTCGAAGGGGAACTCGGCCGGCGCGCGGGCGGGGCCGCCATGGACCGCGAGACCCTGGACCAGATCCTGGAAGGCGCGGACCGCCTGTGCCATGGCGTGCTGGCGCCGCTGAACGCCAGCGGCGACCGCGAAGGCTGCCGCCTGGAAGGGCACGAGGTGCGCACGCCCGCCGGATTCGGCCAGGCCTACCGCGCCTATGCCGAGGGCGGCTGGCCGGGGCTGTGCGCCAGCGAAGAGCACGGCGGCCAGGCGCTGCCCACCGTGGCGTCGGCCATCGTGGGCGAGATGCTGGGCGGATCCAATATTTCGTTCGCGCTCTACCCGCGATTGTCCGAAGGCGCCTATCGCTGCATACGCGCCAACGCCACTGCCGAGTTGCAGGCCGTATACGGCCCCAAGCTGGCCAGCGGCGAGTGGACGGGCACCATGTGCCTGACGGAAGCGCAGGCCGGCACCGACCTGGGCCTGCTGCGCACCAAGGCCGTCCCCGACGGGGACGGCGCCTACCGGATCAGCGGCGGCAAGGTTTTCATTTCCTCGGGCGAGCACGACCTGGCGCCGAACATCGTGCACATGGTGCTGGCGCGCCTGCCCGACGCGCCGGCCGGCACGCGCGGCATCTCGCTGTTCCTGGTGCCCAAGTTCCTGCCCGACGCGGGCGGCCGGCCCGGCGAGCGCAACGGGGTCTACTGCGACGCCATCGAGCACAAGCTGGGGCTGCACGCCAACGCGACCTGCGTCCTGCGCTTCGAGAACGCCAAGGGCTACCTGGTGGGCGAGGCGAACAAGGGCCTGGCCGCGATGTTCGTCATGATGAATTCCGCGCGGCTGGGCACGGGCGCGCAGGCGCTGGGCCTGACCGAGACGGCCTTGCAGAAGTCGCTGGCCTATGCCGCCGAACGCCTGCAGTCGCGCGCGCCGGGCCAGGAAAAAGCGGTTACGCGCGCCGATCCCATCCTCCTGCAGCCGGACGTGCGGCGCATGCTGCTGACGCAGCAGGCGTGGGCGCAGGGCGCGCGCATGTTCCTGTACTGGCTGGCCCTGCAGATCGACGCCGAACAGCATGCCGGGCTTGCGGCCGAGCGCGACCGGGCGGGCGGCCTGCTGAGCCTGCTGACCCCGGTGGCCAAGGCCTTCGTGTCCGACAACGCCGTGGAAGCGGTGAACCTGGCGGTGCAGGTCCATGGAGGCAGCGGCTACATCGTCGAATCGGGCATCGAGCAGACGCTGCGCGACGTGCGCATCCTGCCCATCTACGAAGGCACCAATGGCGTCCAGGCGCACGACCTGCTGGCCCGCAAGGTGCTGGCGGACCAGGGCGGCAGGCTGGCGCAGCTACTGGCGCTGGCGCGCGGGCAGGCCGATTCCGCGGAAGCGGCCGAGGGCGGGGCGGAGTTCGGGCGGCCGCTGCGCGAATTGGCCGACCGCATCGAGGAAGCGGTGCCGCGCCTGGCAACCCTGGCCGCCGCCGATCCGGCGCAGGTCGGGGCGTCGGCCAGCGATTTCCTGCGTATCGTGGGACATCTGGTATACGGCTACTTCTGGAGCCGCGCCGCGCTGGCCGCCTTGACCCGGCTGCCGGCGGCGGATCCCCTGCGTGCCGAAAAGCTGGCCACGGCGCGCTTCTACTTCGAACACCTGTTTCCCGAAACCGAAATGCGCCTGCGGCGGCTGTTCGTGCCCGCCGAGCGCTTCACCAATCCCCGCGCGCTCGCCGCCTGAGGCTGGCGCGCACCGCGCAAGAAGAAAACATGGAGACACCTCAATACTGGGTCCGCGCCGACCTGTCCACCGCCGAACGCATCCGCGAATTCGAGGCGACGCCGCTGCGGGAACGCGGCCTGCCGGACAGCACCTACGCGTTCCTGGCGCGCAGTTGCCGCCAGGCGCCGCAGGCGACGGCCATCCGATACCTGCGCGAACCGTCCAGTTGCGGCGCGCCGGAAGACATCAGCTTCGGCCGCTTGCTGGAACGCATCCACCAGACCGCCAACCTCGTCCGCGGCGAAGGACTGGGCGCGGGCGACGTGGTCAGTCTGCTGCTGCCCAACACGCCGCAGGCGCAATACGCCCTGTGGGGCGGGCAGGCGGCGGCCGTCGTCAACCCCATCAACTGGATGCTCGAGGCCGAGGCCATCGCCGCCATCGTGCGCGCGGCGGGCGCCCGCATGCTCATGGCCTATGGCGGCGACCCGGAGATCGAGATCTGGGACAAGGTCCTGCGCGTGGCCGAACTCTGTCCGCAACTGCGGACCATCGTGCGGCTGGGCGGCGACCGCTCGGGCGCCGCGCCGGCCGGCCGGCGCTTCCTGGACTATGACGCCGTCATCGACGGCTACCGGGGCGATGCGCTGGATTTCGAGCGCGCCATCCTTCCGGACGACCTGGCGTCGCTGTTTCCCACCGGCGGCACCACGGGGGCGCCCAAGCTGGTGCGGCACAGCCATTGGAACGAAGTGGCCAGCGCTTGGCTGAGCGCGGCGGTGGCGGGAATCGTCGAAGGGGAAAGCCGGCTGTCGGCGACGCCGCTCTATCACGTGGTCGGCGCGTTCGCGGGCTCGCTGGCGACGCTGGCGCGGGGCGGCACGCTGGTGCTGGCGACCTCGGTGGGCTGGAAGCATCCGAAGCTGCTGCCGCAGATCTGGCAGGTCGTCGAGGCCTGCCGGGTGAACTATCTGACCATCGTGCCCACGATCATGAACCAACTGGTGCAGATGCCCATCGGCGCGCACGACATTTCGTGCGTCAAGGGCGTGCTGTCCGGCTCGGCGCCGCTGTCGGAAAACGTGGCGCGCCGGTTCCTGGCGATGACCGGCCTGGCGGTGCGCGAAGGCTACGGCCTGACCGAGACGACCTCGGTCTGCATGATGAATCCGAAGGACGGCGAAGTGAAGACCGGCTCGGTCGGCCTGCTCTTTCCGTACCACCGGGCCCGCGTGGTCGCGCTGGACCGCCGCGAAGGCCTGCGCGATTGCGCGCCTGGCGAGGCCGGGGTGCTGGCCCTGTCGGGCCCCACGGTGTTCAGCAGCTACGCGTCGGGCGGACAGGCCGGGTTCCTGGAGCCCGGCTGGCTGGACACGGGCGACCTGGCGCGGATAGACGAGGACGGCTACATCTGGATCACCGGCCGCACGAAGGATCTCATCATCCGCAGCGGGCACAACATCGACCCCAAGGCGGTCGAGGAAGCGTTCTACCGCCATCCCCAGGTGCTGGAAGCGGCGGTGGTGGCGCGGCCGGACAGCTATGCGGGGGAAGTCCCGGTGGCCTACGTCCAACTGGTCGAAGGCGCGCGCATCGACGCGGCGCAGTTGCTGGCGGAGGTGCGGCCCGGCATTTCCGAGCGCGCGGCCGTGCCCAAGGACTGCTACATCATGGCCGGCCTGCCCAAGTCGCCGGTCGGCAAGATCCTGAAGAACCGCCTGCGCGAGGACGCCACGCTGCGAGGCTTCGACAAGGCCCTGCGCGCCGCGGGCATCGAATCCGGCTATGAACTGGCGCTGGAGTCCGGCCACGAGGTGCGCATCCGCCTGAGCGGCGCGGGCCCCGACCCGCAGCAAGTGCGCGACGCGCTGGCCAGCTTCACCACCGCCTATCTGATCGTAACGGCCGACCCGGCCTCTGTGTAGGAGATCGTCATGTCTTATGAACTCATCCGCGTCGAGCGCATCGGCCCGGTCTGCCGCATTTACCTGAACCGCCCCGAGGTGCGCAACGCCCAGGACCGCAGCCTGCTGCGCGAACTGGACGGCGCCTTGCGCGAGGCCGAGGCCGACGACGACGTCCGCGTGGTCGTCCTGGGCGCCGTGGGCGACCATTTCTCGGCCGGGCACGACCTGAAGTCGGCGCGCGTGGAGCGCCCCAATCCGACCGTGGAACAACGCTGGAACTATGAAGAGGAACACTTCCTCGAATACTGCCTGCGGCTGCACGACCTGAAGAAGCCGACCATCGCCCAGGTGCAGGGCGCCTGCATCGCAGGCGGATACATGGTCGCCAATATGTGCGACCTGATCGTCTGCGCCGACAATGCCTTCTTCTCGGATCCGGTCGCGCACTCGATGGGCACGGCCAGCCTGGAGGTGCTGATCCATCCCTGGGTGATGGGCATGCGCAAGGCCAAGGAGCTGATCTTCACGGGCGCGCGCCTGCCGGCGGCCGAGGCGCTTCAGATCGGCATGGTCAACCGCGTGGTGCCCGTGGCCGAACTGGAGCAGGCCACCCTGGAACTGGCCAACACCGTCGCCGCCGCGCCGCCTTACGGGCTGCGCTTCACGAAGCGGTCGCTGAACCGGACCTGGGACGCGCAGGGGTTCCGCGCGGCCATCAGCGCCCACTTCGACCTGCACCAGCTCTCCCACGTTACCGAGGAGTTCCAGGAGCACCTGAAGCGCGGGCTGGATTCGACCATCAAGCGGGCCAAGGGCCTGGCCTGAACCCGCCGCGAGCACAAGGAGACAGAAATGGAAGACGCGAAGAAAACCGGCGAAGTGCGCATGGAGCGCGACGGCGCGGTCTGCATCATCAAGGTGGACAACGTCGCGAAGAAGAACGCCTTCTCGCCCGAGATGATGGAGCAACTGGCCCAGCACCTGACGCGGTTCGAAGAAGACGACAGCCTGTGGGTGGCGGTGCTGTGCGCCGAGGGCGAACACACCACGGCCGGCCTGGACATGCCGAAGTTCTTCGGGCCTACGGCCACCGCCCGGCCGCGCCCGGACGCCTGGGTGGATCCCTTCGGCCTGAAGCGGCGCGCCACCAAGCCGGTGATCGCCGTGGTGCAGGGGATTACCTACACCATCGGCATCGAGATCATGCTGGCCTGCGACATCGTCGTGGCCGCGGACACCGCGCGCTTCGGCCAACTGGAATCGCGCCGCGGCATCGCGCCGCTGGGCGGAGCGCATTTCCGCTACCTGTCGCGCACGGGCTGGGGCAACGCCATGTACCACCTCTTCCTGTGCGAGGAATTCGGCGCGCAGCGCGCGCTGGAGCTGGGTTTCGTGCAGGAAGTCGTGCCCTACGGGCAGCACATCGAGCGGGCGCTGGACCTGGCGCGGCGCATCTGCCGCAATGCGCCGCTGGGCATCCGCGCGACCAAGGAGGCCGCGCTGAAGTACATCGAATCCGGCGAACAGGCCGCCATCGCCTGCATTCCGCAGATCCGGGAAAAGGTCTTCGCGTCCGAGGACTTCAAGGAAGGCATCCAGTCCTTCGTCGAGCGTCGCGAAGCCCGCTTCCAGGGCCGCTAGAGCGGGTTCTCTTCGGGAACCGCGCCGGGGCCCTGGCGGCCGGGCGCGGGGATCCTGACCGTGAGCAGGGTGCCGCCGCCTGGGGCGGGCTCCACCGACAGCGCGCCGCCCATGCGGCGGGCCCGCTCGCGCATGCCCAGCAATCCGTAGGCGCCCGGGCGCTGGCCGTCGCCGGCCATGCCCTGCCCGTTGTCGCGCACCGACAGCACGATCTCGCCGCCGTCGCGCCCCAGCCGCACCCAGACCTCGCTGGCTTGCGCGTGCTTGGCCACGTTGGTCAGGCTTTCCTGGAAGATGCGGTAAAGATGCCCCGTGGCGTCCATGTCCAGCCCCAGTTCGCCCGCCTCGGGCTCATGGCGGCAGGCCACGCCATAGCGCGTTTCGAACTGCTTCAGATGATTGGCGATGGCCGCCGGCAGGCCCAGGTGCGGCAGGGCGCTGGGATGCAGGTCCTCGGAAATCTGCCTGACCGTGGCGATGGTGTCCTGCACCAGGCCCAGGCATTCGGCCACCTGCCGTTCCAACTGGACGCGCGGGTCGCGATGGACGTCGCCCGCCAGTGTCTTGCCGATGTTGCGCGCCAGGCGGGAAATGTCGAACTTCAAGGCGGACAGCATGCCGCCGACCGCGTCGTGCAGTTCCATCGCGATGCGCTGGCGCTCGGCCTCGCGCACGGATTCGATGTGGCTGACCAGCTCCGCCAGCGCCGCTTTCGATTGCTGCAGTTCCTCTTGCCGCTGCAGCCGCAGCGTGGCGTCGATGCCCACGCCGATCACGGCGGGCTGGCCGCGGAAGTCGATCAGCCTGCCGTGGATCTCGATGGCCCGCTGCTGCCCGTCGGGCAGGCGCAGGTGCACCGTGAAGGTGGATTCCTTGTCGCCGCCCGCGAGGCGCCGCTCGTATTGCCGCATCAGCGAGTCGCGCTGCTGCGGCGGCGCGACCTTGGCCAGCGGCCGGCCGATCAGTTTTTCGCGAGGCACGCCGCAAAGCTTGGCGAAGGCCTCGTTCACGTAGACCAGGTGTTCGTGCTGGAGCAGGTAAATGCCCGCCACGGACTGTTCGATCAGGCCTTCGAACAGCAGGCGGTAGTTGGCGTCTTCCTGGCTCAGGGGCCAGTGGAATTCTTGCATGGAGAGGCGCGGCGTAAGAAAACGATGACAGGACAATCGGCTAATTCCGACAGATTAATAAGCATGCCTCTATTTACACTGTCCACACACTAAAGGACCCCAACGTTGCATGTCAATCCGCGGGGCGTGGAGCAGGGCACTTGGAGACAGATTGTGCATAGACGTTCTTTCATGAAACTGGGCGGCGCCGCGTCGGTGGCCGCGATGGGGCTGCCGTTCGGCGTGCGCGCGGCGGGCGCCTTTCCCGAAAAACCCATCCGCGTGCTGGTCGGATTCTCCGCCGGGGGCGTGACGGACATCGTCGTGCGCGCCCTGGCCGAGAGCGCCTCGACCGTGTTCGGGCAGCCCATCATCGTCGAGAACAAGCTCGGCGCGGGCGGGGTCATGCCCGCCTACCAGTTGCAGAACGCGACGCCGGACGGCTACACCGTGGGCCTGATCGCGCACAGCGTTTTCCGCCTGCCCTATATCTCCAACATCAAGTGGGACCCCGCCGCCGACCTGGACTACATCATCCGCCTCACCGGTTTTACCTGGGGCCTGGTCGTCGCGGCCGACTCGCCCATCAAGACCTTCGAGGACTACGTCGCGTATGCCCGCAAGAACCCGGGCAGGATGACCTACGGCACCGTGGGCAGCCTGACCACGCAGCACCTGACGATGGAGCAGATCTCCGCCAGCCTGGGGCTGCAACTCACCAACGTGCCCTACAAGGGCGTGGCCGAAGCCTTGCCGGCGCTCATGGGCGGGCACATCATGTCGGTGGCCGACGCGTCTTCCTGGGTGCCGTACGTGACGTCCGGAAAAATGCGGCTGCTGGTGGTCTGGACCGAAAAGCGCGTGCCGCGCTTTCCCGACGTTCCGACGCTGCGTGAGGTGGGCATCGACATGGTGCAGACCTCGCCGTGGGGCCTTGCCGCGCCCAAGGGCACGCCGCCCGAGGCCATCCGGCGCCTGCACGACGGCTTCAGGCAGGCGATGGCGCAAAAGCCGTTCCAGGACGCGCTCGCGAACTATGATATGGAACAGCAGTACATGGATGGCGCGGCGTACCGCCAGTTCGCGCGCGACTCCATCGAGAAAGAAAACCGCATCCTCGCTTCCCTCAACGTTCCCCGCGGCGGCCAATAACGCCGCAGCCAGCGCCCATGATCCGTGTCCTGATTGTCGATGACCACACCATTTTCCGCGACGGCCTGAAAAGGCTGCTCGCGGAGGAGGACGATATCAGCGTCACGGGCGAGACCGCCGACGCCTCCGAGGCCCTGAGCCTGCTGCGCGCCAACAGCTACGACGTCGTGTTGCTGGACGTCAACCTGCGGGGGCGCAGCGGCCTGGACGTGCTGCCTTCCATACGCGCGGAATGGCCGCGGCTGCCCATCATCGTGCTCAGCATGTATCCGGCCGAGCAGTACGCGCTGCGCGCCTTCGAGGTGGGGGCCAGCGGCTATGTGGCCAAGGACATGGACTCCAAGGTGCTGGTCCTGTCCATCCGCCAGGCCGCGGCGGGCGGGCGCTATTTTCCGGCCGAGCTTTCCGGCAAGGCCGCCTCCGCCATCGCGCGCGGGGAAGTGCCGCATGAAAAACTGTCGCCGCGCGAATACCAGATCATGATGCTGATCGTGCAGGGCATGCGGCTCACCGACATCGCCACCCAGCTCATCGTCAGCGTCAAGACCATCAGCACCTACCGCCAGCGCATCCTCCAGAAACTGAAGGCCGGCAGCAACGCCGAACTGGTGCAGTACGTCATCCGGCACGGCCTGATCGACTAGCCGTCCTTTCCGCCGCGCGCGGATCCCTTTCTCCGATTTTGCGCCGGCGGCCGAAAGCCGTGCCGCCGTTATCCCTTGATAAATAGGGACATTTCTGCCGCCGGAGGCCGAAAAATAATAAAACACATGAGAATCGTTTGCATTACACTTCCCGTCGATTTGAAGTTTCGACATGGGAAAGGAAGCCAACATGCAAGATTCTCGGCCTGCCGGCCGCCAATTTCTGGTCCGCCGGCGTTTCGCGCTTCGGCGCACTCCCTGCCTGGTGCTGATGGCGCTGGCCTGCGGCGCGGCCGCCGCGCAGGACAGCGGTGTCGCCACCCTGCCCACGGTGCAGGTGCTGGGAGAAGGGGACAACACCACCACGGAAGGAACCGGCTCGTACACGCCGCGCGCCACCGCCGCCAGCACCGGCCTGCCGCTGACGCTGCGTGAAACGCCGCAGTCCGTCACGGTGGTGACGCGCCAGCGCATGGAAGACGAGAACATGCTGTCGCTCGTCGACGTGATGTCCAGCACGCCCGGCATCTCGGTGCAGAACTACGACAGCGAGCGCTATTCCTTCAATGCGCGCGGTTTCGGCATCAGCAACTACATGTATGACGGCGTCCCCACGAGTTTCGACACCGGCTACGCCGCCGGGGAGTCGGCCCTGGACCCGATCATCTACGACCGCGTCGAAGTGGTGCGCGGCGCCACTGGGCTGATGTCCGGCACCGGCAATCCCTCGGCTTCCATCAATCTGGTGCGCAAGCACGCCATCAGCCGCGAATTCACCGCCGACATGAGCGTCAGCGCCGGCAACTGGGACACCTACCGTGGCACGCTCGACCTGTCCACGCCGCTCACCGCCAACGGCAATGTGCGCGGCCGAATCGTATCGGCCTACCAGGACAACCATTCCTACCTGGACGGCTACCAGAACAGCAAGAAGATCTTCTACGGCGTGGTGGATGCCGACATCACGTCGCGCACCACGCTGAGCGTGGGTTTCAATTACCAGGACAACGATCCGAAGCGCAGCAGTTGGGGCGGGTTCCCCCTGTGGTACGCGGACGGCGGCCGCACGGACTGGGTCCGGTCGCTGAACACCGGCGCCGACTGGTCGTCATGGGGCAGCACGACCCAGGGCGCGTTCGCCAGCCTGGAACATCGCTTCGAAAGCGGCTGGACCGTGCAGGCGGTGGGCTCGCACTCCAAGAACGAGATGGACGGGAAGCTGCTGTATCTGTACGGGTGGCCCGACCGCGACACCGGCCTGGGCATGGGCGCGTCGCCCGCGTGGTACCTGGGCGACCGCAAGCAGAACAGCGTGGACCTCAAGGCCTCGGGTCCGTTCACCCTGTTCGGCCGCCGCCACGAGGCCGTGGTGGGCGCCAGCTTCAACCGCCAGTACGCCGACTTCGATTACCGTTCGGCCGTAGCCGCGGCGCCCATGGGCAGCTTCCTGGATTGGGACGGTTCCTATCCGGAGCCCGAATGGAACGATGCTTCCGTGACCGCCACGCGCTACACCACCAAGCAGACCGGCTGGTACGGCGCGCTGCGCCTGAGCCTCGCGGATCCGCTGAAGCTCATCCTGGGCGGGCGCTATGCGACGTGGAAGACCGATTCCGTCGGTTTCGGCGGCGGCGACCGCCAGGCCTTCGACAAGAGCGAATTCATCCCGTACGCCGGCCTGCTGTACGACCTCAACGAGAACTACACCGCCTACGTCAGCTACACCGGGATCTTCAACCCGCAGAGCTACCAGGACCGCAACGGCAGTTGGCTGGACCCGCTGGAAGGCAAGTCCTACGAGGCCGGCATCAAGGGCGAATTCCTGGACGGCAAGCTGAACGCCAGCGCCGCCGTGTTCCAGGTGGAGCAGGACAACGTGGCCCAGGCCGACCCCGGCTACATGGTGCCCGGCACCATCAACCAGGCCTATACCGCCGCGCAGGGAACCCGCAGCCGCGGCTTCGACCTGGAGGTCTCGGGCGAAGTGATGCCGGGCTGGAACCTTGCCGCCGGCTGGTCGCACTGGACCGCGCGGGACGGCGACGGCAATGCCATCCAGACCGACCAGCCGCGCAGCCTGGTGCGCCTGTTCACCACTTACCAGTTGCCGGGCGACTGGAACCGCCTGACCGTCGGCGGCGGCGTGAACTGGCAAAGCCACGTGTACACCATCGCCAGCGGCCCCAACGGCGATGAGCGCGTCGGCCAGGGCAGCTACGCCATCACCAACCTGATGGCGCGCTACCGCTTCAACCGCAACCTCAGCGCGCAGCTCAACGTCAACAATCTGTTCGACCGCAAGTATTACAGCCAGATCGGGTTCTACAGCCAAGGCGCCTGGGCCGCCGGCCGCAGCGCGATGCTGACCATGCGATACCAGTACTGACGCGGGACGGAAGCGGGGGCGGACCGCCGCCTACCGCTCCTGTTCCAGCGTCGCCTTCATCCGCAGCATGCTTTCCTGGCTGACCGTGATGACGCCGCTGGACGGCTGGTCGACGTCCAGGATGAAGGTCAGGACCAGCGAGATCAACGTGGCGAACAGGCCCGTCGAAATCAGCCGCCTGCGCTTTTGCAGGCCGGTTCCGTAGGCGATGAACGCCATGGCGCCCGAGGTGACGATGAAGAGCAGGTAGAACACCGGCTCGGGCACGTGGTTTTCCAGCGCGACCCGGCGCTTTTCGTTGACCTGGGCCATCTCGTTGATGGCCTGGATGAACATGATGGTGGAGATCGACGGCGGGGATTCCAGCACGCTGGCGGCCGTGGAGCGGATCTGGCGCTCGATGCGCCGCGACGCGGCGCCGGCGGCGGCCTGGCGGGCGCTGTCGTTGTCGGCGTCGTGGAAATCCAGCGCCGTCGTGGTGTATTCCACCAGCAGGGCCGCGATCGGAGCGCGCGCCGCCGGAGGAAGCAACTGGGAGCGCCAGTAGGCGTTGCCGATGGCGTTGGCTTCTTCCAGCACCAGGTTCTTGCGCGTTTCGAAGCGCGTGACCGACATCGCGAAGGTAAAGCCCAGCAGCAGCGCCAGCAGGCCCAGCAGGGCGGTCTGCAGCGCGCCGATGTGGGTCTTGTGCGTTTCGTCGGAGGGCTTGCGATGCTTGCGGCCCAGGCGGAAGCCGAGTTCGATGATCGCCAGGAAGACGATGACGCAGATGAAGAAAACATAGGTCTCGTCGATTTCCCGCAGCACGTTCGTATCCCGGAGTCGATCGGGAATCAAGCGTATGCCGATTCGAACGGCGCGGGCAAGGTGCGAATTACCTGGATCTGGCGCAAGCGGGCGGCCGGACTCCCGATTATTTGAAGAAATGATAACTATTTGCAATAATTGCTTTTTGCCATCCGGCCCGTGCACGATATGTCTCCGACCCATTCTCCGCTTGCAGGCTGGCTCGCGCTTTACCGCGAGTTCATGCAGGCATTCGCGCACCGCTTCGGCAACCGCAGCGATGCGGAGGATGCGGCGCACGACGCGATCGAACAACTGCTGACGCGCAGCGACGTGACCACCATCGAGCATGCCCGCCGTTTTCTTTTCCGGGCCGCGGCGCATCGCCGCATCGACACCTGGCGGCGGGATGCGCGCAATCCGCATATCGCGCTGCAGGACCTGCCTGAACAGGACCACCCGTGCGTCCCCAGTCCCGAAGCGGCCGTGCGCGCGCATCAGTTGATGAATGCCCTGGTCGCGGCGCTGGAAGCCCTGCCCTTGAACTGCCGGCGCGCCTACGTGCTGAATCGCATCGAAGGCTGGACGCATCGCGAGATCGCGGTGACGCTGTCGGTGTCGGTCAACAGCATCGAGCGCTATGTGATGCAGGCGTGCCGGCACGTACGGGCCGCGTTGAACCCCCATGAGTGGCGCTGAAACCGTCGCCGACGCGGCGTCCCGCTGGTCCACGCGAGTCCACTCCGGCACGATGAGCGCGGCCGAGCAGGCCGAGCTCCTGGCCTGGCGGCGCGCGCATCCCGATCACGAAAAAGAGTTCCTGGCGCAGGAGGCGCTGAACCGGGCCGCCGCGTCAATGCCGGACGCGCTGGTGCGGCGGCTGTACGGCGGCGATCTGCCTGAGCGGCCCCGGCTTGGGCGCCGCCGGGCGCTGCGCGCGGGCGTCTGGCTGTTCGCCATCGGCGCCTCGGGCGCCGCGGCCGTGGCGGCCACCCGCCGCGAGAAGCCGGCCGACTACGCGGCGCAGTGGTCGACCCGCAAGGGCGAGCGGCGCAGCGTGCCCCTGCCCGAGGGGACGGTGCTTGAATTGAACACGGACACGCAGGCCAGCGTGGCCCTGTATCCGGATCGCCGCGTGGTCACGCTGAACCGGGGGGAGATGCTGTTCGACGTGAGCGCCGATGCGGCGCGGCCCTTTATCGTCGAGGCGGGCCTGGCCCGCGTCCAGGTGACGGGCACGCGGTTCAACGTGCGGCGCGGCGACGACGACGTCAGCGTGGCGGTGCAGGCCGGGGCCGTCGAGGTCCGCAGCGGCCCATGGTGGTCTCGGCGCCTGAATGTGTTGACTGCCGGCCTGGGGACTTCGGTGGACGCCGACGGCCGCCAGCCGGAGCCGCGCGCGGTGAACCTGTCGGCGGAACTGGCCTGGGTGCAGGGCAGGGTCGTGTTCCGGAACGCGCCTCTGGCGGCCGTGGTACGCGAGTTGAACCGCTACCTGGCGGCGCCCCTGGCGCTGGCGAACGAGCAGGTGGGCAGCCTGCGGCTGAGCGCCTCGTTCCGCCTCGATGACCCGGCGGGCATTGTCGAAGGCCTGCCGGCGGTCCTGCCCGTGACCATCCGCCGCCTGCCGGACGGCCGCGCAGTGCTGGATGCCCGGACCGACCGGCCATAGACGGCCGGGCGCTTTGTTTCAATTTGAAACAATTGATTTGCCGGAATCGTTCAGGACTTTTGCCCCGTGATTCGTATTGCATGACAGGCCGCCGATTTGCACCCGGCGGCCGGTCACGATCCTTGGCCAAGGGATAGGGCGCGAAGCGCCCGCAGCAATCACCGAACGAGTCCAGCTTTGAATTCACATTCCCGCATTACGCCCCGCGCCCCGCGCGCGCGGCGCCGGCCCGCCGCCGCCACCCTGGGCAGTCTTGCCATCGCCGTCGGGCTTGCGCTCACGGGCGGCCTGGCCGCCGCGCCGGTTCATGCGCAGGCCAGCGCCGTACAGGTCGATATCGCCAGCCAGCCCTTGTCGGAAGCCCTGCTTGAACTGGCCGAGCAAACCCGGCTCCAGATCCTGTTCGCGCCGGACATCGTGGCCGGCAAGACGGCGCCGGCCCTGCGCGGCAGCTTTACCGCCGACCAGGCGCTGGCCGCGCTGCTCAAGGGCACCGGCCTGCGGTACCAGCGCCAGGGCGACCGTTTCATGCTGACGGCCGGCGAACCGGACATGTTGAACGCGGTCACCGTCATCGGCATGGCCGAGCGGCACAGCATGACGGAAGGCACCGGGTCCTACACCACGCGCATTAGCAGCATCGCGTCCAAGACCGAGCAGAGCTTCCGCGAGATTCCGCAGTCGGTGTCGGTCGTCACGCGCCAGCAGATGGAAGACCAGAACATTACGGATATCCGCCAGGCCATGCTGGCCGTGCCGGGCGTCACGTACAACGGCGTGGATTTCTATTCGCGCGGGTTTGCCATCACCAGCATGCAGATCGACGGCGGCGCGCCGCTGGCGCTGGGTTCCTACAACTACGATCCGCAGCAGCAGATGGCGTTCTACGACCGCGTGGAGGTCATGCGCGGCGCGTCCGGCCTGCTGGGCGGGGTCGGCGATCCCGGCGGCATCATCAACCTGGTGCGCAAGAAGCCTTTGGCGCAGGACCAGTTGAAGGTGTCGCTGGCCGCGGGAAGCTGGGACGACCTGCGCACCGAGATCGATGCCAGCGGCAAGCTGGCGGCCAACGGCAAACTGCGCGGCCGCGGGGTGTTCAGCTACCAGAACAGCGATTCGTATATCGACCATCGCCATACCGAACGCCCCGCCGTGTATGGCGTGCTGGAGGCGGACCTCGGCCCCGATACGCTCCTGACCGTGGGCGGCAGCTACAGCCAGATCAACAATGACGGCGCGCCGCCCACCTTGCCGCGCTATAGCAACGGCGCCGATCTGGGCCTGTCGCGCAGCGCGAATCTGTCGCAGCCGTGGGCCTATGACGATACCGACCGCTGGGAAGTGTTCGGCCAGTTGGAGCATCGCTTCCGCAACGGCTGGATCGCCAAGCTCAACGCCACCCATACCGACCAGAAGACCGACCGGATGTGGAACTACACGTCGGGCTCGGTGGATCCGGTGACCTTGGGCGGACTGACCTGGGGCGCGGGCACCGCGAAAAGCTCGAACCGGCAGGACATGGTGGACGCCAACCTCAGCGGAACCTTCGACGTGCTGGGGCGCACGCACGAATTCGTGGTGGGGGCGGACTGGCAGCGGGTCCGCAGCGACTGGGTCAATTCCAACCTCGCGGTCAACTATCGGGACCCCGTCGACCCCTTCAACCCCGGCGCGTGGAATCCGGGCAGAACGGACGCGGACTACAACTACAGCGCGCATTACGGCCCCTGGGGCCAGGAGCAAGTGGGCGGTTACGCCCTGCTGCGCCTGCATCCCACGGACAGCCTGAGCGTGGTGGCCGGCGCGCGCATCAGCCGCTACGAATTCTCGCAAATCATCAACACCAAGCGCGGCGCGGCCGATTGGCAGGTGTTCCAGGACGCCAAGTTCAACGAAGCCACGGAGATCACCCCTTACGGCGGCCTGATCTACGACCTGAACGAGCAGTGGTCCGTCTACGGCAGCTATTCGGCCATCTACAAGCCGCAGCCGCTGGTGATGCAGGGGCCGCAGCCGGGCAGCGCCCTGCCTCCCATCAAGGGCAAGAGCTTCGAGGCCGGCATCAAGGGCGAACTGTTCGACGGCGCGGCCAATGCAACGCTCAGCCTGTTCAATGTGGAACGCACGGGCACGGCGGTGCTGGATCCCGCCTACGAGAGCAGCAGCAGCGCCTACGACGGCAATTGCTGCTACCTGGCGCAGGGCAAGGTGGTCAGCCGCGGCGTCGACCTGGAGCTGGGCGGCGAGATCGCCACGGGCTGGCAAGTCACGGCCGGCTATACCTTCAACACCACGAAGGACAAGAGCACCGGCACGCGCTACAGCAGCGTGACGCCCAAGCATCTGTTCAAGCTGGCCACGGCCTACCGGCTGCCCGGCGATCTGGCGAAATGGACCGTCGGCGGCAGCATGCTGCTGCAAAGCGCAAGCTATGTGTCCGGCACGGCCAGGGACGCCAGCGGCGATTTCGTGCCGTTCGATTTCAACCAGGGCGGCTATGCCATCCTGAACGCGATGGTGCGCTATCAGATCACGCCGCATTGGAACATGACGCTCAACGTCAACAACCTGACCGACCGCGTCTACTACCAGCAGATCGGGACGCTCAATGGCAACAACGTCTATGGCACGCCGCGCAATGCCATGCTGACGCTGCGGGGCACTTTCTAGGGATACCGGACACCGGCACCGGCGCGCGACGAGAGTCGCGCGCATTCTTCTCCTGTCAGCGAAACGCCAACATCTTGGAGTAAGGTGTCGATTCCCCTTTAAGACCCCGCACGGAGCAGAACTTGAAATACCGCAAACTCGGCCGCACCGACCTGGACGTCAGCCTGATCGGCCTGGGCACCATGACCTGGGGCGAGCAGAACACCGAAGCGCAGGCCCACCAGCAGCTCGATTACGCGCTGGAGCGCGGCGTCAACCTGGTCGACGCCGCCGAGATGTACCCGGTGCCTCCCAAGCCGGAAACCCAGGGCCTGACCGAAACCTATATCGGCACCTGGCTCGCGAGGACCAAGCGCCGCCACGACATCGTGCTGGCCAGCAAGGTGGCCGGCCCGGTGCGCGACGCCAAGCGGCCCGGCCACATCCGCGACGGCAAGACCTTCCTGGACCGCAAGAACCTGACCGCCGCCCTGGACGCCAGCCTGAAACGCCTGCAGACGGACTACCTGGACCTGTACCAGTTGCACTGGCCCGATCGCACCACCGCCACTTTCGGCAAGCTGTCTTATCCCTGGGTGAAGGACGAATACACCGTGCCGATCGAGGAAACGCTGGAAGTGCTGCAGGACTTCCAGCGCGCCGGCAAGGTGCGCCACGTCGGCGTGTCCAACGAAACCCCGTGGGGCGTCGGACAGTTCCTGCGGCATGCGGAGAACAAGGGCCTGCCGCGCATCGCGTCGATCCAGAACGCGTACAGCCTGCTGAACCGCGTCTTCGAGAGCGGCCTGTCGGAATTCACCCATCATGAAGACGTGGGCCTGCTGGCCTATTCCCCGCTGGCGATGGGCATGCTTTGCGGCAAGTACCTGGACGGCGCGCGTCCCGCGGGCGCCCGCCTGACGCTGTACACGCGTTTTACCCGCTACAGCAACGCGCAGGCCGAGGCCGCCACGCGCGAATACGTCGAGCTGGCGCGCGCGCACGGCATCTCGCCGACCCACCTGGCCCTGGCCTGGGTGAACCAGCGCCCCTTCGTGACCAGCAACCTGATCGGCGCCACCACGCTGGAACAACTGAAAGAGAACATCGACAGCGTGGAGGTGACGCTGCCGGCCGAGGTGCTGGAGGCGGTCGACCGGATCCACGCCCGGCAGCCCAATCCGGCGCCTTGAGGGGCGCCGAGAAACCAAGTGCCAGTGTCTGACACCCGTACGAGACAGTCCCGGGTTTGCGCGGTTGCTGCCCGGGTGTCTGACACCGAAGCGCTATGAGGATCGGCGAGAGGCCAAGTGCCTATGTCTGACACCCGTACGAGATGATCCCGGGTTTGCGCCGTTGCTCCCCGGGTGTCTGACACCGAAGCGCTATGAGGATCGGCGAGAGGCCAAGTGCCTGTGTCTGACACCCGTACGAGATGATCCCGGGTTTGCGCCGGTGCTTCCCGGGTGTCTGACACCGAAGCGCTGTGAGGATCGGCGAGAGGCCAAGTGCCTGTGTCTGACACCCGTATGAGAGGATCCCGGGTTTGCGCCGGTGCTCCCCGGGTGTCTGACACCGAAGCGTCGTGCTCTTTCGTTGGTGTCTGACACCCGGGAAGATCTGCTTCAGCCCGGCGGACCGTCTCGTACGGGTGTCAGACACTGACGCCGTCACACTTTTTTTCATCGCCGCTGTCGATCTGGCGCCGCGGCGTTCGTCGTCTTCCTGGAGCGAGAATGTTCCGACACCCCCCAAGGAGACCGACATGCGATTCATGGTACTAGTCAAGGCGACGGCGGACAGCGAAGCGGGCGTCATGCCCACGGAACAACTGCTGGCCGACATGGGCCGGTTCAACGAGGAACTGGTGAAGGCCGGCGTGATGCTGGCGGGCGAGGGCCTGCATCCCAGTTCGAAGGGCGCCCGGGTGCGCTTTTCGGGCAGCGCCAGGCAGGTGATCGACGGCCCCTTCGCCGAAACCAAGGAATTGGTCGCCGGCTTCTGGATCTGGCAGTGCGCGTCCATGGAGGAGGCGATCTCCTGGGTCAAGCGCTGCCCCAACCCGATGCCCGGCGAATCCGATATCGAGATCCGCCGGATCTTCGAGGCCGAGGACTTCGGCGACGCCTTCACGCCGGAGCTGCGCGAACAGGAAGAACGGCTGCGCGAGCAGTTGGAGAACAAGCCGGCGCATTGAGGCAAGGACCGCGGGCCGCGCGGGCGGGGCAGGGAGGTTTTGCGATTACCAATATAATTGCGAATCAGTTCTATTCATAAAAAATAGCCTTCCCCCCCGCTCTGGAGTATTCAACGTGGTCCGTTCCGCTTCCACCAGGAAGTGCCGTGCGCGCAAGCAAGCACGGTTCGCAGTTTCGCCTTATGTTTTTGTCCTGACGCTGGGCCTGGCCCATTCCGCGGGCGCTCATGCCCAGTCCGTTTCGCCGCCGGGCGCGGCCGCCGATCCGCAGGGCGTGGCCCAGCTTCCCGCCGTCACCGTGAACGCCACGTCGGTGGACGATACGCTGGAGCACCTGTCGGCGCCCGTCAACACCGGCGCGCTGGGCAACCGCAGCCAACTGGAGACGCCGTTCTCCACCACGGTCGTGACCGCCGCGGATATCGAGGAACGGCAGGTCAACAAGCTGGGCGACGTGTTTGCCCTGGACGCGTCGGTGACCGACAACAGCGCGTCGTACGGCGCCTGGGCGAGCTACCTCAGCGTGCGCGGCCTTCCGCTGGACTGGCAGAACTCCTACCGTATCGACGGCAAGCCGTTCCTGAGCTACGTCACGACCCTGCCCTACGAGCACTTCGAACAGATCGACCTGCTCAAGGGGGCGTCGGGCTTCATGTATGGCTTCGGTTCGCCCGGCGGCCTGATCAACTACGTGACCAAGAAGCCGACCGACGAGCCCGTGCGCAGCATCGAGCTGGGCTATGTGTCCAAGGGACTGCTGCGCGAGCACGTAGACCTGGGCGGCCGCGTGGGCGAGAGCGGCCGGTTCGGCTACCGGCTCAACGCGACGCACGACGAGGGCAATACCTATAACGGCGGCTCGCTCTACCAGGATTCGGTGTCGCTGGCGCTGGATGCGCGCCTGACCGACAGGCTGACCTGGGACTTCCAGTCCATTTACCAGGACCGCAAGGCGATCCGCCAGGAGCCGACCATCTATGCCGGCGCGATGGCGGGCGGCGAACTGCCGTCGCCGGTGCGCAACGACAATGGCAGGATGGTGGGCGAAGGCCCGTACGCGGACAACAAGTTCCGCTTCTATTCGACCGGGTTGAAGTACCGGCTGTCCGACGGCTGGACGCTGCGCACCGACTATAGCTACAGTTCCACGCGCACCCGCCGCAACGAGTCGGTGCTGTTCCTGCAGAACCAGGCCGGCGATTACGACGACTACCGCTCGGACTACGGCGAGGCCTACGCCTACAACCAGTGGCAGGGCATGGTCGAGGGCAAGTTCTCCACCGGCCCGCTGAAGCACCAGGTGGTGGCGGGCGCGTCGTGGCAGAAGCAGAAGAACGACTACAGCTCCAACGGCGTCTACCAGTTGCAGGGCACGGGCAATCTGCGTACGCAGAACGCCAACACGTACTACAGCGAGGGCGGCCTGGACCTGTACCGCGCCGCCGAGATCACGCAGAAGGCGCTGTTTGCCAGCGACACCATCGACCTGACCGGAGGCTGGTCCGTGCTGGGCGGCCTGCGCTACACCGACTACGAGCAGGTCGGCTTCGACGCCACCGGCGCGCGCGCCTCGCGCTACGACAAGAACGGCGTGCTCACGCCGACGCTGGCGCTGATGTACAACATCACGCCGCAGACCATGGCGTACGCGAGCTACATCGAGTCGCTGGAGCCGGGCTCCTCGGTCGGCAATACCTACGCCAACGTCGGCGAGCTGCTCGATCCGCTCAAGAGCAAACAGTACGAAGTGGGCATCAAGACCAGCCAGGATGGCTGGGCGGCGACCGCGGCGCTGTTCCGGATCGAGAAAAAGGCGGAGTACGCCAACGCGTCCAATGAACTGGTGCAGGACGGGAAGTCGATCTACCAGGGCCTGGAGCTGGGGGCCTCGACCCGCATCGCCACGAACTGGAACGTGGGCGGCAGCCTGATGTTCCTGGACACCGAGTACAAGAAGGGAGCGGACTTCACGGGCAACCGCGTGGCGGGCGCGCCGAAGTTCGTCGCCGCGGCCCAGGTCGCCTATGCGGTGCCGCAACTGCCCGGCCTGAAGCTGCGGGCCGACGTGAAGTACACGGGCGGCGCCATGCTGGGGGCGTCCAACGCGGTGCAGGTGGACGACTACGCCATCGTCAACATCGGCGCCACGTACGACACGCGGATCTACGGCTACGAGACTACCTTCCGCGCCGGGATCAACAACCTGGCGGACAAGCGCTATTGGCTGTACCAGTCCTCGGACTACGTGAAGGCGGGCGACCCGCGCACCTACAGCCTGAGCGCCAGCCTCAAGTTCTAGGCGCGGCCAGGTCCCATACGCGGCCGGGTGTGAAGTCCTGCTGCTCGCCTTTCTTGGCGTAGCCCAGCGGGTTGGCCAGCACCCGGCAGCCGTCCTTCAGGTAGTCCTGCGGGCAATGCAGGTGGCCGTGCAGCCAGTAGTCGGCCAGGGGCAGCAGGTGGTCGAGGGCATTGCAGAATCCCGCGGTGCCGGGCGTCACGCCATAGCGCGGGTCGGCGCTGGCCAGCGTGGGGGCGAAGTGGGTGACCGCCACCGTGGGGCCGTCGAACGGCTCGCGCAGGGCGGCCTCCAGCCATTGCTGGCAGGCCAGCCCCTGTTCGCGCATCTGCTCGGCCATGAAGGGGGCGCCATGGCGGCGCATCTCGGCCTTTTCCAGATAGAAGTCCGCCGCCCGGAACGCCTTGGCGCGTTTGTTCAGCGCGTCGCCCACCGTGTCGCCGTCGGCGGCCAGCGCGTCGAAATCGGTCCAGAGCGTGGTGCCGACCAGGCGCATGCCGCCGATGACGAGCGTTTCGCGTTCCAGCCAGTGGATGTCCAGCGCGCGGCACAGTTCGCGCAGGCGTTCGTGCGTTTCGTCGAAGTCCAGGTTGTCGTATTCGTGGTTGCCCGGAACGTAGACCACCGGCGTGGGCCAGCCGTTGCGCGGCGCGTAGCTGCCCAGCCCGAAGTCCGTTCCATTCAGCCGGGACCCCCTGCGGTACGAGCCGATGTCCCCGGCCAGCACCAGCAGGTCCGCGCCGGGCGCGGGCCGGGCCAGGAAGGTGGGATCGGTTTCGAGGTGCAGGTCGGAGAGCAGTTGGATCTTCATACCCTCAATCTTAGGCGACCGCGGCCCGGGCCGCGGAAGCGGAGCCCGGCCTTTCCATGAGACACTTTCCCGGATCGACCGGGACACGGTAGGCGCGGGCCCCCGGACCGCGAAGACAGACAGGAGGAAATTCCATGCGTATCGCGATCGCGGCGGCAGCCGTTCTTGCGCTGGCGGCCGGCGCGCAGGCGCAACCGCAGCCGCTGGACTGCGGCAAGGCGGCCACGCAGACGGACATGAGCCTGTGCGCCGACCAGGCGTACCGCAAGTCCGACGCCGGCCTGAACGCCGCCTACCAGGAAGTGAACGCCCGCCTGAAGGACGACAAGACCGCCACGACCCAGTTCCACGCCGCGCAGCGGGCCTGGCTGTTCTTCCGCGACGCGGAATGCGCCTTCGCGGCGGGCGGCACGTCGGGCGGCAGCGCCTATCCGATGGCGTTGAGCACGTGCCTGGACAAGCTGACGCAGGCTCGCACCCGGGAGTTGCGCGCCTACCTGAAGTGCGGGGAGGGCGACCTGACCTGCCCGGTGCCCGGCAAACCGTAGCGGCGATCCGGGAAGGCAAAGGCATGGGCGACGACAATTCCGGGTTGGTTACGGATGGCGGAGGCGTGGCGCGCTGCTTCTGGCAGCCGTCCATGCCCGACTATCACGACAACGAATGGGGGCGTCCGGTGGCGGACGACCGCCGGCTGTACGAGAAGATCTGTCTCGAAGGCTTCCAGGCCGGGATGGCCTGGATCACCATCCTGCGCAAGCGGGAAGCGTTCCGCGCGGCGTTCGACGATTTCGATTTCGAGCGGGTGGCGCGCTATACCGACCGCGACGTGGAACGCCTGATGGGCGACGCGGGCATCGTGCGCAACCGCGGCAAGATCCTGTCCGCCATCAATAACGCGAAGTGCGCGCTGGCCCTGGCGGAGGAAACGGGTTCCCTGGCGGGCTGGCTGTGGAAGCACGAACCGCCGCCGCAGGACCGCCCGCGGGCGGTGGACCTGGATTACTGGAACAACAACCCGACCTCGGCCGCGTCGGCGGCCTTGTCCCGCGCCCTGAAGAAGCGCGGCTGGACCTTCGTGGGGCCGACGACGATGTATGCCTTCATGCAGGCGGTGGGCATGGTCAACGACCATCTGTGCGGTTGCGCCTGCCGCGAGGAAGTCGAGCGGGCCCGGGCCGGTTTCAGGCGGCCAGCCTAGCGCGGCTCCGGGAATCCCGGGGCTTGAATTGGTTGCGTCTCGCAAGTATATTGGTTGCGAGTCGCAACTTTTGAGGCGCGCCATGGATCTCATCGACATTCCTTCCCAGTCCCGGGACAAGACCATCCAGGACCTGCGGGAGTTCTCCCGCAAGCTGGTGCGCGAACTGGGTTTCATGCGCGCGTCGCTGGCCGGCAGCGACCTGGCGCCGTCCGCGGTCCACGCCATTATCGAGATCGGCCTGCAACCGGGCATCCAGGCGCGCGACCTGGCGGCGATCCTGCGGCTGGACAAATCCAATACCAGCCGGCAGGTGGCCAGGCTGGAGTCGGCCGGGCTGCTGACCCGCGAAACGGACAGCGCCGACGCGCGCTCGTCGCGCCTCTACCTGAGCGACGCGGGGCGCGAACTGCGCGCGCGCATCGACCGGTTCGCCACCGACCAGGTGTCGCGCGCGCTACGGCAACTGGCTCCGGCCGACCAGGAATCGCTGATCCGCTTCCTTTCGCTCTACGCGGATGCCTTGTCGAAGGAAAATCCCAACACGGCCCAGGCGGGAGGATCGGGCGGAATCGAACGCCAGATCCAGGAAGGCTATGCGCCGGGCTGCATCGGCGACGTGGCGAGCCTGCATGCGCGCTACTACGCGCAGGCCTCGGGTTTCGGCGTGTACTTCGAACGCAAGGTGGCGACCGAGCTGTCCGAATTCGCCGAAGGCCTGCCCGAGGCCGGGAAGAACGTGTGGCTGTACCTGGACGGCGGCAGGGCCTTGGCCTCCATCGTCATCGACGGCGATCCCGCCGCCCGCCAGGCGCACCTGCGCTGGTTCATCGTGGATGAGTCGCTGCGCGGAATGGGCGTGGGCCGCGCTTTGCTGGAACGGGCGCTGGCGTTCGCCGATGCGCACTATGACGAGACCTATCTCTGGACTTTCAAGGGGCTGGACGCGGCCAGGCACCTATACGAATCCGCCGGTTTCGTCCTGACCGACGAGTCGGAAGGCAGGCAGTGGGGCAGCAAGGTGACCGAGCAGCGCTTTGTCCGGCGCAACCCGGGCGCCGGGCCGCGCTGACGCCGGGAGGGCGGCGGCCTCAGTCTTCCGCTTCGGCCTGCAGCCGGCCCAGGATGAAGCCGTCGACCGCGCTGGTGCGGCCGCGCCAGAGCGTGGGCTGTCCGGCGATGGGCGTGCCGTCCGCCGTGAAGAACAAGGCGTCGGCGAGATGGATGTAGTTCGGCAGCGGATCGGCCGGTTGCGGCACGCGGAAGACGTCGCCCAGTTCGGCCAGGGACGCGTGCACCGCCGAGCGGGTGGAGTCGTCCAGCGCGTTCAGCGAATCCGTGAAACTGGCGGCGAAGCTGTCGAAGTATTCGGCGCCCGACACGATCGAGCCCGACACGAGCATGCCGCCCATTTGCAGCGTGACGCCGATGCTTTCGATCTGGCTGCCGTTGTTGACCAGGTTGACCAGGAATTGCAGAAAGGCGTCGGCGTCGGGCGCGGCGCCGGCGTTCTGGCCGGGGGGTGGGGCGATGCTCATGGAAGAGTCCAGGAAGTTGTCGGAAAAGAGCATCAAGATACTCGAATCGCGTGGAAATACCCAGGGTCCGATTCGGCGAAAAACAGCCGAATCGGACCCTTATCCTGCCGCCAGGGCCGCGCGCGGGTCCGGGGCGCCTACCAGCCCCAGCAGGTGCCCGCCGCGGGCTTGCCGCAGTTGCGGTAGTTGACCGCGAACCACAGCTTGCCGGCGCCGCGCGGCGTGTCGTCGGCCTTGACGTCGTGGCGCGGCAGTTCCTCGAGCGTGTCGCGCGCCTTCTTGGTGGGGGAGCCTCCGGCCGCGTTGGGCTCGAGCGCAATCCGGCCCAGGCCGGCGGCGTCGCGGTCGCCGTACACGATGTCGGCGTCGGCCAACGCGGCCATTTTCAACGAAGCGTCGCGCACGGCGGCCGCGTAGCTGTCGTTCGCGCCCTGGGGGAGCAGGTCCTTGTCCAGCGTGGCGGGGGCGAGGATCTGCGCCGTGCTGGCGGGCGCCGCGGTCAGGTACAGGTCCAGGCTGGGCAGTTGGCCGCCGGCGGCCTGGCGGCGCAGCCAGTCGCCCCACAGGAATTCCGCGAACTCCGGCAGGTTGCCGTTGCTGTAGGCGATGTCCCGGGTGAAGTACACCAGCGAGCGGTAGCGGTCTTCCTGCATGCCGCCCGCTTCCTGGCCGTTGGCCCGGCCCAGCCGGGCGGGCAACTGGTCTACGGTGATGGGCTGGTTCTGGCCGTCTCGCAGCCAGGTGCGCCGTTCGTCGACCATGCGCTGCCAGAACGCGGCCGCGCTGGGCAGATCGCTGTAGTTGGCGTCCACCTTGACCCAGACCGGCAGCGTGGGGCCGCCGTCGAATATTTCGCGCAGGGACGAGAAGGTGTGGTGCCCGTCGGTCAGGTAGAGATTGCCGTCCCAGCCCACCGCCACGGTCTTGAGATTGGCGGCATGCGTGCCGGGCGCGTCCTTGCACGTGAAGGTGCCGGGCTGGTCCAGACGCGCGGCGCGCGCCTCGGCGATGGTCTGGAACGGCTGCGCGCGTTCGGTCCCGCCCATGTCTTCGCAGTAGTCGTCGAACTTCTTGCCGACGGTGCGGTTCAGGTAGTCCAGTTGCAGCGCGGGGTCGGCCGCCCAGGTGGGACGGTCGAAATCGCCTTGCCAGCGGCCCAGTTTGTAGTAGATCTGGTCGTAGCCGATGGCAGCCTGGGTGGGCCGCAGTTCTTCGATGCGGACCCGGATGACGTCGCCCGGCCTGGTTTCCAGATAGGCGGTGTTGCGTGGCGGCGCCACGGCCGCGGGTGGGTCGTCGCGCTCGTCGTCGTCTGCGCCGCCGTTGCAGGCCGCCAGGGCCAGGGGCAGGAGGGCGGCGGCCAGCAGGCGCAGCAGGGTTTGCGGACGGGCGCCGGGGAGGGGGAAGCGAGAAGGCAGGAGGGTGGGGGTCATGGGCCGTTTCTGGTCTACCGGTCGAAAAGTAGCCGATCATGACCGACCTGTGTTTCCCGCGGATTGCAGCGCGGCGGATTCGATCAGCCTTGCTCGTCGCGCTGCCGGCGGTGCGCCGCCAGCAGCACGGCGACGACCGCCAGCCACGCGAGCGACAGGGGCTGGGGCGCATCGAAGGGCAGCCATGACGTGGCCGCGAGCCCCAGTCCCAGCAGGCTGTAGTAGGCCACCCCGAACAGGGCGCCGGCGCGGCCCAGGCAATGGCCGTAGTGCTTCAGCGCCGGACCGAGCAGGTTCGGGATGGCCAGCCCGTAGCCCGCGAACAGCGGTAGCGCGGCCAAGGCCCATAGCGGACCGGGTTCGGGGTGGAACATGATGGCGACCGCCTGGGCGGCCACGCCGGCCAGGACGCAGCCCAGCCCGTAAGCCACGCGCTGCGCCGGCCCGGCGCTGCCCGGCAGGCGGCGGTTGAACAGCGCGCCCAGGGTCCCGGCCACGGCGACCGCCAGCCCGATCCAGCCGAAGCCCAGGCCGGGCAGAGGACCGGTCATGAAAGGGCCGGCCGAATAGAACGAGAACGCCAGCAGGTTCAGGCCGGCGACCAGCACGGCCGCGCGGCGCAGCCTGGCGTCGCCCAGCATCTGCCGGGCCAGCACGGGTAGCGCGACGGTCCTGGCGGCCTCGCCCCGGGTTTCCCGCAGCAGCGCGATGCCGGCCAGCAGCGCCAGCGAGACGGCCAGCGCGATCCCCGCCATCACGCCCCGATAGCCTTTCCAGTCCGAGACCAACTGTCCGGCCAGCGGCCCGGCCGCGGGCGACCACGCCAGCACGGCGCCCAGCGTCACAAAATAGCGGGTCAGCGATTCGCCGCCGAGCTTGTCGCGCAACAACGTCTGGGTCGTGACGGAGCAGGTGGCCAGCCCCAGCGCCTGGACGAACCGTCCAAGTAGCAGCAGTCCGAAATCGGGCGCGAGCAGGGCGCCCACCGTTCCCGCCAGGCCGACCGCCAGTCCGCTCAGCAGGGCGGGCCGCCTGCCCCAGGCATCCGCCAGGTGGCCCCACAGCAGCACGCCCACGGCGAAGCCCAGGAAGAAAACCCCCATCACCGGCTGGGCGGCGGCCGCGTCCAGCCGCCAGTGGCGGGCGAGGTCCGGCAGGGCCGGGGCGAGGATGGTTTCGGCGATCTGCGGCAGCGCCAGCAGCGCGATGACCAAGCCGCGCGGCGGCAGGCCGCCGCGGGGGGAAAGGGAAGAGAACGTCATGGCTCGGAGCAAAGGGCCCTAGCGTATCCAGCCGGCACAAAGCAGAATTGCGATATCGAGCCATAAAACATCGCGTATCAGACATGCCGCACTATTCACCCGACGCCGTGGCCGATCCGGACACCGCCGCCTGCCCGGTGGTGGGCCTGGCCATCGACACCCGGGCGCACGCCTCCGATTGGCATGCGCACCGACGCGCGCAGTTGCTCTATCAGGCCGAAGGCGGCGTCACCCTGTACCTGCCCGACCGCGTCGGCCAGTTGGCGCCGCTGCAGGCCGCATGGCTGCCCGCCGGTTGTCCGCACCGCACCGCCATGCATGGCCGCTTCGCCTACCGCAGCCTGTATTTCGACGTGGCCGCCTATCCGGAATTGCCCTCCGAACCGATGATCCTGGACGTGAATCCCTTGCTGCGCGAGCTGGTGCTGCGCGTGACGGAATGGTCCGCGGATGCGGCGCTGGACGCCGGCCAGGCGCGCATCGTGGCCACATTGCTGGACGAGCTGGCCGCGGCGCCGGTGGTGCCCTTGCCCCTGCCCATGCCGCGCGACCGCCGGCTGGCACCGATTGCGCGGGAGCTGCTGGCCAATCCGGCCTGCCCGCTGTCCCTCGACGACTGGGCCGGGCGCGTGGGCGCCAGCGGCCGCACGCTGGCGCGCCTGTTCCTGGCCGAAACCGGCCTGCCGTTCAGCCGCTGGCGAACACAATGCCGGCTGCTGGCCGCGCGCGCCCGGCTCGCCGAAGGCGCCTCCGTCACGGCGGTGGCGCATGCGGTGGGCTACGCCAGCGACAGCGCGTTCATCGCCATGTACCGGCGCGCCTATGGCGAACCGCCGGGACGAAAAAAGCGCCGGCACGATCCTGATGCCGGCGCCTGCTGCCGCGAAGAGGACGCTTAGAACGTGTGGCGCACGCCCACGCCCGCGGCCGTGCTCTTCAGGCCGTCGATGAAGGCGTAGTCCTTGCCGTAGGAACCATAGGCGTACAGGTTGGTGCGCTTGGAGATGTCGTAGGTGTAGCCCACGCTCCAGACGTTCATGTTGGCGTCGCCGCCGGTGAGCTTGTCGTTGTTCGGCGAGACGTGCTGCCACGACGTGAACAGGCTGCCGGCGCCGCCGACGGGCAGGGTGGCGCCCAGCATGTAGGCGTTGGCCTTGAATCCGTCCACGAAACGATTGGTGCCGAACTCGTCGCTGAACGGCGTGCCGGCGGGCAGGTCCTGGCCGACGAACCAGCCGTCGGTCGTGCGGCCGTAGGCGGCCGCCAGCTTGACGACCTGCAGGTCGTACGACACGCCCAGCGCGTACTGGCGCGGCGTGGCGTTGTGGTCGATGGCGGCGCTGTTGGAACCGTTGAGCTGGTCGTACGTCAGCGCGACGTTCAGCGGGCCCTGCACGTAGCGCAGGCCGGCGGTGATGCCGCGGGTGTTGTCGGCGGTGGGGAAGCCGGTCTGGTCCTCGGTCGTGTCGTCCGCGTTGAAAGCGTAGCCGACGCCCAATTCGAAGCCGTTCACCGAGGGCGTGCGGTACATGACCATGTTGTCCCAGCGCATGGTGTTGGCCGCGCTGAAGCCCAGGCCCAGGTTGGACTGCGTGTAGCTGGTGTAGAAGGGGTCGATGTCGGCGAGGTAGTTCGAGCCGATGGTGGCCTGGCGCCCGAATTCCAGCGAGCCCCAGGCGTCGTTGGCCAGGCCGATGGTGGCTTGGCGTCCGAACAGGCGGCCGGATTGTCCGCGCTGCCCGTTGGCGGAATCGAAGCCGCTTTCCAGCTTGAATACGGCGCGCAGGCCGTCGCCCAGGTCTTCGGCGCCGCGCACGCCCCAACGCGAACCGGCCTGGATGCCGTTGATCATGCCGAGTTTGCTACCGTCGTATCCATCGCCTTCGATCTTGTTGTAGCCGATGCCGGTGTCGATGACACCATAGAGAGTTACCGACGATTCTGCCTGAGCGACGCCTGCAAAAGTAGTGAACATTGCGGCTGCGAGCAGCGTCTTTTTCATCCGGAGGGACTCCTGTCTGAGGGTTTGAAAAAACAAAGGGAACACCACGCAGCGCATAGCGCCCGACGGTGTTCCCGGCCCTCATTGTAGGATACCGGCCGCGGCCGGCCGGCTCAGCCCTTGCGGCGCGCGCGCTTTTCCTCGCGCACGAAGATGAACGCGCCGACCAGCACCATGGCCGCCAGCGCATACCAGGTGATGGCGTACACCAGGTGATTGTTGGGGAAGGCCAGCACCGTCAGGCCGCCGATGGGAGCCTTGCGGGCATCGCGTTCGCCGCCGGGGTCGGCATCGGCATCGATGAAGTACGGGGCCACGTCCGTCAGGCCGCGCGCGGCGGCGATCGCGGGCAGGTCGCGCGAATACCAGAGGTTGGCCGCGGGGTCGTTGTTGCGCAGGAATCCGCTGCCCGGTTCGCCCATGCGCAGCAGGCCGGTGACGCTGGCCGGCGCGGGCGGCTGCGCCGACCCCGCCTGGCCCTTGCGCCATTCCGGCAGCACGAAGCCGCGGTTGACCAGCACCGTGCCGCCGTCGGCAAGCTGCAAGGGCGTCATGACCCAGTAGCCGCTGCCCAGTTCGGTCGCCGCCTGCACCAGCGTCTGGCGGTCGTACTGGTAGACCCCGGCGGCGGAGACGCGGCGGTACTCGGCGTTGCCGGACGTCAGCGCGGGCCATTCCCCGCGGTCCGGGGCCGGCGCGGCGGGCGCATGGGCGCGCGCGTCGACTTGCGCGATCAGGGCGCGCTTCCAGGCCAGGCGGTGCACCTGCCAGGTGCCCAGGGCGCACAGGCCCGCGAAAATGGCGGCGGCAACCACCCCCAGGATGACCAGGGTGGCTGCGCTGCGCGGTTTACGGGGGGTGTCGCCGGAAGAAGATTCTTTTACTGCGGGCATCAGGGCATTTTGCGCATGTCGTGGGTGGACATGGGCATCATATTGGAGTTCAAGTGATACATGATCCAGATGGATCCGCTGAGCGTGATGACGACCAGCACCAGCGTGAATATTAACGCCAACATGTTCCAGCCGCTTTCCGACTTGGTGTCCATGTGCAGGAAGTAGACGATGTGGACCACGATCTGCACCACGGCGAAAGCCAGGATCACCAGCGCCGTGGTGCGCGAATCCGCGAAGACCCGGTCCATGACCAGCCAGAACGGGATGGCGGTGAGAACGGCCGCCAGCACGAAGCCGGTCATGTAGCTCTTGAAGGTGCCGTGGGCGGCGCCGTCGTCGTCGTCATGGTGCCCGTCGTGTCCGCCCGGATGGGCCAGGTGATCCGTATGCGCGGTCATGGCAGGACTCCCATGAGATAGACAAAAGTGAACACGCCCACCCAGATCAGGTCCAGGAAGTGCCAGAACATCGACAGGCACATCAGGCGGCGGCGGTTTTCCGGGATCAGGCCGTGCATCTGCACCTGGATCATCATCGTCACCAGCCAGACGATGCCGAAGGTGACGTGCAGCCCGTGCGTGCCCACCAGCGTGAAGAAGGACGACAGGAAGGCGCTGCGCTGCGGGCCCGCGCCCTGGTGGATCAGGTGCGCGAATTCGTAGAGTTCCAGCGACAGGAAGCCCAGGCCGAGGATGCCGGTCACGGCCAGCCAGAGCTGCGTGGCGCCGATGCGGTTGCGCCGCATCTCCAGCATGGCGAAGCCGTAGGTGATGGACGACAGCAGCAGCAGCGCGGTGTTCACCGCCACCAGCGGCAGGTCGAACAGGTCGGCGCCCGAGGGGCCCGCCGCATAGTTGCGGCCCAGCACGCCGTAGGTGGCGAACAGGCAGGCGAAGATGAGGCAGTCGCTCATCAGGTAGACCCAGAAGCCCAGCAGCGTGCCGTTCTTGGGGTGGTGTTCGCCCGGGACGTAGAACACGGGCTCCGGGGGCGGCGTGGCGCCGCCGGGCAGGGTGGGGGCGAGGGTATCAGACATTGCTTTTCGCCAACAATTGAGTGCGCGCATCCTCGGTGCGCACGACCTCGTCGGCCGGCACGTAGTAGTCGCGCTTGTAGTTGAAGGTATGAACGATGGATACCAGGATCAGCGCCGCGAACGACAGCACGGTCAGCGGCCACATATGCCAGATCAGCGCAAAGCCCATCACCACGCTGATGCCCGCCAGCACGATGCCGGCCCACGTGTTCCTGGGCATGTGGATGGGGATGAAGCCCTGCCGCGGCCGGTCGTAGCCGTGCTGTTTCATCTGCCACCAGGCGTCCAGGTCGTGCACGCGCGGGGTGAAGGCGAAGTTGTAGTTGGGCGGCGGCGACGACGTGGACCACTCCAGCGTGCGGCCGTCCCAGGGGTCGCCGGTTTCGTCGCGCAGCGATTCGCGGCGGCGGTAGCTCACCACGAGCTGGATGAGGAAGCAGGCGATGCCGCAGGCGATCAGCAGCGCGCCGAAGGCCGCCACCTGGAACCAGATCTGCAAGGACATGTCCTCGAAGTGATTGACGCGGCGGGTCACGCCCATCAGCCCCAGCACGTACAGCGGCATGAAGGCGACGTAGAAGCCCACCAGCCAGAACCAGAACGAACACTTGCCCCAGAACGGATCGAGCTTGTAGCCGAAGGCCTTGGGGAACCAGTACGTGATGCCGGCCATCAGGCCGAACAGCACGCCGCCGATGATCACGTTGTGGAAGTGCGCGATCAGGAACAGGCTGTTGTGCAGGGCGAAGTCGGCGGGCGGCACGGCCAGCAGCACGCCCGTCATGCCGCCGATCACGAAAGTCACCATGAAGCCCACCGTCCACAGCATGGGGACTTCGAAGCGGATGCGGCCGCGGTACATGGTGAACAGCCAGTTGAAGATCTTGGCGCCCGTCGGGATCGAGATGATCATGGTGGTGATCCCGAAGAACGAGTTCACGCTGGCCCCGGACCCCATGGTGAAGAAGTGGTGCAGCCAGACCAGGTAGGACAGCACCGTGATCACGACGGTGGCGTACACCATGGAGGCGTAGCCGAACAGGCGCTTGCGGCAGAAAGTGGATACCACCTCGGAGAAAATGCCGAACGCCGGCAGGATCAGGATGTAGACCTCGGGGTGGCCCCAGATCCAGATCAGGTTCACGTACATCATGGCGTTGCCGCCGAAGTCCGCGGTGAAGAAGTTGGTGCCCACGTAGCGGTCCATCGACAGCAGGGCCAGCACCGCGGTCAGCACGGGGAAGGCCGCCACGATCAGCACGTTGGTGCACAGCGCGGTCCAGGTGAAGATGGGCATGCGCATCATGGTCATGCCGGGCGCGCGCATCTTGACGATGGTGACCAGCAGGTTGACGCCGGACAGCAATGTGCCCACCCCCGCTATCTGCAAGGCCCATATGTAGTAATCGACGCCCACGTCGGGGCTCTGCATGATCCCCGATAAAGGTGGATACGCCAGCCAGCCGGTGCGCGCGAATTCGCCCACGAAGAGCGACATCATGACCAGTATCACGCCGCCGGTGGTCATCCAGAAGCTGAAGTTGTTCAGGAACGGGAAGGCCACGTCGCGCGCGCCGATCTGCAAGGGCACGATGTAGTTCATCAGACCCGTGACCAGCGGCATGGCCACGAAGAAGATCATGATCACGCCGTGCGCGGTGAAGATCTGGTCGTAGTGGTGCGGGGGCAGGTAGCCCGCCGAATCGCCGAACGCCACGGCCTGCTGCAGGCGCATCATGATGGCGTCGGCGAAGCCGCGCAGCAGCATCACGATGCCCAGGACGACGTACATGATGCCGATCTTCTTGTGGTCGATGCTGGTGAACCATTCGTGCCACAAGTAGCCCCACTTGCGGTAGTACGTGATCGCGCCCAGCACCGCGATGCCGCCGACCGCCACCATGATGAAGGTGATGAGAAGGATCGGTTCGTGGAACGGGATGGCGTCCCAGGTCAGTCGACCGAAGATCAGCTTGGTGAGGTCTGGTTGATCAGGCATCTCGGTTCCACCATAAAGACCAGGATTTCATGAAGTCCGCGCCGCATCCGGAGCGCCGCCCGCGCGGCCCGCTACAGCACCAGCCCCTGCGTGGCCGTGCACATCGCGCCCACGTACTTGCGCGGCGGCGTGCCGGTCAGCCCCAGGCGCTGCCGCGTTTCCGGGTCCAGGGTCGTGA
The DNA here is from genome assembly GCF_037619525.1 of Achromobacter veterisilvae. Taxonomy (NCBI): domain Bacteria; kingdom Pseudomonadati; phylum Pseudomonadota; class Betaproteobacteria; order Burkholderiales; family Alcaligenaceae; genus Achromobacter; species Achromobacter veterisilvae. Next base: position 6,240,200 of record NZ_CP148753.1, on the reverse strand, counting down.
CGTTGAGCGCGCCGGGAATGCCCATGCCGCCTTGCGCGTCGATGGCCATCGCATCGCGCATGCACATCCGGTTGGGCTCCACGCAGCGGTTCACGATCGCCTCGAACAGGCCGGGCGCGACGGAGGCGTAGCGCTGGACGGGATTGCGTTCGCTGGGCTGCTCCAGCTTCAGATAGGTGTCGCGGCTGAGCGCGGCGCCGGACGCGCGCGCATCGGCCACCCATTTGTCGAAGCCCTGCTGGTCGACGCCGTGGAATTTGAAGCGCATGCCGGAGAAGCCCGAACCGCTGTAGTTGGCGGACAGGCCTTCGTATTCGCCGGGATGGTTGATGACGGCGTGCAGCGTGGTCTGCATGCCGGGCATGGCGTAGATCTGCCCGGCCAGCGCGGGGATGAAGAAGGAATTCATCACCGTCGACGAGGTGATCTTGAACTGGATCGGACGGTCGACGGGGGCCGCCATTTCGTTCACGGTCGCGATGCCCTGCTCGGGATAGACGAACAGCCATTTCCAGTCCAGCGCCACGACCTCCACCACCAGCGGCTTGGCGTCGGGCGGCACTTCGCGGCCCTCGGACAGGCGCGCCAGCGGGCGGTAGGGATCGAGCTGGTGCGTGCTCACCCAGGTCAGGGCGCCGAGCGCGATAATGATCAGCAGCGGCGCGGCCCAGATCAGAAGCTCCAGCACGGTGGAGTGGTTCCATTCCGGGTCGTAGCGGGCGGCCTTGTTGCTGGCGCGGTAGCGCCACGCGAACAGCAGGGTGAGGATGATGACCGGGACGATGATGAGCAGCATCAAGCCGGTAGAGATGAGGATCAGGTTTCGCTGCTGCACGGCCACGTCGCCCGAGGGCGAGAGCAGGACCGCATTGCATCCGGCGAGCAATGGCAGAGCGGTAACCAGGACCAATCCGCGGAGCCTTGGGAAGGACGGCATGACCATACCCCGAAACGTAACCGTGGGAAGTAAACGCAACACTACGCTGGAAGCCGCGAAAAATCTAGGGTAAAAAGAACAAAAGTGTGCGGGGCAAGGCATGCGGGCCGGGGCTGCATCCCAGGAATGGGGCGGCTTTGCGCAAGGCGCGCTTCCCGCATGCAGGTGCGTTGCAGGATCGTAGACAAGGCGTATTTCGAACCTCCTTTCAGCGAGCAATCACATGGCGACCACCACGCAATACCCGGGGCACGCTCCTTCGATTCCGCAGCCGCTCCCGACGGGCGGCGCAGGCAGCCACGCCAAGGTGGCGCCGGGCGAAATCGCGGTGGGGGTGGTGGTGGGACGGGCCTCCGAATACTTCGATTTCTTCGTCTTCGGCATCGCCTGCGTGCTGGTTTTTCCGCAAGTCTTCTTCCCTTTCGAAGCGCCGCTCGAAGGTACGCTCTGGTCCTTCGTCATCTTCTCTTTCGCCTTCATCATGCGGCCCATCGGCACCGCGCTGTCGATGGCCGCGCAACGGCGCTGGGGGCGCGCGACCAAGCTGACCATCGCCTTGTTCCTGCTGGGCACGGCCACGGTGGGCATGGCGTTCCTGCCCAGCTACAACGCCATCGGCGCGCACGCCATCGTCCTGCTGGCGGTGTTCCGCTGCCTGCAGGGGCTGGCGCTGGGCGGATCCTGGGACGGCCTGCCGTCGCTGCTGGCGCTGAACGCGCCGCCCAACCGCCGCGGCTGGTACTCCATGCTGGGCCAGTTGGGCGCGCCCGTGGGCTTCATGGTGGCCAGCGCGCTGTTCCTGTTCCTGCACGTGACGCTGACCCAGGCCGACTTCCTGGAATGGGGCTGGCGCTATCCGTTCTTCGTGGCGTTCGCCATCAACGTGGTGGCGCTGTTCGCGCGGCTGCGCCTGGTCGTCACCGAGGAATACACGCAACTGCTTGAAGAAGGCGAACTCGAACCCATCGGCATCGCGCAGATGGTGCGCGAGCAGGGCTACAACCTGTTCATCGGCGCGTTCGCGGCGCTGGCCAGCTATGCCTTGTTCCACCTGGTCACCGTGTTCCCGCTGTCATGGATCGCCGTCAGCGCCACGCAGCAGATTCCCGACGTGCTGGTGGTGCAGATCATCGGCGCGGGGCTGGGCATCCTGGGCACCATTGCTTCGGGATGGCTGGCCGACCGCATCGGCCGGCGCACCACGCTGGGACTGCTGGCGGCGCTGATCGCGATATTCGCGCTGTTCGCGCCCTGGCTGCTGGGCGGCGGGCCGAAGGCGCAGGACGCGTTCATCCTGGTGGGGTTCGTGCTGCTGGGGCTGTCCTACGGCCAGGCCTCGGGCACCGTCACCGCCAATTTCACCCGCCGCTTCCGCTACACCGGCGCGGCGCTGACCTCCGACATGGCATGGCTGATCGGCGCGGCGTTCGCGCCGCTGGTGGCCCTTGGCCTGTCCGCCCGTTTCGGGCTGGTCGCGGTCAGCGTCTACCTGTTGTCCGGCGCGGCCTGCACGCTGATCGCGCTGCGGATCAACAAGGCCCTGGAAACGCGGGACTGAAAAAAACGGGCCGCGCGGCCTTGCGGCTGCGCGGCCCGTTCCGCGGACCTTTTCGGGCAAGGCGCGGCTAACGCACGGGCCAGCCGTACATCAGGCCGCCGTCGCGCCATTGCGCGTTCAGCGCGCGCGGCAGCTTCATCGGGCTGTCCATGCCCAGATTGCGCTCATAGCTTTCGCCGTAGTTGCCCACCTGCTTCACGATGTTGTAGGCCCACCGGTCGTCCACGCCCATGTTGCGGCCCATGCCGGGCGTGACGCCCAGGATGCGCTGCACGTTCGGATTGTTGGTCTTCAACTGCGCGTCGACGTTCGAGGAAGAGATGCCGAATTCTTCGGCCTCCAGCATGGCGTAGAACGACCACCGCACGACGTTGATCCAGTTGTCGTCGCCCTGGCGCACCATGGGGCCGAGCGGGCTCTTGGAAATGTTCTCCTGAAGGATCTCGTAGCCGTCGGGGTCTTCCAGCGTCATGCGCGTGGCGGCAAGCTGCGACTTGTCGGAGGTGAAGGCGTCGCAGCGCCCGGCCGCGAACGCCCGCACGATTTCATCGTACTTTTCGATAACGACGGGCTTGAAGCGCAGCGAGCGGGAGCGGAACCAGTCGGCCAGGTCGAGCTCGGTCACCGTGCCCGGCTGCACGCAGATCGTGGCGCCGTCCAGTTCCTTCAGCGCCTTGATCCCCAGCTTGCGCGATACCATCACCCCTTGGCTGTCGTAATAGTTGACCGCCACGCTCAGCAGGCCCAGCGTGGTGTCGCGGGCCATCGTGGGCGTGACGTTGCGCGTCAGCACGTCGACTTCGCCGGATTGCAGGGCGGTGAAACGCGCCTGCGTCGTCAGCGGCGTCAGCCGGTACTTCGCCGCGTCGTTGAACACCGCGGCCGCGATCGCGCGGCACATGTCCACGTCCAGCCCGTGCCAGGCGCCCTTGCCGTCCGGCGCGGAAAACCCCTGGATGCCGGTCGATACGCCGCATTGCACGTATCCCCGTTTCTTGACCGCGTCGAGCGTGGGGCCGGCGATGGCATGGCTGGACACGGCGGCCAGCGCCAGGGCGCAGGCGGCCAGTTTGTATTGCGGCATGTCGTTCTCCTGCCGGGGCGGGCCCGGCGCCGGATGGATCGGAAGGGAAGGTTTCAGGCGGCGCGCGCCGCCGGTTTCGCCACTTTTTCCAGGCTCTCGGTCAGGGCCTGGTCCAGGATCGCGATGGCGCGGTCGATTTCCGCGTTGCTCACCGTCAGCGGGGGCGCGATCCGCCAGACCGAGCCGCGTTCCGGACGGCGGCGGATGTTCATCGACAGGCCCAGTTCGAAGCAGCGCTGGGTGGTGAGGGCGCCAAGCTCATGGAAGGGCTGGCGCGTTTCGCGGTCCCGCACCAGTTCCACGCCCAGCAAGAGGCCCAGGCCGCGCACGTCGCCGATGGCTTCGTGGCGCTGCTGCAATTCGAGCAGGCCGCGGCGCAGATAGTCGCCCTGCGTGCGGGCCCGTTCGATCAGTTGTTCGCGTTCGATGGTTTCGAGCACGGCCAGGCCCACCGTGGCCGGCAGCGGATCCGACACGTGGCTGGTGTAGAAGGTGAAGCCCTTTTCGTGCACGTCCTGTTCGATGGCGGGCGTGGTGATGGCGGCGGCCAGCGGCAGGCCGCCGCCCAGCGTCTTGGACACGCTCATGATGTCGGGCGTCACGCCAAAGTACTCCGACCCGCTGCGGTAGCCGATGCGGCCGAACGCGGTCTGCGCTTCGTCGAAGATCAACAGCATGCCGCGCGCGTCCGCCGCCCGCCGCAGCGCCTGCATATAGGACTTGGGCGGAACCAGCACGCCGCCCGCGCTGATGACGGGCTCGACGATGATGGCGGCCGGCCTGCCGGCCGAGGCCATGTCGAACATCTTCAGGCCGATGTCCAGGCAGGCCAGCGCCGATTGCTCCGCGTCCATGCCCGCGATGTAGGGGCGGTAGGCGTTGGGCTCCGGCATCACGAACACGCCGGCGGGCGGGACGCCATAGCCCTTGCGGTCGCTGGCGTAGGAAACCGAGCCGGCGCCACTGGTCACGCCGTGCCAGGACCCGCCGATGGCCAGGATCTCGAATCCGCTCTTGTGCATCTTGGCCATGCGCAGGGCGATCTCGTTGCTCTCCGATCCCGTGTTGACGAAGATCGATTTGGTGAGGCCGGCGGGCATCCAGTCGCGCGCCACCGTGGCCGCCAACTGGGCCACCGTTTCCGGGATCATGCCGCTGAAAAAGTGGAAGGCGGTTTCGCCCGCGCGGTGCACGGCCGCGACGATGGCGGGGTGGTTGTGGCCGATGGTGGCGCACATCTGCCCCGAGGTGAAGTCCAGGATCTCGCGCCCCGTGTCGTCGCGCACGATCGCGCCCTTGGCGGACGTGAACAGGTTGGGGAAAGTATCGCCGCCGTACCGGACCAGGTATTCGCGGGCGGCGTCGCGCAGGGTTTTTTCCATGTTTACACTCCGTGGCAGGTGGGCTCCAATGCGGAACCGACGCAGGCAGTGTCCGGCAGGGCGCCGGCGCCGTCCAATGCGAAGTAAGCATGCGCGGCGATGCGCCGCGCGCATGGCCGATGCGCAATACGCAAGGAGCTTCATGGATACCCGATGGCTGCAGGACTTCATCACGCTTTCGGAGGTACGCAATTTCACGCGCGCCGCGGAGGCGCGCAATTTGTCGCAGGCTGCGTTCAGCCGCCGCATCCAGAGCCTGGAGAACTGGGTGGGCGCGCGCCTGATCGACCGCTCGGCGTTCCCCACCCAGCTCACGGAGGCGGGCGAGCGTTTCCGCGATGCGGCGATAGAGCTGGTCAACCAGCTTGCCGAGGCGCGCGCCGGCATCGCGGGCGTGCCGGCCCAGAACCAGTTGCGGCTGGCGACTTCCTATGCGCTGGCGACCACGCACCTGCCGAAGTGGTGGCGCGCATGGACCGAGGGCAAGCTGCTCAGTTGCAGCCTGCAGACGGGCAATGTGCACGACACCGTATCGGCCTTCACCTCGGGCGCGGCGGATTTCCTGATCTGCTTCCACCAGGTCGCCCAGCCCCTGCCGCTGGACCTGGCCCGCTACGACTGCCTGACGCTGGGGACGGAGCTGATACGGCCGTACGCGGCGCGCGCCCTGATCGAGCGGACGGGGCTGGACCTGCCCGGCACGGCGGCCAGGCCGGTGCCGCTGCTGATGTATTCGGCCAATGTGTATTTCGCCCGCCTGATCGACGCCGCGATAGAAGCGGCGGCGGAGCCGCTGCACGGCGTGCGGGTGTTCGAAGCCGAGATGTCGGACGTGCTGGGCGACATGGCCGCGCAGGAACTGGGCGTCGCCTGGCTGGCGGACAGCGCGCTGCAGCGCCTGGCGGCGGCGGACCTGGCGCCCCTGCCCAACCGTGGCTGGGACATCGAGGTGTCGATCCTGGCCTTCAAGGACCGGGCCGACCCGCGCGCCTCGGTGGAGGCGCTGTGGGAGCGGATGAAGGCGGCCGCTCAGCCGGCGTAGCCTTCCAGCACGTTCGCCACGTTGATGCCCACGTCGGCCACGGCGTAGCCGCCTTCCATGGTGAACACGGCCGGCAGGCCCAGGCCGGCCAGCAGGCGGCCGACCCGCAGGTAATCGGCGCTCTTGAGCTTGAACCGGGAGATGGGGTCGCCTTCGTAGGTGTCCACGCCCAATGCGATCACGACCGCGTCGGCCTTGAAGGCGCGGACGGCGGCCAGGCCCTGTTCCAGCGCCCGCGTCCAGTCCTCGAAGCCGGTGCCGGCGGGCAGCGGCAGGTTCAGGTTGCGGTCCGCCCCTGCGTCCTGGCCGCGCTCGTCGGCGTAGCCCAGGTAGAACGGATACTCGGTGGTGGGATCGCCATGCACCGATACCGTCAGCACGTCGCCGCGCTCGTAGAAGATGCTCTGCGTGCCGTTGCCGTGGTGATAGTCGACGTCCACCACGGCGACGCGGGCGGCGCCGGCCTCGCGCAGGGCCTGGGCGGCCAGCGCGGCATTGTTCAGGAAACAGTAGCCGCCGAAAAAGTCGGGGCCGGCGTGATGGCCGGGCGGACGCGTCAGCGCCATGGCGGCTCGCGGGCCGCCCGGGGCGGAGACCGCAAGCGCGGCGTCGATGGCGCAGGCGGCGCCGGCGAGCGCGGCTTCCCAGGTGCCGGCGGTCAGCGGGCAGCCGCTATCGAACGAGAACAGCCCGACGCGCGCCGCGAAATTGGTGGGTTCGATGTCGTGGCGAAAGCCGCGCACCGGCCAGATCGAAGGCAGCACGTCCAGCTCGGCGTTGGCCGGATCCAGCGCGATCCATTCCTGCCAGGCGCCGGCGAGGAAGTCGACGTAGCGCGGCGTGTGCACGCGCTTGAGCAAGGCCATGTCGGCCGCGGCCGGGGCGCGGAGTTCCCCGATGCCGCGCTGGCGCAGCGCCTCCAGCACGTATTCCAGGCGCGCCGGCGTTTCGTGGCAGGGCACCAGCTTGCCGCGGAACATTTCCTGCCGGCCGGCATGTTTCTCGTGGACGGGGTTGTGGAAAATCAGCACGGCGGACGGTCCTTGGGGATGGCGGTTGGGGGCGAGAGCGCAACTATAGCGGCCGGAATGCGTACCAGGCCATGGCGGGCAGTTCGCGGAAGATCGAATAGAGGTCGCGCCCTTCGAAAAAGGACGGGTAGCCCCCGCTGACGTCCACGATGCCGTGGCGCCTCAGCGCCAGCACGGTGCGCGGAACGTGGAAGTACTGCGTGACGCCCATGGCGCTGGTATAGCCGTGCGCCCGCATGTAGGCGGCCGCGTGCCGCGCAGTGGCCCAGGTGTCCACGCCCGCGCTGTCGGTCGCGATGCGCTCGGCGGGCACGCCGCGCGCCAGCAGATAGTCGCGCATCGCGGCCGCTTCGTCGGCGCCTTGCGGGTCCACGCCGCCGCTGACGAACAGGACGCGGCATTGCCCGGCCGCATAGCAGGCATGGGCGCGGTCCAGCCGGGCCGCGAGCCGGGGCGAGGGCCGCCCGTCGGCTTGCACGGTATTGCCCAGCACGACGGCCACGTCGGCGCTGCGCGCGCCGGCAAGCAGGCCGGCGGCCAGCGCGGCGGCCGCCAGCAGCACCGCCGCGGCCAGGACGGCGGCGCATCGCGCCAGGCGGTGTCGGATTCGTTGCGGGCGGGGCATGGAGAGGGGGCGCTAGCGGCGCTTCGGCCGGATCCGGCACGTGGCGGCGGCCGGGGCCGGAAGCGGCAGCCGCTTCAGCGATTCGCCGCTCCGCCTGGACCAGGAGGTCGCCTGCGCCGTGCCGTCCGGGCACACCGCGTATTCCTCGAAACCGTAGTCGGCCGCGGCATAGCGGCATGCCACCGCGAACGCGGGCCGGGTATCGTCGAAGACCGGATTGACGAAGCCATGGCAGGGGCTGGAAGCGCTGTCGGGGTGCGGCAGTTCGCGGAAAGCCCGGTCTTGCGGACGGTACAGGAAAATGCGCGTCAGGACCTGGCCGCCGCCGCCGCTCTGGCCGATGGCGAAATCCCGGTAGCCGTCTCGGTCGACGTCCACGGCCTGGAACTGGTCGACTTCTTCATCGCCGCCGAGGCGGGCCACTTCGTGTTCCGGGCCGTCGCCCACGCGCACGCGCAGGCGCTGATCCGGCAGGCCGGAGACGGTCACCACCGCGGGCAGGCCCGGAGCGACGGCGTACGGATACTCGCGCGCGCAGGCGTTCTGGCCGAGCGCGGCCAGAACGGCCCCGAACAATATTCCCTTCACGTGGATGTCCTTACGCTGGAATGGGTGACGGGGATTATGCCGCAGCGGGCCGCGGGTTTACGAGAGTCGCGCGCCAGCGGGCGGCGGAGCGATCGTGGGTAGAATCCCAGGATAGGCAAGACCGTCCGGAACGCGCCCGCGCCATGAATTTTCCGTTTCCCATCCGCCAAGAATGCCCGCCGGGCGCCTGTGTGTGCGACCGCGACCGGCTGCTGGCCGATCCCGTGGCGGACGTCCGCGTCCTGCGGCTGACCAAGGAAGAAGAGAAGCGCCTGGTCGCCCGGCTGGAGAACCTGGCCAGCCTGGAGGACCTGCGGGCCATGCAGGGACGCATCCAGGCGCAGTTGGGCATCGTGGTCAGGATCACGCCCAGCGAAAACGAGGTGCGCACCTCGCGCGGCATTTCGATCCAGCTCGACGACCAGCCGGGGCTGTGCCGCAAGACGCGCGCCGCCATTCCCGCCGCCATCCGCCGCAGTTTCGACAGCCGGCCAGAAATCGTCTATGCGCTGCTGAACGAGCGCGACCTGCTCCACGGCGCCTGAGCGCGTTCAGGAACGCTTGCCGCCCGCCGGCGCGCGGCAGGGCGCCAGCGGCACGACGTCGGCGGGCGCGCGGCCGGCTTCCGGCCGCGTGGCGTCCCGCTTCTTGCCCGGGCGGGCGGGATAGATCAGCAACACCGCGCTGCCGGCTTCCAGCTTGGGCCCGAGCTTCGAGCCATAGACCACCGTCCAGCCGCGCACGGCCAGCGGCGCCAGCGTGTAGGGCACGGCCGAACCGGGCGAGACGTGCGCCACCTTGCCGGCGTACAGGTCTTCCTGGCGGGTCTCCACGCCCTGGACGGAAACATAGGTCGCGATGCTGACCAGCGCGACGGAATCCCCATGGCGGCCGAGCACGGCGGTCTTGTACTTGCCGGCTGGGATGTCGGCGAGTTCCACGCTGAGATTCCCGGCGGCCTGGCCGCCGGCGTCCAGGCGCACGCCGGCGATGTCGGCGCGGGCCAGCGGCCCCGTCCCCGTGTTGCGCACGCGGACGCTGTATTCCCCGGAGGTGCCCGTCACCGTGCAGACCTCTACGCCGTAGGCGGGCGAGGCCTGGGCGTTCGCCATGGCGGCGGCGCACAAGGCCGCCAGGAGGAAGGGCAGGGGACGGGGACGGACAGCGGGCACGGCGGGCTCCTTGGAGGGCAGCGCGCCGGGCACGCGTTGCCTGCCCTATTACACCACTTGGCGGCCGGGCGCCGCCTGTTCCCGCTTGCCGGCCAGCCAGTGGAGAACCAGCGCCAGCACCAGCAGTCCGGTAATGATGAAGCCCCAGAAGATCCAGCCGACCACCGCGATCAAGGTGCCCAGGCTGCCGGCCATGGGCAGCACCTGGTTCAGGCCTTGCGCGGCCCACACCAGGCCGGATTGCAGCGATTGCAGCCAGGCGGGATCGACCCAGGCGGCCGCCCACGCGGGCGCGACCCATTGCGACGTGTCGAACGCGGCGCCCGGCACCTGCGCCGAGGCGACGGAGGCCAGGACCCAATCGGTCAATTGCAGCGTCAGCGCCACCAGCCCGGTCCAGAGCGCGGCAAGCACGGCGAAGGCGAGCCAGATGATTTTTTTCATTGAAGCGGTACTCCGATATTTCAAGGGAACGCCACGATAAAGCGGATTCTATTTCCGAAAAACCAGAGCGGGTGTGACAAACATTAAGAGAAAACCGAAGTTTTCGCATGCAGCAGCACGGCCTGCACCAGCGGATGATGCTGCCCGCGGCGGTTGCGGATCGCGTGTATTTCCTCGTGCACTTCATCGCAGCGGGCGAGGGGACGCAGGCCCCGCAGCAGGCCGATGTCGCCGCCGCCCAGCCGGCTCAGCGGAAACACGCCCAGCCCCCGGGCGGCGAACACCGACATGAGGGCGCTGTCTTCGAATTCCCCGACCACGTTGGGGTAGAGGCCCTGCTCGTTGAACCAGCGGTCCAGCGTCTGGCGCAGCACGGAATGGCCGGTGGGCAGCAGCACCGGCAGGCGTTCCAGGCAGCGCGGGAAATCGCGCGCGTCGGATTTGCGCACCCACTTGGCGGGGCCGTACCAGTCCACGGGGGACGACACCAGGCGGTCGCTGGTGAGCCGCAGGTTGGGGTTGGCGGGCGCGCCCTGGCCCGCCAGCACCAGATCCAGGTGGTGCTGGGCGAGTTCGCCCAGCAGTTCCTGGACCTCGCCCTCGTGGCAAGTCAGGCGCAGGTCGGGCGTGTGCAGCACCGGGCCCAGCAGGGTGTGCACGGCCAGTTTCGAAATGCCGTCGGACAGCCCCACGGCCAGGCGCATGACGGGCTTGGTGGCCGCCGCGCGGACTTCCTGGGGCAGCGCATGGCCGATCTGGAAGATCTCCTCGGCGCGGGCGAAGGCGGCTTCGCCGGCCTCGGTGAGCGCCACGCCGCGGCCGGCCGGCTTGAGCAACTGGTGGCCCAGGTTCTTCTCCAGTTCCCGGACCTGCGCGCTGATGGTCTGGATGGCCATGTCCAGCCGTTCGGCGGCGCGCGAAAAACCGCCTTCCTTGGCGACCATCCAGAAGTAATAGAGATGTCGGTAGTTCAGCATGGCTCGGCTCACTTCGGTTTTTTCGAACCTTAACTCAATTTCAGGCTGATTTTTACATCGGCGTCCGATCCGGATCATGAGGCCCTTCGAACAAGAGCGGAACATCATGGAAACCTTAATGACCTTTCTGGCCGCCGATTTCCTCGGCACCCCCGCCTGGAGCTGGCTGCTCTTCCTGGGCATCGTCGTGGCGCTGCTGGCCTTCGACCTGGGCGTCCTGCACAAGGAAGACCGCGAGATTGGCGTGCGCGAAAGCCTGCTGCTTTCCGCCGGCTACATCACCGCCGCGCTGCTGTTCGGCGCCTGGGTCTGGTGGCAGATGGGCGCCGCCAGCGGCATGGCCTACTACACCGGCTTCATGATCGAGAAGTCGCTGTCGATGGACAACGTCTTCGTCATCGCGCTGATCTTCAGCTTCTTCGCGATTCCGCGCCAATACCAGCACCGCGTGCTGTTCTGGGGCATCCTGGGCGTGATCGTGCTGCGCGCCATCATGATCGGCCTGGGCGCCGCGCTGGTCAGCAATTTCGGCTGGCTGCTGTATGTGTTCGGCGTTTTCCTCGTGTTCACCGGCATCAAGATGTGGATGATCGCGGACCAGACGCCCGACATCGCGTCCAACCCCATCCTGAAGTTCCTGAAGCGCCGCATGCGGGTCACGGACGGCCTGCGCGGCAATGCGTTCTGGGTGCGCGAAGAGGATCCCGCCACGTCCAAGACGGTGCGCTGGGCCACGCCGCTGCTGCTGGCGCTGGTGCTGATCGAATTCGTGGACCTGCTGTTCGCGGTGGATTCGGTGCCGGCGATTTTCGCCATCACCACGGATCCGTTCATCGTCTACACCAGCAACATCTTCGCCATCCTGGGCCTGCGCGCGCTGTATTTCGCGCTGGCGGCGATGATCCACCGCTTCCATTACCTGAAGTACGCGCTGGCCCTGGTGCTGGTGTTCATCGGCACCAAGATATTCCTGGTGGGCTTCATCGGCAAGGTGCCGGCCGCCGTGTCCCTCTCGGTGACGTTCGGCCTGATCGCCGGCGGCGTGGCGTTCTCGCTGTGGAAGACGCGTTCGGAACGCGCCAAGCCCGAACTGGCGGCCGAGTAAGGCCCGGGTCCGCCATATCCCGTGGATATGGCGGACTCTCCGGATTCGGATTTGTCGTATGGGTAGGGCAGGCGTAGAGTGCTGGCGAACCCCTACGCAAGGAACCGCCATGACCAGTTGGTCCGCCAAGCAGTATTCCGCTTTCGAGAACGAGCGCACCCGTCCGGTGCGGGACCTGGTTGCCGCCTTGCCGAACCAGGAAGTGAAACGCGCCGTGGACCTGGGCTGCGGCCCGGGCAATTCCACCGAGGTGTTGGCCGCGCGCTATCCGGACGCGGAACTGACCGGCTTGGACAATTCGGACGACATGATCCAGGCCGCCCGCAAGCGCCTGCCCGCGCTGCGCTTCGAGCTGGCCGACATCGCCGCCTGGAATCCGCCGCAATCCTACGACGTGATCCTGGCGAACGCTTCGCTGCAATGGGTGCCGGACCACGATACGCTGTATCCCCGCCTGGTCGGCAAGCTGGCGCCCGGAGGCAGCCTGGCGGTGCAGACGCCGGACAACCTCGAAGAGCCCGCCCACCGCCTGGCGCGCCAGGTGGCCGGCGAGGCCCCTTGGGCGGCCAGCATCGGCGGCTTCACGCATCCGCCGCGGCACAGCGCGGCCTGGTACTACGAACTGCTCAAGCCGCATTGCGGCCGGCTGGACGTGTGGCGCACGACCTACCACCATCCGCTGGCGGGGGCGGGGGCCGTGGTGGAGTGGTTCAAGGGCACGGCCTTGCGGCCGTACCTGGACCGGCTGGACGCCGAGGGGCAGGCGGGTTTCCTGGCCCGCTACCAGTCGTTGATCGAAGAGGCTTATCCGGCGCTGGCCGACGGGACGGTGTTGTTGCCGTTTCCGCGGTTGTTCATCGTGGCGGGGGCGCGGGAGGGGTAGTTGGGGGTGATTGGGTGTCAGACACCCGGGAAGGGTGGCCTCATTCGGTGGGTGTCTCGTGGGGTGTCTGACACCTGGCCTGCGTTGGCGGTGCTTGGGTGTCAGACACCCGGGAAGGGCGGCTTCATTTGGCGGGCATTTCGTGGGGTGTCTGACACCTGGTCCGACACCTGGCCTGATTCCTGGCCTAGAGCGCGCCGTCGGCCTTGTCCGCGAAGTAGCGGGTGGGGGTCTTGCCCAGCGTCTTGCGGAACATGGTGATGAAGGCGCTGACGGATTCGTAGCCCAGGTCTTCGGCCGTGCGCTGCACCGAGACGCCGGCCGACAGGCGCTGCAGGGCCTGGATGATGTGCATCTGCTGGCGCCAGCGGCCGAAGCTCATGCCGAGTTCCTGGTGCACCAGCCGCGCCAGCGTGCGTTCGCTCATCGCCACGCGCCTGCCCCATTGCGCCACCGTGCTGCGGTCGGCGGGGTCGGCGCGCAGCGCGTCGGCGATTTCGCGCAGCCGCGGGTGATCCGGGATCGGCAGGTGCAGGTGTTCGGTCGGCATGCGGGCCAGTTGGTCCACCAGCACCTCCGCCAGCTTCCGGTTGGCCGCGGTGGCCGCTTCCGCCGGCGACAGGTCCGCCAGGTGCGCGATGAGTTCCCGCAGCAGCGGCGTGATGGCCAGCGTGCAGCACTGCCTTGGCAGATCCGGGGTGCCGGGCGGCACGAACAGGAAACACACGCGCCCGTTCACCGTGACGCGGTTGCTGTGCGGCACGCCGCCGGGAATCCAGACGCCGCAGTGCGGCGGCACCATCCACAGCCCCTGCGGCACCGAGCAGGTCACGCCGCCATGCAGCGCCAGCACCAATTGGCTCATGCGGTGCCGGTGCGGGGGGGATTCGTGGTCGTTCTCGGCCGCATGCACGCGCATCGCACTGGTCCATTGCGAGTCGATGTCGAGGTCGAGGAAGGGGGCGGGGCCGTCCAGGGCGGGCATGGGCTGAGGGGTTGGCTGGTTTTGGGGATAGTTTGTCATTATCTCGAAATTCGGTAAAGGCGGTTTTGCTTAAGCTGGAGACCTGTCCACACTGACGGACCCGTCCAAGGGCTTCCTGCGCATGACCTCTCTTTCTGCTTCCTCCAAGCGCCCCGCCGGCAATCCCCTGCTGCTGATCGCGGGCATTCTCTGCATCGCCACCGCCCTGCGCGCGCCCATCACGGGCGTGCCGCCGCTGATCGGCATGCTCCGCGAGCAGCTCGGGCTGAACTCTACCGCGGCCGGCATGCTGATCACCCTGCCGCTGCTGGCCTTCGCGGTGGTGTCGCTGTTCGCGGCGGGCCTGGCGCGCCGCCACGGCCTGGAGCGCACCTTGTTCGCCGCTTTGCTGCTGATCGCCGGCGGGATCGGGGTGCGCACCCTGGGACCGGCCTGGAGCCTGTACCTGGGCACGGCGGTCATCGGGGCGGGCATCGCCATCGGCAACGTGCTGCTGCCCAGTCTGCTGAAACGCGATTTCCCGCAGCGCGTCGCGGGCCTGACCTCGGCCTATGTGCTGACCATGAGCCTGGCGGCCGGCCTGGCGTCGGCCATCGCCATTCCACTGGCGAACCTGTCCGATGCGACGTGGCGTTTCTCGACAGGCTGCCTGTTGCTGATTCCCGTCGTCGGCGTCCTGTTGTGGCTGCCGCAATTGGCCAATCACACCGCGCCCGCGGCGTCCACGGCGCATGCGCCGCACGGCGGCCGCTTGTGGCGTTCGCCGCTGGCCTGGCAGGTGACGCTGTACCTGGGCATCAACTCTTTCGTGTTCTACGTGGGCGTGAGCTGGCTGCCGGCCATCCTGCGCGAGGCGGGCTATACGGCGGAACGCGCCGGCACGCTGCATGGACTGCTGCAACTGATGTCCGCCGCCCCGGCCCTGTTCCTGGCGCCGGTGGTGCGGCGCATGAAGGACCAGCGCGCCGCCGCGTTCTGCTCGGCCGCGGCCTCGTTCGCCGCGATGCTGGGCCTGATCGCCGCGCCCGGCTGGGCCACGTTGTGGATCGTGCTGCTGGGCCTGGGCACGGGCGGCGGCATCATCCTGGGCCTCGCGTTCGTGGGACTGCGCGCCAGCCACGCGCAGCAGGCCGCGGCGCTGTCGGGCATGGCGCAATGCGTGGGCTATCTGTTCGCCGCGACCGGGCCCGCGCTGATGGGCGCGATGCATGATGCGCTGGGCGGCTGGGACGTCGCGCTGGGCGTATGCGCGGCGCTGTGCGTGGCGATGGCGATCGCCGGCCTGTATGCGGGCCGGGCCATCCAGATCGGGCAATTCCGGGTCCACGCGCCCGCGTAGGCGGCGCAGGCGCCGCGCCGGGAACGGCGCGCCCGCGCTTTCACTCCTGCCGGGGCGGCTCCTTCCACAGGCGCACCAGCGTGTCGGGCGCGTCGGTCTCCGGCACGTCGAAGCTGACGTCCGGCACCTCGGCGCCGCCGTACACCACCTCCACGCGGAAGTAGCGCCGGTCGCCGCCGGCGCACGCGTCGCGCGCGACGGCGACGGGCGCGGCGCGCTGCAGGGCGTCGCAGACTTCCCGGCGCACCTCGGGCGGGCAGGTGGCCAGGTCGATGCTGCGCGGCCGCGCCATCGCCGGCAGATAGGCCAGGCCGCCTTCGCGGGTCAGCCGCACCAGCAGGGCAAGGTCCAGGGAAGGCAGTTCGATCATGGCTGGACTCCCACGGTTTGCCAGGCCTTCGCGATGGCGTCCCGGGCCGCGGCGCCCTGGCGTTGCGCCGCTTCCAGCGTCAGCGCCGCGAACTGCGCGAAGTCCGCGTCGTGGCGCAGCCGGCCGCCGCACAGGGCGTCGTACCAGACGCGGCCGGCAACGGCCCACGCGGGGCCTTCCAGGGCGGTGGCCGCCAGGTGGAAGGCGCGATTGGGGATGCCGGAATTGATGTGCACGCCGCCATTGTCGCTGGGCGTGTCGACATAGTCGTCCATATGGGCGGGCTGCGGATCCTTGCCCAGCACGGGATCGTCATAGGCGCTGCCCGGCTCCGCCATGGAACGCAGCGCGCGGGCGCGCACCTTGGCGGTGAACAGTCCCGCGCCCACCAGCCAATCGGCCTGCCGGGCGTCCTGGCCCAGGGCGTACTGCTTGACCAGCGCGCCGAAGACGTCGCAGATGGATTCGTTCAGCGCGCCGGACTGCCCCTGGTAGAGCAGGGCGGCCTCGGCGTCGATGACGCCATGCGTGAGTTCGTGGCCGATGATGTCGGGCGCCACCGTGAAGCGGTTGAACACTTCGCCGTCGCCGTCGCCGAACACCATCTGGGCGCCGTTCCAGAAAGCGTTGTCGTAGTCTTCGCCGTAGTGCACGGTGCCGACCAGCGGCAGCCCATCGCCGTCGATGGAATGGCGCTGGTAGATATCCCAGAACAGCTTGTAGGTCGCGCCCAGGTGTTCATAGGCTTCGTCCACCGCGTCGTCGCCGCTGGCGGGGCGGCCTTCGGCGCGCACCAGCTTGCCGGGCAGCGTGGTCGTGTTGCCGGCGTCGTGAACGGCCCGCCGCGGCTTGCCGGCGGGTCCGGCGCGCTTGGCCGGGGCCGGCTTGGCGCGATGCGGCTGGACCGCCATTTCGCGCAAGCCGCGCTGCTGCTGGTCGATGATCAGCGTTTTCACCGCCGGCATGCTGACCCGGGCGTCGGCGTGCTGCGCCAGGCGGTCCAGCAGGTAGGGAGGAATCACACCGATCAGGGGCGCGGACTCGGAAGGACGTGGCATGCGCGGTCTCCGTCGTGGGCGCCGGACCAGGGCCGCGGCGCAAGGGTCTGGAACAACGGTAGCAGATGGTCCGGCCCGAGGGACGTAACAGGTTGCGGCCTGATGCTAGGAACTTTACCGCCGGGCCGCGCAACAATCGTCACAATTCGAAGGCGCAGGGAGTCGCGATAGAATCCCCTGCTTCTTTTCCGGGGGGAACGCTCGATGAGGTATTTCCTGATCTTGGTGGGAGCGGCCGTCGTCGCTTACTTGCTGGCGCGGGGCATTGCCGCCGTGCTCTCGGATCGTAAACGTTCAAAATCAGAAAGGGATTCCAAGTGAAGCCGACAGACATGCAGGTCGTCAAATCGATAGGCGCCGTCAAGCCGCGCAGCATCAAGGTCGCGGCCATTACGGCGGTGCTGTTCGTGCTGATCCTCTTCCTGGCCTTCGGCTCATGGTTCCAGGTGGACCAGGGCGAGCGCGGCGTGGTGCTGCGCAACGGCAAGCTGGTGCGCGTGTCCGAACCCGGCCTGGACTTCAAGACCCCCTTCATCGACAGCGTGATGATGGTGTCCGTGCGCGACCATACGTTCGTGTTCGAGAAGCTGGAGGCCTACAGCTATGACCAGCAGCCGGCGTCGCTGCGGGTGTCGGTGACCTACCGCGTGCCGCCCGAGCACGTGGCCGAGCTGTATTCCGAATACGGCACGATCAACAATCTGCAGATGCGGGTGCTGGAACGCAAGACGCCGGATTCGGTGAAGAACGTGTTCGGCCAGTACACCGCCGTGCGCGCCATCCAGGAACGCCAGAAGCTGGGCCTGGACGTGAACGAATCCGTGCGCAAGACGATGGAGGGCGCGCCGGTGCAGGTGGTGGGCGTGCAGATCGAAGAGGTCGGGTTTTCGCAGGCCTACGAGCATTCCATCGAGCAGCGCATGCTGGCCCAGGTGCAGATCGAGACCACCCGCCAGCAAAAGGAAACGGCGACGATCAACGCCGAAATCCAGGTGGTGAAGGCCAAGGCCGAGGCCGACGCCCGCCGCCAGCAGTTCACGGCGGAAGCCGACGGCATCCGCATGCGGGGCGAGGCCGAGGCCGCCGCGATCCGCGCCAAGGCCGAAGCGCTGGCCGCCAACACCAACCTGGTGAGCCTGAACGCGGTGGAAAAATGGGACGGCGTGCTGCCGGCGACGCAGGTCCCGGGCGCGGCCTTGCCCTTCATCGGCATCAAGTAGCCGCCGCGGCGGACGCCCTCCATCGCTTCGTCCGATTTTCGCCACATTCCGCCGCGGGAGCCTCCCGCGGCCTAGGGATATCCCTCTGTCAAGAATTGCAAACCGGGCGCATCTTGACCGTACAGGCAAACGCGGCCGGCGATACGATCGCCGGAAGATCCCCGCGGGATCCGCGCGCTTGCGCATAAGCTTCAGCAAGAAGGAGACGTGGATGTCTCAGATGGAATGGACGCCCGGCGATACCCTGCCGGACCGTCACGGCTATTACGAAACGCGGTTCGACACGGGGTGCACCGCGATCACGCTCTACAGCGTGCTGGGTTGGATGCCGGTGAAGGCGACCGGAAACATGGTGAGCTGGCGGGCTCTGTCGCCAGCCGCGGAAAGGCAGGAGGCCGAGCGGCACCTGGAGGAACTGAGGGCCGCCCAGTGCCATATCCCGATGGATTACTGAGCGCGGCCGTTAAAGGGCCGTGAGGGGATAGGATAGAATATAAATAGTTCCTATTTACGTTCTATCCAGGGTAGCGCCTTGCCTACGCCCGATTCCTTGAGCGCCGACACCGTCACGAAGATCTACCGGGATCATCACGGCTGGCTGTCGGGCTGGCTGCGCAAGAAGCTGGGCAATTCCTTCGACGCCGCGGACCTGGCGCACGACACCTTCGTGCGCCTGATGGCCGGGCGCAGGCAGGGGGCCGGCGCCGAGCCGCGCGCGCTGCTGACCCACATCGCGAAAGGGCTGGTCGTGGACCACTGGCGCCGCCGCGCGCTGGAGGACGCCTATCTGGCCGTCGTCGCGCAGCTTCCGGCGCCGGAGGTGCCGTCGCCCGAGGCGCGGGCGCTCATCCTGGAAACCCTGCTCGCCATCGACGCCACGCTGCGCGCCCTGCCGGCCAGCACGCGCGAAATCTTCCTGATGTCGCAGTTCGACGGGATGGGCTACGACGCCATCGCGCAGCGGCTGAACGTGTCGCTGTCCACCGTCAAGCGCCGCATGCAGGCGGCGTTGACCGCCTGCCTGATCGCCTACCAGGCCGACGCGCCATGAGCCCGCAGCAGGTGGTCCGATGAGCGCCGCCGTCGATCCCGCCATCCTGAAGGAAGCGGCGGGCTGGGTGGTGCGCTGGCAGTCCGAGACCCTGTCGGCGTCCGATCGCGCCGCGTTCGAGCGCTGGCGCGGGCGCAGCGCCGAGCATGCCGCCGCCTGGGCGCGGGCCGAGGAAATGCTGCGCGGATTCGGGCAGGTGCCGCTGCGGATCGGAGGCGACACCTTGCGCCGGCTCGACCGCCCGGGCCGCCGGCAGGCCATGCGCGCGCTGGGCGGCCTGCTGGTCCTGGCGCCCGCCGTGTGGTGGGGCGCGCGCGAACTGCCCTGGCGGGCGTGGAGCGCGGATGCGCGCACGGCGACCGGCGAGCGCCGCCGCATGGAACTGGCCGACGGCACGCAACTGGTGCTGAACACCGCCAGCGCGGTGGACATCGACTACACCCCCCGGCAGCGCCTGCTGTGGCTGCGGGCGGGCGAAATCCTGCTGACCACCGGCCACGATCCTTCGCCGGTTCCGCGCCCCTTCATCGTCCAGACCGGACAGGGCGCGATACGCGCGCTGGGCACGCGTTTCATGGTGCGCGACGAAGGCGGCTCGGTGCGCGTTGCGGTCTTCGACGGCGCGGTCGAGATCCGGCCCGCGTCGGCGGGAGCGGCCGCCATGTTGCTGCCGGCGGGGCGGCAGACGGTCTTCAACGCGCGCGAAGCCGGCCTCCAGGTTCCGGCCGACGAGTCCGCGGTGTCGTGGGAGCAGGGCATGCTTGCCGTCCGGAATTGGCGGCTGGCCGACCTGGTGGACGAACTGGGCCGTTATCGGCGGGGCGTGTTGCGCTGCGACCCGGGGGTGGCCGGGCTGCGGGTGTCGGGGGCCTTCCCGCTGAACGACATCGACGCCAGCCTGCGGCTCCTGGAAAAGACCCTGCCGGTGAGGGTGAGCCGGATCACGCCGTACTGGACGACGCTCGCGCCCCGCGCCGGCGTTACAAATTAATCGCAGACCGGCTGACACTTTTTTCCGCTTCGTTCGGTGTACCGGGTGAATCGCCGCGACCCGCGCGCTACCCAGTCCCTTACGAAGGATCGTTTCATGGTTTCCAGAATTCCCCGTTTGCCGCGCACGCCTCGCGGCAAAGCCGTTCTGCCGCCCGTGGGCGCGATGGTCCGGGCCGCTGGCCTGGGCCTGGCGCTGCTGGCCGCGGCGGGAGCCCCTTCACCGGCCGCGGCGGCGGACACCGTCAGCAGCGCGGCGCGCAAGTCCTACGCCATCGCCGCGGGCCCCCTGGGCGACGTGCTCGCCCAGTTCGCCGCGGCGTCGGGCGTGCCCCTGTCGTTCGATCCGGCGATGCTGTCGGGCCGGCGCAGCGACGGGCTGAACGGCGCCTACACCGCGCAGGAGGGATTTTCCCGCTTGCTGGCCGGATCGGGCTATGCCTTGTCGGAGCAGGGCGATGGCGCCTATGCCTTGCGCAAGCTGCCGCCCGGCCCGGGAGAGCCGCTGACCGTGCTGCCCACGGTTACCGTCGCCGGCGCGGGCGTGGCAGGCGATGCGTTGCCGGCGGAGTACGCCGGCGGCCAGGTGGCCCGCGGCGGCCGCCTGGGGCTGCTGGGCAACCGCGACGTGATGGACGCGCCGTTCAACGTCACGAACTACACGTCCGAACTGCTGGCGAACCGCCAGGCGGTGACGCTGGCCGACGCGCTGAACGTCGAACCCTCGGTGCGCTTCACCGGCCAGATCGGCGGCGTGACCGATTCGTTCTACATCCGCGGCTTTCCCATCGGCGAAGGCAACCTCGGCGAGATCGCCTTCGACGGTGTCTACGGCGTGGCGCCCAACTATCACGTTTTCACCGATTACATCGAGCGGGTGGAGGTGCTGAAGGGGCCGGCCGCGCTTCTTTACGGCATGTCGCCCAACAGCGGCGTGGGCGGCGTGATCAACATGGTGCCCAAGCGGGCGCTGCCCGAGGACCTGACCCGCGTGTCGGCCGATTACATGGCCGATTCGCAGTTCGGCGCCCGGGCCGACCTGAGCCGCCGCTTCGGCGCCGCCGGCGAATGGGGGGTGCGCGTCAACGGCATGCACCGCCAGGGCGATACGCCGCTGGACAATCTGCATTCGCGCACCGACATCGGCGCCTTGTCGCTGGATTACCAGGGCGAACGCCTGCGCGCGTCGCTGGACCTGCTGACGCAGAACGAGAAGATCGACGCGCCCACGCGGCCTTTCCTGGTGGCCGCCGGCATCGACGCGCCGCATGCGGCCGACGGCCGGCGCAACGCCACGCAGCCGTGGGGCTGGTGGAAGTCCGACGGACAATCGGCGCTGCTGAGGGTGGAGTACGACATCGGCGACCGCCTGACGGTGTTCGCCGATGCGGGCGGTTCGGACACCAGCATCGCGCGGCTGTCGGACCAGACGCCCACGATCGTGAACGAAGCCGGCGATACGCTCGTCACGCCGAACAACTTCCGGTTCCAGGTGGACCGCAGCACCTACAACGCCGGCTTGCGGGCCAAGCTGGACACGGGGCCGGTGCGCCATGCCATCAGCTTCATGGGCAGCCTGTACAGCGACCGCAATTCGCAGGCGAGCGTGATGGGCACGCCCCTCGCGTCCAACATCTACCACCCCGTCACGCGTCCGGAGCAGTACATCCCCGCGCCGGCCAACGTGCCCAAGGTGTCGTCGTCCGACCTTTCCGGCCTGGCCCTGGCCGATACGCTCAGCATCCTGGACGAGCGCGCCCAACTGACCCTGGGGGTGCGCCAGCAGCGCATCGAGTCCCGCAATTTCAACGCGGCGACCGGCGAGCGGACCGTCAGCTATGACGAGCGCGCGACCACGCCGCTGGCGGGCCTCGTCGTCAAGCCCTGGAACCATGTGTCGTTCTACGCCAACTACGTTGAAGGCCTGAGCAAGGGCGACGTGGCGCCCGCCACCGCGTCCAACGCGGGCCAGGTGTTCAAGCCCTACAAGGCGAAGCAGAAGGAGGTGGGCGTCAAGCTGGACCTGGACAGCGCCATGCTGACGCTGAGCGCCTTCGAAATCACCAAGCCCAGCGGCCAGTTGACCGATGGCGTGTACGGCGCCGACAGCGAGCAGCGCAATCGCGGGCTGGAGTTCAACGTCGCCGGCGAACCCCTGCGTGGGCTGCGCCTGCTGGGCGGGGTGACGTTCCTGGACGCGGAGCTGACGCGCACGGCCAGCCGCGCCAGGGTGGGCAACCGGCCCGTGGGCGTGCCCAAGGTGTCGGTCAATCTGGGCGCGGAGTGGGATACGCCGTGGGTGGCCGGCCTGACCCTGACGGGCAGCATGGTCCACACCGGACGCGAATACATCAACCAGGCCAACACGCAGTCCGTGCCGTCGTGGACCACCTTCGACCTGGGGGCGCGCTACGCCGCCAAGGTCTACGGCAAGGACGTCACGCTGCGGGCCAACGTGGTCAATGTGTTCAACCGGGCGTACTGGTCCGGCGTGGCTTCGTACGGCACGATCTCGCAGGGCGTGCCGCGCACCGTGATGCTGTCGGCTTCCATGGATTTCTGAAGCCGCCGCGCATCACGCCTGGCGCGGCGCGAACACCATGCACACCGGGCTGCCGACGCGCAGGACGCAGCCGTCTTCCGCCAGGGTGCCGTCGCCCGGATCGATCTGGAACCGCGCCAGGGTGTCGCTGTCCTCGTTGAGCGCGAACAGGAAGCGGCCGTCGGGAGACAGGGTGAAAAAGCGCGGCGTCCTGCCGCGGGTCGATGCGTGCTGGCGCGGCGTCAGCCTGCCGCTGGCGGGGTCTACCCCGAACACGGCGATGCTGTCGTCGCCGCGGTTGGAGACGTACAGGTGGCGGCCGTGCGCGTCCATCGCGATGCCGGCGGCGCGGCTGTTGCCGGTGCAGGTGTCGGGCAGCGTGGGCAGCACCTGGAACGGCCGCAGCGCGCCGGCTTCCAGCGCATAGGCGGCCACGGTGTTGTCCAGTTCATTGACCACGTAGAGCCACGCGCCGGACGGGTGGAAGACGGCGTGGCGCGGGCCGGCGCCTTCGCGCGCGGCGGCCGCGCAAACCGGTTCCGCGCCGAGGCCGCGCTCGTCCAGCGCGAAGAGGAACACGCGGTCCAGGCCCTTGTCCGGCACCGCCACGTAGCGGCCGGACGGGTCGACGAGGTTGTAGTGCGGCTTGGCGAAAGGCTGCTCCTTGCGGTGCGGCCCGGGCTCGCCTTCAAGGCGAACCGTTTGCGATACGGGGTGCAGCGACCCGTCGCCCGCCACGGGCAGCACGGCCAGCGTGCCGGCCAGGTGGTTCGACACCATCAGGTAGCGGCCCGAGGGACCCAGGGCCAGATGCACGGGATTGCGTCCTTCGCAGGACTGCGTGCGCCACGGCGCCAGGGATCCGTCGCGCGTGTCGCGGCGCAGCACGCTGACCTCGTGGCTGTCGCCATGCACGGTGTACAGCACCGGCAGGGCGGGATGCGGCAGCAGGTAGGAAGGATTGAGCAGGCCGCCCATCACCTGCGTCAGGGTCAGCGTCCCGCTGCCGGGGTCGTAGTCGAAAACGCTGATGCCCTCGCCGCGGGCGTTGCGTTCGCGCGTGGTGCGGGAGCCGATATAGACGTGCATGGCGCGAGCCTCGTCGGGTAGGAATGGAGCCGGCCCTAGGCCAGGATGCCGCGGATGCGGGCCAGGTTGTCCAGGGTGCTGCGCAGATGGGCGGCCAATGCCTCGGCGGCCTCTTCGTTGCGTTCGCGCTCCAGCAGGTCCAGGATCGCCAGGTGCTGGTCGCAGTGCTGCTTGTAGCGGCTGCGGTCCTGCATGGATCGGTACGAAAGCAGGCGGCGCACGCGGTTGACGCGCTTGATCGTGTCGATGAAGAAGGGGTTGCCCGACGCTTCCACCAGCGATTCGTGGAAGCGCACGCCGCGTTCGTGCAGTTGATCCGCCGTGTCGGTGGCGATGCCGCCGTCCAACAGGTGCTTTTCCGCGGCGCGGCAGCGCGCCAGGACGGCCTTGTCGATATGGAACGTGGGTTCCAGGAGCGCCGCCGGCTCCAGCGCCAGCCGCAGCCGGTAGGACTGAAGCAGGCTGTCCGGCGTCGTCATCATGGAAGAGAATTCCCAGCCGTAGCCGGGCCGGCGATGCGCCCAGCCTTCCTGCGAGATGCGCGCCAGCAGGGCCTGGGTCTGCGCGTTGGTCAGCGCGTAGCGCGCGCGCAACTGGGCTTCGCTGCACTGCATGGGCAGTTCGCCGCGCAGCAGTTCGTCGGCCAGCCTGAAATAGCTTTGCGTCACGATGTCGTCGACGGAGGGCTGCGCGAGCCCGGCGCCGTCCTGCGCCAGCGCATCGAAATCCTGCCGCAGGAAGTAGCCGCGGTTGGGCCTGCGCGTCACGATGCCGTGCCGTTCGAGAATGCCCAGCGCGTCGTTGACCGGCGAGCGCGACAGGCGCAGCCGGTCCGCGAGCTTCTGCGCGGTCAGGTGCGCGCCTTCGGGCAGGCGCTCTTCCTTGATCAGCTCCAGGATTTTGTTGACGGTATTGGTTTGCGCGCTCATGGATGGGATTGGGCCGATTCGATCGTGTCCGACAGGATAGCGGGAATGACGCCGCCCATCCGCAACAGGCGGATTTCCAGCCGGGTTTCGACGGCCGCGGCGGCCAGCAGCGTTTCGGTCCCGCCGCCGGCGCGCAGGATGCGCACCGGCACCGCGCCGCGCGGCATCAGCGCGGCGGGATCGGCGTCGATGTCGATCCGGTCGCCCGACCGTATCCGCAGGCTGGCGGGCGTAACGCCCTCGGGCAGGCGCAGGGGCAGGATGCCCATGCCGATCAGGTTGGACCGGTGGATGCGTTCGAAGCTGACCGCCAGCACCGCGCGTATGCCCAGCAGGCGCTGGCCCTTGGCGGCCCAGTCGCGCGACGACCCGGTGCCGTAGCGCTCGCCCGCCACCAGCACGACCGGCTGCCCTGCCTGCGCGTAGCGGGCCGCGGCTGCCCAGATGGGCTCGATCCCGCCGCTGGGCGCGTGCCGCGTATGGCCCACGGGGGCCTCGGGACAGAGCAGGTTGACGAGGCTCTTGCTGTAGAACGCGGCCCGCATCATGACTTGCCAGTTGCCGCGCCGCGACGCGAAGACGTTCAGGTCGTCGCGCTTGTCGCCGCGCTCGACCAGGAAGTCGGCGATCGGGCTGTCCGGCGGGATGGCGCTGGCGGGCGACAGGTGGTCGGTCGTGACGTCGTCGCCCAGCACCAGCAGGGGGTGGGCCGTGTAGCGGCCCAATTGGCCGGCCTCTTCGGTGGAGGCGAAGGGCGGGCGGCGCAGCGCCGTGGATGCCGGATCCCAGGGAAAGCGGGCGGTATCCGGCGATTGCAGCGCCTGCCAGGCGGGATTGGCGCTGGCGATCCTGAACGCGCCGCGGTAGTCGCCGGGCCGCTGGCCGGCGGCCAGCGCGGCGTCGATCTCGGCCTCGTCGGGCCAGAGATCGCGCAGATGAATGGCGCGGCCGTCCGGCGAGATCTGCACCGGCTCCCGGCCGAGGTCGCGCTCGGCGTCGCCCGCCAGCGCGAATGCGATGACCAGCGGCGGCGACATGAGAAAGCCCAGGTCCAGGTCGGGATGGATGCGGCCGGTGAAATTGCGGTTGCCGGACAGCACGGCGACCGGATGGACCGCGCCGGCCGCCATGGCGTCGCGCACCGCGGCGGGCAGGGGGCCGGAGTTGCCGATGCAGGTGGTGCAGCCGTAGCCCACGATATCGAAGCCCACGGCGGCCAGGTCCTCCAGCAGGCCGGCGCGCGCCAGATACGCGGCGGCGGCGGGCGAACCGGGCCCCAGGGACGTCTTCACCCAGGCGGGCACGCGCAGGCCGGCCTGGCGCGCCTTGCGCGCCAGCAGGCCCGCCGCCGTCAGCAGGCGCGGGTCCGAGGTGTTGGTGCAACTGGTGATGGCGGCGATCGCGATGGCATGGCGGGGCAGGCCGTCCGCCCGCGCCCGGGGCGTGAAGCCCAGGCTTTGCAGGATGGCCTTCGTCTCGGTGTAGGGATGCAGGTCCTGCGGCCGCTTCGGGCCGGCCACGTGCATTTGCACGCGGTCCAGCGCGATGTCGACCACGCGGGTATAGCGCGGCGCGGCGTCCGGGTCCAGCGCGATGCCGGCCCGTTCGGCGTATGCGCCCACCAGCGCGATGTGCGCTTCGGGCCTGCCCGTCTGGCGCAGATAGGCTAGCGTTTCGCCGTCGATGGGGAAGTAGCCGGTCGTGGCGCCATACTCGGGCGCCATGTTGGCCACCACGCACCGGGTGCCTGCCGACAGCGTGGCGGCGCCGGGCCCGAAGAACTCCACGAATTCCCCGGACACGCCGATGGCGCGCAGGCGCTGGGTCACGGTCAGGGCGAGGTCGGTCGCGGTCACGCCCGGCGCCAGCGCGCCGGTCAGGCGCACGCCGATCACGTCGGGGATGCGCAGCAGGGTGGGCATGCCGAACATGACGGTCTGCGCCTCCAGCCCGCCCACGCCCCAGCCCAGCACGCCGATGCCGTTGATCATGGGCGTGTGGCTGTCGGTGCCGATCATCATGTCCGGATGCAGCGAGACGCCGTCGGCGCCGTCCTTCCGGCAGACCACGGCGGCCAGTTGCTCCAGGTTGATGGTGTGCATGATGCCGGTGCCCGGCGGATGGATGCGCACATTGGACAGGGCCTTGGACGCCCAGCGCAGGAACCGGTAGCGCTCGGCGTTGCGGCGCAGTTCCAGGTCCAGGTTCAACGCGGCCGCGTCGGCGCGCGCGTAGGCTTCCACCGCCAGCGAATGGTCCACCGATACGTCCACGGGCAGCACCGGGTTCAGCAGGCCGGGGTCGACGCCGGCCTCGGCCAGGGCGTCGCGCATCGCCGCGATATCGACTAGCGCGGGGGTGCTGGTGGTGTCGTGCATCAGCACGCGTCCGGGCTGGAAGGCGATCTCGGCTTCGCTCGTGCCCTGTTCCAGCCAGCCGAACAGCGCGGCCGCGGCGGCGTCGCGCTCGGTATCGGCCATGTTGCGCAGCGCGTTTTCCAGCAGTAGCCGCAACACCACGGGCAGGCGGAAGTAGGCCTCGCTATAGGCGCCGGCCAGGTCCAGATAGGTGTAGCGGACGCCGTCCAGCGTGAAGCTGGCGCGGCGCGGCGTGGCATTGGTGTTTTCCATAGCTGCCATTTTTGCATATTGAATCTATAAAATGCAATTAAGGAAAAACCCGGCCGGGCAGAGAACCGGCCGCACAGGAGACAGACCATGCATGCAATCCGTACCCTGGCCGCTGGCGCGGCCCTGGCGTTGGCCGCGGCGGTCCCGCTGCACGCCGCCGACCCGGCCGCGGGCCGGCCCGTGACCCTGATCGTGCCGTTTGCCGCGGGCGGCGGGGTGGACGGGATGGGCAGGCTGCTGGCCGAGCGGCTGCGCGGCGAAATGCCGCAAGGGGTTGTGGTCGAAAACAAGCCTGGCGCCAGCGGCATGCTGGGCGCGCAGACGGTGGTGCGTTCCGCTCCGGACGGCGCCACCCTGCTGCTGGGCTCGGCGGGCGAGACCGCGATCAATCCGCTGGTGTTCAAGAGCAAGATGCAATACCAGCCGGACAAGGACCTGGCGCCGATCGCGCTGATCGCGCGCGTGCCCAACGTGCTGGTCGCCAATCCCAGGCTGCCGGTGTCCAGCGTGGAGCAGTTGGTTGCCTACGGCCGGGCCAATCCCGACAGGCTGACCTACGCGACCAGCGGCGTGGGCAATCCGCAGCACCTGAATGGCGAGCTGCTGCAATCGCTGGCCGGGATCAAGATGGTGCACGTCCCGTACAAGGGGGCGTCGGCGCAGTTGGTGGACGTGGCCGCCGGCAGCGTGGACCTGACGTTCGTCAGCCTGGCGGGCGCGCTGCCTTTCATCAAGAGCGGCAAGGTCAAGCCGTTGGCCGTCACGTCCGCGAAGCGGGCCTCGTTCGCGCCGGATATTCCCGCCGTGGCGGAGTACGCGCCGCTCGCGGACTACGCGCTGGAGAACTGGTTCGGCGTGTTCGTGCCGGCGGCGACGCCGGCGGACGTGCAGCAGAAGCTGGCCGCCGCGATCGGCCGCGCGCTGAAGGACGAGAAGCTGGTGGCCAGCCTGCGCGAACTGGGCGGGGAAGTGCAGCCCATGAGCCAGGACGAATTCCGCGATTTCATCAAGGCGCAGACGGCGGTGTTCGCCAAGGTCGTGGCGGACGGGCACATCACGGCGGAAAACTGAGGCGCGTCCGCGCCGGGGGAGGCCGGGCCGCTTGAAGTATGCTTACCCGCTTCATGGATTTCCCCCGGCTTGCCGCAATGACTGATTTTCCCTTTGACGCCGTGCTGTTCGACTGCGATGGCGTCCTGGTCGATTCCGAACCCATCACCAGCCGCGTGCTGACGCAGATGCTCAACGAACTGGGTTGGGACATCGTGCATGAAGAAACCATGCGCATCTTCACCGGGAAGGCCGTCAGGGACGAACTGCCGCTGATCGAGGCCCGCACCGGCGCCACGCTCGGCCAGGAATGGTTCGCCCAGTTCCGCCAGCGGCGCAACGACGCGCTGGACCGCGACCTGCTGGAAATACCCGGCGCGCCGGATGCCGTGCGCGCCTTGCACCAGGCGCTGGACGGACGGATCGCCGTCGCCTCGGGTGCCGACCGCCGCAAGGTGGAACTGCAACTGGCCAAGGTGGGCATCGCCGATTGCTTCGGCGGGCGCGTGTTCAGCGGCCACGAAATGCCGCGCAGCAAGCCCTGGCCGGACGTGTACCTGGCCGCCGCCGAGGCGCTGGGCGTGGATCCCCGGCGCTGCGCCATCGTGGAGGACACGGTGACCGGCGCGACCGCCGGCGTGGCCGCGGGCGCCACGGTATTCGGATACAGCCCGGACGCGAGCGGCCACAGCGGCGCCGAGGCCTTGCGCGGCGTGGGCGTGGCCCGCGTGTTCACCGACATGGCGCAACTGCCGGCGCTGCTGGCCGGCTGGGAGCTGCGGGCGGCGGGTGCTTGACAGAGACAGTGTCTGACACCCGCCGATGCACGAATGCCGTGTCAGACACCCGCGCGATACCCGTGCAGGATGCAGGGCGTCTCCTGGGGTGTCAGACACTGACCTTCAGACAGCGGGCAGCGCGTCACGTGTCTGACACCCAACGCGATGCCCGTACACGATGAAGCCGATCTTCCCGGGTGTCTGACACCCGCCGACGCACGAACGCCGTGTCAGACACCCGTGTGATACCCGTGCAGGATGCAGGGCATCTCCTGGGGTGTCAGACACTGACTTCCAGGCAGCGGGCAGCGCGTCATGTGTCTGACACCCAATGCGATGCCCGTACAGGATGAAGCCGATCTTCCCGGGTGTCTGACACCCGCCGATGCGCGAATGCCGTGTCAGACACCCATGCGATACCCATGCAGGATGCAGGGCGTCTCCCGGGGTGTCAGACACTGACCTCCAGACAGCGGACAGCGCGTCATGTGTCTGACACCCAATGCGATGCCCGTACAGGATGAAGCCGATCTTCCCGGGTGTCTGACACCCGCCGATGTGCGAATGCGGTGTCAGACACCCGTGTGATACCCGTGCAGGAT
Source organism: Achromobacter veterisilvae (assembly GCF_037619525.1). NCBI lineage: Bacteria > Pseudomonadati > Pseudomonadota > Betaproteobacteria > Burkholderiales > Alcaligenaceae > Achromobacter > Achromobacter veterisilvae. The sequence continues at coordinate 6,210,738 of NZ_CP148753.1, read as the reverse complement.
GCAGGGCGTCTCCTGGGGTGTCAGACACTGACCCTCAGACAGCGGACAGCGCGTCACGTGTCTGACACCCAATGCGATGCCCGTACAGGATGAAGCCGATCTTCCCGGGTGTCTGACACCCGCCGATGCGCGAATGCCGTGTCAGACACCCATGCGATACCCGTGCAGGATGCAGGGCATCTCCTGGGGTGTCAGACACTGACCTCCAAGGTGTCGAACACCGACCTCGACCAGGGCGGATGAACCGTTCACCGCCCATGACTCGCATACTGCTCGCCGCCGTCCAGGTCGATCACCGTTCCGCTGAGGTAGCCGGCGCGCGGCGAGGCGCCGAAGACGATCATGTCGGCCACTTCGTCGGGTTCCATCAGCCGGCCGAAGGGCAGGTCGGATAGCGTTTCCTGCCAGCGGCTTTCTTCGCCCCAGCGGGCCTGCGCGCGCTGCCGCGCGAGGGTCAGCACGCGGTCGGTGCGGGTGCGCGACGGGTTCACGCCGAAGACGCGCACGCCATGGCGCGGCGCCTCGCCGCCCAGCGCGCGGGTGAAGGCGATGAGCGAGGCGTTGGCCGCCGCGCCGCAGATGTAGTCGGCGCGCGGCGCGGATCCCGCCATGCCGATGATGTTGGCGATGACGCCCGCGCCGGCCTCGCGCATGCGCGGGTAGTAGTGGCGCGCCAGGGCGATGTAGCCATGCACCTTCAGTTCCCAGCCGGCGCGCCAGCGCTCGTCCTGCACCTGGTCCAGGGCGCCGCCGGGCACCGCGCCGGCGTTGTTCACCAGGATGTCGACGTCGCCCGCCTCTTTGCTCAGGCGTTCCGCCGCGCCGGGCTGCGCCAGGTCCAGCGTGTGCACGCGGGCCTGCCGGCCGGTCTGCGCGCCGATGGCTTGCGAGGCGGCATGCAGGGCGTCGTCGTCGCGCGCCACCAGGATGGGCTCGGCGCCTTCGCGGGCGAACGCGATGGCGCAGGCCAGGCCGATGCCCTTGGATGCGCCCGTGATGAGCACGCGTTTACCGCCTAGCTGCAAATCCATGAAACCCTCCGGTCGGTTCTCGCCCGCGACAGCGCGGGACACCAGGAGGTTGTAAACCAGTTGTGCCCATATGTGCCAGTGCATGCGAGGCGTGGCGGCCCGCGCGCGCCGCCTGCTATGCTGCTTTCACCATTTCCTCCGAGGAGGCGGCGATGTCGGAAATCTGGCTGGAAATCTGGTCCACCCTGCGCAGCGAATTCGCCGACATCCCCGATGCGGGCGAGGCGACGCGCATCGTGCTGCGCCTGGGCATGGCCGTGATCCTGGGCGGCCTGCTGGGCTACGAGCGCGAGCGCAGCGGCAAGGCGGCCGGCCTGCGCACCCACATGCTGGTCGCGCTGGGGGCGGCCATCTTCGTGCTGGTGCCGCTGCAGGGCGGCATGCAGGTCGGCGACCTGAGCCGGGTGCTGCAAGGCGTGATCGCCGGCATCGGCTTCCTGGGCGCGGGCGCCATCATCAAGCTGGGCAATGAACGTGAAATCCACGGGCTGACGACGTCGGCCAGCATCTGGATGACGGCTGCCATCGGCGTGGCCGCCGGCATGGGGCGCGAAGCCACCGCCGTGGTCAGCACGCTGATGGCCCTGTTCGTGCTGGCGGTGCTGCGCCGCGTCGAGGCGCGCATCGCTTCCCGCCAGGAAAACCGGGTCATCTCCGCGGGTCCCAAGTAGCCCGCGGGCGGCGGCGTCAGGTGCCGCCGGACACGTCGATGAACGAACCGCTGGTGTAGCCGGCCTCGTCCGAGAACAGCCACATCACGGCGCCCGCCACTTCTTCCACGGTGCCGCCGCGGCGCAGCGGTATCGCGCTTTTCAGGCGGTCCACGCGGCCCGGCTCGCCGCCGCTGGCATGCATCTCGGTGTAGATGGTGCCCGGGCGCACGCCATTGACGCGTATGCCTTCCGGGGCCACTTCCTTGGACAGGCCGATGGTCATCGTGTCCATCGCGCCCTTGGACGCGGCGTAGTCCACGTATTCGTTGGGCGAGCCCAGGCGGGCGGCGGCGGAGGACACGTTGACGATGGCGCCGCCCTGGCCGCCGTGGCGCGTCGACATTCTGCGCACGGCCTCGCGCGCGCACAGAAACGCGCCCACGACGTTGGTGGACAGCACCCGCAGCAGGCGCTCGGCGCTCATGCTGTCCACGCGCATCTGCGTCTCCAGGATGCCCGCGTTGTTCACCAGCGCGTCGATGCGGCCCAGTTCCTCGTCCACGGCGCGGAACATGCGCACCACCTGCGCCTCCTGCGAGACGTCGGCCTGCAAGGCGACGGCGCGCCCGCCGGCGCCGCGTATCTCTTCCACGACCGCCTGGGCGGCGTCGGCGCGCGCGTGGTAGTTGACGGCCACGGCATAGCCGCGCCGGGCGGCCAGCCTGGCGACGGCGGCTCCGATGCCGCGGCTGCCGCCGGTGACGAGCATGACTCTGGACATGGGGTTCTCCTGGTCGGAATGGCGGGCCGGCCGGGGCCGGCTTTCAGGCTATGGCTTCGCCTGTACCAGCACGAATTCGTTGCCGTACAGGTCGATGAAATGGGCATACACGGCGGCGGCTTCGTGCACCGGTTCCTTGGTGAAGCGCACGCCCCGGGCGGCGAAGCGGGCATGGTCGCGCGCGACGTCGTCGGTATAGAAGACGCCTACCGGCTGGCCGCCGGTCTGGTCGCCGACGCGGTCGCGCTGCGCCTGGGTCAGGGCCTGCAGCAGCCATACGCCCACCGAAGGCTGTTCCGGCAGCCGCAGGTGCACATAGCGTTGCGGGCCCACGGGCAGGTCCGCATAGACCTCCATTTCCAGCTTGTCGCGGTAGAAGGCGATGGCGGTTTCGTAGTCGTTCACGAGCAGGACGAGACGGCCCAGTGAATGCATGTCAGGATTCTCTCTGAGGTTGAGCGTGCGGCTATGCTAACCCGTACGGGGGGCCGGCTCCGTCATTCGGCCTCCCGCAGCAGGCGCAGGCCCACCAGCGGATAGCGCGTTTCCTGCGTATTCCAGTTGCGGAACGAGGCCCGCGTGTACAGCGCCCACGTATGCCAGGAGCCTCCCCGCCTGACGCGCACATTGCCGCTGGCCGGGCCCTGCGGGTCGTCCGCGGGCGAATGCGCGTAGTAGTCCTCGCCGTACCAGTCCGCGACCCATTCCCAGGCATTGCCGTGCATGTCGTACAGGCCGAAGGCGTTGGGCGCATAGCTGGCGACGGGGGCGGTGAAGGCATGGCCGTCCCCGCGGGCCGACGCAAAGGCCGCCCATTTGGGCCAGAACGGCCCGGCTTGCGCGTCGAAACCGTTGCCGACGTCGGGCATGGCCTCGGGATCGTCGCCGTTCTGGTAGCGGGTGCGCGTGCCGGCGCGGCAGGCGTATTCCCATTCGGCTTCGGTGGGCAGGCGGTAGACCTTGCCTTCCCGCAGGGTCAGCCAGCGCGCCAGCGCCGTGGCGTCGTTCCAGCTTATGTTCACGACCGGATGGTCGTCGCCCTGCGCGAAGCCCGGGTTGCGCCAGGAGTAGCGGCGGTCGCGGCCTTCGAAGGCGTCGCCGCTTTCGGACTTGTCGGGATCGTACGAGGGGTTGTAGCCGTAGCCGCCGGTCCCGTCGGCCTCGGATTCGGGAACGTAGCCGGATGCCTCGATGAAGCGGCGGAACTGCCCCACGGTGACTTCCGTCCGTTCGAGATAGAACGGGCGCGTGATGCGCACGGTATGCGCCGGCGCCTCGTCGGACAACTGGGCGTACCGCGCCGGCGGATACTGGGGATAGGCGCGCGCCAGCGACTCGGGCGTTTCGTCGCTGCCCATCAGGAAGGTGCCGGCGGGTATGCGCACGAAGGCCATGCCCAGCGAGTTTTCGATCAGGGCCGGGGGCGGCTCGGCGGACCGGGCGGACGCCGCGATCAGGGTGCACAGCAAGGCCAGGGCGGATCGTGTACGCATGGGGTTCCGGAACGCGGGGCGGGAAGGTGCGCAATGGTAGAGCCGCCGCGGCCGGCCGGCCAGAGGTGGAGAACCCTCATGCGGGGCGGGCCGTCAGCCCGCCTTGCGGATGGTGAAATTGATGCGCAGGCTGCCGAGCCGGGGATGCGGCAGGTCCTTCATGGGCATGACGCCGTGGTAGCGCAGCCGGTCCGCGCCGCCCCAGACGACCACGTCGCCATGGAACAGCGGCGTGCGCGAGGCCTTGTCCGCGCGCGCGTCGCCGCCGAACAGGAAGACGGCGGGCATGCCCAGCGACACCGACACGATGGGCGCGCCGTAGTCGCGTTCGTTCCTGTCCTGGTGCAGCGACAGCCGCGAGCCCGGTTCGTACCGGTTTACCAGGCAGGCGTCCGGCGCGAAGCCGGGGAAACCGGCATCGGCCGCCGCGGCCCGCGCCAACTGGACGAAGGCTTCGGGCATGGCGGGCCAGGGCTGGCCCGACAGCGGGTCCTGGCGGGTGTAGCGGTAGCCGCGGGCATCGCTGGTCCAGCCCAGGGTTCCGCAGTTGGTCAGCGCCACCGACATGGTGTAGCCGCCCGGCGTCTCCATGTGGCGGAAGGGCGCCCGCGCCGTGACCGCGTCGACGCCCGCGAGCAGGGCGTCGACCATCGGCAGGGCGTAGCCGCGCAGCACGACGGACTGCGGGCCCAGCGCCACGCACCCGCCTTGCGCGGGGGCGCCGTCGCCGAAAAGCTCCAGGTTCGAAGCCATGTCCGGACGCCTACAGCAGCGGTTCCAGCGGCAGCAGCGACACGAACCACAGCGACATGCGCTGCCACACGGTGGTGCCTGGTTCGGTGTCGTGGCGGATGGTGTCGCCGCCGCGCTGTTCCAGCCAGTAGAGTTCGCCCTTGTCGTCCAGGCAGACGCGATAGGCGGCCAGGGGGATTTCGCGTTCGAAGGCCTCGGCGATGCGGCCCGCCAGCGTGGGACTGTCGATGACGAACCCCAGTTCGGTGTTCAGCTTGGCCGAGCGGGGATCGAAATTGAACGACCCCACGAAGATCCTGCGGCCGTCGACGGCGAAGGTCTTGGCGTGCAGGCTGGAACCGGAACTCCCGAAAGGCCCCATGCTCTTGTTGTGCTCGACGTCGGCGGACATGCGCTTCATCTCGAACAGCTCCACGCCGCTGGCCAGCAGATCCTTGCGGCGCTTGGCATAGCCGGAATGCACCACCGCCACGTCCGTCGCTTCCAGCGCGTTGGTCAGCACCTTGACCTTGATGCCGCGCCGCGCCATCTGCGCGAAGGCCTGGGTGCCGGTGGCCGTGGGCACGAAATAGGGCGACACCAGCTCCAGGTCCGTCGTGGGCGTGCCGACGATCTCGTGCAGTTGATGCGGCAGCATCGCTTCGGGCGGCGCGGTGCCCAGGGTCTTGCGCGGATCGTCGCTGACCATGCGCGTGTCGGCCCATTCCAGCGCCAGCTCGCCATGCAGCAGTTGCTTGATGAACGGCAGCTTGCGCATGGCCTCGGCATAGGCGGCGGCTTCCGGCGAGCGTTCGACCTGCGTGGCGGCCTGCTCCAGTTCGTCCAGCCCGCCGGGCTCGGGCTGCTTGAGCAGGCGGTCCACCGGGTAGGCCGATTCGCTGGCCCAGTACCGGTCGAAATCCATGGATACGTCATTGACCGCGGCGCCGATGGCCAGCACGTCGAGGTCGGTGAAGAGCACCCCGCTGGCCGCCCCGAAATATTCGTCGCCGACATTGCGCCCGCCGATGATGGTGGCCTGGTTGTCCGCCGTGAAGGACTTGTTGTGCATGCGGCGGTTCAGGCGGCTGAAGTCCGTCAGGTAGCCCAGCGTCTTGGGCCAGCGCAGCACGAAGGGGTTGTACAGCCGCACCTCGATGTTCGGGTGCGCGTCCAGCGCGGACAGTTCGTCGTCCAGCCCGGCCGTGCCGTTGTCGTCGAGCAGCAGCCGCACCCGCACGCCGCGGTCGGCCGCCTCGTGCAGGGCCTCCAGCAGCATGGTGCCGGTCATGTCGTTGTGCCAGATGTAGTACTGCACGTCCAGGCTGCGCTCGGCCGCCCGCGCCAGCAGCATGCGCGCGGCGAAAGCGTCGTACGCGTCGGGCAGGGGATGGATGCCGGACTTGCCGGGATGCGCGGCCGCCATGGGCGCGATGGCCTGGCCCAGCGGTGTGTGTTGCGCTGCCTCGGGAGTCAGCGCGCGGGACTCGCTGCGCTTGTCCAGGGAGGGCAGGCTGCAGCCGCTCAGAAAGCTCAGGCAGAGGGAGGTCATGATGAGGGGGGTGGCCAGGTGCATGACCCATATTGTGCCGAAATCGCCCTGAGGGCTGTAGCCGGGGCTTGACGGCGTTCCGTATTTGAGAGAAATTCTCTTATATGGAAAACACGATACCTTCCGACGCCGGCCTGGACCGGCGCATCGCCGGCCGGCTCAAGGCGCTGCGCCAGGAACGCGGCTGGCCGCTGGACGAACTCGCCCGCCGCGCCGGGGTCAGCCGCGCCACGCTGTCGCGGCTGGAGAACGCCGAGGTCAGCGCCACGGCCAGCGTGCTGGGCAAGCTGTGCGCGGCCTACGGCCTGACCATGTCGCGCCTGATGCTGATGGTCGAGGACGAATTCGCGCCGCTGGTGCCGCAGCAGGCCCAGGCCGTGTGGGTGGACGACAGCGCGGGTTTCCGCCGCCGCTCGGTTTCACCGCCCGCGCAGCAACTGGCGGGCGAGGTGCTGGCCTGCGAACTGGCGGCCGGCGCGCGCATCGCCTATGAACGCTCGCCGCGGGCGGGCCTGGAACACCATCTGCTGATGCTGGAAGGCGAGCTGTCCATTACCGTCGACGGCCAGGCCTACCGCCTGGCCCCCGGCGATTGCCTGCGCTATCAGTTGTTCGGCGCCAGCGAATTTTCCACCCCGCCGCACACCGGCGCCCGATACCTGCTCTTCATCGTCTGAGTCCACCATGTCCCAAACCCCTTATGAAGTGACGCTCCTGTCGGCGGATGACGCCGACGCCCTGCTGGCGGAACTGGCCGGCCTGCTGCACGCCTGCGTGCAAGGCGGCGCCAGCGTCAGCTTCGTCCTGCCGTACACGCCAGAGGACGCGCAGGCTTACTGGCGCGCGAAGGTGCTGCCGGGCGTGGCCGGCGGCGCGCTGGCTTTGTGGGTGGCCCGGCAGGACGGGCGGGTGGCGGGATCGGTGCAACTGGATTGCGATACGCCGCCCAACCAGCCGCACCGCGCCGAGGTGCGCAAGCTGCTGGTGCATCCGGATTTCCGCCGCCGCGGCATCGCGCGCGCCTTGCTGGCCGAGGCCGAGGCCATGGCGGGCCGGCGGGGCCGCAGCCTGATCACGCTGGACACGCGCACGGGCGACAGCGCGGAACCGCTGTATGCGTCGATGGGCTACCGGACCGTCGGCACGATTCCCGGGTTCAGCCGCGACCCGCGCGACGCGGGCAAGCTGGACGCGACGACGATCATGTACAAACAGTTGGTCAGGCCAGGGGCTTGATGCCCACGCTGTACGGAGGGGCGTTGCCGCGCGCGGGGGCCTTGATCTTCAGCATCGAGCCGCCGGGCGTGAACTCGAATTCCTGGTAGGGCACTTCGAACCACTGGTGGAAGCTGGTGCGCGAGAACTCCGGCACCCAGACTTTGGCGCGCTTGGGGTCGCAGTGGAATTCCACCAGCGTGCGGTCGATGCCCAGGGGCCGGGTATTGCCGATGCGGTAGCTGACTTTCAGCTCGGCGCGTTCGGTCGAGCCGGGGCTCCAGGTCAGGCCGATGGATTCCATGAATTGTTCGATCGCCTGAATGCCGCGATACATGGCTAACTCCGAAAAAAAAACCGCGTCGCGGCTGAATACAGGCGGATTATCCTTCATTCCCGGCCCGGCCGCTCCCGCGGCGCCTCGGGCTGACGGCGCCGGACCGCATCGAAGCAGGAATAGGCAGATTTCACGCAAGAACGAGCCTGTACGCGCGGGTTCGCGATTCTTACCATCCCTACACGTGTCCGGCATGCGGCCGGCATGGCAAGCAAGGGAAGGGAATCGCATGAATACCGAGAAAATCTGGTTGGTGACGGGCGCGTCGGCGGGGCTGGGCCTGAACCTGGTAAAGATGCTGCTGGAGCAGGGCCACAAGGTGGCCGCGACGTCCCGCGACGGCGACGCGCTGCTGGACGCCGTGGGCGCCAAGCTGGAAGGAAGCTTCCTGCCGCTGACGGTGGACCTGGCGGACGAGCGCCAAGTGCGGCGGGCCGTGGACGCCGCGGCCGCCGCGTTCGGCGGGCTGGACGTGGTGGTCAACAACGCGGGCTATGGCTTGCAGGGCGAGCTGCACAGCCTGTCGGACGCGGACCTGCGCGGCAATTTCGACGTCAACGTATTCGGGGTATTGAACGTGATCCGCGCGGTGCTGCCGCGCCTGCGCGCGCAGCGCGGCGGGCACGTCTTCAACATCTCGTCGATCCTGGGCTTCGACGGCGGCTGCGCGGACTGGGGCGCCTACAGCGCCACCAAGTTCGCCGTCAGCGGCTTGACCGAGGCCCTGGCGGCCGAGGCCGCGCCCCATGGCATCCGCGTGTCGCTCGTGTATCCCGGCGCGATGCGTTCGGCGGACCATGCGCGGGGGCGCGATGCGGGCGGCGATCCCGCGAAGATGGCGCAGGCGCTGATCAATGCGGCGCAGGCGCAGTACGCTCCGCTGCATCTGTTCCTGGGCCGCGACGCCTTCGACCAGGCGCGCGCCAAGATCCAGTCGGTGCAGCAGGAACTGGCGCGCTGGCGCGAGATGTCCGTGTCCATCGGGTTCGTGGACGAAAGGCGGCTGGCCGCGTGACGGGGGTTCCTAGGGGGCCAGGCCCCGCGCGACCTGATACGCGCCCAGGAGCGCCAGGCTGACCATGAAGCACAGCTTGAATGTCCGGGCCGAAAGCCTGGCGCGCAGCCATTGGCCCAGGGCCATGCCGGCCAGCGCGGGCAGGAGCATCAGGACGGACGCCCCCGCCGCCTCGGGCGTGTAGCCGCCATTGAGCCACAGCCCCGCGGCCAGCGCCACGGTGGATACCGTGAACGAGATCCCCATGGCCTGTATCAGGCCGTCCTTGCCCAGGCCCAGGGCCTGCAGGTAGGGCACGGCGGGGATCACGAACACGCCGGTGGCCGCCGTGATCAGGCCCGTGACGGCGCCGACCGCGGCGCCCAGCCAGCCTTCGTGCCGGGCCGGCGCCCTGGGCGGCGATCCGAACAGGCCCCAGGCGGCATAGGCCACCAGCGCCAGCCCCAGGCAGACCCCCGCCCATTGGCCGGAGGGCGCGCCCAGCCACAGCGCGCCGCCGATGGTGCCGGCGCAGATGCCCGCCTGCATGCCGGCGATGCGGCGCAGGACCGCCGGCAGCGCGGGCCACGGACGGGCCTGCCACAGGTTGGTGACGAGCGATGGCACGATCAGCAGGGCGGCGGCCTGGGCCGGCGCCATGACCAGCGCCAGCATGGCCATGGAGATGGTGGGCAGGCCCAGGCCCACCACGCCCTTCACCACCCCGGCCAGGACGAACACCGACACGATGGCGGCGAACAGCGCGGGCGTGCCGCCGGGCAGCGGTTCGAACGGATTCATGGCGCCTCGCAGGGGGCGGTCAACGCATCGCCGCGGGGGCGGCCGAACAGGGCATAGGCCATGTCCGCCGTTCCCGTGGGTTCCTGGCGCGCGGCCCGCAGCAGCCACTGCCGCCCTTCGCACAGGTCGGCGGACAGGGCGGGGCCGTAGAGCGCGGGGCCGCCGAGCAGCGCCACGCCCAGCATGCGCTGCGCCGGCGCATGGCCGCCGCCGGCGGCGGCGCGCAGCCATTGCGCCATGGCGGCATAGTTGCCCAGGGTCTGGGCTTCCAGCGCCAGCGCATACTGCTGCGCGGGCGAGATCGGCGGGCCCAGGCCGCTGCCGGCTTCGGCCATGCCTGAGGCGTGCAGAGACCAGGCAATCAGGGCCAGCCCGGGCCATCGCGCCGCGGCGCGACATGTCTTCAGGGTTTCCATGGTTTTTTCCCGCGGTAGGGTTGGATCGGACTTCATTGTCGTCCCCAACGACCGAAACGCGCATCGGGATCTCGCGTAGCAAGCCTATGGCACTGCCTGAGGCTGGCGTGCTACGCTTTTTCCATGCGATTCGACCTCACCGACCTGCGCCTCTTCCTCAACGTGCAGGAAACGGGCTCCATCACGGCCGGCGCCCGGCGCTCCCACATGACGCTGGCTTCGGCCAGCGAGCGCGTCCGCGGCATGGAGGACGCACTGGGCGTGCCGTTGCTGCTGCGCGGTCCGCGGGGCGTCGAGCCCACGCCGGCGGGCCGCACGCTGGCGCACCACGCGCGCGTGGTGCTGGCTCAGATGGACCGCATGCGGGGCGAACTGGACCATTACGGGCAGGGGCTGAAGGGGCACGTGCGGGTGCTGTGCAACACCACGGCGCTGAGCGAATACCTGCCGCCCGTCCTGGGCGCGTTCCTCAAGGACCATCCCCGCGTGTCCGTCGACCTGGAGGAACGCCTGAGCCACGAGATCGCCGATGCGCTGCGCGCCGGCGCCTGCGATATCGGCGTGCTGGCGGATTCCGCCGACCTGCACGGCTTGCGCACGCTCACGTTCCGGCACGATCCCCTGGCGCTCATCGTGCCGGCGGGCCATCCGCTGGACGGGCGCGAGTCGGTCATGCTGGCGGACGTGGCGGACCAGGAGTTCGTGGGGCTGGTCGAGGGCAGCGCCTTGCAGGAGCACATCGCGCACCACGCGCGGCGCGGCGGCAGGGTCCTGTCCTACCGCGTGCGGCTGCGCAGCTTCGACGCCGTGTGCCGCATGGTCGGGCAGGGCGTGGGCATCGGCATCGTTCCCCGCGTGGCGGCGGCGCGCTATGGCCGCGCGGCCGGCGTGCGGCGCGTGGCCCTGGCCGACGACTGGGCCGCGCGCGACCTGGTGTTGTGCGTGCGCGAGACACTCCCGGCCTATGCGGCCGAGCTGGTGGAATACGCCTTGCGCGGCGCGCCTAGGGACGCGCCTAGGGACGCGCAAACAGCCCGCGTTTCCGGAGATGCCCCTGGCCGAACCAGGAGCCCGAGGCGACGGCGCCCAGGATGACCATGCCGTAGACGAACATCGCGCTGGCCGCGACCGCGTAGAACACGGTCAGCGATCCGGTCAGGTGCAGCGCGGCGCCGCCCGCGCCGATGCCGAGCAGCAGGCGCAGAAAGCCGGCGACCAGCGGCCACTTCAGGCGGCCGGCGCCTTGCGAGGCGAAGTACATCGAGAAACCCAGGGCGAAGAAGCCATAGACGGGGCCGACGGTGCGCAGGTAGCCGGCCCCGGCCTGCAGCATGTGGTCCTGCGCGCCGAACAGCCGCAGCCAGGCCTCGGGGTAGAAGGCGGCCGCAAGGCCGATGCACTCGGCCAGGGCGAAGGCCATCGCGCCGCCGGTCAGCGCGATGCGCAGCGCGCGTTCGGGCTGGCCCGCGCCGATGTTGGAACCCACCATGGCGACCATGGGCGCGCCCAGCCCGAAGGCGATGGGCATCAGCAGGTATTCCAGCCGCACGGCGATGCCGTAGCCCGCCACCGCTTCCGTGCCCGCGTAGGCGCCGACCAGCGCGGCCGTCAGGGCCACCAGGGCGTTGGTCAGCAGCGGATTGATCGTGGCGAGCGCGCCCACGCTGAGGATATTGCGCATCAGCCCCAGGTACAGCCGGCTGGGGACCAGGCGGGCGGCATTGCGGCCGCTGGCGCAGTACGCGCCCAGGATCAGCGCGCCCAGCCCGTAGTAGATCACCAGCGCCCAGCCGCCGCCCGCCACGCCCAGCGCGGGAAACGGGCCCCATCCGAAGATCAGGCAGGGCGACAGCGGGACCAGCAGCAGGGCGCCGCCGCAGATCACGGCGCCGGGCACCAGCATATTGCCGGTGCCGCGGATGGCGCTGGCGAACGCGTTCATCAGCCACATCAGCACGATGCCGCCGAACACGACGTCGGAGTAGGCCAGGGCCGCCTCCAGTGCGGCGCCTTCGGCACCGAGGGCGCGGTACAGGAGCGGGCCGAAGGCCAGCAGGAGCGCGCAGAACACCAGCCCCAGCAGCGCGTTCAGCGCGACGGCGTGGAGCACGAGCTGGTCCGCTTCGCGCTGCCTGCCCCCGCCCAGCGCCCGGGCCACCGCCGCCGAAATGCCGCCGCCCATCGCGCCCTGCGACATGTTCTGCATCAGCATCAGCACGGGCACCACCAGGGCGATGCCGGCCAGCACGGGCGTGCCCAGCCGCGCCAGGAACCAGGTTTCGATCAGGCCGGTGGAGGACTGCGCCAGCATCATCAGGATATTGGGCCACGCCAGGCGCGCGAGCGTGGGGGCGATCGGCGCGTGGAGCATGGCCTGCAGGCGTGCGTTGGCGGGGCGGGGTGTCGGCGGGACGGACATGGAGGCAGGCCGATGGTGGCGTATGCGGTATTTACGTGCATATGCCAATAAATGTCAAGAATCGGCCGGGCCCCGTCTGCGCGGAAATGCGCAAGGCCTGGACGCGGACGCTCCCCGGCGGTAGCGTTGAGCCCGTGCCGTTCCCCGTTCCTCTTCCCGCCCCCGCCATGTCCGACCACCCGTCTCCCGCGCCCGTCCCGTTCAATGCCCCCGATCCGCTGGTCTGCAACGGCGCGGCGCTGCGCAAGGCGACCCGGCGCGTGTCGCAGCTCTATGACGCGGTGCTGGCGCCCTGCGGCCTGAAGGTGTCGCAGTATTCGATCCTGGTGCACATCGCGCGCGCGGGCTCGCCGTCGATGACGGACCTGGCGCGGGCCATGGTGCTGGACCGGTCCGCGCTGGCCCACAATCTCAAGCCGCTGGAGCGCGACGGCTACGTGCAGACCTCGCGCGATCCCCTGGACGGCCGCAGCCGCCGCGTGGAGCTGACCGAAGCGGGGCGCGCCAAGCTGACCGAATCCAGGCGCCTGTGGAAAGAGGCGCAGCGCCGTTTCGAGGCGGCCTACGGCGCCGAGCGCGCGGCCGCGCTGCGGCGTTCGCTGGCCGATATTTTTTCCGAGGAATTCGCGTTGGCGTTCAGCCGCGGCTAGTGCCCCGCCCCGGCCCGGGCCATTCCGAGGATCGCGACCCCGGCCAGCACGCAGGCCATGCCCGCAAGCTGCCCGCCGGCCAGGGGTTCGCCCAGCAGGCCGGCGGCAAGCGCCACCGCGGACACCGGCGCCAGGGCCGTGAAGAGCGCGGCTTCCGCGCCCTTCACGCGGGCGGCGCCCGCATACCAGAGCAGGAACCCGCCCACCGTGGGCACCAGCGCGTAGTAGCCCACGGCCGCCAGGGCGGCGGCCGGCAGGGGCAGGGTCCAGGGCGCTTCGGCCACGCAGGCGAGCGCCGAGAACGCCAGGCCGAAGGCCGCCATGACGGTCGACAGCGCCAGCGGCGCCACCGGCACGCGCAGCCGTTTGTTGAGCAGGATGAACAGGCCTTCGCACAGCACCGCGCCCAGGACCAGCGCGTTGCCCGCGAGCGAAGATCCGCCGTCCGCGCCGGCGGCGGAATGGCGCGTCATGAGCCAGACGCCGAAGCCGGCCGCGGCGATGGCGGCCAGGGTGGACTTGCCCGGGCGTTCGCCCAGCAGCGCGATGGCGATCGCGGCCGCCACCAGGGGCAGGGTGCCCAGGATGATGCCGCCATCGACCGCCGAGGCGCGTTGCAGGCCGGCGATCAGCAGCGCGGTGTAGCCCACGCTGCCGGCAATCGCCTGCGCCGCCAGCAGCAGCCAGTCGCGCCGGCCCAGCCGCGGCAGCCGCGCGCCGGTCAGCGCCATCAGCGCGCCGAAGCAGGGCAGGGCGACGGCGAAGCGCAGGGCCGTCGCGGTGAAGGGCGGCAGGCCCGTTCCGATGATCTTGCTGGCGACCACGGTGCTGCCCACCAGCACCATGGCGGCGGCCAGGCAGCAATAGCCCTGTATCCGGCTGTTCATGGTTTTGTCCGCGCCTTTCCGGGGAAAAGACGCAGCGTAGGCGGCGGGCCGCGGCCCGGTCTTGAACGAAATTGCGCGGCTCAGCCGGCGGCCAGCGCGTAGCGTCCCGGGGAGACGCCGTAGGCGCGCACGAACAGGCGGGTCATGTGGCTCTGGTCGGCGAAGCCGCCCGCCGCCGCGGCGTCGGCCAGGGCCGTTCCCTGCCGGATCAGGCCGCGCGCCAGCAGCAGCCGGCGCTGCATCTGGTAGGCGTGGGGCGTCAGCCCGGTGGCGCGCGCGAACGCCCGCAGCACCTGGTAGCGGCTGAGGCCGCTGGCCGCGGCCAGGTCGGCCAGCGACAGCGCCGCGGCGGGGTCGTCGTCGATCAGGCCGCGCGCGTGGCGGATGGCTTCGGGGACGGCGCGCGGTTCCCGGCGGCGGGCGCCGGCGGCAGGGACGCCCGCCCGCGCGAGGATGCGCAGCAGCAGGGCATCGCAGGCCAGCGGCGCGGCGCCGGCCGTCGCCTGCGCATAGAGCGCGAGCACGTCCCGGGCCAGCGCGGGACAATCCTGCGCGGGGTGTTCGAATTCGTAGCCGCGCCCGTCGGCGCGGAGGTCGGCCGCGGCCCGGGCCACCACGCTTGGGTCCAGGTACAGCATCTGCCAGGCGCGCGCGCCGCCTATCGGGGCGCCGTCGTGCACTTCGCCGGGATTCACCGTAATGACGTGCCCCGGGCCGGCCTGGACCTGGCCGCGGCCGCTGTGGGACACCTGCGCGCCCAGGCGCATGACGCCGATGCCGAACTGTTCGTGCGTGTGCCGCGCGAACGCGTGCCGGCTGTGCGCGGCCACGGCCTGCACGCCGGCGAGCGCGCTGCGGAGCATGACGAACTGGCCTGGGTTCATGGGGAAAGGGTGCGCAAGGACTTGCGGGCAGTATCGCCCGCCGGGCCCGGCGCGATCAAGCTATTGCAGCCCGTTCCAGCGGGCCACCGAGGGCTCCGCCGCGGCCCACTTCCACTGCCCGCCGGGCTGGCGGCAGATCAGGCTGGCGTAGGCGGGCGCGGGCGCTTCGTCCTGCTCCACCGTGAACAGCACTTCGCGGCAGCGGGTCAGCGGCGTGTCGATGTCGCGCACCACCTGGATGCCGCCGCGTTCGTTGCCCACCGGCAGCGCGTGGCGGATCTGCCATTGCCGGACCTGGCCGATGGGCAGTTCGCCGGCCGCGTTGGCCATGACGTTCTGCTGGTCGTTCTTCCACTCCCGCAGCACGTATTTCACGGTGGCGTCCACCGCGGCCTGCACCGTGACGCCGATGGCGTAGCCCGCCACCGGGTTGGCGGTGGCGGCGCCGCTGACGGTGCCCACCACGGCGCCCGTCGCGCCGCCGATGGAGGAGCTCTGGCATCCGGCCAGTCCCAGGCTGGCGGCTGCCGCCAGCAGGCAGGCTGCGCGCATCACTGCAGGGAACCCCAGCGCGCGGTCGCCGGTTCCGCGCTGGCCCAGCGCCAGTGCTCGCCGTCCCGGCAGACGGTGGTGACGTAGAACTCGCGCGCGGGCGGAGCGCCGGCCTGGTCGGCGGGGGTGTCGATCGAGAAGACCACTTCCTTGCATTCCAGGTCCACGCCGCCGATCAGCCGGCTGACCGTGACCTGGCCCTGCGCGTCGCTTTCGATGGGAAGCTGGTGCCTGACCTGCCAGCCGGCGACTTTCCCGACCGCCAGCGGGCCGGCGGCCATGGCGATCGCATCCTGTTCCTCGCCGCGGGTCTTGCGCTGCGCATAGGCCAGCGCGGCCTTCGCGCCGGCCTGCACGCCCAGGCCGATGCCGGTGGCCACCGTGGCGTTGTCCGTGACCTGGTTGGCGATGGCCGTGCCGGCGATACCGGCGGCGGCGCCCGTGCCCTCGTTCAGCAGCGAATTGCAGCCGGACAGCGCCGCCAGAGCGGCCAGGACGATCGCGCCGCGGGCCGCGGCGATAGGCGGGAATGGGAACGACAAGCTGCTTGCCTCCTGCGTGATACTTGGCGCGGCAAGTATAGGAGCGCGCGCGGCCGCGCAGACAGCGGATTTGCATTTGTTGGCAATTCCGGCCGCGGCGCGGGCCCCGCGCGGGGCGGTCCCGGGTGCCGGCCGGCCCTAAGCGGGCGGGCGCGCCCCGTTGGTGTAGACCTCGCGCAGCGCGGCGGCGAACTGCGCGTCCACGTTGCGGCGCAGTCCGTCGGAGCGGGTGAACAGCGAGATCGGCGGCAGCGTCCAGTCGAACGAATACGGCACGATGGCCGCGCCGGCGATGCGCACCAGTTCGTCGGCGATGTCGGCGGGCAGGATGGTGACCGCCCGCTCGCTGGCGACGATCATTTCGCCGATCAGCTTGGACGAGTCGCTTTGCACCGAGGGCGGCGGGGGCGCCAGCCCGGCGCGCAGGAAGATGTCGGCCACCTGTTCGCGGATCGGGCTGCCGGGCGTGCCGAGGATCCAGTCCAGGTCGGCCAGCCGGTTCCATTCCAGCCGCGACCGGCCCAGCCGGGCGGCCAGCCGGCGGCTGGCGATCAGCCGCGGCTGCTGGCGATACAGCACCTCGAAGGAGATGTTCGTCATGTCCACGGACGGCGTGGCCCAGCCCACCACCAGGTCCAGGGTGTGGTCGCGCAGTTGGCGCAGCAGGGCGGGGCCCTGGCCCTCGTGGATGGTGGCGGTGATCTGGCTGCCCGCCGGCCGCGTGCGGCCGATCGCGGACGACAGCATCTGGCCCGAGACGAACGGGATGACGCCGATGTGCAGGTGGGCCGCGTGGCCGGCCGCCACCGCCTCCATTTCCTGCACCAGATGTTCCAGGTCGTGGACCAGGCTGCGGGCCCGGGCCAGCACCACGGCGCCCAGGGGCGTGGGCGTCATGCCCCGGACCGAGCGGTCGAACAGGGACACGCCGAACGTGCTTTCCAGTTCGGCCAGGGCGTTGGTGACGGCGGGCTGGCTGGTGGCCATGTGTTCGGCCACCCGGGTCAGGGAGCCGTGCTGCTCGATCTGCAGCAGCAGCATCAGGTGGCGCATCTTCAGCCGCGAGGTCAATTTCCGGATGACGAGGTCCGGATCGAAGGCGGTCATGGGGAATACATAATGTAAAGGTGATGGAACAATATTAAATCCGAATGATCTTCTTATGTCTTGAAGCCTAGAATTTTTCCAACATCAAGACAAGGAGGCTTTGCCCCATGAACAACCAGTCGGACCGCCAGGCGGCATTGGATTATCACGGATACCCCACCCCGGGAAAGATCTCGGTCGTGGCGTCCAAGCCGCTGGTCAACCAGCGCGACCTGGCGCTGGCGTATTCCCCCGGCGTGGCGGCGGCCTGTGAAGAGATCGTGGCCGACCCGTCCAATGTGTACCGCTACACGGCGCGCGGCAATCTGGTGGGGGTGATCACCAACGGCACGGCGGTGCTGGGGCTGGGCAACATCGGCGCGCTGGCCTCCAAGCCGGTGA
This sequence comes from Achromobacter veterisilvae, assembly GCF_037619525.1. Classification (NCBI taxonomy): domain Bacteria; kingdom Pseudomonadati; phylum Pseudomonadota; class Betaproteobacteria; order Burkholderiales; family Alcaligenaceae; genus Achromobacter; species Achromobacter veterisilvae. The sequence goes on along the minus strand of NZ_CP148753.1, from coordinate 6,193,311 downwards.
TGGAAGGCAAGGCGGTGCTGTTCAAGAAGTTCGCGGGGCTGGACGTGTTCGACATCGAAATCAACGAGACCGACCCGGACAAGCTGGTCGAGATCATCGCGGGGCTGGAGGCCACCTTCGGGGGCATCAACCTCGAGGACATCAAGGCGCCGGAGTGCTTCATCGTCGAGCGCAAGCTGCGCGAGCGCATGAAGATCCCCGTCTTCCACGACGACCAGCACGGCACCGCGATCTGCGTGTCGGCGGCCTTCATCAACGGGCTGAAGGTCGTGGGCAAGGACATCAAGCAGGTCAAGGTGGTGACGTCCGGGGCGGGGGCGGCGGCGCTGGCCTGCCTGGACCTGATGGTGGACCTGGGCCTGCCGCTGGAGAACATCTGGGTCACCGACATCGAAGGCGTGGTCTACGAAGGCCGCACGGTGCTGATGGATCCGGACAAGGCGCGCTTTGCGCAGAAGACCGAGGCTCGCAAGCTGGCCGAGGTGATCCAGGGCGCGGACGTGTTCCTGGGGCTGTCGGCCGGCGGCGTGCTCAAGCCGGAGATGGTGGCGGCGATGGGGCCGCGCCCGCTGATCCTGGCGCTGGCCAACCCCACGCCGGAGATCCTGCCGGAAGTGGCGCACGGGGTGCGCGACGACGTGGTGATGGCCACGGGCCGTTCGGACTATCCGAACCAGGTGAACAACGTGCTGTGCTTCCCGTACATTTTCCGCGGGGCGCTGGACGTGGGGGCCACGACGATCACCCGCGAGATGGAGAAGGCGGCGGTCTACGCGATCGCGCAACTGGCCGAGGAAGAGCAGAACGAAGTGGTGGCGGCGGCCTACGGCACCTACGACATCTCGTTCGGCCCGGACTACCTGATTCCCAAGCCGTTCGATCCGCGCCTGATCGTGCGCATCGCGCCGGCGGTGGCCAAGGCGGCGATGGACGGGGGCGTGGCGACGCGTCCGCTGGTGGACCTGGAAGCCTACGAAGAGCAGTTGCAGCAGTTCGTGTACCACTCGGGCGCGTTCATGAAGCCGCTGTTCTCGGCGGCCAAGCGCCTGGTGCGCGAAGGCGGCAAGTCGCGCATCGTGTTCACGGAAGGCGAGGACGAACGCGTGCTGCGCGCCGTGCAGGTGGTGGTGGACGAAGGCCTGGCCCGTCCCATCCTGGTCGGCCGGCCCGCAGTCCTGTTGTCGCGCATCGAGAAGTTCGGCCTGCGCCTGCGCCTGGGCGAGGACGTCGAGGTCACCAACCCCGAATACGACGAGCGCTTCCATCAGTACTGGACCACGTACTGGGAACTGATGTGCCGCCGCGGCATCACCAAGGAAATGGCGCGCGTGGAAATGCGCCGCCGCCTGACCCTGATCGGCGCGATGATGGTGCGCCTGGGCGATGCCGACGGCATGGTCTGCGGCACGGTGGGCGCCTACCACGACCACCTGCGCTTCGTGGACGAGGTCATCGGCCGCCGTCCCGAGCACAACGTGTACGCGGCGATGAACATCCTGTTGCTCAACGAGCGCACGGTGGTGCTGGTCGACACGCACGTCAACGACGAGCCCTCGGCCGAGCAGATCGCCGAGTTCACGGTGATGGCGGCTCAGGAAATGGCGCGCATGAACCTGGCGCCCAAGGTGGCGCTGCTGTCGCGGTCGAACTTCGGTTCGGGCAGTTCGGCGTCGGGGGCGAAGATGCGCCGCGCGCTGGAGCTGGTGCGAGAGATCGCGCCGGATCTGGAGATCGACGGCGAGATGCACGGCGACTGCGCGCTGGACGAGGCGCTGCGCACGCGCATCCTGCCGTCGTCGTCGCTCAAGGGCGAAGCCAACCTGCTGGTGTGCCCGAACGTGGACTCCGGCAACATCGCCTACAACCTGCTGAAGACGGCCGCGGGCAGCAACGTGGCGGTGGGTCCGTTCCTGCTGGGCGCGAACGCGCCGGTGCACATCCTGACCTCGAGCTCCACCGTGCGCCGCATCATCAACATGGCGGCGATGACGGTGCTGGACGCCAACCGGGTCGACGCCCAGGCCTGAGCCCGCGGCGGCGGGCCTGCCCGTTCGTCAAAAAAAATGCGCGCTGCTTCCCTCCTTGGAGGGGGCAGCGCGCATTGTCTTGCGCGTCGGGCCGCTCAGTTGCTGCTGGCCTTCCAGGTGCCGTCCGGCTGCTTGCAGAACCAGAACTGCCACTTTTCCGTGGTGGCGGCGCGGGAGAAATCGCCGACCAGGAAGCGGCAGGTCTGGTCGTTCTTGACCTTGCTCGTCTGGGTGGGCGTCAACTGCACCGCGATCGGCGGGGCATTCTTGCGCTGGTGCGTGCTGGTCCACTGGGTGCGCTGGCCGTCGGCGGAGCTGTTCAGCGCCTGCGCCACGGCCTCGTGGAACGAGTCGCGGTCGGCCTTGGGTATCTGGGTGATGATGGCATTGTTCAGCATCACCGGCGGCGCGGCGACCGCCGCGGCCGAGACGCCGCATGCCATGATCAAAGAGGCAAGAACGCGGGTAGTTTTCAAGATGGGCTCCCTGGTTTGTAGAGTCGTTGTGCGATGCCGGATCTTGCGCCGATAGTACCGCAGCGCGACACGCGGCGTCAGGCCGGGCGCGGGTTCACAGCCCGAGGAACGTGAACGGCCCGGCTGTGCCTTGAACTGACCGTCGGCGATGCCGAAGGGCAGCGATACATTGCGGATCACGCTGAGGGCGCTGGCGATCGCTTCGTTCGGCGGGCGCAAAAAAGGCCGCCAGACGGCTGGCGGCCAAGGTACAACAAGGGGAGGGGTAAATCTGCGCGGGCTTAGTTGGCGTGGTAGACGCCCGCGAACGGCATGTCATTGGGCTCGACGTCCGACACCAGGCCGGCGGCCTTGGCGGCGGCCAGTTCGGCGCGCACTTCGGCGCGGGTCTTGCCCGTGTGGGGAGTGCCGTACACGCCTTGGAAAGGCACGTTGTTCGGTTCGACGTCGCTGACTTGGCCGGCGGCCTTGGCGGCGGCCAGTTCGGCCTGCACCTGGGCGCGGGTCGGGCCTTCGTACGGCGTGCCGTAGACGCCCTGGAACGGGACGTTGTTGGGTTCGATATTGGGCGAAGCAGCATAGGCGCCGGCGCTCAGCGCGGCCAGGGACATCATCAAAGCGGTAGCAAGGGTCTTCATGGTAATTCTCCGATTTCAAGAGCTTGGGAGCGAATCCGGCGGCCTATCCGTCGTGCTTCGTTGCTGTTTCCCGATGGCTCAATAGTGCGCTGAATCGAAGTAGGGATAAACCCGTATATCGGTAAAAGATATTTCCATTAATGGAAAGATTGGCTTCTTATTCGGATATAGTTTCCATTAATGGAATCGATCGAAAAGGCGCCGCCCACGGGATTCCGCCTGGAAACGGTTTCGTTCCAGGCGATCGGCAACAGGGCGGGGACGCGGCGCCGGGCGGCGCCTCAGTAGTGCGGAGGCAGTTCGTCGCGCAGGCTGCGGAAGGGCGCGGCGCCTTCGGGCGCCTGCTGGCGCAGGTCGGCCACTTCGCGCAATAGCCGGTCTATCTGCTGTTGCTGGCGGACGATGATCTGGTTGAGCTGTTCCAGCAGGTCGTCGGCGAAGCTGGCCTTGACCTCCAGCTCCAGCAGGCGGCGTTCGATGTCTTGCGAGTTATCCATGGGGGTCATTAGAACCGATTCCCGGAGGAGACCGGTTTGGCTGAGCAAGCGTGGTGGCGTTCGGGCGCCGGCCGCTGGGCGTTGCGGGGGGCGCTGGCGTCGGCGCCGGCGGCCGCCTGGGCGCAGCCGGCCGCGCCCGAGCTGCCCTCGATCGTCGTGACGGGAACGCGCGTGGGCGCGTCCGTGATGGAGACTCCCGCGTCGGTGGACGTGGTGGAAGGCGCGGCGATGCGCCGCGGCCAGCCGGGGATCAATCTGTCCGAAGGGCTGGCCGGCGTGCCGGGGCTGCAGATCCAGAACCGGCAGAACTATGCGCAGGATCTACAGATATCCAGCCGCGGCTTCGGGGCGCGCTCCACGTTCGGCGTGCGCGGCGTGCGCCTGTACGTGGACGGCATACCGGCCACCATGCCGGACGGGCAGGGGCAGACTTCGAACATCGACATCGGCTCCATCGGGCAGGTCGAGGTGCTGCGCGGGCCGTTCTCCGCGCTCTATGGCAATTCTTCGGGCGGCGTGATCCTGGTGTCCACCGAGGACGGCGTCCAGCCGCCGTCGCTGTCCGCCAGCGGCTGGGGCGGCAGCGACCGCACCTGGCGCTACGGCCTGCGCGCCAACGGCGCCACCGGCACGGGCCCCGGCGCCCTGGACTACGTGCTGGACCTGACGCGATTCACCACCGGCAGCTATCGCGACCACAGCGCCGCCCGCAAGAACCTGGGCAACGCCAGGCTGGGCCTGCGGCTGGACGACGCCAGCCGGCTGACCCTGGTGGCCAACAGCGTGGACCTGAAGGCGCAGGATCCCCTGGGCCTGACCTACCGGCAATTCCAGGACGACCCGCGCGCCGCGCCGCTGGCCGAGCAGTACGACACGCGCAAGACAGTGAGGCAGACGCAGGGAGGAGCCGTCTACGAGCGCCAGGTGGACGGCCGCAACGCCCTGCGCCTGATGGTCTATTACGGCCAGCGCGACACCACGCAGTACCAGTCGATTCCGCCGGCCGCGCAGATGGCACCGTCCCAGGCGGGCGGGGTCATCGACCTGAAGCGCCAGTACGGCGGCGCGGACCTGCGCTGGACCTCGGAACTGGCGGCCGGGGGCCGGCCGCTGACCCTGGTGGGCGGCTTTTCCTACGACTCCATGCGCGAAGACCGCAAGGGCTACCAGAACTTCACCGGCGAGGGCGCCGGCCGCCAACTGGGCGTGCGGGGCGCGCTCAGGCGCGACGAAACCAATACCGTCTACAACGCAGATCCCTACGTGCAGGCGTCCTGGAAAGTCTCGGAGCGGTGGACGCTGGATGCCGGCCTGCGCTACAGCACGGTGAGCTTCGACTCCGACGACCATTACGCCGTGCCCGGCAACGCCGACGACAGCGGCGCGGCGCGCTACCGCAAGGCCTTGCCGGTGGCGGCGGTCCGCTATGCCCCGGATCCCGGCCTGAGCCTCTACGCTTCATACGGCCGCGGTTTCGAGACGCCGACGCTCAACGAACTCTCGTACCGGCCGGGCGGCGAGCCCGGCTTGAACTTCGGGCTGGCGCCCGCGCTCAGCACCAATCTGGAGGCGGGCGTGAAGGCGGGCCTGGCGGGCGGCCTCCTGACGGCGGCGGTGTTCCACGCGGGCACCGACGACGAGATCGTGGCGGCGGGCAGTTCGGGCGGAAGGACCAGCTACCGGAACGCCGGGCGCACGCGGCGCGACGGCGTGGAACTGGGCTGGTCCGGCGAGTTCGCGCGGCACGGCCGCGCGCAGTTCGCCTATACCTGGCTGAACGCGCGCTATGCCGACGACGGGCCGGGCGATATCCGCGCCGGCAACCGCATCCCCGGCATCGCCCGCCAGGCGGCGTACGCGTCGCTGGCCTGGGCGCCGCCCGAAGGATGGCAGGCGTCGGTGGAGGGGCGGCTGCTGAGCAAGATCTATGTGGACGACGCCAACGACGGCGACGCGCCCGGCTACTTCGTGGCGGCGCTGAGCGCGGGCTACGTGAAAAAGCTGGGCGCCTGGGAGTTGAACGCCTATGCCCGCGTGGACAATCTGTTCGACCGCCGCTACGCGGGTTCGGTGATCGTCAACGAGGCCAACGGCCGCTACTACGAACCGGCCCCGGGGCGCAGCCTGGGCGCGGGCGTCGGGGCGACCTACCGCTACTGACGCGGGGGTTCAGCCGGCGCCGGCCGATAGCAGACGCCGTAGTCCTCGCAGGCCGGACAGCCCGGCGCCTCCGAGGGCGGCTGGCCGGCATGTTCGCGGGCGGAGTAGGCCAGGAACTGCTTCCACCGCAGGTTGCGCACGTTGCGCGCCACCAGGCCGGGATAGTGGCGCGTCAGCAAGGCGGTCACGTCTTCGCGGCCCGACAGGCCCAGGTCGCGCCACAAGTGGTCGGGCCGCAGACAGGCCCGCGCCAGCACGCCGGTGACCCAGGCCGTGGTGTCCAGGTCCGGCGAACTCCAGGCGTCCAGCAGCGCGCGCAGCAGCCGCGTGAATTCCGCGTGCGCGCCGTCCAGGCCGGGCGCGGCGTAGGCGGCGCCCTGTTCGCGCAGCGCGGCCAGAGAGGCGTCGTGGGCGGCCGGCGCGCCGGGGAACAGCCGCGCCAGCAGGGCGTCCAGTTCCCGGGGCGTCAGGCCGCTGCGGCCCAGGTCCCCATGCGCCAGGCTCTTGCCCAGCACCGTGGCGAAGAAACCCGCGTCGGGATGGCCCGGCGGCGCGTAGCGCAGCAGCGCGCGGGCAAGTTGCCGGGCGGTGCCGGAGCCATCGGACGGGGCGTCGGGGCGGGCGGTGGGAAGGGCGTGCATGGCGGGCTCGCGGCGGGGCGGTTCGGCATTATGGGATCGTTATGTAATTGAATATATAACGAAATATCCAGCGCCGCCTTGGCCTCGCGCAAACCCGGCCGCAGGACCGCCTTTGGGCGCCTCGCCCAAAAAAACAGGCGCCCGAAGGCGCCTGCGTTTGTGCTTCAACGGCTGGCCGCCATTACATGGCGTGGCCCATGTTGACGTTCATGTTGTACAGCACCCATGCCGAACCGCCGACGATGATGGCGATGATCAGCACGGTGAAGACGAACGTGGCCAGGTTGTCGCGGGCCGACTTCGATGCGCCCATGTGCAGGAAGTACACCAGTTGCACCAGCAACTGGAGCACGCACAGCGCCACCACGCCGACGATCGTGGCGGTGTGGGATAGCGCGCCGTTCATCACCAGGCCGAAGGAGCCGAAGGTGAGAAGCAGCGAGAGCACGAAACCGATGATGTAGGACTTCAGGCTGCCGTGGTCGGCGGCGTGGTCGTCGTGGCCGTGTGCGGCCGCAGCGGAGTGCGACATCAGATGGCTCCCAAGAGATAGACGAAGGTGAAGACGCAGATCCAGACGATGTCCAGGAAGTGCCAGAACAGGCTCAGGCACGCCAGGCGGCGCTTGTTGATCGAGTCCAGGCCATGGCGGCGGATCATGTCCAGCAGGACGACGATCCAGATCAGGCCGAAGGAGACGTGCAGGCCGTGCGTGCCGATCAGCGTGAAGAACGCCGACAGGTACGCGCTGCGGCCGGGGCCGGCGCCTTCGACGATCAGGTGATGGAATTCATAGACTTCCATCGCGATGAAGCCCGCGCCGAACAGGAACGTCACCATCAACCAGCCCATCGCGCGGGACTTGTTGTTGGCGTGCACGTTCAGGTTGGCCATGCCGAAGGTGAAGCTGGAGAACAGCAGCAACAGCGTTTCGACCAGGACGAACTTCAGGTCGAACAGTTCCTTGCCCGTGGGGCCGCCCGCGGTGGCGTTGGACAACACCGCGAACGTGGCGAACAGGACCGAGAAGATCAGCAAGTCGCTCATCAGATAGACCCAGAAACCGAAAACGGTCTTGGATCCATCGTCGTGATGCGCGTGATCGTCGTGACCCGCGTGGGGGTGGGTGGCTACGGCTTGAATCATGGCTCAGGCGGCCTTCTGCATTTTGTCAAAGTGAGCGTTTTCGATGCGTTCGACTTCCGCGGCCGGGACCCAGTAGTCGACGTCGCGGTCATAGGCGCGGACGATGAACGAACCGATCATGCCGACGAAACCGACGATGGACAGCCACCAGATGTGCCAGATCAGGGCAAAGCACATGACCAGGCCGAAGGCGCCGATGAATACGCCGGCGGAGGTGTTGCGCGGCATGTGGATGTCTTCGTACTTGACGGGACGCTTGTAGGCCTTGCCGTTCTGCTTGTCTTCCCAGAACTGGTCCAGTTCATCGACGTGAGGAACGTGGGCGAAGTTGTAGAAGGGCGCGGGCGAGGAAATCGACCATTCCAGGGTGCGGCCGTCCCAGGGATCGCCGGTGACGTCCTGGTTCTGCTTGCGCTGGCGGACCGACACGAACACTTGCTGCAGCAGGAACCAGATACCCAGCATGATCAGCGCGGCGCCGGCCAGGGCGACCAGCAGGTACGGCTGCCATTCGGGGTTGTCGTAGTGGTTCAGGCGGCGCGTCATGCCCTTGAAGCCCAGGATGTACAGGGGCATGAAGGCCATGAAGAAACCGACGAACCAGCAGTAGAACGAATAGCGGCCCAGGCGCTCGTTCAGCGTGAAGCCGAAGGCCTTGGGGAACCAGTAGGTCATGCCCGCGATGCAGCCGAAGACCACGCCGCCGATGATGGTGTTGTGGAAGTGGGCGATCAGGAACAGGCTGTTGTGCAGCACGAACGACACGCCGGGGATGGCCAGCATCACGCCGGTCATGCCGCCGATGACGAACACGATCATGAAGCCCAGCGTCCACAGCACGGGCGTCGTGATGCGCAGGCGGCCGCGGTAGATGGTGAACAGCCAGTTGAAAATCTTGGCCCCGGTCGGGATCGAGATGATCATTGTCGCTATGCCGAAGAAGGCATTGACGTTGGCGCCCGCGCCCATGGTGAAGAAGTGGTGCAGCCAGACCAGGAACGACAGCACGCCGATGGCGGCCGTGGCGTAGACCATGGACTTGTAGCCGAACAGGGTCTTGCGGGCGAAAGTGGCGACCACTTCCGAATACACGCCGAACGCCGGCAGCACCAGGATGTAGACCTCGGGGTGGCCCCAGATCCAGATCAGGTTCACGTACATCATGACGTTGCCGCCCATGTCGTTCGTGAAGAAGTGCGTGCCCAGGTAGCGGTCCATGGTCAGCAGCGCGAGCGTGGCGGCCAGCACGGGGAAGGCGGCGACGATCAGCACGTTGGTGACCAGCGAGGTCCAGGTGAAGATCGGCATCTTCATCAGGCTCATGCCCGGCGCGCGCATGCGCAGGATGGTCACGATGAAGTTGATGCCCGAAAGCGTGGTCCCCAGCCCTGATATCTGGAGCGCCCAGATGTAGTAATCCACCCCCACGCTCGGACTGTAGTCCAGCCCGGACAGCGGCGGATAGGCGAGCCAGCCGGTCGCGGCGAATTCACCGACGAACAGCGAGACCATCATCAGCACGACGCCGGCGCCGAACAGCCAGAAGCTCAGCGAGTTCAGGAACGGGTAGGCCACGTCGCGGGCGCCGATCTGCAGCGGCACCACGATGTTCATCAGCCCGGTGATGAAGGGCATCGCCATGAAGAAAATCATGATGACGCCGTGGGCGGTGAAGATCTGGTCGTAGTGGTGGGGCGGCAGGAAGCCGGCGGAGTCGGCGGAGGCGACCGCCAACTGGGTGCGCATCATGATGGCGTCGGCGAAGCCGCGCAGCAGCATGATCAGCGCGACGATGATGTACATCACGCCGATGCGCTTGTGGTCGACCGAAGTCAGCCATTCGGTCCAGAGGTACTTCCACTTGCCGAAGTAGGTGATGGCGCCGAAGACCGCTAGGCCTCCCAGGCACACGGCGGCCAGCGTAACCATGACGATGGGTTCATGGTACGGAATGGCCTCGAGGGTGAGTTTCCCGAGCATTGTTAGTTGATTCCTGCGATCAGATTATTCGACGTGGGGGTGCACGTGGCGGAGTCCACGCCGGCCATCTTGGTCATCGTGCTGCCCAGGATGAAATCGAACATGGCGGGCGGCGCCGATGAATACTTGACTACCGGATTGTGTTCGCTGCGCTTGGTCAGTTCCGCGTAGACCTCGGGGGTCAGCGTGGCCGGCGCGGCCTTGGCTTCCTTGATCCAGTTGTCGAACCCTTCCTGCGGCATGGCGATGGCCTTGAAGCGCATGCCGGAGAAGCCGGCGCCGCTGTAGTTGGCCGAGATGCCCGCATAGGTGCCGGCTTCGCGCGCGTTCAGGTGCAGTTTGGTTTCCATGCCCGCCATCGAGTAGATCTGGCTACCGAGCTGGGGGATGAAGAACGAGTTCATGACCGAGGCCGAGGTGATCCGGAAGTTGACCGGCACGTCCACGGGGAAGGCGATCTCGTTGACCGTGGCGATGTCGTACTCGGGGTAGATGAACAGCCACTTCCAATCCAGCGAAACCACCTCGATGGTCACCGGCTTGTGTTCGGAGACGAGCGGCTTGTAGGGATCCAGCGCATGCGTCGAGCGCCAGGTGATCACGGCGAGAATCGCCACGATGATACAAGGGACGCTCCAGACCACGACTTCGATCGCCGTGGAATGGGCCCATTTGGGCTGGTAGTCGGCCTGGGTGTTGGATGCGCGGTATTTCCAGGCAAAGGTCACGATCATGACGAGGACCGGGATCACGACGATGAGCATGAGCCCCGTCGTCGTGAACAGCAAAGTCCGTTCTTGGGCGCCTATGTCTCCCTTGGGGGAGAGGATTTCCATGTTGCAGCCGCCAAGCAGCATGACCGCGCCGACGCCAATAATGCGCGTAAGGGTCGCAAGGAGGGGGTGTTTCACGTACAGCCTTGGATGGAAGGTGGAAAATGCTGCGGAGCAGCAGACTGGAATGCTGCTAGGCAGCAACGTCCATCCTATCGGTTTGATTTGGGTCAAGCCTGCGACGAATGGTCGCATTCCCTGGGGAGATTCTGCTTCGAGCGGAGCAGGTTCAGGGTTTTCCTAGGGGGGCAGGGCCCCGGGAGCGGGTTCCAAGGTGCGACGATATGTCGCACCCGCACAAGCCAGGGGTGCGACCTTATGTCGCATCCGCACAAATCAGTCCACGAGTACTTCGCGTTCCGGCCCCGGTTTCTTGGCCAGCTTGCGCTGCAAGGAGCGCCGGTGCATGCCCAGGAGGCGGGCGGCGGCCGAGACGTTGCCGCCGGTTTCGTGCAGGGCCTGGTGGATGTGCTCCCATTCTAGGCGGTGCAGGGGCGTCATGGTGGTTTCGATCGTAACGGATTCCGGCTTCACCAGGCCCAGCGTGCGCAGGATCATCGGCGCGGTGGCCGGCTTGGGCAGGTAATCGTCCGCGCCGCGCTTGATGGCCTCGACGGCGGTGGCCACGCTGGCGTAGCCGGTGACCAGCAGGATGCGCATGTCCGCGCGCAGGGCGCGCAGCGGGCGGATCAGGGTCAGGCCGGAGTCTTCGCCCAGCCGCAGGTCCACCAGGGCGAAGGCGGGCCGGATTTCCTCGGCCACGCGCAGGGCCTCGGCGATGCCGGTGGCGGTGCGGGTTTCCAGGCCGCGGCGCGACAGGCTGCGCTGGAGGGTGCGCACGTACAGCTCGTCGTCGTCGATCAGCAGGCCCAGGTCGGTTGGATTCAGCATGTCAGGTCCCGAGGGGGAGATAAAAGCGGATGCGGGTGCCGCCCCCGTCCGCCGGGGTCATCGTCATTTCGCCGCCGAGCTGCTCGACCGTGGCGTGCGACAGCGCCAGGCCCACGCCCAGCCCTCCCGGCTTGCCGCTGTTGAACAGGCTGGTGGCCGGCAGCAGGGTCTGGTCGGGGTCGAAACCCCGCCCGTAGTCCCGGACTTCGCCCCGCAAGGCGCCATAGCCGTACTCCAGGTGCAGGTCCACGCGGGGCGCGTTGGCGGTTTCGCCGGCGTCCGCCGCGTTGTTCAGCAGCGCCTGCAGCAAGTGGGCGATGGCCGGATCGACCCGCAGGCTGCTGGGCAGGGCGCCCGAGCGCTGCAGGTCGATGGTCGGCCGGATCAGGCGCCATTGTCCCACCACGCGGACCAGGTCCACGGCGGTTGGGACCGCCAGATTGCGGATCCGTTCCCGGCACAGGGCCAGCAACTGGCTGAGGGTGGAGACGTCCGCGCGCAGGTCTTCGTCCTTGACTTCGGCGGCGATCTCGTCGGCCAGCAGCGTCATGGTGGCCAGCGGGGTGTTCAGTTCATGCGCCATCGCCGCCGCGTGGGTGGCCAGCGCGACGATGCCTTCGTTGCGGGTGAAGCGTTCGCGCAGCCTGGCCAGTTCGCGCTCGCGGGCGCGCAGGTCCGAGGCCAGCCGGGTCGAGAACACCAGCACCACCACCACGGAGATCAGGAAGTTGGCGCCCATGCCCCACAGCAGCAGGGTGTGGGTGTCCACGTCGCCGCGCAGCGGCTGGCCGAAGATCGCCGCCGCCGCGTATCCGGAAATCCCCGCCACGGCCGCCGCCAGCGCCCAGTTGCGCGGCAGCGCCAGCGCCGCCAGCGCGGTCAGGATCAGGAACATCATGCCGAACGGGTTGTTGATGCCTCCGCTCCAGCCCACCATCCAGGCGAGCACGGCCATGTCCACGAACAGATGGCCGAACGCGGTCGCGTGGGACAGGTCGCGGCGGTGGCGCAGGCGCAGGCTGGCATAGACGTTGAACCCGATCAGCGCGCCCACGCCCAGCCACAGCGGCTCCAGCGGCAGGGCGAGGCCCAGCGCGCCGCTGGCCAGCAAAATGGTGGCGGCCTGGCCCGCGATGGCGAGCCAGCGCAGGCTGCAGAGGGTACGCAGGAATGAAAAGGCGGAACTACCGGGCATATCCAGACACAGAGGTGCCGGCCTGTCAGCCGGCGGGTCAAGCGCCCGGCTGCGCGGTACGCTGGCATCCGGGGCGCGGCGCGGCGGGCGCCGGCTGCCGGCGCGCTCCAGGGGGCGCCGGCTGCGGATGTGGTGGCATTGTATGGCGAATCGGGGGGAGGCGCCGGCGAGCGGCGGCGCAGGCCGTCCCTAATATTCAGCCGCCGGCGCGGCCGCCTGCGTCAGTGGATGGCGGAAGTGCCGCTGTGGGCCATCGCGGGAGGGGGATAGTCTTCCTGGTCGGAGGCCATCTCGCCCTGGGTCTGCGCCTGCTGGAGTTCCTGTTGCACCTGGGCGCGGCTTTCCGGCCGGGTGGAGGCGATCGCGGGCGGGTAGTCTTCCTGGCCGAACGTATACAGGCCGCTGGCTTTCGCCTGGGCCAGCTCGGCGCTGACCTGGGAGGCGGTCTTGGGGGCGGGAGCGGCGTAGGTGGCGCGCCAGTCGCCGTAGAGGTCGCGCGTGTATTGCGCGGGCTGGGCCTGGGCGGCCCCGGCGGCGGCCAGGCCGGCGCACAGCACTAAGGTTGCGGTAGAGGCTTTCATGAAATGCTCCTGGTAATCAAAGCATGCGGCCGAAGCCGGCCGCGCCGTCGTCCGCGATGCTGCGCGCGGACGATTTCCGGGATGCGCAATGCCAGCCCGGCGCGCGCCGGGCCTTTTCTGATTCGACCCGGCGCCCGGCGCGGCGTTGCGCGCCGGAGCCGCCTGTTGCACGGAAGGTGTTTCAGCCGTGCAGCACAGGTGTCATTCCGCTTTCATGGGGACGGCTTTCGCCGCGCCTCAGTGGCCGTGGCCCGCCGCGGGCGCGGCCGCCGCGTTCAGGGGCCGCGCCACCGCGTCCACCGGGACGCGCCGCTGGCGGCGCTGGGCGTCCTCGACCACCAGCGTCAGCGCGACGTGCTCGCCCGGCTCGATCTGGCGGGCCAGGTCGATCAGCATCACGTGGTAGCCGCCCGGCTTCAGTTCCACCGCCTGGCCGGCCGGCAGGTCCAGGCCCGGCACCTGCCGCATCTTCATCACGTTGTCCTGCATGGCCATTTCGTGGATCTCCACGTGCTTGGCGGCCTGCGATTCCACGGCGACGAGCCGGCCCGGCTCGGCGGAGGTCAGGCGCATGAAGACGCCGGTGGCGTGCTGGCTGGGAACGGTGGCGCGGACCCAGGGATCCTCCACCGACAGGGAGGCGTCCTGGGCGAACGCGGAAGGGATTGCGCCGGCCAGCGCGCACAGGGCGATGGCGGCCAGGGATTTGATCGCGGTTGTTTTCATGGCGGATTCCTTTTCGGTGAAGATGGCGTCAGAGCACGGTGCGCAGGTCGTCCGCGCATTCCTGCGCGGTCTGCTGGTGGCGCAGGGCGATGCGCAGCTTGCCCTGGGCGTCGATGACGTAGGTCAGCGCGGTGTGGTCCATGGTGTAGGACGAACCCGTGGGGACCCTCTGGTAGAAGACCTTGAACGATTGGGCGGCGGCGCGCGTCTGTTGCGCGTCGCCGCGCAGGCCGACGAACCCGGGATCGAAGGCCTGGGTATAGGCGCGCAGGATCTCGGGCGTGTCGCGCTCCGGGTCGACGGTGATGAACAGGATGCGCAGTTTGGCGGCGTCCGCGCCCAGCAGCCCCTTGATTTCGACGGCGCGGGTCAGCGCGGTGGGGCAGATGTCGGGGCATTGCGTGAAGCCGAAGAACAGCATCACCGGGTGGCCGCGGTAATCGGCCAGCCGGCGTTCCCGGCCTTCGGTGTCTTGGAGCTGGAAGTCGCCGTCGGGCATGCCCGACAGGTCCATGCCGTGCAGGGTCGGGGCGTCGGGGCCGCAGCCCGCCAGGGCCAGCAGGGCAAGGGAAGACAGCAGCAGGCGGCGCCGCGGATCGGGCGCGTGCGCCGGCGCGCCGGCGGGCGCGCGCGGGAAGGGGGAATGCATAGAAACCTCGTCGGTTGACGTGTCGTCAAGGCGCGCGGCGGGGCCGCGCGGTCAGGCGGAGTCAGGCGAGGGCGGGCGGGGCGCGGGAACCCAGCGGGGGGCCTTGGGCGCCTCGGGAAGGCGGGACGCCCAGGGCCGGCTTGGGCGGCATGTGCCGGCCGGCCGCGAGCACGAGGGGCGCGGGCGCGGAGGCGGGCGCGGGCGTGGCGTGCGCCAGCAGGCCGAAGGGGCACTGCGCGCCCGACCCGGCGGTATCGTGCCCGGCCTTGTCCTTGCCGCTTGCGGACAGAGCCAGCGCGAATGGCGGCATATCGCCGGCGGCCGAGCAGAACGTGACTTCCAGGCGCCCGTCGTGCAGCGCGCGGGCATCGGGCATGTAGCCCGCCGGAACCAGCGCGCGCAGCGCCAGCGCCAGAAGCGCCAGCCACAGCACGGCCCGGGCGCGCGCGGCGCTTCCGAGGTGCTGGAGGCGGATCCGGTCAGGCAGGGCAGGCATGCCAGGCATTCTACCTGTAGGGCGGTTCCGCCGCGGCATCCGGCGCGGGAGCGCGAAAATCTTGGTACCCTTGAACGCACTCCGTCCCGACATCCGAATTCAGTGTCCCAGGTTTCAGTGCTTTCCTCGTCCGCTCCCGTCCCGTCCTTCGCCTCGCGAGCCGCCGCCAGCCGGGCGATGCCGTCCTTCCGCCTGTGCCTGGCCATCCTGGGAACCGTGCTGCTGTTCCTGCTGTCCGCCTGCGGCACCACCAAGGTCCAGCCGGGCTACTACCGCGTCCAGTCGGGCGACACGCTGACCCAGATCGCGCGCAAGCAGGGCGCCAGCGTGAGCGACCTGGTGCGCTGGAACCAACTGTCGAACGCCAATGCCATCGAGGTCGGGCAGGTGCTGCGGGTCGATCCGCCCGCGGGCCAGGCGCGCGCGTCCGCGCCCAGCAAGGCCAAGAGCCGCTCGCAGGCTTCGTCCAAGCCGGCGGCCTCGTCCACGGCGCGGCGGCGCACGGCTCCGCCGGGCGCGATCTCGCTGGTGTGGCCCGCCCAGGGCAAGGTCACGCGCGGCTACGACGGATCGGGCTCCAACGGCATCGTCATCAGCAACGCTTCCGGCACGCCGGTGGTGGCCGCGGCGCCGGGCACGGTGGCCTACTCCGGCAGCGGCCTGCGCGGCTACGGCCATCTGGTCATCGTGAAGCACAACGCCAGCTTCCTGAGCATCTACGCCCACAACAGCAAACTGCTGGTCAAGGAAGGGCAGCGCGTGAGCCAGGGCCAGAAGATCGCCGAAATGGGCAACAGCGACAGCAAGCAGGTGGGCCTGTATTTCGAGCTGCGCTACGACGGCCAGGCCGTCGATCCGGCGGGATCGCTGCCGCCGAAATAAAAGGCGCGCTGCCGATCCGCGGCGATGCCGCGCGCACCCGCGCTCAGATGTGCACCAGTTCCTTCAGCGAATCCAGCTTCAGGATGCATAGTTCGCCCCGCCGGTCCGAGATATAGCCCTGGCGCCGCCATTTGGCGAAGATCCGGCTCAGCGTCTCCGCGCGCATGCCCAGCTTGACCGCGATCTGCGAATGGCTCAGCGGCAGCACCACGGGCTGATTGCCCTGCGGCTTGCCCGCGCGCAGGATGTATTCGGCCACGCGCTCCTCGGCCGAGCTGGAGGTCAGCCAATCGATCTGGTCCGTGTGGTGGCGGATCAGGTTCGCGCTGTGCGCCATGACGCGGCAGGCAAAGCGCGCGTCGTTCAGGCAAAGCTGGCGGAAGGCTTCGCCGTTGAGCAGGCAGCCGCTGCCGTCGGTGCGCGCGCGCACACTGTGCAGGTGCCGCGGCCGGGTTTCGAACAGCGTGGACACCGACAGCCAGCCGCCGGGGCCGACATGGCCGAATACCTTGTCGTCGCCATCCGCCGTGTATCGCAGGCCTTGAAGCGACCCCGCGCACACCAGGAGGCAGGACGTGGCCGTCTGGCCTTCGGAGAAAACCGTGTCGCCCGCGCCGAACTCCAGCCAGCGGCTGCGGCTCGCGAGGGCGAGCAGGGCGCCGTCGTCCACGCCGTCGAACCACGGATGCCCGCGCAGCGCCGATATCAAGGGCGCGGAAAGTGAGTTGACAATAGTCATTTGATCTGGCCGCCTGTGCAAATAGAATGAATGCGACTGATTCTTATTTGTGATCGTACCACTACGGAGGCCGCCACGCCCGGCTGGCCTCGCAGGCAAAACCAGCTCCCTCATGTCCATTTTCCTGTGTTCCCGCGCCGCTTTGGCCGCGGGGGTCCTCTTGTCGTCCGCCGTTTGCGCGGCGCCCATCATGTTCAACGACATGCTGGGCAATCCCGTCAGCCTGCCGGCGCCGACGCAGCGCGCGGTGACTTTGCCGATGCCCGCCGGATCGCTGCTGATTTCTCTGGACGGAGGCGCGGAGCACCTGGCCGGCATGCACCCCAACGCCTACGAACTCATGAAGGACGGGCTGCTGGCGCGGATCTTTCCGGCCACGGGGGCCGTGCGCACGGACATCACCCGTTCCGGTTTCGTGCCCAACGTCGAAACGCTGCTGCAGATCCAGCCTGACCTGGTGTGGCAGTGGGGGCATATGGGCGACGACCTGATCGCGCCGCTGCGCAATGCCGGACTGCCGACCGCCGCGCTGGTGTACGGCACCGAAGACCGCACCCGCGAATGGATACGCCTGATCGGGCTGTCGCTGGGCCAGGAGGCTCGCGCCACGGCCCAGTTGCAATGGCGCGACCGGGTGCGCGCCGGGATCCGGGCCGTCACCGACGGCATTCCCGCCGACCGGCGGCCGGCGGTGCTGTACCTGTCGCGCTATGCGCCGCAACTGCGCGCGCCCGGCGGCAATACCAGCTTCGAGGACGACATCGCGCTGGCGGGCGGGCGCAACGTATCCGCGTCCATCTCCAGCGGGCAGACCGTGAACATCGAGCAGATCATGGCCTGGGCGCCCGACGTGATCCTGCTGAACAACTTCGAGCCCGGGCTGACGCCCGACACCCTGTATCGCGATCCGCTGTTCGCCGACATTCCCGCCGTGCGCGAGCGCCGCGTCTACAAGGTGCCGCTGGGCGGCTATCTGTGGGATCCGCCCAACCAGGAGTCGCCCTTGTATTGGCAGTGGCTGAGCCTGCTGCTGCATCCGGACAAGTTCGCCTGGCCGTTGCGGGACAACATCGCCGAGGCCTACGGCGAACTCTATGGCCGCCGTCCCGGCGCGGACGAGATCGACGCCGTGCTGCGCATGAAGCTGAACGAGGGGGCCGCGGGCTATGAACGCTTCCGTTGAATCGGCGCGCGCGCCGGGCCAGGCGATGCATGCGCGCAGGGGAGCCTGGTCGTGGCCCTGGCTGCTGATGGCGCTGGCGCTGCCCGCGGCCGTGCTGGCGGCGCTGTGCGTCGGCCGGTATCCGCTGGCGCTGTCGCAGGTGTCCAGCGCGTTGGCCCGGCTGGCGCTCCCCGATGGGCTGGCGGCATGGCTGCCTCCGGTCGGCGCCACGGAGTATCGCGTCGTCGCGCAAGTGCGGTTGCCGCGGGTGCTGCTGGCGGTGCTGGCCGGCTCCAGCCTGGCGATGTGCGGCGCGGCGTTGCAGGGCGCTTTCCGCAATCCGCTGGTCGGCCCGCAGATCCTGGGCATTTCGTCGGGCGCCGCCTTTGGCGGCTGCGCGGCGATCCTGCTGTTCTCGTCGCTGTGGATGACGCTGGGACTGGCGTTCGCCGGGGGGCTGCTGGCGGTGGCCATCGTTTATATGCTGGGCCGCTCGAACGGCCGCACGACCATTCTGATGCTGGTATTGGCGGGCGTGGTGACCAGCGCGTTCTTTTCCGCGCTGATTTCGCTGACCACTTATTTCGCGGATCCGAATGACAGCCTGCCCGCCATCGTGTTCTGGCTGATGGGCAGCTTCGCCACTGCCACCTATACCAAGCTGGCCGCCGCCGTGCCGCCGATCGTGGCGGGCATGGGGCTGCTGTATGCGCTGCGCTTCCGCATCAACGTGCTGTCGCTGGGCGACGAGCAGGCCAGCGCGATGGGCGTCGCCGTCGAACCGCTGCGCTGGGTACTGCTGGGATGCGCGACGCTGGTGGTGTCGGCCAGCGTGGCCGTATCCGGCACCGTGGGCTGGGTGGGACTGGTGGTGCCGCACATCGCGCGCATGCTGGTCGGGCCCGACCACCGGGTGCTGCTGCCCGCCAGCGCGCTGATCGGCGGCGCCTACATGGTGGGGGTCGATACTGTGGCCCGCAGCGCGACCAGCGCCGAGATTCCGCTGGGCGTGATTACGGCGCTGATCGGCGCGCCGCTGTTCGCGTGGCTGCTGCGCCGGGCCCAGCGCCGGGGAGCGCACCATGCTTGAACTGAAGCAATTGGCCGTGCAGGCCGGCGGGCGCCGCTTGCTGAGCGATCTTTCGCTGCGCCTGCCCGCGGGCCAGATCCTGGCGGTGCTGGGGCCGAACGGCCGCGGCAAGACCACGCTGCTGCGCACGATCCTGGGGCTGCAAGCCCGGGCCGCGGGCGCCGTGCGCCTGCAAGGCCACGCCGCTTATGTCCCGCAGCGCAGCGACACGCTGTTCGCCTACGACGTGCTGACCATGGTCAGCATGGGCCGGGCGCGCCATCTGCGCTGGTACGCGGCGCCGGGCGCGCGCGATTGGAGCATTGCCCGCGACTGCCTGAAGGCGGTCGGGCTGGCGCACCTGGCGGATCGTCCGTTCCATGCGCTCAGCGGCGGCGAGCAGCAACTGGCCTGCATTGCGCGCGCCATGGCCAGCGCCAGCCCGATCATCGTCCTGGACGAACCCGCGGCGGCGCTCGACCTGCGCAACCAGGACCTCGTCCTGTCGCTGCTGCGCCGGCTGGCGAGGGAGCAGGGGCTGGCCGTGGCCTTTACCACGCACCAGCCGCAGCACGCGCAGCATATTGCCGACCAGACCTTGCTGATGCATGCCGACGGCTGCGAAGTCGGCCCCACCGCGAGCATGTGCGTGGAAGAGCGCCTGAGCCGGCTGTACGGCCTGCCGGTGCGCGTGGCCACGCTGCCGGGCGAGTCCGGCGACATCCGGGGCGTGATCCCCGTCTTCCGTTGAATCATGAAAAACACGATTGCCTATCTGAACCACTGGACCGGCGACGGCCCCGCCGCGCTGACCGGCGGCGCCGCGCCCCGCGCCGCCTGCGTGCCCCTGTATGGGCTGCACGAGTTGCCGCTTGCCGACTATCGCGCGCTGCTGGTCCCGGCGCACGCGGACCAGCGCTATCTGCTGGAACAGCGCGCCCGGCTGGAAGCGTATCTGGAGTCGGGCGGCACGGTGGTCTTCAACGGCCATGTCGCGTATCCCTTTCTGCGCTGGCTGGCGCCCTTCGTGCCGGGATCGGCCGCGGGCGTCGCGGGCCTGCGGGTGAATCGCGCGGCGCCCCATCCGGTCTTCGACGGCGTGGATCCCGAACACCTGACGTTCCGGCGGGGCGTGGCGGGCTTCTACGCGCGCGGCAGCAACCCGCCGCCGGCCGGCGCGCGGGTGCTCAATACGCTGGGGCCGGACGCTCAGCCCATCGACTGGGTCCTGGCCCTGCCGGGCGGCGGGCGCCTGCTGACGCATTCCGGCAACGACCTGTGGATGTACGCGGGCAGCGCCGACAGCGCCGGCCGCATCGTCCCGCAACTGTTCGACTGGCTGCATGGAGACACGGCATGACTGCAAGACGCATCCCCGTGATCGCGGCGCTGGACGCCGGCACGTACTACCACCACCGCACGTTCCGCACGCCGGAGCTGGCGCCCTGCATCGACCGCAAGATCTACATCCGCGACCTGGACGGCGAGGCGCTGCGCGGCTGCGACGCGCTGATCGTGTCGTGCCGCAGCAATCCGGATCTGCTGGTGCCGCACCGGGACCTTTTCGCCCGCTTTCTGGCCGCCGGAAAAACCCTGGTCGCCATGGGAGAAACCCATTCCGAGCGCTGGCTGGACAGTGTGCGGTGGACGCCGTCGGAGGTGAATTTCTGGTGGTGGAAGGAGCCCGGCGCCGATTCCGGCCTGCGCCTGGCGGCTCCCGCGCATCCGCTGTTCAGTTACCTGACGCTGGCCGACGCCACCTGGCACCAGCACGGTTCTTTCGAGCCGCCGCCGGGCGCGCAGTCGCTGATCGACAAGGCCGGCGCCGGGTCGGTGCTGTACGAAGACAGGCACAGCACGCCGGGCCGCCTGATCGTGACGTCGCTGGACCCGATGTATCACCACGGCAGCCATTTCATGCCCGCGTCCAGCCGGTTCCTGCGCGGATTCCTCCCTTGGCTGAAGGATTCCACCCCCGTCATCGACCAGGACATGGCCTGCGCCTGACACGGCGCGGGCGCTCGCGTCGATCCCGCTTTTGCCCCCCTCAAATGTGTGCATGTATGCAACGCTTCTATCTGTATGCCCCCCTGGTCGGCGCTGGACTGCTGACCGCCTCCCTCTCCACGCCGTCCGTGGCGGCGGACGTTCCCCAGTTGCCGTCGATCCAGGTCACCGCCGACGGCGCGGCCGATGACGGCCGCCTGCGCCCCATTGGAGCGACGCCGCCGCCCGCCACGATCGACCACAACGTCACGCAATCGGTCAGCGTGGTCGACAGCCAGGACATCGACCGCCTGAACACGATGAGCACGCTGGACCTGTTGAGCCGCGTGCCCAACGCCACGGTCAGCCGCAGCGGCGGCATCGCCGGCACCCTGTTCCTGCGCGGACTCAACACCAACGACATGCGGGTGCCGATGTTCATCGACGGCGACCGCTTCCGCGGCCGGAACACCTTGCAGTTCATGCTGATCAGCCCGACCGAGATCGAACAGGTCGAAGTGATACGCGGCCCGAACTCGTCGCGTTTCGGCAGCGACGGCCTGGGCGGCCTGGTCAATTTCGTCACCAAGCGGGCGCACGGCAACCTGAGCCAGCCGTTCGGCCTGAACGGCGGCGAAGCCTCGGTCACGTACAGCACCAATGGCGACGGCGTGCAAAGCAACGTGGCGCTGGAAGGCGCCGGCGATGGCTTCGATCTGCGCGTTTACGCCACGGGGCGCCGCGCCAGCAACTACGACAGCGCGGCGGGCGAAGTGCCCAACAGCGACTTCCGGGGCGCGGGCGGCGGCATCGTGCTGGGCTACATGCCCGACGCCCGCCAGCGCATCGAAGCCAGCGCGCGCGTGGCCTATGTCAAGGACGGCGCGGCCGGCACGGTGCCTGAATACCCCTTGAGCTACAGCCGCCGCGATCCGCTGAAGGTGAAGCAGGGCAGGCTGGCCTACACCGGCGAATTCGACGGGACCATCAGTTCGCTCAAGGCCAGCGTCTACGTGAACGAGTTCGGCACCATCATGGCCACGCACAACGAAACCAATCCGGCGCGCGTGGTCGACTCGCGCAGCAACGTGATCGGTCCCGTCGTGTGGGGCGGCAGCGTCGCGGCGACGATACCGTGGGCCGATACCAACACGACCTTCGGCCTGGACTTCATGCACGAGCGCCGGCCCGGATCGGAATCGCGCAGCGACGTCACGGTGCGCCGCCCCGACGGCAGCACCGTGACGACCAGCACCCCCTATGCCATGACCGGGCCCGATCAGTACCAGACGAACGTCGGCGCGTTCCTGACGACGGAATGGAAGCCCGCGCCGAAATGGACCGTCACGGCGGGCGGCCGGTTCGACTGGTTCAACTCCGACGTCGGCCTGGAACCCTTGCCGTCGCCCAATCTGCTGCCCGCGTTCCGCGCCGCGCAGAACACCACGGAAACCGCCACCACGGGCAGTCTGGGGCTGGCATACCGGGCCACCGAGGTCATCGAACTGCTGGGCAGCGTGGGCACGTCGTTCCGCATGCCGTGGACCTCGGAGATGTTCAGCAGCGGCTACACGGGAACCAGCTACACCATTCCCAATCCGGGCCTGAAGCCGGAGCGCGGCGTGAACCTGGAAGCCGGCACCCGGCTGCACTTCGAGCAGGCCACCGTCGGCCTGACCGCGTTCCGCAGCAACTACAGCGACTTCCTGGAGAACGTGACCACTTCGTATGAGGGCCTGCCCGCCACGCAGCGCCGCAACGTGGGCAAAGCCCGGATCCAGGGCCTGGAGCTGGATTGGCGCTGGCAGTTGAGCCGGGCCGTCAATCTGTACGGCAACGCCAGCTATCTGCACGCCACCAACCGCACGACGGACACGCCGCTGCAGTCGATCGCGCCGCTCAGCGGCCTGGTCGGCCTGCAATACCTGGGCCCCAATGAAGCCTATGCGCTGAGCGGCGAACTGCAATGGGCCAAGGGACAAAGCCGTTATGCGGAGCGCGCCGAGTATCCGGCCGGGGGCTTCGGGGTCGTGAACCTGTATGCGCAGTTGCAGTTGGACCGCCTGGGGCTGCCGCAATTGGGCAATACGCAACTGGTGCTGGGCGTGAACAACCTGTTCGACCGCGCCTACCGCACCGCGGCGACGTCTTCCAACGTGGCCTACGCCATGACCGACCTGAACCCGCTGCTGGAACCCGGCCGCAGCTTCAGCCTGACGGTGCGCACGCGGTTCTGAACGCGCCCGTCCGCCGCGACGCGGCTGGCCGCGTCCTCCACCCCTTTACCACCCACGCGAAGGCGGGCCGCCACGGCGGCGGCCCGTTGCCGCGCACAACGCGGAGATACTCCATGATTACCCCCGAACAACAGGCTTCCACGCTGACCGTGATGGCGGAAGAAGGTCCGCTGCCCATCTGTTTCGACGCTGTCCAGGCCTACCACGGCCATGGCGCGCTTGCCATGCTGGCGCTGACGTTCCAGGGCCTGCGCGGCGCGCTGCCGCGCCTGGAAAAAGAGGGCGCGCCCGTGCCGCGCGAGGAATTGTCCGTCGTCAGCGGACATCCCGGCCCCGGCGTGCGCGACGCGTTCGAGTTCGTGACGCGCGCCGTCACGCGCGGCTGCTACACGGTGGATCGGACCCTGGCCGAGGCGCGCTACAGCCGCGCCGCGGACAAGTCCTACAGCTTTCATCTGCGCCGCGGCGCGCGGAGCGTCCAGGGCGTGCTGCGCGCGGGCGTGCTGCCGCCGGAATTCTTCGATTTATTGGGGAATCCCGCGGCGGACGCGCAGCGCGCCCACGCGGAACTGCGGCGCCAGATCGCGCGGCGGGTCATCGCGGCCGAGCCCGAATCGCTGTTCGACTTCATCCTGGCGGAACACTGAGGCCGGCCCGGCGCGATCCTTCCGCGGGGTTGCGGCCCGTCCTACAGCGCCGCTTCCTGCGTCAGGGTCGAAATGAACGACGCGGTGCGCGGGTCCGCGGGCCGGGTGAACAGCGTCCGGGAATCTCCGGATTCGACCACGGTGCCGTCCAGCAGGAACACCACTTCGCGCGATACGCTGGCCGCCAGGCGCAGATCGTGCGTGGCCATCAGCATGGTCATGCCTTCCGCCGCCAACTGGCGCAGCACGTCCACGACTTCGGCCGCCAGGCCGGGGTCCAGCGCCGAGGTCGGCTCGTCGCACAGCAGCACGCGGGGCGCGGGCGCCAGCGCGCGGGCGATGGCCACGCGCTGCTGCTGGCCGCCCGACAGGTTGGCGGGCCAGGCATCCGCCTTTTCCAGCATGCCGACCTTGCGCAGCAATTCCTCGGCGCGGGCCCGGGCACGGTCGGCGGGCCACTTCTGCACCGTCAGCAGGCCTTCCATGACGTTGCCGATCACGGTCTGGTGCGGGAATAGCTGGAAATTCTGGAACACCATGCCGGTCTGCATGCGCACGCGCTGCACCTGGTCGCGGACGAGCTTGCGGCCGGGCTCGAATTCCACGGTTTCCGGGCCGATGACCAGCCGGCCGCGGTCGGGCACTTCCAGCAGGTTCACGCAGCGCAGCAGGGTGCTCTTGCCGCTGCCGGACGGGCCGATCAGGGCGGTGACGCTGCCTTCGGCGATGCTCACGTCCACTTGCTTGAGCACGGGGTTGCCGCCGAACGCCTTTTCTATTTTTTCCAGGCGGATCATCGGTTTTTCTCGGAAAACACGGCATGCTGGCCGAAGCGCCGTTCCAGGCGGACCTGGGCGGCGGACAGGACGGAGCTGAAGGCCAGGTAGATCAGCGCGGCCTCGGTGTAGAGGATGAGGGGTTCGTAGGTGACGGCGGCGATGCGCTGGGCGGCCTGGAAAATCTCGGGCACGGTCAGGACCGCGGCCAGCGAGGTGTCCTTTACCAGCGCGATGAACGAGTTCGACAGGGGCGGCACGGCGACGCGGGCCGCCTGCGGCAGCACGGTGCGACGCAGCGCCTGCGCGCGCGTCATGCTCAGTGAATAGGCGGCCTCCCATTGGCCCTTGCCGATGGATTCGATGGCGCCGCGGATGACCTCCGAGTTGTAGGCGCCCACGTTGAGGGTGAAGCCGATCAGCGCGGCGGGCAGCGGATCCAGGACGATGCCCGCGCTGGGCAGCCCGTAGAAGATCACGAACAACTGGACCAGCAGCGGCGTGCCGCGGATCAGCCACACGTAGAAGCGCGCCACGGCCACCAGCGGCGCGGGGCCGAACAGCCGTATCAGCGCCACGACGAAGGCCAGCGCCAGGCCCAGCGCGAAGGACATCAGCGTCAGGGGAACCGTGAACATCAGCCCCGCCTTGAGCAGGGGCCAGAACGAGTCCGCCATCAGTTGCGCCCAGGGCGGCACCGCCCACCCGCCGGCTTGCGCCAGCAGCCAGTCGGGCAGGAAGGCTTGCAGCCAGGAGGGTGGCGTCATGGGGGCTCCAGCCGCTTACTGCGTCGACAGGTCCGTGCCGAAGTACTTGACCGAGATGGTCTTGTAGGTGCCGTCCGCCTTGATGTCGGCCAGCGCCTTGTTGATGGCGGCCTGCAGCTCGGGATTGCCCTTGCGGATCAGCACGCCCGAGTTGCTGAATTCGGCCGTCTTGTCGGTGGCGGCGATCTTCACGCGGGCGTTGGGCTTCTGCTTCTTGAAATCGAGGAACGACAGGTTGTCGTTCACGGTGGCTTCGACCCGGCCCGAGGTGAGCAGGTCGATGGCCTCGTTGAAGCCCTGCACGGCGACGACTTCCGCGCCGTGGCTCTGCGCCAGCTTGCCGAAGTTGCTGGTGAGCGTGTTGGCGGACTTCTTGCCCTTCAGGTCGTCGAAGGACTTGATGCTGGTGTTGTCTTCGCGCACGATGAGCACGGCGGCCGAGGAAATGTACGGATCGGAAAAATCGTACTTGGCGCGGCGCGCCTCGGTGATGCCCACCTGGTTGATCACGGCGTCGTAGCGCTTGGCGTCCAGCCCGGCGATCAGTCCGTCCCATTTGCCTTCGACGAACTGGGCCTTCACGCCCAGGCGTTCGGCGATGGCGCGGCCGATGTCCACGTCAAAACCGGTAAGCTGGCCGGATGCGTCGTGGAAGGTGAAGGGGGCGTAGGTGCCTTCGGTGCCGATTTTGAATACGCCCGCGGATTTGATTTGGTCCAGGCCGGATTGGGCGTGGGCGGCGGACAGCGCGGCGACCTGGATGAGGCCGGCGGCAAATAGTGTGCGAAAGAGTTTCATGGCGATGCTCCACGGATGGCAGGGATCACTGTGGAGAGCATGTGGGCCTGCGATGCCCTCCGGCGTAGCCGCACTCTAACAACGCGCCTATTTTTCCACAAAGCATAAGGAATAGTAAAAATATAGCGGCAAGTCATATGTAGATATCCCCGCCCCGGCGCGGTCCGGCCGGGGCTCATTCATGCGGGACCTTGATGGAGATCGGTGTGGAACAGCGATGGAACAGACGGACTTTCATGGTGGCTGCCGCGGGCGCGGCGGCGGCGGCCGGCGCGATGCCGGCCCAGGGCGCGAACGGCTTGCAGTCGATGCCGGGCGGAGGCAGCATCACGGACGTGGCGGGCCTGCGCGTGGGCCACTACACCGATACGCGCCGCCCGACGGGCTGCACGGTCATCATCGCCGAGGCCGGGGCGACGGGCGGGGTCGACGTGCGCGGCGCGGCGCCCGGCACCCGCGAAACCGACCTGCTCAATCCCGCGAACCTGGTCGACAAAGTGCACGCCGTCCTGCTGGCCGGCGGCAGCGCGTTCGGACTGGATGCGGCATCCGGCGTCATGCGCTACCTGGAAGACAGGAAGATCGGCTTCGACGTGGGCGTGGCGCACGTGCCCATCGTGCCCGCGGCCGTCCTGTTCGACCTGGGCGTGGGCGACGCGTCGATCCGGCCCGATGCCGACGCGGGCTACCAGGCCTGCAAGTCGGCCACCGCCGAGGCGCCGCAGGAGGGCAACGTCGGCGCGGGGACGGGCGCGACGGTGGGCAAGCTGTACGGATCGAACCGCGCCATGAAAGGCGGCATCGGCACCGCGTCGCTGAGGGTGGCGGGCGTGACCGTGGGCGCCATCGTGGCGGTCAACGCGGTGGGCGACGTGCTGGACCCGTCCACCGGCCGCATCCTGGCCGGCGCGCGCACGGCCGACGGCAAGATGCTGCTGGACACCCGCGCCGCCATCCTGGCCGGCGACCTGCCCAGGGCTATGCGCGAAGGCACCGCCACCACCATCGGCGCTGTCGCCACCGATGCCCTGCTGACCAAGGCGCAGGCGCAGAAGATCGCGGGCATGGCGCACGACGGCCTGGCCCGCACGATCAATCCGATCCACACCATGCTCGACGGCGACACCATCTTCGCGCTGGGCACGGGCGCGTCCGGCAAGGCCGCCAACGTCATGCTGCTGGGCGTGATGGCGGCCGAGGCCATGGCGATCGCGGTGCAGCGCGCTATCCTGTCGGCGCGTGCGCTGGAAGGCTATCCGGCCGCGGTGGACTTCATCGCCTGATGCCCTTCGCCGCGCCGCTGACCCGGCGCTGTCACAGTACGCGTCCATGATGGGAGCCGCCGGCGCATGGCCGGCGGGCGGAGGGACGCATGTACGAAGGCGAACGGTTCAACGGCGCGACGCATCTGGCCGGGCTGGCGCTGGCGGTGACCGCGTCGGGGGCGCTGATCTCCCGCGCGGCCGAACTGGACGTGGACGCGCGGCAGATCGCCGGCTGCGCCGTGTTCGCCGCGTCGATGATCGCCGTCTATGCCTCGTCGGTCCTGTTCCACTGCTCGCGCGGCCGCCGCAAGGCGCTGTGGGCGAAGGCCGACCATTGCGCGATCTATCTGCTGATCGCGGGCACCTATACGCCGCTGGCGTTCGGGCCGGTGCGGCACGGCTGGGGCGCGGCCATGGGCGTGGCGATCTGGCTGCTGGCCGCGGTCGGCATCGGCCGCGAACTGTGGTGGGCGCGCGGCGCGGCGCCGGCCTTGCCGCTATATCTGGGCATGGGGTGGCTGGGCGTGATGTTCGCCGCGCCGATCGCGGGCGCCCTGTCGTCGGCTGGGCTGGCCTGGCTGCTGGCGGGCGCGGCCGTCTATACGGCGGGCACGCTGTTCTACGTGAACGATAAACGCTGGCGGCACGCGCACGGCATCTGGCACCTGTTCGTGATGGGCGGCACGGCCTGCCATTTCGTGACGGTGTTCGGCTTCCTGCGCTAGCTCCCTAGCGCCAGCCGGCCAGCGGCAGCATGCCGCCGCGGCTTTTCACTTTGCGCATGACGATGTGCGAGCACAGGTCGCGCACGCCCGGGATCTTGCTGAGCTTGTCCTCGACGAATTGGGAGAACGCCGCGAGGTTGCGGGTGCGCACCGTCAGGATGTAGTTGGACGCGCCCGTCACGATGCTGGCCTCCGTGATTTCGTCGTGCAGCGCGATGCCGGCCAGGAATTCCTCGTGCCATCCCGGACGCGACTGGTCCAGCGAAACATGGACGACCGCCTCCAGTTCGAAGCCGAGTTTTTCGGCGTCCAGCACGGCGCGATAGCCGCGGATCAGCCCCGCTTCCTCCAGGGCGCGCACGCGCCTGAGGCAGGCCGACGGCGACAGCGCCACCTGCTCCGCCAGGTCCTGGTTGCTGAGATGGCCGTTCTCTTGCAGGCGGCAGAGAATCCGCTGGTCTATGGCGTCGATCTGCATGGCGCAATCCAATTCCAAAAAATCCGATCAGGTGCAATTCAATGCGGAAACCTAGGGTAATCCGCGCCCGGATTTGCAATATATCAGCCTGCCCGCGCTGATAGTATTTATCAGGAAAATTGCCCGATGGAGCTGCGATGAAGACCCGCGACGACTGCGTGAACGCCGACCGCCAGGATCCCCTGGCGCCCCTGAAAGACCGGTTCGACCTGCCGCCCGGCGTCCTGTACATGGACGGCAATTCCCTGGGCGTGCTGCCCAAGGCCGCCGCCGCCCGCGCCGCCGCCGTCATCGGCCAGGAATGGGGCGCGGGCCTGATCCGTAGCTGGAACACCGCGGGATGGTTCGAGCTGCCCGCCCGCCTGGGCGACAAGCTGGCCCGCCTGCTGGGCGCGCGCGAGGGCGAACTGGTGGTCACCGATACGACCTCGCTGAACATCTTCAAGGCGCTGGCCGCCGCGCTGCGCATCCAGCAGCAGAAGCAGCCCGCGCGCCGCGTCATCCTGTCCGAGCGCGACAACTTCCCCACCGATCTCTACATGATCCAGGGCATGATCGACCTGCTGCGGCAGGGCTACGAAATGCGCCTGGTCGACGACGCCCTGCCGCTGGAAGACGCGCTGGACGATTCCGTGGCGGTGATGTTGCTGTCGCACGTGAACTACCGCAGCGGCCAGATGCACGACATGGCCGCCGTGACCGCGCTGGCGCACCGGCGCGGCGCGCTGGCCATCTGGGACCTGGCGCATGCCGCGGGCGCGGTGCCGGTGGACCTGAACGGCGCCGACGCGGACTTCGCCGTCGGCTGCACCTATAAGTACCTGAACGGCGGCCCCGGCTCGCCGGCCTTCATCTGGGTGGCGCCGCGCCACACCCAGGACTTCCGGCAGCCGCTGTCCGGCTGGTGGGGCCACACGCGGCCCTTCGACATGGCCGTGGCCTACGAGCCCGCGGGCGGCATCCGCCGCTATCTGTGCGGTACCCAGCCCATCGTGTCGCTGTCGCTGGTGGAGTGCGGCCTGGACGTGGCCCACGCCGCCGACATGGCCGAGGTGCGCAGGAAGTCGCTGGCGCTGGGCGACCTGTTCATTGCGCTGGTCGAGCAGCGCTGCGCGGACCATCCCCTGACGCTGGTGACGCCGCGCGAGCACGCGCAGCGGGGCAGCCACGTCAGCTTCCGCCATCCGAACGGCTTCGAGGTGATGCAGGCGCTGATCGCGCGCGGCGTGATCGGCGACTACCGAGAACCCGAAGTGCTGCGCTTCGGCCTGACGCCGCTGTACTTCGGCTACGCCGACGTCTGGGACGCCGTCGACATCCTGAAGGACGTGCTGGACAGCCGAGCCTGGGACAAGCCGGAGTTCAGGCAGCGCGCCGCCGTGACCTGACCGGCGGCGCCAGGGCGATTCAGGCGCTGGCCAGGCTGGAGGCGCGCTGCGCGGCGGCGGCGGGCTCCTGTGGCGCGGGCGCGAAGACCCGCAGCCGGTGGCCGTCGGGGTCCAGCGCCACGAAGGTGCGGCCGAAGTCCATGTCGGTGGGCGCCTGCAGGATGGGCAGGCCGCGCAGGCTCCAGTCCACGTGGCGGCGGTTCAGCGCGTCGGCGTCGGCGACGGTGAACGCGAGTTCGGACGCGCCGCCGCGGCCGGCCGCGGCGGGCTCCACGGTGTGGCGCGACCACAGGCCCAGCATCAGGCCGGAATCCAGCGCGAACAGCGCGAAGGTGGGCGAGCTTTCGACCGGCGGACGCTGCAGCAGCGCGCTGTAGAACGCGGCGCTGGCGGCCGGCTTGTCCACGTAGAAAATGACGAAATTGGTGTCGGACATGATGCGCTCCAGGGAAGTAGACGCGCTCATCTTAGACAGGGGTGCTGTCAGTTTTTGGCAGTAGCCTTCAGCCGGAATGCCCGGCTTCGCGATGGATCGCGCGCCACTCCTTGAGCAGCGCATGCCGGCGCCTGGGATAGCGCGGCCCGGGCGCCAGCGTGGCGATGCGGTCGGTGCGGAAATGGCGGAAGTCCTGGCGCAGTTCGCACCAGGCCATGACGATGCGCACGCTGTCGAAAAACCCCAGCGCGAAGGGCCAGATCGCGCGGGCGGAATCGGCGCCCTTGTCGTCGCGGTAGGTGATGTCGAGCTTCTGTTCGTTGCGGATCGCCTGGCGGATGAGCGACAGGTCGACGCGGTCGACCACGGCCATCGAACTGGGGCCGACCAGCAGGGGAATGGCGTCCAGCTCGTCGCGCAGTTCCGCGGGCAGCACGGCGCCGATCTTGGCCAGCGCGTTGCGCGCGGCCTGCCCCAGCCGGGGGTCGGATCGGTCCGCCACCCAGCGCGTGCCCAGCACCAGCGCCTCGATTTCCTCGGTGCTGAACATCAGGGGCGGCAGCATGAAGCCGGGCCGCAGCACGTAGCCCACGCCCGGCTCGCCCTCGATCTCGGCCCCCTGCGATTGCAGGGTGGCGATGTCGCGGTACAGCGTGCGGATGCTGACGCCCAGGTCGGCGGCCAGCCGGCGCCCGCTGACGGGACGGCGGTGGCAGCGCAGGGTCTGGAGCAGACCCAGGAGTCTTTCGGCGCGGGACATGGGGCGGGGCGGGCGGATGGCGGATCGCGTAATGCTGCCATGAAACGGCAGCATCCGGGGCGCTTCCACCCGGCAGGCCCCGGATCAGGAGCCGGCCTTCCCGCCGCTCGCCACGTCGAGGACCGCGCCGTCTTCCAGGCTGATGCGGTAGATCTCGCGCACCACGTTGCCGGCGAAGCCGATTTCGACGATGGACACGTCCTTGAACGTCGTGGCGATGCCTTCGGGCAGCACGGCGTTGAACTTGTCCGCTTCCTGCTTCATCGCGTCCTGCAGGCGCGCGTCGTACGGCGTCATGCTGTAGACCAGCGTGGTGTGCGGGTTGTGCGCGCGCACTTCCTTGCCGTCCTGCAAGATGTTCACGCCGCTCACGCCCAGCGTGCGGACCAGGTCGCGGCCGGCGTCGCCCATCTTGGCATAGACGGGGCCCGTGACGCGCGGCAGCGGGCCGTCGCGCAGGGGCGCCAGGGCGGCGGTGGCGACGGTGTTGTAGCGCATCATGTCCTCGAAGCCCTGGCCGCTCTTGACCACGCCCAGGTCCAGCCACCACGGATGGCCCGCGCCTTTGGCGGCCTCGGTGGGGTAGAAGCTCTTCAGCGTGACCTGCAGCGGGGCCGGCGGCTTGGGCAGCGCCTTCAGCATGCGGGCGGGCGTGCCGGGATCGGCGCTGTGGATGTGCACCACCGTTACGTGCGGCATGTTGGGCGTTTCGGCCTCGGCCTTCAGACCGAGCCGGACCAGATCGGCCTTGAGCGCGCCGTTGACCTTGGCGTCCAGGACGGCGTTGACCTCCTGGGGCAGCCGGTACACCACGCCGTAGGTGGCCTTGTGCTCGCGGAACCCCGGCTGGTCCAGCGCGCTGTTGTCGATGGGCGCCGCGGCGCGCGCGGCGAACGAAGAGGCGAACAGGCCGAGGGCGGCCAGTTGGAAGACGCGCTTGATCATGGTGATTCCTTTTGTCGTGGAGGCCCGCGAGGGTCATCCGCAGTGTGGCCGCCGCGGATGTACCGCGTATTGCACCAAGCAAAAGAATCCCGATGCCAGCCGCCGCAAGTCCGATGGGAGGCGGAGGCCGGCCGATATCCGCCTACCCCAGAAAGACGATGGCGACGATGGCGATGCCCAGCAGCAGGTTCACGCCCACCCAGCGGCGGATGCCGCCCATGGCCAGCCCGCCCGCGGGCCAGTCGGACCGGGCGACCGCCGCGCCCAGCCGCGGGTAGAGGGCAAACCGGATGTTGGCGTAGATGGCCATCATCACGAGGCCGCCCGCGGCCATCGCGGTCCAACTGCGCGGCATGAAGAAGGCGCCGCCCGTCTGCGCCGCCTGCGCGGCTTCCTGCCCGATCATCGCGATGCCCGACAGCAGGATGAGCACGACGGCCGCCAGCACGGCGTTCAGGAACGGGCCCAGCACCGAGGCCATGAGCCGCAGGCGGACCGGCGGTTCCAGCCGGGCCGCGGCGGGGCGCAGGAAACAGTGGGCGAACAGCATGCCTCCGACCCAGAGGATCACGGCCATGACGTGGACGAACTTGAGCGCGCTGTAGAGCATGGGGGGAATCCGCCTCGTGGGAAGGGCCGCCGGGGGCGGCGAAATCTGTCCCCATCATATCCCCGTCAATGCCCGGCGCGCGGACTTGACCTGGATCATGGTTTTGCATTTAGAATGAGATTGATTTCTATTTGTAGTAAAGAGTCCAGGGAGCCTGACGTGCCGAACCCCGTGCTCGCTTCGAGCGACGCCGTCCACCTTTTGTATCGCGCGCATCATGGCTGGCTGCATGGCTGGCTGCGCGCCAAGCTCGGGAACACTTTCGACGCGGCCGACCTGGCGCAGGACACGTTCGTCCGGGTGCTGCGGCACCGCCATGAGCTGGACGCGCTGCGCGAGCCGCGCGCCTATCTCACCACGATCGCCAAGCGCCTGCTGATGAACCACCACCGGCGCCGGTCGGTGGAGCAGGCCTACCTCGAAGCCCTGGCCCTGATGCCCGAGCAACTGGCGCCCTCGGCCGAACAGCGCCTGATCGTCCTGGAAGCGCTGCAGGAAATCGACGAGATGCTGGCGGGCCTGTCGCTGCCCGCGCGCCAGGCCTTCCTGATGGCGCAACTGGAGGGCCTGAGCCACGGCGAGATCGCGGCCAGGCTCAACGTGTCGCTGCGGTCCGTGCACCGTTACATCGCCAAGGGATTCGAACAATGCATCATGGCGGCGATTTGACCGCGCTGCCAGAGGCGGGCGCGGAACTGCCCGCGGTGGAGCGCAGCGTGGCGCGCGAAGCCGCGCGCTGGCTGATGCGGCTGAGTTCGGGCCGGGCCACGGAAGCCGAGCGGCGGGCCTGCGACCAGTGGCGCGCCAGCAAGGCCGAGCACGAGTACGCCTGGCAGCGCGCGCAGCGCGTGAACGAGCGCTTCGGCCTGATCCCGTCGGCCCTGGGCATGGCCACCCTGAACCGGCCGGCGCTCAAGAACCGCCGCGCCGCGCTCAAGACGCTGGCGGCGCTGGTGGCGGCCGGCCCGGCCGCCTGGGCCGCGTGGCGCGCGGATCCCCTGGACTGGAGCGCCGACTACCGCAGCGCGGCCGGGGAGCGGCGCGACGTGCAACTGGCCGACGGCTCCATGCTGCACCTGAATACGGGCAGCGCCGTGGACGTGATGTTCAGCGCCACGGCCCGCCTGCTGCGGCTGCGTTCCGGCGAGATCGCCGTGCACGCGGTGGCCGACACCGCGGTGCGCCCCAGGCCGTTCGTGGTGCGCACCCGCCTGGGCGACATCGAGGCGCAGGCCTCGCGCTTCTGCGTGCGGCAGGAAGGGGCTTTTTGCCGAGTCAGCGTGCAGGAGGGGCGGGTCCGGGTCAGCAGCGCGGCGCAGCCGGGCGCTCCCGTCAGCCTGTCGGCGGGGGAGCAGGGCAGCCTGACGGATGCGGGCGTGTCGCCGCCGTCGCCCGCGGATCCCCACGCCAGCGACTGGCTGCGGGGCGTGCTGTATGCCAGCCGGATGCGCCTGGATGCCTTTGCCGCGGAACTGGACCGGTACCGGCCGGGCATCCTGCGCTGCGACCCCGAGGTGGCGCACCTGCGGATCTCGGGCGCTTTCCAGTTGCGCGACACCGACGCGGTGCTGGCCGCCCTGCCGGCGACCCTGCCGGTGCAGGTGCGCTACCGCACGCCGTACTGGGTGACCATCGGGCCGCGCGCGGCCGATGCCTGAGGCCGGCGACGGCCGCAACGAAAATCTTTTAGGAAAAGCTGTCCGATTTGGAATTCACGCGGGTCATGGTCTGTATAGGCAAACGAATGCCGACACCTTTTGGATCGAAAGGACGACCATGGCTCATCTTCCCGCCGGCCGCGCAAGCGGCTCCCGACCCGCCCGAGGCGCGCAATGCCGACTGACCCATCTTGCCGCCGCAGTGCATGCGGCGCTTGCCCTCACCGCGCTGTCCGGCGCCTTGCTGCCGGCGGCCGGCGCATGGGCCCAGGCATCGGAGCAGGCGCAGGCCCGCGGCTACCGCATTCCCGCGGGGCCGCTGGCCGAGGCGCTGCCGCGCTTTGCCGACAGCGCGGGCGTGACGGTGCTGTTCGACGCCGCGCTCGTGGGGCAGCGCCGCACGGCCGGACTCGACGGAGTCTATTCGGTGAGTGAAGGCTTTTCGCGATTGCTGGCGGGCAGCGGCCTGGGCGTGCGGGAACGCAGCGCCCGGGTCTACGTCCTGGAGGCGCAGGCGCCGGCCGGCGTGACGCAACTGGCGCCGGTCAAGGTGGAAGGCGAGGGCGCCGTGGCGGCGCCCGCCTGGCAGACCAGCACCGACCGCAAGCGCATGGACGATCTGCAGATCAGGAACTGGAGCGACCTGGGCAAGCGCGCCGAACCCGGTGTGAGCTTCAACCGGCAGAACAACAGCATCAACATCCGCGGCCTGGACCAGGACCGCGTGCTGACGCGCGTGGACGGCATCCGCCTGCCGTGGCTGGACGACGGCGCGCGCGGCGTGAAAGGCGGCCTGGAAGCGGTGGATTTCAACAGCCTGTCGCGGCTGGACATCGTGCGCGGCGCGGACGCGAGCGGCGGCGGTTCCGGCGCCATATCCGGCATCGCCGACCTGTACACGCTGGATCCGTTGGACCTGCTCGGCGACGGCAAGACCTTCGGCGCGCTGGCCAAGACGGACTACGATTCCGCCGACAGTAGCTGGGGCGCCAACGCGGCGCTGGCGGGCCAGGTCCACAACAACACGTTCTGGCTGGTGCAGGCGGGCGTGCGCAACGGCCACGCGCTGGACAACCGCGGCGACGTGGGCGGCTACGGCGCCAAGCGCAGCCAGCCCAGCCCCGAGGACTACGACCAGCGCAGCTTCCTGCTGAAGCTGCAGCAGCGCGTCGAAGGCGGGCACCGTTTCGGCCTGACGGGCGAATACTTCAAGCGCAACGCCGACATCGACAGCATGTTCGAGCAGGGCGCCGGCACCAGTTATCTCTACGGCGAGAATAGCACCCGCAAGGAAACCGAGCGCGAGCGCGTGTCGTTCGATTATTCCTACAAGGCGCCCGGCGACGGCGGCATCATCGATACGGCCTCGGCCGTCGTCTACTGGCAGCGACTGAGGCTGGACAACTCGCTGGACGGCGTGCGCAGCGTCGATTCGCGGGCCTCCGCCATCCCCGGCGACCCCTTCCGCTACGGCTTTCCCAGCGGCGCCTACGGCCGCAGCAATTCCATCCAGCAGACGCTGTTCGGCATGAACGGCGAATTGACCAAGCGGCTGGCCGGCGCATCGGTGTCGCAACTGTGGACGGTCGGCGGCGAGTGGTACGGCAACAAGACCGAGCAGAACTCCAGCGGCTACGACAATTGCCCGGCCATCCCCCCGGGCCTGCCGGCGCCGATGGGCCCGCGCTCCTGCGACATGCTGCACACCAACCAGGCCGACGTGCCGCAGTCCAAGGGCAGCCAGTGGGCCCTGTGGGTGCAGGACGAGTTCAGCTTCGCCGACGGCCGCTACACGGTCATGCCGGCCCTGCGCTACGACCACTACGAACAGAAGCCGCGGTCCACCGCCAGCTACGGCAGCAATCCGAATGCCGGCGCGCTGCCGCCGTCCAACAGCGGCAGCCGCTTTTCGCCCAAGCTGCTGGCCACCTGGAAGGCCCGGGACGACCTGAGCTTCTACGCCCAGTACGCCTACGGCTTCAAGGCGCCCAGCCCGACGCAGCTCTACACCAACTACGGCGGCCCGGGCACCTATCTGCGCGTGGGCAATCCCTACCTGAAACCCGAGACCAGCAAGGGCTGGGAGCTGGGGGCCAAGATGGGATCCGACGATCTGGGCGGCGCGCTATCGTTCTTCGACAACCGTTATCAGAACTTCATCGACGGCGACGTGCCCCTGAATGCGAGTTCGCCGCAGTGGCAGCCGGGCTGGGATGGCCAGTATCCTTTGGGGGTGAGCGGGAACGTGAACCGCGCCAAGGTGCGCATCTACGGCGCCGAGGCCAGCGCGCACTGGAAATTCTCGCCGGGATGGCGCACCTGGGGCTCGCTGGCGTGGGCCGTGGGCAAGGACGAGGGCACGGGGCAGTACCTGAACTCCGTGGCGCCGCTGAAAGCGGTGCTGGGGGTGGGCTACGGCCGCGACGTGTGGGGCGTGGACGCGATGCTGACGACCGCGCTGCAACGCAACAAGGTCGAGTATCCCGACGCCGCGGCCGACGCGCCCAACCCCGATTTCAAGGCGCCCGGCTATGGCGTGGTGGACTTGATGGGCTATTGGCGCCCCGCGGCCGTGAAGGGGCTGCAGGTGCAGGCGGGCGTTTTCAACCTGTTCGACAAGAAGTACTGGGAGGCCATCAATGTGCCGACCGCCGGCGCCACCGCGATTCCGCGTCCGGTCGATTGGTACACGGAACCGGGGCGCAGCGTCCGCGTCTCATTGACATACCAGTATTGATTCCGAGCCGCCGCCAGCCGGCGGCGGCTTTCGCAACCCGATTCAACGGCCGGAGGGCCCACTATGAGCAGCAACACCGATTTCACGTCCCGCGCGCAGGCGCTGCGCGCCCGCAACGAGGCCCTGGCCGCCTCCCAGCCCGGGCTGCGCGCCCGCAACCTCGCCCAGGCGCTGGGCGTGTCCGAAGCCGAGTGGGTGGCGGCGGGCTGCGGCGGCGTGCAAGCCACCGCCCTGCGCGGCACGCCCCAGGAAATCTTCCGGGAACTCGGCACGCTGGGCGAAGTCATGGCGCTGACGCGCAACGACTGGTGTGTGCACGAGCGCCACGGCGTGTATGAAGACATCCAGGCCGAAGGTCCGGTGGGCTTGGTGCTGGGACCGGACATCGACCTGCGCGTGTTCTTCACCGCCTGGAAGTCGGCCTGGGCGGTCGAACAGGACGGCCGCCACAGCCTGCAGTTCTTCGACGGCGCGGGCGTGGCGGTGCACAAGGTCTACCGCACCGAGGCGACCGACGCCGCGGCCTACGACGCGCTGGTCGCGAAGTTCGCGGGCGAGGCGCAATGGCCCGAGGCCGCGCCCTATGCGCCCGCCGCCGACGCGGACCGCGTCGAGGACAGCGCGCAATGGCGCGAGGCCTGGCTGGCCATGCAGGACACGCACGAGTTCTTTCCGCTGCTGCGCAAGTTCAAGGTGTCGCGCCTGGCGGCGCTGGCCGCGGCGGGCGAGGACCTGGCGCAGCCCGTGCCCGCGGATTCCGTCGAACGCATGCTGGAATCCGCGGCGCAGTCGGGCCTGTCCATCATGTGCTTCGTGGGCAACCGCGGCATGATCCAGATCCACACCGGCCCGGTGCGGCAACTGCGCCGCACCGGCCCCTGGTACAACGTGCTGGATCCGAAGTTCAACCTGCACCTGGACACGACTGCCATCGCGTCGGCCTGGGTGGTGAACAAGCCGACCTCCGACGGCTGGGTCACCTCGCTGGAACTGTATTCCGCCACGGGCGACCTGATCGCGCAGTTCTTCGGCGAACGCAAGCCGGGCAAGCCGGAACTGGCCCCATGGCGCGAACTGATGGCCAGCCTGTGCAGCGTGCCGCTGGCCGCCTGAGGACGATGCGATGAAGACATGGTTGGCAGTGGCAATCGGGTGGATGCTGGCCGCGGCCGCGCACGCGGCGCCGCCCGGGCGGGTGGTGACGCTGGGCGGCAGCGTGACCGAGATCGTCTACCAGTTGGGGCAGGGCGGGCGGCTGGTGGGGGACGACCTCTCCAGCCTGTATCCCGAGGCGGCGACCAGGCTGCCGCGCGTCGGCTATTACCGCTCGGTGCCGGTGGAAGGGGTGCTGGCGCTGCAGCCCGACCTGGTGCTGGCGTCCGAACAGGCCGGTCCGCCCGACGCGCTCAAGCGCCTGGGCGAGGTCGGCGTGCGCGTGGTGACCGTGCCGGATTCGCCCTCGGTCGATTCGCTCAAGGCGCGCATCCGCAACATCGCCGAGGCGCTGGACGTGGCCCCCGAGGGCGAGCGCCTGGTGGAGCGCATCGGGCGCGAACTCAAGGAGGTCGAAGCGATCCCCGTCACGCAGGCGCGCGCCGTCCTGCTGATCAACCGCACCGGCACCCTGCAAGGGGCCGGGCGCGGCACCGCCGCCAACGAAGTCATGGCGATGGCGGGCCTGGTCAACGTGCTGAAGGACCAGCAGGGCTACAAGCCGGTTTCCGCCGAAGCGGTCGGCGCGCTGGCGCCGGACCTGATCGTGGTAACGAAGACTTCGCTCGAAGCCACCGGCGGGCCGGAGAAGCTGCTGGCCATGCCGGGCATCGCCTCCACGCCCGCCGCCGCGCGCCGGCGCGTGATCGTCATGGACGACCTGCTGCTCCTGGGCATGGGTCCGCGGCTGCCGCTGGCGCTGACCGAGCTCAAGCGGGAGGCCGCCGGTGCGATGGCGCGCTAGCGCCGGGCGCGCCAGGCCGCCGCTGGCCCTGCTGCTGCTGGCCGTGGCCGTCGTCGCGGTGGCGCTGGCCGCCAGCAGCAGCGGCGCGGTCCGGATCCCGCTGCGCGAACTGCCGTCCCTGCTGTGGGGCGACCCCGCGCCCGGCAGCGAACTGTGGCGCAACGTGCTGATCGACATCCGCCTGCCGCGGGTGCTGTTCGCGCTGGTCGCCGGCGCGGCGCTGGCCATTTCCGGCGCCTCCATGCAGGCGCTGTTCCGCAACCCCCTGGCGGAACCCGGTCTGATCGGCATTTCGGCCGGCGGCGCGCTGGGGGCGGTCGGGGCCATCGTCCTGACCTCGGGCGGATTCTGGATCCTGGCGCCCTCGGCCTTCGCGGGCAGCCTGCTCGCCACCTTCTGTGCCTACGCCCTGGGCCGCCGGGTGCCCGGCGTGGCGGGGCTGCTGCTGGCCGGCATCGCGATCAACGCGGTGGCCGGGGCCGTGATCGGCCTGTTCACGTTCGTCGCCAACGACGCGCAACTGCGCGACCTGACCTTCTGGAGCATGGGCAGCCTGGCGGGTGCGAACTGGAAGCTGCTGGCGTTCCTGGGCCCATGGGTGCTGCTGGTGTCGCTGTGGCTCATGAGCCAGTGGCGCGTCATGAACGCCCTGCTGCTGGGCGAGCGCGAGGCCCAGCACCTGGGCTACGCGCTCAAGCGCGTGCGGGCCCGGCTGGTCCTGGCCTGCGCCCTCATCGTCGGCCCGCTGGTGGCGGCCACGGGCGGCATCGCGTTCGTGGGCCTGGTGGTGCCGCATCTGGTGCGCATGACGCTGGGCGCCAACCACCGCTGGCTGCTGCCCGCCTGCGTGCTGGGCGGCGCGCTCGCCCTGGCGCTGGCCGACTGGCTGTCGCGCGTCGCGGTGGTTCCGGCCGAACTGCCGATCGGGCTGGTCACCAGCCTGGTGGGCGGGCCGTTCTTCCTGTGGCTGCTGGCGCGCGGCCGGAGGCACGGATGATGCTGGCGGCCGAGAACCTGACATTGGCGCGCGGCGGCAACCGCATCCTGGACCAGGTGTCGCTGGCGCTGCGGCCCGGCGAGGTCGTGGGCCTGCTGGGCGCCAACGGCGCGGGCAAATCCACGCTGCTGGCCGCGCTGTCGTCCGAACTGGCGCCCGACGCCGGCCGCGTGCGGCTGGGCGGCGCCGACCTGGCGCGGCTGCCGCACCGGCAGCAGGCCCGCCAGCGCGCCGTGCTGCCGCAGAAGCCCGGGCTGAGCTTCGACCTGGACGTGCGCGAAGTGGTGGCGATGGGCGCTTATCCGTTTCCGGAACTGTCCCCGGCCGGCGTGGACGCCCTGGTGGACCGGGCGCTGGGGTGGGCCGACGTGGCGCATTTGCACGCCCGGCGCTATCCCGAGCTGTCGGGCGGCGAGCAGCAGCGGGTGCAGTTCGCCCGCGTGCTGGTGCAGTGCAACGCGGCGCGCGTCCAGGGCGAGCCCCGCTACCTGCTGCTGGACGAGCCCACCGCCAGCCTGGACCCCAAGCACCAGGGCGACCTGCTGCGGGTGGCGGCGGACCTGGCGCACGCGGGAGATACCGGCGTACTGGTGATCCTGCACGATATGAACCTGGCCGCGCGCTGGTGCGACCGCCTGCTGCTGCTATGCGCGGGCCGCGCCATCGCCGCGGGCACGCCCGCCGAGGTGCTGACGCCGGGCAACCTGTACCTGGCCTATGGAATCCACGCGCAGGTCATCGCGCATCCGCTGCAGGCGGGGCGCCTGCTGGTGGTCATGGGGTGACGCGGGGCGCGGCGCCGGTAAAATGGCGGGAACGCATTCTTCACCCACCATTGCACAGGACCCCGTGTCATGCCTACTTTTGACGTCGTCTCCGAAGTCGACAAACACGAACTCTCCAACGCCGTCGACCAGGCCAATCGCGAACTCGCCACCCGCTTCGATTTCAAGGGCAGCGATGCCAAATTCGAACTGGAAGGCTTCGTCGTGACCCAGGTCGCCTCCAGCGCGTTCCAGCTCAAGCAGATGCTGGACATCCTGCGCGGACGCCTTTCGGCGCGCGGCATCGACGTGCGCTGCCTGGACGTCGCCGATCCGCTCGAGAACCTGGGCGGCGCGCGCCAGAAGATCACCATCAAGCAGGGCATCGAGCAGCCCGTGGCCAAGAAGCTCATCGCCGCCATCAAGAACGCCAAGCTCAAAGTGGAATCGCAGATCAACGGCGACAAGCTGCGCATCAGCGGCAAGAAGCGCGACGACCTGCAAACCGCCATCGCGCTGCTGAAAAAGACCGACGTCGACCTGCCCTTGCAGTTCGAGAACTTTCGCGATTGATGTCTATGGCTCAGGTGTCTGACACCCTTATAGGTTCAGGTGTCTGACACCCGTACGAGATGCCCGTGAGACCGTCGCTGCGCTCGCCGGGTGTCAGACACCCATGCGGCGCCCTGGCACCGCGAAGGCCATTTCGTATGGGTGTCTGACACCTGGAACGAGTGTCAGACACCTTCCCCCGACAAGGCTTCTTCGAAACGGCCCATGGCGCATTCTTCTGAACTCCAGCTTATCGTCGAACTGGCGCGCGCCGGCGGCATGTCCGCGGCGGCGCGGGAACTGGGCGTCACGCCCGCCGCCGTCAGCAAGCGGCTGGCCCAGATCGAGGCGCGGCTGGGCGTGCGGCTGGTCAACCGCAGCACGCGGCGCCTGAGCCTGACGGCCGAAGGCGAGGTCTATCTGGAAAACGCCCGGCGCATCCTGGGCGAAATCGAAGACCTGGATGAATTGATCGCCAGCCGCCAGGCCAGTCCGCGCGGCCTCTTGAAGGTCAACGCGCCGCTGGGCTTCGGCCGCAGCTACATCGCGCCCGCGATCGCGGAATTCGCGCGGAAATATCCCGAGGTGTCGCTGCAATTGCAGTTGACCGACAGTCCGGCGGACTTCGTGCAGGACGCCTTCGACGTGGCGGTGCGTTTCGGCGACCTGCCCGACACGCGCCTCATCGCCCGCAGGATCGCGCCCAACCGCCGCCTGGTCTGCGCATCGCCCGGCTATCTCAAGATCCACGGCGTGCCGGCCACGCCGCACGACCTGGCGCGCCACCAGTGCATTGTGCTGCGCCAGAACGAGGCCGCCTACGGACTGTGGCGCTTCACCAAGGGTCGCCGCAGCGAAACCGTGAAGGTGCGCGGCGGCCTGAGCAGCAACGACGGCGAAGTCACGCTGACCTGGGGCCTGGCGGGCCTGGGCATCCTGCAGCGCGCCGAATGGGACCTGGCCCGTTACCTGCGCAGCGGCCGGCTGGTGCGTGTGCTGGAAGACTACGCCTTGCCGCAGGCCGACATCTACGCCGTGTTCCCCGAAAGGCACCACCTGTCCACGAAGGTGCGGGTGTTCGTGGACTTCCTGGTGGCGTACTTCCAGAAGGGCGAAGACAGCCAGTGGTGAGCCGCCGCCCGGCTCAAGCCGTCCACAGGTGCTGCGCCGCGTAGGCGCGCCACGGGCGCCAGGCCTCGGCCCGGGCCAGCAACTGCGCGGGCGTGTAGGCGCGCGATTCCAGGCGTTCCAGCGCGCGGATCAGGCCGATGTCGGCGGACGGGAAGGCGTCGGGTTCGCGCAGTTGGCGCAGCGCGATGTACTGCGCCGTCCATTCCCCCACGCCGCGGATGGCGCGCAGGCGCTGGACGGATTCCGCCAGCCCGTTGCCGGCGTCGAACAAGTGCCTGTCCGCCACCGCCGCGGCGGCCACGGCGGACAGCGTCGCCGCGCGGCTGCGGGGCATGCCCAGGGACGCCAGCTCGGCGGCCGCGACCGCCTCGGGCCGGGGGAACACGTGGGTCAGTTCCCCGTCGGGCCGGGCCATCGGCTCGCCATGCGCGGCGACCAGCCTGCCGGCCAGGCGGACGGCCGCGGCGACCGTGATCTGCTGGCCCAGCACGGCGCGCATGGACAGCTCGGATCCGTCCCAGGCGCCGGGCACGCGCAGCCCGGGACGGGCCTGGATCAGCGCCGTCATGACCGGGTCCCGCGAGAACTGCGCGGCGATGGCGACGGGATCGCTGGCCAGGTCGAAGACGCGGCGCAGGCGGGCGATGATGGCGGGCAGCGCCTGCAGCCTGGGGAAGCGCACGACGGCCCGCAGCGCATTGCCCGGGCCGGGCCGCAGCGTCACCGTGCCCTGGTGCCCATCGAGGCAGAGGGTGCGCGCGTAGGCGTCGTCCGTGACCCGCTCGACGCCGGGAATGGCGCGCAGGCGCAGGAAGCCCAGCATGGCCTCCCAGTCGTAGGGCGGCCGATAGCGCAGCAGCAGTTCGATCTCGCCTTCGCGGCCGGCCGGGACTTCGGGCTTTTCGGAGCGGCGGAGTTCGCCCGGCGCCCGCCCGAACAGGCGATGGAATATCTCGTTGAAGCGGCGGATGCTGCCGAAGCCCGACGCGAAGGCGACCTCGGCCATCGGCAGGCGGGTTTCGTGGATTAGCTGTTTGGCCAGCAGCACGCGCCGCGTCTGGGCGACGGCCACGGGCGAGGCGCCCAGGTGCTGGCGGAACTGGCGCCGAAGCTGGCGTTCGCCCACGCCCAGGCGCCGGGCCAGCGCGTCCATGCCTTCCTCGTCCAGCGCGCCCAGCTCGATCAATTGCAGCGCCCGCGACACGCTGTCGGGCAGTTCGTGCCCCGGCCCCAGCTCGGGCGCCGTCTCGGGCCGGCAGCGCAGGCAGGGGTGGTAGCCCGCCTCCTGCGCCGCCGCCGCGGTCGCATAGAACGTGACGTTCTTCGAGAGCGGCGTGCGCGCCGGGCAGACCGGGCGGCAATAGATGCCCGTGGTCTTGACGGCGGTGAAGAAGCGGCCGTCGTAGCGGGCGTCGCGCACTTGGATCGCGCTGTAGCAGGCGTCGTGGTTCAGGTCCATGCGCCGATACTACCGCCGCCGCCGGACCATGATCTAGCGGTTTTCGGACAGGGTTGTGTTTGTCACTCATGTCCGGAAACCGCCAGTCCGATCGCCGCGGCGGTTCCATAATGACGCCATCGGACTCATCAGGAGACGCATCATGCCGGCCCTAACCTTCGCCCTGGAACGCGTCGCCACGCCGCTGGGCCAGATGCTCGTGCTGACCGACGAGCAGCAGCGGCTGCGCGCGGTCGATTGGGAAGACCACGAAACGCGCATGCATACCTTGCTGCGCCGCCAGTACGGCACGGACGCCGTGCGGCTGGATGGCGCCGGCCAGCCCTCGCGGGCGCGCCGCGCGCTGGAGGCCTACTTCGACGGCGAGCTTGCCGCCATCGA
Source organism: Achromobacter veterisilvae (assembly GCF_037619525.1). NCBI lineage: Bacteria > Pseudomonadati > Pseudomonadota > Betaproteobacteria > Burkholderiales > Alcaligenaceae > Achromobacter > Achromobacter veterisilvae. Next base: position 6,149,069 of record NZ_CP148753.1, on the reverse strand, counting down.
CGGCTTTCCGGTGGCGTTCGGAGGCACGGTGTTCCAGCGCCAGGTCTGGCAGGCGCTGCGCGGCATCGCGGGCGGGCAGACGGTCAGCTATGGGGCGCTGGCCCACCGCATTGAACGGCCGACCGCGGTGCGCGCGGTGGGCCTGGCCAACGGCGCCAACCCGGTGGGCATCGTGATTCCATGCCACCGGGTGATCGGCGCCAACGCGTCCCTGACGGGCTACGGCGGCGGGCTGCACCGCAAGCGCTGGCTGCTGGAACACGAAGCCCGCCATTGCGCGCGCCCGGCCCGACCTTCAACTCCAGGTTAAAGATGTTTTGAGTTTCGGCGCCGTCCCGCGCGCCGGCGGTCGGTACAGTGCCTGCAAGACTCATCGGCAAGGAACCGCCCGCACATGAAGACCTATCGCATCGCAACCATCCCCGGCGACGGCATCGGCAAGGAAGTGATTCCGGCCGGGCGCCGGATCATGCAGGAACTGGCCCGGCAAGGCGGCCTGCGGTTCGAGTTCCAGGATTTCGACTGGGGCGGCGACTACTACCGCAAGCACGGCGCGATGATGCCCGCCGACGGGCTGGACGCCCTGCGCGACAAGGACGCGATCCTGTTCGGCTCCGCCGGCGACCCGCACATCGCCGACCACGTCACCCTGTGGGGCCTGAGGCTGAAGATCTGCCAGGGCTTCGACCAGTACGCCAACGTGCGCCCCACGCGCATCCTGCCCGGCATCGACGCGCCGCTCAAGCGCTGCACGCCGGAGCAGCTCAACTGGGTCATCGTGCGCGAGAACTCCGAAGGCGAGTACTCGGGCGTGGGCGGCCGGGTGCACCAGGGCCACCCCATCGAAGCCGCGACGGACGTGTCCATCATGACCCGCGCCGGCGTCGAGCGCATCCTGCGCTTCGCGTTCAAATTGGCGCAATCGCGTCCTCGCAAGCTGCTGACGGTGATCACGAAGTCCAACGCCCAGCGCCACGCCATGGTGATGTGGGACGAGATCGCGCTGCAGGTCAGCCGCGAATTCCCCGACGTGGCCTGGGACAAGGAACTGGTCGACGCCGCCACAGCGCGCATGGTGAACCGCCCGGCCTCGCTGGACACCATCGTCGCCACCAACCTGCATGCCGACATTCTCAGCGACCTGGCCGCGGCGCTGGCCGGCAGCCTGGGCATCGCGCCCACCGGCAACATCGATCCCGAGCGCCGCTACCCGTCCATGTTCGAACCTATCCACGGTTCCGCTTTCGACATCATGGGCAAGGGGCTGGCGAATCCGGTGGGCACCTTCTGGTCGGTGGTCATGCTGCTGGAGCACCTGGGCGAAACGCAGGCCGCCGCCCGGCTCATGCAGGCGATAGAAAGCGTCACCGCCGATCCCTCGCTGCACACCGGCGACCTCGGCGGCAGCGCGACCACCGAGCAGGTCACGGAGGCGGTCTGCGCGAAGCTGGCCGAGTTGGCGCCGGCCCGGGCCGCCTAGCGGCAAGGCGGGACGGGGACGCAGAGCCCCGCCCGCGCCGCCTTGCGGCAAAAAGAAGAAGCGAAATCCCTATTCGTAGCCAGGAGACAACCATGCATCAGAAAGCCGTTACCGCGCGCGCCTTGGCGTTCGCCTGCCTGTTGGGCCTGTCCTTCGCGGGCGGGGCGTCGGCGCAGTCCTATCCCGCCCGGCCGATCAGCCTGATCGTGCCGTTTCCGGCGGGCGGAACCACGGATGTGCTGGCCCGCGCGCTGGGGCAGGAACTGGCCAAGAGCCTGGGCCAGCCGGTGGTGGTGGAGAACAAGCCCGGAGCGGGTTCCACGCTGGGCGCGGACTACGTGGCCAAGGCGGCGCCCGACGGCTATACGCTGCTGATGGGGGCGGTGCACCATACGATCGCCACCAGCGTCTACAAGAGCCTGCACTACGACTTCCAGAAAGACTTCGCGCCGGTCACGACCGTCGCCCTGGTGCCCAACGTGCTGGTGGTCAATCCCAAGCTGGACGCCAAGAACGTGCAGGGCCTGCTGACCATGGCGCGGGCCGCGCCGGGCAAGCTGACCTACGGATCGAACGGCATGGGCACCGGCCAGCACCTGATCGGGGCGCAGTTCGAAAAGGAAGGCCAGGTGAAATTGCTGCACGTGCCCTACAAGGGCAGCGGGCCGCTGACCACCGACCTGCTGGGCGGCCAGATCGACATGTCGTTCGATACGGTCACGCCGGTGCTTGCGCACATCCAGAGCGGCAAGCTGCGCGCGCTGGCCGTGACCACGAACAAGCGCTCGGCGGCGCTGCCCGACGTGCCCACGATGGAAGAGGCGGGCCTGAAGCCGTTCGACATGGGCACGTGGTTCGGCGTGCTGGCGCCGGCCGCCGCGCCCGCGGACGTGGTCGAGCGGTTGAACGCGGAGATGGTGAAGATCATCCGTTCGCCGGATTTCTCGCGCCGGATGGCGGAGATCGGCGCGGTGCCCATCGGCGACAGCCCGGCCGAAATGAAGGCCCGCATCGGCGCGGACACCGAGAACTACGCCAAGCTGGTCAAGGAAGCCAAGGTCGCCATCAACTGAGGACTGCGCGCGGAAGCCCTACGCTCGGATGCCCTACGCTCGGATCCAGCCGCGCGCGATGGGCAGGGCCAGCACCTTGCGGTACAGGCCCTGGGCGGCCGCGGTCAGCGGCGCGCCCGCGCGGTTCCATACCGGCACGGCGGCGCCCGCGGCCAGCGGCGCCAGCGCCAATCCGCCCAGGATGTCCAGCGGGAAGTGCACGCCAAGGTAGACGCGCGATGCGCCCACCAGCGCCGCCAGCGCCAGCGCGGCCCAGCCCAGGCCGGCCCAGCGCCGGTCGAAGATCAGCGTGCAGGCCAGCGTGGCGATGATGATGGTGTGGTTGCTGGGGAAAGACGAGGTCGCCGCGTGCGCGAAGAAGGCATGCCCTAGCCCGATGGCGAAGGGGCGGGGATGCGGCCACAGCGCGCCGCACAGATAGCTGGCGAACAGCCCCAGCGCGATGCTGGCCAGCGCCTTCAGCGCCAGGTTGCGCTGGGCTTCGCCGCCCCACAGCCAGGCGGCGGCCAGCGCGCCCGGCACCAGCAGGATCAGCTTGTTGGCCGCCAGCATGGCGGCGTGGATCCGCCATACCGGCGTGGCGGGGTCGGCGTTGAGCAGAAGGAAAAGGGACTGGTTCAGGCTTTCCAGGAAATTCATGACAAGTCATCGCGGCGTAACAATCCAATAGCCGCGATGGTAATGAGGTTTCCCGTCAGTCCGCTTACAAAATGCGCCGAATCCCGTGGTTTTACTTCTGGATGCGTTTGCCCTGCGCGTCGATCACGGCCTCGCCGTCTTCCTTGGAGAAGGCGCCCTGCTGCGGGGCCGGCAGGATGTCCAGCACCAGTTCCGACGGGCGGCACAGGCGGGCGCCCAGCGGCGTCGAGACGAAGGGGCGGTTCAACAGGATGGGGTGCTGTTCGATGGCGTCCAGCAGCGCTTCGTCCGAGAGGGACGTGTCGTCCAGGCCCAGTTCCTGGTAGGGCGTCCCTTTTTCGCGCAAGGCGTCGCGCACGCCGATGCCGGCCTGCTTGAACAGCGCCTTCAGCGTCGCGCGCGACGGCGGCGTTTCCAGGTACAGCACGACGGCGGGCTCGATGCCTGCGTTGCGGATCATGGCCAGGGTATTGCGGGAGGTGCCGCACTTGGGGTTGTGATAGATGGTTACGTCGGACATGGGGGCTCCTCTTTCCGGTGAATCGTCATGCGAGGCAATGAGCATAGTGCATCCGCGCCCGCGCTTCAGGCGCGCAGCTTTTTCCCCAGGCGCCGCCAGCCGACGACGACGCCGGTCAGGCTGAGCGCCGCGCCGCCCAGACTCAGGAAGATCAGCACGGCGTCCCAGAGCGGGCGGCGGTCCAGCAGGCCGTTCCAGTCCCAACTGTGCATGAACGCGAACAGCCAGCGGCTGGCGCGGGCGCCGCGGTCCTGCCGCCCCAGCACCTGGCCCGTGCGCGGATCCAGGTAGACCCAGGTGGCTTGCGGATCGCCGAAGACCAGCCGCCAGGCCGGCAGCGGCTTTTCGATATGGCCCAGCATCGCATGCGCATCGCGCGCGTAGTAGTAGAAGTCATGGGCGTCCAGCACTTCGATGCCGCGCAGCGGCGCGCCGGGCAGCAGCCGGGCGGCCGCGGCGCGCAGCGCCGTTGTGTCGAAGGCATAGGGTGCCGCGCCGCGGGCGGACAGCACTTGCGGCGCGCCCGGCCCGCTGCGCGCCAGCGCCAGGTCGCGGCCGTCGACGCGGGTCCAGACGAGTTCGCGGGGCGGGGCGGGCAGGGCCGCGATCAGCGCGCCGGGCGAGGCCAGCGGCCGCCCGGCCTCGGGTTCGCCGGCGTACGCGGCCAGGGCGAGCGGCGCCGCGTCGCCGGTGAAGAGCTTCCACGGATTCATCGACATCAGCCCGCTGAAAATCCAGGTGATGGTGATGGCGGCGAACAGCAGGCCGCTGAGGTGATGCCAGCGCATCATGGATTCGCGGTAGGGCGAGCGGCTGCCGCTGGCGTACGGCCGCGAAAATCGCCAGCGCAGCACGCCGACGACCGTGCCCGTCAGCGCGACCAGCACGCCGGCCACCGACAGCCAGACCACGATGTCGTGCCACCAGGGGTCCAGCGCGCTGCCGCGCAGCGGATACAGCCAGTGGATCCAGGCGCCGGCATAGTTCCACAGGCGTTCGGCGCGCGTGGCGTCCAGCACCACCATGCCGGTCGCGGACGAAATGTACAGGCGCGTGCGCTCGGGGTCTTCCATGTCCACCCGATGCAGCGGGCGGTCCGCGTCCAGCGCGCGGGAGTGCGTGTAGACGTCCTCGTCCACCGTGCCGCCGTAATGCGCCGCGTACCGGCCGCCGAACCAGGCCGCGGCCGTCGCCCGCGCCACCTCGGCATCGGCCCGGGGCAGGAGGGCGCCGGTGGCGGCGTCCACCACCTTGGGGGCCTCGCGCCTGCCGCCGGGAACCACGTAGACGGGCGCGCCGCCGCGCGCGGCGGCCAGGCTCAGGCCGGGGGCATCGCCGGCGCCCGCGGCCGCCAGGGCCTGGGCCGGCGTCACGGAAAGGGCGGCGTCCAGCGGCGCCAGGTGGGCCAGCCGTTCCTGCTGCGCAAGCTTGGGGTAGCCCACGTACATCATCACCATGCCGGACAGGAACCACATGGCGAAGAACAGGCACAGCACGATGCCCGCCCATCGGTGCGTAAGGTAGAGCCAGCGCTTGGCCCGGGCGGACAGCGGCGGGCCGGCGGGCCGCCGCGGGGAGGATCGGGAAAAGATGGCGCTCATGGAAATCTCGGTGGCGGACCGGCATGCGCGCCCCGGTTCGTCCGGCGCGGAGCCGGGGGCGCGACAGGCTGTCGGATCGCGCCAGGCGCGGAACCGCCTGGCGATCGGGACGCAGCGGGGCAGCGGCGGGCGGCCGTCAGGCCGCGGGCCGCGCCGGCTCAGGCCGCCGGCGGTGCGCGCGGCTGCGCCGCGCTCCAGGCATGAAGGGGATGCGCCGCCAGGAAAAACAGCGGCGGATAGCCGACGGCGCGGGCCGCCGGGGCCGGCAGCACCGGGACGGGCGCGGGCAGGATGGCGGCGTCGGCCTGCGGGTTGCGACAGAACGGGCAGTGCTGGCCGTCGCCGTGCGCGCCGCCATGGTCCGCGCCGCGGTCGTCGCCGCTCAGGTCCAGCGGCACCGACGATGCGCCGTCCGCGGCGCAATACTCGACGCTGATGCGCTGGCCGGCCCGGTCTTGCTGGCCCATGCCCAGCGCGTGCGCCAGCGAGGGCGCGAGCGACGCCCACAGGATCGCGGCGAACGCGAGCCAGAGGGCCGGGCGGGTCAGGAACGAGGCGGTGCGCATGGCTGCCGATTATATCGGAGCAGGCCCGCCGGGACCCCTATACCGACAGGTGCCGGCGCACGTCTTCCCCGTCGATCTCCGCGCGGCCGCCGCTGGCCGCCACCTCGCCCCGCGACAGCACCACGAACTGGTCCGCGAGTTCGCGGGCGAAGTCGAAGTATTGCTCGCACAGCAGGATGGCGATGTCGCCGCGCTGCCGCAGCATGTGGATGACGCGGGCGATGTCCTTGATGATGGACGGCTGGATGCCTTCGGTGGGTTCGTCCAGGATGATGAGCCGCGGTTCGGCCACCAGCGCGCGGGCGATCGCCAATTGCTGCTGCTGCCCGCCGGACAGGTCGCCGCCGCGGCGCGGCAGCATGTCCGCAAGCACGGGGAATAGTTCGAAGACCTCCGCCTTGATGCGGCGCGCGCGGGCCGCGGGCTTGGAGGCCATGCCCATCAGGATGTTCTCTTCCACCGTCAGGCGGGCGAAGATGTCGCGGCCCTGCGGCACGTAGGCCATGCCGCGGGCGGCGCGCTGGTGCGGCGCCAGCCGCGTGATGTCCTCGCCGTCGAAGGCTACGCGGCCGCGCGCCACCGGCAGCACGCCCATCAGGCACTTGAGCAGCGTGGTCTTGCCCACGCCGTTGCGGCCCAGCAGCGCCAGGCATTCGCCCTGGCGCAGCGACAGCGATACGCCGCGCAGGGTATGGCTGCCGCCGTAGTATTGGTCGATCGCGTTCACTTCCAGCATGTCAGCGCCCCAGATAGACTTCGATGACGCGCGGATCGGCCTGGACCTTGCTCATCGGCCCCTCGGCCAGCACCGAGCCTTCGTGCAGCACGGTGACCTTGCCGTCGCCCGCGATCTGGTTCACGAAGTCCATGTCGTGCTCCACCACCATCAGCGAATGGCGCCCGCGCAGTTCGTTCAGCAGTTCGCCGGTGCGTTCGGTCTCGGCGTCGGTCATGCCGGCTACCGGTTCGTCCAGCAGCAACAGCCGCGGCTCCTGCATCAGCAGCATGCCGATCTCCAGCCACTGCTTCTGGCCATGCGACAGCAGCCCGGCCGGCAGCGCCGCCGCGGGCCGCAGCCGGATCAGGTCCAGCGTTTCGCCTATCCGGTCCGCCTGCTCGCCGGTCAGGCGCGCAAACAGGGTGGGGCGCACGCGCTTGTCCGTTTTCATCGCAAGCTCCAGGTTCTCGAAGACGGTGTGCTGCTCGAACACCGTGGGGCGCTGGAACTTCCGGCCGATGCCGGCATGCGCGATCTGCGCTTCGTTCAGCAAGGTCAGGTCGATGCTCTGCCCGAAGTAGGCGGTGCCCGAAGTGGGGCGCGTCTTGCCCGTGATCACGTCCATCATCGTGGTCTTGCCCGCGCCGTTGGGGCCGATGATGCAGCGCAGTTCGCCCACGCCTATGTCCAGCGTCAGGTCGTTCAGGGCCTTGAAACCGTCGAAGCTGACCGTGATGCTTTCCAGGTAGAGGATGGCGCCGTGGCTGGTGTCCAGCCCGCCGGGGCTGACGCGGCCGTAGCCGGCTTCGCCGCTGGGGCCGCCGTCCAGCGCGGCCGATTCGATGTGCGTGCTCGTCATGCCTTGCTCTCCTGGTATCGGGCGGCCAGCCGGCGGGCCAGGCCGACGATGCCGGCGGGCAGGAACAGCGTCACCAGCACGAAGATGAGGCCCAGCGCGTACAGCCAGAATTCCGGCAGCACGCTGGTGAACCAGGTCTTCAGGCCGTTCACGGCGCCCGCGCCGATGATGGGGCCGACCAGCGTGCCGCGCCCGCCGGTGGCGACCCAGATCACCATTTCGATGGAGGTTTCGGTGGACATCTCGCTGGGGTTGATGATGCCGACCTGCGGCACGTAGAGCGCGCCCGCGATGCCGCACAGGACGGCCGACAGCGTCCAGACGAACAGCTTGAAGCCCAGCGGGTCGTAGCCGATGAAGCGCACGCGGCTCTCGGCGTCGCGCACGGCGGTCAGGACCCGGCCCAGTTTGCTCTGCGTGACCGCGCGCGCCAGCACCAGCGCGCCCGCCAGCGCGGCCAGCGTGATCCAGTACAGCGCCGCGCGCGTGCCGGGCGCGGTGATGTCGAAACCCAGGATGCGCTTGAAATCGGTGAAGCCGTTGTTGCCGCCGAAGCCGGTGTCGTTGCGGAAGAACAGCAGCATCGCGGCGAAGGTCAGCGCCTGCGTGATGATGGAGAAGTAGACGCCCTTGATGCGCGAACGGAAGGCGAAGTAGCCGAACACGAAAGCCAGCGCGCCCGGCACCAGCACGACCAGCAGCATGGCGTACCAGAAGTGTTCGGTGAAGGACCAGTACCAGGGGTAGGACTTCCAGTCCAGGAACACCATGAAGTCGGGCAGGTCGCTCTGGTAGACGCCGTCGCGGCCGATGGCGCGCATCAGGTACATGCCGTGCGCATAGCCGCCCAGCGCGAAGAACAGGCCGTGGCCCAGCGACAGGATGCCGGCATAGCCCCAGACCAGGTCCAGCGCCAGCGCGGCCATGGCGTAGCACATGAACTTGCCCAGCAGGGCGACGGCGTAGGCGGACACGTGCAGCGCGTGGCCCGGCGGGAACGCCAGGTTGAGCAGCGGCAGCAGGGCCAGCGCGGCCGCCGCCGCGGCCAGCGCCGCCCACGCTCGGCCCGAGAACAGCGGGCGGCGCGCCAGGAGGGAGGGATCGGTCAGCGCGGTCTGTTTCATTCGGCGCTCCGGCCGCGGGGGGCGAACAGGCCTTGCGGCCGCTTTTGGACGAACAGCACGATGAGCGCCAGGATGGTGATCTTGGCCATGACGGCTCCGGCGTAGGGTTCGAGGAATTTGTTGACGCCACCCAGGCCCAGCGCGGCGATGACGGTGCCGGCCAGTTGGCCCACGCCGCCCAGCACCACCACCATGAACGAATCCACGATGTAGGCGCGGCCCAGGTCCGGCCCGACGTTGCCTAGCTGGGACAGCGCCACGCCCGCCAGCCCGGCGATGCCGGACCCCAGCCCGAACGCCAGCATGTCGACGCGGCCGGTGGGCACGCCCACGCAATCGGCCATGCGGCGGTTCTGCGTGATGGCGCGCACGAACAGGCCCAGGCGGGTGTGGTTCAGCAGCGCCCAGACGAGGAAGACGACGAAGAAGGCGAAGCCGATGATCGCGAGGCGGTTGTAGGTCAGCACCAGGCCGTCCAGCACGGTGATGCCGCCGGACATCCAACTGGGGTTGCCGACCTCCACGTTCTGCGCGCCGAACAGCGTGCGCACGCCCTGCATCAGCATCAGGCTGATGCCCCAGGTGGCCAGCAGCGTTTCCAGCGGCCGGCCATAGAGCCAGCGGATGACGGTGCGCTCCAGCGCCATGCCCACCAGCGCCGTCACCACGAAGGCCAGCGGCAGCGCGGCCAGCACGTACCAGTCCATCCAGCCCGGCAGCCAGGCGCGGAACAGCGACTGCGTCACGTAGGTCACGTAGGCGCCGATCATCAGCAGTTCGCCGTGCGCCATGTTGATGACGCCCATCAGGCCGAAGGTGATGGCCAGGCCCAGGGCCGCCAGCAGCAGCACGCTGCCCAGGCTGATGCCGTAGAAAAGATTGCCGGCCCATTCGATCGTCGCCAGGTGGCGGTCGATCTGCGTGAGCGCGTGGGCCGCGGCCTCGCGCACGCCGGCGTCCGGCTCGGCGTGGACGCCATCGCGTTCCTGCGTCAGCGCGGCCAGGGTGGGTCGGAAGGCGGCGTTGCGGGTGCCGCCCAGCAGTTCGACCGCGTGGCGCCGCTTGGCGGGGTCGGCGCTTTTCAATTCCAGGTTGGCCTGCGCGATGAGCAACGCGTCGCGCACGGCCTCGTTCTTTTCGGCCGCCAGCGCTTTTTCCAGCATCGGCAGGCGGGCGGGGTCGCCCGTCTGCTGCAGCCGCCGGGCCGCGTCCAGGCGTTCATTGGGGCGCTCGGAGAACAGGCGCGAACCGGCCAGCGCGGCCTCGATGGCGCGGCGCAGGCGGTTGTTGATGCCGATGGTGCCCGCGCCCGCGGGCAGCTCGGCGGCGGCGCCGGTCGCGGGATCGGTGGCGCGCGCGCCGCCTTCGCCGATCAGCACGCGGCCGTCGGCCGCCGCGTAGAGCCGGTCGTCGCCCAGCGCCTGCAGCACCGCCGCCGCGCCGGGATCGGGCAGTTGGCCCAGCGCGGCAATCGCCCGCAGCTTGGCGTCCGTATCGTCGCCGGCCAGCGGCGCAAGCAGCGCCGGATCCACGCCGGCCGCTGGCGCCTGGGCGGCCAGCAGCGGCATGGACAGCAGCCACGCGAGAAGGATACGACGCAGGAAGTGTGCGATTGCCGCGATGCGCATGGCGGTTTCCGACTAGAGGCCTTGCTTGCTTTCATTGCCCGCGATGTACGGGCTCCAGGGCTGGGCGCGGATCGGGCCCTTGCTCTTCCACACCACGTTGAACTGGCCGTCCGCCTTGATCTCGCCGATATAGACCGGTTTGTGCAGGTGGTGGTTGGTCTTGTCCATTTCGATGGTGTAGCCGTCGGGCGCGTTGAATTGCTGGCCGCCCATGCTGGCGATCACTTTGTCCACGTCCGTGGTCTTGGCCTGCTCGACCGCCTGCTTCCACATCTGGATGCCGATGTAGGTGGCTTCCATCGGGTCATTGGTCACGACCGTGCCGGCGTTGGGCAGGTTCTTGGCCTTGGCGTAGGCTTTCCACTTCTTGATGAACTCCTCGTTGACCGGGTTCTTGATCGATTCGAAGTAGTTCCACGCGGCCAGGTGCCCCACCAGCGGCTTGGTGTCCACGCCGCGCAGTTCCTCTTCGCCCACCGAGAACGCGACCACCGGCACGTCGGTGGCCTTCAGGCCGGCATTGCCCAGCTCCTTGTAGAAGGGCACGTTGGAGTCGCCGTTGATGGTGGAGACGACGGCCGTCTTGCCGCCCGTGGCGAACTTCTTGATGTTGGCCACGATGGTCTGGTAGTCGGAATGGCCGAAAGGCGTGTAGACCTCGTCGATGTCGCTGTCCTTCACGCCCTTGGAGTGCAGGAAGGCGCGCAGGATCTTGTTGGTGGTGCGCGGGTAGACGTAGTCGGTGCCCAGCAGCACGAAGCGCTTCGCGCCGCCGCCGTCTTCGCTCATCAGGTATTCCACGGCGGGGATGGCCTGCTGGTTGGGCGCGGCGCCCGTGTAGAACACGTTCTTCTCCAGCTCCTCGCCTTCGTACTGCACGGGATAGAAGAGCAGGCCGTTCAATTCCTTGAACACCGGCAGCACGGACTTGCGCGACACCGAGGTCCAGCAGCCGAAGACAACGGCCACTTTGTCCTGGGACAGCAGTTGGCGCGACTTCTCGGCGAACAGCGGCCAGTTCGACGCGGGGTCCACCACCACGGCTTCGAGCTTCTTGCCCAGCACGCCGCCGTTGGCGTTGATTTCGTCGATGGCCATCAGGGCAACGTCCTTCAGCGACGTTTCCGAAATGGCCATCGTGCCCGACAGGGAATGCAGGATGCCGACCTTGATGGTGTCGCCGGCGGCGTACACCTGCGGCATCCAGCCGGACATGGCCAGCAGGCTCACGGCGGTCAGTTGCTTGAGGGCTAGTCTGCGTTTCATGATGACTCCTGAATGGAATGCGCCGGAAACCGGCGGGAACGATCTGAACAACACCCGACAACCCGGGACTCCAAAGCAAAACGCGTGCCAACCGCGGTTCGGTGACGGTCCGCCATATGGAGAGGGGGATAGGCAGCGGGTCCGCGGCCGCCCGGCGAGCGCGGCGCGGCGGGTTCAAGCTGGTGCCCGATGCACAAGATGAGTGCGCGTTCCGCTCGCTAGCGGTGCGGCCGGCGGCGCGGGCGCGCGGGCCTGCGCGGCGCGCCGCGGCACGATGAGAGGGAGACGCGGGGGCGCGGCCGACATGGCACGCCGATTGCTTGGGAATCCGTACTTGTATACAAGAAAGGATTCCAGCATGAACGCCGTAGCAACGCAGAAGGGTCCCGAAGGTTGGACGATTGCGCAGTGGCAGGCCGCCTACCGCGATGAAGGGGCCACCCCCGAAGTGCTGCTGGCCGCGTGGGCCGCGCGCGGCGGCCCGCCGGACAATGCGTGGATCAAGCGAGTGGACGGCGCGATGCTGGCCAGTCAGCTCGACGAACTGAGCGGGCTGCTTGCGGCCGCGGACGGCGATCTGGCGCGCCTGCCGCTGTATGGCGTGCCGTTCGCCGTCAAGGACAACATCGACGCGGCCGGCTGGCCCACCACGGCCGCCTGCCCCGAATTCGCCTATGTGCCCGACGAAGACGCCACCGTCGTCCGCCGCCTGCGCGAGGCCGGTGCCATCCTGGTGGGCAAGACCAACCTGGACCAATTCGCCACCGGGCTGGTGGGCACGCGTTCGCCGCACGGCGCCGTGGCCAACGCCTTCAGGCCGGAGTACGTCAGCGGCGGATCCAGTTCCGGTTCCGCGTCCGTGGTGGCGCGCGGCCTGGCGGCGTTCTCGCTGGGCACGGACACCGCGGGCTCGGGCCGCGTGCCGGCGGGCTTCAACAATATCGTCGGCCTGAAGCCGACCCGGGGCTGGCTCAGCACGGCCGGCGTGGTGCCCGCGTGCCGCACGCTGGATTGCGTGTCGGTGTTCGCGCTGACGGTGGACGACGCCGAACTCGTGGCCGGCATCGCGGGCGGCTACGACGAGCGCGATCCCTATTCGCGCGCGCGGCCGGCGGAAGGCGCGCAGCCCTGGCCCGAGGCCCCCCGGCTGGCGATTCCCGCGCAACTGGAATTCTTCGGCGATGCGCAAGCGGCGGCCGCCTTCGACGACGCGGTCCGCGCCTTGAGGGAAGACGGCGCGCGCGTGGAGACGATCGACTTCGCGCCTTTCGGCGAACTGGCCGCCTTGCTCTATTCGGGCCCCTGGGTGGCCGAGCGTTTCGCCGCCGTGGAAGCCCTGTGGAACAAGGCGCCCGGCGCCCTGCACCCGGTGGTGCGCGGCATCGTCGAGCAGGCCGCCCGCTACAGCGCGCTGGACGCGTTCAAGGCGGAGTACCGCCGCGCGGAGTTGTCGCGGCGGATCCACCGGTCGCTGGACGGCTTCGACGCGCTGGTCGTGCCGACCGCGCCGTCGATCTACACCATCGCCGAATTGCAGGCCGACCCGGTCGAATTGAATTCGCGGCTGGGCATCTATACCAATTTCGCCAACCTGGCGGACCTGTCGGCGCTGGCCGTGCCGGCCGGCATGCGCGAAGACGGCCTGCCCTCCGGCATCACGCTGATCGGCCTGGCGTGGCAGGACGCGGCGCTGGCGGCGTTCGGTCGCCAATGGCAGGCCCGGCGCGGCCTGCCGTTGGGCGCCACCGGCGCGCCCTTGCCCGCGGCCGGGGCCGCGCCCAAGGCGGCCGGGGACACCGTGCGCGTGTCGGTCGTGGGCGCGCATCTTTCCGGCATGCCGCTGAACCACCAGTTGACCTCGCGCCGCGCCGTGTTCGTGGAGAAGACGCGGACCGCGGGCGATTACCGGCTGTACGCGCTGGCCAACACCACGCCGCCCAAGCCCGGCCTGGTGAAGTCCGGGACCGGCGCGCCCATCGAGGTCGAACTCTGGGACGTGCCGCTGTCGGCCTTCGGCGCCTTCGTGGCGGAAATCCCCGCGCCGCTGGGCATCGGCACGCTGGAGCTGGAGGACGGCCGCGAGGTCAAGGGATTCATCTGCGAGCCGCGCGGCCTGGACGGCGCGCGCGACATCACCGCGTTCGGCGGCTGGCGCGCCTATCTGGCCAGCCTCTCCGCCTAACCCCCAGACACCAGGGAGCCGAATCGTGTTCGATACCGTACTGATTGCCAACCGCGGCGAAATCGCCGTCCGCGCCATCCGCAGCCTCAAGCGGCTGGGCATCCGCAGCGTGGCCGTTTATTCCGATCCCGACCGCAACGCGGCGCACGTGCGCGAGGCCGACGTGGCCGTGGCGCTGGGCGGCGAGAAAGCAGCCGACAGCTATCTGCGCATGGACCTGCTGCTGGCCGCCGCGCGCGAGCACGGCGCGCAGGCGATCTACCCCGGCTACGGCTTTTTGTCCGAGAGCGCGGACTTCGCGCAGGCCTGCGAAGCGGCGGGCATCGCGTTCGTGGGGCCCACGCCCCTGCAGATCCGCGAATTCGGCCTGAAGCACCGCTCGCGCGAACTGGCCGCCCAGGCCGGCGTGCCGATGACGCCCGGCACCGGCCTGCTGGCCAGCCTGGGCGAAGCCCTGTCGCAGGCCGAGCGCATCGGCTATCCGGTGATGCTCAAGAGCACCGCGGGCGGCGGCGGCATCGGCCTGTCGCGCTGCGACAACGAGGCCGAACTGACCGTGGCCTTCGATAGCGTGCAGCGAATGGGCGAGCATTTCTTCCGCGACGGCGGCGCGTTCCTCGAACGCTATGTGGACAATGCCCGCCACGTCGAGGTGCAGATCTTCGGCGATGGCGCCGGCCGCGTCCTGGCGCTGGGCGAGCGCGACTGCTCGGTGCAGCGGCGCAACCAGAAGGTCATCGAGGAAACCCCAGCGCCGCTGCTGCCCGCCGCCACGCGCGCGGCGCTGCACGCGGCGGCCGTGCAGTTGGGGGCATCGGTGAACTACCGCTCGGCCGGAACGGTGGAGTTCATCTACGACCCGGCGCGCGACAGCTTTTACTTTCTGGAAGTGAACACGCGGCTTCAGGTCGAGCATCCGGTGACGGAGGAAGTCACCGGCCTGGACCTGGTCGAGTGCATGCTGCGGGTGGCGGCGGGCGAGCCGCTGGACGTCGCCGCCCTGTCGCGCGCGCCGCGGGGCGCGTCGATCGAGGTGCGCCTGTACGCCGAGGACCCGCTGCGCCAGTTCCAGCCGTCGCCGGGCGTGCTGACCGAAGTGTCGTTCCCGGACGGCGTGCGCGTGGACGGCTGGGTCGAGACGGGCACCGAGGTGCCGGCCTTCTACGATCCTCTGCTGGCCAAGCTGATCGTGCGAGCGGATACGCGCGAGGCCGCGCTCGACAAGCTGTCCGACGCCCTGGCCAAGACGCGCCTGCACGGCATCGCCACCAACCTGGACTATCTGCGGCAGATCGTGGCCGACGCGCGTTTCCGCGCCGGCGAGGTGTCCACGCGCTTCCTGGAAGGCTTCGCCTACCGGCCCGCCGCGATCGAGGTGCTGGAGGCGGGCACCTACACCAGCGTGCAGGACTACCCGGGGCGCGTCGGCTACTGGGATATCGGCGTGCCGCCGTCCGGCCCGATGGACGACTACGCCTTCCGCCTGGCCAACCGCATCGTCGGCAACGCGGAAAGCGCGGCGGGGATCGAGGCCACGCTGGTGGGGCCCACCCTGCGCTTCCATGGCGACGCCATCGTGGCGTTGACCGGCGCGGCCTGCGCCGCGACCCTGGACGGCGAGCCCATGCCGATGTGGCAGCCGGTGCCGGTGCGGTCCGGCCAGGTGCTGTCCACCGGCCGCGCGCTGTCGGGCTGCCGCAGCTATCTGGCCGTGCGCAACGGACTGGACGTGCCCGTCTACCTGGGCAGCCGCTCGACGTTCGCGTTGGGCCAGTTCGGCGGCCACGCCGGCCGCACGCTGCGCGTGGGCGATATGCTGCCCGTGGTGCGCCCCGAACTGCCGGGCGCGGAGGCGGCCCCGGCCGTCGCGCCGCCGCGGGCCGCGCCGGCCGAGCTGATTCCCGCCTATGGCAACACCTGGGAAATCGGCGTGCTGTACGGCCCGCATGGCGCGCCCGACTTCTTCCGGCCCGAGGCGATGGAGACCTTCTTCGCCGCCGACTGGGAAGTGCACTACAACTCCAACCGGCTGGGCGTGCGCCTGATCGGCCCCAAGCCCGCCTGGGCGCGCGAGGACGGCGGCGAGGCGGGTTTGCATCCCTCCAATATCCACGATTGCGAATACGCCATCGGCAGCATCAATTTCACGGGCGACAGCCCCGTCATCCTGACGCGCGACGGCCCCAGCCTGGGCGGCTTCGTCTGCCCGGCGACCATCGCGCGGGCCGAGCTGTGGAAGGTCGGCCAGGTCAAGCCCGGCGACCGCATCCGCTTCGTGCGCATCGACTATGCGCGCGCCGTGGCGCTGGAGCAGGCGCAGGACCGCAGCGTGGCGGAACTGGCGGCCGCCGCGCCCGCGGCGACCGGGCCGTCCCCGGCGCCGGCCACCGCTTCCGAGGCCATCGTGGCCGCGTTGCCGGCCGAGGGCGCGCGCCCGTCGGTGTCCTACCGCCAGGCGGGCGACGGCTACCTGCTGCTGGAGTATGGCGACAACGTGCTGGACCTGGCGCTGCGCATGCGCATCCACTTGTTGATGGAGGCGCTGCATGCCGATCCCGTCGCGGGCGTGCTGGAGCTGTCGCCGGGCGTGCGCTCGCTGCAGATCCGCTATGACAGCGGCGTCGTCGCGCAAGGCGCCCTCATTGCCCGCCTGCTGGAGATAGAGGCGGGCCTGGCCGACGTGAGCACGCTGAAAGTGCCCACGCGCGTCGTTTACCTGCCGATGGCATTCGAGGACTCGGCCACGCTGGACGCGGTGCAACGCTATCAGGAGACCGTGCGCGCCAGCGCGCCGTGGCTGCCGAACAACGTGGATTTCATCCGGCGCATCAACGGCCTGGCGAGCCGCGGCGACGTCCGCCGCATCGTGTTCGACGCCAGCTATCTCATCATGGGCCTGGGCGACGTGTACCTGGGCGCGCCCTGCGCGGTGCCGATAGACCCGCGCCATCGTCTGCTGACCTCCAAGTACAACCCGGCGCGCACCCACACGGCGGAGGGCACGGTGGGCATCGGCGGCGTTTATATGTGTATCTACGGCATGGACTCGCCCGGCGGATACCAACTGGTCGGACGCACGCTGCCGATCTGGAACAAGTTCCTGAAGAACCCGGTGTTCCGGGATGGCAAGCCCTGGCTGCTGCGCTTTTTCGACCAGGTGCGTTTCTATCCCGTCACCGAGGCCGAGCTGGACCGGCTGCGCGAGGACTTCCGCGAAGGCCGAGCCACCGTGCGGATCGAAGAAGAGATGTTCGACTTCGCCGAGCACCGGCGCTTCCTGGCGGAGCAGGCCGACAGCATCGCCGCGTTCCAGACGCGCCAGAAGGCCGCTTTCGACGCCGAGGTCGCGCTGTGGAAGACCGAGGAAGCCCCGGCGGAACCGCCGGCCCCGGAACCCGAGGCCGCCGCGGCCCTGCGGGAGGGCGAAAGCCTGGTCAGCGCCGACATGTGCGGCAACGTCTGGAAGATCCCGGTGCAGGTGGGGCAGAGCGTCTCGGCCGGCGATACGCTGGTGGTGGTCGAGGCCATGAAAATGGAGCTGTCGGTCATCGCGCCCGCGTCCGGAACCGTCACCGCCATCCGCTGCACGCCGGGCAAGCCCGTGAACGCGGGCGATCCCCTGATCGTGCTGGCCGAGGACGCGGCGTGCGCGGTGGCCGGATGATGCGGCTGGAATCCGTGCAGATCGGTCCGGGCATCCGGCAGGCGCCGGCCCTGGCCGGTTCGCTGGCCGAGCAGGTCTATCTGCGCATCAAGGACGACCTGTTCGACTTCCGCATGCTGCCGGGCGAACGCTTCACCGAAGCCGACCTGGCGGCGCGGCTGGGCGTCAGCCGCACGCCGGTGCGCCTGGGCCTGGCGCGGCTGGAACGCGAAGGCTTCGTGCTGGCGCAGCCGCGCAGCGGCTGGCAGGTGCGGCCGTTCGACTTCGAGCGTTTCGAGGCGCTGTACGACGTGCGCGTGGTGCTGGAACAGGCGGCCGTGGAAAAGCTGTGCGCCCGCGAGCGCATGGACGAGGCGGGCATCCTGGGCGCGCTCACGGACGTGTGGCTGGCGCCGCCCGCGCAGCGCATCCTGGACGGCCGCCTGGTGGCGCGGCTGGACGAGGCTTTTCATTGCTCGCTCGTCGCCGCCGCCGGCAACCCCGAGATGGCGCAGATCCATGGCGACGTGACCGAGAAGATCCGCATCGTGCGGCGCCTGGACTTCACCAAGGATTTCCGCGTGGACGCCACCTACGAAGAACACGCGGCCATCCTGCGCGCGGTGCTGGCGCGGCGCGCCGACGAAGCGGCGCGCCTGCTGCGTTCGCACATCGGAATGAGCAAGGCCGAGGTCCGCAGGATCACGCTGCACATGCTGCACGAGGCGCGGGAGAAGGGCGGCCCAGGTGTCTGACACCCCTACGAGATGGGCTTCATCCTGCCCCGGCGCTTCCCGGGTGTCAGACACCCCGCGAGGCACCAGCGTCATACGCAGTGCATTCCGTACGGGTGTCAGACACTTGTGCAGCCGGCCCGCTCCCATACGCCAGGTGTCTGACACCCGTACGAGATGCGCTCCATCCTGCCCCGACACTTGCCGGGTGTCAGACACCCCGCGAGGCGCCAGCGTCATACGCAGTGCATTCCGTACGGGTGTCAGACACTTATGCAGCCGGCCGCTCCCATACGCCAGGTGTCTGACACCCGTATGAGACGCGCTCCATCCTGCCCCGGTGCTTCCCGGGTGTCAGACACCCACAACCCAGTGTCTGACACCCGGCAAGACCATCTTCGCCTGGGCCAGCATCTCGTACGGGTGTCAGACACTGACTTGCACAGCGGCAGTTCGCGGACTCATCCCTGCAACTGCCGATAAACCTCCTGCGACACGCGTTGCAGTTCCTCCCGGCTGACCGCGCCCGACAGCGCGTAGCCGAATTGCCCTTCGACCCAGTAGAACACCCGCACCGGCCCTTCCTGCGTGAACTGGAACGCCGTCTGTTCGCCCGTCCCCTCGCGGGTGACGTACAGCGTCAGCCGCTGCCCGTCACCCGCGCCGTACATGAAGAGCGCGACCGGCCCGGCGCCGCCGGGCAGCAGGCGTCCGCCCATGAGTTCATAGCCGGCCTGCGACAGCGACGGCGCGCGCACGGGCGCGCCCATGCGCTTGGTCAGCCACGTCACCAGGCCTTTCTCGTTGTCGACACCGACCTCCACGGGACGCCCCATGTCGGGCGCATAGACAGCGTGCGCGATGGCGGCGCGCTGCGCATAGCCGCCCGCGGCGCGGTCCGGGGCGGCGGTGGCCAGCACCGTCTGCAAGTGGCGGGCGTCCATCGCGCCGCGCACGGTCCAGGCCGCGCCGGCGCTGACGGCGGCGACCGCCACGCCGGCGGCCAGCGCGCGCCAGGGCCAGCGGCGCGCGGGCGGCGCCAGGGGCAGGCGCAGCGGCAGCGGCTCGTCCAGCACGGGATCCAGCAAAGCGTGCAGCGCGCGCCGCTGTTCCTTCCAGTCGTCCACCCGGGTCTGGTCCTGCGGGTGCGCGGCGAGAAAGGCCTCGACCTCGGCGTGGCGCGCAGGCGGCAACTGGCCGTCCGCGTAGGCATGCAGGTCGGCTTCGGTAATGGGGGTGCCCGCGCCGGGCACCGGGTGGAGGCGTTTGTCGTTCATGTCATTTCACGCGGTGGAGCCGGTTGACGGCGTCGCGCCCCTGCATCAGCGCGCCCAGCTTTTCGCGGGCGCGCGACAGGCGCGACATGACCGTGCCCATCGGCACGTCCAGTATCTGGGCGGTTTCCTGATAGGACAGGTCCTCCACGCACACCAGCAGCAGGACTTCCCGCTGCTCGGCGGGCAGGGCTTGCAGGCAGCGGTCCAGGTCGCGCACCTCCAGGCGGTCGGTCTGGGTGGCGCGCACCGGCGCGTCGGGCAGTTCGCCCGGGGCGGTCTGGTCCGCCCGCCGGCTGCTGGCGCGCACTCCGTCGATGAAATGGTTGTGCATGATGCCGAACATCCAGGCGCGCAGTTCTCCGCGCCGCTGCCAGCGCGAATAGCGGCTCCATGCGCGCTCGAGCGTGTCCTGGACCAGGTCGTCGGCCCGGTGGGGGTCGCCCGTCAGCCCGCGGGCATAGCGCCGCAGGCTGGGGATGCAGGCCAGGATCAGGGCTTCGTCGTCGGCGCGCATGGCTTGCGGCGGCGGGTGCTGCGCCGGTTCAGGGCTTGGCCACGTGCCAGACTTCCTTGAAGTTGTCGCCGGCCTTGTCCCCGGCCTTGGCGTCCTTGGCGTACGTGTACAGCGGTTTGCCCTTGCTGGCCCATTGCTTGGTGCCGTCGTCGCGGGTGATGACGGTCATGTCGCCCATGGGCTTGGCGTCGGCGCCGGCCATGACGGGCGGCCAGATCTTGGCGCACTGGTCATTGCAGGCGCTCTTGCCGCCCGCGTCCTTGTCGAAGGTATAGAGCGTCATGCCGGCGCTGTTGACCAGGATGCCGTCCTGGGTCTTGACGGCCTGTGCTTGGGCGCCGGCCGAGAACAGGGCGGCGGCGGCAAGGGCCAGGGCTGCGGCGGTGTGGTTGCGCATGGTGTGCCTCGTAGATAGGGGAAGTGGGGGACTGCCCTCTACAGACGCCGGCCGCTTCGGGTTTATTCCCGGCGGGCCGAAATAACCTGCAAAGGGTCAGCGGGCCGGCCGGACTGCGCCGGGGTCGTATCGCATTTCAGTTTCAGGTCCTTTCTCCTCGACAGGGGTGAAGCCCAGCGACTCGTAGAGCCGGCGGGCGGGATTGCCCCGCAGTACGCTCAGGGTGACGGCTGCGCCCTGGGCGTCCGCCTGCTCCAGCAGGTCGACCAGCAGGCGCCGCCCGAGCCCCTGGCCCTGGAAGGCGGGGGCGATCTGGATCTGCACCACGCGCCAGGCATCGGCGTCGCGGGAGGTCTTGAACAGGCCGGCGGGCTGGTCCGCGGCCCAGACGATCCGGGCATCGTCGAAGCGATGGCGGATGCGGGCCAGATGGTGCTCGTCATCGTCCGGCGCGCCCGCGCGCCGCAGGTGCTCCGTCATGGTGGCCTTGCGCAGGGCAAGCAGGAAAGGCAGGTCGTCGTCGGTGGCGGGCCGTAGCGTCAGGGCGGGGGAAGTCATGGGGGCGTTGGCGGTGGAGGGGGCCGGCCGGATCCGGCCCGGTAATCCAGTTTATAGAACTGCCGGGCCGCTCTCGCCAAGAGATCCTTCATCGCCGTTGGCGTTCTCTCCAGGCGAGATACGTGGAATGCGGCCATTCCTCCGGCCGTTCCGCATAGCCATGCTTGATCGGGTTGGAGTGGACATAGCCGATGCAAGCGGCCAATTCCGCTTCATCGCGGACGGCATGTTCCCAGTACCGTCTTTGCCAGATCTCGCGCTCGCCGCGGCCCCGCCGCGTCACGATGGGTGGATGCGGCGGCAGCGCGCGCGAGAACCGGGCCTTGATCCGCCGCCAGCGGTTCGGGTAGTCGCAGTCGCCTTCCGGTAGCCGCCAGACCATGTGAAGGTGGTCCGGCATGATGACGGCGGCCAGAATGGAGAACGGCGCGAGCCGCTGCTCCGCGCGGATGCAGGCTTTCAGCAGCTCGGCGCGTTCGACGAGGCGCCGTGTCCCGCGTTGGCGCGCGGCCACGGTAAAAAAGTAAGTGCCGCCCGGCAGGTAAAGGCGTCTATAGGAAGTCATCCAGGCCAGCATAGGCTTTCCAGCGGACCGGCGGCGCAGGCTGTGACGAATCGATCTACTGCGGATGACCGCGGGGCGTAGGATGGGTGGAGCGCGAGATCCTCGGAAGAAAAACCCGGCTCTCCAGCGCGCGCAACCCATGCGGCCGTGGGCAGATTGTTTTTTTGGGCCGATGCCGGGCACTGTCTGCCCATGGCCGCATGGGTTACGCGCGCTGGAGGGCGGTTTTCTTGCTTAAGAACTCTCGCGCTCCACCCATCCTACGCCCCACCCAAATACAAAGAACTCCCCCCTCATGCTTCGAACAACGCCAGCGCGTTCGCGTCGAAGCGCCGCAGGTTCGGGAACACCAGCCGCAGGTCGTCGGGGCTGGCGCCGAACCATCCGCCCAGCGAGGCGCCAAGCTGGTCCACCGCCAGGGTGGGCAGCAGGCGGCCGTTGTCGACGAAGCCGGGGCCGTCCCGCGCGATCTCGGGATGCTGGCCGTAATAGCGTCCGCCCCTGACGGCGCCGCCGAGCACGAAATGGTGCGAGCCCCAGCCGTGGTCGGATCCGTTGCCGTTGGATCCCAGGGTGCGGCCGAACTCGGACGCGGTGAAGGTCGTGACCTGGTCGGCCACGCCCATGGCCGACAGCGCCTGCTGGAAGGCGGCCAGCGCCTGGCCCAGTTCCCGCAGCAGGGCCGGGTGGGCGTCGTTCAGGCCGGCGTGGTTGTCGTAGCCGTTCTGCGAGACGAAAAAGACCTGGCGCCGCGCCCCGAGCGCCTGCCGCGCGCCGATGATGCGGGCGACGATCTTCAGTTGCTGGGCCAGGGGCGACTCGAAATCTCCGGGCACCGCCACGTCCGCCAGCGCGGCGCGCAACTGCGTGTCGGCGTCGATGGACTGGGCGGCGATGCGCGACAGTTCGCGTTCCATCAGGTGCTCGCGCGGCTGGGTGATCAATTGCCGCAACAGCGCCGTGCAGTCGCTGGATCCGTACAGGTCGCGGGTCAGCAGGTCCATGCGCGTCGATCCGTGGATGCCGACGCGATACCCCGCGACCCGGCGGCCGGCAAGCAGCACGGTGCTGCCGCCCGCGGTGATGCCCGTGAACGTGCGCTGCGCGTTGGCGTCGGCGTACAGGTCCGTGAGCCTGCCGGCCCAGCCCGAGGACGCGCCTTCGGGGGCCAGCGCCTGCCAGTACGATTGCTGGTCGTTGTGCGAGAACAGCTTCGGGGGCAAGGGCACGCGCGCGCCGATGTATTCGGCCTTCGTCGTCGGCACGACCAGGGGGCCGATGTTCAGCAGCACGGCCATGTCGCCGCGCTCATAGAGCGGCTTGAGCGGCGCCAGCGACGGCGCCAGCGCGAATTGCGCGCCGCCGGGCGCGGGTTCCGTGCCGCGCAGCGCGGTCGCCTGCAAGGGGTCGCGAGGCAGCGCGATGTCGCCGCGTGCCTGGGCATAGGCCCGGTACGCGGCCGCGTCGTAGGGAACCACGGAGTTGTAGGGGTCGTTGCCGCCGTACAGGAAGACGCAGACCAGCGCCTTGTAGGACGCCGGCGCGGATTGCGCCGCCGCCGCGCCCAGCGCCGCCAGGTTCAGCGCCAGCGGAGCGGCGGCGCCCGATGCGCCCAGCGCGCAGGCGCGCAGCAGGAATTCGCGGCGGGTGCCTTTCATCGCTGGGCCGCCCCGAGATGAAAGCGCCCCCCCGGGGGGCAGCAAGCTCGCGTAGCGAGCGCGGCGTGGGGGCCTTTTCCTTTCATTTTTGCACCAGGTATTCGGGGCTGGCCGCCACCAGCGTGATCGCGGCGCGCACCCGGTCGCGGGGCCGTTCCGGCGGGATCGTGGACACGGCCCGGGCGATGGCCGCGGCGGTTTGCGCGGAGAAGGCGTCTCCGGCCAGCAACAGCGTCACCCGCGCCACCAGCGCCGCGGGGTCGCGCGCCAGCGCGATCTCGGCGGTGTACGGGGTTTGCAGGTCTTCCCAGCCTCGGTCGACGTAGATGGCCAGGAAGTTCAGGTAGCCGGCGACGCTGGTTTCATCGGTGATCTGCAATTCGGGCGCCACCAGGTGCCGGCGCGCCAGTTCGGTGACCGGCGGCACGTAGCGGGGGCGGAAGAAGTTGAAGACGCTGGCCGAGCGCATGGGGCTCTGGGCCAGCCGTATCGTGTTGTCGGTGGTGTCGGGCATGGCCCACGCGCCGTTGGTGGATTTCGCCTCGAAGGCGCGGGCCCACCCCGAAAAGCGCAGGATGGGTTCGCGCACCTTGCCCCAGTCGGGCGCGCCCAGGTCCGGGTTGCGCGCCTCGGGGTCCAGCAGGATGGCGCGCACCACGGCTTTCAGGTTGCCGCGCGCGCCGGCGCCGTCGTCGTCGAACGCGGCCGACACGCGGCGTACGTAGGCGCGGCTGGGGTTGCTGGTGACCAGTCTCTGGATCAGTTGCGTGCCGATGAAGGGGCCCACGTTCGGGTGGGCGCTGATGACTTCCATGGCGCGCTTGAGCGACAGGCGCCCATCGGTGCCGGGCGGGATGACGGCGCCCAGGAAGCGCTTTTCGGCCATCGAGTGCAGCGCATTGTTCAGCGCCATCGGCCGGCGGTGGAATTCCACGTCGGTTTCCGGGCCGTCGATGTCCCAGCCGGTGAAAACCTTGGCCAGTCCCTGCACGTCCGCGTTGGCATAGGTTTCCACGGGCGCGCCATCGACCATCCTGACCGAGCCGTCGGGTTCCAGTTCCAGCAGGCCGATACTGAAGAGCTGCATGATCTCGCGGGCGTAGTTTTCGTCGGGATGGCGGCCGGTCCTGGGATCTTCCTTGCGGTTGCCGCGGTAGGTCAGCATGCAGCCCATCGACAGGTTCCGGCTGACGGCGGTCAGCAGTTCCCGGTAGTCGCCCAGGGCGTGCTCGGCCAGCAGGTCCATGAAGCCGGCCGCGCCGAACAGCGGCCAGGACGCGGTGATGGACGACACGCCGACGACGAAGATCTCCGACAGCGAGAACGCCACCCGCGCGCGGACCTGGTCGGGGGCGGTAATGAATTTGCGCCACAGCGTGGATTCCAGCGGCGCGTTGATGCCGTTGCCCTTGAACGCCTCGGTGTTCTTCCCCTGTTGCAGCAGCCAGTCGAAATGCGTCTGCGACGGCGGCAGCGCCAGTTGCGCGTCCAGCCAGGCCGCGTAGCCGTCGCGCACCACGGCGTCGATGTCGGCGGGCGTGGGGCCGAAGGTGGCCTGGGCCAGGAAGCGCGAGGCCTGGCCGGGCGTGGGGCGGGAGAGCGGGGGGGCGGCGGACTGCGGCGCAGCCGCTGACGGCGTAGCGGACATGCGCAGGCACCTCGTCGAATGCGAAAACCTACGGTACCGAAGCCCCGGGCGGGCTTCAATACCGTCATTCGGATGAGGGATTAGTCCAAAAGCGGGAGGCTCACACCGACCGGGTGATGCCGCCGTCGATGCGGATGTTCTGGCCCGTGATGTAGGACGAGGCGTCGGACGCCAGGAAGGCGATCAGGTCCGCGACTTCCTCGGCCGTGCCGTAGCGGCCCATCGGGATGCGGACGCGGCGGTCTTCCTTTTCGGGCAGGCTGTCGATGAAGCCCGGCAGCACGTTGTTCATCCGCACGTTGTGTTCGGCGTACTCGTCCGCGAATACCTTGGTGAAGGCGGCCAGTCCGGCGCGGAACACACCCGAGGTCGGGAACAGCGCTTCGGGCTCGAAGGTGGCGTAGGTGGAGATATTGACGATGGCGCCGGATTTCTGCCGCTTCATGACCGGCGCGACCAGGCGCGCGATGCGCACGACGTTCAGCAGATAGAACTCCATGCCCAGGTGCCAGTCGTCGTCGCTGATCTCGAGCAGCGGGCCCTTGGGGCCGTGGCCGGCGCTGTTGACCACCGCGTCGACGCGGCCCCATTTCCGCAGGGTGGCGTCGACCAGCCGGGACAGGTCTTCGGGCGACCGGTTCGAGCCCGTGACGCCCAGCCCGTCCAATTCCCGCGCCAGGGCCTCGCCCTTGCCGGAGGAAGACAATATGGCCACGCGCCAGCCGTCGGCCGCCAGCTTGCGCGCCGCCGCCGCACCCATGCCGCTGCCGCCAGCGGTAACGATCGCCACTTTTTCCGTGCTCATGCTCGCTCCTGTGTGGAATGCTCGGGATGGCCATTGTAGGGGCCGGCGCGGGCGGAAAGCTCAGCGCGGGGCGCCGACGCGCCAGACCGTATTGCCCACGTCGTCGGCCACCAGCAGGCCGCCCTGGCGGTCGACGGCCACGCCCACCGGCCGGCCCTGCGCCTCGCCGCTTTCGTTCAGGAAGCCCGTCAGCACGTCGACCGCCGGCCCGTCGGGCCTGCCCTGGGCGAAGGGCACGAAGATGACCTTGTAGCCGCTGCGCGGATCGCGGTTCCAGGAACCGTGCTGGCCCACGAACATGCCGTCGGCGTAGCGCCCGGACAGCCTCGCGCCGCCGGACCAGGCCAGGCCCAGCGAGGCGGTGTGCGGCCCCAGCGCATAGTCGGGGACGATGGCGCGGGCCACCAGGTCCGGCCGCTGCGGCGCGACGCGGGTGTCGACGTGCTGGCCGAAGTAGCTGTAGGGCCAGCCGTAGAAACCGCCGTCGCGCACCGAGGTCATGTAGTCGGGGACCAGGTCGCTGCCCAGTTCGTCGCGTTCGTTCACGGCGGTCCACAGCGTCTTGCCGTCCGGCCCCCAGGCCATGCCCACCGGGTTGCGCAGCCCCGTGGCGTACAGGCGCTTGGCGCCGCTGGCCACGTCGATCTCCCAGATGGCCGCGCGGCCTTCCTCGGCGTCCATGCCGTTCTCGGCCACATTGCTGTTGGACCCCACGGATACGTACAGCCTGCCGCCGTCGGGACTGGCAAGCAGGTTCTTGGTCCAGTGGTGGTTGATGCCGGCCGGCAGGTCGGTGACTTTCTCGCCGGGCGAGTCGATGCGGGTCTGCCCGGTTTCATAGGGGAAGCGCATCACGGCGTCCGCATTGGCCACGTACAGCCAGCGGCCGACGAGGGCCATGCCGAACGGCGAATTCAGGCCTTCCAGCAGCACGCTGCGCGTTTCCGCGACACCATCGCCGTCGGCGTCGCGCAGCAGGGCGATGCGGTTGGCGCTGGCGGTCCTGGCGCCCGCCCGTTTCATCGCCAGCCCAGCCACCCAGGCCTTCAGCCCGCCCGAGGCCGATTCCGGCTTGGGCGGCGCGTTTGTTTCGGCCACCAGCACGTCGCCGTTGGGCAGCACGTACAGCCAGCGCGGATGGTCCAGGCCGCCCGCGAACGCGGTCACCTCCAGGCCTGCCGCGGCCACCGGGTGCGCGCCCGCCGGCCAGCCGACCGCGCGGGCGGTCTTGACGGTGGGGATCAGCGTGGGGTTGGGGGCGGGAAGCTCGGGCGCCGGCCCCATGCCCGCCTCGACGGGCAGCGTGGCCATTTCGCCGCAGGCGCTGAGCGTGGCCAGCGCGAGGCCGGCCGCGGCCATAATGCGTAGGATCTGCATGATGCGACTCCTGGACGATGTCCCATCATACTCAGGCGGGCCCGCGCCCGCATGGGTTCAATCGTCGAACCGGCTGCGCGTGACGGCCCCGGATTGCGGATCGACGCGCAGTTTGACGCGCTGGCCCTGCGGGTCGTAGGCCTTGACCTCGTAGCCGTGCTTGCTGGAACGTTCGATCTCGGAGATGTTGCGGTAGCCGGCGGCTTCCATCTTGTCGTAGACCTGGCGGATCGTCAGCATCGGGGCGGGAGCGGCGGCCGCGGCGGGGGCTTGCGGCGCGGCCGCCTGCGCGAAGGCCGGGGCGCCGGCGGCCAGGGCCGAGCCGCCGATCGCCAGGGCCGCCAGGGTTTTCTGAATGCGCGTCATCATGGATATCTCCTTGGGTTTGACAGGGTGGACAAGGCCGTCTCCACGGCCATGCGGCCATTATTGGGGCCGGCGCATGAACCCATTCTGAAGCCGCCGTTCATGCGGGGTTCATCCATTGCGCGGTATAAAAGACGCTTGATCCATCCCCGTTTCAAGAGAGGCCCGGCCTTGCGCGACCGTGGAAGACAGCATGATCCGGCGTAGGCGCGGCGGCCTGGCCCTGCCGGCCTGCGCGCTGGCGTTCGCGCTGGCCGCGGGGCCCGTGGCCGGGCTGGCCGATGAGAGCGACCACGAGCGCGCGCGCCAGGCCCTGGAGGCCGGCAAGGTGCTGCCGCTGGGCGCGGTGCTGGACATCGTCGAGCGCGATTTCCCGGGGCAGGTGGTCAAGGTCGAGTTCGAAGAGGACGACGACGAATTCATCTACGAAATCCGGGTGCTGCAAAGCGGCGGCGGCATCCTCAAGCTGAAGATCGACGCGCGCGACGGCACGCTGCTGAGCGTCAAGGGCCGCGACATCAAGTTCAAGGGCAAGCCCTGATGCGCATACTCGTGGTCGAAGACGAACCCACGCTGGCCGGCCAGCTCGCCGAGGCGCTGCGCGGCGCGGGCTATACGGTGGACGCGGCCGCCGACGGCGAATCGGCGCGCTACCTGGGCGACGTGGAGGCGTTCGACGCGGTGGTGCTGGACCTGGGCCTGCCCGTGCTGGACGGCTTGACCGTCCTGAAGGGCTGGCGCGCCGGCGGGCGCAACATGCCGGTGCTGATCCTCACCGCTCGGGACAACTGGCACGAAAAGGTGGCCGGCATCGACGCCGGCGCGGACGATTACCTGACCAAGCCTTTCCACATGGAAGAACTGCTGGCGCGCGTGCGCGCGCTGTTGCGCCGCAGTACGGCGCACGCCAGCGCCCAGTGGCGCTGCGGCCCCCTGGTGCTGGATACGCGCCAGGCCAGGGCCAGCGTCGACGGCCGCGCGCTGACGCTGACCAGCCACGAGTTCAAGGTGCTGTCGGTGCTCATGCAGCGAGCTGGCGAGGTCGTGTCGCGCAGCGAGCTGACCGAGCACGTCTATGCGCAGGATTTCGACCGCGATTCCAATACGATCGAAGTCTTCATCGGCCGCCTGCGCAAGAAACTGCCGCCCGACACCATCGAGACCGTGCGCGGGCTGGGCTACCGCCTGGCGGCCCGCGCATGACGGCCGAGCGGCGCCCGGCGGGTTCGCTGCGGCTGCGGCTGCTGGCCGGCACGCTGGCCTGGATCCTCCTGTCCGTGGCGCTGGCGGGCTGGGGCCTGGCCAGTCTGTTCCGGCAGCACATCACCCAGCAATTGCAGGCGGAACTGACGCTGCACCTGAACCAGCTCACGGCCGCCGTCAATATCGGCGCGGACGGGCGGCCCGTGGTCGCCCCGCCGCTGAGCGACCCGCGGCTGGAGCAGCCGCTGTCCGGCCTGTACTGGCAGATCGACCGGCTGGCCGAGGGCGGCCGGCCGGCGGCGGCCGGCGTGGCGCGCTCGCGTTCGCTGTGGGACCAGACGCTGCGGGCGCCATTTGCGGCGGAAGGCACGGGGGACCAGGTCCACGATATTGCCGGGCCGGACGGGCGCAAGCTGGCCGTGCTGGCGCGCGTCCTGAAACCGGCCGAGGAGGACGCGGCTCCGCTGCGCCTGCTGGTGGCCGCGGACCGGGCCGTGCTGTCCGAACCCATGGGGCGCTTCAACCACATGCTGGCGATCGCGCTGGGCGCGCTGGCCGCCGGGCTGACCCTGGCCGCGGTCGTGCAGGTCGTGGTCGGCCTGCGGCCGCTGGCCCGTCTGCGGCGGCAACTGGCGGCGCAGAACGCCGGCGGCAGCAGCCGCATCGAGGGCCGTTTTCCCAGCGAAATCCAGCCGCTGGTCGACGACTTCAACAAGGTGCTGGCGATGAATGCCGAGATCGTGCAGCGCGCGCGGACGCAAGCCGGCAATCTTGCGCACGCCGTGAAGACGCCGCTGGCCATCCTGGCCAACGCGGCCGCGCGCGACGACGGCGCGCTGGCGGGCCTGGTGCGCGAGCAGGTCGGCGCGGCGAACCGCCAGATCGACTACCACCTGGCGCGCGCGCGGGCCGCCGCGTCCTCGGGCGCGGCCGACGGGCGCACGCCGCTTGCGGAAACGGCCCAGGGCCTGCTGCGCGCGCTCAGGCGCCTGTACGCCGAGCGCCATCTGCGCATCGACGGCGCGGAAGTCGCGCCGGACCTGGTGTTCCGCGGCGAACAGCAGGACCTCCAGGAAATGCTGGGCAACCTGCTGGACAACGCCTGCAAATGGGCCGCCGGCCAGGTGCGGGTCGCGGCGGAGCGGGACGGGCCGGGGCGCCTGCTGATCCACGTCGATGACGACGGGCCGGGCATCGAGGACCACGAGCGCGAGCGGATCTTCCTGCGCGGCGTGCGCATGGACGAACAGCGCCCGGGTTCGGGGCTGGGGCTGGACATCGTGCGCGACCTGGCCGGCACGTACGGCGGCGAGGTGCGCGCGGCGCGTTCTCCGCTGGGCGGGCTCCGGGTGTCGCTGTGGCTGCCGGCCGCGTGACGCCGCGCCGGGTTCGCGGGCCGAAGGCGTCCCGGCGTTACTTCACCAGCGTGACCGGCACGTCGGCCAGTTGCAGCACCTGATTGGCGACCGACCCGATCAGGATGTTCGCCAGCGAGCCGTTGCCGCGCGTGCCCATCACGATGCGCGCGCAGTCGTGGTCGCGCGCGTAGCCGGCGATCTCGGTCGCCACGTGGCCGAACGCGACGTGGCTGGCGTGGGCGGTGCCGGTCACGTCGAGCAGCTTGCGCGCTTCCTCCATGGCTTCCTGGCCTTCGCGGACGTAGAAGTCGTCGATCATTTCCTGCGTGATCAGCCGCGACAGGCCGGCCCGGCCCTGCACCGGCGTCTGGACGTTCAGGAGGTGGATGCGCGCGGATCCGGCGCCCTGGGCAAGCTGGCGGGCGTACAGGACGGCGCGGTCGGCATTGTCGGAGCCGTCGACGGGGACCAGGATGTTCAGCATGGACATGGATGCTCCTCGATGCGTTACTTGACCAGCGTGACGGGCAAGTCCGTCAGGTGCAGGACGCGGGTCGCGACCGAACCCAGGAACCAGGACGAGACGGAGCCCAGGCCGCGCGAGCCCATGTAGATCTCGTCGGCGTCGGATTCGTCGGCGACGCGGACGATGGTGTCGGCCGCCGCGCCCACTTCGACGCGCGCCTGGAAGGGCACGCCCGCCTCGCTCAGCAGGGCGCTGGCGGCCTGCAGGGCGGCCTGGCCTTCTTCCTGGTGGTAGGCGTCGATCTCGGCCTGGGACAGGCCGCGGCCGATCTTGCCCGCCTGCAGGGGAACCTGGACGGTGAGGAGTTCCACGCGCTCGACCGGATCGTAGCGGCGGGCGTCCAGCAGGGCCTGGACGGCGTGGGTGGACTGTTGCGAGCCGTCCACGGGGATCAGGATGCGTTTCATGAGCGTCTCCTTGTGCGCGCCGCGGTCGGCGGCGCTGTCCACTGTATCCCAATTATTCGCCGAATCCCGCCGGCGGGGAATGCGCGGCGTCAAGCCGCGCCCGGTCAGCGCCAGCGCTCGGGCAGGGTGTCCGCGGCCAGCGCCTGTCCGAGCAGGCGGCTGGCCAGCCCGCCCAGGGAGCCGGCGGCGCCGCTGGTCTCCAGCCGCAGCGCGCCCGGCCCGCCGGCGCGCAGCAGGCCGCGTTCCTGCAACTGGTGGCGCAGCCGGCGCGCCACGGGGGCGCCGGTTTCCAGCAGCGGCACGCCGGGGCCGGCGGCCGCCTGGATCGCGTCGCGCAGGAAGGGGAAATGCGTGCAGCCCAGCACCAGCACGTCGGCCCCGGCCTCGCGCAGTTCCGCGACGGGGGCGCGCACGGCGGCCTCGGCCTCGGGGCCATGGAGCACGCCCCGCTCCACCAGCCGCACCCATTCGGGGCAGGGCCTGAACAGGATGCGGACCTCCGGCGCCTCGCGCTGGATCAGCGCGGCGAACTTGGGGCTGGCCAGGGTGCCGGTGGTGGCGAACACGCCCACCACGCCGCTGTGGGTCAGGTGCGCGGCGGGCTTGATGGCGGGTTCCACCCCGATGATGAGCAGCCCGGGATGGCGCTGGCGCAGCGGCGCGATGGCCGCCGCGGTGGCGGTGTTGCAGGCCACCACCATGGCCTTGGCCTGGCGCGACACGAAATAGTCGGCCAGCGCGCCGGCCCGGCGCTCCACGTATTCGCGCGTCTTTTCGCCATAGGGCACGTGGGCGGAATCGGCCACGTAGAGCAGGGATTCGTGGGGCAGGGCATCGCGGATGGCGCGCAGCACGCTCAGTCCGCCGACGCCGGAGTCGTAGATGCCGATGGGAGATTCGGAAAACATGGAAGCAATGCGGATTGCGGGTGTCCGGCAGTGTAGCGCCAGCGCGCCCCTCACCCCTGGGCCAGCGATTCCTTGCGGTGCTGGCGGGCTTCCTCGATCAGCCTGCGGGCGGCCCCGGACAGCGGGGCGTCGCGCCAGATCAGGTTCAGCGGCGCGCGCAGTTCCGTGGGCTGGCTCACGCTGACGTAGACCACGCCTTCGATGTTCACGCGGCGCAGCGAGGCGGGCACCAGCGACACGCCCAGCCCGGCCGCCACCAGGCTCAGCGTGGACAGCATGCGCGGCGCCTCCTGCGCGACGCGCGGGCTGAACCCGGCGGCGCTGCACGCGGCGATGATGGCGTCGTACAGGCCGGGGCCGCTGTGGCGGCGGTACAGGATCAGGGATTCGTCCGCCAGTTCGGACAGCGCGATGCGCTTGCGCGCGCGCCCCTTGACGGCCGGATGGTCGGCGGGAAACGCCGCCAGCATGGTTTCCTCCAGCACAGTCTCCATCGCCACGCCGCGGTCGGGGCCGTAGGCCCCGCGGATGAAGGCCACGTCCACGCGGCCCTCGATGACGTCCTCCATCAGTTCGCCGGTGCTGCTTTCCTCGAGCACCAGCCGCACGTTCGGCGCGACTTCCCGGAAGCGCCGGATGACGGAGGGCACGAAGGGGTGGAACGCGGCCGACCCGGTGAAACCGACGGTCAGGCGCCCGGCCTCGCCCAGCGACACGCGGCGCACGCCTTCCACCGCCTGTTCCGTCAGCGCGATGATGTTGCGCGCGTCGTCCAGCAGCGCGCGGCCGCTTTCGGTCAGTTCCATGCCCCGGGGCAGGCGGTGGAACAGCGTCACCCCCAGCTCCTGTTCCAGCACGCGGATCTGCTGGGACAGCGGCGGCTGGCGGATGCCCAGCCGCGCCGCGGCCTTGGTCAGGTGGGATTCCTCGGCCACGGCCACGAAGTAGCGCAGCAGGCGCAAATCGACGGATGCCATATTCAACCAATATGATTCATGAGTTGGTCATATATTAGACATTATCCAAGGGGAGGAGTAGGCTGCAATTTCTTTATCCACCCCCCGAGCACCTCCAGTGTCCGTTTCCCACGCGCCGGCCCCGCCGGCGGCACAAGACGCCCGCGCCGCTTCCCGGACAGCGGGCGCGCCCCGGGACGGCACGGCCACAACAACGATGAACGCAGCACCTTCCGCACCCGAGGCCGCGCTGCGGCCTCCGCCCACTTGCGGGCAATTGTTCTATGGATTCCTCATGCTGGGCCTGACCGCCTTCGGCGGCGCCCTGCCGCTGGCGCGCCGCATGGTCGTCGAGAAGCACCGCTGGCTCAGCGGCTCCGAATTCACCGATCTGCTGGGGCTGTGCCAGTTCCTGCCCGGCGGCAACATCATCAACCTGTCGGTCGCGCTGGGCATGAAGTTCCGCGGGCCGCGCGGGGCCTTCGCGGCGCTGATGGGGCTGATCCTGGCGCCGTCGGCCATCGTGGTCATGCTGGGCATGGTGTACGACCGCTTCCAGAACGATCCGCACATCCAGCACCTGTTCGCCGGGCTGGCGGCCGCCGCGGCGGGGCTGCTGATCTCGATGGCGGTGAAGGTCGGCGCGCCGGTGCTCAAGCGCCGGGACTGGCTGGCCGGCCTGGTGGCCACGGCCTGTTTCGTCGCCATCGCCGTGCTGCGCATTCCGCTCCTGCCCACCATGGCGGTGCTGACGCCGCTGAGCATCCTGATGGTCTGGAGGCAACGCCGATGATCCATACCCTGATCGCGCTGGCCCTGATTTTTTCCGAGCTGTCGGTGCTGGCGTTCGGCGGCGGCAATACCATCCTGCCCGAGATGCAGCGCCAGGTGGTGGAAGTGCACGGCTGGATGACGGCGGCCGACTTCTCCGCGCTGTTCGCCCTGGGGCAGGCCGCCCCGGGCCCCAACCTGATGGTGGTCACGCTGGTCGGCTGGCACGTGGCGGGCGGCCTGGGCGTGCTGGTCACCACCATCGCCAAGTTCGGCCCGTCCTCGGTGATCACGGTCCTTGCCCTGGGCCTGTGGGAACGCTTCAAGGACCGCCCCTGGCGCGGCGTCATCCAGGCGGGCATCTTCCCGATGACGGTCGGGCTGGTGGCCGCCAGCGCCGCGCTCATCACCGAGGCGTCGGCGCATACCTGGCTGCTGGGCGCCATCACCGCCGCGGTGGCGCTGCTGGGCAGCGTCACCCGCATCCATCCCCTGTGGCTGCTGTTCGGCGGCGCGCTGGCCGGTTTGCTCGGCATCGGTTAGGGTAGGGCCTACCGCGCTGCGCGCCCAGGAGCCCGCCATGCCGCCGATCAAGGACTTCGAGCCCGAGACCGACGTTTCGCCCGTCGCCAGCCTGCCGTTCTTCCATGCGCACCTCCGCCTGGTGCTGTGCGCGGGCCTGCTGCTGGCGGCGGCCGGCGGCCTGTACGCCGCGGGCGTGCCGGCGATGCTGGCGCTGCTGCTGGGGTTCGACCTCGGGGCGCTGGTCTTCCTGGTGATGACGGCGCGCGTATTCGGGCGGACCAGCGCCGCGGCCATGCGCCGGCATGCTCAGGAACAGGACGTCGGGCGCACCGGCGTGCTGTGGAGCAGCGTGGCGCTGTCCTGCATGGTGATGATGGCATTGTGGGTGGAGCTGAGGGCCGAGGCCGGCGCGAGCAGCGCGATCGCCATGCTGGCCGCCGCCGCGACCATCATCCTGTCGTGGCTCTACATGAACATGATCTTCGCGCTGCATTACGCGCATGGCTACTACGGCCACCGCAACGCCATGCACAAGGGGCTGGACTTCCCCGGCACGGAAGAGCCCGACTACTGGGATTTCGCCTATTTCGCGCTGGTGCTGGGCATGACGTTCCAGGTGTCGGACGTGCAGATCGTGAACCGGCGGCTGCGCCGCACCGCCCTGACGCACAGCGTCATCGCGTTTTTCTTCAATGTGTTCATCATCGCCATCAGCGTGAACGTGGCGGCGGGGCGGGTGTAGCCGGGCGCGGGCCGCGGGCTTGCGCCCGCGTCCGCGGCGCGGTTCAGGCCGCGGCCAGGCGCCAGAGCGACGTGACTTCCTTCGACCGCGCCGCGTGCAGCGGGTCGGACGCGTCCTTCGCGCGCCCGTGCGTGGGCCGGGTGTCCGTCCGGTCCTCCACGCGCAGGCCCGCCTGCCGGATCATGTCCAGCAACTGCTCGCGGCTGCGCAGGCCCAGGTGTTCGGCCAGGTCCGACAGGATCAGCCAGCCCTCGCCGGCGGGCGCCAGGTGCGCGGCCAGGCCGTCCAGGAAGCCGCGCAGCATGCGGCTGTCGGGGTCGTACACGGCGTGTTCCACCGGCGAACTGGGGCGCGCCGGCAGCCAGGGCGGATTGCAGACGACCAGCGACGCCCGGCCTTCGGGGTACAGGTCGGCCTGCGCCAGTTCCACCCGGTTCTCCAGGCCGAGCCGTTGCAGGTTGTCGCGGGCGCAGGCCAGCGCCCGCGGATCCTGGTCCGTGCCGACGACGCGCTTGACGCCGCGGCGCGCCAGCACGGCCGCCAGCACGCCGGTGCCCGTGCCGATGTCGAAGGCGGTGTCCCCGGGCGGCAGCGGCGCGCTCGCCACCAGGTCCACGTATTCGCCGCGCAGCGGCGAGAACACGCCGTAGTGGGGATGGATGCGGGCGCCCAGCGCGGGGATCTCCACGCCTTTCTTGCGCCATTCGAAGGCGCCGATCAGCCCCAGCAGTTCCCGCAGCGACGCCACGTAGGGTTCGGCGGCGGGGCCGTGGGCGGCTTCGCAGGCCTGCCGCGCGTCGGGCGCGCGCCGCAGGGGAATGCCGTGGCCGGCGTCGAACGGGATCAGCAGCATGCCCAGGATGCGGGCGCGCTGCGACTGGATCTGGCGGTGCTGGTTGAAGGCGTCCAGCAGCGTGTCCACGGGCTTGCGGGGGCGCTTGTCGACGCGCCGCGTCATGGCCTGCAGTAACTGCCGCGCATTCTGGAAGTCGCCGCGCCACAACAGGCCGACGCCCTCGCAGGCCTGGCGGTAGGCCAGGTCCGCGGTCAGGGTGTCGTCCGCGAGCACGACGCGCCTGGGCGGCGCGGCGCCGCTTTCGGAGCGCCAGCGCGCGGCGCGCGGGGTCTGGTTTTCTTCCCAGCGGATTTCAGGAAGGGTCAACGTGTCGCTCCAGCAGGTTGGGGCGCGCGGGGCAGGGGAATCATGGGGGAAGCAAAAGAAAAGGGGCGCGGGCTGCCAATGTAGCAGCTTCGCGCCCCGCCGCGCCGCCTCTCGCGCCGCGCCTCAGTGGAACAGCACGACCGCCTTCTGCAGCGTGATCCAGATCCCCCAGGCCAGCGGGATGCCCACGCAGCCCCAGGCGAACAGCACCAGGGCCATGGGGGTGCGGAACGCCGAGGCGCCGACGCCGTGCGTTTCAGACGCGGCCGCGCGCTCGTGGGCCAGCGCCTTTTCGCGGGCCAGTTCCTCGTCGTTCATGAAGTACTTGGGGTTCACCGGCCGGATGGCCAGGTTGCACAGGAAACCCAGCACCAGCATGCCCGCCAGGATGTACATGGTGATGTCGTACACCTGCGCGCGCGGCACCCCGATGGACAACTGGTACTCGCGGATGTAGTTCACCAGCACCGGCCCGAAAATGCCGGCCGCGGACCAGGCGGTGAGCAGGCGGCCGTGGATGGCGCCCACCATCTGTGTGCCGAACAGGTCGGCCAGATACGCCGGAACCGTGGAGAAGCCGCCGCCGTACATGGACAGGATGATGCAGAAGGCGGCCACGAACAGGGCCAGCGCGCCCATGTGCGCGGTCCAGGGAACCGCCGCGTACAGCACGAAGCCCAGCACGAAGAAGATGAAGTAGGTCATCTTGCGGCCCAGCTTGTCCGACAGGCTGGCCCAGAAGAAGCGGCCGCCGATATTGAACAGGCTGAGCAGGCCGGTGAAGCCCGCCGCGATGGCGGCGATGGCGGCCATCTGTTCCTTGTCCAGTTGCGCGTAGCCCAGCTCGGGCTTGCCGAGCAGGCCGCCGCCGAACACTTCCTGCAGCAGCGGCGAAGCCATGCCCAGGATGCCGATGCCCGCCGTGACGTTCAGGCACAGCGCCCACCACACCAGCCAGAACTGCGGCACGCCCCAGACGCGCTGCACGTGCACGTGGCCCTTGGTGATCATGGCGTTGCCGGCATGCTTGGCGGGCGCGGTCCAGCCCGCGGGCTTCCAGCCGGTGGGCGGCACGCGGTAGCCCAGCGCGCCGGACATCATGAAGATGAAGTACACCGCCGCCATGGTCAGGAAGGTCTGCCAGACCCCGGGCGATTCGGGGGTGGCGAAGTGGCGCATCAGCAGGTCGGCCAGCGGCGCGCCGATCATGGCGCCGCCGCCGAAACCCATGATGGCCATGCCCGTGGCCATGCCGCGGCGGTCGGGAAACCACTTGATCAGGGTGCTGACGGGGGAGATATAGCCCAGCCCCAGCCCGATGCCGCCGATCACGCCGGACCCCAGCCACAGCATCCACATCTGGTGCAGATACACGCCGAAGGCGGAAATGACCAGGCCGCCGCACCAGCACAGGGCCGAGACCACGCCGGCCTTGCGGGGGCCGGCGCGCTCCAGCCAGCCGCCCCACAGGGCGGCCGAGCAGCCCAGCAGCACGAAGAACAGGGTGTACATCCACCCCATGGTCGAAATCTTCCAGTCGCAGCCGGTGGCGAACAGCTCCGCGGCCAGGCTCATGTCGGGCGGACACGCCAGCGGCTTGGCGCCGCCGACCGCCTTGGATAGCGGCAGCCAGAACACCGAGAACCCGTAGGCCATGCCGATGCACAGGTGGATGGCCAGCGCGGCCGGGGGAACCAGCCAGCGGGAGAAGCCCGGTCCGGCGATCGTGCGTTCCTTGTCGAAAAAACCCGGTTTTGAACCGGGCAGGTCCAGCGTGGCGGTGCTTTCCATATTGTCTCCTCAGGTGGTGCTCTATGGCGTGCTCGGATCGGATTGCAACGATCCGGCCGCCGCTTTCTTGTTTGAAACTCCAGTTGCCGAATTGCCGGCCGCCGCCGCTACTGCGCGCGGACGAGCGGCGTAAGGCGTTGGCGGTTCTGCGTGACCGCTTCCAGTACCAGGGGGTGCAGGCGTTCCTCGCCGGCGTCGCCGTCGGGACTCTGCTCCAGGAAGCCCAGGAGTTCATTGCGCATGCGCGGCTCCCAGAACTTGTGGATGTGGTTGGCCACGCCCTCCAGCGCTTCCTGCCGGTCGGGCATCGCTTCGAAAAACTGGCCGATGCGATTGGCCATGCGGATGAGGTTGCCGATTTCCATGCTTGCGTGAGGTCCGGTTCAGGTAGTGATGCGTTCAGGGTGGGAATACACCGTGGCGTCGTCGCCGCGCAGGAAGCCCAGCAGGGCCACGTTGGCGTCGTCGGCCAGGCGAATGGCCAGCGAAGTGGGGGCGGACACGGCCGCGAGCACCCCGACGCCGGCCGCCGCCGTTTTCTGCACCATCTCGAAACTGGCGCGGCTGGACACGGTGACGATGCCGCCGCCGGCGCGCATGTCCTGGCGCGCCAGCGCGCCGACGAGCTTGTCGAGCGCGTTGTGGCGGCCCACGTCCTCGCGCACCAGCGCCACGGCGCCGTCGGCGCCGGCCCAGCCGGCCGCGTGGGTGGCCCCGGTGAGGTCGTGCAGCGCCTGGCGCTCGCGCATGCCGCGCATGGCGGCTAGCACCGCCTGGACGCGCACGGGCGCGCCGCCGGCGACGGGCGCCACGGGCCGCAATACCTCGGGCAGCGTTTCCACGCCGCACAGGCCGCAGCCCGTGCGGCCGGCCATGGCGCGCCGGCGGGATTTCAGCCGCACTTCACAGGCGGTGGAAATCTCCACCTGGACCACGATGCCGTCGCATTGCCGCAGCAGGTCGATGCCGCGCACGTCGCCGATCCCGTCGATGATGCCCTCCGACAGCGAGAAGCCCACGGCGAAATCCTCCAGGTCGGCCGGGGTGGCCAGCATGGTGGCGTGGCTGATGCCGTTGAACTCGAGCGCCACCGGCGTTTCCTCGGCCACGCAGTCGGCGTCGGCGCCGAGGACGCCCGCGCGCAGGCGGGAGACCTGGACCTGCGCGCAGTCGGGGCGGGAGAGGGGCGGTGGCGTGGGCATGAAGGCGTCCTGGCGGTTCTGGCTGGCGGTTACTTCCCGGTCAGCGCCGCTTCGCTCTCTCGCGCCCGTTCGCGCAGGAGTTTCTGCTGGATGTCCGCAAAGCGCGACCATTGGCGCTGCCATTCCGAGGGCTGGGAAACGCGCGTGACCTGCACGGCGGTGACCTTGTACTCGGGGCAGTTGGTCGCCCAGTCGGAACTGTCGGTCGTGACGACGTTGGCGCCCGACTCGGGAAAGTGGAACGTGGTGTATACCACGCCCGGCTGCACCCTGTCGGTCAGCGTGGCGCGCAGCACGGTCTCGCCCGCCCGGCTCTGCACGCCCACCCAGTCGCCGTCGCGCACGCCCCGGTCCTCGGCGTCCTGCGGATGCAGCTCCAGCAGGTCCTCGCCATGCCACACTACATTGGGCGTGCGCCGCGTCTGCGCGCCCACGTTGTATTGCGACAGGATGCGGCCCGTGGTCAGCAGCAGCGGGAAGCGGCGCGTGCTGCGCTCGTCGGTGGGCACGTACTTGGTGATCATGAACCTGCCCTTGCCGCGCACGAATTCGTCGATGTGCATGATGGGCGTGCCGTCCGGCGCGTCGTCGTTGCACGGCCATTGCAGGCTGCCCATCCGGTCCAGCTTGTCGTAGCTGACGCCGGCGAACGTCGGCGTCAGGCGGGCGATCTCGTCCATGATCTCGCTGGGGTGGCGGTAGTCCATGGGATAGCCCAGCGCGTTGGACAGCGCCACGGTGACTTCCCAGTCGGACTTGCCGTTCTTGGGCTCCATCACTTTGCGCACCCGCGAGATGCGGCGCTCCGCGTTGGTGAAGGTGCCGTCCTTTTCCAGGAACGACGAGCCTGGCAGGAAAACGTGCGCGTACTTGGCGGTTTCGTTCAGGAACAGGTCCTGCACCACGATGCATTCCATGGCCGCCAGCGAGGCCGCCACGTGCTGCGTGTTGGGATCGGACTGCACGATGTCCTCGCCCTGGCAGTACAGGCCCTTGAACGACCCGGCGAGCGCGGCCTCGAACATATTCGGGATGCGCAGGCCGGGTTCGGGCTGCAGGGTCACGCCCCAGTCCCGCTCGAACTGCGAACGCACTGTGTCGTCGGAAATATGGCGGTAGCCCGGCAGTTCGTGCGGGAACGAGCCCATGTCGCACGAGCCCTGCACGTTGTTCTGCCCGCGCAGCGGGTTCACGCCCACGCCCTCGCGGCCGACGTTGCCGGTGGCCATGGCCAGGTTGGCGATCGCCATGACGGTGGTGGAGCCCTGGCTGTGCTCGGTCACGCCCAGGCCGTAGTAGATCGAGCCGTTGCCGCCGGTGGCGTACAGGCGCGCTGCGCCGCGCACGGCCTGGGCGGGCACGCCGGTGATTTCCTCCATCGCTTCCGGCGAGTTCTCGGGCAGCGACACGAAGTCGCGCCATTCCTTGAAGGACTTGGCTTCGCAGCGTTCGGCCACGAAGGCCTCGTCGATCAGCCGTTCGGTGGCGATCACGTGCGCCAGCGAAGACAGCAGCGCCGTGTTGGTGCCCGGCCGCACCTGCAGGTGGAAGTCGGCCTTGATGTGCGGCGAACTGACGAGTTCGATACGGCGCGGGTCGATCACGATCAGGCGGGCGCCCTGGCGCAGGCGGCGCTTCAGGCGCGAGGCGAACACCGGGTGGCCGCTGCTGGGGTTGGCGCCCATGACGATCACCACGTCGGTGTGCATGACCGAATCGAACGTCTGCGTGCCGGCGGATTCGCCCAGCGTCTGCTTCAGGCCGTAGCCGGTGGGCGAATGGCAGACCCGCGCGCAGGTGTCGACGTTGTTCGTGCCGAACGCCGCGCGCACCAGTTTCTGCACCAGCCAGGTTTCTTCGTTGGTGCAGCGCGACGAGGTGATGCCGCCGACCGCGTCGCGGCCGTACTGGCCCTGGATGCGGCGGAACTCGGAGGCCGCGTAGTTGATCGCCTCGTCCCAGGACACTTCCTTCCAGGAGTCGGTGATGCGCTTGCGGATCATCGGCTTGAGCACGCGCTCTTTGTGCGTGGTGTAGCCCCAGGCGAAGCGGCCCTTCACGCAGGAATGGCCGCGGTTGGCCTGGCCGTCCTTCCAGGGCACCATGCGCACCACTTCCTGGCCCTTCATTTCGGCCTTGAAGCCGCAGCCCACGCCGCAGTAGGCGCAGGTGGTCACGACCGAGTGCTCGGCCTGGCCCATCATGATGACGGTCTTTTCCTGCAAGGTCGACGTCGGACAGGCCTGCACGCAGGCGCCGCAGGACACGCACTCGCTGTCCAGGAAGGGCTGGTCCTGGCCCGGCGACACGCGCGATTCGAAGCCCTTGCCGGAGATCGTCAGCGCGAACGTGCCCTGGGTTTCCTCGCAGGCGCGCACGCAGCGGTTGCAGACGATGCACTTGGACGCGTCGTAGGTGAAGTACGGGTTGGATTCGTCCAGCGGGCTCTTGAGGTGGTTGGCGCCGTCGTAGCCGTAGCGCACGTTGCGCAGTCCCACCACGCCGGCCATGTCCTGCAGTTCGCAGTCGCCGTTGGCCGGACAGGTCAGGCAGTCCAGCGGGTGGTCGGAGATGTAGAGTTCCATGACGCCGCGGCGCAGTTCATGCAGCTTCGGCGTTTCGGTGTAGACCACCATGCCGTCTTCGGCCGGGGTCGTGCACGAAGCGGGGTAGCCCCGCCGGCCTTCGATCTGCACCAGGCAAAGCCGGCACGAGCCGAAAGGTTCCAGGCTGTCGGTCGCGCACAGCTTGGGAATGTTGACGCCGGCCTCCGCGGCCGCGCGCATCAGCGAGGTGCCGGCGGGCACCGTGATGGCCTGGCCGTCGATGGTCAGGGTGACGGTTTCGACGGACTCGCGCGCCGGCGTGCCCATGTCGCGATCGCGCTTGATGACGGTTTCTAGCATGGCGGTCTCGGGTTCAGGCCGCGTGCGCGGCAGGCTGGGAGGACTCGATGCCGAAGTCCTGCGGGAAGTGGTTCAGCGCCGACAGCACGGGGTAGGGCGCCATGCCCCCCAATGCGCAGAGCGAACCGCCCAACATCGTGTCGCACAGGTCGCGCAGCAGATGCACCTGCTGCTCGCGGTCGGGCCCGCCGGCCGCGATCTTGTCGATCGTTTCCATGCCGCGGGTGGAGCCGATGCGGCAGGGCGTGCACTTGCCGCAGGATTCGATGGCGCAGAACTCCATGGCGTAGCGCGCCATGCGCGCCATGTCGACCGTGTCGTCGAAGGCCACCAGCCCGCCGTGGCCGATCATGGCCGAGATCTGGATATATGCCTCGTAGTCCAGCGGCACGTCCCATTGCGATTCCGGCAGGTAGGCGCCCAGCGGCCCGCCCACCTGCACCGCGCGCAGCGGGCGCCCGGAGGCGCTGCCGCCGCCGAAGCCGTACAGCAGGTCGCGCAGGGTCAGGCCGAACGCCTTTTCCACCAGCCCGCCGTGTTTGAGGTTGCCCGCCAGTTGGAAGGGCAGCGTGCCGTGCGAACGGCCCACGCCGTAGTCGCGGTAGTACGCCGCGCCCTTGGCCAGGATGATCGGCACGGTAGCCAGGGAGATCACGTTGTTGATCACGGTGGGCTTGCCGAACAGGCCCGAGACGGCGGGCAGCGGCGGCTTGGCGCGCACCACGCCGCGCTTGCCCTCGATGCTTTCGAGCAGGGACGTTTCCTCGCCGCAGATGTACGCGCCCGCGCCCACGCGCACTTCCAGGTCGAACCGGCGTCCGCTGCCGTGCACGTCGTCGCCCAGCCAGCCCACGCCGCGGGCCCGCGCGATCGCGGCTTCCAGGGCGTCGATGGCCTGCGGGTATTCCGAGCGCACGTAGATGTAGCCGTAGGTCGCGCCCACCGCCAGGCCGGCGATGGTCATGCCCTCGATCAGCACGTAGGGGTCGCCTTCCATCAGCAGGCGGTCGGCGAAGGTGCCGGAGTCGCCCTCGTCGGCGTTGCAGACGATGTACTTCTGGCTGGCGGCGGCCGCGGCCACGGTCTTCCACTTGATGCCGGTCGGAAACGCCGCGCCGCCCCGGCCGCGCAGGCCCGACGCCACCATTTCGTCGACGATCTGCGCGGGCTCCATGGCCAGCGCGCGTTTCAGCCCTTGCAGGCCGCCGTGCGCGGCGTAGTCCTGCAGCGACAGCGGATCGGTCACGCCGACCCGCGCGAAGGTCAGGCGTTCCTGGTGCTTGAGGTAGGGAATCTCTTCGGTCAGGCCCAGGCGCAGCGCGTGGTCGCCGCCCGCCAGCCAGCCGGCGTCGAACAGCCCGGCGACGTCTTCGGGCTGGACGGGACCGTAGGCGACGCGCCCTTGCGGCGTGGCGATCTCGACCAGGGGTTCCAGCCAGAGCAGGCCGCGCGACCCGTTGCGCACGACCTGCACGGACAGGCCGCGCTGGTCGGCGATGCGTTCGATGCCGCTGGCCACCGCGTCGGCGTCCATGGCCAGGGCCGCGGCGTCGCGCGGCACGTAGATGACGATGGGAGCGCTCATGGCGTGGCCTCCAGCGTGCGGGCGATGAGGCGGTCCAGTTTCTCGGGCGTGACGCGGGCTTGCGGACGGCCGTCGATCATGACGGCCGGCGACTGGGCGCACAGGCCCAGGCAATACACCGGTTCCAGCGAGAAATTGCCGTCGGGCGTGCGGCCATGGAAATCGCAGCCCAGCGCTTCGCGCGCGTGGTCGGCCAGGCGGTCGCCGCC
Organism: Achromobacter veterisilvae; assembly: GCF_037619525.1. Classification (NCBI taxonomy): domain Bacteria; kingdom Pseudomonadati; phylum Pseudomonadota; class Betaproteobacteria; order Burkholderiales; family Alcaligenaceae; genus Achromobacter; species Achromobacter veterisilvae. The sequence goes on along the minus strand of NZ_CP148753.1, from coordinate 6,105,620 downwards.
CATGGCCTGGCAGGACTCGGCGCGGCAGACTTCCAGCTTGTGGCGCGCCGGGGGTTCGCTGCGGAAATGCGGATAGAAGGTGATGACGCCGTGGACTTCGGCGCGCGACAGGTTCAGGGCCTCGGCGATGGTCTGCACCGCCGAGGCCGGGATACAGCCCAGTTCGTGCTGGACCGCGTGCAGCACGGGAAGCAGCGGACCCGGCTGGTCTTTCAGCCGGGCAAGGATGCGGGCGGTGGCCGCGATGGCCGGAGTGGGGGACGCCTGGGCCGCGTCCAGGGCCATCTGGCCGCCCCGGGCGCCGCCGCTGGACGCCAGATCGGATGTTGCCTCGCGCTGTTGCACGTCGGTCTCCTCCTGATTGCTGTTGTATGGGGCGGGATTTTTCCAGATTAATATGCTTTTAAAAACATATTAATTACCCGTCCGCTGCGTTATTTGTGTACTCTATCCAGGTACGCAAACGTCTTCAATAAGAAATAAATGACATATAAGTTCCGTATCGGTCTGCGGCCGCAATGGATGCTGGGCGGCGACGGCGAGTCGGCGCCCGTGCCCTTGCAGGACATGCTCGCGCTGCTGGCGGCCATCGACGCCACCGGCAACATCGCCGGCGCCTGCCGGGCCTGCGGGCTGTCGTACCGGCACGCCTGGGGCGTGCTGCGGCGCTTCGAGGAAATCTTCGGAACCCAGTTGCTCATCACCAACCGCCGCCAGGGCACCCAGTTGTCGCCGTTCGCGCAGCGCCTGCTGTGGGCCAACCGGCGCATCGACGCGCGCCTGATGCCCACGCTGGAGAGCATGGCTTCGGAGCTGCAGGAGGAACTGGAGCGCCTGCTGCCCGAGAGCGGCCCGCACTTGCGGCTGCACGCCAGCCACGGCTTCGCGGTGGAATCGCTGATGCAGCACATGGGCAACCTCAAGCCCGGCCTGGAATTGCGCTACCGCACCGCCATCGAGGCGCTGGCCTCGCTGGAGCGCCACGAATGCGACCTGGCGGGCTTCCAGGTGCCGCTGGGCGACTTCGAGGCGCCCATCATGGAACGCTACGCGCAGTGGCTGCACGCGGACGAATACGTGCTCATCCACCTGGCGGTGCGCAACGCCGGCCTGTTCGTCACGGCCGGCAATCCCAAGGGCATACGCGGCATGGCCGACCTGGCGCGCTCCGACGTGCGCTTCGTCAACCGCCAGATCGGTTCCAGCACCCGCTACCTGGTGGGGCTGATGCTGCAGCGCGCGGGGGTCTCGATCGGCGAGGTCCAGGGCTATGAGACCAATGAATTCACCCATATGGCGATCGCCGCGCACATCGCCAGCGGCATGGCGGACACGGGCGTGGGCGTGGAGACCGCCGCCTGCCGTTTCGGGCTGGATTTCATTCCGCTGGTGCGCGAACGCTATTTCTTCGCCATCCGCAAGTCGGCGCTGGAGACGCCGGCCATGCGCGATCTTCTATCCATCATGCGCAGCCCCGACTATGTCGGCTATGTCGGCCAGCTTGTGGGCTACGACGCCAGCGAAACCGGGCGGCTGCAAACCCTGGAAGAGGCTTTCCCATGACCGCCGGGCGCCGCGCGCCGGGATATGATGCTCCCATGAGCAAAGTGATACTCCTCGCCGATCGCCGCGGCGGCCGCCCGGCCCGGGCCGCGGCAGGGGAATTGCCGCCGGACGGCCAGCCCGCGCTCGACCTGCGCGCGCGTCCCCTGCGCGATCTCCGGATATCGGTCACGGACCGCTGCAACTTCCGCTGCACGTACTGCATGCCGCGCGAGGTCTTCGACGGCAGCTATACCTTCATGCCGCATTCGGCGTTGCTCTCCTTCGAAGAAATCAGCCGCCTGGCGGGCATCTTCACGCGGCTGGGCGTGGAAAAGATCCGCCTGACCGGCGGCGAACCGCTGCTGCGCAAGCACATCGAGAACCTGGTCGGCATGCTGGCCGGATTGCGCACGCCGCAAGGCCGCCCGCTGGACCTGACCCTGACCACCAACGGCAGCATGCTGGCCCGCAAGGCCGCCGAACTCAAGCACGCCGGCCTCACGCGCGTCACGGTCAGCCTGGATGCGCTGGATCCCGCCATGTTCCAGGACATGAGCGACAGCGGCTTCACGCCGGACGACGTGCTGCGCGGCATCGACGCCGCGGCCGAGGCCGGGCTGGCGCCGGTGAAGGTGAACATGGTGGTGCGGCGCGGCCTGAACGACGGCCAGATCCTGCCCATGGCCGAGCGCTTCCGCAACACCGGCCACGTCCTGCGCTTCATCGAGTACATGGACGTCGGCAACACCAACGGCTGGAACCTCGCCGAAGTGGTGCCCAGCCGGGAAGTGCTGGACCGCATCGCGGCGGTCCATCCGATCGAACCCGTCGCCGACGGCGAGATGGGGCGCGTGGCCGAACGCTGGCGCTACCTGGACGGCGGCGGCGAAATCGGCGTCATTTCCAGCGTCACGCACGCGTTCTGCGGCGGCTGTACGCGCGCGCGCCTGTCGCCCGAGGGCAAGCTTTTCCTGTGCCTGTTCGCGCATGAAGGCCACGACCTGCGGGCGCCGCTGCGCGATGGCGCCAGCGACGACGAACTGGCGCGCATCCTGGCGGGCATCTGGGCCGCGCGCGGCGACAACTATTCGGAACAGCGCGGGCGCAACATGGCCGACCCGTCGCGCAAGATCGAAATGAGTTATATCGGTGGCTGAATCCCCAATGGCGCCCGCGCGGGCCGATATCGCCGGCCTGATCCTCGCCGGTGGGCAGGGCGCCCGCATGGACGGGCAGGACAAGGGCCTGGTGCCGCTGCTCGGCGAACCCATGGTGGCGCACGTCGCGCGCCGCCTGGCGCCGCAGGTGGGGCGGCTCGTCATCAGCGCCAACCGGCACGCGGACCGCTATGCGCGGTACGGCGAAGTGGTGCGCGACGGCGAACCGGAACTGGGCGCCTGGCAGGGGCCGCTCCTGGGCATCGCGGCGGGACTGGCCGCGGCCCGCGGAGAAACGTGGCTGGTGGTGGCGCCTTGCGACACCCCGTTCCTGCCGTTCGACCTGGCCGCCCGGCTGATAGGCGCGGCGCAGGCCGGGCAGGCGCCCCTGGCCTATGCCGTGTCCGGCGGCCAGCGGCATTCGGCCTGCATGGCGCTGCGCACGTCGCTGTTGCCCGCCCTGCTCGGGTACTTGAGGGCAGGAGACCGCAAGGTGGGCCTGTGGCAGTCCCGGATGGGCGGCGTCGAAGCCCGTTTCGACGACGCGCCCGAGGCCTTCGTGAACCTCAATACGCCGGAGGAACTGGCGGCGGCGGAACGCTACGCCAGCCAGTGACGCAGGTCGTAGTAGGCGACCCGGTCTCCGTCCCGCACCAGCACGTCCGCCGCCAGGCGGGCCAGGCCGGTCGACCACGGCAGCGAACTGATCACGCCGGAACCCTGGTGGCCGTAAGGCACCAGTTCGGCGCTGCCGTCGTCCGCCAGGCGGCGCTGCACGCGCAGGAATTCCTCGCGGGCGTCCTGGCGCGGATGGTCCGTGCGCAAGGGCAACTGGCTGATCGGCGGGAAGAGCGTTTCGCGGCCTTGCATGCGGCGCATCAGCGGCGTGACCAGCATGGCGAACACCGCGTAGGCCGAGACGGGATTGCCCGGCAGGCTGACCACGGGCTTGCCGCCGATATTGGCCAGCGCCACCGGCTTGCCGGGCTTCATGCGCACCTTCCATAGCGACAACTCGCCGCCCAGGGCGGCCAGCGCGGGCTTGACCAGGTCGCGTTCGCCGACCGACACGCCGCCCACGCTCAGCACCAGATCGCAATCGGCCAGCAGCGTCTTGAACGCCGCCAGCAGGTCTTCCTCGGTATCGCGGGCGTGCAGCACGTGCACCGGCAGGGCGCCCATGCCGCGCGCAAGCGCGGCCAGCATGGGCCCGTTGGAGTTGTAGATCTGTTCGGTCGCGCGCGGCTGGCCGGGCGGGACCAGTTCGTCGCCGGTGGTCAGGATGCCCACGCGCAATTGGCCGAAGACCCGCACGCGGGCCAGCCCCTGCGAGGCCATCAGCGCCACGTGGGCGGCTTCCAGCAGCGTGCCCGCGGCCAGCAGCGGCGAGCCGGCCAGGGTGTCTTCGCCGCGGCGGCGGATGTGCTGGCCGGGTTTGGGCGGGCGCGAGATTTCCACGTGGCCGTCGGCTTCCGCCGTGTCTTCCTGCATGACGACGGTATCCGCGCCGGCGGGAATCAGGCTGCCCGTGAACAGGCGGATGGCGTGGCCGGGCTTGAGCGGTTCGGGCACGTCGCCGGCGTAGCAGCGCTGCTGGATGGGCAGGCGCACGCCGGCGCCCCAGTCGGCCACGCGCAGGGCGTAGCCGTCCATGGCGCTATTGTCGGCCGGGGGGATGTCCACGGTCGCGTCGAGATCGGCGGCCAGCACGCGGCCGGCGGCGTCGGCAAGATTGATTTCCTCGCTGCGCGGCAGCGGGCCCGCGGCGTTGGCCAGCAGGGTCTGGGCTTGGTCGAAATCCAGCATGGGTCAGTTGTCTTCTTCGCGGTTCTTGAAGTGCGTGGCGAAATTGCACGGGCGGTGGCGGCTGTCGAGCTGTTCGCGGAGGATCTGTTCCCAGGCGGTTTCGCAGGCGTTGTTGGAACCCGGCAGGCAGAAGATCAGCGTCTGGTTCGCGGAGCCGGCGAAGGCCCGGGACTGGATGGTGGAGCTGCCGATCTCGGTATGGGAGATCTGGCGGAAAAGCTCGCCGAAGCCGGGAATCTCGCGGTCCAACAGGGGCAGCACGGCCGCGGGCGTGTAGTCGCGGTGCGAGAAGCCGGTGCCGCCGGTCGTCAGGATGACCTGGACTTCCGGGTCGGCGATCCAGTCGCTCAGGATGCGGCGGATCTGGTAGACGTTGTCCTTGACGATGTCCCGGCGCACGCACTGGTGGCCCGCGCGCGCCAGGTTCTGGGCAAGCAGGTTGCCGGACGTGTCGTCGCCCGCGCTGCGGGTGTCGCTGACCGTCAGCACGGCGCAGGCCAGGGAAACGGGGCTTTCGTCGCTCATGGATGCTCCTTCTTTGTCGTTGAGGATTTTTTGCCGCTGGGCCGCCCCGAGGCAAAAACGGCCCCCTCGGGGGGCTGCAAGCGCGTAGCGTGCGGCGTGGGGGCCTTTTCATCCCAGGACTGCGTGCGGTCCTGGTCGGATTGGCGTTGTTCCACCCAGAAGCTGCCGCCGCCCGCGAGGGTCTCGCGCTTCCAGAAGGGCGCGCGGGTCTTGAGCGCGTCGATGATGTATTCGCAGCCGCGGAAAGCGTCGCCGCGGTGGGCGCTGGCCGCCGCCACGAAGACGATCTGGGCGTTGCGCGGCAGCGCGCCCACCCGGTGCACGATGACGGTGCCGTCCAGGTTCCAGCGGTCGCGGGCGGTCGCGGCGATTTCCTCGAGCTCGCGTTCGCACATGCCGGGATAGTGTTCGAGAAAGAGCGTGTCGGTGGGCGTATCCGGCGCGTAGTCGCGCACATAGCCCACGAAGGTGACGATGCCGCCCACGCCCGGCCCCGCGCGTTCGCGCAGCGCGGCCGTGAGCGCGGCGCCGTCGAAATCGGCTTCCTGGACGCTGATCATGGCGTTCACCCTCCGGTGACGGGTTCGAATACCGCGACCTCGTCGCCCGCGCGGATGGGGGCGGAGGGCTTGGCGTGGGTCTGGTTGATGGCCAGTTTCAGGCGCGCGGCGGGAGCAAGCTGGGGATAGCGTTCGCCCAGGGCGGCAAGCAGTTGCGCGCCGGTGGAATCCGCTTCCAGGGGCCAGGCCTCGGAGCGCTTGCCGACCAGTTCGGCCACGCGCGCGAAATAGAGAAGATTAATCGTTGCGCCATTCACCGCTTTTTCCTCCCGCCTTGTACTTGAGGCGAACTTGCTCGATCACGATGCCCTTGTCGGCGGCCTTGCACATATCGTAGATGGTCAGCGCGGCCACGCTGCAGGCCGTCATGGCCTCCATTTCCACGCCCGTCTTGTAGCTGGTGCGGCAGGTGGCCAGGATGTCGATGCGATGCGCGGCGTCGTCCAGCGCGAACTCGACGCCGACGAAGGACAGCGGCAGGCTGTGGCACAGCGGGATCAGCTCGGCGCAGCGCTTGGCGGCCAATATGGCGGCCACGCGGGCGGTGTTGAGGACCTCGCCTTTGCCCTGGCCCGGCTGGGTCAGCAGGCCGTAGGCCACGGCGTTCATGCGCACGCTGGCGGCGGCGATGGCCACGCGCTCGGTGTCCGTCTTGGCGATGACGTCGACCATGCGGACCTGGCCGGCTTCATCCAGGTGGCTCAAGGTAGGGGTGGACGTGGTCATGGGAATCGGGAGCGAGAATTGTTAATGATTGAAAAGGGCGGCCCCGGCTGGCCGGGCAAGGCCGCTGATACGCCTATGATAGACGAGCGGTGCAGGGGGCGCGATAATCGCGCCTGTAGTCATTAGAAGGACGGGATCGCACGGCCTTCAATTCGTATCAGGAGACGCGCAATGCCCTTGCGGATGCCAAAGCTTCGGTTGACACGCCGGGTCGGCAAGATTCTTCTGGGCATCGCGGCATTCATACTGATCCTCTTCGGCGTCGCCGCCTGGCAGGTCCCCAAGGTCCTGGGCAACGTCCTGACGCAGGACGTCTCCAAGATGATCGGCCGCGACGTTTCCGTCGGCAAAATCACCTTCAATCCCTTCACGCTGACCGTCCGCGCGCGCGACCTCGCCGTGGCCCAGCCCGGCTCGCCGACGCCGTTGCTGACGCTGGCCGAACTGGACGCCAGCGCCGCCTGGACCTCGCTGTTCTGGTTCGCGCCCGTCGTCGACCGCTTGACGCTGCGCGAGCCTAACATCGCCATCGTCCGCGAGGACGTCGCCCGGTTCAATTTCTCTGATATTCAGCAACGGGTGGCCGAATTGGCAGCCGCCAAGCCCGAAGAACCGCCCAAGCCGGACGAAGGGCCGCCCCGTTTCTCGCTGAACAACATGGTCATCGAGAACGGCTCGGTCACGCTGGACGACAAGGTCACCGGCCGCAAGCAGGTCGTGGACGAGCTGGGCGTGGGCGTGCCGTTCATTTCCACCTTCGGCTATGCCACCGACATCGACGTCCAGCCCCGCCTGCACCTGCGCATCAACGGCAGCCCCTTCGACCTGACCGGCGTGGCCCGTCCGTTCGACGTGGTGCCTTCGTCCACCCTGCGCGTGGCCTTCAGCGGGCTGCAACTGGAAAAGTGGGCGGACGTCTGGCCCATGCCCCTGCCGTTCAAGGTCGAGAGCGCGCTGCTGGACTCCAACCTGCAGGTCGTCTTCGAGCAGCCCAAGGACGCGCCGCCCAAGATCCGCGTCGTGGGCGACCTCGGCCTGCGCAGGCTCGACCTGCGCGATACCGAGGGCCAGGGCCTGGCGGCCTGGAGCGCGCTGACCGTCAGCCGCCTGGAACTGGAACCGATAGCCCGCCGCGTCTACGTGGGCGAGGTGGGGCTCTGGGCCCCGCAGGTCCACGTGCGGCGCTACGCCAACGAGCACCTGAACTGGCAGGACGTGATCGCCCAGTTGAAGCAGCTTGGCGGCGTCGAGCCGACCGCCACGCCGGTGGCCGACAAGCTCAGGAAAGCCAGCGGACTGAAGCCGTCGGGCGACGCAGCGGAACAGGCCGCCCCGGCCGACGCGCCGCCGCCCGCGGCCCACGCCGCGGCGCCCGCGCCGGCGGCGGTCTCCGCCGATGGGGCCGCGCCCGCGGCGTCCGAACCCCAGCCCGCGCCCGCCGCGGCGCCCGGCGAGTGGAAGGTGGCGCTGGACGCCTTCAACCTGCATGAAGGCGAGGTGTACGTCACCGACGCCATCAGCAAGCTGGACTACGTCATGACCGGCCTGGCCGCCACGGTCGAGGGCGTGGCGCTGCCCCAGGTGAAGGACGAGCCCATCGACCTGTGGCTGACCATGGACAACAGCACCGACGGCGGCTGGCTGCGCGCCAAGGGGCCGCTGGTCCTGAAACCGCTGTCGCTGGAACTGGGCGTGCGCCTGGGCAACGTCGCGCTGGCCCCCCTGGCGCCGGCCGTGCGCAGCGCGGCGCCGGTTTCGCTGCTCGACGGCCGGCTGGGCGCGGCGGCCCAGGTGCACGTGCGCGAGCGCAACGGCGCCGTCGACGCGTCCGCCACCGCCGTGCAGGCCGACCTCACCCAGTTCAAGGCGCGCGACGAATCCCTCAAGCCCGCGCTGGACATCGCCCTGCAAAGCCTGCGCGTGACCGCCGACCGCGTGGCCATGGGGCCGGGCGAGAGCAACTTCACGCTGGCCGCCGACGGCATCCAGGGCAACGGCAAGCTGGGCCTGGCGGGGGCTTTCACGCTTCAGCCGCTGACCGCGAAGACGAGCGTGGACCTGTCGGAGCTGAACGTCGCGTCCTTCGCGCCGTACGCGGCCTCGAGCCTGAACGCCACCGTGCGCGCCATCACGCTGGGCGCCAAGGGCAACGCGGAATTCGCGGCCGCGGCCGGCGGCGCGCCCATGAAGGCCGGCTGGAAGGGCGGCGTCGAAATCACGGGCGTGGACCTCCAGGACCGGGTCAACAACGACGACTTCCTGAACTGGAAGCGGCTGGGCTTCTCGGGCATGGACATCTCGGTGGCGGGCGACAAGATCGGCGCCAGGCTGGGCGACATCGCGCTCGAAGACTTCTACGGCCGCGTGCTGCTCAATGCGCAGGGGCGCCTGAACGTCATGGACCTGGTGGCCGCGCCCGGCCAGGCCGGCGGATCCATCACGCAGGACACCCAGACGCCGGGCCGCAGCGCCGCGCCGCCGCCGGCGGCGGCCGCCAAGGGCGGCGGCGCCAGCGCCATGCCGGATATCTCGGTCAACAGCGTCACCCTGAACCGAGGCCGCATGACCTTCACGGACCGCTTCGTGAAGCCCAACTACGTGGCGGAACTCTCCAGCATCGAAGGTTCCATCACGGCGGTGTCGTCCACCAATCCCCAGCCCGCCAAGGTGAAGGTCACCGGCCGCGTCTACACGACTGCGCCCCTGTCCATCAGCGGCATCGTGCAGCCGTTCGCCAAATACCTGTCGCTGGACCTGAAGGCCTCGGCCAAGGGCGTGGACCTGCCGCGTTTCAACACCTATTCCGCCAAGTACGTGGGTTATCCCATCAAGCGCGGCAAGCTTTCGGTCGACCTGGAATACAAGATCAAGGACCGCGCGCTGCAGGCCTCCAACCACGTGGTGCTCAACCAGTTGACCTTCGGCGACAAGACCAACAGCCCCGACGCGACCAAGCTGCCCGTGCTGCTGGCTGTGGCCCTGTTGAAGGACTCGCGCGGCAACATCGACATCAACCTGCCGATTTCCGGATCGCTGGACGATCCCGAGTTCTCGGTCGGCGGCATCGTGGTCCGCGTGCTGATGAACCTGGTGGTCAAGGCGGTGACGTCCCCCTTCAGTCTGCTGGCTTCCGCGTTCGGCGGCGGCGAGGAACTGTCCTACGTGGAATTCGCGCCCGGCAGCGCGGCGCTGACGGAGGACAGCGTGCAGCGCATCGACACGCTGACCAAGGCTCTCCTGGACCGTCCCGCGCTGAAGATGGACATCAGCGGCCGGGCCGATCCCAAGACCGACATGGACGGCCTGCGCGAGGCCTGGGTCGATGGCCAGATCCGCGCCGCCAAGGCCGCCGACACCGCGCCGCGCGGCAAGAAGCCGAATCCGGCCGGCGTCCAGGTATCGGCCGCCGAGCGCGCCAAGTACCTCGAAGAGGTCTACGACGATACGGACATCAAGGACAAGCCGCGCAACTTCATCGGCATGGCGAAGTCCGTGCCGGCGGAGCAGATGGAACAGATGTTGCGCGGCGTGGCGCCCGTCGGCGAAGAGCAACTGCGGCAATTGGCGGATGCCCGCGCGCAGGCGGTTTATGAGAAGCTGCAAGCCCAGGAAGGACTCGCGGAACGGGTGTTCATCGTTGCGCCGCAACTGGACGCCGATGGCATCAAGGACGAGGGGCAGCCCTCGCGCGTGGACTTCTCCCTGAAGTGAACCCGGCTGGCCGCCGGGGGGCGCGGGGCGCCCCGGGCCGGCCTTTGTCAGGAGATGCTCGATGAAAGACCAGGACGCGCAGTTCGATAGCCTGCTTCCGCCGCTGAGGCTGGACCGGCGGGGATTCATCGCCACGTCGGTGGCGGCCGGATTTTCGCTGGCCGCCGGCCAGGCCGTGGCGCAGACCGCCATATCCACGAATGCCGACGGCCTCACGGCGGGCAAGGTCGACATCCCGGCCCCCGACGGCAAGATTCCCGCCTACCGCGCGGCGCCGCAGGGCAAGAAGGGCCTGCCCACGCTGATCGTGGTGTCGGAGATATTCGGGGTGCACGAATACATCCAGGACGTATGCCGCCGGCTGGCCCACCAGGGCTACCTGGCCGTCGCGCCCGAACTGTTCGCCCGGCAGGGCGATCCTTCCAAGTACACCGAGATCCCCAAGCTGCAGGCGGAGGTGATCGGCAAGGTGCCGGACGCCCAGGTGCAGGGCGACCTGGACGCCACCGCCGCCTGGGCCGCCGCCAACGGCGGCGATACGGACAAGCTGGGCATCCTGGGCTTCTGCTGGGGCGGCCGCCAGGTCTGGCTGTACGCCGCGCACAATCCCAAGCTGAAGGCCGGCGCGGCCTGGTACGGCCAATTGGCGGGCGAACCGAGCGAACTGAAGCCGAAGTCCGTGATCAGCCTGGTGAACGAGCTGAAGGCGCCGGTGCTGGGGGCCTATGGCGGCAAGGACGCGGGGATTCCGCAGGCCGACGTGGACCGCATGCGGGTCGCGCTGGCCCAGGGGCCGGCGGCGGCCAAGGCGTCCCGGATCGACGTCTATCCGGATGCGCCGCACGCGTTCCACGCGGATTACCGGCCGTCTTACCGGAAGGCGGAAGCGGAGCAGGCCTGGACCCGGATGCTGGACTGGTTCAAGCAGAACGGGCTTTGAGGGGCTCGTGGATTCGTTGGTGTCAGACACCCGTGAGGCGTTGCTTCAGGCTTGATAGGCCTTGCCGTAGGGGTGTCTGACACTGGCCTGCAGGTATGTGCAGGTGTCTGACACCAATCGCGGCAACACTCTCTTCCCTCGGGGGTGTCAGACACCCGGCTGCGCCAGTGCAGACCATAGACCAGCTCGTACGGGTGTCAGACACTACCACTAATACCCGCCCCACACCTCTACTTCGCATCCTCCCCCGGCAACCCATCGTTGACCTCGGCCAACGCATTCTTCATCTCCTCGTACTCCATGACCCGCTCGCTCTGGAACCCGCCCAGCACGCCCCGGCAGCCGTCCACGCCCGAACGCTTCATTTCGTCCATCATCGTCTTGCCCTCGGCCTGCCCCTTCTGGAACAGCGCGTCGTAGCCGCCCGCGGAAAATCCGTACTCCTGGGCGTACTGGAGCAGGTTCTTGCGGGCGGTGGCCTGATGCTGGGCCAGGTCGGGCTCGGAGGCGCCGCAGGCGCGGGCGGCGCCGTTGGACGCGCCGGCGGCCATGACGAAGGAGTCGTACTGGGCCTGTTCGCTGGCGTCCGGGGCCGCCCAGGCGGGAGAAACTGCGCCCAGCACCCAGGCCAGGCCGGTCAAGATCTTGCGTATCGGTGAATCTCCGCTTGCTGCCCGCGCGCCGGTTGAAGGCGTCCGCCGGCAAGGATTTCCATTGCGGCATTATGGCAATCAGCCGTTTCGAGGCCATGATGCCGCGGTGTGGAGTCGTTTCAGACTGTTCATCTTCTTTTCTCGCGGCCCGCCGTCCAGCAGGGCGGCCGCGCAAGAACTATGATGGAGCCTGTGGAGCGATCCCGCCCCAATGCATTGCCCCTTTTTCCCCATGGAGATCCACATGACGATCAAAGTCGGCGACCGCGTGCCGGACGGCACCCTGACCGAATTCATCGAAACCGAAACCGCCGGCTGCTCGCTGGGCCCCAACGCGTTCCAGGTCGCCGACCTGGCCCGTGGCAAGACCATCGCGCTGTTCGCCGTGCCGGGCGCGTTCACGCTCACCTGCTCGGCCAAGCATCTGCCGGGCTACGTGGAGCAGGCCGCCGCCCTGAAGGCCAAGGGCGTCGATGAAATCTGGTGCGTGTCCGTCAACGACGCGTTCGTCATGGGCGCCTGGGGCCGCGAACAGAAGACGGACGGCAAGGTCCGCATGCTGGCCGACGGTTCCGCCCTGTGGACCAAGGAACTGGGCCTGGAGCTGGACCTGGTCCCGCGCGGCATGGGCGTGCGTTCGCAGCGCTACTCGGCGCTGATCGTCGACGGCGTGGTCAAGCAACTGAACGTCGAGGCGCCTGGCAAGTTCGAAGTCAGCGACGCCGCCACGATGCTGTCGCAAGTCTGACCCAACGCAGTTCCCGTTTTACCGCTTAACGCCGCGAGCCGCCCCGGCGGCCCGCGGCGCTGCCGCCAGCGGCGGTTGCCGACGCCATGCTTGCCACCCTCTCCTCATTCTCGTCGCTGTATTTCGCGACCTTGCTGATGCTGATCGGCACGGGTCTGTTCAACACCTACATGGGCCTGCGGCTGACGGCGCAGTCCGTCAGCGAAGTGTGGATCGGCGCCCTGATCGCCGGCTACTACCTGGGCCTGGTGTGCGGGGCGCGGCTGGGCCATCGGCTGATCATCCGCGTGGGCCACATCCGAGCGTTCGTCGCCTGCGCCGCCATCGCCACCAGCATGATCCTGGCCCAGACGCTGGTCGACTCCATGCCGCTGTGGCTGGTGTTCCGCGTCATTTCGGGCATCGTGATGGTGACCGAATTCATGGTGATCGAGAGCTGGCTCAACGAGCAGACCGAAAACCACCAGCGCGGCCGCGTCTTCTCCGTCTACATGGTCGTGTCCGGCCTGGGCACGGTGCTGGGGCAACTGGCCCTGACCGCCTACGCCACGCTGGACCTGCGGCCGCTGACCCTGGTGGCGATGTGCCTGGTGCTGTGCCTGGTGCCCATCGCCGTCACGGCGCGCTCCCACCCGCCGACGCCGCTGCCGGCGCCGCTGGACATCCGTTTCTTCATGCGGCGCGTGCCGCTGTCGATGACGGTGCTGTTCGTGGCGGGCAATCTTTCCGGCGCTTTCTACGGCCTGGCGGCGGTCTACGCGGCCAAGCACGGCCTGTCCACGTCGCAGGCGGCCATCTTCGTGGCCGCCGCGGTGACCGCGGGCCTGCTGTCGCAATGGCCCATGGGCTGGCTGTCCGACCGCATCAACCGGGCCGGCATGATCCGCTTCAATGCCTTGCTGCTGGTGCTGCTGCCCGCCGTCATGTGGGGCTGGCTGGCGCTGCCGTACTGGGCGCTGGTCGCCATGTCCTGTGTGTTCGGCGTGTTGCAGTTCACCTTGTATCCGCTGGGCGCGGCGTTCGCCAACGACCACGTCGAGTCCGAGCGCCGCGTCAGCCTGTCGGCCGTCCTGCTCATGACCTACGGCGTGGGGGCCTGCGTGGGCCCCATGATCGCGGGGGTGATGATGTCCCTGGCCGGCCCCAGCATGTACTACGTGTTCACGTCGGCCTGCGCGCTGATCCTGGTCTGGCACGTCCGCCCCACGCGCGTCACCGGCGCGCACCAGGTGGAAGAGGCGCCGACGCACTTCGTGCCGATGCCCGACACCCTGCAGAGTTCGCCCGCCGCGGCGGTGCTGGATCCGCGCGTGGATCCCGAGAACGATATCGCCATGGAAATGGCGCAGCCCGATCCGGCGGGCATCGCCCCGGCGGCCGGGCCCGCGCCGGCGGACCCGGCCGAGGACGAAGCCGACGGCGGGCGCGAGGCCCGCACCGGCACCTGACCCCGGGACGGCGCTCTCACCAGGGCGCCATCAGCACGATGGCGGCCAGGGCCAGGGCGACGCCCGCGATATTCAGCCGCGACAGCGGCTCGCGGAAGGCCAGCGCGCCGACCAGCGTGCCCAGCGTGATAACGCCCATGTTCATCGACGCGAACACCAGCGCGGGATGTTCCGGCAGCGACTGGTGCGCGCGGATATAGGTCAGGATGTTGCCGAAGTTCGCCAGCCCCAGCGCCACGCCCGCGGCCAGGTGCCTGGGCCGGCAGCGCACCCGGCGCAGCAGCAGGTACGCCAGCATCAGCAGCCCGGCGATGACGAAGGCCAGGAGCAGGCCGCCCGCGAAGGCGGTGCCCGCGCGCGCCATCTGCTTGAACAGGATGTCGATGACGCCGTAGCCCAGCCAGACGGCCAGCGGCCACAGCCACGCCGCGCGGCCGCCGCCGGGCCCGCCGTCCGCGGGCGCCTGCGCGGGGGCGGCGCGGCGCAGCAGGCAGTACAGCGCGCCGGCGGCCAGCAGCGCCGCCGCCAGCTTGCGGCCGCTGGGCGGCTCGCCGAACAGCAGGAACGCCGCCAGCAGCGGAATGAACAGCGACAGGCGCTGCGCCGCGTCGCTGCGCACGATGCCGGCATGGCGCACGGCCGCCGCCATCGCCAGGAACACGCTGGGCAGCAGCACGCCCAGCGCGGCCAGCACCAGCCAGGGCGTCCGCGGCGTGAGCACGCCGGCGGGATCGGGCCGCAGCACGGCCCAGCAGAGCAGGGCGGCCACGAGGTAGTTCATGGCGATGGCCTGCCGCACGTCCACCTGCCAGCGCCTGGCCAGCTTCAGCAGCACGGCCACGGTCACGCTGCACGCGACGCTGGCCAGCAGGTAGAGCAGGCCCGGGGTCAGCGGCACGCCAGCGCTTCCGAGGTGTGCTGCGCGGCGTCGATCCGCATGCCCAGGCGCGCCAGCAGGCGCTGGTCGGCTTCCATCTGGGGGTTGGCGGTGGTCAGCAGCGCGTCGCCGTAGAACATGGAATTGGCGCCGGCCATGAAGCACAGCGCCTGCAGCGCGTCGTCCATGGCTTCGCGGCCGGCCGACAGCCGCACCGCGGCGCGCGGCATGGCGATGCGGGCCACCGCGATGGTGCGGACGAATTCGAACGGATCCAGCGGCTCCACGCCGGCCAGCGGCGTGCCTTCCACCTGGACGAGGTTGTTGATCGGCACGGATTCGGGGTAGGGCTCCATGCTGGCCAACTGGGCGATCAGGCCGGCGCGCTCGCGCCGCGATTCGCCCATGCCCACGATGCCGCCGCAGCACACGCTGATGCCGGCGTCGCGCACGCGGTCCAGGGTGTCCAGGCGGTCCTGGTAGGTGCGAGTGGAAATGATCTTGCCGTAGAACTCGGGCGAGGTGTCCAGGTTGTGGTTGTAGTAGTCCAGGCCGGCCTGCTTGAGCTGTTCGGCCTGCCCGTCGCGCAGCATGCCCAGGGTGACGCAGGTTTCCAGCCCCAGCGCCTTGACGGCGCCGACCATCTCGGCCACCGCGTCCAGGTGGTGGGGCTTGGGGCTGCGCCAGGCGGCGCCCATGCAGAAGCGCTGCGCGCCGCCGGCCTGCGCGGCGCGGGCCGCCGCCACCACGTCTTCCAGCGGCATCAGCTTGTCGGCGTCCAGGCCGGTGTCGTAGTGCGAAGACTGCGGGCAATAGGCGCAGTCCTCGGGACAGCCGCCGGTCTTGATCGACAGCAGGCTGGACAACTGGATGGCGTTCGGGTCGAAGTGGGCGCGGTGCGTCTGCTGGGCGCGGAAAACCAGGTCCATGAACGGCAGCTCGTAGAGCGCCATGATGCCGGCGGCGCTCCAGGCGGGCGCGGCCTTGGGCTTGGCGGCCGTCGGGATGGGGATGTAGGCGGTCTGCATGGTCGGGCTCCTGTCGGTCTTGCGGAATCGCGCCGCTTGCCGGGCAAGGGCGGGATCGGCGGATCGTAAGAAGCTGTGCAGGGTTTGCGCAATGCAGGCGGTATTGCTGGAATTGAAGGGTGGTAGAAGGTTGTTTTGACGGAAATGGGGGATTTTGGCTGTCCCCGGACGCTAAGTCGTCCTCATCTTCGGCGACGCGGCGGGCCGGGTTATTTTGAATCAAATTGTAAAATAACGGCGTGCTCAGTCCTTCTGCCGCTTGCCCGTCCTGCGGGCGGGCTCGTGGCCGGTGATGCCGCGGTCGCGGGCCCAGACGATGGCCGCGCTGCGGCGGTGCACGCCGATCTTGCTGTAGATCGTGGCCACGTGATTGCGCACCGTGTTGCGCGACAGTTTCAGGCTCCTGGCGATGCCGTCGTCGTCGTGGCCCTGGCACATCAGGCCCAGCACCTCGCGTTCGCGCGAGGTGAGCTGCGCCAGTTCCGCCACGTCGCGCGTGGCGGGCGCGGGCTGGCGCAGTTGCGCCAGCTTTTCGATGATGCCGCGGCTGAACCAGGAGGTGTCCTGCATGACGGCCTCGATGGCGGTCAGCAGCTCGGTCTCGGAGCGCTTGCGTTCGGTGATGTCCTGCATCACGACCAGCGCGCGCCGCTGCCCGCCGATCATGACGGGTTCGGCCGACACCAGGCAGTCCAGTTGCCCGCCGTCCGGCGTGGCCAGCGCGGCCTCCCGGTTGCGGGCGCTTTCTCCGCGCTTCAGGCCCGCGGCCATGCCCTCGTAGGGTTGCAGGCCCAGCCCGCTGAGGGTCTGCCCGATGCAGTTTTCCGCGTCGGCGCCGATGGCCGCCGCGAACGCGTCGTTGACGTCCAGCACGCCCAGGTTGTCGCCTTCGCACAGGGCCATGGGCACGGGCGCCAGGCGGAAGGCCTTCGAGAACCGTTCTTCGCTTTCGCGCAAGGCCAGTTCGGTGCGCTTGCGGGCCTCCAGGTCGATGAAGGTCAACAGCATGCAGGGTTCGCCGTGCATGTCGATGGGCTGTCCGGCGACGATCACGAATCTCTCGCCGCCGTCCGCCAGTTTCACCACGCCTTCGCGCTGCGGGATGGTCTGCCCTTCGTTGAGCCGGGCGACCGCGTCTTCCTTGTCGTCGCCGCCGTCCAGCACGTCCAGTTCGTAGGCCGATTTGCCCAGCACGGCGTCGCGCGCGTAGCCCGTCATTTCCAGGAAGCCCTGGTTCACTTTCACGTAGCGCAGGTCGGACAGCCGGCAGATCAGGGCGGGGGCGGGGTTGGCGCCGAAGGTCCGCTCGAAGCGTTCCTCGGCGTTGATCTGGCCGGTCTGGTCGTGCAGGATCAGCACGCGGTAGTCCGCGCCATCACCGCTTTCCAGGTTCAGCCCGC
Organism: Achromobacter veterisilvae; assembly: GCF_037619525.1. NCBI lineage: Bacteria > Pseudomonadati > Pseudomonadota > Betaproteobacteria > Burkholderiales > Alcaligenaceae > Achromobacter > Achromobacter veterisilvae. The sequence continues at coordinate 6,088,496 of NZ_CP148753.1, read as the reverse complement.
GCGCGCGCACGTTGCGCAGGAATTCCTCGTCGTCCTTGCGCCCCAGGTTCAGCAGCAGGTCTTCGAACGGTTCGGCCGCCGCCAGGCGGTCCAGCGGATACTGGCGGGCGGCCACCCGGCGGCGATTGCGGTAGGTGAGGGTGTAGCGCTTGCGGTAGCCGGAAGGGGTGCCCCCCAGGTCTTCGAGCTTGTCGGCGCCATGCAGGCTCAGCGCGCTGGCATTGGCCCAGGCGATGGCGCCGTTGGCTTCCAGCAGGATGATGCCTTCGTTCAATCCAGCGATGATGCTCTGCAGATGCTGGCGGTGCGCATGGGGGGCGGCGGCATTTGCGGTCACGTAGTCCTCTTCATTTCGCAGGGCATGAACGCAAAGGATGAAGGCGCGCGGTCCTGCTGTCCAGATGGCGAAACGGACGAGTCTGAGCGTACGGGAGGAGACGGGAGGGGGAGGCTGCGCGAAAGCGCGGGAGCGGAAATGCAAAAAGCTCCGGAAACCGGAGCCTTCGATGGATGCTGCTGAAGCGGAACCTGCGAGCGGCGCAAGCTGCTTGGCGGAGCGGACGGGACTCGAACCCGCGACCCCCGGCGTGACAGGCCGGTATTCTAACCAACTGAACTACCGCTCCGCAGCGGTGTACTCTGACTTCTTCACTACGCTGCGGTGTCAAGGCAGCGGGTACCGCAAGCCAGCGAACTGGCGTCCCCTAGGGGATTCGAACCCCTGTACTCACCGTGAAAGGGTGATGTCCTAGGCCTCTAGACGAAGGGGACCTGAACAAACAACTTTACTACCGTACTGCTTACTGGTGGAGGTAAGCGGGATCGAACCGCTGACCTCTTGCATGCCATGCAAGCGCTCTCCCAGCTGAGCTATACCCCCCAGGAATCCTCGTTGCCACAGACTGCCGGCAACCAGGCCTTACACCCTAAAAAGCAAAAAGCCCCGAATACGGAGCTCTTGAAAGACCCTGGGCGAGAGAGCTTTTGGCGGAGCGGACGGGGCTCGAACCCGCGACCCCCGGCGTGACAGGCCGGTATTCTAACCAACTGAACTACCGCTCCGCAGCGGCTTACTCAACTACTTGGTCACTTCAACTGCATCTAGGTACTGCATCAAACTACTTGCTTACTGCTGCCAGCGAACTGGCGTCCCCTAGGGGATTCGAACCCCTGTACTCACCGTGAAAGGGTGATGTCCTAGGCCTCTAGACGAAGGGGACCTGGACCTGCAAAACTCGTACTGCATTCTTCGCTTTGGACTGGTGGAGGTAAGCGGGATCGAACCGCTGACCTCTTGCATGCCATGCAAGCGCTCTCCCAGCTGAGCTATACCCCCGTTTCTCTAATCAATTCCGTTCAACGTTTTTACGAACTTTTCGAGAGGTTTTCACGAAATTTTCGTCTGTCGTTGCCGGTTTTGTTTAGTGCCGTTGGCGAAGAAACGAGATTATGCACGAACTAAATAGGGTGTGCAAGTCGCTTTGCGGCAAAAAACAAAAAAGTTGCGAAAAAAAGGGGCCAGGGAATGCCCGCAAGCCCGGTTTTGCGCGTTTCTTGCGCAGGGCGGAAAACCCTTGCCGGCGCCAAGCCCAGGAAAATCAAGGATTTGCGAGAATGCTATCGTGATCCAAAAAAAATCCGCCGCGTCCGGCGATGTTGTCCCAAGACGGCGTGGCGCGCCCGCGAAGCCCGCCGCGGGGCTGACGGCGGCGGACATCAAGACATGGACGTAGCGCAATGAGCAGCAACACCTCTTTCCCCACGCGCCCGCTGGGCCGCACCGGCATGGCGATCACCCGCATCGGCCTGGGCGCCTGGGCCATCGGCGGCAACGGCTGGGCGGTGGGCTGGGGCCCCCAGGACGACACCGACTCCATCGAGGCGATCCGCCGGGCGGTGGAGCGCGGCATCAACTGGATAGACACCGCGGCCGTCTACGGGCTGGGGCATTCCGAGGAGATCGTGCGCCGCGCGCTGGCGCAGATGCCGCTGGACGAGCGGCCCTACGTCTTCACCAAATGCGGCCTGACCTGGTCCGCCGAACAGCCGGGCGCAATGCCCCGGCGCACGGGCGCGCCGGCCAGCATCCGCCGGGAAATCGACGGCTCGCTGCGGCGCCTGGGAGTGGAACGCATCGACCTCTACCAGATGCACTGGCCCGCCGGCGACGGCACGCCGCTGGAAACCTACTGGCAGGTACTGCTGGACCTGAAGCGCGAAGGCAAGGTCAGGGCCGTGGGCCTGTCGAACCACAATCTGGCGCAGTTGCAGGACGCCGAAGCCCTGGGCCACGTGGATACGCTGCAGCCGCCGTTCTCGGCGGTCCAGCGCGCGGCCGGCGGCGACCTGATCCCCTGGTGCGCCCGCAACGGCACGGGCGTCATCGTCTACAGCCCGATGCAGTCCGGCCTGTTGACCGGCCGCTTCAGCGTGGACCGCGCGCGCGCCTTGCCCAAGGACGATTGGCGGGCGCGCAACGCGGAATTCGCATCGCCGAACCTGGAACGCAACCTGGCGCTGGCCGAGGCCTTCAAGCCGGTCGCCGAGCGCCACGGCACGACCGTCGCCGCGGTGGCGGCGGGCTGGACGCTGGCATGGTCCGGCGTGACCGGAGCCATCGTGGGCGCGCGCAGCGCGGCCCAGGTGAACGGGCTGCTCGGCGCCGCGGCGCTGGAACTGGACGGCGAGGACATGGACGCCATCGCCGCGGCGATCGAGCGGACGGGCGCGGGAACGGGGCCGTTGCGTCCACCCGAAGAGAACGGCGCGCTGCCGGCCAATCTGTTCGCCTGAGGGCGTCAGCGGCGGCGGGTCTTGCGGCCGCTGCCGACCGCCGCGATCAGCGCCAGGCCGATCAGGGCCAGGGCCGTCTTGTCGCCGAAGCGCGCATAGGGCGTCAGGCCCGTCATGCCCTGCACGGCCACCGGCAGCACGCCGGCCTGCAGCGGCGCGAGCTGCGCCGCCACGCGGCCGCGGGCGTCGATGGCGGCGGTGATGCCGGTGTTGGTCGAGGTCAGCATGGGCCGCGCGGTTTCGATGGTGCGCAAGCGGCCGATCTGCAGGTGCTGGCGCAGGGCCCAGGAGTCGCCGAACCAGCCCAGGTTGCTGACGTTCACCAGAATCGTCGCGCCCGGTTCGCCATTGGGGCCCGGTTGCAGCGCGGGCAGCAGGTCCGGCCCGAACAGGTCTTCGTAGCAGATGTTGAACGCGAGGTGCTGGCCGCCCACCGCGAACGGCGTCTGGCGCGGCGCGCCGCGGTCGAAGTCGCCCAGCGGAATGTTCAGCATGTCGACGAACCAGTGGAAGCCCGGCGGCACGTATTCGCCCCAGGGCACCAGGTGGCGCTTGTCGTAGCGCATCGCGGTGTTGCCGGCCAGGAGCTGTTCGAGCGGGGTGTCGCCGTCGAAGCCCATGACGCTGTTGGTGTAGCGGTCGCGCCCGTCCACGCGGTCATGCAGCGGCACGCCCATCGCGATGACGGTATTGCGCTGCGCGGCCACGCCGCGCCAGGTGTTCCAGATGCGCGGATCGAGCTGGTCCTGGAAGAGGGGCAGCACGGTTTCCGGCAGGATGATCAGTTGCGGCGCGGGCACGCCGGGCGCCGGCGGCATGGCCGTCAGGTCCAGGTGCCGGATCAGGCTCTGTTCGAGCAGGGCGGGGTCGAATTTCTGGGACTGTTCGATGTTGCCCTGGACCAGCCGGACGTTCAGCGGATCGCCGGCGGGCGCGGACCAGTCGATGCGCGACAGCGGCCAGCCGGCGGCGGCCAGCGCCAGCGCGATGCCGGCGGCCAGCGCGTGGCGCGGGCCGGGCCCCGCCTTTTTCGAGGGTTGCCACAGGCTGGCGGCCGCGGCGGCGACGAAGGCGGACAGGAACGCCATGCCGTGCACGCCCAGCAGCGGCGCCCAGCCCGCGATCGGGCCGTCGACCTGCGCATAGCCGATGTTGAGCCACGGGAATCCCGTCAGCAGCACGGCGCGCAGCCATTCGAACGCGGCCCACATCGCGGCCCAGGCCAGGGTGCCCGACAGGATGCGGGAAGGCGGAGAGTCGGGCGAAAGCGGCGCATAGCGGCGCGCCAGCGCGGCCGCGGTGGCCGGGAACAGGGCCAGGAACGCGGACAGGGCCAGCACGGCGGCGGCCGACAGCGGCGCGGACAGGTCGCCGTAGCGGTGCAGGCTGATGAAGATCCAGTACAGGCCCAGCGCATAGGTGGCGAAGCCGAACAGCCAGCCGCGCGCCCACGCCTGCCTGGCGGAGGGCGCGTACAGCGTCGCGCGGGCGGCGATGGCCAGCATCAGGACCTGGGTTGCCGCCAGCGCCCAGTCGGGCAAGGGGCCGGGCGAGAAGGTCAGGGCGTGCGCGGCGCCCGCCAGCAGCAGGCCGGCGGCGCCGCGCAGGAGACGGCCGCGCGGAGAACTCGTCATGCGTCGGCGGAGGACTGGGAGGCGCGGGGCGAGGCGTTGCGCTTGACGCGCAGCCAGATGGCGCGGCGCGCGTCGCCGCGGGCCACTTCGAGGCGCAGGCCGTCGAACTCGGCGGTGTCGCCGCGGCGCGGGATGCGGCCCAACTGGCCGCCCATCCAGCCGCCGACGCTGTCGTATTCGTCGTCGGGCAACTGGCAGCCGAAGACGTCGTTGAAGTGCGAGATATCGGTGGCCGCCAGGACGCGCCACTGGTTTTCGCCTTCGGGGAAGATCGAGTCTTCCTCGGTTTCGTCGAATTCGTCTTCGATGTCGCCGACGATCTGCTCCAGCACGTCTTCCATCGTGACCAGGCCCGAAATGCCGCCGTGTTCATCGATGACGATGGCCTGGTGGTTGCGGCTGGCGCGGAACTCGTGCAGCAGCACGTTCAGGCGCTTGGATTCGGGGATGAACACGGCCGGGCGGACCAGCGTGCGCAACTCGATGCCGGGTTCCAGCATGCAGCGCAGCAGATCCTTGGCCAGCAGGATGCCGATGATGTTGTCGCGGTCGCCTTCGTAGACGGGGAAGCGCGAATGCGCGGTCTCGATAACCGAGGCCACGAGATACGGAATGGGCTGCGTGACGTCCAGCAGGTCCATGCGCGAGCGCGGCACCATGATGTCGCCCACGGTGCCCTCGGACACGGCGAGCGCGCCCTTGATCATTTTGTAGGACTCCGCGTCGAGCAGATGGCGGTCGTGCGCGGCTTCCAGGACGGCCTTGATGCCTTCGCGGTCCTCGGGCTCGCGGCGCACGAGGGAAAGCAGGCGGTCTAGAAGGGATTTGGTGGCGGGTTTGGACGAGCGAGCAGGCGTCGCTTCGGGAGCGGGATAAGGGTCAGACATCGTCCGGGAGGACAAGTTGTGGAAGAGCCAGCATAACCGAAAGTGGCTTCCAGTTTGTAACGGCAGGGGCCAAAATGAGGGAAACTACCGCTATCTGCGCCTTGCTGGGCGTCAATTTTCGGCTTTTTTGCCGGCGGGCCACGCCAAGGGCAAAAGCGCCCCGCGCAGGGGCTGTCAGGGCGCCACGTAGGGGTCCGCGATGCCCATGGCGGCGAGCGTCGCGGTCTCCAGCGTTTCCATGCGGCGGGCGTCGCGGGCCTTGATGTGGTCGTAGCCCAGCGAGTGCAGCACGCCGTGGATGGTCAGGTGCGCGGCATGGTCCAGCAGCGCCTTGCGCTGTTCGCGCGCCTCGCGCACCAGCACCGGCACGCACATCACGATGTCGCCGCGCGCCACGCCCAGCGGGTCCACGCCGTATTCGAACGTCAGCACGTTGGTGGCGTAGTCGCGGCCGCGGAAATCGCGGTTCAGGCGCCGGCCTTCGGCCGCGCCGACCAGGCGCAGGCTGAGTTCGGCGGCCGAGAAGCCGACCAGGCCGTCTTCCGCCGCCGCGGCCAGGGCGCGTTCCGCCCACCGGCGCAGGCGCCAGCGGGGCAGGCGGGCTTCTTCCACCCCGTACTGGACGGACAGGGACAGGTCAGGCTTCATTCTTCGGCGGCGCGGTCGTAGGCGTCGACGATCCGGGCGACCAGGGGATGGCGCACCACGTCGCGGCTGGTGAATCGGGTGGTGGCGATGCCCTGCACGTCGTGCAGCACCTTCACCGCATGCGCCAGGCCGCTGTCCTGGCCGCGCGGCAGGTCCACCTGGGACGGGTCGCCGGTGATGACGGCTTTGCTGCCGAAGCCGATCCGGGTCAGGAACATTTTCATCTGTTCCGGGGTGGTGTTCTGCGCTTCGTCGAGGATGACGAAGGCGTGGTTCAGCGTGCGGCCGCGCATGTAGGCCAGCGGCGCGATCTCGATCGTCTGTTTTTCGAACAGGCGCTGCACTTTCTCGAAGCCCATCAGGTCGTACAGCGCGTCGTACAGCGGCCGCAGATACGGATCCACCTTCTGCGCCAGGTCGCCGGGCAAAAAGCCCAGGCGCTCGCCGGCCTCGACCGCCGGACGGGTCAGCACCAGGCGCTGCACGGTGTCGCGCTCCATCGCGTCGATGGCGCAGGCCACGGCCAGCCAGGTCTTGCCGGTGCCGGCGGGGCCGACGCCGAACGTGATGTCGTGCTTGAGGATGTTGTTCAGGTAGTCGCGCTGGCGGGGCGTGCGCGGACGCAGGTCGCTGCGCTTGGTGCGCAGGGCGATGCCGTCGCTTTCGTCGTCCAGGGCCGGCAGCGGGTCCATCTCCTGGGCCTGCTCTTCCTTCAGTGTCTCTTCCTGCCGGCCGACGCCGATCTCGACGAGCCCCAACTGGATGTCGTCGACCGACAGGGCGCGGTGCACGGCCTGTTCGTGGAAGCGGCGCAGCACCCGGGCGGCCAGTTCGGCCAGTTCGCCTTCGATGGTGACCCGGCTGCCGCGTCGCGACAGCTTGACGTTCATGCCGTCGGCCAACTGGCGCAGGTTTTCGTCCAGCGGGCCGCAGAGGTTGGACAGGTGGGTGTTGTCGCCGTCCAGGACGACGATGGCGGGCATGCTGCGGCGGGCGCGGGAGCGGGATGTGGTCATTCGGCCTCTGGGGAAACGCGGTCCACGCCGGCCACCCGCGCGCGCAGCGAATTGGTGTGCGCTTCGGTGATGATGACGTCGACCATTTGTCCGATGAGCCGCGCGGGCGCGGCGAAGTTCACGATGCGGTTGTTCTCGGTGCGACCCATCAGTTCGTTCGGGTCGCGGCGCGAGGGGCCTTCGACCAGCAGGCGCTGGCGCGTGCCGATCATGTTGCGGGCGATGGCGGCCGCCTGCTCGTTGATCAGCGCCTGCAGGCGCTGCAGGCGGCGCAGCTTCACGTCCTGCGGCGTGTCGTCGTGCAGGTCGGCCGCGGGCGTGCCCGGACGGCGCGAATACACGAACGAGAACGAGGTGTCGAAACCGACGTCCTCGATCAGCTTCATCGTTTTCTCGAAATCTTCCTCGGTTTCGCCGGGGAAGCCGACGATGAAATCGGACGACAGGGTCAGGTCGGGGCGGGCGGCGCGCAGGCGCCGCACGACGGACTTGAACTCCAGCGTGGTGTAGCCGCGCTTCATGGCGGCCAGCACCCGGTCGCTGCCGGCCTGCACCGGCAGGTGCAGGAACGACACCAGCTTGGGCAGGCGGGCGTAGGCGTCCACCATGCGCTGGGTCATTTCCTTGGGGTGCGAGGTGGTGTAGCGGATGCGTTCGATGCCGGGGATTTCGTGCACGTATTCCAGCAGCATGGCGAAGTCGGCGATCTCGTCCGTGTCGCTCATGCGGCCGCGGTAGGCGTTCACGTTCTGGCCCAGCAGCGTCACTTCCTTCACGCCCTGGTCGGCCAGGTCGGCCACTTCGACCAGCACGTCGTCGAAGGGGCGCGAGACTTCCTCGCCGCGGGTGTAGGGCACCACACAGAAGCTACAGTACTTGCTGCAGCCTTCCATGATCGAGACGAAGGCCGTGGCGCCGTCCACGCGCGGGGGCGGCATGTTGTCGAATTTTTCGATCTCGGGGAAGCTGATGTCCACCTGCGAGCGGCCTTCTTCGCGGCGGCGCTGGATCAGCTCGGGCAGGCGGTGCAGCGTCTGCGGGCCGAATACCACGTCCACGTAGGGCGCGCGCTTGACGATCGCCTCGCCTTCCTGGCTGGCCACGCAGCCGCCCACGCCGATCACCAGGTTGGGATTGGTTTTCTTCAGGTGCTGTACCCGGCCCAGGTCGGAGAAGACTTTTTCCTGCGCCTTCTCGCGCACCGAACAGGTGTTGAACAGGATGACGTCGGCCTCTTCGGGGTCGTTGGTCAGTTCCAGCCCCTGGTCGCCGCGCAGCACGTCGGCCATCTTGTCCGAGTCGTACTCGTTCATCTGGCACCCGAAGGTGCGGATGTACAGCTTGCGGGGGGAGCCGGTGCCGGCGGCCGGGGGGGCGGCGTTCGCGCCGTCGCGCGGAGCGTCCGCGCGCTTGAGGGAGATTTCTTGCATGATGGTCGCCGTGACGGGTGTAGATCCCGGGGGCAGAAAGATGGGAAAGGCCGAATTTTAACCCTTGCGTGGAATTTGTTTCTTGGTCTGGCGCCCCGCGGCCGTTACGATAGCGGGCGCACCGATATCAGACTCCAGTAATATTTCTCATTTCCCAGAAAGCGGCACCGATGACATCCAACCCCTTGACGCCTCCGGTAGCCGCTCCCGCGGTCGATGCCGCCCCGGGCGCGCCCGCCGCCGAGCGCTTCCGCAACCCGTTTTCGCCGCTGGTCTGGCTGCTGCTGGGCTGCGCGCTGGCGCTGGCCGCCGGCGCCTGCGCGCTGTGGATAGACCTGCCGCTGGCCGTCTGGATCCAGCGGTCGGTGACGGAGCCCGTGGACGCCTCGTTCGAATGGGTCGGCGAAATGGGCGAAAGCGGCCACTATATCTTCATGGCGCTGGCCTTCTATGTCATCGGGCTGGTCGGACTGGCGCGCGGCTGGCGCAACCCCGTGCGCATGAGCTATGCCAGCATGGCGCGGGGCAGCCTGCTGATGCTTGCCACCATGGCGGTGGGCGGGCTCATCGTGCTGGTGCTCAAGCGCTCGGTGGCGCGGGCGCGGCCCGAGCTCTTCTTCGAAAAAGGCATCTACGGGCTGGGCGAATCGTTTTCGCGTTCCCAGCTCTTCAATTCCTTCCCGTCCAGCCATACTTACGCGGCATTCGCCGTGGCGGTGGTGCTGGGCATCCTGGCGCCGCGCTGGCGCTGGGTGTTCCTGCTGCTGGCGGCGCTGGTGGCCGTCAGCCGGCTGGTCAACCTGGACCACTACCTGTCCGACGTGATGACGGCCGCCGGCATCGCGGTGCTGGTCGGCCACGTGCTGGCGCCGAGGGTGCTGGACGGCAAGTACCAGTGGCCGTTGCGGGCGCCTTGGAGGTGGTGGAGTAAACCCAACCTTCCGCGTGTCTGACACCCGTATGAGACGATCTTTCGACCACGAAACAGTCTTCCCGGGTGTCTGACACCGGCTGACTTTGAACGGCCGTCCAGATACAGATACGGCCGGTGTCAGACACCCGCCAGCGCCCGAGTACGGCGGCGTCCATCTCCTCGGGTGTCAGACACGCGGAAGGTTGGGTTCCCCGTGCCGCCGCAGGGCTGGCGGTCCACGCCCGGGATCTCGACGATGCGGATGCTGGCGGTGCCGGCCGGCGGCGTGGCGCCCACCGTGCGCACCAGGTCGGGCTGCGCCGCCAGTTGCTCGGGCGTGATGCAGTCGACGCTGACGCCGATGCTGGCGCCGATCAGCGCGTTCAGGCGTTCGGTCAGGTCGGCCTTGTCCAGCGTGGATTCGGGCAGGTCGAAGTCGATGCGCGCGGAGTCGGGCGAGATATTGCAGCCGGTCACGGGCGCGGGCACCAGCGAACCCAGCAAGTGCAGACAGGTGTGCAGGCGCATGAGCCGATGGCGCCGCGGCCAGTCGATGGCCACCGACACGCGCTCGCCCACCTGGGGTAGCGCGTCGCCGTCCGGCACGTGCAGGATGCGCTGGCGGTCGTCGGCGTACCGCGTGTCCGCCAGGGGCAGCACGCGTCCGTCGGCCAGCGTCAGCGTGCCGCTGTCGCCCGCCTGTCCGCCGCTGCGCGCGTAGCAGACGGTTTCGTCCAGTTCGATGCCTTCGGGGCCCACGGCCACCACGGTGGCGTCGCACCGGTCCAGATAGGGGTCTTCGTCGAATCGCTTGCGGGGGGCGGGCATGGATGGGTCTCCGGATCGTTGGGGGGCGGGGAAAGGACCGGGCCGTTCAGGCCAGGATCTTCACGCCCTGCGCCGTTTCTATCTGCGCGCCGAGGCGCGGCGGGCCGTCGGCCTGTTCCAGGCGGATCAGGTGGTCGGCGCCCAGCCAGGCCAGGCCCTGGCGCAGCAGCCCCGCCTGGGGATGGCTGCCGGACAGCTCCCTGAGCGTCAGGTTCTGGCGCGGCAGGCTTACCCCGGGGTAGTCCGGCACGTCCCACTGGATCAGCGTGGGCAGCAGGCCGTCGCCGGCGGCGTGGCCGGCCTCGCGCCAGGCGGGCAGGCTGCCGTCGTCCGGCACCGTCAGCCGCCAGCGCAGCGCGCCGCGCGACATGGGGATGGCGGGGGGAAGGCGTTGCGGATGCTCGGCCTGCATGCGCGTCAGGTCCAGCGGCGCTTCCACGCGGGCGGCCCAGTGGGCCAGGTAGGGGCCCTGTTCCAGCCGGGCGCGCACGTCGCCCTGGTCCAGCCCGAACCAGCGCGGCCGCTCGGGCGCGTCGGCGTCCGGGTCGATGGCGATGACTTCCAGGTAGATGCCGCCGGCCAGGCCCAGCACCCGGTTGTGGGTGCCCATGCGCGGATGGGCGCCGCCGCCGGCGGGCGCGATGCCGAGGAGCCCGGCGACGTAGTCGGTGCCGCTGTCGAGGTCGGCGGCGGCGATGACGAGGTGATCGATGACGAGTTTCATGGTGTGGCTATGGTAGCCCAGCGGGCCGCCTCAGCCATCGAGATCGCGCCGTTTCAGGACCCGGTCTATCAGCCCCCATTCCAGCGCTTCTTCCGCGGTCATGTAGCGGTCGCGGTCCAGCGTGCGCTCGACCTCCTCGTAGCTGCGCCCGCAGTGCTGCGCGTAGACCCGGATCACCCGGTCCTTGGTCCGCTGCATTTCCTCGGCGTGGATGAGGATGTCCGACGCCTGGCCCTGGAAGCCGCCCAGCGGCTGGTGGACGTGCAGGCTGGCGTTCGCCAGCGCGCACCGCTCGCCGGGTTCGCCCGCCATCAGCAGGAACGAGCCCATGGAGCGGGCGGTTCCCATGCACAGTGTGTGCACCGGACACGTGATGTACTGCATGGTGTCGTACATCGCCAGGCCGCTGGTGATGACGCCGCCGGGCGAGTTGATGTACAGATAGATCGGCTTGGTGGGGTTTTCGGACTCCAGGAACAGGAGCTGCGCGCAGACCAGCGCCGACACGGCGTCGTTGACTTCGCCGTTGAGGAAAATGATGCGGTCGCGCAGCAGCCGCGAATAGATGTCGAAGGACCGTTCTCCCCGGCCCGACTGCTCGACCACCATCGGCACGTATTGCATGACGTCCTGCATGGACGATCTCCTGTGTTGCGGATGCTTCGCGCGGGGCCCGGGTCAGGCCGCGCGCATGAGGAAGGGGCCGGCGTCGTTCGCGGCGGCGCGTCCGCGGCGTTCCAGCCGCGCGTCGTCCAGCGCATGGATGATCCGGAGCACGGTGCCGCCGCCCTCGGCGGGCCGGAGCTGGAACGTCACCAGGCTTTCGAGAAAGGGCGGCTCGTCGTCCCGCATGCGGTAGCGGACTTCCTGGGCGGGCGTCGCGTCCACGGGGTCGGCGCAGGCCAGCGCCCGGGCGGGCAGCCACTGTTCGCGGAACTCGGGAATGCTGATGGCGCGCCAGACTTTGTCGGGAGGCGCGTCCAGTTCGTATTCGAGCACGATGTCTTGCGGCTGGCCTTCGGGGGCGGTGTCGTTCATTGGTCCATGTCCTTGAGCAGGGCGGCCAGGGCGTCGATACGGGCGGGCCAGTAGGCGCGGTACTTCGCCAGCCATCCGGCGATGAGCGCCAGGCCGTCCGGATCGACCTGGTAGTTGACGTAGCGGCCCTGCCGGGTTTCCCGCACCAGCCTGGCCTTGCGCAGCACCGCAAGGTGCTGGGACATGGCCGGCTGGCTGATTTCCATGCCCGCGCGCAAGGCGCTGGCGTTCATGCTGCCGGCGGCCAGCTTCTCGAAGATTGCGCGGCGGGTCGGGTCGGCCAGCGCCTTGAAGATGTCGTTTTCGATCATGCCGATACATTAGCGCATGCTTATGTGTCAGGCAAGCGGCATCGCCCCGCGCCGCGGCCGCGCATGAAAAAACCCGCCGTTTTCGCGGCGGGTTCGAGGGGGGCGGAAGCAGGGTCAGGCGGCTTCGCCTTCCTCGCCTTCCTTCTTGACGGGCTTGACCAGGTCTTCGCGCTTGACGCCCATCCACATGGCCAGCGCCGCGGCGACGAACACCGACGAATAGATGCCGAACCAGATGCCGATGGTCAGGGCCATGGCGAAGTAATGCAGGGTGGGGCCGCCGAAGAACAGCATGGCCAGCACCATCATCTGGGTCGAGCCGTGGGTGATGATGGTCCGCGAGATCGTCTGCGTGATGGCGCTGTTGATGACTTCCTGCACGTCCGCCTTGCGGTACTTGCGGAAGTTTTCGCGGATACGATCCATGATGACCACGGATTCGTTCACGGAGTAGCCCAGCACGGCCAGCACCCCCGCCAGCACCGACAGCGAGAACTCCCACTGGAAGAAGGCGAAGAAGCCCAGGATGATCACCACGTCGTGCAGGTTGGCGATCACGCCGGCGACGGCGAACTTCCATTCGAAGCGGAAGCCCAGGTACACCATGATGCCGATGACCACGACGAGCAGCGCCATCAGGCCGTTGTGCAGCAGTTCCTGGCCCACCTGCGGGCCCACGAACTCCACGCGGCGCAGTTCGACGCCGGAATCGGCGGCCTTGAGCGCGGCCATGACGGTTTCGCTCTGGGTGGCCGAGGTCTGGCCTTCCTGCAGGGGCAGGCGGATCATGACGTCGTGCGAGGTGCCGAAGTTCTGCACCTGGAAGTCGGTGTAGCCCAGCTTCGAGACGACGCCGCGCACGTTTTCAAGCTGCGCCGTCTGGGCGTAGTTGACTTCCATGACCGTGCCGCCGGTGAATTCGATCGACAGGTGGAAGCCGCGCGTGAGGATGAAGAAGACCGCCGCCACGAAGGTGACGAGGCTGATGATGTTCAGCACCAGCGCGTGGCGCATGAACGGGATGGTGCGGTGAATACGGAAAAATTCCATTTTTCGCCTTCGGCTTTATCGGTGGCGGGCGGCCATGCCGCCCGCGCGGATGTTCAGTTGGTCTTCGGCTTCCAGACTTCACCGATGGAGATAGTCGTGAGCTTCTTCTTGCGGCCGTAGTACAGGTTGGCCAGCGCGCGCACGCCCACCACCGACGAGAACATCGAGGTCAGGATGCCCAGGCAGTGCACCACGGCGAAGCCCCGGATCGGGCCCGAGCCGAAGGCCAGCAGCGCCAGGCCCACGATCAGCGTCGTCAGGTTCGAGTCCAGGATCGTGCCCCAGGCGCGCTCGAAGCCATGGTGGATGGCCTGCTGCGGCGAGGCCCCCGCGCGCAGTTCTTCCCGGATGCGCTCGTTGATCAGCACGTTCGAGTCGATGGCCATGCCCAGCGTCAGCGCGATGGCCGCGATGCCCGGCAGCGTCAGCGTGGCCTGCAGCATGGACAGCAGCGCCAGCAGCAGCAGCACGTTGAGCGTCAGGCCGATGGTCGAGAACACGCCGAACAGGTGGTAGTACAGAATGATGAACACGGCGATGGCGAGGAAGCCGTACAGCGTCGAATGGAAGCCCTTCGAGATGTTGTCGGCGCCCAGGCTCGGGCCGATGGTGCGTTCTTCGATGATGGACATCGGCGCGGCCAGCGCGCCCGCGCGCAGCAGCAGCGCGGTGTCGGCGGCTTCCTCGGGGCCCATGCTGCCGGAGATCTGCACCTGCCCGCCCGCGATTTCGCTGCGGATGACCGGGGCCGTGACCACTTCGCCCTTGCCGTTTTCGAACAGCAGGATGGCCATGCGCTTGCCGATGTTGTCGCGGGTCACGTCGCGGAAGATGCGCGCGCCCTTGGAGTCCAGCGTCAGGTGGACGGCGGCCTGCTGGGTCTGCGAGTCGCGGCCGGGCTGGGCGTCCTGCAGGTTTTCGCCGGTCAGGACGACCTGGCGGCGCACCAGGATCGGACGGCCGTCGCGGTCGTTGTAGCGTTCGAGGCCGAAGGGCACGGTGCCGCCCAGCAGCGCGGCCTGCGCGGCGGGGGTGTCGTCGACCATGCGGATTTCCAGTGTGGCGGTGCGGCCCAGCAGTTCCTTGGCCTTGGCCACGTCCTGCACGCCGGGCAACTGGACCACGATGCGGTCGCCGCCTTGCTGCTGGATGACCGGTTCGGCCACGCCCAGTTCGTTGATGCGGTTGTGCAGCGTATTGATGTTCTGCTTCAGCGCGGAATCCTGCACGCGGGTGACGGCGGCCGGGTTCAGGGCGCCGATCAGCACGGGCTTGCTGTTTTCCTCGCGTTCGGTGAACTCCAGGTCGGGCAGGCGGCTGCGCAGGGTCGAGATGGCGCGGTCGCGGTCGGCCGTGTTGGCGAAGGTGGCGGCGACGCCCAGGCCCGAGCGTTCGACGCCGGCCACGTTGATCTTCTGGTCGCGCAGCACCGAGCGCACGTCGGCGGCCAGGGAGTCGTAGCGGGCGGTCAGGGCGCCCTGCATGTCCACCTGCAGCAGGAAGTGCACGCCGCCGCGCAGGTCCAGGCCCAGGTACATGGGCTTGGGCGCGAACCAGCCCAGCGCGCGCATCCAGGCGGGCGAAGCGGGCAGCAGGTTCAGCGCGACCGTGTAGTGCGGGTCGCCGGCGACGGTGTTGAGGGATTTGTCGATGAGGTCGCGGGCCTGCAATTGCAGGTCGGTCGACGCGAAGCGCACGCGGACGGTGCCGAGCGTGCCGTTCTGTTCGTAGTAGACCCCCTCGTTGGGGATCTTGGCGTCCGCCAGGACCTGGTCGACCCGGCCCAGCATGGCGTTGTCGACCTTGACGGTGGCCTTGGCGCTGGAAACCTGGACGGCGGGGGATTCGCCGTAGAAATTGGGAAGCGTGTACAGCAGGCCAATGATGACCGCGATCAGGACCGTAATGTACTTCCAGAGAGGATAGCGGTTCATTGCCGGCTACTTCATGTGAGAGTGATGAAAGGGCCGCCCGGGCGGCAAGCGCGGCGGGCGGCGGGAGGTGCCTGGGGCCTGTTCCCGCTAAAGGAACGAAGAGCCCGATAGGGCTCCTGTGGGACGCTTACAGGGCCTTGATGGTTCCCTTGGGCAGCACGGTCGAGACCGAGGACTTCTGCATGATCACTTCGACGGGCTTGTCGGCCAGTTCGGAGACTTCGACGGTGACGTAGCTGTCGTTGACCTTGGTGACCTTGCCGAGCATGCCGCCGGCGGTGACCACTTCGTCGCCCTTGGCCAGGGCGGCGATCAGATTGCGGTGTTCCTTCTGGCGCTTCATCTGGGGACGGATCATCAGGAAATAGAGGATCACGAACATCAGGATGATGGGCAGCATGCCCATCAGCGCGTTGCCTTCAGGGGCGGCCTGGGCCACGACGAGGCTGGCGGTATCGATAACGGACATTGAATTCTCCTGCGGTTAGTCTGTTTGGGTGTTTATGTCTATGTTTTTATGCGCCCATCCCCGCGCGAGCCATGGATAGGGCAAGCCGACTATTGTAGCGAGGTTATGCTCGACGCAAGAAACCCCGGAAGCGCGCCGGCCAACGCTCGCGCCGCCTGGGGCGGCGGGGGAGGGAAACCGGTGGATTGTTGCATGGCGGCGCCGGGGGCCGCTACCGGGGATGGAGCCCCGGCTTTCGGCTTCAGTGCTCAAATGATAGCGCGGGCGCGCAATTCCTCCAGGCGGGCCGGCTCCAGGCCCAGTTCGTCACGGAGGACTTCGGTGCTGTGCTGGCTCAGCATGGGGGCCGGGCCGTAGCGCACCGGGGTGGCCGAAAAGTCCAGGGGGCTGCGCAGAGTGGGGGTGCCGCAGCCGCGGCCGTGGGGCACGGACAGGGCGAGCCGCCGATGCCGCGCCTGTGGGTCCTCGAACACCTGGGCCAGGTCGTTGATCGGCCCCGCGGGCACGCCGGCCCGGTCGAACAGGGGAAACAGATCGGCGCGCCGGCGCGCGGCCAGAAGCGGCGCCAGCAGGTCGCGCAGCTCGGTCCGGTGGGCGACCCGAGAGGCATTGCTGGCGAAGCGCGGGTCGGCTGCCAGATCCTGCCGGTCCAGCACTTCGCACAGGGCGTGGAACTGCGCGTTGTTTCCGGCAGCCAGGATCATGCGGCCGTCGACACAGGCGAAGACTTCGGACGGCGCCGCGATGGGATTGGTGTTGCCCTGCCTGGCCGGCAGCCGTCCGGTCATGAGATAGCCCACCGCCAGATGGCCGCTCAGCGCGACCGAGGCGTCCAGCATGGAGGTATCCACGTACTGGCCCGTGCCGGTGCGGCGCTGGTGCAGCAGGGCGCCCAGGATGGCGATGGCCGCATACAGGCCGGTGACGACATCCGTGATGGGGATCGCCGTGCGCATGGGACCGCCGCCGGGGGCGTCGTCCGCGTGGCCGCAGGTGCTCATGACCCCCGCCAGCCCTTGCAGGATGAAGTCGTAGGCCGCGCGCTGCGCGTAGGGGCCGTTCTGGCCGAAGCCGGTCAGCGAGCAATAGACCAGGCCGGGCTTGCGTTCGGCCAACGTGGCGTAGTCCAGCCCATACTTGGCCAGGGTGCCGACTTTGTAGTTTTCCATGACGATGTCGCAGCGCATGGCCAGGTCGCGCGCCAACGCGGCTCCTTCGGGCGTGGAGATGTCTATGGTGACGGAACGCTTGCCTCGGTTGTAGGCCAGGTAGAGGGCGGAGTCGTTGCTGTCGTCTCCATGGGCGTCGGGCAGGAAAGGCCCCATGCGCCGGGTGTCGTCGCCTTCGCCGGGTCGTTCTATCTTGTAGACGATGGCGCCCATGTCGGCCAGGATCTGCGTGCACAGCGGACCGGCGATCACGCGGGTCAGGTCCAGGACCTTGACCCCTTCGAGGATGCGGGGAGACATGGTTTACTCCAGGCGGATGCCGGCTTCGGCGATGACCTTGGCCCAGCGCTGCGCCTCGCTGGCGATGAAGCGGTCGAATTCCTCCGGTTTGCCGCCGACCGGATCCACGCCGTACTCGATCAGTTGCGCCCGCAGGTCGGGCTGGTCCAGGACCCGCTGGACGGCCGTGGACATGCGGGCAGCGAGGGCATCGGGCACCCCCGAGGGCGCGAGCATCCCTATCCAACTGCCCAGGGCGAAACCCGGCACGCCCGCTTCTTCCATGGTCGGCACCTCGGGAGCGGCCGGCCAGCGTTCAGCACTGGTAATGGCCAGGGCGCGCAGCTTGCCCGCCTTGACCTGGGGCATCATGGTCTGCACCGAATCGAAGATCGCGGCGACCTGCCCGGACAGGAGATCCCCCATGGCCGGCGCCACGCCCTTGTATGGCACGTGCGTGATGCGCAACCCGTTTTCCTGGGCGAACTTCTCTGCCGTGAGTTGCGCTCCCGACCCCGCGCCGCTCGAAGCAAAGGTGGCGCGGTCGGGATTGGCCCTGGCCCAGGCGATGAACTCGGCCAGGCTGCGCGGCGGCAGTTTGCCGCTGGACACCAGCAGCATGGGAATGCGGCCGAACAGGCTGATCCCCCGCAGGTCGCGCAGGGGATCGTAGGCCATGCGCTTGTACAGGCTGGGATTGATTGCGTGCGCCATCACCACGACGACGAAGGTATAGCCGTCGGGGGCCGACCGCGCCACCGTCGAAGAGCCGATCTGGCCGTTGGCTCCGCCCTGGTTTTCGATCACGATCGGCTGGCCGACTTCGTCGCTGAGCCTGCGGGCGATCAGCCGCGTCACGGCGTCGGAAACGCCGCCCGTGGTGTAGGGCACGACGATGTGCAGCGGTTTTTCCGGATACTCGGCGCGGGCGGCGCCCGCGCAAGAAAGAACGCCCGCAACGGCCAGGGCGGCAATGCCTTTGGTGATGGTTCGCATCATGTCGTTGTCTCCTTTTAGTCTTGGCAACCCCAGGAAACGGCGTTCCTCGGGAGCGGCAAATTCGCGCAGCGGATGGCGGTCGGGCTGGGTCGATGGCGGGGTCAGGTCTCCGGCAAGGCGATCCAGCCCTGCGCCAGCCAACTGGCGGGCACCTGCAGGGGGTGGTCCAACAGCATCTGGGCGTAGGATTTGCCCAGCGGGTCCGAACGCATGCTGGCCATGCCGCCGCCGCCCAGGGCTTCGTGCAGCAGGAAGTTCATGGCATGCAGTCCCGGCACGTCGTATCGCTCGACCCGGCCCTTGACCAGGTGCGAGAAATACGCGCGCACCTGGTCCGGGCCCAGTTGGCCGCGTATCCAGGGAAGGAATTCGGGGCGGCGCGCGATGACGCCGATGTTTTCGATGTCGCCCTTGTCGCCGCTGCGGGCCCAGGCCACGGCCTGCAAGGGGACGATGAGCAGTCGCTCGGGGCTGTCCCCTGGCCGGACGGCGGCGGGCTCGCTGTCCGCCGGTGCCGGCGGAACGGTGTCCGGGCCGGCGGCGGGCGCTGGAACGGCGTGGCGGGATTCGTCGATCAGCACGTATTCCGTTACCCATGACTTCGGCAGCAGGAAGGATTGGACGCGTATCACGGGCTGGATGTCGGCCCTGCCATAGAACGACGAGCGGGTGCCCGGCCCCATGGACGTGCCTGCCGAGGCGCATTCGCGTTGCAGGAAGCCCAGCGCCTGGGGCTGGTCATGGCGGACCGCGATGCGGAGGATGACCTCGCGGGTGGGGAGGTGCCGAGCCTGCGGACCGTACAGCGCCTCGCAGCCCAGCATTTCGACCAGCGTGTCGCGGTAATCCGCAAGGCCGTGCTCGCGCATCATGCGGCGGCTGCGGTCCAGCAGCGCGGCGGCGGTCTTTTCGGCCTTGGCTTGCGCCTGCGGCCCGCGGATGGCCAACAGCGTTGCCAGTTGGTAGCCGTCCCGCCAGGTTGCGTTGGCCTTGTAACTGTCGGTGGGCGGACGTCCTCGGGCGCCGCGCACCGCGACGCGGTCCGCGTCCAACTGCGTCACGCCGACATGCCGGAAATCGCAGATGACGTCCGGCATCAGATAGCTTGCCGGGTCGCCGATCTCATACAGCACCTGCTCGGCGACGCAGCCCGCTGCGATCAGGCCGCCGGTGCCGGCGGGCTTGGACAGCACGAGGCTGCCATCCTCGGCACAATCGAGGACGGGATAGCCCATGTTGTCCCAGCCGGGCACCGATTGCCAATCGGTATACAGGCCGCCGGTCGCTTGCGCGCCGCATTCGATGAGGTGCCCGGCCAGGGTGCCGGCGGCCAGCCGGTCCCAGTCGTCCCAGCGCCACCCATGCTCATGCGCCAGGATCCCCAGCACGGCGGCGCTGTCGACGCAGCGGCCCGTAATGACGATCTGCGCGCCCTGGCCGAGCGCCAGCGCGATGCCGCGCGCGCCTGTATAGGCATTGGCCGAATAGGGCGCTTCCGGCAGGCCTTCGACACCCTTCGCGCGCAAGCGGGGGAGCAGGGGCAGGACGTCGTCGCCGACGACGATCGCGATGCGCGGCGCGACGCCCTGGCGCGCCGCGGCCTGCGCGAGGGCGTCGCGGCAGGCCTGGGGATTCAGGCCGCCGGCATTCGCCACTACGCGTATGCCGCGCTCGACGATCTGGCGCAGTTGCGGCTCCATCGCGGCATGGATGAAGTCCGTGGCGTATCCCAGCGACGGGTCCTTGCTGCGGGCGCGAGCCAGTATCGACATGGTGGTCTCGGCCAGGTAGTCGTAAACCAGGTATTGCAGGCCCGGCACCGCCAGCAGTTGCGGGGTGGCCGTGGCGGAATCTCCCCAGAAGCCGCTGGCGCCGCCGATCCGGACGGGGCTCATGATGCGGCCTCCCGGGATGCCGGCGGCTCGATGCGCAGCAAGGGCCTGTCCTTGGAGGCCTGGCCGCCGGCCTGGGCCGCGAGTTCCACGATACGGCCCGCGACGGGGGCATACAGAGTGTGTTCCATCTTCATCGCCTCCATGGTGAGCAAGGGATCCCCAGCGCCGACCTGATCGTCGGCTTGCACGGCAACCAGCAGGATGCGGCCGGTGAAAGGAGCCGTGACCGTGCCGTCCGCCATGGCGGCATTACGCGGCTTGTGAGCCGGGACTTGCAGGAATTCCCAGGCGCGGCCGCGATGGAACAGACTAAGCCCGGCTTCGCCGGCAGCAAGGCAGACGCTTTCGCGGGCGCCATCGAACTCGGCCTCCAGAACGCTGCGATCGGGCGACTGCCATCGGGCATTGCGCAGTTCGAACCGATGCGGCCCGGTGTCGATCGTGGATTCGGACAGATTCGCCTCGATGCGCCAGCCTTGCCCATCGGGCGTCACGCAGATGTCCCAGGAGGTGTTTTCCTGCATCAGATTGGCGCGCCACGGGCGGGCGGCGGGACGCGGCGGCGCGATGTCCGGACCCGGTGCATCCATGGCGCAGGCATAGGCGGCGAAGGCGGCCCACGCCACTGTCAGCGGGGGCGCGGCGGGGCGGGCTTTCAGGCTTGCGCCGAAACGTTCCTCGACGAAGCCCGTGTGTACTCCGGATCCCGCGGCGAACACCGGATCCTCCAGGCAGGCGGCCAGAAACCACTGGTTGGTGGGCACGCCCAGCACGACGCATTGCTCCAGGGCTTGCCGCAGCTTGCGGCGCGCCTCTTCGCGGGTGCGGCCATGGGCGATCAGCTTGGCGATCATGGAATCGTAATAGGGCGAGATCGCACCGCCTTCGGCGAGGCCGTGGTCGATGCGCAGGGCGCGCGTTTCCTGCGGCGGCCGCCAGCGCCGCAGCGTTCCCGTCTGCGGAAGGAAGCCCGCCGGCACGTCCTCGGCCGTCAAGCGCACCTCGATGGCGTGTCCCCGGAATTGCAGCGCATCCTGCTCCAAGTCCAGCGGTTCGCCCGCGGCGACGCGCAACTGCCATTCGACCAGATCCAGCCCGGTAATTGCTTCGGTCACTGCATGTTCGACCTGCAGGCGGGTATTCATCTCCATGAAGTAGAAATTGCCGTCGGGGGCGAGCAGGAACTCCATGGTGCCCACGCCCTGGTAGCCGATGGCGCGCGCGCTGCGCAGCGCGGCCTGGCCCATGCGCGCGCGCAGCGTATCGTCCACGGCCGGCGACGGCGCTTCCTCGATGATCTTCTGGTGGCGCCGCTGGATGGAGCAGTCGCGCTCTCCCAGGTGAATGACATTGCCATGGCTATCCGCCAGCACCTGGATTTCGATGTGGCGCGCGCGCTCGATGGCTTTCTCGAGGATCAGTTCGTTCGAACCGAATGCGGCCGCGGCTTCGGACGCTGCGGACGCCAGCGCCGGCGGCAGTTCTTCCGGGTTCCGGACTTGTCTCATGCCTCGTCCGCCACCTCCTGCCGCGGCCTTGATCATGACCGGGTAACCGATGCGCCCCGCCGCCTGGGCATAGGCCTCGGCGCTCTGATCGCCGTCCTGGTAGCCGGGGATGCAAGGCACGTCCGCCTCGGCCATCGCCACCTTGGCCCGGGCCTTGTTGCCCATCATCCGGATAGCCGCCTCCGGCGGGCCGACGAAGACCAGGCCGGCTTGTTCGACTGCGGCGGCAAATTCCGCATTTTCCGCCAGGAACCCATAGCCGGGATGCACCGCGTCCGCGCCGGCGCTGCGCGCGGCCTCCAGGATGGCCGCGATGTTCAGATACGAGTCTCCGGCGGCCGGCCCGCCGATGCGCACGGCGAGGTCCGCCTCGCGCACGTGCAGGCCGTCGGCGTCCGCATCGGAGTACACCGCGACGCTGCGGTAGCCCAGGCGCCGGGCGCTGCGCGCGATGCGGCGCGCGATCTCGCCGCGATTGGCGATCAACAAGGTGTGGAAGGGTCGGACGAGTTTTCTGTCGGTCATGGAAGGTCTCAGGCAGAGGCGGCGCCGCAAGCCAGGCGTACGTCGTCGGCGGTGATGGTCTCGGTCCAGTTGGGGGGGCGGCGCTCGCGGAATGCGGCGATGCCTTCCACGCCTTCATCGCGCAGGCAGCGCGCGAACAGCGCGGCCGCGCGGTCCGGTTCGGCGCCCGCCGGCTGCGGCGCGGCGGCGCATTCGGCCAACAGAGGCTTGATCAGGGCGTTGGCCCGCGGTGCGCAGGCGCAGATGAGCGTCAGCCAGTGCGCCAGCAGCCCGTCGAGCGAGCTGCGGTCCGGCGCAAGCTGGTCCGCGATGCCCAGCCGCACGGCTTCGGCGCCGCGTACGTGTTCGCCGCTGATGCCCAGCCGGCGCGCCAGGCGCAGTCCCAGGCGCGCAACGACGAATGGGGCGATCTGCGCGGGGACCAGTCCCAGCCTGGTCTCGCTCAGGGCGAATCGAGCGTCGTCCGTGGCCAGCACGATGTCGGCCGCGCAGGCCAGCCCCATGCCGCCGCCCATCGCCGCCCCTTCCACCGCCGCGAGCACGGGCATGGGCAGGGTTGCCAGGCGCGCCATGAAACGGCCGAATCCGAGATTGCGCGCCGCGGCGGCTTCGTCCTGGCGCCCGGGGCCGGCCAGATTGGCGGCAAAGCCGCCGACATTGCCGCCGGCACAGAAAAAGCCGTTACTGCCGCGCACGATCAGCGCCCGCGGCGGCGGTTCGCCGGGTTCGACGGTAATGGCGCGGTCCAGTTCGGCGACCATCTCCGCGCCGAGCGCATTGCGGGTTTCGGGGCGGTTGAGCGTGATGAAGCGCAGGCCGCGGCGATCGGCGACGATGAGGTGCCGGTAGGCGTTGTCCATGGCTGCCTCAGCCGCGCCTGGCCATCAGGCCCATATGGCGGGCGATCACCATCAGCATGACCTCGTCGGCGCCGCCGCCGATGGAGCACAGCCGGTAGTCGCGGTAGGCGCGGGACACGGGGTTGTCCCAGGTGTAGCCCATGCCGCCCTGGAACTGCATGCACCATTCTGCGATTTCGCGAGACAGCCGGCCCGCTTTCAGCTTGGCCATGGACGCCAGTTCAACTACGTCGCCGCCTTCGATATAGGTTTGCGTGGCGAGGTAGATCAGCCCGCGCAAGGCCTCCAATTCGGTTTTCAGTTCGGCCAGCTTGAACTGTATGTATTGATTGTCCAGCAACGGCCGGCCGAAGGCCTGGCGCTGCCCGAGATAGTCCGCCGTTTCCTGGATCCACATGATGGCGGCAAGGCGGCGCGCGGCGCCGTCCAGGCGTTCCTCCTGGAATTGCTTCATCTGGTAGATGAAGCCCATGCCTTCCTCCCCGATGCGGTTGCGCGCCGGTACGCGTACCTCGTCCAGGAATATTTGGGCGGTGTCTGAACTCCACATGCCGAACTTGCGGATTTTCTGGATTTCCACGCCCCGGACGCGTTTGCCGTTTTCGCGCAAGGGCACCACGATGAGCGATTTGTTCTTGTGCGGACTGCCATCGGACGTGTTGCACAGAAGGCAGATCCAGTCCGCCTGGGTGCCATTGGTGATCCACATCTTGGAGCCGCTGATGACGTAGTCGTCGCCGTCGCGCCTGGCCCGGGTCTTGAGGGACGCGACGTCCGATCCGGCGCCTTGTTCGGATACGCCGATGGACGCGACCATGTCGCCGGCGATGGCCGGGGCCAGAAATTCACGGCGCAGCGCATCGGAGCCGAAAGCGGCCAAGGCGGGAGTGGCCATGTTGGTCTGCACGCCGATACCCATTCCCACGCCTTGCGCGCGGACGTATCCCAGGGCTTCGGATGCCGCCATGGCGTAGGAAAAGTCCAGCCCCAGGCCGCCATAGGCTTCGGGTTTGGTGATGCCCAGAAATCCCAGCGCGCCCATTTTCTTGAACAGTTCGTGCGCGGGAAAGATCTCGGCAGCCTCCCATTCGTCCACGTGGGGATCGATTTCGGCGGAGATGAAGCGTCTCAGGCTGTCCATCAGATCGCGGTGCTGCTGCGTGTAAAGCATGTCTTCTCCTTGTTTGCAGGGGCTTGGCCGGCACTGGGGATTCAGAAGCGGGGCACCCCGAACTGTATGGGGCGCGACGGATGCGATTGCGCCTGCGCGATGATGGCCAGCACGAAGGCCAGCACCGGGCGCGTGTCGCGCGGGTCGATGACGCCGTCGTCGAGCAAATGGCCGCTGGTGTAGAACGCGCCGGCCTGGCGGTCGAAGCTCGCGATGATGTCGGCCTTTTGCGCGGCCAGCCGGGCTTCGTCCAGAGGGCGGCCGGTGCGCTCGGCCTGTTGGCGCGCGACGATCTCCAGGGTGGCCGCGGCCTGTTCGCCGCCCATGACCGCGGTGCGCGCATTGGGCCACGAGAAGCAGAAGCGCGGCCGGAAGGCGCGGCCGCACATGCCGTAGTTGCCCGCGCCGAACGAAGCGCCGCAGTGGATCGTGATCTGGGGCACCTGGGAGTTGGACAGGGCCTGGATCATCTTGGACCCGTGCTTGATCATTCCGGCCTCTTCGGAGGCGCGGCCGACGATGAATCCGGTGGTGTTCTGCAGGAACAGGATGGGCGTGCCCGACTGGTTGCACAGATGAATGAACTGGGCGGCCTTGGTGGCTCCCGCGGGATCGATCGGCCCGTTGTTGGTGATGACCCCCACGGCGTGTCCGTCGATCCTGGCGTGGCCGCAAACCGTGTGCTCGCCGTAGTCGGGCTTGAAGTCCAGCCATAGCGAGCCGTCCACGATCCTGGCGACGATCTCGCGCATGTCGACGGGGCGGCGGTGTTCCAGCACCATCGCGCCGGCCAGTTCGTCGGGGTCCGATCGCGGCGGCGCGGCGCGCGCGGGGGCTTCCGCCCTTGGCCAGGGCAGGGCGCCGACCACGGCGCGGGCGATGGCGATCGCGTGGGCGTCGTCATCGGCCACGTATTCGGCCAGGCCGCTGATTCGGGCGTGCATGTCCGTGCCGCCCAGTTCTTCGGCAGTGGCGATTTCGCCCGTCGCGGCCTTGAGCAGCGGGGGGCCGGCAAGAAAGGCCCTGGCTTGCCCGCGCACCATGATGACGTAGTCGGACAGGCCGGGCATGTACGCGCCTCCCGCGGTCGACGAGCCGTGGACGATGGTGATGACGGGCACCCCGGCGGCGGAAAGCCGGGCCAGGTTGTAGAACATGCCGCCGCCCCGGATGAACTTGTCGACCCGATACTTGCGCAGGTTGGCGCCGGCGGATTCCACGAGGTGCACGAACGGCAGCCTGTTCTCCAGGGCGATTTCCTGGCACCGCATCAGCTTCAGGTTGCCGGCTTCGGTGAGCGCGCCGGCCTCGATGGCGGAATCGGTAGCCACCACCATGCACCGGACGCCGCTGACATGGCCGATGCCGGCGATCTGCGAGCCCCCGGGGATGCAGGTGTCCAGATTGGAGTCGTCCAGGCCATAGCCGGCCAGCGTGGCCAAGGGCAGGAAGGGCTGGCCCGGATCGAGCAGGCGGTCGACGCGTTCGCGCGGCAACAAGGCGCCGCGGCTCGCGAATGTCGCGGCCGCGCCGGCCGAAGCGTGCGCGGCGCGCTCTTCCAGGCTACGCATTTCGGCAATCAGGGCCAGCATGCCGGCGCGTTGCTCGATGAAGCCGGCCGAGCCGGTGGCGATGCGGGATTCGTAGGGGGTCATGGCTGGAATGTTGTCATGGGTTCTTGCGGCCGCTGGCGGTTGCAGGCACATTCCAGGCCAGGGACACTTCCGTCGCAACGACTATCTGCCCGGCTGTGCACCATGTACACAAACCTTCCGCCAATCGGACTACGACCGGGCCTTCCCGGTTGATCGAGGAGTGCCGACCATGCCGCTGCGCGTCGCTGTGCCACGACCTTCTTCGCCTGTTTCCGCGCGACGGCCCGTGCGCGGAGGGCAGAGCATCGGCCGGGCGCTGGGCCTATTGCGCCTATTGGGCGTGGAGCGGGAATCCGGCGTGGAATTGCGCGAACTGGTGGCGCAATCCGGGTTGGACCGCACGACCGCGTACCGGATGCTCGCGACGCTGGTGTCCGAGGGGTTCGCCCACCGCGATCTGGCCGGCGGGACTTACCGGTTGGGATTGGAGGCGATGGGATTGGGGCTGGCGGCGCTCGCCCAGTCGCCGCTGACGCAAGTCTGCGTGCCCCTCATGAAGGCGCTGGCGCGCCGCTCGGACGAGCATGTATTCCTGGTGGCGCGCTGCGGCGACTACAGCCATTGCCTGCATCTGGAGGAGGGGCCGCGCCCGATACGATCCTACGCGGACCATGTGGGCGGCACCCGCTTGCTGGGGCTGGGAATTCCCAGTTTCGCCTTGCTGGCGCAGTGGGACGACGAGCGGATCGGCGGTCACTTCGCACGGCACCAGCGCCAGTACGAGGCGCGCGGCCTTTCCTTGCCGAAGCTCCTGCGCTGGATCCGGCAGGCGCGCGCGCAGGGCTATGCGCAGGTGAGCGGCCAGGGCGCCGGGGGAGTGGGACTGGCGTTCGCGGTGGGCACCATCGGCACCGCGGCCCTGGGGATAGTGGCCCCGGCCCATCGTATGCCGCGCAGCCGTGGGGCGGAATTGGCGCGGGCCATGGAAGAGGAACTGCGGCGTTTCGAGATCGGCCCGCCCCGTTAGCGCGGAGCCAGCCTAATCCACCCCTCGCTTGCGGTCGGCCGCGAACTGCGCGCGCCAGGCGTCGAAGCGGCCTTCGGCGATGGCTTCCCGCATTTCCTTCATGATGGTCAGGTAGAAATGCAGGTTGTGCAGGGTGTTCAGGCGCGCGCCGGTGATTTCGTTGGCGCGCTGCAAATGGTGCAGGTACGCCCGCGAGAAATTCGCGCAGGTGTGGCAGCCGCAGCCCGGGTCCAGCGGGCGGGTGTCGTCGCGGTACTTGGCGTTGCGGATCTTGACGTCGCCAAACCGGGTGAACAGCCAGCCGTTGCGGGCGTTGCGGGTCGGCATGACGCAGTCGAACATGTCCACGCCGCGGGCGACGCCTTCGACCAGGTCTTCCGGCGTGCCCACGCCCATCAGGTAGCGCGGCGCCTGCGCCGGCAGCCTGGGCGTCACGTGCGCCAGGATGCGCATCATGTCTTCCTTGGGTTCGCCGACCGACAGGCCGCCGATGGCGTAGCCGTGGAAGCCGATGTCCTGCAGCCCGGCCAGGGATTCGTCGCGCAGCGATTCGTACATGCCGCCCTGGACGATGCCGAAGAGGGCGTTCGGATTGCCCAGGCGGTCGAATTCCTCGCGCGAGCGGCGCGCCCAGCGCAGCGACATGCGCATCGAGCGGGCGGCTTCCTCGACGGTGGCGGGCCGCCCGTCGATTTCATAGGGCGTGCATTCGTCGAACACCATGACGATGTCGGAATTCAGCGAGCGCTGGATGCGCATGGATTCTTCCGGCGTCAGGAACAGGCGCGCGCCGTCGATCGGGGAGGCGAACTTCACGCCCTCCTCGGTGATCTTGCGCATGCCTTGCAAGCTGAACACCTGGAAGCCGCCGGAGTCGGTCAGGATGGGCTTGTCCCATTGCATGAAGCCGTGCAGGCCGCCATGCTTTTCCATGATTTCCGTGCCCGGGCGCAGCCACAGGTGGAAGGTGTTGCCCAGCACGATCTGCGAGCCGATTTCCTTCAGTTCGTGCGGCAGCATGGCCTTCACGCTGCCGTAGGTGCCCACGGGCATGAAGATGGGCGTCTCGACCACGCCGTGGTTCAGCGTGATGCGGCCGCGGCGGGCGCCGCCGTCGGTGGCGAGCAGTTCGAAGTTCAGTCCGGTCATGGGGCGGGGGACTCGATAAACATGGCGTCGCCATAGCTGAAGAAGCGGTAGCGCTCGGCGACGGCGTGGGCGTAGGCGCGGCGTATCGGTTCGACGCCGGCCAGCGCCGACACCAGCATCAGCAGGGTCGACTGGGGCAGGTGGAAGTTGGTTACCAGGGCGTCGATGACGCGGTAGCGGTAGCCGGGGGTGATGAACAGGCGCGTGTCGCCCTGGGCGGCCGCCAGCGGCAGGCCGGGGGCGGCGAGCTCTTCGGTCTGGGCGGCGGCGGATTCCAGGGCGCGCACGCTGGTCGTGCCGACGGCGACGACCCGGCCGCCGCGGCCGCGGGCGGCGGCGATCGCGTCCACCGCGGCCTGGGGCACGGTGAACCATTCGGCGTGCATGACGTGGTCGGCCAGGTTGTCCACGCGCACGGGCTGGAAGGTGCCCGCGCCCACGTGCAGCGTGACGAAGGCGCGCGCCACGCCGAGCGCGTCCAGGCGGTCCAGGGTGGGCTGGTCGAAGTGCAGGCCCGCGGTGGGGGCCGCCACGGCGCCGGGCTCGCGGGCGTAGACCGTCTGGTAGCGCTCATCGTCGCCGGCGTCGGCCTGGTGCGTGATGTAGGGCGGCAGCGGCGTCGCGCCATGGGCGTCCAGCAGATCCAGCACCGGGCCGGGAAAGCGGATGTCGAAGAGTTCGCCTTCGCGGCCCAGCACCGTGGCCTCGAACGCGTCGGCCAGGCGCAGCACCATGCCCGGCCCGGGCGACTTGCTGGCGCGCACGTGGGCCAGGACGCGGTCGGGTTCGGTGATGCGTTCGACCAGCACCTCGACCTTGCCGCCGGTGATCTTGTGGCCGTTCAGGCGCGCCTTGATGACGCGGGTGTCGTTGAAGACCAGCAGGTCGTGCGGGCGCAGCAGCGCGGCCAGGTCGGCGAACTGCCGGTCATGCAGTTGGCCGGCCCGGTCCAGGTGCAGCAGGCGGCTGCCCGTGCGTTCGGCGGCGGGCGCCTGGGCGATGAGCTCGGGCGGCAGGTCGTAGTTGAAATCGGCAACGGTGAGGGATGGGGTCACGCGGATATCCGTCCGGAAAAGGGCGGCAAAAGATGGCACAGGCGAGCCGGGCGGACCCGGGACAACCCATTATTGTAGAACGGCCGGCCCGGCGCCTTCCGATCAAGGCGCCGGTTTCCACCCCAGCCGGCGGGAGCAGCCGGCCGCCGCCGCGATCAGCGCCCGCACCGGTTCGCCCTCGGGCGCCAGGTCGAAACCGCCGTGCAGCCCCAGGCCGGTGATGGCGCCCGCCAACTGG
The DNA here is from genome assembly GCF_037619525.1 of Achromobacter veterisilvae. Classification (NCBI taxonomy): domain Bacteria; kingdom Pseudomonadati; phylum Pseudomonadota; class Betaproteobacteria; order Burkholderiales; family Alcaligenaceae; genus Achromobacter; species Achromobacter veterisilvae. The sequence goes on along the minus strand of NZ_CP148753.1, from coordinate 6,059,351 downwards.
CCCTGGGCGTCCAGCACGGGCACCGCGGCCGAATCGATGCCGTGCAGCAGATGGCCGCTGACGCTGGCGTAGCCGCGCTGGCGGGTGGCCTGCCATTGCCGGCGCAGCGCGGCGGCCGGGTCGCCGGGCGGTTCGGCCGCATCCAGCGCGCGCGCCGCGTCCTGGCGCCGGGCCGCGTCGGGGTCCTGGCCCAGCAGCGCGCCCCATTCGGACAGCGCCCGCGGCAGGGCCACGGCCTCGGGCAGCCAGGCGGCGTAGACCCGGCCGGTGGCGCTGTTGAGCAGCGGCAGCACCGAACCCACCCGCACGTTGACGGTCACCGGCAGCCGCGCGTCGCGCCACTGCACGATGGTGGGGCCGTGCTGGCCCCAGACCGAGATGAACACAGTCTGGCCGATGGCGGCGCTCAGGCCGTCCAGGCAGCCTGCCGCCAGCTTCACGAAATCCACGTCGGCCAGGGCCGCCAGCCCGGTGTGGAGCGCCTGCGGGCCCAGCCGGTAGCGGGCGCTGGCGGCATCCTGCTCGACATAGCCGCGCCGTTCCAGCGACACCAGATAGCGGTGCACCTTGGCGCGCGGCATGTCCAGGCTGCGCCCCAGTTCGGACACGGACAGGGCGCCGCCCAGCTCGGCCAGCCGCGTCAGCACGTCCAGGGCGATTTCGGCGGACTGGATTCCGGTGCTGCTGTTTGTTGACATCGATTCGTCTCTTATTAGAATACGTGTATCACTAAAAAATACATCAGCCGCGGGCCGCGGACAAATCCGGAGACAAGCCATGAAGATGTCCATCTTCTCGGTCCAGGACCACTACCCGTCCCAGCCGCGCACGCTGGGTCAGCTTTACAGCCAGGTGCTTGAGCAGGCGCGCCGGGCCGAGCAACTGGGCTACGACACCTTCTGGGTGGCCGAGCACCATTTCCACGAATACGGCGCGGTGCCCAATCCGGCGGTCTTCCTGGCGGCGCTGTCGCAGCAGACGAGCCGGCTGCGGCTGGGCACCGCCATCTCCATCCTGACTTTCCACAATCCCCTGACGGTGGCGGAAAACTATGCCCTGGTGGACCAGCTTTCACAAGGCAGGCTGGCGCTGGGCGTCGGGTCCGGCTACCTGAAGCACGAATTCGACGGCTATGGCGTGGATCCCGCCGCCAAGCGCGAGCGCTTCGATGAAAACCTGATGCTGGTCGAACGCCTGCTGCGAGGCGAACGGGTCACGCACGAGGGCAGGTTCAACACGATCCGCGGAGTGCGCCTGAACGTGCAGCCGGTGCAGGATCCGGTGCCCCTGTACGTCGCCATCCTGCGCCGCGAGGCCGCCTACCACGTCGGCCGCCAGGGCCGCCGCATGCTGTTCGTGCCCTATGCGGCGGTGGACGATTTCGAGGAAATCGGGCAGATGATGCAGGACTACCGCCGCGGGCTGGCCGAAGCGGGCATCGAGGACGCCGCCGGCATGGCCGCGGTGGCCCTGCACACGCACGTGGCCCCCACCGACGAAGCAGCCCGCGAGCGCGCCGCGCATGCCTTCGACCTATACGTGGACACCCGCCTGTACGCCCGCAAGCAGGTGTACGACGACATCATCGCCAGCGGCCTGTCGCTGTTCGGATCGCCCCGCACGGTGGCCGGCAAGCTGGAGCGGCTGGCCGCCATGGGCCTGGACCACGTCATGAGCCTGCACAACTTCGGGCTCATGCCGCAGGACCTGGTGCTGGATTCCATGCAGCGCCTGATGGAGCAGGCGGTGCCGCTGTCGGGCGTGGCCCGCGGAGGCGTTCCCGCCGTATAAATAACTGAGTACCGGAATTCCACGCCGTGGCGGATCGGCGCAACGCATAACGATATCCGCCCACCAAAGGAGACCGCGCATGACCCCTCGCCGCACCCTGACCGCCGCCGCGCTGGCGGCTTTGCTGGCCGCGGGCGCCTCGCCCGCGCTGGCCCAAGTGAAGATAGGCGCCACCCTGTCCACGACCGGCCCCCAGGCGTCCCTGGGCATTCCCGAACGCAACACCATCAGCCTGCTGCCCACCGAGATCGGGGGCGTCAAGGTCGAATACGTGGTGCTGGACGACGCGTCCGACACCACCCGGGCCGTCAGCAATTCCCACAAGCTGATCTCGGAGAACCAGGTGGACCTGATCGTCGGGTCCACCACCACGCCCAACACCATGGCCATGCTGGATACGGTGGCCACGGGCGCCACGCCGGTGATCACGCTGGCCTCGTCGGCCCGGCTGATCGATCCGGTGGACGACAAGCGGCGCTGGGTCTTCAAGACCCCGCACTCCGATTCGCTGATGGCCGAGGGCATCGCGCGCCACGCGGCGGCCAACGGCGTGAAGAAACTGGCCTTCATCGGCTTCAACAACGCGCTGGGCGAAACTTTCTGGGTGGAAATCGAGAAGGCGGCCAAGAAGCACGGCATCGAGGTGGTGGGCAAGGAGAGCTTCGCGCCCACGGATACCTCGGCCGTGGCCCAGACCCTGAAGCTCGTGGGCGCGTCGCCGGACGCGGTGGTGGTCGGGGCCTCGGGCACGCCCGCCGCCATGCCGGCCCGGGCGCTGCGCGAGCGCGGCTACCAGGGCAGGATCTACTTCAACCACGGCGTGGCCAACAACGACTTCCTGCGCGTCTGCGGCGCCGCCTGCGACGGCGCCTGGGTGCCGGTGGGGCCGGTGATGGTGGCGGACCTGCTGCCCGACGACAACCCCGTCAAGGCCACGGCCCAGGCCTTCGCCAAGAAGTACGAGGCCGCCAACGGTCCCGGCAGCGTGTCCCTGTTCGCGGCCTATACCTGGGACGTCGGGCTGCTGTTGCAGCAGGCGATTCCGGCCGCGCTGAAGAAGGCCAAGCCCGGAACGCCCGAATTCAGGGCGGCGCTGCGCGACGCGCTGGAAAGCGTCAAGAACCTGCCCACGGCGACCGGCGTGGTCACGATGAGCCCCACCGACCACAACGGGCTGGACGAACGCGCGCTGGTGATGGCGACCGTGGCGTCCGGCAAATGGAAACTCCAGCAATAGTAGAGGCTGAACCTCCCGGCGGGGGCGGCCCGGCGGTGGGGCGGGCCCCCCCGCGCCGCGCCCGCAAATGTTCCAGGTTTTGTATGCTCTCGGTTTTGCTGGACGAGCAACCGGGTGGGCGTGGCATGACGGGACAAGCGAACGAGCGTAGGGGCGGGCTGAAGCGGTGGCTGGCGGGCGGGCTGCTGGCCCTGGCCGCGGGGGCCGCCTGCGCCCAGGTGCCCGGCCTGCCGCCCGGCGTGGTGAACGCCTGGAAGGCCACCAAACTGCCCGACAGCGCCTTGTCCCTCGTGGTGCAGGAAGTGGGCGGGCCGCGCCTGGCGACGCTGAACGCCAAGGAGTCCCGCAACCCCGCCTCGGTCATGAAGCTGGTGACGACCTGGGCCGCGCTTTCCGAGCTGGGGCCCAATTACGTCTGGCGCACCGAATTCATGACGGCGCCGGGCGCTCGGCCCGACGCCAGGGGCGTGCTGGCCGGCCCGCTGTACCTGAGGGCCGGCGGCGACCCCCAGTTCCTGTTGCAGGACCTCTGGGCGCTGCTGCGCGAACTGCGCCTGAAGGGCGTCAAGCAGATCAACGACCTGATCATCGACCGCAGTATCTTCGGCCAGGTGGCGACCGACCCCGGCGCCTTCGACGGCGCGCCGGACCGCGCGTACAACGCCAGCCCGGACGCCCTGATGGTGGGTTTCGGCGCCCTGCGCCTGCTGTTCACGCCGGATCCCGTCGCCAATAAATGGGTGCCGCTGATCGATCCGCCGCTGCCTGGCCTGAAGATCGAAGGCCAGGTCGAATGGAGCGACGTCCGTTGCCCCGGCCCGCCGGTGGTGACGACCGACCCCGTGATCACCCAGCAGGGCGTGACCATCCGCGTGAACGGCAAGGTGGCCGGATCCTGCGGCGAGTTCAGCCTGTACCGCCTGGCGCTGTCGCAGCCCGACTACGCCACCGAAGTGTTCCGCATGCTCTGGAAGGAACTGGGCGGCACGTTCAAGGGGCAGGTCCGGTCCGGCATGGTGCCGCCCGACGCGGTGGCGCTGGCGTCCCACGACTCGCCCACCCTGGCCGAGGCGATCCGCCAGATCAACAAGCGCAGCAACAACGTCATGGCCCGGACCCTGCTCTTGACCCTGGGCGCCGAACGCGGCCGGCGGCCGGCCACGGTCTCCAGCAGCGAGGCCGTCGCCAAGGATCTGCTGGCCAAGCAAGGCCTGGACATGCCCGAGCTGGTCATCGACAACGGCGCCGGCCTGTCGCGCGACGCCCGGGTCTCCGCCGATAGCCTGGCTTCGATGCTGACCCTGGCCTGGAATTCTCCGGTCATGCCGGAGTACATTTCGTCCTTCGCGATCGCCGGGGTGGACGGCACGGTGCGCCGCCGCCTCAAGGGCAACGGCACCGTGGGCATGGCCCACCTGAAGACCGGATCGCTGCGCGACGTGCGCTCGATCGCCGGATACGTGCTGGGCGCCAGCGGCAAGCGCTACGTGGTGGTCAGCATCGTGAACCACGAACAGGCCGGCGCCGTCCGGGCCTTCGACGACGCGCTCATCGCCTGGCTCGCCGAACAATAGAAGAAACGCCCATTCCCCTTTAAACCCGTTTACGATCCTCAGGTACGGCTCGACGGCGGGCGGCGCGGATGCGCCGCGCCGTTGCGGTTCCGCCAGAGGCGAAAACCCTGTCCATCACTATTCTGGAGTGTTACGCACATGCCCGTGCACGAAATCCGCCATCCGCTGATCCGCCACAAGCTCGGGATCATGCGCCGCGCCGACCTCAGCACCAAGAGCTTCCGCGAACTGTCGCAGGAAGTCGGCGCGCTGCTTACCTATGAGGCCTCCAAGGACCTGCCGCTGGCGCCCGCCACCGTCGAAGGCTGGTGCGGCCCCGTGGAGGTCGAGAAGATCGCCGGCAAGAAAGTCACCGTGGTGCCGATCCTGCGCGCGGGCATCGGCATGCTGGACGGCGTGCTCAGCCTGATTCCCGGCGCCAAGGTCAGCGTGGTGGGCGTGGCCCGCAACGAAGAAACGCTGGAGGCGCACACCTACCTGGAGCGCCTGGTGGGCGAACTGGACCAGCGCCTGGCGCTGATCGTCGACCCCATGCTGGCCACCGGCGGTTCGATGGTGGCCGCGATCGACCTGCTCAAGCGGGCCGGCTGCAAGGAAGTCCGGGCGCTGGTGCTGGTGGCCGCCCCGGTCGGCATCGACGCCGTGCTGGCCAAGCACCCGGACGTGCATATCTATACCGCGTCCATCGACGACGGCCTGAACGAACACGGCTACATCATGCCCGGCCTGGGCGACGCCGGCGACCGCATCTTCGGCACGACGCAGAAGACCGAGTAACGCCGGCCCGGCCGGTCAAGCCGCCACTTTCTCCGCCAGCCCGTCGATGTGCTGGCCGAACCACCGCAGTTGCGGCGCCAGCCCGGCGACCTCGCCCACGATCAGCAGGGCGGGGGAGCGGATGGCGTGCCCGGCGGCCAGGGCCGGCAGTCGTTCCAGCGTGCCGGACAGCACGCGCTGTTCGGGCCGGCTGCCGTTTTCGACCAGCGCGAAAGGCGTGCCCGGCGAGCGGCCGTGGCGCAGCAGGCGCTGGGTCAGCAGGTCTAGCTGCCCCACGCCCATATAGAACGCCAGGGTCTGTTTTTCGCGCGCCAGGGCGGGCCAGTCCAGATTGTCTTCGTCCTCGCGGCAGTGCGCGGTGATCAGGCGCACGGACTGGGCGTGTTCCCGGTGCGTCAGCGGGATGCCGGCGTAGGCCGCACAGGCCAGCGCGGCGGTAATGCCGGGGATCACCTCATAGCGCACGCCGTGCTCGCGCAGGTATTCCAGTTCTTCGCCGCCCCGGCCGAAAATGAAGGCGTCGCCGCCCTTGAGCCGCACCACTCGGCGGCCGGCGCGCGCGTGCTCCACCAGCAGCGCGTGGATGCGCGCCTGGGTGGCGTGGTGGTTTTCGCCGGGCAGCTTGCCGACCGGCACGCGCTCGGCGTCGCGGCGCGCCAGCGACATGACCTCGTCGCTCACCAGGCGGTCATGCAGGATGACGTCGGCCTCGTTCAGCGCGCGCAATGCCTTCAGCGTCAGCAGCCCGGGGTCGCCGGGGCCCGCGCCCACCAGCACCACGCTGCCCGCGGCCGGCGCGAGCGGATCCGCCAGGGCGGCGGCCAGCGCCGCCTCGGCCTGGGCCGGCCGCTGCTGGCGCAGGAAACCGGCCACCGGCCCGTCCAGCAGCCAGTCGTAGAAGCGGCGGCGCGCGCCCAGGTCGGGGTGGCTGGCCCGGATGGGCTTGCGGTAGCGGGCGGCCAGCCCCGCCAACTGGCCCAGGGTGTGGTCGAACAGGGATTCGATGCGCTCCCGGACGCGCCGCGCCAGCACGGGGGCGACGCCCGAGGACGAAATGGCGACGATGACCGGCGAGCGGTCGACGATGGACGGCACCTGGAAGGACGAGAGTTCGGGATCGTCCACCACGTTGCTGAAAATGCGACGGGCGCGGGCGGCCTCGGACACCGCGGCGTTGGTGCCGCGGTCGTCGGTGGCCGCCACGGCCAGCCAGGCCTCGTCCAGCCAGGCGGGATCGAACCGGCCCGGACGGTGGCGGATGCGGCCTTCGGCGGCCAGGGCGGCCAGGGCCGGCGTGAGTTCCGGCGCGCCCACGACCACGTCGGCGGAGGCTTCCAGCAGCGCCAGCGTCTTGCGCTCGGCGACCGCGCCGCCGCCCACCACCAGGACGAGCCGGTCTTTCAGATCGGCAAAAATCGGGAAAAGCTTCATTGAGTGCCAGCCTCGGGCGTACCCGGCAAAGTGTCGTTCGATCATAGGGACGGGCTTTCATCCCCACAACTTTTGATTTCTTTATTCCATATATCCATAAATTATTAAACCGGCCCTGTCTTGCGGGTCCGCCGGCAGGGCCGGGGCCGACACGTTCCGACATACGCCAGGGGCGCCAACCGGTGTAGTATCAAGCCACCATCCGCCGTCCGCCAGGAGCGGGCGGTTTTTTCTGGATTCATGGAGTGGCTTGTGACGATGCGAAAAATGGCATCTTTTGTTTTGGCGGCGGGCGCGCTGGGCGCGGCCTCGGCGGCGCAGGCCGGCGTGTGCGACGCCCAGTTCATGCACGACGGCGGCGCGGTGCAACTGACCGGCTCCGGCAACCTGGCGCTGGGCGCGGACCTGACCTTCGCCGAGGTGACCAAGACGAATGGTGACAATTGCCGCGCGCGCGTCCAGGGCGTCGCCAAGTTCAGCTACGCGGGCCTTCCGCCGGGCAAGTCCAAACTCGATTACCTGATGACCGTCAAGAGCGGCCAGGCCTCTTTCCTGCGCTACGCCAGCGCGGGCGAGGCGCCGCGGCCGTCCGAGGGCCAGTTCGACCTGCGCATGCTGGGCCTCTTCGCCTACGACGGCAAACTCAATAGCGGGCAGAAACTGCCCGGTTCGTCGTTCCGCCTGAAGATCGGCAAAGAGGCGCCGGTGGGCGGGCAGCCGAGCACGACGGTGCGCATCGGCGAAAAGACGGTGGGGCAGAAGGCCTCGCTGGACACCGCCCTGGGCAAGCAGTCCTGCCATCCGATCACCTACACGCGCAATTCCGATCCCACCATGGCCACGTTCCAGGGCCTGACCCTTCCCATTCCCGGCATGAACACTACCGTGACCGACTGGTACTGTCCGGGGGTCAATCTGGTGATGAAGCAGGACATCGACCAGGGCGGCGTCAAGTCCGCCGTTGAGATTACGCAAATCAAGTAGCACCCGGTAGCAAGCGCGCCGCGCCGCGAGAATGGCGGCTGGTATGATGATTCCGTCATGGACACACAACAGGAGCTCAAGAAATGGCCACGAGAAAATCCGAAGACGTCGCAAAAGAAAAACTCATCGACAGTGTCAAGACCAGCCTGAACGACGCCGAAAGCCTGCTGCGCGAAGCCGCCAGCAGCACCGGCGACAAGGCCAACGAACTGCGCGACCGCGCCCTGACTTCCCTGAAGCGCACACGCGAGGCCCTGTACGAAGCGCAGGACGCCGTGCTGGAGCGCGGCCGCAAGGCCGCCCGCGCGACCGACGACTACGTGCATGACAATCCCTGGCAAGCCATCGGTATCGCAGGCGTGACCGGCCTGCTGCTCGGCTTGCTGATCAGCCGCCGCTGACTGGGCAGGACGGGCGGGCGGACGACGCAAGCCGTCTTCCGCCCGGCGTCCATTGCGCCATGGGTCTACGCAAATCTGTATTCGGCGTCGCGTCCAGCCTGGTCGGGCTGCTGCGCACGCGCCTGGAACTCCTGGCCCTCGAAGCCGCGGATGAAAAGGCGCGCTTGCTCAAACTCCTGGGCATGGCGTTTGCCGCCTTGCTCTTCCTGACGCTGGCCGTGCTGGTCTTCACCATCACCGTGGCGGTGGCCTTCTGGCCCACCGAAGACCGCTATCTGGCGCTGAGCCTGCTGGCGGCCTTCTACGGCATCGTCGGCGTGGTATTGCTGCTGGTGGTCCGGCATGGCCTGGTCTACGGCGCGCCGCCGTTTTCCGCCACCCTCGAGGAACTGGCGCGCGACGCGGAACTGCTGGACCGGGTCCGCGACGCGCAAAGCGAAGACGAGGCGCCGGCGCGCCGGCGCGAGGAGGGCTGAAGCATGGCGAAAAGGTCTCCCACCGTCGACCGGGCCGTGCGCATCGAACTGCTGCGCGCCCGCGCCGCCATCGAGCGCGAATCGCTGGCGCAAGGCATCGCGTCCGCGGGACGCCGGCTGGAGCCGGCATCGCTCATCAAGGGCCTGCTGCCCGGCTTCGCGTCGGGCAACGCATCCCGCTGGGCCTTGCAGGCGATCAGCCTGGCGCGGCGCTACCCCATCGTCAGCTCGTCCCTGTCCGCCATGCTCATGCGCGGCGGCAAGCGGTCCAAGCTCTTGAAGATCGCCGGCGGCGCGTTCGTCGGCTGGCAGTTGTTCAAGGCCTGGCAGGGCGCCCGCCAGGACAGCGCCCCGGACGCCGGCGACCGCTGAAAAGCCGAGGTGTCCGGCACCCTCGGGGTGCCGGCCCTGCCCGCGGCAGGCTTTCCCGGGTGCCGGCACCGGCTGTTCGCCCGTGCCGCTACAGGCCCAGTTGCCCCCACAGCGCGTCCACGCGCTGCTTGACGTCGGCGTCCATCGCGATGGGGGTGCCCCATTCGCGGTTCGTTTCGCCCGGCCATTTGTTGGTGGCGTCCATGCCCATCTTGCCGCCCAGGCCGGACACCGGCGAGGCGAAATCCAGGTAGTCGATGGGGGTGTTCTCCACCAGCAGGGTGTCGCGCACCGGGTCCATGCGGGTGGTCATCGCCCACACCACTTCCTTCCAGTCGCGCGGGTCGATGTCCTCGTCCACCACCACGATGAACTTGGTGTACATGAACTGCCGCAGGATGCTCCACAGGCCGAACATGACGCGCTTGGCGTGTCCGGCGTACTGCTTGCGGATGGACACGACGGCCAGGCGGTAGCTGCAGCCTTCGGGCGGCAGGTAGAAGTCCACGATCTCGGGCAACTGGCGGCGCAGCAGGGGAACGAAGACCTCGTTCAACGCCACGCCGAGCACGGCCGGTTCGTCGGGCGGCTTGCCCGTGTACGTGGAGTGGTAGATGGGATTGCGCCGCATCGTGATCCGCTCCACCGTAAAGACGGGGAACCAGTCCTGTTCGTTGTAGTAGCCGGTATGGTCGCCGTAGGGGCCTTCCAGCGCCATCTCGTAGCCGGAGTCGGGCGGCGGGTTGACGCCCTCGGGCACGACGGGCGCGACGGCGCGCGGGTCCGAGGACGGCAGCAGGTGGCCTTCCAGCACGATTTCGGCCCAGGCGGGCACGGACAGGTTGCTGCCCAGCGCCTGCGCGACCTCGGTGCGCGAACCGCGCAGCAGGCCGGCGAACTGGTATTCGGACAGGCTGTCGGGCACGGGCGTGACCGCGCCCAGCGTGGTGGCCGGGTCCGCGCCCAGGGCGACGGCGACGGGGAAGGGCGTGCCGGGATGGGCCAGCGCGTGGTCGCGGAAATCCAGCGCGCCGCCGCGGTGCGACAGCCAGCGCATGATCAGCTTGTTGGGGCCCAGCAGTTGCTGGCGGTAGATGCCCAGGTTCTGGCGGCGGGCGTTGGGGCCGCGCGTGATCACCAGGCCCCAGGTCAGGAGCGGCGCCACGTCGCCCGGCCAGCAGGTCTGGATCGGCAGGCGCGTCAGGTCCACGTCCTTGCCCTCCCAGACGATCTCCTGGCAGGCGGGGCTCTTGACGTTCTTCGGGCTCATGTCCCACAGCGCCGCCTTCAGCATCGACACCTTGGCCAGCGCGTCGCGCAGGCCGCGGGGGGCCTCGGGTTCGCGCAGCGATGCGAGCAATTCGCCGATGTCGCGCAGCGCGCTGACGTTGTCGGCGCCCATGCCGCGGGCCACGCGGGCGGGGGTGCCGAACAGGTTGGTCAGCACCGGCATCTGCGCCGGCTGGCCGTCGTGCCGGGCGTTTTCGAACAGCAGCGCGGGGCCTTCCGCCCGCAGCACGCGGTCGGAGATCTCGGTCATTTCCAGCCGGGTGGACACCGGCACGGCGATGCGTTTGAGGTCGCCCATGCGTTCGAGTTGGGCGAGGAAGTCTCTAAGGTCGCGGTATTTCACTACAGATCCCGGCGATTTGGTTACATTTTGGGGAGAAAGAGAGGTTAACATTGACTCCCTCTTTTTTACGCAGGAGGTTTTATGCCCGATGCGTCAGTGGCCAGCCTATTCAGAAGCATGGCCCAAGGAGTGCACCAATATCTTGCCGAGTCCCTGCGCATCTGCTCCGTCTATCTGGGCATTGCGGTCATTGTGACGGTAAGCATGGGATTCGCCCTGCCTGGTTTGCGCGACCAGGCATTGCAAGTGCACAAAGCCTTGTTGACCGCCCTCGCGCCTTCGTCCATGCAAGCCGGTACCGATTTCGATACGGGTTCCGATCTGGGTGCCGACATGTCGTCGGCCATTGCCATGGCCATTCCCGAAGCTCCAGCCAGCAACGCCACCGGCATGCTGGGGCCCGCCCGCGTCGCGCCGCCGCCCAGGAAACCCGTTGCCGCCTTGGCGACCGGCCCCCAGGCGGAAGCCTTGCGCAACTATATCTCGCGCAAGTACAAGGTCGCCTATGACGCGACCGGCCCGCTCTTGAACACGGTATACAAGGTCAGTCGCGACAAGCAACTGGATCCGCTGCTGGTCCTGGCCGTGATCGCCATCGAATCCCGCTACAACCCCCTGGCGGAAAGCCACGTGGGCGCGCAGGGCCTGATGCAGGTGATGACCAGCGTGCACCAGGACAAGTTCGACGCGGTCGGCAAGACCGCGCTGGATCCCGCCACCAATATCGGGGTCGGCACCACGATCCTGCGCGATTGCATCAACCGCCGCGGTTCCGTGGAGGGCGGCCTGGCCTGTTACGTCGGTTCCACCGGGCCGGACGACAATGGCTACGGCGCCAAGGTGCAGGCGGAACGCCGCCGCCTGGCGCTGGCCTCGGGGATCGCGCTGGCCCGCGACTGATCCCCCGCGGCCCCGACGAAAGGCGCGCCCCGGGGCGCGCCTTTTGCTTTCCCGGGCTTCAGCCTTGCAGCAGCCGCCCCATGCGGGCCACGGCTTCTTCCAGCCGGTCCAGCCCCGTCGCGTAGGAAAAGCGCATGGTGTGCCGGCCGTGGGCCGGGCCGAAGTCCAGGCCCGGCACGGCGGCCACGCCGGCCTCCAGCAGCAGGCGCTGCGAGAACGCGGCGCTGTCCATGCCCAGGCTGGCGATGTCGGCATAGATATAGAACGCGCCGTCCGGCTTGACCGGCACCTGGATCCCCAGGCGTTCGAATTCCGGCAGCAGGTAGTCGCGGCGCTGCTTGAACGCTTCGCGGCGGTGCTCGAAGGTTTTCATCGCGGCGGGCGTGAAGCAGGCCAGCGCGGCATGCTGGGCCAGCGTCGGCGCGCAGATCGCCAAGCTGGCGGCGATCTTCTCCACCGGGGCCACCATGTCCTGGGGCACGATCATCCACCCCAGGCGCCAGCCCGTCATGTGGAAGTACTTAGAGAAGCTGTTGATGACGATGACGTCGTCGTCCAGGGTCAGCGCCGAGCGCGGCTGGCCTTCGTAGGAGAGGCCCAGGTAGATTTCGTCGACGATGGCGAAGCCGTCGCGGGCGCGGACCTGCGCCAGCAGTTCGGCCAGTTCGCCATGGGCGATGGAGGTGCCGGTGGGATTGCTGGGCGAGGCGACCAGCACGCCCTGGGTGGCGGGCCTCCAGTGCCGGGCCACGTCCTGGGCCGACAATTGGAAGCGCTTTTCCGCCGTGCTCGGGATCAGCCGGGGCACGCCGCCCGCCGCCAGCACGAAGTTGCTGTTGGCGGGGTAGGATGGGTCGGGCATCAGCACCTCGCCGCCGCTGTTGACCAGCGCCGCGCAGGCCAGCGTCAGGGCGCCGGAGGCGCCCGCGGTGACGATGACGCGGGACGGATCGATGTCGGCGCCGAACTGTTCGTGGTAGAAGCGGGCGATGGCCTCGCGCAGCGCCGTCAGGCCGGCCGACGGGCTGTAGCCGCTCAATCCGGCGCGGGCGGCGCGCTCGAGCGCTTCCACGACCTGGGGCGGCGCGGTAAAGTCCGGTTCGCCGATGCCCAGGCTGATAATGTCCTTGCCCGCCGCCTGCAGCGCTTGCGCCTGCTTGAAAAGCTCCATTACCTGGAAAGTCAGGAAATCGTTGGTGCGAGTGGCAAGGCGGGGCATTGGATTCTCGAAGGCGTCTTGTAGCGAAAAAGGAATTGTAGTCATGCAGCCATCCCGGCGCGCTTTCCTCCTCGGCCGTCGGCCGGCCCAGAGTCCCTGGGCGGCGTTCCTGCAGCGCCTGGGCCTGCTCTGCCAGGGGGCCGTCCGCGACCTGGGCGAGGACGCCGGGGCGGGGCCCCGGGCCCTGCTGGTCCCGGCGCGCGACGCGGACGTGGCGCACGCGCGGGCCCTGTGCGCCGAGCATCGCGTGGTGTTGGCGCTGGACGGGGCCGAGGGGCCGTTCGATACCTCCCACGGACCCGTCCTGCGGGTGGATCCGTCCGCGATGGCGGGCCTGGCCCGCCTGTCCGGCGGCATGCCGCGCTGGCGCGCCCAGCCGGGGGTGCCGCTGGCGGCGCTGGCCCAGGCCGGCCTGCGGCAGTTCGCAGGCCTGCCCGGCGCCATGACGCTGGCCGAATGGCTGGCCGCTCCCGCCCGCTGGGCGGCCGGGCGGTGCGCGGACTCGGGCGTGCTGACGGTGGACGCGATGCTGGCGGACGGCGTGGAGGAAACGCTGGGCCCGTTCGGCGAAGCGGACGTCCAGCCCTTGCGTTCCGTCACCGTGCAGCGCCTGGTGCCGGCGCTGTTCCAGTTGGCGTCGGGCGGCGACGCCTTCGCCACCCGGGACGGGGAGCGCTGGCTGGGGCGCTACCGGCTGGACGCCCTGAAACCCGAAGCGCCCGCCACGGTGAACCTGGCGCACCTGCTGCTGGGCCATGGCGGCACGCTGGCCTGGGTGCAGGGCGTCACCCTGGCCGACGTTCCCCCCGCGGCGCAGCCGGCGCCCGCGGCCGAGCCGCCGGGGCTGGCCACGACAAGGCTGGATTCGCGCGTGAAGGCGCTGTTCGATCCGGACGGCCGGTTTCCGTCATTGCGCGCCGCACAATAGCGACAATTTGTAAGCAAGCGCTAAGATGGCGAGTACATGCCGGCCAGGGGGGCGGGGCGCATCGCGGAGGTATCGCGGCGTCCGCCATCGGAATAGAATTCCCCCCTTTCCGTGTCCCACTCTCTAGCAAGTAGCCGCCCATATGGATGCCAACCTTCGCAAAGCCGCCCTTGAATACCACGAGCACGGCCGCCCCGGCAAAATCTCGGTCATGCCGACCAAACAGCTCACCACCCAGCGCGACCTGGCGCTGGCGTATTCCCCCGGCGTGGCGGCGGCCTGTGAAGAGATCGTGGCCGACCCGTCCAATGTGTACCGTTACACGGCGCGCGGCAACCTGGTGGGGGTGATCACCAACGGCACGGCGGTGCTGGGGCTGGGCAACATCGGCGCGCTGGCCTCCAAGCCGGTGATGGAAGGCAAGGCGGTGCTGTTCAAGAAGTTCGCCGGGCTGGACGTGTTCGACATCGAAATCAACGAGACCGACCCGGACAAGCTGGTCGAGATCATCGCGGGGCTGGAGGCCACCTTCGGGGGCATCAACCTCGAGGACATCAAGGCGCCGGAGTGCTTCATCGTCGAGCGCAAGCTGCGCGAGCGCATGAAGATCCCGGTTTTCCACGACGACCAGCACGGCACCGCGATCTGCGTGTCGGCGGCCTTCATCAACGGGCTGAAGGTGGTGGGCAAGGACATCAAGCAGGTCAAGGTGGTGACGTCCGGGGCGGGGGCGGCGGCGCTGGCCTGCCTGGACCTGATGGTGGACCTGGGCCTGCCGCTGGAAAACATCTGGGTCACGGACATCGAGGGCGTGGTCTACGAAGGGCGCACGGCGCTGATGGATCCGGACAAGGCGCGCTTCGCGCAGAAGACCGGCGCCCGCAAGCTGGCCGAGGTGATCCAGGGCGCGGACGTGTTCCTGGGGCTGTCGGCCGGCGGCGTGCTCAAGCCGGAGATGGTGGCGGCGATGGGTCCGCGCCCGCTGATCCTGGCGCTGGCCAATCCGACGCCGGAGATCCTGCCGGAAGTGGCGCACGGGGTGCGCGACGACGTGGTGATGGCCACGGGCCGTTCGGACTATCCGAACCAGGTGAATAACGTGCTGTGCTTTCCGTACATTTTCCGCGGGGCGCTGGACGTGGGGGCCACGACGATCACCCGCGAGATGGAGAAGGCGGCGGTCTACGCGATTGCGCAACTGGCCGAGGAAGAGCAGAACGAAGTGGTGGCGGCGGCCTATGGCACCTACGACATCTCGTTCGGCCCCGACTACCTGATTCCCAAGCCGTTCGATCCGCGCCTGATCGTGCGCATCGCGCCGGCGGTGGCCAAGGCGGCGATGGACGGCGGCGTGGCGACGCGTCCGCTGGCGGACCTGGAAGCCTACGAAGAGCAGTTGCAGCAGTTCGTGTACCACTCGGGCGCGTTCATGAAGCCGCTGTTCTCGGCGGCCAAGCGCCTGGTGCGCGAAGGCGGCAAGTCGCGCATCGTGTTCGCGGAAGGCGAGGACGAACGCGTGCTGCGCGCCGTGCAGGTGGTGGTGGACGAAGGCCTGGCCCGCCCCATCCTGGTGGGCCGTCCGTCCGTGCTGCTGGCCCGCATCGAAAAACTCGGCCTGCGTCTGCGCCTGGGCGAGGACGTCGAGGTCACCAACCCGGAATACGACGAGCGCTTCCACCAGTACTGGACCACGTACTGGGAGCTGATGTGCCGCCGCGGCATCACCAAGGAAATGGCGCGCGTGGAAATGCGCCGCCGCATGACCTTGATCGGCGCCATGATGGTGCGCCTGGGCGACGCCGACGGCATGGTCTGCGGTTCGGTGGGCGCCTACCACGACCACCTGCGCTTCGTGGACGAGGTCATCGGCCGCCGTCCCGGGCACAACGTGTACGCGGCGATGAACATCCTGTTGCTCAACGAGCGCACGGTGGTGCTGGTCGATACGCACGTCAACGACGAGCCCTCGGCCGAGCAGATCGCCGAGTTCACCATCGCCGCCGCCAACGAGATGCGCCGCATGTACCTGGCGCCCAAGATCGCGCTGCTGTCGCGGTCGAACTTCGGTTCGGGCAGTTCGGCGTCGGGGGCGAAGATGCGCCGCGCGCTGGAGCTGGTGCGAGAGATCGCGCCGGATCTGGAGATCGACGGCGAGATGCACGGCGACTGCGCGCTGGACGAGGCGCTGCGCATGCGCATCCTGCCGTCGTCGTCGCTCAAGGGCGTGGCCAACCTGCTGGTGTGCCCGAACGTGGACTCCGGCAACATCGCCTACAACCTGCTGAAGACGGCCGCGGGCGGCAACGTGGCGGTGGGTCCGTTCCTGCTGGGCGCGAACGCGCCGGTGCACATCCTGACGTCCAGCTCCACCGTGCGCCGCATCGTCAACATGACCGCGATGACGGTCGTCGATGTCAATACACCGCGTTGAAGTCAGGCCTCCCGGCCCGGCGTGCCCGCGCACGCCGACCGGCCTGGTCCTGACCGGAGGCGGCGCCCGCGCCGCCTATCAGGTGGGCGTGCTCAGCGCCATCATGGAATTGCTGGATCCGGACTGGCATTCCCGTTTCCGGAATCCCTTTCACATCATCTGCGGCACGTCGGCCGGCGCCATCAACGCCGCGGCGCTGGCGTGCCGGGCCGACCGGCCGCACCTGGGCGTGCGGCGCATCCGGCGCCTGTGGTCGTCGCTGAATACCGACATGATCTACCGGGCCGACGCGCCCGGCCTGATCCGCACCGGGGTCCGCTGGCTGGGCCTGCTGTCGCTGGGATGGATGTATTCGGGCCTGACGCGCAAGCGGCCCACGTCCCTGCTGGACAACAGCCCCATGCAGGCCCTGCTGAGCCGGGTGCTGGATTTCCAGCACCTGCGGTCCAACCTGGAGAGCGGGGCCTTGTCGGCGCTGGCGATCACGGCCTCGGGCTACACCAGCGGCGAACACCTGACTTTCTACCAGGCGCACACGCCCATCGAGCCCTGGCACCGCTACCTGCGACTGGCGATCCCCACCCCGATCGGCATCGACCACCTGATGGCGTCGTCGGCCATCCCCTTCGTCTTTCCGGCCCGGCAGGTGCAGGTGCACGGCAAGGGCGAATGGTGCGGCGACGGCTCGATGCGCCAGTTGGCGCCGATCAGCCCGGC
Organism: Achromobacter veterisilvae; assembly: GCF_037619525.1. Lineage (NCBI taxonomy): Bacteria > Pseudomonadati > Pseudomonadota > Betaproteobacteria > Burkholderiales > Alcaligenaceae > Achromobacter > Achromobacter veterisilvae. The sequence goes on along the minus strand of NZ_CP148753.1, from coordinate 6,042,480 downwards.
CATCCACCTGGGGGCGCATCGCGTGCTGGTGATCGGCACCGGCTTCCGGGACGACACGCACCCGGAGAACCGCGAGGACTCGCCGCCGTATCCGTCCCTGGCGCAGGTGGGCGGGCACGCGCTGGCCAGCATCTTCCTGGACGGCCTGTCGGTCGACGTCGAGCGCCTGCAGCGGATGAATGCCCTGATGGAACTGGCCGGCGAGGACGGTTCCAAGGGCGCCGCGCGCCGGATCGAGGTCCTGACGATCACGCCCAGCCAGTCGCTGGACCTGATGGCGCTGGAGCACTTGCAGGACATGCCGGCCCAGGCCCGTGCCCTTTTTCGCGTACTCGGTGTATCGTCCGATCCAGGCCGTCCGGGAGGCGGGTCGCTGATGTCCTACCTCCTGTTCGAATCCAGCTACACCAAGCGATTGATTGAACTGGGTTATGCCGATACGATGCAGCGTAACGACGAAGTGATCGCCTTTTTCAAGGAGGCTCAGGCATGACGCGCAATGGCCAATCTACTTTGCAGCGGCAGCTCCTGCGCGGCGGTGCGCTGGCCCATGAAGGGCTGGACAAGAAGGCCGTGGTGGACGCCGCTCATGAGCTCGGCCTGGCCTTGTTCGTCGCCAATTGCGATCCCGCCCGCAGCCGTTCGGCGGTGTTGCGCGCCATCGTCAAGGCGGTGGACTTCCCCGAGTACTTCGGCGGCAATCTCGACGCGCTGTACGACTGCCTGTGCGACACGGTGCTGGACCACAAGACCGGCGTGGTGCTCTGGCTGTACAAGCTGCATTCGGGCGATCCGGCGCTCGAGGAAGACTCCGCCCTCATCGAAACCGTCTGCTCCGACGCCTCGGATTTCGCCCGCGAGAACGGCCGCGTCTTCGCCTACGTCATCGAACACGCCGGCAAGCATCCCGACCCCGAACCCGGGGTGGCGGCCGCGCCCTACGGCGAGGCCCACTGACCGGCCTACCAGCCCAGCAGCGCGCCGGCGGCCGATAGCAGCGCCAGCCCGGCCGTCTCGGTGCGCAGCACCCGGGGGCCGAAGCGCACGGCCTCGACGCCGGCTTCGCGGGCCTGCGCCAATTCCTTGTCCGACCATCCGCCTTCGGGGCCGACCAGCAGGGTCAGCGCCCGCAGGCCGGGCGCGGACCGCAGCCGGGCGGCAAGGTCGTCCGACGCTTCCGGATGGCACATCAGGCGCAGGCCCTCGGCGGGCTGCGCGAGCCACTCGGCCAGCGTCCGGGGCGCGTCCACGGCCATCAGCCGGTTGCGCCCGCATTGCTCGCTCGCGGATTGGGCGATGCGCTGCCAATGCGCCACGCGCTTTTCCAGGCGCGGCCCCGACAACTGCAGCACGCTGCGCTGCGCCGCGATGGGGCAGACCCGCGCGGCGCCCAGTTCCACGGCTTTTTCCACCACCCAGTCCATCTTGTCCCCGGACGGCAGGCCCTGGACCAGGGTGACGCGTCCGGCCAGCTCGGCCTCGCGCGCGGAGAACTCGCCCAGCCGGGCAAAACCGGCCTTGCCTTCCACTTCGAGCACGGCGGGATACTCGCCGCCCTGGCCGTTGAACAGCGTGACGGGCTCGCCGTCGCGCAGGCGCAGCACCCGCAGCGCGTGATGCGCCAGGGCGTCCGGCAGGGCGGCGCGGACGCCGGAGGCGAGGGGGATGTCGCAGAAGAAGCGGGGGGCGGACATGGTGTTGCGGACACGCAAAAATGGGATGGCAAGCGCGCGCGGCGGGCGCGCCGCGGGGGCTCCATTATGCCCGCCAGGCCCCGCTTATGGCCGATGGCGTGGGGGAAACCCCTGGATGCTAAAATCCCATGCTTCGCAACCTACTTAACTGGCCCTATTTTTTCTAGGCATGCCAGCTTCAAAGAGCCTTCCGAATGAGCAATCCGACCGCCCCTAAACTTGCCTTGGCGGATGCCATCCGCGCCCTCGCGATGGACGCCGTGCAACAAGCGAACTCCGGGCATCCGGGTGCTCCCATGGGCATGGCGGAAATCGCCCAGGCCCTGTGGGCCGGCAACCTGCGTCACAACCCCAAGGATCCCGCCTGGGCCAACCGCGACCGCTTCGTGCTGTCCAACGGCCACGGCTCGATGCTGATCTATGCCTTGCTGCACCTGACGGGCTACGATCTGCCGATCGAGGAACTGAAGAACTTCCGCCAACTGCATTCCAAGACGCCGGGCCACCCCGAAGTGGGCATCACCCCGGGCGTGGAAACGACCACCGGCCCCCTGGGCCAGGGCCTGGGCAACGCCGTGGGCATGGCGCTGGCCGAAGCGCTGCTGGCCGCTGAATTCAACAAGCCCGGCCATACCCTCGTCGATCACCACACCTACGCCTTCACCGGCGACGGCTGCCTGATGGAAGGCGTCTCGCACGAAGTGTGCTCGCTGGCCGGCACGCTGAAGCTGGGCAAGCTGGTCGTGCTGTACGACGACAACGGCATCTCCATCGACGGCCACGTCGAGCACTGGTTCGCCGACGACACCGCCAAGCGCTTCGAAGGCTACGGCTGGAACGTGATCCGCGGCGTGGACGGCCACGACGTGGCCGCGGTGGACGCCGCCATCAAGGCCGCGCGCTCGCAATCGGAAAAGCCCACGCTGATCGTCTGCCGCACCGTCATCGGCAAGGGTTCGCCCAACATGGCCGGCACGCACAACGTGCACGGCGCGCCGCTGGGCAAGGACGAGATCGCCGCCACCCGCGCCGCGCTGGGCTGGTCCTCGGAACCGTTCCAGATCCCGCAGGCCGTCTACGACGGCTGGGACGGCCGCCAGAAGGGCGCCTCGGCCCAGGCCGAATGGCAATCCGCCTTCGACGCCTACGCCGCCGAATTCCCCGCCGAGGCCGCCGAATTCACGCGCCGCATGAAGGGCGAGCTGCCCGCCGGCTACGCCGAGCAGTTCCAGGCGTTCCTGGACGCCACGCTGGAAAAGGCCGAGACCGTCGCCACCCGCAAGGCTTCGCAGTTCGCGATCGCGGCGCTGGCCGCGGCCCTGCCGGAAATGCTGGGCGGCTCGGCCGACCTGACCGGCTCCAACTTCACCGACTGGAAGGGCGTCGCCGCCGTCCGCGCGGGCGAACAGGGCATCCAGTTCGGCCGCCACATCAACTACGGCGTGCGCGAATTCGGCATGGCCGCCATCATGAACGGCGTGGCCCTGCACGGCGGCTACCTGCCGTTCGGCGGCACGTTCCTGACGTTCTCCGACTACTCGCGCAACGCCATCCGCATGGCCGCGCTGATGAAGCAGCGCGTGGTGCACGTGTTCACCCACGACTCGATCGGCCTGGGCGAAGACGGCCCGACCCACCAGTCCATCGAGCACGCCTCCAGCCTGCGCCTGATCCCCAACCTGTCGCTGTGGCGTCCTTGCGATACGGCCGAAACCGCCGTGGCCTGGAACGCCGCCGTGACGCGCCCGGCCAGCATCGGCATGGACGTGCACGACGGCGGCCCGACGGCCCTGTTGCTGTCGCGCCAGAACCTGCCGTTCGTGCAGCGCGACGCCGCCACCGTCGACGCCATCGCCCGCGGCGGCTATGTGCTGCGCGACGCCGAAGGCGCCCGCGCCGTCATCATCGCCACCGGCTCGGAAGTCGCCATCGCGCTGGACGCGCAGGCCCAGTTGGCCAAGGAAGGCGTCGCCGTGCGCGTGGTCTCCATGCCCAGCACCGACGTGTTCGACCGCCAGGACGCCGCCTGGAAGCAATCCGTGCTGCCCAAGGGTCTGCCGCGCGTGGCCGTCGAGGCCGGCGTGACCGCCTTCTGGCACAAGTACGTGGGCCTGGAAGGCGCCGTCGTCGGCATCGACCGCTACGGCGAATCCGCGCCGGCCGGCGCACTGTTCAAGTTCTTCGGGCTGACCGCCGACAAGGTGGCCGAGACCGTCCGCCAAGTTTTGTAAAAAGGAGCTTAGTCATGACCATTCGCGTCGCCATCAACGGTTACGGCCGCATCGGCCGCAACATCCTTCGTGCCCACTACGAAGGTGGCAAGAAGCACGACATCGAAATCGTCGCCATCAATGACCTGGGCGATCCCAAGACGAACGCGCACCTGACGCGCTACGACACCGCCCACGGCAAGTTCCCGGGCACCGTCGAAGTCGACGGCGACTTCATGGTCGTCAACGGCGACAAGATCCGCGTGCTGGCCAACCGCAACCCGGCCGAACTGCCCTGGGGCGACCTGAAGGTCGACGTGGTGCTGGAATGCACGGGCTTTTTCACGACCAAGGAAAAGGCCGGCGCGCACATCAAGGGCGGCGCCAAGAAGGTCATCATCTCGGCGCCCGGCGGCAAGGACGTCGACGCCACCATCGTGTACGGCGTGAACCACGGCGTGCTCAAGGCCACCGACACCGTCATCTCGAACGCGTCGTGCACCACCAACTGCCTGGCCCCGCTGGTCAAGCCGCTGAACGACAAGCTGGGCCTGGAAAACGGCCTGATGACCACCGTCCACGCCTACACCAACGACCAGGTCCTGACCGACGTCTACCACGAAGACCTGCGCCGCGCGCGTTCGGCCACCATGAGCATGATCCCCACGAAGACCGGCGCCGCCGCCGCCGTGGGCCTGGTCCTGCCGGAACTGAACGGCAAGCTGGACGGCTACGCCATCCGCGTCCCGACCATCAACGTGTCGATCGTCGACCTGTCGTTCATCGCCAAGCGCGACACGACCGTCGAGGAAGTGAACGGCATCCTGAAGGCCGCCTCCGAAGGCGAACTCAAGGGCATCCTGGACTACAACACCGAACCCCTGGTCTCGGTGGACTACAACCACAACCCGGCCTCCAGCACCGTCGACGCGTCGCTGACCAAGGTTTCGGGCCGCCTGGTCAAGGTCTCGTCCTGGTACGACAACGAGTGGGGCTTCTCGAACCGCATGCTCGACACCACCGTCGCGCTGATGTCCGCCAAGTAAGCAACGCTGTCAGGCCAAAGGGGACGGATTTGTTTTCCGCTGTCGCGGAAAATGGGTTCGTCCCCTTTGTTCGCCAACCGTAGGAATCCATACTCATGCCCAAGGTCAATACCCTGTCCGCGCTGGCCAAGTCCGGCGCCCTGTCCGGCAAGCGCGTGTTCATCCGCGCCGATCTGAACGTGCCGTTCGACGACGCCGGCCGCATCAGCGAAGACACCCGCATCCGCGCCTCCGTGCCCGGGATCCGCCTGGCGCTGGACGCCGGCGCGGCCGTCATGGTCACGTCCCACCTGGGCCGTCCCAAGGAAGGCGTGCTGACCGACGCCGATTCGCTGGCCAAGGTCGGCCAGCGCCTGTCCGAACTGCTGGGCATGCCCGTGCAACTGGTGCGCGACTGGGTGGACGGCGTCCAGGTCGACCACGGCCAGGTCGTGCTGCTGGAAAACTGCCGCGTGAACGTGGGCGAAAAGAAGGACGACGAGGCGCTCGCCAAGAAGATGGCCGCGCTGTGCGACGTCTACGTCAACGACGCCTTCGGCACGGCGCACCGCGCCGAAGCCACCACCCACGGCATGGCGCGCTTCGCGCCCGTCGCCTGCGCGGGCCCGCTGCTGGCGGCCGAGCTGGAGGCCCTGGGCCGCGCGCTGCACGAACCCAAGCGCCCGCTGGTCGCCATCGTCGGCGGCTCCAAGGTGTCGACCAAGCTGTCCATCCTGCAATCGCTGGCCGACAAGGTCGACCAACTGGTCGTGGGCGGCGGCATCGCCAACACCTTCATGCTGGCCGCCGGCCTGTCCATCGGCAAGTCGCTGGCCGAACCCGACCAGGTCGACCAGGCGCGCGCCGTGATCGACATCATGAAGCGGCGCGGCGCGGCCGTGCCGATTCCGGTGGACGTGGTGTGCGCCAAGTCCTTCGGCGCGGACGCCGAAGCGACGGTGAAGGCGGCGGCGGACGTGGCCGACGACGACATGATCCTCGACATCGGTCCGCGGACCGCGGCGCAACTGGCCGAGATCCTGAAGCAGGCGGGCACCATCGTCTGGAACGGCCCCGTGGGCGTGTTCGAGTTCGACCAGTTCGCCAACGGCACCGAAGTCGTGGCCCGCGCCGTCGCGGAATCGGAAGGCTTCTCGATCGCCGGCGGCGGCGACACGCTGGCCGCCATCGCCAAGTACGGCATCGGCGACAAGGTCGGCTACATCTCGACCGGCGGCGGCGCATTCCTGGAATTCCTGGAAGGCAAGACCCTGCCCGCCGTGGCCGTGCTGGAAGCCCGCGCGAGCTAGGCAGGGTAGGGTGCTTCGCGGGTCCGCAGGTGTCTGACACCCGGCGGCATCCGGGCAATCCGTGCCGGCGTCTCGTACGGGTGTCAGACACCTTCCCTCAAGGCAGGGCGCTTCCGCAGGTGTCTGACACCCCAAGGCAAGGCGCTTCAGGCTTGAAGCCACCCGGCTTGGGTGTCAGACACCCGCCGTGAGCCGCGGGTGTCTGACACCCGGCGGCATCCGGGCAATCCGTGCCGGCGTCTCGTACGGGTGTCAGACACCTTCCCCTTCCCCTTCCCCACGCAACGCACGCTGCACGATCGCCAGTTCCGAAAAGGGATAAATACCTCAGGTATTCATTCACTCAAGGAATATAAGTCGCCGCGGCTTGATCCGGCGCATCTGCAAACCTCGGGCTTGGTGTAGGCTTGGCGCACGCTCCGCGCGCGCCGCGGAATCTCCCCGTCCGATTTGCTCGCCGCATCATGAACCTACGCCTGTTCCCTGGCCTGAATAACTTCCGCGGCATCACGCGGGAATCGGCGCGGCGCGACGTCATGGCCGGGCTGAGCGTGGCGGCGGTGGCGCTGCCCGTGGGCCTGGCCTACGCGGCCATGATGGGCGTCCCGCCCGTCGCGGGCCTGTGGGCGGCCATCGCCGGGATGCTGGGTTATGCCGTGTTCGGCTCCTCGCGCACGCTGATCGTCGGGCCCGACACGGCAACCTGCACCCTGATCGCGGCCACGCTGACCGGAATGGCGCTCAGCACGCCGGAAGACCGTCTGCTGGCCGCGACGGGCATCGCCCTGACCGTGGGCGTGGGCTGCCTGATCGCGCGCGTCCTGCGCCTGGGCGTGCTGGCCAACCTGCTGTCCCGGCCCGTCCTGATCGGCTATATGGCGGGCGTGGCCATCACGCTGGCGATCTCGCAGTTGAGCGGCCTGACGGGGGTTGGGTTGCGCAACAGCGGCCTGGTGCACCCCTTCCTGGAACTGTCGCGCCGGCTGCCCGAAATCCGGATCCCCACGCTCTTGCTCGGCGTGGCGTCCTGCCTGCTGCTGATGGCGTTCAAGCGCTGGCGGCCGAATTGGCCCGGCCCCATCCTGCTGGTGGCGGGATCCTGCCTGCTGTCGTGGATCTTCGACTTTCCCGGCCTGGGCATCGCGGTCGTGGGCGAAGTGCCCGCGGGCCTGCCGTCGCTGAGCCTGCCGGTGCGGCTGGAGGGGCTGGACGGCATCCTGATGGGCGCGGCCGGGGTGCTGGTCGTGAGCTTTTCCAGCGGCATCGTCACCGCGCGCAGCTTCGCCGCGCGCACGGGCGAACACGTCGATCCCAACCGCGAACTGGTGGGCTTCGGCGCGGCCAACGTGGCGGCCGGGCTGTTCCAGGGTTTCGTCGTGACCGGCGCCGACTCGCGCACCGCGGTGGGGCTGGTGGCCGGCGGCTCCTCGCCGCTGGTCAGCGTCAGCGCGGCCGCCGCGCTGGCGATCGTGGTGGGCCTGCTGAGCGCGCCGCTGTACTGGCTGCCGCAGGCCGTGCTGTCGGCCATCCTGCTGCTGGCCGCGGCCAGCCTGTTCGACGGCCACGCCTTCCTGCGCCTGGCCCGTATTTCGCGCATCGAACTGGCGTTCGGCGTCCTGGCGGCCGTGGGCGTGATCGGCTTCGGCGTGCTGCAGGGCGTGGCGGTTTCCGTGGGCGCGACGCTGCTGTACGCCATGTACGTGTCGGGCAATCCCCGCGACGCCCTGCTGGGCCGGCTGCCCGGCGAATCGGTGCTGGGCAAGCTGCACCTGAACCCCGACGCGCAGCCGGTGCCGGGCACGGTGGTCTGGCTGTTCGAGTCCTCCGTGTGGTTCTTCAACGCCGACGCGTTCCGCCGCCGCGCGCGCGAAGTGATGGACCAGGCGGGCGGCGCGCAGTGGTTCGTGCTGGATGCCGAGGCCATGACGCAGGCCGACGCCGACGCGGTCGAGGCGCTGTACGAACTCAAGCGCGAACTGGACGAGCGCGGCATGACCCTGCTGGTCGCGGGCGGCCATGGCCAGTTCCGCATGGCGCTGGAGCGTTCCGGCCTGGTGAAGAAAATCGGGCGCGACAAGATCTTCGGCAGTCCCGAACAGGCCGTCGACGCCATCGAACGCTGGCGCCAGGCGGCGCCCCCCACGCTGGGCTAACCGACGTTGCGGCAGCCGCGCTTATCGCTGCCGCACCAGCGCCAGCGTGTGCTGGGCGATGATCAGTTCTTCATTGGTGCGCACGACGTAGACGCCGATGCGGCTGTCGTCGCTGGAGATGCGCGGCCCGTGGCGGATGTTGCGTTCGTGGTCGAGCCTGATGCCCAGCCAGCCCCAATGGTCGCTGATCGCCTGGCGGATCTCGGCCGAGTTCTCGCCGACGCCGGCGGTGAAGACGATGGCGTCCACGCCATTCATGGCGCAGGCCAGCCCGATCATGCCCTCGGCCACGCGCCACGCGAAGTATTGCAGCGCCAGCTTCGCGGACGGCGCGTCGCTGGCCAGCAGCTCGCGCATGTCGTTGCTGATGCCCGACAGGCCCTTCATGCCGCAGTCGTAGTACAGCATGTGCTCGATTTCGTCGTGGGTCATGCCGCGTTCCATCATCCACAGCACGATGCCCGGATCCAGGCGGCCGGGGCGCGTGCCCATGGGCAGGCCTTCCAGCGCCGTGAAGCCCATCGTGCTGTCCACGCTCTTGCCGTGGTGCATGGCGCAGGCGGAAACCCCCGAGCCCAGGTGCGCGGCGATGATCTTGCCCATGGCGACGTCCGGCAGCGCCTGGCGCAGGCGCTGCGCGATGTATTCGTAGGACAGGCCGTGGAAACCGTAGCGGCGCACGCCTTCCTGGTACAGGCGCTCGGGCAGCGCGTAGCGGTCGGCCACGTCGGAGTGGCTGCGGTGGAAGGCGGTGTCGAAGCACGCCACCTGCGGGATCCAGGGGCGGCGCTCGCGGATCACGCGGATGGGCGCCAGGTTGTTCGGCTGATGCAGCGGCGCCAGCGGCGTGAAGGCATCCAGCCTCGCAAGGATGTCGTCGTCGATGAGAACCGGCTCCGACAGGGTGGGGCCGCCGTGCACCACCCGGTGCCCCACCGCCAGCGGCGCGCCGCCCAGGTGGCCGCTCAGCCAGGTGCCGACCACTTCCTGCGCATTGGGCACGTCGGGCGCGTGGCTGGGCGCGACCTCGCGCTCCACCAGCGTCTGGCCCGCCGCGTCGCGCACCCGCAGCCTGGGGTGCAGGGTGCCGATGCCTTCGAGCTGGCCGCCCAGGCGGGGAGCCAGCTCTTGTTCGCCGTCGATGTCGTACAGGTAGAACTTGATGCTGGAACTGCCGGCGTTGATGACGAGAATGGTGTCGCTCATGGCGCTGTGATTCCGGGTTGGGACAAGTCGCGTAAGTGGGTAGGGGTGGGTCCCCTACATCAGGCGAGCGGACGGGCCTGTTGCTCGCTCAGGTGGTGCGCGTAGATCGCCGCCACCGCGCACGAGGCCAGGCGCGAGCGCGGGCTGTCGGCGCGGCTGGTCAGGATGATGGGCACGCGCGCGCCCAGCACGATGCCGGCCGCTTCCGCATTGGCCAGGAAGGTCAGGTTCTTGGCCAGCATATTGCCCGCTTCCAGGTCCGGCACCACCAGCACCTGGGCGACCCCGGCGACCGGGGAACGGATGCCCTTGATGCGGGCGGCGTCGGGGTTGATGGCGTTGTCCAGCGCCAGCGGGCCGTCCAGCAGGCCGCCGGCGATCTGGCCGCGGTCGGCCATCTTGCACAGCGCCGCGGCTTCGATGGTGCTGGGTATGCTGGGCGTGACCTGTTCCACGGCCGACAGGATGGCCACGCGCGGTTCGCCCAGGCCCAGGCCGCGGTGCAGGTCGATCACGTTGCGGATGATGTCGGCCTTGGTTTCCAGGTCCGGAAAGATGTTGATGGCGGCATCGGTGATGAAGAGCGGCTCCGCGTAGGTGGGAACCTCCATGATGAACACGTGGCTGATGCGCCGGCCGCTGCGCAGCCCGGTGTTGCGCGCCACCACTTCGTGCATCAGTTCGTCGGTGTGCAGGCTGCCCTTCATCAGGAGCGTCGCCTCGCCGCTGCGCACCAGCGCGACCGCGGCCTCGGCCGCGGCGTGGCTGTGCGGCGCGTCGACGATGCGGGCGTTGCCCAGGTCCAGCCCGTACTGCGCGGCCGTCGCGCGGATCTTGAGTTCGGGGCCCACCAGGATCGGTTGCAGCAGGCCGAGGTCCCGCGCCTGCAGCGCGGCGGACAGCGAAGGCTCGTCGCAGGGATGAGCGATGGCGCATACGGCGGGCGCCAGCGTCTGCGCGCGGGCGATGAGCTTGTCGTAGTGCGTGGACGCGGGCAGGGTCATTCGGAAGTCGCCTTGGTGGATTTGCGCGCGGCGCGCGCGGGAGTCTTGGCGGCGACGCGCCCGGCGCGGGCGGCCGGAGCCGCCTTCACCGGCTTGGCGGCCGTGGCCGGCGGCTCGCTCCTGGCGGCGGCCGCGCGCGCCGGGCGCGCAGCCGCTTTGGCCGGAGCGGGCGCCAGGGCCTGTTCGCGCTTCTGCGCGCGGCGCTCGGCGGACTCGAAGATCCGTTCCATCTCGCCCAGGCTCGCGCGCGCCGCCTCGCTCAGCGGTTCGGCGGCCTCCAGCACGTGCTTCATGGTGTTGAGCGCTTCGCGGATCGCGGCGGCCGGCGAATTTTCGAGCAGGCGCGGCATGGCCTGGACGGCGGCGGCCGAATCCAGCGTCATCATCAGGGCCTGGTCGCGGATGACGCCCTTGAATTCCGGCAGGGTCAGCGCGGTGTCGGATTCCGCGCGCATCTTGCGGATCAGCGCGAAGCTGCGCTCGTCCAGGCCGCCCTCGGAGCCCGCTACGTACAGCAGCATCCGGATGGCGGCGACGCGCAGGCCGCCTTCCTGCAGCAGCGAACGCAGTTCGCCCGCGCGTTCTTCCATGAAGCGGCGGTGTTCGGGCGACACGCCCGGGTGCTTGCGCGGCGGGCCGGAACGCGCGCCCAGGCCGGCCAGGTCCTGCACCAGGGGCGATCCGTACACGCTCATGAAGGTGCGCTCATCGGCCGAATCGCGCAGTTCCTGCCAGATGTCCAGGCTGGTCTCGACCAGGTTCGAGAACATCTCCTGCGCCACCAGGAAGGGGTTGGAGGGCGAGGCCGGCCGGCGGTGCTCGCGCACCTGTTCCGCGATCTGGGCGATCGGCGCGATCGCCGGGTTGCGGTCAGAAATCAGCTCGTAGGGCAGGCGCAGCGGATGCAGGCGCTGCCCCCATTCCGCGGATTGCGGCGTCACCATGGCGCGCACCCAGGGCTGCATGAAGCTGCGGTACATGCCCAGGTTGATGTCGGAGATCCGGGCGACGGCGGCGAATCGCCGGTCGTCGTCTTCCTTGCGGTCCACGATGGCGCGCACGTCGTCCAGGCTGCGCTGTTCGAACGACAGCACGTAGTTGCCATAGGCCAGGTCCGCGTTCGGCGTGTCGGGCGTCTTGTCGGCGATTTCGGCCTGGTAGATGCCCGGCGGCAGCACGTCGATCATGTCGATGTTGGACGTGAATTCCTGGTGTTCCTTGCGGGCCACGCTGCCGGACACGAAGATGCCGAGGTGGCCGATGCTTTCATGCACGGCGTAGACGATGGTCTGGCCGTGGGCCAGCACCTCGGCCTCGTTCTGGTACAGGTCGGGAATCCAGCCCAGCGCCTGCGGCGGGGGCGTGATGTTGTCGCCCTTGGAGCAGAACACTACGATGGGCGACCGGATGTTGCGCAGGTCGATGCGGATGCCGTCGGAGGTCACCAGGCCCGCCGTGGCCAGGCGGTTGCCCACGAACAGGTTGTCGACGATGTACTGGATTTCGGGGCCGTTCAGGAAGACGTGGCCGCCCCACCATTTCTCGAAGCTCAGGTAGCGCGACGCCTCGGTGTCCACATTGGAGTACAGGTTGTACTGCTTGGACCACAGCGTGTTCGCCGGATTCAGGTTCTCGAAGTTCTGCACCAGCCAGGCGCCGTCGAACTTGCCGTCGCCCAGGTCGCTGGTCAGCGCGGTGAGCCAACTGCCGCCCAGCAGGCCGCCGGCATAGCGCATGGGGTTCATGCCGCGCCAGCCGGACCAGTACGACAGCGGGGCGCCGGCGACGATGATGGGGCCGAACAGTTCCGGCCGGACCGCGGCGGTCATCATGATCTGCCAGCCCGCCTGGCAATTGGCGACCACGACCGGCTTGCCTTCGGCGTTGGGGTGCAGCGCGATGATCTCTTCCAGGAACCGCGCCTCGGCCATCATCACGTCTTCGACGGTCTGGGCGGGCATGGGCTGCGGCAGGAAGGTCGCGAAATAGCAGGGATGCCCCGCGCGCACGGCCACGCCGATCTCGCTTTCGGGCTTGAATCCGCCGATGCCCGGGCCGTGCCCGGCGCGCGGGTCCACGACCAGGAAGGGGCGCTTGATCGGATCCGTTTCCACGCCGGCCGGCGGCTTGATGCGCAGCAGGCCGTAGTTGACGGGGCGCGGCAGGCCGCGGCCGTCCAGCACCAGTTCGAATTCCATGCTCAGCACGTTCGGGGCGCGCTTGGCCATGTGTTCGTGATATTGATTGCCGCGCTGGCGCATCACGTCTGCGTAAAGCACGCCGCGCTGCCAGGCGTCCACTGCGTACTCGTAGGCGGCCGTCCAGGGGTTGAAGGACGGGGTGGGGGCGCGATCGTTGCCGGATCCGGCCATGGCGATCTCCTTGTAGTAGCTTCCGGCGGCGGTAGCCGCCAGGCCGGTCCAGTGGAACCGGCCGGGTTGACCTCTCCATTACACCGCAACTGATGTTGCGCTGCAACATCAGTGGGGCTGACCGCCGTCAAACCGGCCGGATTTAACTGTCCCTTTTTGCGTTCCGGCTCCGCCCGAGCCCCCGGGATCAGGCCGGATCGTGGCAGACGGCCTCGATGCGGTTGCCGGCGGGGTCCAGCAGGAAGGCGGCGTAGTAATGCGGGTGGTAGTGTTCGCGCAGGCCCGGCGCGCCCTCGTCGCGCCCGCCATGCGCCAGCCCGGCGGCATGGAACGCGTCGACGGCGGCGCGGCTGGGCGCCTTGAAGCACCAGTGGCGCCGGGCGCCGGCGGCGGCATCCACGGCCGCGCCGGCGGCGAATACGGACAGATAGCTGTGCTGGCCGCTGCCCGGCCGGCAGCGTTCGCCGTAGCCGAGCGCGTCGGGGCGGTCGTAGACCTTGTCCGCACCCAGCGCCCGCATGACGGCATCGTAGAAGGGCCGGGCGGCGTCCAGGCCGGGGACGGTGATGGAAACGTGGTCCAGCAGTTGCATCGGGGCTCTCCGCGGACGCGAACCGGAATCAGGGCCGCGCGGCGGCGTTGTGCGCCAGCCATTTCTGGACGGAGGGCCGCTGCCATTGGCCGTCGGCATAGGCGGCAAGCGGGGCCGGCAGGTCGTCCTGGGACAGCCGCTTGAGCATCACCGCCAGGTCGGTGTCGGCGATGCACCAGCCGTCGAACAGACAGGCCTGGCCCGCGCCCAGCAGGCTGCCGGCCACGTGGATGAGCTTGGCCGCGGCGGCGTGCGCGGCGTCGGACAGCGGCTGGCCGGCGGCGCCGTGGAACACGGTTTCGGTGGGGCGTTCCTGGCGCAGGGCGGCCAGGTCGCTGCGCAGCCAGGCCTGCAACTGGCGGGCGCGGGCGCGCGCGCGGACGTCGCGGGGATAGAGGGCGGCATGCGCGGGCGCGGGGAAGGCCTCGTCCAGGTATTCGGCGATGGCGCTGGATTCGGTCAGGTGGAAGTCCTCGTGCGTCAGCGCGGGCACCCGGGAGGTCAGCGCGCGGGCCTGGTAGGGCTGCATGCGCTGTTCGCCCGCTTCCAGATCGATCGGGCGCACCTCGAACGGCAACTGCTTTTCGGTCAGCGCCACATAGGCCGACATGGCATAGGGACTGAGGAACAGGGAGTCGACGAATAGCGTAAGCGGGGCGCTCAAGTGGGGTCTCCGGTTGTATCGAAAAAGCGTAACGCAACTGCCGCCCGCGTGTCGCGCGGACGCGTCAATCCACGATGAAAAGCCTGGCGCCCGTGGCCGTGGAGGAACGGTGAGGCTCGGCCTGGTCGGCGACCTGGTAGCTCATGCCGGGCGTCAGCACGAACGTCCGGCCGTCCTCGAGTTCGGTGTGGAGTTCGCCTTCCAGGCAGAAGAGGATGTGGCCCTTGCTGCACCAGTGGTCGGCCAGGTAGCCCGCGGTGTATTCCACCATGCGCACCCGCAGCTCGCCGAACTGCCGGGTCCGCCAATAGGCCATGCCGGTCTCGCCGGCGTGTTCGGTGCGTTCCACTTCGGACCAGTCGGTGGTGCCGAAGGGGATGTTGCTCATTTTCATGGTCGATCCTGCATCGTGGCCCGGGCGGCTTCGCCCGGCAAAATACAAATACTACGCTACTCAGGCGGCCAGCTTTTTCTGCCAGAACAGGGCGCGGCCCGTGGTTTCGTCCAGCGCATAGCCCTCGAAGCCGAGCTTGCGGTACAGCCCCTGGGCCACCGCGTTGCCTTCCAGCACTTCCAGCGTGATCTTGCAGCAGCCCAGCCGGCGCGCCCGGTCTTCCAGCGCGGACAGCAGGGCCTTGCCCACGCCCAGGCCCTGGAACCGGGGCGACACGCCCAGGTCGTGCAGGTTGACCAGCGGACGGCAGGCGAAGGTGGAGAAGCCTTCGAGATAGATCGCCACGCCGGCGGCCTCGCCGTCGACGCGGGCCAGCAGGGCGTGCGCGGCGGGGCGGCGGGCCAGTTCGGCGATGAGGTGCCGGCGCGCGTGGTCGGACAGCGGGGCATTGCCGCCCATGGGGCCGCTGGCGTATTCGTCCAGCATGGCCAGCACCTGGCGGCCGTGTTCGGGGTTGTCGAAGTCGACGTCGATGATTTCCAGCATGATCGTTCCTGTCTGCTTCCGCCCGTTCCCGGGAAGGGCGCGGACGGGCCTGTCGGTTCCGGCGCGCGCGGGCGCCGCGGAACCGGACATTATGCGCGATGCGCCCGGCTTGGCAAGGCGCATTGAAAAAACGGGCTACAGCCCCTATCTTCTTGATATTCAAGGCCGATCGCGGCGCGATCCGGGAGCGGCCGCAACCCCTTGCAAAGGGCGGAACATGGAGTTCAAGGACTACTACGGCATTCTAGGGGTAGAGCGGGGCGCTTCCGAAGACGAGATCCGGCGCGCCTACCGCAAGCTCGCCCGCAAATATCATCCCGACGTCAGCAAGGAAAAGGACGCGGAGACGCGCATGCGCGACGTCAACGAAGCCTACGACGTGCTGCGCGACCAGGAAAAGCGCCTGGCCTACGACAACCTGGCCGCGGGCGTGTCGCCCGATGGCGGCTTCCAGCCGCCGCCGGGCTGGGACGAAGGATTCGAGTTCCATCGCGGCGCGGCGCCCGGCGAAGAAGCGCAGTTCAGCGAATTCTTCTCGTCGCTGTTCGGCGGCCGCGGGCGCGGCCACCGGGGCGGGGCGCAGCAACAGGAATTCCGCGCGCGCGGCGAAGACCATCACGCCGCGATCGAGGTGGATCTCGAAGACGCGCTCAAGGGCGCCACGCGCGACATCAGCCTGCGCTCGATGAAGATCGACGACGAAGGGCGCCCCCAGATGCAGACCCGCACGCTCAGCGTGAAGATTCCCGCCGGCGTGCGGGAAGGCCAGTTCATCCGGCTGGCGGGCCAGGGCATGCCCGGGTACGGCGGCGGCGAGAACGGCGACCTCTACCTGGAAATCCGGTTCAAGCCGCACCCGCAGTACCGCGCCGACGGCCGCGATCTCTACATGGCGCTGCCCGTGGCGCCCTGGGAGGCTGCGCTGGGCGCCAGTGTGAAGACGCCCACTCCGGGCGGCACCGTCGAAGTCTCGGTCCCGCCGGGATCGGGCAACGGCCGCAAGCTGCGGCTGCGCGGGCGCGGCATTCCGGGCGACCCGCCCGGAGACCTGTACTTGGTGCTGGACCTGGTGCTGCCGCCGGCCGACAGCGAGGCGGCCAAGGCGGCCTACCGCAAGCTGCAGCAGGACCTGCCTTTCAACCCGCGGCGCCACATGGGGGTCTGACCATGAAGAAGCTCGTCATCACCAGCGCCACCGTCGTGGGCAAAACACAACCCTTGAGCGCCGACGACCTGGCCCGCGCCTGCGGCCAGGAAGTGGAATGGATCGCCCGGCTCGTCGAAGTCGGCATCGTCAACGCCAGCGGGCGCCGGCCCGCGGAATGGCGCTTCTACAGCATGGACCTGCAGCGCGCGCTGGACGCCCGGCGCCTGGAGCGGGATTTCGACGCCAGCCTGGACGCGGTGGCGCTAATCCTGGACCTGAGCCAGGAGGTCCGCCGCCTGAAGGCGCAACTGCGCGTGCTGGGCGCCGACGACACCTAGCGTCGCCGCGGGCGATACCCGGCGGATGGGTAAACTAGGCGCTTGCCGCAACACCGAACAAGCGAAGAAACCTTGCAGACCTCATCCGCCCCGGCGCCCGGCCTCGCGGGCAGCGCCCGCATCGACGGCCTGAAATCCTGCCTGCCCGTCATGATCGGCTACTTTCCGGTGGCCGTGACCTTCGGCATCGCCGGCATGGCGGCGGGCCTGACGCCCGCGCAAGTCATCCTGATTTCCGTGCTGATCTATGCCGGCGCCAGCCAGTTCCTGCTGCTCGCCTCCATCAAGGCGGGCACGCCGTGGCTGTGGGTGGTGGCGCTGTGCTCGCTGCTCAACGCCCGCCACCTGCTGTACGGCCCGCTGCTGTCCCGCTTTCTGCCCGCCGCGCTGCGCGGCCGGCTGAAGGTCGCCTTCCTGCTGACCGACGAGGTGTTCGCCACGGCCTTCAACCGCCTGCAGGCCGTGGATCCCGCCAGCCGCCAGGGCTGGATGACCGCGCTGGGACTGGGCGCCTGGCTGACCTGGATTGCCGGCACCGCCGTCGGCGTCTATGCCGGCGACGGGCTGGAACGCCATTACCCCATGCTGTCGCAGGTGATGCGTTTCGCGCTGCCGGCGCTGTTCATGGCGCTGGTATGCCAAAGCGCCAGGCGCGGCCTGGGGCTGCCCATCGTGGCGGCGGTGGCGGGCGCCGGCGCCGTGGCCGCCCTGGGGCACACCAGCGCGGCCATTCTGGCCGGCGCCGTCATCGGCTGCGTCGCGTACCGCCTGCGGAGGCCCGCATGAATACCGATGGATTGGGATTCTGGGGCGCGGTGGCCGCGATGGCGGCGATCACCTATCTGACCCGCGCCCTGCCTTTCATGCTGTCCGAACGCAGCCGCCTGCTGCGCCACCTGTCGCGCGAAGGCTCGGCGCTGGCCGCGCTGGGGCCGTCCCTGCTGGCGGGGATCGCCGCGGCGGTCATCGTGCCCGACCTGATCGAGGCCGGCGACCAGGCGGCCCGCATCGGGCCCTACGTGGGCGGCCTGGTCGTGACCGCGGTGGCGGCGCGGCTGGTCAGCAATACGGGCGTCGCCGTGCTGTTGGGCATGGCCGGATACGGGGTGCTGCTGGCCCTGGCCGGCTAGCCGATGCGCGCGCGCAGGTCGGCCTGCCACTGCGCCGGGCGGCCCAGGTAGCGGGAAGGCTCCAGCAGGGTGCAGGCGCCGCCGCGTTCCAGCGCCAGGGTGGGGAAGCCCGAGCCGCCCAGCCGGGCCAGCAATTGCCGGCTGGCGGCGATGTGCGAGGCGGTTTCGGCGCCCTGGGCCGCCGCGAAGGCGGCGCCGAAAGCCGCCGGGTCCAGCCCGATATCGGCCGCCAGGGCCGCCAGCACGGCGGGGTCCGCGACGCGCAGCCCTTGCACGTAGTGAGCGCGCTGGATGCGCTGGAGCAGGTCCAGCCCGCGGCCGCCCAGCGCCTGCGCGGCCAGGATGGCCGTGGTGGGCGGCTCGGAATCGAACACCGCGCCGTTGTCGCGCAGCAGTCCGTTGAAATAGTCCTCGCCGAAGGGCTGGCCCGTCAGGCTGGCGATGCGCTCGTCGTGCGGCATCACATAGCGGCGCAGCGCGTCGGTCACGGGCTGGCGGTTGCCGCCGGTCATCATGCCGCCGCCATGGAGCGCGATGCCCAGGCCGGGGAGGGCGCGGGCGGCCTCCACCAGCGGCGCGGCGGCGTAGCACCAGCCGCAAAGCGGATCGAAAATGTAATGCAGGGTGGGATTGGAAGCAGTCATGGCGCCATGGTAGACGCGGGCCGCTTCCGGGGTAAGCCCATTGCGGTAACCAGTGTGTTGCGCCGGTCCCGCGGATCGCCGCGGGACCGCGGAACGTCAGCCGGCGATCTGCACGCCGATCCAGAACAGGCCGGCGGCCAGCAGCATCGAGGCGGGCAGGGTCAGCACCCAGGCCATCAGGATGTTGCGCACCGTGCTGCTGTGCAGGCCGGTCTTGTTGGCGACCATCGTCCCCGCCACGCCCGAGGACAGGACGTGGGTGGTGGACACCGGCAGGCTGAACACGTTGGCCAGCCCGATGGCGCCCATCGCGGTCAACTGCGCGGACATGCCCTGCGCATACGTCATGCCCTGCTTGCCGATTTTTTCGCCCACCGTGAGGACCACGCGGCGCCAGCCGACCATGGTGCCCGCGCCCAGCGCCAGGGCGACCGCCACGATCACCCAGAAGGGCGCGTATTCGGTGGTGGCCGTCAGGTCGGCGCGCAGCCGTTGCAGGTCCGCGCGTTCGCGGGCGGGCAGCCCTTCGATGCGCGCCACCTTCTTGGCGGTGTCGTCCAGGCACAGCAGATAGCGGCGCACGGCAACGCGTTTCTCGGGCGGCAGGTCGGCGTAGTTGGACACGCCGTGCAGATCGGCCTGCAAGGCGGCGATGGTCGGCATCGTCAGTTCGGGATCGCAGCGGAAATTGCGCGGCAGCTCGGTGGTCGCGTCGTAGCGCTTGAGCGCCAGGTAGTCGCCCAGCATCGCTTCGTTGCGCTGGTAGAACACGTTCAGGTGATTGGCGGCGTCGCGCGTGCGTTCGATCTGGTAGGTGGTGCTGTTGGTGTCCAGCACGAAGTTGGCGGGCACGATGCCGATCAGCACGAGCATGATCAGGCCGATGCCTTTCTGGCCGTCGTTGGAGCCGTGGACGAAGCTCACGCCCATCGCGGACAGCACCAGGACCAGGCGGTTCCAGAACGGCGGATGCTTCTTGTTGTCGATGGCGCGCCGCTGCTCCGGCGTCTTGTGCATCTTCGACAGCGGCAGCCAGCGCTTGAGCGCGAGGAGCAGGCCGCCCGCCACCACGAAGCCGGCTACCGGCGACACCACCAGGGACAGGCCGATGTCGATGGCCTTGCCCCAGTTGACGCCATCGGCCAGCGGCAGTTCGGTGATCAGCGCGTTGGCCAGGCCCACGCCCAGGATCGAGCCGATCAGCGTATGCGAGCTGGAGGCCGGAATGCCGAAGTACCAGGTGCCCAGGTTCCAGGCGATGGCCGCCGCCAGCATGGCGAACACCATGGCCAGCCCGCGGCCGGTGTCCACGTTGATCAGCAGTTCGACCGGCAGCAGGTGGACGATGGCATAGGCCACGCCCACGCCGCCGAGCAGCACGCCCAGGAAATTGAAAATGCCGGAAAGCATGACCGCCAGGTGCGGCGGCATGGCCTTGGTGTAAATGACCGTTGCCACGGCGTTTGCCGTGTCGTGGAATCCGTTGATGAATTCAAAGGCCAGGACGAATGTCAGGGCCAAGACAAGACTGAGGCCTACCCAAGGGTCTAGGCCGTGGAAGAGGTCGAACATGGAGGCGGGGGAGGTTCCGGCGGGAGGCCCGATTATTGCAGATTTGTGACCTGTCCCTGGTTGCGTACGGCTACCAAAAGGGGGATTCGTTGATGTCGGACACAAACCGTTCGCCCAGGTGTCAGACACCCGAGGAGACAGCGGCCGCCTGCCCTGGGCGCCCGTGGGTGTCTGACACCCCCCCGCACCCCCTAGAACTTCGAATACTGGAACTCGATCTCCATCGGTTTGCCCAGATTGGCCGAGGTATCGGCCTGGATCAGCGCGACGCCCAGCAGGCCGAGGTATAGCAGGCAAAGCCACAAGGTTCTTTTCATGGGATCCGGTGCCTCATGGCCGAAATACCTCGGCGATTTTCTGGTTGACGCGCAGCCAGCCCAATTCCCCAAGATGCTGGACGTCGCGCAGCGTGCCCACTTCGAAGGGCGCTCCGTACATGTCCATGCAGCGCATGGCGTAGCGCCGGCACTGCGCCGCGACTTCCCGCTGCACCGGCTCGAAGCGGTCCAGGTCCCGGAACACCATGGGATGCAGCGGCTGCATGACGAACAGCGCGTCCACGCCGTGCCGGCGCAGCAGCGCCATCAGGGCGTCCAGTTCGCGCAGTTCGTCGCGGCCGGTCAGCGGCTGCGGCAGGTAGGCCGTCTTGCCGCCCTCGGGAACGGCCCGCAGGTATTTGTCGAAGAAATCGTCGCGCACCGCGTACCGGTTGCCCGCCATCAAGGCCTGTTCGGCGCCCTGGGCCTGGCTGGCCAGGGCATCCCAGTCGACCACGCGGGCGGCGGCGGGCGGCCCTTCGCGTTCCGGCTCCGGGGCGGGAGCGGCATGGGCCGGGGTCCACAGGTCGACCAGGCGCTGGCGGAAAACATAGGCCTGCTCGGCCATCATCGACCAGGCGACGCCCACGTCGCCCTTGGCCTCCAGCCAGCGCAGCACCTCGGCCCGGCCCTCGGGCTGCCCCAGCAGCCGGGACAGCAGCGGATTGGCGTGCTCCTTGAATTCGTCCGGGCCCAGTCCGCCCTCGCCATCGAACCAGCCGGGCGACAGCATGACGACCACGCGGGAGGCCGCGGAGAGGTCGTCGGCCAGCGCCGCCAGCACCAGTTGCATCCCCAGCGACTGGAAACCGGAATGGCCGTAGGCCAGCACCGGCATCTGGAGTTCGTCGGCCAGGTAGCGGTAGGGCACGAAGCGCAGATCGTTGCTGGTCAGTTCCGACGAGCCCAGGATGACCAGGCGGTCCCCCGTGCGCAAGGCCTGGCTCAGGCGCGACAGGTTGCGGGTCTGCTCCTGCAGCGTATTGCCCAGGTTGGGGAGGTAGATGCCGGGCGCCGCGGCCGGGACGGGTTCCGTCTTCAGGGCCAGCGCGTGCAGGGCGCCCCATCCGGCGGCCGCGGCGGCGGCCAGGGCCAGCGCCGCCGCCAGCGCGTGCTGCCGGAGAGTGCGTGTGATCATGGAGGGAAACCGAAAGCGCGGCGTCTCGAATACGGAATTGGATTGTTAGCGGATGTTAACGAGCGGCCTTTGCCGGAACAAGCACGGGAAAGCGGGGCCATGGCCGATTCGCTTTTTCGCCACAGGGCGGGATCGCCCGGATGGCGGAAGCCGCCGTCCTTCCCCCGGGGGAAGAATGCGATAGCATGGTTGCCGCGGGGTTCTTCTGGATTTCCATGATTGACCGCGCCACGAGCCGCCTTCGCGGCGCCAGCCCGTCCCATTCAACGATTGCCGCCCATGACCGCCGTTACCCGTATCGCCCGCAGCCACCCCGATGAATTGATCGTGGGCCTGGTGTCCGTTTCCGACCGCGCCTCGGCCGGCGCCTACCAGGACCAGGGCCTGCCCGCGCTGCGGGAATGGCTGGGCGGCGCGCTGGCATCGCCGTGGCTGGCGGTCGACCGCCTGATTCCCGACGAGCCCGCCCGCATCTCCGAGACGCTGATCGAACTGGTGGACGGCTGCGGCTGCGACCTGGTCCTGACCACCGGCGGCACCGGCCCCGCGCGGCGCGACGTCACGCCGGAGGCGACCCTGGCCGTCGGCACCAAGGAAATGCCCGGCTTCGGCGAACAGATGCGCCAGATCAGCCTGCGCTTCGTGCCCACGGCCATTCTGTCCCGCCAGGTGGCCGTCATCCGCGAAACCGCGGACCACGCCGCGCTCATCGTGAACCTGCCCGGCCAGCCGAAATCCATCCGCGAAACGTTGGAAGGGCTGAAAGGAGAGGACGGAGCCGTCCTGGTGCCGGGCATTTTCGCCGCCATTCCCTACTGCATCGACCTGATCGGCGGCCCCTACGCCGAGACCCGCCCGGAAGTCATCGCGGCTTTCCGCCCGAAGTCGGCCCGCCGGCAGTAGCGCCGGCACGCCCCGGCGCTGCGCTATAGTTGGCCGCGCTTTCCTCAATTTCCACCCGTTCGAGAGTTCCATCGCCATGAAGGTCCGTACCGCCCTGTCCCTCACCGTTTTGGCCGCCCTGACGGCCTGCGCCAGCGTCAAAGACGTGCGCGACCGCGACCCCGTCTTCTACGGGTCGACCCAGCGCTCGGCCGAGGACTACACGAATTGCGTGGCGGAATCCTGGAAGAACATGGGCGTCCGGTTCGAGCGGAAGGCCGTGCGCAACGGCTTTGAACTCATCCAGTCGGACAGCCTGGGCGTGGAGGCCGTGCTGACGACCACCCACTGGAAGGGCAAGACGGAAACGCGCCTGTCCACGCGCATCGCCCGCCGCGACCAAAGCATCATCGAGCCCGCGAACCTGTGCCTGTAAGCGCCATGTTCCGCCGCCGCGACGTACTGCGGCTGGGCCTGGCCGCGGCC
Organism: Achromobacter veterisilvae; assembly: GCF_037619525.1. NCBI lineage: Bacteria > Pseudomonadati > Pseudomonadota > Betaproteobacteria > Burkholderiales > Alcaligenaceae > Achromobacter > Achromobacter veterisilvae. The sequence continues at coordinate 6,019,656 of NZ_CP148753.1, read as the reverse complement.
GCCGCCGGCCTGGGGCTGCCCGTCCGAGCCCAGCAGGAAGGCTACCTCACCCGCAAGCTCAATTTTCCCGTTCCCGGCGGCGTCGCGGTCCTGGGCCTGGGCGACGCGGAACGCGCCCCGGAAGTGACGTTCCAGGGGCGGCGCGTGCTGGTCGTGCGCGAAGAGGGCAGGCAGTGGATCGCCGTGGTCGGCATTCCGCTGAGCGCGAAGCCGGGCGAACAGCAGGTATCGGTCGGCGATGGGCAGGGCCGGCGCAAGCTGTCCTTCAGGGTCGGGGCCAAGGAATACGCGGCCCAGCGCATCACGCTGAAGAACCAGCGCCAGGTCGAGCCGAATCCGGACGACATGAAGCGCATCGAACGCGAAATGGCCGAGCAAAGCGCGGCCAACCGCGGCTACCGCGCCGGGGTCATCCCCAGCAACCTGCTGCTGGACCGCCCGGTCGACGGCGGCCGCCTGTCCAGCCCATTCGGGCTGCGGCGCTTTTTCAACGGACAGGAACGCAATCCGCATTCGGGGCTGGACTTCGCCGTGCCGGCGGGCACGCCCATCAAGGCGCCGGCGGCCGGCACGGTCGTGCTGGTGGGGGATTATTTCTTCAATGGCAAGACGGTGTTCCTGGACCATGGCCAGGGTTTCGTCAGCATGTTCTGCCACATGTCGGCCATCGACGTGAAGGTCGGCGACGAGGTGCCGCGCGGCGGCGTGGTGGGGAAGGTGGGCGCCACGGGGCGGGCGACCGGCCCGCATCTGCACTGGAACGTCAGCCTGAACGACGCCCGCGTCGACCCGGCCATCTTCATCGGGGCATTCAAGCCCTGAATCCGGCGCGGGATCGCGCCCTACGCGGGCGCGGCCTGCAGCGCGATCCGGCGCAGCACGTGCTGGTGCATGCGCTCGGCATAGTCCATCTGCTGGCGCACGCGGAGGTGCTGGGCTTCCTGGTCGTCCAGGCAGTTGTCGTACTTGGTCTTGGCCTCGGCGTACGTCAGGCCGGTATTGCGCAGGCTGTTGATGAACGCCTCGCGCGACTGGTGGAGCAGGCGCAGGCCTTCCTCGCCCTTCACGAATCGCCTTCGCGCCAGGGCAAGCTCGTCAGCGGCCGCTTGCAACTCTTCTGTCAGATCCATCTTGCATCTTGCGCGTCCCGCCGGGTGTCGCGCCTGGCGGGGATCGCCATTCGTCCATGAACAGGCGTTCCACGCATTACGGCACGCCGCCGCGCGGGCTTAAGGCTCGCGAGCAGGGCTGGGGAGCCGGCGCGCGCCGGCCCTGAAGCCCAGGCTCAGCGGCGGTACTGCTGGGGGCGATGCGCGGCGGGGGCGCGTTCGTCCTTGTGGCGGAAGTTGATGCGGCCCTTGGTCAGGTCGTACGGCGACATTTCCAGGGTGACGCGATCGCCCGCCAGGATGCGGATGCGGTGCTTGCGGATGCGGCCGGAGGCGTAGGCGCCGACTTCGATGCCGTTGTCCAGCTTTACGCGGTAGCGGCTATCGGGCAGCACTTCGTCAACGATGCCATCCAATTCGATGAGTTCTTCTTTAGCCATTTTCTACTCCTATCAATACGCGCAGCCATGCCGGCGGCATGGCTCGCCGCGCGGGCGGCAAGCGCGTTGGACTCAAATAACCAGGTCCAGCGGTTTGAACGTAAAACGTCCGGGCAGGCGCGGGTGAGGGCCACGGCATCCCAAGCGGATGTCTGAAATGACGGATACTCGCGCCGCGAGGGCAATGTGCGCGCGATGCGCGGCTCGGTCGCGGCGGCGTGCCATTGCTATGCGCGCGTCGCCGGAAGAAGCGGGGTGGAGCGGTTGTTGCAGTGCCGGATGGCGCCGCACTTGATGCGGCGGCGCCTCTGGCGGCGAAGGGTTCCGTCCTGAAATGCCGGACGCGTCCTGTGCGGGCCTCGCGGTATTGCCCAGAGGCGGTACAGGTTGGCGACTCAGAGTGACCGAAGCCCGGTTTTCGCGGAGAAATCACGGACTTATGTTACTGCAAAGCGCAATGATTAGCCAGTATTTATCTGCCGTTGCGCCGTGATAGTTGCTACGGAACGACTCCGGGGCCGCGGAATCCGGCCCCGGTATCGGGGGGCGGGAATTCAGGCTATGGCCCGCGAACTGTGCTCGGGCGTTTCCTCGAACGCCCCGGCGTGCTGCGGCAGCGTGTCGGTGATGTCGAACCAGGGCGCCTTGTTGGCCACGTGGCAATGCGCGGCCGGCTTCACGCCCGGGTCGTCGTCCAGCGCGCCCAGCGGCAGGCCGTAGACGTCGGGGGTCTGGTCGAAGCGGCTCAGCAGGGGCGTGCCGCAGGCTTCGCAGAAGCCGCGGTAGCTGCCCGGCGACGAGCTGTACCAGGTGACGTGGTTTTCTCCCCGCGTCCAGGCGAAGTCCTTGGACTGGACAGTGGCCCGGCTGCGGAACGCGGCGCCATGCGACTTTCGGCACATCGTGCAATGGCAGTTGAGGGCGTTGGTGAGCGGGCCGGCGATTTCGTACGCAATGCGGCCGCACAGGCAGGAACCTTTGATCATGATGAACGCCTGTCTGGTGGGGAATAGCCTCAATATACCCGCCGGCGAGCCGGCGAGGCGCCCGCATTTATGACGAAGGTCTTTCAGCGCATTGCGGCGTCCCTAATTTCCGTCAAATCATTCGATCCCCAGGTCATCGTGCTGTCATGCCGCCAAAACAGAATGCGGCAATGACCAAACCCAAGGGGATCCCACGATGACGTACGCCATCGAAGTACAAGGGCTGAGCAAAAGCTTCCACCCGGGCGCCAAGGCGCTGGACGGCGTGGACCTGCTGGTGGCCGACGGCGAGATGGTCGCCCTGCTGGGCGCCTCCGGCTCGGGCAAGTCCACGCTGCTGCGCCATCTGGCGGGCTTCGTCGCCGGCGACGCGGGCAGCGTGGCCGTCAACGGCCAGGCGATCCAGCGCAACGGCCGCCTGAGCCGCAACGTGCGCGGCGCGCGGGCCGGCATCGGCTTCGTGTTCCAGCAGTTCAACCTGGTGGGCCGCCTGCCCGTCATCACCAACGTCCTCACCGGCCTGCTCCCGCGCGTGCCGCTGTGGCGCAGCCTGGCCCGCTGGTTCCTGCGCGCCGAAGTGCGCCAGGGCCTGGACGCGCTTGCCCAGGTTGGTATAGACGACTACGCATTTCAGCGCGCCTCCACATTGTCCGGCGGCCAGCAGCAGCGCGCGGCCATCGCCCGCACCCTGGTGCAGAACGCCCGCGTCATCCTGGCCGACGAGCCGATCGCGTCGCTGGACCCCGAGTCGTCGCGCCGCGTGATGGACACGCTGGCCCAGATCAACCGCAGCCGCAAGGTGGCGGTGGTGGTGTCCTTGCACCAGGTCGACGTCGCCCTGCGCTACTGCCCCCGCGTGGTAGCCCTGCGCCAGGGAAAAGTGGTCTATGACGGCCCCTCGGCGGCCCTGACCCCGTCCATGCTGCGCGAGCTGTATGGCGCCGACCTGGGCGAACTCCTTCCCGAATACGCGCCGCAGGCGCCGGCCGTCGCGCCGCTGTCCCGGCTGGCGCGCGCCGCCTGATTCCTTGCCCCTTTCCTTCCCGGAGCCGTCCATGCTACGCAGAACCTTTTTCACCCTGATCGCCGCCGCCGCCCTGTCCTCGCAGGTTCACGCCCAGGACGCCAAGACGCTGAACTTCGGCATCATCTCGACGGAATCGTCGAGCAACCTGAAGTCGGTCTGGCAACCCGTCATCGACGACCTGAGCCGCGCCATCGGCGCGCCGGTCAAGCCCTTCTTCGCGTCGGACTACGCCGGCATCATCGAAGGCATGCGCTTCAACAAGGTGCAACTGGGCTGGTTCGGCAACAAGTCGGCCATCGAAGCCGTGGACCGCGCCCAGGGCGAAGTGTTCGCCTCCGTCATCGACAAGGACGGCAACCCCGGCTACTGGTCGCTGCTGATCGTCAACAAGGACAGCAACCTGAAGACGCTGGACGACGTTCTGAAGAACGGCGGCAAGCTGAGCTACGGCGCCGGCGATCCCAACTCCACGTCGGGCACCGCCGTGCCGGGCTACTACCTGTGGGCCGCCAACAAGATCGAGCCCAAGACCTTCTTCAAGACGGTGCGCGCCAGCAACCACGAAGCCAACCTGCTGTCGGTCATCAACAAGCAGGTGGACGTGGCCGTCAACAACACCGAGGCGCTGGAGCGCTACCGCCTGAACACGGGCAAGGACGCCAACGACAGCGTGCGCGTGCTGTGGAAGTCGCCGCTGATCCCGGCGGACCCGCTGGTCATGCGCACCGACCTGCCGGCCGACCTGAAGGTCCGAATCCGCGACTTCTTCATCAACTACGGCAAGGGCAAGGACGCCGAACGCGAACTGGCCAACCTGAAAGCGCTGACCTACCAGGGCTTCCGCGCCTCGGACAACCAGCAACTGGTTCCCATCCGCCAGATCGAGCTGGCGCGCGAGAAGGCCAAGGTCGAAGCCGATTCGACCCTGGGCCAGGCCGAAAAGCAGAAGCAGTTGGCCGAGCTGGACGGCAAGCTGGCCAGCCTGGGCCAGCCGGCCGCCAAGCAGTAAACGCCGCCCGGACGCCGGCGCGCCGTCTGGCGCGCCGGCGTCCGCGCAACCGAAAATCCCTACGCCGATCGCCAGTTCCCATGAACCCAGCCATGCAGACCTCCCGTCTTCCTTCCGCACCGCGCTCGTCGCTGCCGGTCCTACTCGTCTGGGCCGTCGTGCTGGCGTTGCTCGTCATGTCGTGGACAGGGGCGGACATGCGGCCCCTGGACCTGCTGCGCGATTCGGGCAACATGGCCCAGTTCGCGGCGGACTTCTTCCCGCCGAACTTCCGCGACTGGCGCATGTACCTCGATGAAATGATCGTGACCGTGCAGATCGCGGTCTGGGGCACGTTCCTGGCCATCGTGGTGGCGGTGCCCCTGGGGTTGCTGTGTTCGTCGAACATGGTGCCGGCCTGGGTCTACCAGCCCATGCGGCGGCTGATGGACGCCTGCCGCGCCATCAACGAGATGGTGTTCGCCATGCTGTTCATCGTGGCGGTGGGCCTGGGCCCGTTCGCCGGCGTGCTGGCGCTGTGGGTGCACACCACCGGCGTGCTCGCCAAGCTGTTCTCGGAAGCCGTCGAGGCGATCGATCCGCGCCCGGTCGAAGGGGTGCGCGCCACCGGCGCCAACGCGCTGGAAGAAATCGTCTACGGCGTGATCCCGCAGGTGCTTCCCCTGTGGATCTCGTATTCGCTGTACCGCTTCGAGTCGAACGTGCGCTCGGCGTCCGTGGTGGGGATCGTGGGCGCCGGCGGCATCGGGACCGTGCTGTGGGAGATCATCCGCAGCTTCCGCTACGCGGAAACCTGCGCGGTCATGATCATCATCGTCGCCTTCGTCGTGGCGATCGACATGGTGTCCTCGCGGATCCGCAGCGCGCTGATCTAGGGCCTGTCCAGCGCCTGGAACGCCGGCAGCGCCAGCAGGCCGGCCAGGCGCGCGGCATGCACGTCGGCGTCCGACACCGCGGGGCGGGGCATCAGGAAATTCACGGTGCCCAGACAGGCCCCGCCGTACACCACCGGCACGTTGATGACGGACCGCAGCCCCAGTTCGCGGATGGCGCCGTGGTCGTCGAAGAATTCGCGGATGGCGTCCTCGCCTTCGCCCACGAAGACGCGCCGCTCCTGCAGGACGTGGCGGCCCCAGGCGGTGCCGGCCTTGTCCTTGCTGCCGCCGGGCGGGTAGGCGACGGGATTCGAGCTGTACAGCCGCAGGACGCGCATGGCGCCGGCGTCGTACCGGTTGATGGTGCACAGGGCGTGCGCCAAGGTGGCGTGCGCGTAGGCGTCGATGGCCAGGAAGGCCGCCGCCGCGTCGGCGGCGGCGTAGGCCTGGGCGATGGCCTGCACCCCGGCCAGCGCCGGGGTCGGGGACGATGCTGCGGTCATTCGGCCGTGATTCCCAGTTCTTTGATCAGCTTGCCGTATTTGTCGGCGTCGCGCGCCAGGATCTGGCCGAACTGTTCGGGCGTGGTCTCGGTCAGCAGCACGCCCATGTCGGCCATCTTCTTGATGACGTCGGGGCGCTTGAGGATCAGGTTGATCTCGCGGTTCAGCCTGGCGGTCAGTTCGGGCGGCATGCCGGCCGGGCCGAAGGCGCCGTACCAGACTGACAATTCATAGCCGGGCAGCGTTTCCGCGACCGTGGGCACGTCCGGCAGCAAGGGCGAGCGCGCTTCCTCGGTGACGGCCAGCAACTTGAGCTTGCCGCTCTGCACGTGCGGCAGCGTCTGTGTGCCGGCGCTGAACAGCACCTGCGTGCGGCCGGCCACCGTGTCCATCACCGCCGGCGCGCCGCCGCGGTAGGGAATGTGCGTCATCTTCACGCCGGCGGCTTTTTCGAACAGCGCGGCGCTGAGATGGTTGGTGGAGCCCTGGCCCGCCGAAGCGTAGGTCACGGTGTCCGGATGCGCCTTCAGGTAGGCGATGAATTCCTTCAGGTTGGCGGCCGGCACGGACGGGTGCACCACCATGGTGTTGGTGACCAGCGCGAGTTCCGCGATGGGCGTGAAGTCCTTCACGCCATCGAACGGCATGCTGGAATAGAGCGCCTGGTTCATCGTGTGCGTGCTCATGGAGCCCACGAGCAGCGTGTAGCCGTCGGGCTTGGCGCGGGCGACGAAGGTCGTGCCGATATTGCCGGACGCGCCCGACCGGTTTTCCACGATGACGGACTGCCCGAGGGACTGGGTCAGCCCTTCGGACAGCACGCGCGCCAGGATGTCGGTGGAGCCGCCCGCCGCCCAGGGCACGATCAGGGTGATGGGCTTTTCGGGCCAGGCGGCCTGGGAAGCGGCGGGCGCGGCCAGCGCCAGGCCCAGCGCGCAGGCACGCAGCAGTCGTTTGAATCGCAAAGTCATGGTTGGTACCCCTTGTGCAAGTGCCGGTCTGTGCGCCGGCTGGAACGAAATGGATTCATCATCGCCCGGCGGCATACCCTTGCATGCCGCGCGGATTGGCGCCCGCGCGCAGCAGCAGGCCGCCGCCGGCGGCGGGCTCCCGGGTGCAGGCGCTGATGCGGCCTTCCGACCAGTCCGGGCCCGCCTTGACGTCGTGGCCGGCGGCGCGCAGCGCGTCCCGCGTGGCGGCGGGCATGCGGGACTCCACCGTCAGCCGGTTCAGCGTCTGCGAGCGGGGCCAGAACGATCCCGGGAAATGGTCGATGTGCCAGGAGGGCGCGTCGATGGCCTCCTGCAGGTTCATGCCCATGGCATGGCGCAGGAAGAACGCCACCGTCCACTGGTCCTGCTGGTCGCCGCCGGGCGTGCCGAAGGCCATGTAGGGCTGGCCGTCGCGCAATGCCAGGCCCGGCGACAGGGTGGTGCAGGGACGCTTGCCGGGCTGCAACTGCCCGGGCACGCCGTCGTCCAGCCAGGTCATCTGCAGGCGGGTGGTCAGCGGGAAACCGAGACCGGGCACGACGGGGCTGGACGACAGCCAGCCGCCCGACGGCGTGGCCGCCACCATGTTGCCGTCGCGGTCGATGACGTCGATCTGGCAGGTGTCCCCCACGAACAGTTCGCGCGCGGCCCACTCCGAGACCGGCGGCAGCGCCGCGAAGGTGGGTTCGCCCACGCCGAAGCGGGTGTCGGAAGCGGCCAGGGTGCGGACGGCGGCGTCCAGGTCCGGCAGCCGGGGCGCGAGGCCGCCGGGGCTGCCGGGCTGCAGCACGCGGGACGCGAGTTCGCCGATGCCGGCCGCGCGCGAGCGCGCGTAGGCGTCGCTCAGCAGGTCCGCCAGCGGCACCTGCACGAAGTCCGGATCCCCGTACCAGGCGCAGCGGTCGGCGAACGCCAGCTTGGCCGCTTCGGCGATGCGGTGCACGAAGGCGGGCGACTGCGGGTCCAGGCCGTCCATGCCGAGGTGGCGCAGCATGGCCAGTTGCTGCAGGTGGACCGGGCCCTGCGACCACACGCCGCATTTGGCCACGGTGTAGCGCCCGTAATCCACGGTGAGGGGATCGTCGTAGGTGGCGCGCCAGTCGGCCAGGTCGGACTTGCGCAGCAGGCCGCGGTTGCGCTGGCCGGTCGTGTCGCGCACCGCTTCCCGGCTGTAGAAGGCGTCGATGCCGTCGGCCACGAAGCCCCGGTACCAGACGTCCAGCGCCGCGTCGATGCGGCCGCGGCGGTCGGCGCCGGCGGCATGCGCCTCGTCCAGGATACGGGTATAGGTGGCCGCGATGGCGGGCGTGCGGAACAGCGCGCCCGGGGCCGGCACCTGGCCGCCGGGCAGCCAGACGTCGCGCGAGCTGGTCCATTCCTGGCGGAACAGCGCCTGCACCGCCAGGATGGCCTGGGAGATGCGCGGCACCAGCGGAAAGCCGTTGCGCGCATAGTCGATGGCCGGGCGCAGCACGTCGGCCAGTTCCCAGGTGCCGTAGTCGCGCAGCAAGGTCAGCCAGGCGCCGAATGCGCCGGGCACCGTGGCCGGCAGCAGGCCGATGCCGGGCACCAGGTCCAGGCCCAGGTTCCGGAAATAGGCCGGCGTGGCGAGCGCCGGCGCGGGGCCCTGGCCGCACAGGGCGCGCATGCGCTGTTCACGTTCGCTCCAGAACAGGATGGGCACCTCGCCGCCGGGCCCGTTCAGGTGCGGTTCCACGATCTGCAGGGTGAAACCGCCCGCCACGGCGGCGTCGTAGGCGTTGCCGCCGCGCTCCAGCACGCCCATGGCCACTTGCGTGGCGAGCCAGTGGGTGGACGAAACCACGCCGAAGGTGCCGCATATTTCGGGGCGGGTGGTGAACGAGGCGCTCATGGGAGAGTTCCAGGCAACGGGATGCTTGCAGTATAGGATCGTGAAATAACTGGATTCATGTTTGTTGGCATAATTGAATAACCAACTGGTTATAGGGAAAGATCGTGAACTGGGATGCGGCCCGTCTCGCCAACCGCCTGAAGCACCGCCATCTGGCGTTGCTGATCGACATCGCCAGGCACGGGTCGCTCACGCGCGTGGCGGCGGCGGCCGGCATCAGCCAGCCGGCGGTCACCAAGGCGCTGGCGGAACTCGAGGACATCTTCGGGGCGCCGCTATTCGTGCGCACCGGGCGCGGCCTGCAGCCCACTTCCCTGGGCAGCCTGGCCCTGGTGCGCGCGCGCCACATGCTCAGCGACCTCGATCTGTGGGGGCGCGAAGTCGAGGCCCTGCATGCCGGCCGTTCGGCGCATCTGCACGTGGGCGTGGTGCCCTACGTGTCCAGCGCCCTGCTGACGGCGGCGATCAGCCGCCTGCACCAGCGCCACGGGGTGACGCTGAGCCTGCACCGCGCCACGACCGACCACCTCGTTCCCATGCTGCGCCAGCACGAACTGGATTGCATCATCAGCCGCGCCACGTCGACGGTGGCGCACGACGACCTGATCCACCGCGCGCTGTACCGCCAGCGGCCGCGGTTGATCGCGCATGGCCGGCTGGCCCAGCGGCTGGCGCGGCGTCGGCCGGACTGGGCGGCCGTGGCGGCGATGGACTGGGTGCTGCCCGCGGCCAACACGCCCACGCGGCAACTGATCGTGGAGCACTTCATCCGCGAGGAACTGAGTCCGCCGTCTCCCGTGCTGGAGGCCTACTCGACGGACGTGATCGAAGGCATGCTGACCATGAACGAAACCTTCGTTTCCGTGGTGCCCGAAGAGATCGCGCGCGAACTGTGCCAGCGCGGCAAGCTGGGGATGGTGCCCTGGGACTTCGGCTGGGAGCTGCCGCCCATCAACCTGATCCGGCGCAGGCGCGAGCAGCCGCTGGCGGCCGAGGCGCATTTTTCCGACATCCTGCTGGGCTTGTGCGGCGACGCGGCCGGTCCGGGCTGAACCGCGCCGCTCAAGCCTGTTCGCGCCAGGCGACGACCGGCCTGAGCTTCGCGCGCGCGATGTCCAGCAGCGCGGCGGCCGCGGTTTCCGGGGCGCCGTCGTTGTCGATCCGCAACGGCCGGCACCCCGGCGGCACCGGGAACGCCTGCGTGGCGCGCGACAGCCGCTGCGCGATCTGTTCCGCGCTTTCGCGTCCGCGGCCAGCCAGCCGGCGGGCGAGCACCGCGGGATCGACCGCGACCTCCACCGCCGTCAACGCCGGATAGCGCGCATGGGCCTGTTCCAGGTGCGCGCGCGAGCCGTTGACGATGACGGCCGCGCCGCGGGAAAGCCAGGCGTCGATTTCGATGCCGATGCCGTAGTGCAGGCCATGGCTGCGCCAGCGCAGCGCGAAGCAGCCCAGCGCGGCGCGGCGGAGGAACTCTTCGTCCGTCAGGCGCAGCGCGTCTTCGCTGTCGCCGCTGTCGCGCGTGATGTAGCGGTGCGCCACCAGCACGGGTTCGCCGCCGCGCAGGCAGGCGCGCAACAGGCGCAGGAGCGTGTCCTTGCCGCTGCCCGAGGCGCCCATCAGGTAGATCAGGCGCGCGCCGTCGGCGGGGGCGGGGGCGTTCATGCCGCCGCCGGCCCTTGCAGGTAGGCGGCGCCCGCGGCGTCCACGCAGGCGCCGTCGAAATGGTAGTGCCGCGCCGCGACGAAATCCGCGCCCGGCGCGGCCTGCACGTAGACGCTGACGCCGGGCACGGCCATGGCCTGCCCGCGCAGCGGGTCGGCGAAGGCCGCGATGCCTGCCCGCGCTTGCGCCAGCGCGTCGCCTTCCAGCTTGCCCGTCAGCGTGATGTGGAAGGTGTAGGTGTCGAACACATAGGGATAGCCCCAGCGCGCCAGCATGGCCTGCTGCGCGGGCGTGAGCGACTGCGGCCGGCGGCGCGCGGTTTCCTCGGGCGTGGGCGGGGCGCGCAAGGGATCCAGGTCGCGCACGGCCGCGTCGGCCAGGGCCTGGATGCGGGCCCGGCCCGGTTCGTCCGCGTCGGCGATGCGCCAAGCCAGGAAGCCGCGCAGCGGTTCGCATTCCAGTTCCAGCGCGAACGGGCTGCCGCCTTCGGCCAGCCGGCGCGCGGCCGCGTCCACTTCCAGGGGGCTCGCGCCCTCGCGCAGGCGGAAGGGCGGCTTCAGGGTCGCATGCAGGCCGTAGTGGCGCGGGGCCCGCGTCCATTCGTGCGAGCATTCGGCCTGCCCCGGCAGCGGCGGCAGCGCCTCGCCGGTGTCGGCGCAGCGGCCCAGCCAGCGGCTGCCGTGTTCGCGCCAGGGGCCGGTGGGGGCGAGGTACAGGGCGTAGCGGTGGGCAAGGGCCATGGTCACCCCTCAGGCCGCCATGCGCTGGTCGCGGCCGTCGCCGAAGGCGCGGCTGGCGTAGCGCAGTTCACCGCCGACGATCGCCGCGCAGACGCGGGGCAGCCCCGGCACCTGGTCGTCCACCACGATCGCGTCGGCGATCAGGCCCGGCGCCAGCGCGCCGCGGTCCTGGAGGCCGGCGGCGCGCGCCGGATTCAGCGACACCAGGTCCCAGGCCCGCGCCAGCGGCAGCACGCCGTCGGCGGCCAGCTTCAGGGCGGCGGCGAGCGGGGCGGGGTAGTAGTAGTCGGAGGTCAGCACGTCGCACAGGCCCGCGCGGACCATTTCGGCGGCGCTGGGCGCGCCGGTGTGGCTGCCGCCGCGCACCACGTTGGGCGCGCCGAAGACCACGGAATTCCCCAGGTCGCGCGCGACGCCGGCGGCATCGCGGGTCAGCGGAAATTCCGCCACGCCGCAACCCAGTTGATGGTAGTAGCGGCGCGTGGCGGCGTCGGGGTCGTCGTGCGACGCCACCCTCAGGCCGGCTTCCCGCGCGCAGGCGGTCAGTTCGCGCATGGCGTCGGCCACGCAGTCCGCCGCCGCCATCGCGGCCCGGATGCGGTCCTGGAAGACGTCGAGGTCGCATTCCGCGCGGTTGGCGTACTGCATGAGCTTGCGCTCGTCGCCCAGGCGCCGCGCCATGCTGGGCAGGTGGTCGTTCAGCGCCAGGAAGCGCACGCGGCCGTCGCGTATCCATTGCCGCGCGACGTCCAGCCCGCCCACGTGATGCGTCTCGAAACGCAGGTGCACGTAGTGCCGCGCGCCCATGAGGGGGCGCATGCTTTCCAGGGCGTCGAACATGCGCTGGGCGTAGCTCTCGCCGCGCAATCCGCCTTCCCAGGACAGCGTGACGCCGTGGAATTCGGTGGTGATGCCGTTGGCCAGCAACTGGCGGTCCACGTCGGACAGCGCGCCTTCGTAGGGGAAGGTCACGCTGGGCCGCGGCATGATGGCCCGCTCGAAGGCGTCGCCATGCAGGTCCACGATGCCCGGAAGCACCAGCAGGTCTCCGGCGTCGAACCAGGAGGCGCCCCGCGCGGCGGGAGCGGCCGAGTCGTCGATCAGGCCGCCATGGAAGCGCAGGCTGGCGTGTTGGACGCCGCGCGGCGTCAGAATGCGCTGGCCTGTGACACCGGCCAGGGGCGAGGGGGCGTGTGTGCGTGTATTCATGATGCGACCTTAGCGGGGTTGCATTACAACCAGATGTCTAGATGAGTTCGACGGATTGCGGCGATTGCGAAAGGCCGCCGCGCCATGGCGGCGGGCGGCCGGGCTCCTGCGCCGGCCTCAGCCGTCGTCCGCCACCATCAGTTGCACCAGGTCGCCCACGAAACGGGCGATGCTGTATTGCAGCGGAGCGCCCTCCTGGTCCACGTTCAAGGCTTCGATCTGGAGGATGGGGCGGGTCTTGGGCTGGCCCAGCAGCCGGGCGGTTTCGGGCGAGGGCAGGACGGCGGTGATGCGCGACCACTTCCGGGTGTAGTCGCCGATGCCGTAGTGGGCATAGACCTTGGAGATGGAGCGCAGCGCCGCCAGCCGCTGCGCGAAATCGGGGAAACGCTTTTCGTCGAAGTAGTGTTCCGAGGTGCTGATGGGGCGGTTCTCGGCCTTGCCCACGATCTGCACGCGCAATAGCGGCGCGCTGCGGGCAAGCCCCAGGTGCTTGGCGATATCGGCCGCGCGCAGCGACTGGCTGCCCAGCACCTCCTGGTGGCCCAGCATGCCCTGGCTGCGCAGGTTCTCGGAAAAGCGCGTGCGCTTGCCGATGGCGTAGTCGATGGCATGTTCCTGGACGAAGGTGCCGCGGCCCTGTTCGATCCTGACCAGCCCGCTTTGCTCAAGCTCGCCCATGGCGCGCCGGATGGTGTGGCGGTTGACCGAGAACCTGGCGGCCAGCTCGGGTTCGGAGGGAAGCTGTTCCCCCGCCGCATAGAGTTTGTTGCGGATGTCGTCCGCAAGCGATTCGCCGATTTGCCGCCAGACGGCGATGCCGGAACCTCTTTCAACCATAGGGTGCGCTCGTGCTGTCATATCCGCTCGTCAAGAATGGCCCCGATTGTGCCCGATGCCGCGGGCGCCGCAAAGGCGTCGCGCGCATGCCGCCGCTGTCATCAAAAATTCACGCCAGGCTGTTGAACTTGCCTTTCGAAGCGATCATACTCCATCCGGTCGTCTAGACGTTTAGAGGAAAAAATGGATCACCCACAGGCAGGACAGGATGCGGCCAGCGCCCGGCGCGCGGCCTGGATGCGCGTGTTGGCGCTGGCGGACCCCGGCGCGCTGGACGGCGCCTTCGGCGCATTGTCCGGCGTGCCCGGGCACCGGACGCTGCGGCCGGCCCAGACCGGCATGGCCATGGTGCGCGCCCGCAGCGGCGGCACGGGCGCCCGCTTCAACCTGGGCGAAATGACCGTGACACGTTGCGCGGTGACGATGGGCGAGGGCGTGGTCGGCGTGGCCTACGTGCAAGGCCGTTCGCTGCGCCACGCGGAACAGGCCGCGGTGGCCGACGCCCTGCTGCAGATGCCCGAGTGGCGCGAGACGGTGCAGGAGCGGCTCATCGCGCCGCTGGCGCGCCTGCATGCCGAAAAGGTCGAGCGCCAGGCCCGCGTGGCGGCGCAGACCAAGGTGGAATTCTTCACGATGGTGCGAGGCGAGGACTGACATGGAACGACAGACACTGGCCGCCGCGGCCTCGGGCCGGACGCTGCTTCCCGGCTTCGAGGATCCGGTCGGCGATGCGCAGGCCACATTCCGCGCCGCGCTGGACGCGCTGGCCCATCCGGGCCGCATCTGCGAAATCCTGGCCGGCAGCGGCGTGCCGGAGGGCCTGTCGCCCGCCATGGCCGCCTTGCTGCTGACGCTGGTGGACGTGGACACGCCGCTGTGGCTGCCCGAATCCGCCAGCGCCGAAACGCTCGCCTTCCTGCGCTTCCATTGCGCCTGCCCCATTGTGCCGTCGCCGTCCCTGGCCCGCTTCGCCGCGGTGCCGGCCGGCTTCGCCGCGCCCGCGCTGTCGTCCTGCCATCAGGGCGACCCCGCCTATCCCGATCAATCGACCACCTTGCTGATCGAGGTCGAATCGCTGGACGCGGGGCCGCAAGCCGTCCTGAGCGGTCCGGGCATCCAGACGCGGCAGACCTTGGCCGCCGCCGGCCTGCCGGAGGGGTTCTGGCGCGAATGGCGCATCAACCATCAACGGTTTCCGCTGGGCGTCGACGTGTTCCTGACGCAGGGCCGGCGGATTTGCGGGCTGCCGCGCAGCACGCGCCTGGAGAACTGACATGTACGTAGCCGTGAAAGGGGGCGAACGCGCCATCCTCAATTCCTACCGCATGCTGGACGACTACCGCCGAGGCGACCGCGAGGTGCCCGAGCTGGAGCTGGACCAGATCCGCGAACAAATGCCGCTGGCCGTGTCCCGCGTCATGGCCGAAGGCTCGCTCTACGATCCGCAACTGGCGGCGCTGGCGCTCAAGCAGGCGGCCGGCGACGTGATCGAGGCCGTGTTCCTGCTGCGCGCCTATCGCACGACCCTGTCGCGCTATGGGTACACGCAGCCGATCGACACGGGCCGCATGCGCCTGCGGCGCCGGATCTCGTCCACCTTCAAGGACGTGCCCGGCGGCCAGATCCTGGGCCCGACCTACGACTACACCCAGCGCCTGCTGGACTTTTCGCTGCTGGCGCAGCGCGAGGCCGACGCCCTGCCTCCGGGCGAGGAGGCCCTGGACAGCGCCATGCCGCGCGTGACCGACCTGCTGGCGCAAGACGACCTGATCGACGCCGAGCCGGTGCCGGAAGGCGATCCCGAACCCTTCGACCTCACGCGGCAGCCGCTGGACTTTCCGGCGTCGCGCGCCGCGCGCCTGCAGAACCTGGCGCGCGCCGACGAAGGCTTCCTGCTGTTGATGGGCTATTCCACGCAGCGCGGCTACGGCAACACCCACCCCTTCGCGGCCGAGATCCGCTACGGCGCGCTGGAAGTGGAAATGCACATCGAGGAACTCGGCTTCGCCGTCACCGTGGGCGAGATCGAGGTCACCGAATGCCAGATGGTCAGCCAGTTCGCGGGCAACGCCGAGGAAGGCCCGAAGTTCACCCGGGGCTACGGGCTGACGTTCGGCTACGGCGAGCGCAAGTCCATGTCGATGGCGCTGGTGGACCGCGCCCTGAAGGCGGGCGAACTGGGCGAACGCGCCGATTCCCCGGCCAACGACCATGAATTCGTGCTGTACCACAGCGACAACGTCGAGGCGTCGGGCTTCGTGCAGCACTTGAAGCTGCCGCACTACGTGGACTTCCAGGCCAACCTGGAATTGCTGCGCCGGATGCGCGCCGAGCGGGCCGCGCCCGAGGCCGCGCACAACGAACTGATGGACGAGGCGGTTTCCCCATGACGACGCAACACGCAACGGTCGAACGCGACGACCACTACAACTTCGCCTACCTGGACGAATCCACCAAGCGCATGCTGCGCCGCGCCTTGCTCAAGGCCGTCGCCATTCCCGGCTACCAGGTGCCGTTCGGCAGCCGCGAAATGCCGCTGCCCTACGGCTGGGGCACGGGCGGCATCCAGGTCACCGCCGCCATCATCGGCGGCGGCGACGTGCTCAAGGTGATCGACCAGGGCTCGGACGACACCACCAACGCCATCAACATCCGGCGCTTCTTCGGCCGCGTCACGGGCGTGGCCACGACGGAATCCACGCGGGCGGCCACCATCGTGCAGACGCGCCACCGCATCCCCGAGACGCCCCTGGCGGCGGGACAGATCATGGTGTTCCAGGTGCCGATCCCCGAGCCGCTGCGCTGGCTCGAACCCAGCGAGACCGAGACGCGCACCATGCACGCGCTGGCCGAATACGGCGGCATGCACGTCAAGCTGTACGAAGACATCGCGCAGCACGGCCACATCGCCACCACCTACGACTACCCCGTCATCGTGAACGACCGCTACATGATGCGGCCCTCGCCGATCCCCAAGTTCGACAACCCCAAGCTGGACGGCAGCCCCGCGCTGATGCTGTTCGGCGCGGGCCGCGAAAAGCGGGTCTACGCGGTGCCGCCATACACCCGCGTGAAGAGCCTGGACTTCGAAGACCACCCCTTCCGGGTGGAGACCTGGACCCAGTGCTGCGACCTTTGCGGTTCGCGCGACAGCTACCTGGACGAGATCATCCTGGACGACGCGGGCACGCGCCGCTACGTCTGCTCGGACACCGAATACTGCAACAACCGCCAGGCGCCGCGGCGCCCGGACCGCTCCCTGGACGAGGCCGCCGCATGAACGCCCAACCTTTGCTTTCCGTGCGGAACATGACGCGCACCTGGGACGGCGTGCACGGCTGCCGCGACGTCAGTTTCGACCTTTATCCCGGCGAAGTGCTGTGCGTGGTCGGCGAGTCCGGCTCGGGCAAGAGCACGCTGCTGTCGGCGGTCTCGTACCAGACCCGGCCGGACGCGGGCAGCGTCTGGTACGACACCCGCGACCAGGGCTTCACCGACCTGGCCGCGCTGCCGGGCGCGCGCCTGCGCCTGCTGTCGCGCACTGATTGGGGCTTCGTGCGGCAGAACGCCCGCGACGGCCTGCGCATGCAGGTCAGCGCGGGCGCCAACATCGCGGAACGCCTGATGGCCGTCGGCGACCGGCACTA
Organism: Achromobacter veterisilvae; assembly: GCF_037619525.1. Taxonomy (NCBI): domain Bacteria; kingdom Pseudomonadati; phylum Pseudomonadota; class Betaproteobacteria; order Burkholderiales; family Alcaligenaceae; genus Achromobacter; species Achromobacter veterisilvae. Next base: position 6,002,741 of record NZ_CP148753.1, on the reverse strand, counting down.
CGGCGAACTGCGCCGGGTGGCGGGCAACTGGCTGCACAAGATGGAGATCGACGCGGGCCGGCTGGACGACACGCCCGTGTCGTTTTCCGGCGGCATGCAGCAGCGCCTGCAGATCGCCCGCAACCTGGTGACGCATCCCCGCCTGGTGTTCATGGACGAGCCCACCGCGTCGCTCGACGTGTCGGTGCAGGCGCGCCTGCTGGACCTGCTGCGCCAACTGGTGACCGACCTGGGCCTGGCCGCCATCGTCGTGACGCATGACCTGGCCGTCGCGCGCCTGCTGGCGCACCGCACCCTGGTCATGCGCGGCGGCGAGGTCGTGGAAAGCGGGCTGACCGACCAGATCCTCGACGACCCGCAGCATCCCTACACCCAATTGCTGGTGTCCTCCATTTTGCAGAGCTGACGATGAGCGCAACGATACCCATGATCGAGGTGCGGAGCCTCGGAAAGATGTTCACCCTGCATAACCAGGGCGGCATGCGCCTGCCGGTGCTCGACGCGGTCGACTTCGACGCCTCGGCCGGCGACTGCCTCGTGCTCGCCGGGCCGTCGGGCACCGGCAAGAGCACGCTGCTGCGCTGCCTCTACGGCAACTACCTCGCCACCGAAGGCAGCATCCGCGTGCGGTCCGGGGACCAGTGGGTCGAACTGGTGGGCGCTCCCGAGCAGCGCATCCTGGCCTTGCGCCGGGACACGATCGGCTACGTCAGCCAGTTCCTGCGGGTGATTCCGCGGGTGGCCGCGCTGGACGTGGTGGCCGAGCCGCTGCGCGCGGCCGGCGTGGACCCGGAAGCGGCCCGCGGCCGGGCCGCCGCGCTGCTGCAGCGCCTGAACGTGCCCGCCCGGCTGTGGGGGCTGGCCCCGGCCACTTTTTCCGGCGGCGAACAGCAGCGGGTGAACATCGCGCGCGGCTTCATCGCCCGCCATCCCATCCTGCTGCTGGACGAACCCACCGCGTCGCTGGACGCCGACAACCGCCAGGTGGTGATCGAGCTGATCCGCGAGGCCCGCGCCGAGGGCCGCTGCTTGCTGGGCATCTTCCACGACGCCGAGGTCCGCGACGCCGTCGCCACCCAGACCCTGGAACTGCGCCCCGCGCTGGCGGCCGCGGCCGAACTGGAGCAATGAGCATGCAAAGCACCTACCTCACCCATGCCCGCGTAGTGATGCCCGACCGCGTCCTGGAGGACAGCGCCGTGCTGATCGACGACGGCCGCATCGTCGCCATCGAGCCGGCCGGCGCGCGCGCCGGCCGCGAGATCGACCTGGGCGGCCAGACCCTGCTGCCGGGGCTGGTCGACCTGCATTGCGACGCGATCGAAAAAGAGGCCGAGCCGCGTTCGCGCGTGCTCTTCCCGCTGGACTTCGCGGTGGCCCAGGTGGACCGCCGCAATGCCGCCGCGGGCATCACCACGCCGTATCACGCACTGTCGTTCGCCAATAGCGAATGGGGCGTGCGCAACAACCAGACGGCGGCGGAAGTGGTGCGCACGGTGCGCGCCTTCCGCCGGCACAGCCTGGTCGACAACCGCGTGCATTGCCGCTACGAAGTCACCGACGCCACCTCGGTGGACGTGCTGCGCGCCCTGATGGACGAGGGCGCGGTGGACCTGCTGTCGGTGATGGACCATTCGCCGGGCCAGGGGCAGTTCAAGACCCTGGAGTCCTACTTGCAGTACATGATGGGCAACCACGCCATGAGCCGCGAGCAGGCCGAAGAGGCCGCGCAGGCCAAGACCCACGCCCGGGACGGCGCGGTGGCGCGGGTGGAGGCGCTGCTGTCTCACGCCCGGGCGCTGGGCATCCCCACCGCCAGCCATGACGACGACTCGATCCACCGGATCGCCACCATGCGCAACCTGGGCGTGGCGATGAGCGAGTTCCCCATCACGCTGGATACCGCGCGCGCCGCAGTGTCTTGCGGGCTGCCCACCATCCTGGGCGCGCCCAACGTGCTGCGCGGGCAGAGCCAGAGCGGCTCCATGCGCGCCATCGACGCCGTCCGCGCGGGCGTGGCGAGCTGCCTGTGCTCGGACTACCAGCCTTCCGCGCTGATCGCCGCGGCCTTCGCGGTGGCGGCGCAGACCGACCTGACGCTGCCGCAGGCGGCCGCGCTGGTCACCCTGAATCCGGCGCAGGCCTGCGGCCTGTCGGACCGCGGCCGCATCGCGCCCGGCCTGCGCGCCGACCTGGTGGCGGTGGCGCAAGTGGGCGGGCAGCCCCTGGTCAGCCATACCTGGTCGGCCGGCCGGCTGGTATTCTCGACGCACTATCCGCCCATGCGCGCGAGCGAGCCCCGGCTGGCCGAGCCGCAAGGCCTGGCGGCCTGAGGCCGCTCCTGGAGAGATGCGATGAGTTCCATCGTGACCGCCGTGGCGCGCAGCGCGGCGCATTCGTTCAGCAAGCCGGTCGTGCCGGCCATCGTGCTGCTGAAGGGGCTGGGCGTGGAGGGCGACGCCCATCTCGGCGTTACCGTCAGGCACCGCTCCCGCGTCAAGGCCGATCCGACGCAGCCCAATCTGCGGCAGGTGCACCTGATCCACGGCGAGCTGCACGACGAGCTTCAGCTTGCCGGCTTCAACGTGGCGGAAGGCACGATGGGCGAGAACATCACCACCCGCGGCATCGACCTGCTGGGCCTGCCGCGGGGCGCCAGGCTGCATATCGGCGAGGGCGCGGTCGTGGAGATCACCGGTCTGCGCAATCCCTGCGCGCAATTGGACAACTACCAGAAGGGCCTGACCGCCGCCGTGCTGGGCCGCCATCCCGACGGCAGCCTGATGCGCCGGGCGGGCGTGATGGGCATTGTGATCGAGGGCGGCGAGGTGCGCGCGGGCGATTCCATCCGTGTCGCGCTGCCCGCCTTGCCGCATCTGCCGCTGGAGCGTGTCTGAAACATCTCGGACGGAGACGGACGCGGCGCCGCGCATCTGGTTAAATGGCGGCAAGAACGCTGCCGCATTTCCCGCGGACGGCGACCCCATTTTCCGGAGCGCTCGATGGCACGATTCAATTTCACCCAGGATCCCGAAGAACCCGATCTGTGGGCGGCCGAAAACGTCGCCGTGGGCGAGGGGCGTCCGCCTATCCACGTCATGATCCAGACCGATGGCGAGGAACCCTCGAGCGGCGCTTCCAAGGTGGTCAAGGCCATCATCGACAACCTCGACGAGCAAATCGTCGCCGCCGCCGATTTCCTGCTCGACAACTATTCCTACGAACACTACAAGAAGCTCGGGCTGGAAGACAGCCAGTTGCTGCCGGAGGAAACCGCCGAGGCCATGGCGGAAAAGGCCGTGCTGCGGGCCTTGTGGCTGTTCGACGAGGACGGCGACGGCTACGAACTGTGGTTCACGCTGCCTTGGGATCCAGTGCACACGTACGACGTCGAATTCGAGGACGGCGCGCCGGTCTCCTGCTCGGTGAACGACTGACGCCGTCCGGCAGGCCCTAGCGGACCAGCTCGAACCGCGTCGCCTGGGCCTGGCCCAGCGAATCGTCGTAGCGGTACCGCAGCTTCAGGGGCTTGCCCTTGCGCACGGCGCGGGCGCCGGCGTTCTCCAGCACCACGTCGATCTCCCGGTCGAGGAATTCGGTGCAATCGGTATCGGCGCGGGCGCCTTCGGGAATGTCCGCGCTGCTGACCTTCAGCCTGAACATCAGTTGCGTGATCTCCGTGCCGTCGACGCGGTACTGGCGCATTTGTTCCGGCAGGTTGGCCACGGTGCCGCCCAGGTCGCAGGATATGCGCGTCCAGGCATGCGAGGCGGGTGCGGCGGCCATCAGCGCGAGGGCCGCCAGGGTGCAGCGCAGGCGTGTGGAGATCATGGCTTGCGAAGGGCGCGGGGCGATCGCGCGCCGCGCCGGTATGTCGGGCAAAGGGCTTATATGTTGCTCCCGGCGGTGGTGCCGGTCAAGCCGGGCCGGCCCCAGGAAATCGGGCCTTGCGGCCCGCTTCCTGCCTACGCCCGCTGGCTCGCGGGCTGGACGGCGGGGGGCTCGTCGGGCGCGATGGACGCGGCTTGCGCGCCGGGCGCTTCCTGCTTGCCTTCCAGCTTGGAGATGACGGCGGTGGCCAGGCTGTTGCCCACCACGTTGGTGGCCGTGCGGCCCATGTCGAAGAACTGGTCGATGCCCATGATCAGCAGCAGGCCGGCTTCCGGAAGATGGAACATCGGCAGCGTCGCGGCGACGACGACCAGCGACGCGCGCGCCACGCCGGCCATGCCCTTGCTGGTCACCATCAGCACCAGCAGCAGCGTCAGTTGCTGCGTGAAGCTCATCTCGATGTTGTAGGCCTGCGCGATGAACAGCACCGCGAAGGACTGGTACATCATCGAGCCGTCCAGGTTGAAGGAATAGCCCAGCGGCAGGACGAAGCCCGAAATGCGCTTGGGCACGCCGAAGCGCGTGAGCGCCTCGATGGTCTTGGGATAGGCCGATTCGCTGCTGGCCGTCGAGAAGGCCAGCAGCGTGGGTTCCTTGATCAGGCCGCCCAGCCGGATGGCGGACTTGCCCAGGAACAGGTAGCCGACCGAGAAAAGAACCGCCCACAGCAGCGCCAGGCCCAGGTAGAACTCGCCTATCAGCTTGCCGTAGCTGACCAGCACGCCCAGCCCTTCGGTCGTGATGGCGGCGGCCATGGCCGCGAACACGCCCAGCGGCGCGAAGCGCATGACGTAGTCGGTGACCCGGAACATGATCTTCGCAAGCTCGTCGATCATGTTGTAGAGGGTGTCGTGGCCCTTGCCGCGGATGAACGACAGCGCCGCGCCGAAGAACAGCGAGAACACCAGGATCTGCAGGATTTCGTTGGTGGCCATCGCCTCGGCGATGCTGCGGGGGAACACGTGGGCGATGAAGGCCTTGAGCGTGAAATCGCCCGTCTTCAGGCCGGAGGTGGCGCCGGCGTCCGGCAGCGCCATGTTCAGGTGCGCGCCCGGCTGGAACAGGTTGACCAGCGCCAGCCCCAGCAGCAGCGAAATGGCCGAGGCGGCGATGAACCAGATCATCGCGCGCATGCCGATGCGGCCCACGGCGCTGGCGTCGCTCATGCTGGCCAGGCCGGTCACCAGGGTGGCGAACACCAGCGGGGCGATGATCATCTTGATCATGCGCAGGAAAATGTCGGTGACGAGGCTGAAATACGAGGCGATCTGCGCGGCCTCTTGCGGGTTCTGCGCGTGGTTGTTGCAGAAGTAGCCCACCACGATGCCCAGCACCATGGCGATGCCGATGTAACGCGTCAGCTTCTTAGTGTTCATGATCAAAACGGAAAACGGCGGCCCCATGCCTGGCCCCGCGGGGGGGCCGGGTCCGCCGGCATGGGGCGGGCTTGCGGGTCCAATGACAGACATGCCGGGGCGTCCCCCGCGGCTACGGGTTTACCCTTGGGGCGCGATGTTAACGCCGCAAACCTGACAGCCAGTTGTCAGCAATGCCAGGGCCGGCGCCGGCGCGCCCCGCGGACGCCCGGCAGGCGCGCCGGCCCCGGATTTGTATCAATTTGGAACCGCGGCGCGATCGTCCGCCGCCATGCCAGAATGGGCCGTCCGGTGACAAAAAAAGGAGACTAGGCAATGCTGAAACGCGAACTGTCCGTGCTGGCGTCCGGTTACACCTACCTGGAGGGGCTGCGCTGGCACGAGGACCGCCTGTGGGCGTCGGACTTCTATACCGAGCAGGTCATCGCCGTGGACCTGGACGGCAAGGTCGAACGGATCTGCCAGGTGCCGCAGCAGCCGTCCGGGCTGGGCTGGCTGCCGGACGGCCGCCTGCTCATCGCCTCCATGAAGGACCGCAAGCTCCTGCGCCGGGAACCGGACGGCTCGCTCGCCGTGCACGCCGACCTGTCCGCGCTGACGGGGGGACATATCAACGACATGGTGGTGGACGCGCAGGGCCGGGCCTATGTGGGCAATTTCGGCTTCGACCTGATGGGCGGCGCGCCCGTGCGCAATACGACGATCGTGCGGGTGGATCCCGACGGCGCCGCGCGGGTGGTGGCCGACGGGCTGTGTTTCCCCAACGGCTCCTTCATCACGCCGGACGGCAAGACCATGATCGTCAACGAAACCTTCGGCAACCGCATTTCCGAATTCGACATCCTGCCCGACGGGGGACTGGGGCCGCGCCGCGACTGGGCGGACTTCGGCGCGCTGCCGGACAGCGACGACCTGGGCGTCCTGATCGCCGCGTCGGCCATCGGACCCGACGGCGGCGCGCTGGACGCGGAAGGGGCGCTGTGGGTGGCCGACGCCATCGGCAAGCGCATCGTGCGCGTGGCGCGCGGCGGCAGGATACTTGAGCAGATCGACACCGGCGAATTCGGCATCTTCGCGGCCGCCCTGGGCGGCCCGGACGGCCGCAGCCTGTTCATGGCGGCGGCCCCGGACTTCATCGAGGCCAACCGCAGGGCCAGGCCCGAGGCGCGGATCCTGATGACGCGGGTGGACGTGCCGCACGCCGGCAGGCCGTAGCCGGAATTCGCCCGCCCCGCCGCGCCATCCCCCGTCCGGACGGAGGCGCCGGGGCGGTTTGCATCCTTCGGCGCAAGCCGAATGGCCTGGATACCGGCGGTTGCAAGACCTTTCGTCGAATCCCCCGTAAAATCACACCATTCAGCAGGACTTCAACCATCTTTCAATAGACAGTACCTAAGGAGGACCACTCATGGCCCTAGTCTCCATGCGCCAGTTGCTCGACCACGCCGCCGAGCACGGCTACGGCATCCCTGCTTTCAACGTCAACAACCTGGAGCAGGTCCAGGCCATCATGGAAGCCGCTGCGGAGACCGACAGCCCGGTGATCATGCAGGCCTCGGCCGGCGCGCGCAAGTACGCGGGCGAAGGCTTCCTGAAGTACCTGATCCAGGCCGCCGTGGAATCCTATCCGCACATCCCCGTGGTCATGCACCAGGACCACGGCCAGTCGCCCAAGGTCTGCCAGGGCGCCATCGACCTGGGCTTCTCCAGCGTCATGATGGACGGCTCGCTCAAGGAAGACGGCAAGACCATCGCCGACTACGACTACAACGTGGACGTGACCAAGAAGGTCGTGGACATCGCGCACAAGCTGGGCGTGACGGTCGAAGGCGAACTGGGCTGCCTGGGTTCGCTGGAAACCATGCAGGGCGACAAGGAAGACGGCCACGGCGCCGACGGCAAGCTGACCATGGACCAGTTGCTGACCGATCCCGAACAGGCGGCCGATTTCGTGCGCAAGACCCAACTGGACGCGCTGGCCATCGCCATCGGCACCAGCCACGGCGCCTACAAGTTCACGCGCAAGCCCACCGGCGACATCCTGTCGATCTCCCGCATCAAGGAAATCCACGCCCGCCTGCCCAACACCCACCTGGTGATGCACGGCAGCTCCAGCGTGCCGCAGGAACTGCTGGCCGAGATCCGCGAATTCGGCGGCAACATGAAGGAAACCTACGGCGTTCCCGTCGAGGAAATCCAGGAAGCCATCAAGTACGGCGTGCGCAAGATCAATATCGACACCGATATCCGCCTGGCCATGACCGGCGCGATCCGCCGCTTCTTCGCCGAAAACCCGGAAAAGTTCGACCCGCGCGAATACCTGAAGCCGGCCCGCGCCGCCGCCAAGGCCATCTGTGTCGCCCGCTACACGGAATTCGGCACCGCTGGCAACGCCAGCAAGATCAAGGCGCTGCCGCTGACCGACATCGCCGCGCAGTACGCCTCGGGCAAGCTGGCCCAGGTCGTCCAGTAAGCACCCGTCCAGGGTAAAAAGGGGTGGGTCCTTGCGGACCCGCCCCTTTTTTTTGCAACCGTTCTTGCTAGGCCGGCGGGGAGTTGCGGGGGAAGTGCGGCACGCCGCGGTCCACGTGGTGCCAGGACGGGGCGGAGTCGGTCCAAAGGCTGACCTGGGCGTGGAAGGCCTCGGGGTCGTCCAGCGAGCCGGCCCGCACGACTTCGTATCCCATGCCCTCGGACCCGCCGAACAGCGGCGTGCCGCAGTCCGCGCAGAAGCTGCGCATGACGGTGTGGCCCGAATCGCCCCGGTAGCGGTGTTCCTTGGCGCGGCCGCGCAGGAGTGTGACGGAGCCGGCGGGGAAGATCAGCGCATGGGCCGGGGCGCCGCCGCTGGAATACTGGCAGTCCCGGCAATGACAGGTGGCGGCCGAGATCGGCTCGTCGGTGACGGCGTAGCGGATGGCTCCGCACTGACAGCCGCCGGTGAGATGCACCTGCGCGTCGGCGCGGGCGGTGCGTTTGAGGATAGCGTCCTGCATACGGCTTTGTCTCCGGGCTTGGGGTGAACGGGCCCTAGGGTCAGCGCCGTAACGCCAGCGGCGGTCGGCGCGCATAGTGGGAGACCACAGCCTAACCCGCGCGCCCGGCGGCGTCGAGGGGCCGCCGGGCTGCCAGACCCTTCCGGGCGTCCGGCAAAGCGGGCCCATTTGCAGTAACCTATGCGCTTTGCAGGACCCGCGCCCCGCGCCGGCCTTGCCCCGCGGTTCCCGGATCCCGTTCTACTTCCCGCCCTGGCGTCTGCCCGAGGCGGGAATCTTCATTATTGCCATAGGCCATTTCCCGTGACTTCTGCTTTGCATCAATCCAGCATCAAGTCCTTGCCGCTGCTGGGCCGCGGTAAGGTGCGCGATATGTACGCGGTGGGCGACGACAAGTTGCTGATCGTCGCGTCGGATCGCATCTCCGCCTTCGACGTGATCCTCGACGACCCCATCCCCGGCAAGGGGCAGGTGCTGACCGAGCTGACCGAATTCTGGCTGCAGAAGCTGGCCCACATCCTGCCGAACCACTCCACCGGCGTGAAGCCCGAAGACGTGGTGGCGCCGGACGAAGTGGAGCAGGTGCGCGGCCGGGCCGTCGTGGTCAAGCGCCTGAAGCCCATCCTGGTGGAAGCGGTCGCCCGCGGCTACCTGATCGGCTCGGGCTGGAAGGACTACCAGGCCACGGGATCGGTCTGCGGCATCCAACTGCCGGCCGGCCTGCAGCAGGCCAGCCAGTTGCCCGAACCCATTTTCACGCCGGCGGCCAAGGCCGAATTCGGCATGCACGACGAAAACGTGGACTTCGCCCACGTGGTCAAGGAAGTCGGCCAGGAAATGGCGGAACGCATCCGCGACGTGACGCTCAAGCTGTACGCCGAGGCGGCGAAGTTCGCGGCCACCAAGGGCATCATCATCGCCGACACCAAGTTCGAATTCGGCCTGGACGACGACGGCACGCTGTACCTGATGGACGAAGTGCTGACGCCCGATTCCTCGCGCTTCTGGCCGGCCGACGGCTACCGCGTGGGCATCAGCCCCCCGTCGTTCGACAAGCAGTTCGTGCGCGACTGGCTGGAAACCCAGCCCTGGGACAAGACGCCGCCCGCGCCGCGCCTGCCCAAGGACGTGCTGGAAAAGACGGCCGCCAAGTACCGCGAAGCCCTGGACCGCCTGGTCGCCTGACCGGGCCGCCTTTCCAGGCAGAAGAAAGCCGCTCGCCGCCGAGCGGTTTTTTTTCGTCCGCGGCGGGCGCGCGGACACGCCCCGGGTATTCGATAGGATTTATTGCTGATTGTTACGGTATACTTTTCCGCTGCTTGTATCGGGACGTCCCAGAAAGGAGCGCTACGCATGGTAATGATGTTGCCTTTCCTGACCGGCCTGGTCGCCGTGTGGTTCGGGATGCTTGGAAAGCGCCGCCCCTGCGTGACCTTCTGGCTGCTCACCCTGGCGATCTTCGCCGCCTGGTGCCAATACCACATGACCAGCCCGCTGGCGCTGTCGTTCTAAGGGTCGGACGATGATCTTTTCCCGCAATCCCGCGCGCGGCTCCCGCATTCTGAACGGCCTGGCGCTGCTGGGCGTCACCGCCGTCCTGGGCATGGCGTTCTTCTGGCAGTTCGTCTACGACGAACTGCCGTGCCCGTTGTGCCTGCTGCAGCGCGTCGCCCTGATCCTGGCCGGCGTGGGGTTCCTGCTGAACCTGCGGCTGGGCCCGTCTCCGATGCACTACGCGATGAGCATCGCGGCCGCGCTGGGCGGCATGCTGGTCTCGGGCCGGCAGGTGCTCCTGCACATCGCGCCGGGCGATCCCGGCTACGGCGCGCCGCTGTTGGGGCTGCACTTCTACACCTGGGCATTCATCGCTTTCGCGGCCATCATCGCGTTCTGCGCCGTGATGCTGTCGGCCGACCGCAAGTGGGGCGACAGCATGCTGAAAAAGCCGGTGTCGGCCCTGGGCGTCCTGGTCATGGTCCTTTTTCTCATCGTGACGCTGGGCAACGTCGGCAGCACGACGCTGGAGTGCGGCTTCGGGCCTTGCCCGGACGATCCCACCACCTATCTGTGGCTGGATTCCGGCGCATCGCGATAGCCGTTCGCCCTCCCGGTTAAAATACCCGGTTTCGCGGCCTGGTTCCGCGGTCCTCCGACTTTCCGCGGCCCGGCGCCGCGGGCTCAACATTCAGACACCGGTTATGACAGCCAAGACTTCCGCAGCGGCAGAGGCCACCCCAGTGGTGGGCGTGATTATGGGTTCTTCCAGCGATTGGGAGGTCATGAAGCACGCGGTCACCATGCTGGAGGACTTCGGCGTGCCTTGCGAGGCGCGCGTGATTTCCGCGCACCGCATGCCGCAGGACATGGCCGACTACGGCGCCGCCGCGCATGGGCGCGGCCTGCGCGGCATCATCGCCGGCGCCGGCGGCGCGGCGCATCTGCCGGGCATGATGGCGGCACTGACCGAAGTGCCGGTGTTCGGCGTGCCGGTGCCGTCCAAGTACCTGCGCGGCGAGGACTCGCTGCTGTCGATCGTGCAGATGCCCAAGGGCGTGCCGGTGGCCACCTTCGCCATCGGCGAGGCCGGGGCCGCCAACGCGGCGCTGCACGTGATCGCCACGCTGGCGGGCACCGACGCCGGCCTGCACAAGAAGCTGGTGGCGTTCCGCGCCCGCCAGACGCAGGCCGCGCGCGACATGAAGGTTCCGCCCGAGGCCTGACCAGAATGACTCAATCCACTGCTTTCACGATCGCGCCCGGCGGCTGGCTGGGCTTGCTGGGGGGCGGCCAGTTGGGCCGCATGTTCTGCCATGCGGCGCAAAGCCTGGGCTACAAGGTCGCCGTGCTGGATCCGGCGGCGGAATGCCCGGCCGGCATGGTGGCCGACCTGCACATCCAGGCCACCTACGACGACGAGGACGGCCTGGCCCGCCTCGCCCAGACCTGTCAGGCCGTGACGACCGAATTCGAGAACGTGCCCGCCGACAGCCTGCGCACCCTTGCCACCCGCTGCCGCGTGAGCCCCGCCGGGGACGCCGTGGCCATCGTGCAGGACCGCATCGCCGAAAAGACCTTCATCGCATCGCAGGGCATTCCCGTGGCGCCGCATGCGGCCATCCGCAGCGAAGCCGACCTGCGCGCCGCGCCGGACAGCCTGTTCCCCGGCATCCTGAAAGTGGCCCGCCTGGGCTACGACGGCAAGGGCCAGGCCCGCATCGGCACGCGCGAGGAAGCGCTGGCCGCCTTCGCCGAATTCGGCGGCGTGGCCTGCGTGCTGGAAGCGCTGATGCCCCTGGACTACGAGATCTCGGTGGTGCTCGCGCGCGGCTTCGACGGCGCCAGCGTGGTGTTCCCCGTGGCGCGCAACGTGCACCGCGACGGCATCCTGGCGGTCTCCACCGCCGAGCCGGTCCAGCAGGACGCGGCCCATGCCGAACGCCAGGCCCGCGCGACGCGGGCGGCGCAATCCATTGCGCAGGGCCTGGGCTACCACGGCGTGCTGTGCGTGGAATTCTTCGTGCTCAAGGACGGCAGCCTGATCGTCAACGAAATCGCGCCGCGTCCGCACAATAGCGGCCACTACACGATGGACGCGTGCCTCACCAGCCAGTTCGAGCAGCAGGCGCGCGCCATGGCCGGCCTGCCGCTGGGCGGCACCGACCTGCTGGCCCCCGCGGTCATGCTGAACCTCCTGGGCGACATCTGGTATCCGTCGGCCACCGCGACGGCGCAGCGCGAGCCCGACTGGCCGGCCGCGCTGGCGGTGCCCACGGCCAAGCTCCATCTGTACGGCAAGCGCGAAGCGCGCCGCGGCCGCAAGATGGGCCACATCACCATCGTGGCGCCCACCGTGCAGCAGGCCCGCGACGACGCCGCCCGCGTGGCGGCGGCGCTGGGCATGCAGGCTCCCGAGTAAGCGCGCCGGATGAACGCCTTGTCCACCCCAGGTTCCGCCAGCGCCGCGGAGATCGCCCAGGCCGCCCAGCGCCTGCTGGACGGCGAATTGGCCGCGTTTCCCACCGAGACCGTCTACGGCCTGGGCGCGGACGCCGAAAACCCGCAGGCGGTGGCCAGGATCTACGCGGCCAAGGGCCGGCCTTCGAATCATCCCGTCATCGTGCACATCGCGCCGCAAGGCGACGTGTCATACTGGGCGGCGGAAGTGCCGCCGGAGGCGCGCCTGCTGATCGACGCGTTCTGGCCCGGCCCCTTGACCCTGATCCTCAAGCGCGCCCCGCGCATCGCCGATACGGTGAGCGGCGGGCAGGACAGCATCGGCATCCGCTGCCCGTCGCATCCCGTAGCGCAGGCGCTGCTGGCGGCCTTCGCCGCGGGCAAGCCGAACGGGCAGGGCGGCGTGGCCGCGCCGTCGGCCAACAAATTCGGCCAGGTGTCGCCCACGCGGGCCGAACACGTCCGCGGCGAATTCCCCGAAGAGGTCGCCGCCGGCATGCCGGTGCTGGAAGGCGGAGCGTCGGAAGTGGGCATCGAATCCACCATCCTCGACCTGTCGCGCCTGGACCGCGGCGCCGGCCCGGTGCTGCTGCGTCCCGGCCACATCAGCGCCGCGCAGATCGAAGCCGTGCTGGGCGTGCAGGTGTTCGCGCCGGACGCCGCCGCGCCGCGCGCCTCGGGCACGCTGAAGGCGCACTACGCCCCGCGCACCGCGCTGGAACTGGCGTCCGACGCGCGCATGAGCGACGTGGCGCGTGGCGGCGGCCTGCCCGAAGGCCGGGTGGTGGCCGTGGCCTACGGCCCGGCGCCGGCCGTGCTCGATCCCCGGGTGCAATGGCAACCCGTGCCCGCCGATCCGGCGCGCTACGCGCAGGCGCTGTATGGCCTGCTGCGCGATCTGGACAAGCAGGGCTATGCGCGCATCATCGTGCAGGCGCCTCCCGCCACCGATGCGTGGCACGCGGTCAACGACCGCATCGGCCGCGCCGCCGCGGCCTTCACGCTGGACACGACGGATTTGTAGGATGGGTGGAGCGCGAGAGTTCTTAAGCTAGAACTCCGTCCTCCAACGCGCGAAACCCATGCTGTTGTGGGCAGACGGTGGCTGGCAGCGGCCTGAAAACAGTCTGCTCACAACAGCATGGGTTTCGCGCGCTGAAGGGCAGCGTTCTTGTGGAGAGGATCTCGCGCTCCACCCATCCTACCGGTCACGCTGCCAGGAATTCCCCTATCCGTTCCACTGCTTGCCGCAAGGGCGGCAGGAACTCGTCCGTCAGCCGGTTCAAGGGCACCCTGGCGGCCTTCACGCTGACGTTGACCGCGCCGCAGGCCTTGCCGCTGGCTGAGCGCACCGCGACCGAGATGGCGCGCACGTTCAGTTCCAGTTCCTGGTCGGCGACCGCGTAATCCTGCTCGCGGATGCGCGCGAGTTCGGCGCGCAGCCTGTCCTCGGTGGTCAGGGTGAATTCGGTATAGGGCTGCAGCTCGGTCGCGGCGAAGTAGCGGGCGAGGGCGGGCTCCGGCAATTGCGCCAGCAGCACGCGCCCGATGGACGTGCAATAGGCCGGCAGCCGGCTGCCCAGTCCCATCGAGGTGGCCAGCAGGCGGTTCACTTCCGAGCGCGCCAGGTACAGCATTTCGTGGCCTTCCATGATGGCCAGCGCGCAGGTTTCGTTCACCGTGGCGCTCAGTTCCTCCAGCACGGGCTGGGCCAGCGACACGAAGGGCGTCGATGAGAAGTACGCATAGCCCAGGCCCAGGATGCGGGGCGTCAGCACGTAGAGCCTGCCATGCTGTTCGGCCATGCCCAGCAGGATCAGCGTGTGCAGGCAGCGCTGCACGACGGCGCGGGGCAGGCCGGCGCGGCGGCTGAGTTCGGCGGCGGTCTGCGGCTGGCGGCGGGTGCCGAAGGCGCGGATCACGTGCAGGCCGCGGGCGAGCGTCAGCATGTAGTCCGGGTCGCCCCGCAACTGGTCGGGATGGTCTTCCGCCGCCGGCGGCGCGGCGTAGCCGGGAGGGGGAAGGCTGGGCCGCATCAGTCCGCGCGCAGGGGCGCGCCGGTGCGGCCTTGCAGTTCTTTCAGGGTCATGCCGTCGATCATATCCCGAACCCGCAGCCCGTCCGGCGTCACGTCGATGACGGCCAGGTCGGTATAGATGCGGTCCACCACGCCCGCGCCGGTCAGCGGATAGGCGCAGCGCTCGACGATCTTGGGATCGCCGTTCCTGGCGTTGTGCTCCATCATGATATAGACGCTGCGCGCGCCCACCGCCAGGTCCATCGCGCCGCCCACGGCGGGCGCCTCGCCCGGCCGGCCGAGCGACCAGTTGGCCAGGTCGCCGTTGGCGGCCACCTGCATGCCGCCCATGACGCAGATGTCCAGGTGGCCGCCGCGCATCATGGCGAACGAATCCGCGTGGTGGAAGTACGCGCCGCCTTCCAGCAGGGTCACCGGCTGCTTGCCGGCGTTGATCAGGTCGAGGTCGGCGTCGGCCTCCGCCGGGGGCGGACCCATGCCCAGGATGCCGTTTTCGCTGTGCAGCACGATCTCGCGGTCCGGCGGCAGGTGCGCGGCCACCAGCACGGGCATGCCGATGCCCAGGTTCACGTAGCTGCCGTCGGGGATGTCCCGGGCCAGGCGGCGCGCCATGGCCTCGCGGGTCAGGGGCTGGAACATGCGGACTCCTTCAACTGGAGAAGGCGGCGTCGGCCACCTGGGTGACGCGTTGCACGAAAATGCCGGGCGTGACCACGGCCTCGGGCGAGAGTTCGCCCAGCGCGGCCTTGGCGCGCACCTGCGCGATGGCGGTCTTGGCCGCCATGCACATGACGGGTCCGAAATTGCGGGCGCTCTTGTTGTAGGTGAGGTTGCCCCAGCGGTCGCCCAGCTCGGCCTTCACCAGCGCGAAGTCGCCGTGCAGGGGCTGTTCGAAGACATGGCCGCGGCCGTCGATCATGCGCGTTTCCTTGCCGCGCGCGAGTTCGGTGCCGTAGGCGGTGGGCGTGAAGAAGCCGCCCAGCCCGGCGCCGGCCGCCCGCAGGCGTTCGGCGATGGTGCCTTGCGGTACGCATTCGAGTTCGATGCGGCCCTGGCGGTAGAGATCGTCGAAGACCCAGGAATGCGAGGCCTTGGGAAACGAGCAGATCACCTTGCGCACGCGCCCGGCCTTGATCAGCGCGGCCAGGCCGGTTTCCCGGTTGCCCGCGTTGTTGCTGACCACGGTAAGGTCGCGCGCGCCCTGTCCGATCAGCGCGTGGATGAGTTCCGTGGGCATGCCCGCGCCGCCGAAACCGCCGATCAGCACGGTGGCGCCGTCGTGAATATCCGAGACCGCGGCCTCGGGACTGTCGTAGAACTTGTCGATCATGATGAAGTCCCGTCCGGGCGGGGCGCGGCCGGCGCGCCCCACCACGTTCAATTCACGGTGATGCGCGCCTGCTTGATGATCTCGGCGTACCGCGCCGAGTCTTTCTCCATCAGCGCGGCGAACTGCCCGGTGGTGCCGCCCGCGGGCAGGAAGCCCGCGTCCAGGAACTTCTGCCTGACGTCGGGTTCCTTGACGATCTCGCTGATTTCGCGCGCCATGCGCTCGATGATGGGCTTGGGCGTGTTGGCGGGAGCCATCAGGCCGGCCCACGAACCCGTGACGAAGCCGGGCAGGCCGGCTTCCTCCATGGTGGGAATCCCGGGCTCGGTCGGCCACCGTTCCTTGCCGGTGAACGCCAGGGCCTTCAGCCGGTTCTGCTTCACGTACTGCATCGGAACCAGGATGGGATCGAACACCATGGACACGCGCCCGCCCAGCAGGTCGGTCAGGATGGGGGCGCTGCCCTTGTAGGCCACGTGCGTCATCGTGATCTTGTTTTGCAGGGCGAAGTCGGCGCCGGTCAGGTGCGCGCTGGACCCGTTGCCGCTGGAGGCGTAGGTCAGCTTGTCCGGATTCTTGCGCGCGTAGGCGACCAGGTCCGCCACCGTCTTCACCGGCAGGTCGTTGGCCACGAACAGGAACAGGGGCAGGTCCGCCATCTGCACCACCGGCGTCAGGTCGGCCGGGCTGTAGGTCAGCTTGTACAGGTGGAAGTTGATGATGTAGGCCGGCAGCATGGACAGGAAGGTGTAGCCGTCCGGCTCCGCCTTGGCGGCGATGGCCGAACCCACGCTGCTGTTGGCCCCGGGCCGGTTCTCGACGACGATGGTCTGCTTCAGGCGCGGGCCCAGTTTTTCCATCACGATGCGGGTGACGATGTCGGTCGATCCGCCGGGCGTGTAGGGCACGATGATCTTGATGGGCTTGCTTGGCCAGTCGTCCGCCGCGTGGGCGGAGCCGGCGGCCAGTCCCGCCATGGCGAGGACGGCGCACAACAGGGTCTTCAGGGTGTGACGGCGAGGGGGTGCCGCAAGGCGGCGAGCCCCCGGTTTGCTTGCATATGCCATGGAATTTGTCTCCTCCATGAATCGGCCGACTAGGAATGCGCGTCCGGACGTCGAGCTGGCATGCTCTTTTTTTTCCGCCGGGCCGCCCCAGGCAAAGAGCGCTCCGTTGGGAGCAGCAAGTACGCGCGGCACGGGGCATTTTTTGCGTTGGCGGCCATGGCGGCGATGGCCAAAGCGCAAAAAAAGTATGGCACGCAAGGGAAGACGTCCGCGCCGTATGATGGGGCGATAAAGTTCGATCACCGGACAGCGGAGAAACCCAGGGGCAAGCCGTCATTTCTCCTCGGGTTTCCACTAGGCAGCGTCGCGTTGTTCACGCCGTGGACATCGCTTAATCTGGCGGCCGGCCCCGTAAAGCAGGGCTCGGTTTCAACCGCAGCCGGCTTACAAGCCGGCGCGGCATCCATCTCAGGAGAGGCAATGATGAAGCGGTCTATCTTGTTTGCAGCCGGCGCTATCGCCCTGGCTTGCGCGTCCCAGGCGGCGGTGGCCGGTCCCACCCTGGACGCGGTGAAGAAAAAGGGATTCGTGCAGTGCGGCCTGACCGACGGGGTCTCGGGCTTCTCCGCGACGAACAGCAAGGGCGAATGGGAAGGCATGGACGCGGACATCTGCCGCGCCGTCGCCGCGGCCGTGTTCGGTGATCCGACCAAATTCAAGGGAACCGCGCTGTCCACCCAGCAGCGTTTCACCGCGCTGCAATCGGGCGAGGTGGACGTGCTGCTGCGCACCGTCACGCTGACCCAGACGCGCGATACCTCGCTGGGCCTGTCGGCCGTCGCCGCCAGCTTCTACGACGGCCAGGGCATCCTGGTGAACAAGAAGCTGGGCGTGAAAAGCGCCAAGGAACTCAACGGCGCCACGGTCTGCGTGCAGCCGGGCACCACCACCGAACTCAACCTGGCCGACTGGTTCCGCTCCAACAACATCGAATTCAAGCCGGTCGTGATCGACAAGGTCACCGAAGTCGTGCGCGCCTTCGAATCCGGCCGCTGCGACGCCTTCACCGACGACGCCTCGCAGCTTGCCGCCGTGCGCGCCACGCAGGTCGCCAACCCGGACGACTACGAAATCCTGCCGGAACGCTTCTCCAAGGAACCGCTGGGCCCGATGGTGCGCCAGGGCGACGAGAACTGGCTGGGCATCGTGCGCTGGACGCTGTTCGCGCTGATGGAGGCCGAGGAATACGGCATCACGCAGAAGAACGTGGACGAGATGCTCAAGAGCAACAACCCCAACATCTCGCGCATCCTGGGCGTGACGCCGGGCGCCGGCAAGAACATGGGCCTGGACGAAAAGTGGGCCTACAACGCGATCAAGGCCGTGGGCAACTACAGCGAAATCTTCGAACGCAACGTGGGCAAGGACAGCAAGCTGGGCTTGCAGCGCGGCACGAACGCGCTGTGGAGCCAGGGCGGCGCCATGTATCCGTGGCCGATCCGCTGATCCCGCGCACTATGCCCCGCTGCGGGCCATAGTGCGACGAACCTCCGGCCTCTGCAAATCGTACGGTGATTTGCAGAGGTTTTCGTTTGGAGAGGCGAGACGAGAGAAGCTCGTGGCCTACGCAATGCGTGTAAAAAAGGGCGCGTATCGGCCATCCGGCGTTTGCCGGAACACGGCGGATACCCGCTGTCCGATCTTCGCGGCGCGAATATCGCAGTCGACGAGATTGCTCAAGATGATCGGACCCTCGTCCAGTTCGACATAGGCTAGTGCGTAGGGCGGATCGGCGCGTTCGATGATGCTGAACGCATAGAGACTGCCTTGGCCGCTTGCAGGCTTCCAGTCCGTGTCGTCACTGGCGCATAGCGGGCATACGATGCGCGGATACCAATGGGCGCGGTTGCATTGATTGCAGGTTCTCAGAAGCAATTGCCCCCGTTCCGCGGCGGCCCAGAATGGAGCGGTTTCGGGGTAGGCCTGGGCATAGGGATCGTTCAGGTAGGTGGAAAGCTCGCTTTGGCGGTTCACGCGTTACTCCCGTTCGAAAATCAGAGTGGAATGCGCATGGGCGACCCCCATGACCAAACCGGGCCCGGAAGCCAGCGCGAGATTGCAACCGGGGACTTGTACGGCGGGATGCGCTTCACCACGGAGTTGGCGCACGGCTTCGATCACTTTCGTCATGCCCCCCCGATTTGAGGGATGGTTGTTGCACAGCCCCCCACCGTCCGTATTGAAAGGCAGTTGGCCCCGGCCGGAGATCAAATTGCCTTCGGCTACGTAGGGGCCGGCCTGCCCCTTCTTGCAGAATCCCAGGTCCTCCAACTGCATCAACACCATGATGGTGAAGTTGTCGTAGAGGGAGGCGTACTTGACGTCGCCGGGCGCGATGCCTGCTTCGGCGAACGCCAGCTTGCCGCTTGTGACGGCGCCCGAGGCGGTGGGCTCGATGTAGCCGCCCCGGCTGGTCTTGATGCTCTCGCCGGCCCCGATCAGCTTGACGAGAGGCCGTGACAGGCTCCGGGCGATCTCCGGACTCGTCAGTACCAGCGCGCCACCGCCGTCCGTGATGACGCAGCAATCCAGGCGGTGCAACGGACTGGCAATAATGGGCGACGCCAGCACGTCCTCGACGGTGACCGGCTTGCGCAACGCCGCAAACTCGTTGTATTGCGCATGATGCGCCGCGGCCACCTTGACGGCGGCGAGCTGTGCGGAGGTCGTGCCGTACTCATGCATGTGGCGTTGGGAGAGCATCCCATATATGCCGGTGATGGTGGAGCGATAGGGCCTGTCCCAGGGCGTTTCGGGCCGTTCCGGTCCCAGCTCGCGCGGCGCGGTTCCCGTCGCCATGCCGCTGCTTTTGGGCTTGCCCGCCAGCGTGATCAAGGCGACCGAGCATTTGCCTTGCGCGATGGCGAGCGCAGCGTGGCGCACATGTACCATGTACGAGCATCCGCCCAGCTCGGTGCCGTCCACCCACTTCAGGTCCAGGTTCAGGTACTCCACCATGGATAGGGGATTGCCGCCCGGCGCGTCACCCGCGCAGAAGTAGCCGTCTACGTCCTTGAGATCCAACCCCGCATCGCGCAGGGCGCCCAGCGCGCACTCGGCATGCAACTGGGTAACGGACTTGTCGGGCGCATATCGGGTCGGATGCTCGTATGCGCCTGCTATGTAGGCTTTGCCATTGAGTGTCATAAGCTGTCCGGAGGTCACAGTTTTGGGATGTTGCCGTCGCGAATGACGCGGCCCCATTTCGCATATTCGTCCTGCACGAATTTCGTCGTGCCGTCGGGCGTTGCCACCACCGGAATGAGCGCGGCCGCATCCAGCGTCTTGCGCAACTCCGGATTGGCCTGCGCATCATTGATGACCTGGTTCAGGCGTGTCGTGACTTCGGGCGGCGCGCCTTTCGGCAGGAAGGCAGCCATCCAGCCCACGACTTCGAATCCGGGCACGCCCGACTCGGCGATGGTGGGCACGTCCGGCAACTGTGCCTCGCGTTTGGCTGTGGTGACCGCGATGGCCTTGATCTTTCCGGACTTGATCTGGGTGATCGCCGCCCCGATGTTGGCGAACATGAAGTCCACGTGGCCGCCGATCAAGGCCGACATGGCTTCGGAGGGGCCGTTGTAGGGCACGTGCATGTAATCCAGGCCCTTGACTTCCTGCTTCAGCAACTCCGCGGCCAGGTGGGCGGAGCTGCCAACGCTGCCCGAGGCGTAGTTGATGTCGCCGGGCTTCTCCTTGACGTACTTGATGAACGCATCGAAGTCGTTCGCGGGAAATGAGGCATTGACGACCAGCACGTTGCCATTGAGCCCGAACATCGCCACGGGCTGGAAGTCCTTGATCGGGTCATAGGGCGTGGACGCCATCAATTGCGGGTTGATCGCGTGGGTGACATTCGTCCCGAGCAGCATCGTATAGCCGTCGGAAGGGGCGCGCGCCACGTAGTTCGCGCCGATGAGCGCGCCCGCGCCGGGTTTGTTTTCCGTGATGAGCGGTTGCTTCAGCGCTTCGGACACGTACTTCGCGAAGGTGCGGCCCGTCAGGTCGGTGACACCTCCCGGTGCGAAGGGAATGACGAACTTGATGGGCCGGTTCGGGTAGGTCTCCTGTGCATGAAGATTCATGCTAACCATGCCGAGAGTCAAAAGGCATGCTTTGAAAAGGCAGTGTCTGATGCGCATCGTTGTCTCCTTGGTTGCCTGAAGGCCTGTCCATGGACGGGATGTAGGTCAACTGACTTGGCGTCCCTGGTCGGCCCAGTACTTTCTTCTGAGGGTCTTGCGGTCGATCTTTCCCAACGCGGTGAGGGGAAGCTGGTTTTCGAACACCACGGTTTTGGGCGCATTCACCACGCCTTTTTTTTGCGTGACGTATTGGATGATCTCGGTCTCGTCGGCATTCGCGCCGGGCTTGAGCACCACGATCGCGGTAACGGCTTCGCCCCATTTCTCGTCGGGCACGCCAATGACGGCGGACATCGCGATACCGGGATGCAGCGCCAGGCAGTTCTCGACTTCGCTGGGGTAGACGTTGAAGCCGCCCGTAATGATCATGTCCTTCACACGGTCGACGATGTACAGATAACCGTCCCCATCCATGCGGGCCATGTCGCCGGTGTGCAGCCAATCTCCGGCGAAGACCTTTTCATCCTCCTCCGGCTGGTTCAGGTAGCCGTTCATGATGAGCGGGCTGCGCACGCACAGTTCACCGATTTCGCCTAGCGGCACTTCCCGCAGGTTCTGGTCGAGCAGCTTGACCTGATTGCCGGTCACGGGCTTGCCGCAGGAGCCCAGCAACCCGGGACGCGCGGGGTCGTGGTCCTGCTTGCGCAGGTAGCAGATGGTCATGGGCGCTTCGGCCTGCCCATACAGTTGGCCAAAAACCGGTCCGATCTTGCGCAGCGCTTCCAGCAGCCTGGAGGGCGCGATGGGGGCCGCGCCATAGAGCGCCAGTTCAAGGCTGGAGCAGTCGCCGTTGGCCAACCCCGGATGATCCAGCAGGCCGTAGATCTGGGTCGGCACAAGGAAGGTGAAGTTGATGCGATGCCGCCGCACTCGTTCGAGAAAGTCGACAGGCGTGAATTTCTCGCTCAGGTACACCGTGCCGCCCCGGATGAAGACAGGCAGAATCAAACCGCCCGCCGCATGCGAGATAGGCGTGGTCACGAGATACCTGATGCGTTCGGGCCATTCATACGCGGCCAGCATCTGGAGCACCATGGTGACCGCGGTGCGATGGGAATGCAGGATCCCCTTGGATCGGCCGGTCGTGCCGCCGGTGTAGGACAGCTTGGTGATATCGTCGGGGCGGGCGTCCAGGGCAAGATCGCCGCCATCCATCGTCGCCGCTTCGTCGAAAAGACCGGCGCCGCGGGTGTCGCCGTCAAGAGGCAGGATCAGCGGAACGATGCCGCGCGCCTCAATGGCCAGGGCGCGCTGCGCGTACTTGCCGTTGTCCACCACCAGGGCCTTCACCTGCGCATCCTGCAGTACGAAAGCGTGGTCTTCCTCCGAGGCCATCGGATGCAGCGATACCGATTTCAAGCCGATGAATTGCGCGGCGATGATGGCGATGATGGCTTCGGTTCGGTTTCCGACGAGAAAGGCGACGGCATCCTGTCTTTTCAGGCCCTTGGCGCGCAGGAGGCGCGCAATGCGGTAGCACTGTGCTTCCAGTTGCGAATAGGTGACGGTTTTCTCGTTGGAGACGATGGCCGGCGTCTCGGGAAACGCCTTGAATGCAGAGAGGTACAAGGACGCGACGGTGGCGCCTTCATACAGGGAGTTCGGGGAGGGCCGCATTCTGTCTCCATCTGTTCGGTACTTAATATTGTTTTCTGGTACCGATTTGAGATGACAAACGGTACTGTGTCAATATAATTAGTACCGAAATGATGGTTTGCAGCCTAGGTGTTTTACCTAGGCGTCGTAGAATTCCCGTCTTCACCAATCCTGTTTTTCACATTCAAAGGCAAGCGGCGATACATGGCCAAGCGGCGTACCGAAGAAGTTTTCCTCAAGGAACTGACGGCGTTGCTGATCGTCGAAGGCGTGTCTTCCCTGACGATTGCCGACATTGCGCAACGCATGCAATGTTCGCGCAGGCGCATATACGAAATTGCCGCCACCAAAGAAGAACTCTTCGTCAATATTTGCCGGCAGGTGCTGGACGCGAATCTGGAAAAGGGATTTGCCGCGGCGCGCGGCGAAGCCGACGGCGCCAAGGCGATTGCCACGTATCTGCGCGCAACCTTGAACGCATCGGGCTTGAGCAAGGCGGCGTTGACGGATCTCGATTCGACGGAGAGTGGCCGCGCGGTTTTCGACGCCTATCAGTTGGCGCGGGTGCGCGGCCTGGAAGACATGATCGACGATGGCGTGCGCCAGGGGCTGCTCGTGCCGCACAATCCGAGGGTGATCTCGGAAGCGATCCTCGGAGCGGCTCACCGCTTGAGGAATCAGCGATTCCTGGAGGAAACCGGTCTTTCGATTGGCGCCGCCTTCACCGAGTTCTACGAAATCGTGCTCAATGGCCTCCTGGTCAAGCCGCAGGCAGGCGCGCCGGCCGTTGGCGCCGCCGCGCGGCCTCGACGCTGACGAGACGCGGCGCTAATTCCGCTTGGCGGAAGAACCTGTTGCGGGATTCGGAATGGTTCCATGCGCGCAAGCTGAAATGGTTCTATCCCGTCTCGCTCCGGCTCCCTATTATGTCCCTGACGCGGGCGCGACGGCGCGCCGCAAGCTATTGATAACGACTAGGAAAATACGATGAACGGCGCAGACAGCCTTTGCGATACCTTGCTTGCCAACGACGTGGACGTGTGTTTCGCCAATCCGGGCACGTCGGAAATGCACTTTGTCGCGGCATTGGATCGCAAGCCCAGGATGCGTTGCGTGCTGGGCCTGTTCGAGGGCGTGGTGACGGGGGCGGCCGACGGCTATGCGCGCATGGCCGACAAGCCGGCCGCGACCCTGCTGCACCTGGGGCCGGGGCTGGGCAACGGCCTGGCCAACCTGCACAACGCCAAGCGCGCGCGCACGCCCATGGTCAATATCGTGGGCGACCACGCCACCTATCACGTCCAGTACGACGCGCCCTTGACCAGCGACGTCGAAGGCGTGGCGCGGCCGATGTCGCACTGGGTCAAGCGCACCATGACGGCCGCCGCGGTGTCCGCCGACGCGGCCGAGGCCGTGGGCGTGGCGCGGCAGTCGCCGGGCAATATCGCCACGCTGATCCTGCCCGCCGACACGGCCTGGACCGACCTGCCGGACGGCGCCGCCCAGCCGGTGCTGGCGCCGCGGGCGGAGCTGGCCCGGACTTCGGCGGAAGCGGTGCGCGCGGCCGCCGCCGCGATCCGTTCCGGCGAAGTCGCGACGCTGATGCTGGGCGGGGCCGCGCTGCGCGAACGCGCGCTGGACGCCGCCGGCCGCATCGCGCGCGCCACGGGCGTGCGCCTGGTATCGGAAACTTCCAACCGCCGCATCGAGCGCGGCGGCTCCCGCACGCCGGTCGACCGCCTGCCCTATCCCATCGACCTGGCGGTGGCCAAGCTGAAGGACGTGCGGCATCTGGTGCTGGTGGGCGCCAAGGCGCCGGTCGGTTTCTTCGCCTATCCCGGCAAGCCCAGCCTGCTGGCGCCGCCCGACTGCAACCAGGTGGTGCTGGCCACGGCCGAGCAGGACCTGGCCCACGCGCTGGAATGGCTGGCCGACGAGCTGGGCATCGCCGCGGACGCGCCCCGGCTGGTTCCGCCGGCAGCCAGCTACGAAGTGCCGCAATCCGGGAAGCTGACCGGCGCCGCCGTCAACATCCTGGTCGCGCATCTGCTGCCCGAGCAGGCCATCGTGTGCGACGAGTCCATCACCCAGGGCCGGGAATTCCCGCTCTACAGCGCCAGCAGCGCGCCGCACGACTGGCTGATGCTGACCGGCGGCGCCATCGGCATCGGCCTGCCGCTGGCCACCGGCGCCGCGGTGGCGTGCCCGGACCGCAAGGTCGTCACCCTGCAGGCCGACGGCAGCGGCATGTACACCCTGCAGGCGCTGTGGACGCAGGCGCGCGAGAACCTCGACTGCCTCACGGTGATCCTGGCCAACCGTTCCTACGCCACGCTGCATGGCGAAATGAAGAACGTCGGCGTGAAAGAGCCGGGCCGCAACGCCCGCCGCATGCTGGACCTGCAGGAGCCCCACCTGGACTGGACGCATCTTGCGCGCGGCATGGGCGTGGAGGCGGTCAGCGTGGACACGGTGGAAGCATTCGCGCGCGCGCTCCAGGACGGCCTGAAGCGCCGCGGCCCGTTCCTGATCGAAGCGGTGATCTGACCGGTTCCCGCGCCTCAGCCCAGGAAGTACTCGGGCTGGGGCGCGGTGACGACGGCGCGGTACTCTTCCAGCAGCAGTTCGGCGTGCCGCGTCAGCGGCCGGATGCGAGAACGCACGATGCGGGAGTGGATGAGCAGGCTGGGACGAAACGGCCTGATCACGAACTGGTCCAGGGGAAAGGGGGCGATGGCGGCCGGTTCCACCAGGCCCACGCCGACGCCCGCGCGTATCAGCGCCAGCAGCGCGGCGGAGGAGGTGACTTCCACCGCCACGGGCATGTGCAGGCCGGCCTCGGAGAAGGCGATCTCCAGAAAGCTCCCGAAATTCGTTTGCGGCCCGTAGGACAGGAAGGTTTCAGACTTGAGGTCCTGCGCGGCGACCTGCTCCAGGGCGGCATAGCGGTGGCCGCGCGCAGCGACGCAGACCAGATGCTGGGGGCCGAGATCCTCGTTGTGGGTGTCGGGCGACGAGGTGGTGTCGTGCACCAGGCCGAAATCCGCCTGGCCGTTCAGCACGCGTTCGACGATAGGCTGGTTGGCCAGTATTTCCAGCGTGACGGTGATGCCGGGGTGCCGCGCGCGCAGTTGCTTCACGGCCTGCGGAAGAAAAGTCGCGGCCTGGGTGGGGATGGCCGCCACGGTCACATTGCCATGGTCGGGATTGGCGAGACTGCCGATCAGCCGTTGCACCACGCCGTAGGACCCATAAAGATGCTCGACGCTTTCGTGCAACTGGAGCGCCTGGGGCGTGGGAACCAGGCGCTGGTGGGTGCGTTCGAACAGCGTCAGGCCGGTGTCGTCTTCCAGTTGCCGCAGCATCTTGCTGGCGGCCGATTGGGTCATGCCCAGGAGCTTCGCCGCGCGCGATACGGAGCCTGAAATCATGATGGCGTTGAAGACGCCCAGTTGCGCGAAGCTGGGTTCGCGCGACTCATGGGATCGACTCAGGCCGAGATGCGAGCGTGGGCTCATAAGGGCGGGACTCAGGGGAAGTACGGATAGGTGCAAAACTCATATATTGCATGAAAGAACCCCCGTCGTCATCATGCCCGCTCCCTCTCTCCCCACAGGAGCAAGCAGATGAAGATGCCCCCGCAAGATCCTTGCCTGACCGATGCGGCGCGCCTTGCGCTGAACGATCCCACGCTGTCTTCCGCGCGCCGGCGCCAACTGCTGGCCTTGCTGGGCGCCGCGGGCGTGTCGGCGATGCTGCCGCTGCGGCGGGCGCATGCCGACGCGGCGAAGATCGTCGTCTGCAACTGGGGAGGCGACGCCATCAAGCACCAGCCGGCCGTCTGGGGGAAACCCTTCGAAAAGGCCACCGGGACCAAAGTGGAGTTCGACGGAACCGGCCCTTCCTTCGGCAAGATCCGCACCATGGTGGAGTCGAAGAACGTGGTGTGGGACGTGTGCGATGCCAACCTCGCCGCGGCGCATTCGCTGGGCAAGCGAGGCTACCTGGAGCCGATCGACTACGCCATCGTCGACCGGAACAAGGTTCGTCCCGGCTTCAGCAGCGAATACGGCGTTTCGCATTTCATCTACAGCTTCGTCCTGGCCTACGACAAAAAGGCCTTTGGCGACCGCGTGCCCAGGACCTGGGCCGACTTCTGGAACACCAAGGACTTTCCCGGCATGCGCATCCTGCCGGACCGCGTCCTGGCATCGCTCGAGGCCGCGCTGATGGCCGATGGCGTGCCGGCGGACGCCGCCAAGATCTATCCCATCGATGAAAAGCGGGCGCTGGACAAGATCGCTGCGATCAAGGAACACGCGATCTTCTGGAAGACGGGCGCGGAGAGCCAGCAACTGCTGCGCCAGGGAGAGGCCACCATGGGCCTGGTGTGGCACACGCGCGCGGCGGTGATGCGGCGCGAGCCCGGTTCCAGCATCGATTTCACCTGGAACCAGGGCATTCTGATACCGGCCGGTTGGCTGGTGCCCAAGGGGAATCCCGCGGGACGCAAGGTCTTCGACTTCATCGCGTCGACCCAGTCGCCGGAGAGCCAGATCGAACTGCTGCGGCTCATGGGCAACGGCCCGGCCAATCCCGCGGCCAGCGCGCTGGTGCCGCCGGAACTGCGCAAGGACAATCCCACGGACGACGAGAACTTCCGGCTGCAGATCGTGGCGGATGCGGTCTGGCACGGCGAGAACCAGGACCGCATCTACAACGAGTACGTCAAAGTGATCACCGGCTGAGCACGCAGCATGAGCGCATACGCAGATATGGTATTGCACGGCGGCCGCATCGCCACGCTGGACGCTTCCCTGGGCGTGGTGCAGGCGCTGGCGATACGCGGTGGCCGGATCGTCGGCGCGGGGACGGACGCCGACTGCCTGGCGCTGGCCGGGCCCGCGACGGCCAAGGTCGGCCTGGCGGGCGCGTTCGCCATGCCGGGGATCAACGACAGCCACTGCCATCCGGACGGGCAGGCGGTCAAGGCCGGACGCTGGGACGATCTCTCCGGGATCGATTCCCAGGCCGCCCTGCTCGGGCGCCTTGCGGCGTTCCACCGCCAGGCGCCGGCCAGCGCCTGGTATCTGGGCTTTCGCCTCGACGAGAACGACATCGGCGGCTATCCCATGCGCGCGGCGCTGGATGCCGTCGCGCCGGGACGCGCGGTATTCCTCCTGCGGCGCGATGCCCAGGTGGGCGTGGCCAGCCAGGCCGCGTTCGCCGAACTGGCCGTCAGCGGCCTGGCGCGCGCGGTGCCCGATCACTGCCTGGACGAACCGGCGGGCCTGGCGCGCGGCCGGGGCGTATTCGCTTTCACCACGCATATCGCGGCGGGCGACCGGGTCGAGGACTATCTCGGCGGTTATCCGGCGATCTTCGGCGAGATGGCGAGGCTGGGCATCACCAGCGTCCACAACGCCCTGACCAGCGCGCTGGCGTTGCGGGCGTATCGGCGCCTGCATGCGGCCGGCGCGTTGCGGGTGCGTGTGGGCATGATGCTCAATGGTCGCGACGAAGCGCTGGTCGACGACGTCCTGCGTTCCGGCGCGCGTTTCGGCGACGGCGATGAATTCCTGCACCTGCTTGGCGTGGAGTACGGATCGGACGGAAGCACCAGCGGCCGCACGGCCGCGTACTACCAGCCCTATTCCCCTCAGGCGGGCGCCGCCGCGGCCGGGCCCGCCGAGTTCGGCGACGTGAATTTTCCGGCCGAGGAACTTGCGTTCAAGGTCGGCAGGGTCATGGCCGCGGGCCTGCAGGCGGCCGCGACCGGAAACGGCGACCGGGGCATCGATTTCGCGCTGGACGCGTTCGAACGGGCGCTGGCTGCCCATCCCGGCGCGGTCCCGCCGCGCATCGAACACTGCTGCTGCGCGCCGCCGCCCATCCAGCAGCGCATGGCTAGGCTGGGCGTGATCGATTCGTCCGCGGCCGGCTTCGCCTACAACCTGGGCGATGCCTACCTGCGCAACCGGCCCGAGTGCGACTGGCCCTGGCTGTGGCCCCATCGCGACATGCTGGACAGGGGCGTGCTGGTCTGCGGGCATTCGGACGCTCCGGTCTGCGACCGCAATCCGTTTCTCGGCATATGGTCCATGGTGACGCGCAAAACGGCATCGGGCGCCGAGATCGGCGCCGCGCAGGCGATCACCGTGGATGAAGCCATGCGCTGCTACACCGTCAATCCCGCGATCGCCGAGCGCCAGGCCGGATTCAAGGGCACGCTGGCGCCCGGCAAGCTGGCCGACCTGATCGTGCTGGACCGCAATCTGTACGAGATCCCGGCGGACGCGATCCGTGGCGCGGCGGTGCTCGCCACGCTGGTCGGCGGGCGCGTCGCATTCCGGTCGCCGCTCGCGTCGTGGGCGGACGAACTTCCCGAGGAGGACTGAACCATGCAGCGCTCGCTTCCCGTCGCGCTGGTCTTGCCCGTGGTGTTGCTGGTCGGCGGCCTGTTCCTGCTGCCGGTCCTGCGCATCCTGGCGATCAGTTTTACAGAGCCCGTGCCCGGCATCGGCAACTACGTGGCGCTGTTCACGCAGCCGCTCTACCTGAAAATCATGGCGACCACCGCCAGGATATGCGTCTGGACGACGCTGGTCGCCCTGGTGTTGGGCTATGTCGTGGCCTACGTCATGGCCAACGTGCCCGCGCACGTGCGTAGCTGGATGACGATCTGCCTGCTGGTGCCGTTCTGGCTGTCGGTGCTGGTGCGGGCCTTCGCCTGGGTGTTGCTGCTGTCCAGGGAGGGCGCCGTCAATGCGACGCTCATGGCGCTGGGCCTGGCCGACCGCCCGCTGGCGCTGCTGCGCAACGAAACCGGCGTGCTGATCGGCATGGTGCATTACATGATCCCCTATGCGGTGCTGCCGATGCTGACCAACATGCTGGGCATGGACCGCTCGCTGATGGCGGCGTCGCGCGCCCTGGGGGCGGGGCCCGTGCGCACGTTCCTGCGCGTGTACCTGCCGTTGTCGCTGCCGGGCGTGCTGGCCGCGGCGGTGCTCGTCTTCATCTTCTGCCTGGGGTTCTTCATCACCCCGGCCCTGCTGGGCGGCGGGAAGACCGTGATGGTGGCCCAGTACATCGAGTTCGGCATCAGCGAAACCATGAACTGGGGAATTTCCACCGCGTTCGCCAGCGCCTTGCTCGCCACCGTGGTGCTGAGCCTGGTCCTGATGTCGCGCTGCGTGCGGGTCCCTTCCTTGTTCGGTGCGCCATGACCATACGTCCATCCTGGTGGTTCCGGGCCGCGGCGGTGTGCGCAGCGCTGGTGCTGGCGTATCTGTTCCTGCCGGCGCTCGTCGTGATTCCCGTGTCGTTCACCGACCGCAGCTATCTGTCGTTTCCGGCGGAGTCATGGTCGCTGCAGCATTACCGTCAACTGGTGGAAAGCCCCGTTTGGCGGGAAAGCCTGCTGCAGAGCGTTGCCGTGTCGGCCGTCTCCACGCTGGCCGCGACCTGCCTGGGCTGCGCGGCCGCCATCGGCGCGTGGAAGCTTGGCGCGCGGCTGGGAGGCCTGGTCCGCATGCTGGCCTTGCTGCCCCTCATCGTTCCCACGATCGTGGGGGCGCTGGCGTACTACCGCCTGTACATCGACCTGGGCCTGCTCGACACCTACACGGGCGTGGTGCTTGCCCATGTGGTTGCCGCCACGCCTTTCGTCTTCGTGTCGGTGGGTTCGGCGCTGGCCAATTTCGATCCGCGCCTGGAGCAGGCGGCCCGTTCGATGGGAGCCCGGCCCCTGCAGGTACTGTCGCGCGTCACCTTGCCCGGCATCCGCCCGGGCATCGTATCGGGCGCCATCTTCGCGTTCATCGTGTCCTGGGACGAGTTGGTCGTGCTGCTGTTCATCACCACGCGCAACGTCTATCTGTTGCCGAGGGCGATGTGGGACGGCATCAACGAGAACGTGGATCCCACGATCGCGGCGGTGGCGACACTGATGATCTTGATCACCTTCATATGCCTGTGCGTCGAGCGCCTGCTTGCGCACAGGAA
This sequence comes from Achromobacter veterisilvae, assembly GCF_037619525.1. Taxonomy (NCBI): domain Bacteria; kingdom Pseudomonadati; phylum Pseudomonadota; class Betaproteobacteria; order Burkholderiales; family Alcaligenaceae; genus Achromobacter; species Achromobacter veterisilvae. Next base: position 5,972,341 of record NZ_CP148753.1, on the reverse strand, counting down.
AGGAAAGCGGGAGTCCTCATGAATTCATCTCATTCTCCGGCCGAGCCGCTCTTGCGGGTGCAGGGGCTGCGCAAGCTATTCGGTTCGACGGCGGCGCTGGACGGCATCGACTTTTCGCTGGCGCCGGGCGAGTTCCTGACGCTGCTAGGCCCGTCGGGATCCGGCAAGACGACGACCTTGATGTCGATCGCGGGCTTCGTCGCGCCGAGCGCCGGCGAAATCTTCCACCGCGGCGCGCCCATCACCAGCCGTCCGCCCGAGGACCGGGGCTTCGGCATGGTGTTCCAGGGATACGCGCTGTTCCCCCACATGACGGTGGAGCAGAACGTGAGGTTTCCCCTTTCGATACGCGGGGTTTCCGGCGGCGAGGCGCGCACCCGCGCGAGGGCGGCATTGGAACAGGTGCAACTGGGGGCGTACGCCGGACGCTATCCCCGCCAGCTTTCCGGCGGGCAGCAACAGCGTGTGGCGCTGGCCCGCGCATTGGTCTACCGGCCCGACGCGCTGCTGCTGGACGAGCCCCTGTCGGCACTGGACAAGAAGCTGCGCGCCGACCTGCAATGGGAGCTGCGCAAGCTGAACAAGGAATCCGGCGCATCCTTCCTGTACGTCACGCACGATCAGGAAGAAGCCCTGTCGATGTCCGACCGCATTGTCATCTTCAACCAGGGGCGCATCGCGCAGATCGGGTCGCCGTCCGAACTCTACGAGCGGCCGGCGAGCCTGTTCGTGGCCGAATTCCTGGGGCGCAGCAATGTGCTGCAGGGCACGGTGCGTTCGGCCGGGCAGGACGGGTTGGCGGTGGATTACGAGGGCGGGGTCATTCAGGTCGCGGGCGCGCCGCGCGCGTGCGCGGCCGGCGACAGCGTGAGCCTGGTGGTGCGGCCGCACAAGCTGCGGCTGGCGTCCGCGGGGCAGCCGGGCCTGCAGGCCCGCGTCGAAGCGGTCGGCTACGCGGGGAACCTGCTGAACTACCTGCTGCGCACGCCTCGCGGCACGCCGCTATACCTGGAATGCGTCGCCGGCGCGGGGCAGCATCCGGACCTGCGCCAGGGTGCCGACGTGCGCGTCGCGGTGGACGGCGAGGCCGTCAGCGTGCTTGAGGCGGCCCGGCCGTGAACGGAACGTCCACCTCGCATCCAGGTCCGGGGCCTGACGGGCATGGAACCGGACGCGGTGCTCGGCGTGACGGTGCAATCGGGCCGGGATTGGTCTATCCTGCATGATGCGCCGCGCCATGAAGGGCGGCTGCATTTCGAGGCTGACCGGTTTCGGAACGTAGGATCCGAAAAACATGCGACGGCCGGCGCGCGGTGGCGCGCCGGCCGCATTTGCGGGGGGAATTCCACAACATGAAGTTCGCCGATTTCAAAGACGGCATGCTCATCAAGGCCGGCCCCGTCACCGTGACGGAAGCGGAGATCCTGGAGTTTGCGCGCAAGTACGATCCCCAGTGGTTCCACACCGATCCCCAGCGCGCCTCCGAAGGCCGGTGGGGCGGGCTGATCGCCAGCGGCTGGCATACCTGCGCGCTGACCATGCGCATGGCCGTGGACGCGGCGCTGCACGATTCCGAATCGTTCGGCTCTCCCGGCCTGGGCGAAGTGCGCTGGCGCACCCCCGTGCGTCCGGGCGACACGCTGCGCCTGGAGGCGCGGGTGCAGGGCGTGCGCACCTCGTCGTCGCGCCCCGACCTGGGCATCATCACCTGGGCCTGGACGGTCTACAACCAGCACGACGAAGGCGTGCTGGAACTGGACGCGACCAGCCTGTTCGACCTTTCCGGCGAGAACTAGGGGCCCGGGAACGCCGCCGCCTCGCTACCGCTTGCCGGCCGCCTGCTTCAGAATGGCGGCGGCATCGGGGCCGGCCGCGGCCTTCCAGGCATTCACCGAGTCCGCCGCCGCGTCCTTCAGCGCGTTGCGCACGGGCAGCGGCACCGAAGTATTGATGACCACGCCGTTCTTGCGCATGTTGGCGTAATTCTGCTGCAGGCGGCCGTCGATCCGCTTCCATTGTTCGGTTTCGGTCTGCGCGGCCGCCTGGTCGATGGCGCGCCGGGTGCGCGCGTCCAGGGCCTGGTAGGCCTGCAGGTTCATCGTCGCGATCGAGACCGGCATGGCGTAGTTGATCTCGGCGAAGTTGGGCAGGTGTTCCCACAGCTTGCGGCCCGCGCCGCCGTCGCCCGAGGACAGCACGGCGTTCACTTCGCCCGAGGCGATCCGCGGCATGGCGTCGGCGAACGAGATGTTCTGCGCGCGGGCGCCGGCTTTCTGCATCACGTCCTGCGAGGTGGCGTCATAGGTGCGGATGCTCAGGCCCTTCAGCGCCGCGACGCCGTCGATCTTCTGCTTCGACCAGATGCCCGAGGCCGGCCAGGGCGTGGTGTACAGCAGTTTCTGCCCGTGCGCCGCCAGCAGTTTTTCATAGGCCGGCCGCGCGGCCTTGTTCAGGTTCCGCGCCTTGGACAGCGAGTCCGCCAGGAAGGGCAGGGACGAGACGCCGAAGATCGGGTACTTGGTGGCCAGGGCGCCCGCGAACGCATCGCCCGCGTCGACCTTGCGCGCCTCCACGGCGTCGATCATGTCGCCGGACTTGATCCCCTTGGCGGCGTCGTAGCTCGCGTCGATGACCACGGCGCCCGAGGTCTTCGCGCGGACCAGTTCGGCGAAGGTGGACACGCCCTGGCCGGGCATGGAGGTGGCCGGGTATTCGGTGGCCATCGTCAGGGTGGTGGCGGCATAGGCGCCATGGGCCATGAAGGCCATGGCGATGCCCGCCAGCAGGCGGAGGGATGGATTGCCTTGCATGCGCGACTCCTGGTTGGTTGGGTCGGGCACGCGGGACGGCGCGGGAGCGCCCGGGCCCGTGCCTGGCCGATGCCGCAAAGCGTACGGCCTGCGCGGGGCCGCGGCTATTCGGGCTTTCGGCAATGCGCGGGCGCGGTTCGATTGCCCAAGGACGAAATGACAAGGCCGCCCCGAGGGGCGGCCTTGTTCAGGGCCGGGATAGGCGGGCGATCAATAGAACGCCTGGATGCCCGTCTGCGCGCGGCCCAGGATCAGGGCGTGCACGTCGTGGGTGCCTTCGTAGGTGTTGACCACTTCCAGGTTCACCAGGTGGCGGGCCACGCCGAACTCGTCGGAGATGCCGTTGCCGCCGAGCATGTCGCGCGCCAGGCGGGCGATGTCCAGGGCCTTGCCGCAGGAATTGCGCTTCATGATGGACGTGATTTCGACGGCGGCGGTGCCTTCGTCCTTCATGCGGCCCAGGCGCAGGCAGCCTTGCAGGGCCAGCGTGATCTCGGTCTGCATGTCGGCCAGCTTCTTCTGGATCAACTGGTTGGCGGCCAGCGGACGGCCGAACTGCTTGCGGTCCAGGGTGTACTGGCGGGCGGTGTGCCAGCAGGCCTCGGCGGCGCCGACGGCGCCCCAGGCGATGCCGTAGCGGGCGGAGTTCAGGCAGGTGAACGGACCCTTCAGGCCGGACACGCCGGGCATCATCTGTTCGTCGGACACTTCCACTTCGTCCATGACGATTTCGCCGGTGATCGAGGCGCGCAGGCCGACCTTGCCGTGGATGGCCGGGGCCGACAGGCCCTTCATGCCCTTGTCCAGGATGAAGCCGCGGATCTTGCCGTCGAAGTCGCCGCCGACGCACTTGGCCCACACCACGAAGACGTCGGCGATGGGCGAGTTGGTGATCCACATCTTGTTGCCGGAAATCTTGTAGCCGTCGGACGTCTTGACGGCGCGGGTTTCCATGCCGCCGGGGTCGGAGCCGTGGTTGGGTTCGGTCAGGCCGAAGCAGCCGATCCATTCGCCGCGGGCGAGCTTGGGCAGGTACTTCTGCTTTTGCGCTTCGCTGCCGAATTCGTTGATGGGCACCATCACCAGGGACGACTGCACGCTCATCATGGAGCGGTAGCCGGAGTCGATGCGTTCGACTTCGCGGGCGATCAGGCCGTAGCTGACGTAGTTCAGGCCGGCGCCGCCGTATTCGACGGGGATGGTGGCGCCCAGGAGGCCCAGTTCGCCCATTTCGGAGAAGATGGCCGGATCGGTCTGTTCATTGCGGAACGCGTTCAGGACGCGCGGAGCAAGCTTGTCCTGCGCATAGGCGTAGGCAGCGTCGCGCACCATGCGTTCTTCTTCGGTCAGTTGCTGGTCCAGCAACAGGGGATCTTGCCAGTGAAAGGAAGGATTCGAGGACATGCTGGTCTCCGCTATGGATTTCCGTATTCGGAATGCTAGAAAGTTTAAACCTAAAATAATTGCGACGGCAAGCTGCGGGTTGCCCGGCGCGCCTTGCGCGCCGCCGGCGCCCGCCGTGTCCTTGCCGTGTCAGTGCTGGGCTTTCAGGGCCGCGTCGCGGATCTTTTCCAGGGTCGTGGACGGCGTGATGGTTTCCGGATCGATGAAGCAGTGCAGGATCGCCGGCTTGCCGCTGGCCAGGGCGCGCTCGAAGGCGGGCCCGAACTGCTCGGTGGTCTCGACGCGTTCGCCGTGGCCGCCGAAGGCGCGCGCGTAATCGGCGAAATCCGGGTTTTTCAGCGCGGTCGCGGAAATGCGGCCGGGGTAGTGCTTTTCCTGGTGCATGCGGATCGTGCCGTACATGCCGTTGTCCACCAGCACCACCACGATGGGCAGGTCGTACTGCACGGCCGTGGCGAATTCCTGGCCGTGCATCAGGAAGCACCCGTCGCCGGCGAAGCACACCACCGTCTTGTCGGGCCAGACGCGCTTGGCGCCCACGGCCGCGGGCAGGCCGTAGCCCATGGAGCCCGACGTGGGCGCCAGTTGCGTGCCGTAGCGGTTGAAGCGGTGGAAGCGGTGCAGCCAGGTGGCGTAGTTGCCGGCGCCGTTGGTCATGATGGCGTCGGCCGGCAGCGTTTTTTCCAGATAGGCCATCACCTGGCCCATCTGGAGCGCGCCCGGCGTCGTGATCGCGGAGGGATCGCTCCATTGCAGGTACGACTCGCGCATGGCCTGCGTGCCTTCGGCCCAGGCGGGCTTGGCGGGCGCCTTCAGGCCGGCGAGCGCCTGCGCGAAGGCGGCGGGCGAGGTGTTGATGGCCAGCGTGGGGCGATAGACGCGCGCCAGTTCGCCGGAGTCGGGGTGCACGTGCACCAGCTTTTGCCGGGGCACCGGGATGTCCAGCAGGGTATAGGCCTGGCTGGGGTTTTCCGACATGCGGCCGCCCACCAGCAGGACCAGGTCCGCGTCGGCGACGCGCTTGAGCAAGGCCGGATTGATGCCCAGGCCCACGTCGCCGATGAAGCAGGGGTGGTCGGCGGGGAACAGCATCTGGCGGCGGAACGACACCGCCGTGGGCAGCGCGTGGCGCTGCGCGAAATCGGCGAACTGCTGCACGGCGCGGGCGTCCCAGCGCGTGCCGCCCAGGATCGCGACCGGGTTCTTGGCGTCGGCCAGCAGCTTTTCCAGGTCGGCCAACTGGCCGGCGGTGGGCGCGGAGTCGATGATTTCGTAGCGGGGCGCGTCGGCGACCGCCGCCGCTTCGACGAGCATGTCCTCGGGCAGGGCGATGACGACCGGGCCGGGGCGGCCCGAGGTGGCGACGTGGAAGGCGCGCGAAATCAGTTCGGGGATCCGTTCGACCTGGTCGATTTCGGTGACCCACTTGGCCTGCGTGCCGAACACGGCGCGGTAATCCATTTCCTGGAAGGCTTCGCGTTCGCGCATGCCGCGTTCGATCTGGCCCACGAAGAGGATCAGCGGGGTGGAGTCCTGCTTGGCGATGTGCACGCCGGCCAGCGCGTTGGACGCGCCGGGGCCGCGGGTCACCATGCAGATGCCGGGCTCGCCGGTCAGCTTGCCGTGGGCGTCGGCCATCATGGCCGCGCCGCCTTCCTGGCGGCACACCGTGACCTTGATATCCGCGTCGTGCAGGCCGTCCAGCACCGCGAGGTAGCTTTCGCCGGGAACACAGAAAACATGCTTGACGCCCTGCGCAACCAGTTGGTCGACCAGGATGTGTCCGCCTAGGCGGGATTCTTGCTGGGACATGGGGGTGGTAGTCATGATGAGCCGAGGTTAGGACATCCGAGCATAATGTTCCTCGATCGCACAATGCAATTGATAAAATTGCACAATCTATTGACCCACCGGCACGACGTGCCATGTTGCGCCGCGGCAAGCGCCGCGCCCCGAGCGCCGCAGCACCCGGCCCGCACAAGGCGGTTCCCGCTCTATGAGAAATGGCATTCCCAACCTGAGCGCCTTGCAGGCGTTCGAAGCCTCCGCCCGCCTGGGCAGCTTTTCCCGCGCGGCCGAGGAACTGTCCCTGACCCACAGCGCGGTCTACCGCCAGGTGGCCAGCCTGGAGTCGCGCCTGGGCGTGCAGTTGTTCACCCGGGTGCGGCGGCGCATCGTGCTGACCGACCACGGGGCGGAATACGCCGGCCGCATCCGCCACCACCTGGACCAGATCGAGAAAGACACCTTCGGCCTGGTCAGCCGCACCGGCATGGGCCGCAGCATCCACATCGCCGTCGTGCCCACCCTGGCCACGACCTGGCTGATCCCGCGCCTGGCGGACTTCCAGCGGGAACACGGCGACATCACCGTCAGCCTGTCGGTGCGCACGCTGCCCTTCCAGTTCAAGGACCAGCCCTTCGACGGCGCGCTGTACCACGGGGACGGATTGTGGCCGGGAACGCAGGGCGTGCTGCTGTTTCCCGAGCGCGAGCTGGTGCCGGTGTGCGCGCCGGAACTGGCGGCGCGCGCGGCGGACTCCGGCGCCGGCGCCCTGTCCGGCATGACGCACCTGCACCTGGCTTCGCGCCCCGACGCCTGGCGCCAGTGGTACGGCGCCAATAACCATCTGTACGGCCCCCAGGCCGCGGGCGGGCCCCGCTACGAACTGTTCACCATGGTGATGGCGGCGGTGCAGGCCGGGCTGGGGGTGGGGCTGATGCCGCGCTTCCTGGCGCAGCCCGCGCTGGACCAGGGCACGCTGGCGATGCCGGTGCCGCAGTCGCTGACGGTCAGCCAGGGCTATTATTTCGGCTATCCGCAGCGCAGCGAACGCTCCGAGGCGCTCCAGCTCTTCGAGAGCTGGCTGAAGTCGGCCGCTTCGGGCGTGGGCGGGCGCTGAGCCGTAGAATCAATCATGTCCGACATTCCCCCGCCGCTCGCCTCCCAGGCCGATATCGACGCTTTCATAGACGCCGTATGGCTCGAGGACGGCCTGTCGGCCAACACCCTGGCCGCCTACCGGCGCGACCTGACCGGCTTCGCGCGATGGCTCGAAGACCCCGAGGCCTATGCCCGCGAAATGGCCGACCGCCACGGCGCCGGCGGGCATGCCCACGCGCTGCCCGCGGGGCCCGCCATCCCCCTGCGCGATGCCGGAAAAGCCGACATCGAGGCCTGGTTCGCCTTCCGCCACGAGGAAACGCGCGCCACCACCGCCAACCGCCGGCTGGCCGCGCTGCGCCGCTTCTATGCCTGGGCCCTGCGCGAACACCGGTGCGAGCGCGATCCCTGTCTGACGCTGGTCGCCGCCAAGCAGCCGCCGCGCATGCCCAAGACCCTGTCCGAGCAGCAGGTGGACGCCCTGCTGCGCGCGCCCGACCTGGAGCAGGCCCGGGGCCTGCGCGACCGCGCCATGCTGGAAACGCTGTACGCCACCGGCCTGCGGGTGTCCGAACTGGTGGGCGTGCGGACCCTGGACGTGAGCCTGAACGAAGGCGTGGTGCGCGTGGTGCTGGGCAAGGGCGGCAAGGACAGGCTGGTGCCCCTGGGCGCGGAGGCGGCGCACTGGATCGACCGCTACCTGAAGGCCGGGCGGCCGGAACTGGCGGCCGGCCGCGCGAGCGACGCGCTCTTCATCACCGGCCGGGCCGAGCCGATGTCGCGCCAGGCCTTCTGGCAACTGGTGAAGAAGTACGCCTTGCTGGCGGACGTCCGCGCGCCCCTGTCGCCGCACGTCCTGCGGCATGCGTTCGCCACGCACCTGCTGAACCACGGCGCCGACCTGCGCGTGGTGCAGATGCTGCTGGGCCACGCGGACATCTCCACCACGCAGATCTACACGCACGTCGCGCGCGAACGCCTGAAGGCGCTGCACGCGGCGCACCATCCCCGCGGCTAGCCGCGCGGCGCCTTTTCCCACATCAGTCCGGCATTCTCATGAGCAAAGCCCGCCACGTATCTGAAACGCCCGCCACCCAGTTCCTCAAGCAGCACAAGGTGGCCTATACGGAACATACCTACGACTACGTCGACCACGGGGGCGCCGGCGAGGCCGCGCGCCAACTGGGCCTGGACCCGCATGCGGTGGTCAAGACGCTGATCATGGAGGACGAGTCCGCCAGGCCGCTCATCATCGTCATGCACGGCGACCGGGAGGTCTCCACCAAGAACCTGGCCCGCCAGGCGGGGCTGAAGAAGGTCGAACCCTGCAAGCCCGAGGTGGCGCAGCGCCATTCCGGCTACCAGGTGGGCGGCACCTCGCCTTTCGGGACACGCAAGAAGATGCCGGTATGGGTCGAGGCGGAGGTGCTGGACTATCCCGTGGTCTACATCAACGGCGGGCGGCGCGGCTACCTGATAGGAATCGATCCCAAGGCGCTGGTCGGCCTGCTGGGCGCGAAAGGCGTCTCCGTCGCGCTGGAGCAGTAGCGCCGGCCGCGGCGCTTGCGGTATCCCGATACCACCTCGCGGGCCGATGGCGGAGCCACAATAGGGACGAAGACCAAGAACCGGAACCCCGCCCCGCGGGGTGCAGAACCGGCTTTCCGACATCCCTAGGAGACTTTCCATGAGCAAGCGACTGTTGATGCTGGTCGGCGACTACGCCGAAGACTACGAGACCATGGTGCCGTTCCAGACCCTGCTGACGGTGGGGCATACGGTGCATGCGGTATGCCCGGACAAGAAGGCCGGCGATACCGTCGCCACGGCGATCCACGATTTCGAGGGCGCGCAGACCTACAGCGAAAAGCGCGGCCACAATTTCGCGCTGAACTACGACTTCGACCGCGTCGAGCCCTCGTCCTATGACGGCCTGGTCATTCCGGGCGGACGCGCGCCGGAGTACCTGCGCCTGAATGAAAAGGTGCTGGACATCGTGCGCGCCTTCGACCAGGCTGGGAAGCCCATCGCGGCGGTGTGCCACGGCGCGCAACTGCTTGCCGCGGCGGGGATCCTGAAGGGGCGCACCTGCTCGGCGTATCCGGCGTGCGCGCCGGAAGTCCGCCTGGCCGGCGGCACCTATGCCGAGATCGGGATCGACCAGGCCTACACCGACGGCAACCTGGTGACCGCGCCCGCGTGGCCCGCGCATCCGGCCTGGCTGTCGCAGTTCCTGTCGGTGCTGGGCACCAAGATCGTCCCCTGATACCGGCGGAAAAAAAGGCGCCCGGGACCGCCCCCGGGCGCCTTTCGCGTTTCTGCCGCGCGTAGTGCTCAGGCGAAGTCGAGCACGACGCGGCCTTCGATCTGGCCGCGGCGCATGCGGTCGAAAACGTCGTTGATGTTTTCGAGGCTTTCGGTGGCGACGGTGGCGTGCACCTTGCCCTCTTCCGCGAATTGCAGCGACTCTTGCAGATCCAGGCGCGAACCCACGATCGAGCCGCGCACGGTGACGCCGTTGAGCACCATGTCGAAGATCGACAGCGGGAAGTCGCCCGGGGGCAGCCCGTTGAGCGCCACGGTGCCGCCGCGGCGCACCATGCCCAGCGCCTGTTCGAACGCCTTGGGCGACACGGCCGTGATCAGCGCGCCGTGCGCGCCGCCGATTTCACGCTTCAGGTAGGCGGCCGGATCCGTGGTCTTGGCGTTGACGGTGACCTCCGCGCCCAGGCGGCGGGCGAGATCCAGCTTGGCGTCGTCGATGTCCACCGCGGCGACGTTCAGGCCCATGGCCTTCGCGTACTGCACCGCCATGTGGCCCAGCCCGCCGATGCCGGAGACCACCACCCAGTTGCCCGGGCGGGTGTCGGTCATCTTCAGGCCCTTGTACACGGTGACGCCGGCGCACAGCACGGGCGCGATCTCGACGAAACCGACGTTCTTGGGCAGCAGCCCCACGTAGTCCGCGGCGGCCAGGGCGTACTCGGCGAAGCCGCCGTTCACGGAGTAGCCGGCGTTCTGCTGCTGTTCGCACAGGGTTTCCCAGCCGCCCAGGCAGTGTTCGCAGTGCCCGCAGGCGGAATAGAGCCAGGGGATGCCGACGCGGTCGCCTTCCTTCACGTGGGTGACGCCGGCGCCCGCCGCCACGACGTGGCCGACGCCTTCGTGGCCGGGGATGAAGGGCGGATTGGGCTTGACGGGCCAGTCGCCCTCGACCGCGTGCAGGTCGGTGTGGCACACCCCGCAGGCTTCGATCTTCACCAGGAGTTCGCCCGGACCCGGGCGCGGCACCGCGACTTCTTCGATGACGAGGGGCTTGCCGAATGCCCGCGCGACCGCTGCCTTCATGGTTTTATCCATCACTACCTCCGAAGTCTGATCAGTTTGACTATCCTCGAACGCGTGTGTTTTCCCGACCATGATTTATATCAATACAGAGAAAGCGCGGGGAGACCGGAAACGTGTGGTTTCAGAATGGCGGCGGCGCCCTCCGGGAATCCCTGCGGCGCATCGCCTTGCGGGGGCGCCGCCAAACGGCGTACAGTGGGCCAAAGGCGTCCCGGCCCAGGCGGGCGCCTTGCCCCGAGCCCCAGGATCCTCCCATGTGTGAAATCTTCATCCGCGCCAGCGAGCAGTCCTATGCGCCCGAGACCCGGTCCCTGCGTTTGCACGGGGCGGCCACCAGCCTGCGGCTCGAACGGCTGTTCTGGCAGGTCCTGGAAGAGATCGCGGGCCGCGACGGCATGCGCGTGACGCAACTGATCGAACGCCTGTACGACGAACTGATCGAATACCGGGGCGAGGCCGCCAACTTCACCTCCTTCCTGCGCGTGTGCTGCCTGCGCTACCAGTTGTTGCAGGCCGAAGGCCGGATTCCGCTGGACGCCGGCGTGCCGATCCGCTCGCTCAACGCCCAGGCCGTGCTGGAAGGGTTGCCGCCTTCGCTGTACGACGCGCAGCCCCTGCGCCCGAAACGTCGGGCCGCGTAGGCCGGGCCGCGTAGGCCAAAGAAAAGGGCCCGATCCGATCGGGCCCTTCGTTTAGGCGCGGGAGGAAGCTGCCGGCATTCAGCCGCCGGACTGGATCGAGGCCAGCGCCACTTCGCTTTGCACGATGCGGCGGATGCGCACCGCATCGCCGATGCGCGAGAGCTTGCCCTGGGAATCCAGCAGCACGATGGCCAGATCGCGGCCGTTGATGCGCGCCAGCATCACCAGGCATTCGCCGGCCTCGTTGATGTAGCCGGTCTTGGAAACCTTGATGTCCCAGTCGGGCTTGCGCACCAGCAGGTTGGTGTTGCGGAACGTCTGCGTGCGGTTGTTGATCTCGACGTCGTACTCGGTGTCGGTGGAGTAGCGGTGGATCAGCGGGCGCTGGGCCGCGGCGCGCAGCAGGCGGGCCAGGTCGTGGGGCGACGAAACGTTGTTGCTGGACAGGCCGGTGGGTTCGATGAAATGCGTGCTGGCCATGCCCAGCGCCTGCGCCTTGGCGTTCATGGCGGCCACGAAAGCGGGCAGGCCGCCCGGATAATGGCGGCCCAGCGCGTTGGCGGCGCGGTTTTCCGACGACATCAGCGCCAGGTGCAGCATGTCGCCGCGGGACAGCTTGGTGCCCACGCGCAGGCGCGAGGTGGTGTGCTTGAGGCCGTCGACGTCGTCGTCGGTGATTTCGAGCATCTCGTCCATGGGCAGGTTGGCGTCCACCACGACGACGGCGGTCATCAGCTTCGAGATGGAAGCGATGGGGCGCACCACATTTTCGTTCTTGGCGAAGACGACGGTGGAGGTTTCCAGGTCCTGCACGTAGGCGGTGCTGGAGCGCAGGGCGGCGGCCTCGGCGCGCGCCGAGGCGGCGGGCGGCGGCATGGCGGCGGCGCCTGCCGCTGCGGCGGCGCGCTGCGCGCGCGACGGTTTGTTGGGTTTGCCGTTCTTGCCGGCGGCGCCCTTCTTGGGCGGCGTGGCCTTCGCGGAGGCCTGCTTGCCGCCCTTGGGGGAGGCGGCCTTCTTGCCGGCCGAGGCCTTGGGCGGAGCCTTCTTGGCGGCCGGAGCGGCCTGTTTGGCGGAACCGGCCTTCGGGGCCGGCGACTTCTTGGCTTGTTGCGCCTTGCAGGCCGACGACTTCGCGTTGGTCTTGCAGGGATCGGAATTCTTGGCGGCTTGCGCGGCGGGGGGCAGGAGCGCGCACATCGCCAGCGCCACAGGCGCTATCGCGTTCGCAATCGCACGTTTCCAGGAAAAGGCCATGGTTTGAGCAGGCTTGTCAGTCTGTGAAAAAATATTTCTTAAGCCGGCGTTGCGTCGGATCAGGAAAAGTCCAGATGAATTAGAGGCTTACGCGTCGAATTTAAACAGCAATTTCAAGTGATGCGCAAGACGATTCGCTATCTTCGCCGAAAAAAATATCGGTGACGTATTGACGCGGGTTCAATTCGTCACAAGACGCGTCACGAGAAGCTAATGGCGCGCGGCGCGTGAGCGTAGCCCGGATTAACCCTCATTTGGCTGAACGGGGGGATGCGAAGGGGGGGAAAGGCGGGAACGGGCGGGGCGTCGGATCCGACGCCGGAAGTGGCCTCGCCGGGTGGAATCGAACCACCAATTGACCCTTAGGAGGGGCCGGTTATATCCATTTAACTACGGCGAGACGTGTCGGCTTTTGCAAACCGACCTGCGCAACGGGCTGAAAAACCAGGATTCGCCAGCGATGCGTATCGATTCGAGACCAGGATTCTAGCATCTGGAACCGGTTTGAACGGCTGGCCCGCGCCCAGCCCGGGCGCGCGGGGCGCCGGCCCCCGGGGGGCGCCCTCAGGACCTGGCGCCATAGCGCCACGTCTTCAGCCCCAGGCGTTCCGCGATGACCACGGCTTGCGTGCGGTTGGAGACGCGCAGCTTGCGCATGATGGCGGTCATGTGGGCCTTGACGGTGGCTTCCGAGACCTGCAATTCATGGGCGATCTGCTTGTTCATCAGGCCCGCGCCCACCATTTGCAGCACGCGGAACTGCTGCGGCGTGAGTTCGCGCACGCTGGTGGCGAGGGCGGCTTCGCGGGACGGGTCGCCGCCGCCGGCGATGCCGGACGGCGGGAGCCAGGTGCCGCCGTCCAGCACGTGCAGCACGGCGGCGCCCAGGGTTTCGGATCCGGCGGACTTCGGAACGTATCCCGCCACGCCGTGCGCCAGCGCGCGGCGCATCAGGAGCGGGTCCTCGTGCGCGGAAACGACGACGATGGGCAGTCGGGGGTGCCGCCCGCGCAGGCGGACCACCGAGTCCAGGCCGACGGCCCCCGGCATGTCCAGGTCCAGCAGCAGCAGGTCGGCGCCGGGATGGGCGTCGACCAGGTCGTAGAGCGCGCCGGCCTCGCCGGCTTCATGGACGACGCTGCCCGGCAGCACCCGGCCGATCATCCCGCGCAGGGCCTCGCGGAACAGCGGATGGTCGTCGGCGATCAGGAGTACGCGCATGGGCCGATCATGCCATACGCCGCTCCCGCACCAGCGTCTGCACGACCGTGGGATCGGCCAGGGTGGTGATGTCGCCGAGGTCGTCGACGGTGTTGTCGGCGATCTTGCGCAGGATGCGGCGCATGATCTTGCCCGAACGCGTCTTCGGCAGGCCGGGCGCCCATTGCAGGTGGTCCGGCGTGGCGATGGGACCGATTTCGCGGCGCACGTGGGCCACCAGTTCCTGGCGCAGGCTTTCGGATTCCTGGGTGCCCGCCTTCAGCGTGACGTAGACGTAAATGCCCTGGCCCTTGATGTCGTGGGCAAACCCCACGGCCGCGGCCTCGGCGACCTTGGGGTGCGATACCAGCGCGCTTTCCAGTTCGGCGGTGCCGATGCGGTGTCCGCTGACGTTGAGCACGTCGTCCACGCGTCCGGTGATCCAGTAGTCGCCGTCGGCGTCGCGGCGGCAGCGGTCGCCCGTGAAATACATGCCGGGGTAGTCCTTGAAGCAACTGTCGACGTAGCGCTGGGCGTCGCCGTGGATGCTGCGGGCCTGGCCGGGCCACGAGTCGCGGATGTAGAGGTTGCCTTCGCCGGGGCCGTCGATCAGGGCGCCGGTCTTCACGTCGACCAGTTCGGGCCGGATGCCGAAAAAGGGAGTGCTGGCCGCGCCGGGCTTGCACGCCTTGGCGCCGGGCAGCGGGGAAATCAGGATGCCGCCCGTTTCCGTCTGCCACCAGGTGTCGACGATGGGGCAGCGTCCGCCGCCGACCACGTCGTGATACCAGCGCCACGCTTCGGGGTTGATCGGTTCGCCCACCGTGCCCAGCAGCCGCAGCGATGTCCGGGCCGTGCGCAGCACGGGTTCCTGGCCTTCGCGCATCAGGGCGCGGATGGCGGTGGGCGCGGTGTAGAAGATGCTGACGCGGTGCTTGTCGACGACCTGCCAGAAGCGCGAGGCGTCCGGGTAGCTGGGCACGCCCTCGAAGACCAGCGAGGTGGCCCCGTTGGCCAGCGGGCCATAGGCCAGGTAGCTGTGCCCGGTGATCCAGCCCACGTCCGCCGTGCACCAGAATACGTCGTCGTCGCGGAGGTCGAAGACGGTGGCGTGCGTGTACGCGGCATAGACCAGGTAGCCGCCCGTGGTGTGCAGCATGCCCTTGGGTTTGCCGGTGCTGCCCGAGGTATAGAGGATGAACAGCGGGTCCTCGGCGTTCATGCGCTCGGGTTCGCATTCGGCGGCTTCGCGTTCCATCAGCGGGCCCAGCCAGTAGTCGCGTTCGGCCGTCATGTCGACCGGCGTGCCGGTGTTTTTCGCGACCAGCACGGTGCGCACGCTTTCCATGCCCGGCATCCGCAGCGCGGCGTCGACGTTGGCCTTGAGCGCGATGGCGCGGCCCGCGCGGCGGCCTTCGTCGGCGGTGATGATGGCCGTGGCGCCGCAGTCGCGCACGCGGTCGGCGATCGAGGCCGGCGCGAAGCCGCCGAACACGACGTTGTGGACGGCGCCGATGCGCGCGCAGGCCAGCATGGCGGTCACGGCTTCCACGATCATCGGCATGTAGAGCGTGACGCGGTCGCCGCGGCCGATGCCCGCGCGGCGCAGGGCGTTGCCCATCTTGCAGACCTGGGCGTGCAGTTCCCGGTAGCTGACGTGCCGGGAGGGGACGGCCGGGTCGTCCGATTCCCAGATCAGGGCGGTCTTGCCGCCACGGGTTTCCAGATGGCGGTCCAGGCAGTTGACGCTGACGTTCAGTTCGCCGTCGGCGTACCAGCGGATGCGGAAGTCCTCGGCCGCGAAACTGACGTCGCGGATCTGCGTGGGTTCGCGGTACCACTGCAGGCGCCCGGCCGCGTTCGACCAGAACGCATCGGGATCGCCCAGCGAGGCCGCGTACCGTGCCTCGTACTGTTCCTGCGTTACCGTATCCGGGCCGGCGAAGCCCTCGGGCACGGGATAGAGATCGCGGATAGGGTCCATGGTGGCTCCTCTGAACGGTTAATGATCGACCGCGCTGGCGGCCCCGATGCCCGTCTGGCTGCGGACGGTCAGGGCGTCGAACGCGGCGGCTTCCCGGGCGGCCCGCGGGCTGCGGTCCAGCTTGGAGAACAGCCAGATCGCGAAGAACGCCAGGGGAATGGACAGGATTCCCGGGTTGGGGAAGGGGACGACCGGGGTCTTGAAGCCGAAGACGTCCACCCAGACGGTCTGGCTCAGCACGACCCAGACCGTGGCCGAGGCCAGTCCCAGGAATCCGCCGATGGTGGCGCCGCGGGTAGTGCAGCCGCGCCACGAAATCGACAGCACCAGCACCGGGAAATTGGCGCTGGCGGCAATGGCGAAGGCCAGGCCCACCATGAACGCCACGTTCTGGTTCTCGAACACGATGCCGAGCAGGATGGCCATCACGCCCAGCGCGATGGTGGACAGGCGGGAGATCCGCATCTGCTGGTGTTCCGTGGCGCGTCCGCGGGCGATGACGTTGGCGTACAGGTCGTGCGCGATGGCCGCCGCCCCGGCCAGCGCCAGCCCCGCCACCACCGCCACGATGGTGGCGAACGTGACCGCGGCCAGGAAGCCCAGCAGCAGGCTGCCGCCCACCGCGTTGGCCAGGTGCACCGCGACCATGTTGGTTCCGCCGATCAGGTTTTTCAGCATATCGAAGCCGCCCTGCGGACCGGTGGAGAAGTACTCCGGATGGCGCACCAGCAGTGCGACCGCGCCAAAGCCGATGATGAAGGTGAGCAGGTAGAAGTAGCCGATGAAGGAGCTGGCGTAGATGACGGACTTGCGCGCCTCCTTGGCGTTGGACACGGTGAAGAAGCGCATCAGGATGTGCGGCAGCCCGGCGGTGCCGAAGGCCAGCGCGATGCCCAGCGACAGGGCGTTCAGCGGATTGCTGCTGACCTGCGCGCCCGGCGCCAGCAGCTCCAGGCCGGCCGGGTGC
This sequence comes from Achromobacter veterisilvae, assembly GCF_037619525.1. NCBI lineage: Bacteria > Pseudomonadati > Pseudomonadota > Betaproteobacteria > Burkholderiales > Alcaligenaceae > Achromobacter > Achromobacter veterisilvae. Next base: position 5,955,850 of record NZ_CP148753.1, on the reverse strand, counting down.
ACGCGCGTGGCCTCGGCCAGCAGGGCGTCGGGGTTGTAGTCGAAGGCGGCCAGCACCAGCGCCGTCATCAGCGTGGCGCCCACCAGCATCAGCACGGCCTTGATGATCTGCACCCAGGTCGTGGCGGTCATGCCGCCGAAGGCCACGTAGATCATCATCAGCGATCCGACGATGAGCACGGCGATGTTGTAGTCCAGCCCGAACAGCAGCACGATCAGCTTGCCGGCGCCGACCATCTGCGCGATCAGGTACAGCGCGATGATCAGCAGCGACGCGCTGGCCGCCAGCAGGCGCATCGGGGTCTGCGCCAGGCGGAACGAGGTCACGTCGGCGAAGTTGTAGCGCCCTAGGTTGCGCAGGCGCTCGGCGATCAGGAACATGACCACCGGCCAGCCGAAGAGAAAGCCGATGGCGTAGATCATGCCGTCGAAGCCGCTGACGTAGACCATGCCCGCGATGCCCAGGAACGAGGCGGCGGAAAGATAGTCGCCGGCGATGGCGAGGCCGTTCTGGAAGCCCGACAGGCCCCCGCCCGCCGTGTAGAAGTCGGACGTGGTGCGCGTGCGCTTGGCGGCCCAGTAGGTGATGCCCATGGTGGCCGCGATGAAGACCAGGAACATGACGATGGCGGACGTGCTGGTCTGCCCGGCCGGGGCGGCGTGGGCCGGGCCCGCCAGCGCACAGGCCGATGCCGCGGCCCCGGCGGCGATGCGTTTTCCGTGTTTCATGAGACGTCCTTGATGATGGTGGCCAGCAACGGGTCGAACACGGTGTTGGAAATGTGGACGTAGGCCGAGATCAGGACCACGGCGCTGCACACCACGAGCGTGCCGGTCAGCACGCCGATGCTCATCGTCATGCCGGGCAGGGGCCGGGCGAAGAACACGGGGTCGAACGCAAGGGTCAGGATGAAGCCGGCGTAGATCGCGCCGGTGACGGCGAAGAAGAGCAGGCTGGTGCGGCTGCGCCGGCGCAGCAATTCCTGGTATCGGGGATGCCGCAGGACGGCGGCAACGGTTCCTTTCTGGAGTGCGGTCACTGCGGGTCTCCTTTGTCGTGGCCGGCGGGATGCGGCGTTGCGGTCTGGCCCGGGCAGCGGGGCCGGCCGGGCATTGACCCAATATAGAGACGCATCCGGCGGCGGGACACTCGACCTTAGTCGTAGGGGGGAGCCCGAGGGGAAGGGGCACCTGCCCGGGACTTGTATATGATGTGCGGATCCGGCCTGTGCGCCGGATCCGCACCGAGGAGGGGGCGGAAAACCAAAAACAACGAGACACGGGTTTCATGTCCAGTCAATCCGATACGATTTCCATGCGCACCATCATGCTGGGCACGCTGGTCGTGCTGCTTGCCATGGGGGTGCGCGCCACCTTCGGCCTGTTCATGCAGCCGATGGGCCTGGCCCAGGGCTGGGGTCGCGAGGTGTTTTCGATGGCCTTCGCGCTGCAGAACCTGGTATGGGGCGTGGCCTGCATCTTCATGGGCATCCTGGCCGACCGCTACGGCTCGGGCCGCACCATCGCCCTGGGCGCGGTGCTGTACATGCTGGGCATGATCGGCACGCGCTTCGCCACGGACGAAACCACGCTCTACCTGACCGCCGGCGTGCTGGTCGGGCTGGGCCAGGCGGGCACGACCTTCCCGGTGATCCTGCCCGTCGTGGCCCGTTCGGTGCCGCCCGCCTACCGCAGCACGGCCATGGGCATCGCCAGCGCGGGCGGCTCGATGGGGCAGTTCGCCGTGGTGCCCACCGGCCAGATGCTGATCAGCGGCCTGGACTGGACGGGCGCGCTGTGGGTGCTGTCGCTGTTCGTGGCCTGCTGCGCGCCGCTGGCCTATTTCCTTCGCGGACGGCCGCAGGTCCACGCGGGTCCGCAGCAGTCGCTGGCTTCGGCGGTCAGGCAGGCCGTGCGCCATCCCTCGTTCCATTTCCTGTTCTGGAGCTATTTCGTCTGCGGCTTCCACACGGCCTTCATCACGCTGCACCTGCCGGCGTACGTCACCGACGGCGGCCTGACGGCGGGGCAGGGCGCCACCGCCATCGCGCTGATCGGCCTGTTCAACGTGCTGGGTTCGTTCTACGCGGGCAAGCTGGGCGGCAAGTACAGCAAGAAGCGCCTGCTGGCGGGCGTGTACGGCATGCGCGCCTTCGGCATTCTCCTGTTGCTGTGGATGCCGCTGTCGCCCTGGGTGCTGTATGCCTTCGCGGCCTGGATGGGCCTGTTCTGGCTGGGGACCGTGCCGCTCACGCAGGGGCTGATCGGCCAGATCTACGGCCTGCGCTACGCGGCCACGCTGTCGGGCATCGTCTTCCTGGGCCACCAGATCGGCAGCTTCATCGGCGTCTGGCTGGGCGGATATGCCTACGCCAAGACCGGCAACTACGACCTGGTGTGGTGGCTGGGCGTGGTGCTGGCCATCGTCGCCGCGCTGCTGTGCCTGCCGGTGCGGGAGCAGCCGGTGGCCCAGCCGGCTCCCGCCTGACCCCGGCATGCCAGGAACCGCCATGACGCCCAAGCCTTCCGCCCCTGGTTCCGCCCGCCGCCATCGCGGCTGGCGCGCGGCCGGCGCGCTGGCCCTTGCGGCGGTGCTGGGGTTGGCATTCTGGGGCTACAGATCGCCCGAGATGCAGATCCACTGGGAAAACCTGGCCGCCCTCTGCGGCTTCTAGCCGCATTTTCCGCCGCCGGCTCGCGGTATCCTACGGCGGTGTTTTTCTCCGTCATAGCCGCCGCCCGCGGGCGGGGCCCTGGGTGCCCATGCAGGACACATCGATTTCCTATCCCGACCTATCGCTGCCGGACATCGGCGGCATGCCCGCCGCCGGCACGCTCGTGCTGACGGTGAACAACCGCCTGTCGCGCCGGCTGACGCTGGAGCTTGCCGGCCTGCTGCGCCAGGAGCGCCAGGTCAGCGAGCTGCCGCGCATCCTGCCGCTGTCCGCCTGGCTGGCCGAATCGGCCAACGAACTCGCGTTCGAGGCCGATGACGGCGTGCCCGCCTACCGGCTCGACAGCTTCGCCACGCAACTGGTGTGGACCGAGGCGATCCGCGCGGAGGAGGCCGAGCGCGTCCTGCTGGACGCCAGCCAGGCCGCGCGCCTGGCCATGGATGCCGACCTGCTGATGGACGAGTGGGACCTGCAAGTGCCTTCGGGCGCCGATACGGACGAATACCGCGGTTTCGCGAAATGGCGCGACCGCTACCGCCGGACGCTGGCCGGCATCGACGCCGAGGACGCCAACCAGGGCTATGCGCGCGTGCTGCGGGCGCTGGAAGAAGGGCGCCTGGCCACTCCCCGGCAGCTTGTGCTGGCGGGCTTCACCGATTTGTCGCCGCGCTTCCGGCGGCTGCTGCAGGCCTTCGAGGCGCAGGGCACCGCCGTCGCGCAGTGGCGCGACGCGCAGCGGGCCGAGGCCGTGGCGCGGCGGTACGAAGCGGCGGACCAGGGGGCGGAGTGGCGCGCCGCGGCCGCCTGGGCGGCCGGCTGCCTGAAGGCGCATCCCCAGGGCCGTTACGCCATCGTGTCGCCCCAGCTCGAGGCGGAATCGCCATTTGCCCGGCGCGTGCTGAGCCAGGCCCTGGCCGGGCGCGGCGGCGAACCCGCCCACGCCTTCAACGTGGCCGTGGGCCGGCCGCTGAACGAATGGCCGATGGCGCGCGCCGCGCTGGCCTGGCTGCGCGCCCTGGCCGAGTGCGCGGCGGGCAAGGGCTGCGGCGTGGAAGTGCTGGGCGCGGCCCTGCTGGCCGGGCATTGCGCGGGCGACGTGCGCGACCGCGCCCGGCTGGCCGCCATCGATGCGCGCTGGCGCCGCCAGGCCCGCCTGCACGTCGGCCCGCAGGAATGGCGCAAGCTGCTGGCGGACCTGCCGCTCTTGGCGCAGGCCTGGAACCAGGCGCTGGAAATCTGGACGCAGGGCGGCCGGCAGGCCACCTGCGACGTCTGGATGCTGCGCATGAAGGCCGCCCTGACGGCGCTGGGCTTTCCCGGCGAAGCCGTGCTGGACAGCGTGGGCTACCAGGTGATGGGCGCGCTGGGCGACGCCCTGGGCAGTTTTTCGGCGCTGGCGCCGGCCGCCGGCCGCCTGGGCGGACTGGCCGCCGTGAACCTGCTGGAAAGCGTGGCGCGGTCCGCTTCGTTCCAGCCGCAGCGCGACCCGCTGGCGCGCCTGGACGTGCTGGGCCTGCTGGAGGCCGAAGGCGGTTACTGGGACGGCATCTGGATCCTGGGCCTGACCGACGACGTGCTGCCCGCGTCGCCCAAGCCCAATCCCCTGCTGCCGCTGGCCGTGCTGCGCCAGGCCAAGGCGCCGCGCGCCACGCCCGAGCGCGAACGCGAATGGGCGGAAGGCATGTATGCCGCGCTGTGCCGCTGCGCGCCCGAGATCATCGTCAGCCATGCGCACATGGACGGCGAGCGCGAATTGCGCCCGTCGCCCTTGATCGCCGCCGCCGCGCCGGCGGATTGGGCTCCGCCTGCCGCCGCGGCGCCGGCGGCGCTGCCGCAGGAATCCCTGGACGACACGCAAGGGCCGCCCCTGGCCGCCGGCAACCGGGGTGGCGGCGGCCTGGACGTGCTCGACACGCAGGCCCGCAATCCCTTGTGGGCCTTCGTGCGGCACCGCCTGGGCGGACGCGAACTGGCGCCGTATGCCGACGCCGCCACCGTGAACGTGCGCGGCCAGTTCCTGCACAAGGCGCTGGAACTGGTGTGGGGCATGATGCCCGACCAGGACGCGCTGCACGAGGTCATGGCGGCGGGCCGTTTGCCCGCCTTGCTGGAACAGGCCGTGGCGCAGGCGGCGGAAGAGGAACTGCAGGACTACGCGCCCGCCTTGAAGGCGCTGGAATGCCAGCGCGCCCAGGCGGTGCTGGCGTCCTGGCTCGACATGGAGGCGCAGCGCCTGCCGTTCGCGGTGGCGCAGGTGGAAAAGAACCACCAGTGGCAGCGCGGCGCGCTCACCCTGAAACTGCGGCTCGACCGCATCGACAGCCTGGACGACGGGCGCAGCGTCATCGTGGACTACAAGACCGGCGTGGCCGCGGCCAAGCCCGAACCGGACTGGTCGCGCAGCCGGCCCGTCAACGTCCAGTTGCCGTTCTACGCGTCGGTGCTGGCGGAGGCCGCCGGCGGCGACGTGGCGGGCCTGGTCCTGGCGCAGGTCCATGCGCGGCAGGTCGCCGCGCAAGGCCTGGCCGACGAGGACCTCGGCATGCCGGGCGTCACCCTGGCCAGCGAGAGCAAGTACTTCGACGGCCTGTCGTGGCCGCGGATACGCGAGCGCTGGCGCATGGCGATCGAGGCGCTGGCCGACGAATACGTCGCCGGATACGCGGCCAACGTGGCCTATCGCCGCGACGACCTGAAATACTGCGATGCATTGCCGTTCCTGCGTTTGCATCTGGACGACGAGGACGCATGAGCCATGGCTGAACAAGAACGCTTGCCGCACGACCACGCCGCGCGCGCCGCCGCGCTGGACCCGACACGCTCGTTCCTGGTGCAGGCGCCGGCGGGCTCGGGCAAGACCGAACTGCTGACAGACCGGATCCTGGCGCTGCTGGCCACGGTGAACCGCCCGGAAGAAATCGTCGCCATCACCTTCACCCGCAAGGCCGCCTCGGAAATGCACGCGCGCGTGCTCAGCAAGCTGCGCCGCGGCCTCGACGGCCCGCCCGAGGCCATGCACGAGCGCCGTAGCTGGGAACTGGCCCGCGCCGCGCTGGCGCGCAACGCGGAGCAGGGCTGGCACCTGCTGGAGCATCCGGCCCGCCTGGCCATCCGCACCATCGACTCCTTCTGCGCGGGGCTGGTGCGCAGCATGCCCTGGCTGTCGGAACTGGGCGGCATGCCCGAGATCACCGACGACGCGCGCGCCCATTACGAGGCCGCGGCGCGCGCCACGCTGGAACTGGCGGACGATTACGAGGCGGTGCGCATCCTGCTCAAGCACCTGGATGTGGACGTGCAGGCGGCCAAGGAGGCCATCGCCGACATGCTGGGCCAGCGCGACCAATGGCTGCCGCTGCTGCGCCACGGGTCCGACCGCGAGGCGATGGAGGCCACGCTGGCCGATGCCATCGGCGAAGACCTGGACGCGCTCTGCGAGGCCATGCCCTTCGGCTGGGCCGAAGCGCTTTGCGGCCCGGCCCGCCTGGCCGCCGCCCATTTGCAGGACGGCGAAGACGAAAACAAGCTGCTGGCGCTCGTGGACTGGACCGAGGAACTGCTGCCCGACGCCGGCATGCTGGACCAGTGGCGGGCCGTGGCGCACCTGCTGCTGACCGGCACCGGCACGCTGCGCAAGACCGTGAACAAGAACCTGGGCTTTCCGGCCAAGTGCGCGCACAAGGAACCCTTCGTGGCCTGGCTGGAGGCCGCCGACGCCCAGGCGCCCTGGGTGCGCCGTCTTCATGCGGTGCGCGACGTTCCCGCGCCGCATTTCACCGACGCGCAATGGGAAGTGCTGGGCGCGCAGTTGATGACCCTGGCGCTGGCGGTGGCGCAACTGCGGCTGCGTTTCGCCGACACGGGCGAAGTCGACTTCATCGAGATCGCCCAGCGCGCCGCGTCGGCGCTGGGCAGCGCCGACGATCCGGGCGAACTGCTGCTGAAGCTGGATGCGTCGATCCGCCACCTGCTCATCGACGAATTCCAGGACACCAGCCAGACCCAACTGGACCTGCTGCGCACGCTGACCTCCGGCTGGCAGGCCGGCGACGGCCGCAGCCTGTTCCTGGTGGGCGACCCGATGCAATCCATCTACCGCTTCCGCAAGGCGGAGGTGGGGCTGTTCCTTGAAGTCGCCGAGATCGGCGTGGGCGAATTGCAGCCGGACTTCCTGAACCTGACCGACAACTTCCGTTCGCAGGCGGGCATCGTGGACTGGGTGAACCGGTCGTTCGCGGAGCTGCTGCCCCGGCGCAGCGACGCCACGGCGGGCGCCATCGCCTACAGCCCGTCCACCGCCTTCCACGAGGCGCTGCCGGAACCGGCCGTGCGCTTCCATCCGGCCTGGTCTCGCGAAGGCGCGGCGCCGGCCGAAGCGCAGGCCGAGGACATCGCGGTGGGCCTGGTGCGCCAGGCGCTGATCGACCACAAAGGCGCCAAACACCCCGTCGCCGTGCTGGTGCGGGCGCGCAGCCACCTGGGCAACCTGACCCGCCGGCTGGCCCAGGAGGGCATACGCTGCCGCGCGGTGGACCTGGTGCCGCTGGCCTTGCGGCCGGTGGTCGCCGACCTGGTGCAACTGGTGCGGGCCCTGTCCCATCCCGGCGACCGGCTGGCCTGGCTGTCGGTGCTGCGCGCGCCGTATTGCGGCCTGACGCTGACGTCGTTGCAGCGTCTGTTCGGCGACGACCACGTCACGCCGGTGCCGGTCCTGCTGGAGCGCGCGCTGCGCATCGCGCCCCAGGCCCCGCCGGCCGCGGCCGGCGCCGGTCCGCAGGGCAGTCTGTTCGACGCCGCGCCCGAGGCGCCGGAGACCCCGTCCGCCCAGGAAGCGCTGGGCGCGGACGAGTTCGCGCGCCTGCGGCAGGTGGCGGCCGTCCTGCTGGACAAGCGCAACGCATCGGGCGCCATGCCGTTCGCGGCCTGGGTGGAATCGCTGTGGCGCCGCCTGGGCGGGCCGGGCCTGTACGCGGGCCTGTCGGTGGCCAACGACGCGGAAAGCCTGTTCCAACTGGTCGAGCGCCTGGCGCCGCACGGCGCCATCGATCCGGCGGCGCTGGACGCGGGGATTGCGCGCCTCTTCGCCGCGCCGGACGCGGCGGACGAGGACGAGGGCGCGGTCGAGATCATGACCATGCACAAGTCCAAGGGCCTGCAATTCGAAACCGTCATCCTGTACGGCCTGCACCGCGCGCCGCGCGGAGACCAGCCGCCGCTCGTGCGCTTCGAGCAAAGCGGCGGCCGCGTGCTGTTCGGCCCGGTCAAGCCGCGCGCGGAAACCGAGGCCGACCCGGTGTCGCGCTACCTGGGCGCGCGCGAGGCGCGCCGGGCTTCCTACGAGGTCGACCGGCTGCTGTACGTGGCGGCGACGCGGGCGCGCAAGCGTCTGCATCTGGTGGGCCATCTGTCGGTGGACGAGGCCAGCGGCCAGGTCAAGGCGCCGCCGTCGGCCAGTCTGCTGGGCCGCCTGTGGCCCTGCCTTGCCGCCCCGGTCCCGCCGGCGCTGGAAGACGAAGCCGCGCCCGAGGCCGCCGACGGCCCCGAGTGGCAGGGCGAACCCTTGCGGCGCGTGGACGGCGCGGGCCTGGCGCAGTTGTCGCGCGTGGCCGACGAGGTGGCCAGCCCCGGCTTTGCCACCGCCTCGCGCGGCGTCTGGGGCGAGGGCGGCGAACATCCGGCGTGGCAGTTGGAAGCCGGCTACGACGCGGCCATCGGCACCCTGGCGCATGCCTGGCTGGCCCGCATCGGACAGGACGGCGTGGACGCGTGGCCGGCCGGGGTCCTGGCCGAACGCCTGCCCGCGATGCGCCGCCAACTGACCCGGGCCGGCATCCCCGCGAGCCAGGCGGACGCGGCTTCCGAAGCCGTGCTGGAAACCCTGCAGGCCACGCTGGCCGACGAGCGCGGCCTGTGGCTGCTATCGCAGTCCGGCGCGCGCCGGGAATGGCCGCTGATCGACGCCGCGGGCAAGGTGTCGGTGATCGACCTGGCCCTGAGCACCGAAGACGGCTGGCTCATCGTCGACTACAAAACGGGCCGCCCGCACCCCGGCGAACCCCCCGAGTCCTTCGCCCAGCGCATGCGCCAGCGGCACGGCGAACAACTGCTGCGCTATTGCACCCAGGTGACCGCGCTGGACGGCCGCAAGGCGAGGGCGGCGCTGTACTTCCCCCGGGCGCGCGCGTGGATCGACTTGAAGCATTGATGTGATTGGGTCGGTGTCAGACACCCGGGCAGGCCTGTTGGGCTTGGATGGGCGTCTCGTACGGGTGTCAGACACAGGTCGGAGCAGGCCGGAGTAGGACGGCAAGGCGAAGCGAGCCAGGGTGTCAGACACCCGGGCAGATCCATCAGGTCTGGACGGCTATCTCGTACGGGTGTCAGACACAGACCAGAGCGGGACGGCAAAGCGAAGCGAGCAGAGTGTCAGACACCCGGGCAGATCCGTTAGGTCTGGACGGCCATCCCGTACGGGTGTCAGACACAGACCGTAAGAGCAAGGCAAAGCGAAGCGAGCCGAAAGGACCAGCGAAGCGAGGTCCTAACTCCCTCCCCCCCGGGGGGAGGGCTGGGGAGGGGGCCCACATCCCGCCCCCCGGGGCCCGCCACTTGGAATTCGAGCGAGCAAGCGAAGCGCAGCTCTGCTAGAATTCCAAGTGGCGGGCCCCTTCGCATGGTTCGACGGTGAACCTGGTCAGGTCGGGAACGAAGCAGCCATAGTCGTTTAGGGTCAGTGCCGGAGTAAGGCTCGCCATCCGGATTCTTCAAAACAAAGGGTCATGATTACCGCATGACCCTTTGTTTTCTTCGGGGACGGGGTTATTTTCCATGGACGCGCTCCACGAAAATAAACCCGTCCCCTTTGCATTTCAGGCCTCGGCGGGAGTCCCCTCGGGCATGGGCGCCGGGGCTTGCGCGCCGAACTCCAGGAGCTGGGCCCGCCTTTTCGAGCCAGCTCTCAAAACAGGCTCTACAATCCACCCATGACTTATCTGGTACTGGCCCGCAAGTGGCGGCCGCGATCGTTCGATACCCTCGTGGGACAGGATCACGTGGTGCGCGCGCTGACGCATGCGCTCGACACGCAACGCCTGCACCACGCCTGGCTGTTCACCGGAACCCGCGGCGTGGGCAAGACCACGCTTTCGCGCATTCTGGCCAAATCGCTCAACTGCGAAACGGGCATCACGTCCAAGCCTTGCGGCGTGTGCCGCGCGTGCACGGAAATCGATGCGGGCCGCTTCGTCGACTACCTCGAACTGGACGCGGCCTCGAACCGCGGCGTCGAGGAAATGACGCAGTTGCTGGAACAGGCGGTATACGCGCCCGGCGCGGGACGCTTCAAGGTCTACATGATCGACGAAGTCCACATGCTGACCGGGCATGCGTTCAACGCCATGCTCAAGACGCTGGAAGAACCGCCGCCCCACGTCAAGTTCATCCTCGCCACGACCGACCCGCAGAAGATCCCGGTGACGGTGCTGTCGCGCTGCCTCCAGTTCAACCTGAAGCAGATGCCGGCCGATTCCATCGTCGGGCACTTGCAGGCCGTGCTGGGCCAGGAAGAAGTGGGCTTCGAAGTCCCGGCCTTGCGGCTGATCGGGCAGGCAGCCTCCGGGTCCATGCGCGACGCCCTGTCGCTGACCGACCAGGCCATCGCCTATAGCGCCGGCAACCTGACCGAGGACGCCGTGCGCGGCATGCTCGGCACCATCGACCAGCGGCACCTGGTGCGCCTGCTGGACGCGCTGTCCACGGGCGACGCCAAGGGCGTGCTGGCGGTCGCCGACGAACTGGCGATCCGCGGGCTGTCCTATGCCGGCGCGCTGGCCGACCTGGCCGTGCTGCTGTCGCGCGTGGCCATCGAGCAGCGCGTGGCCGGGGTCACGGCCGCCGAGGATCCGCTGGCCGCGGACATCGCGCGCCTGGCGCAGACCCTGCATCCGGACGCCGTGCAGTTGTTCTATTCCGTGGCGGTGCACAGCCGCAGCGAACTGACGCTGGCGCCCGACGAATACGCCGGCTTCATCATGGCTTGCCTGCGCATGCTGGCCCTCAATGGCGAGGCCGGCCCGCAGACCGCGCTGGAAGCGCCCGCCGCGCCGGCCCGCCAGACGGCCGACCCGGTCGCCGCCGTGGCTTCCGCCGCGCCGCCGCCGGCCGTCGCGCCCGCCGCCGTGCAGGCCGCGCCGGCACCCGCACCCGTAGCCGCTCCCGCTCCCGCAGTCGTTCCCGAGCCCGCGCCCGTTCCCCAGGCGCCCGCCCCGGCGGAGCCCGCCGCGTCCGCTGCGCCGGAGCCGGCTAGCGCCGAACCCGAACCCGAACCGCAGCCCGCCGCGGCAGCCGCGGCCGAAGCCCCCCCGCACGGCGGCGTGCCGCCCTGGGAAGAGCTGCCGGCTGCCGCCTCCGACGCCGCGGGCAAGGCGGCCGGCTCGGCGGCCCTGGCCGTCACGCCGGCCGTTGCGGCCGTCGTTGCCGCCGCGCCCGCCGCGGATGCCGGCGACGGCCCGCCGTCCTGGGTCGACGAGGAAATCCCGTTCGACGCCGCCGAAGGCGGCTTCGCGCCGGACAACGGCTTTACGGCGGATCCGGACGACGATGATTTCGAAACCCTGGCCTCCGCGCCGAGCGCGGCGCCGGTCCCGGCCGCGCCCGCCCGGCGCGAAGGCCCGGCGCCGGCCCGCAAGCGCTCGTCGCGCGCCCGCATGGCGGACATGACCCCGGCGGGCTGGCCCGAGCTGGCCGCGCGCCTGCCGGTCACCGGCCTGGCCGCGGAACTGGCGCGCCAAAGCGAATGGGCCGGCGTGCAGGGCGATGCGATCGTCCTGCGCGTGGCCGTCAAGACGCTGGCCGAAAGCGAAAGCCGCGTCCGCCTCCAGACCGTGCTGTGCGAGCATTTCGGCCAGGGCATACGATTGGACGTGGAAGTCGGCGTGACCGGCGACGCCACGGCGCACGCCGTGGCCCAGGCCGAACGCGCCGCCCGCCAGCAGGCGGCCGAAGACGCGGTCGCCGTCGATCCCTTCGTGCAGGCGCTGGTGGCGGATTTCGGCGGTCAGGTCGTCCCCGGCTCCATCCGCCACGTCGATCCCCCGGCCGCCGCCTGAGGCGGCGGCAATCTCTCATTCCCCTCGTTCAAGGAAGCACCGATCATGATGAAAGGACAACTGGCCGGCCTGATGCGCCAGGCGCAGCAGATGCAGGAAAACATGAAGAAGGCGCAGGACGCGCTGGCCGAGATCCAGGTCGAAGGCGCCTCGGGCGGCGGCCTGGTCAAGGTCACCATGACCTGCCGCCACGACGTCAAGCGCGTCGCGATCGACCCGTCCCTGCTGGGCGACGACAAGGACATGCTGGAAGACCTGGTCGCCGCCGCGTTCAACGACGCGCTGCGCAAGGCCGAGGCCACCTCCCAGGAAAAGATGGCGTCCGTCACCGCCGGCATGCCGCTGCCCCCGGGCATGAAACTGCCGTTCTGAAGCCGGCCGCATCCACAGGCTCTGGCCCGCAATGGATCCCTTACTGCCCGAACCCGAACCGCTGGTATCGCTGATCGAGGCGCTGCGGCGCCTGCCCGGCGTGGGCGTGCGTTCCGCGAGGCGCATGGCCTATCACCTGTTGCAGCATGATCCGCAAGGCGCGGACATGCTGGGGCGGGCGCTGGCGGGCGCGGTGCGGGACCTGAAGCATTGCGCGCGCTGCAACAGCTTTTCGGAAGAAGAGGTCTGCGGCACGTGCAGCAATCCCAAGCGCGACCGCTCGCTGCTGTGCATCGTCGAAACCCCGGCCGACCAGAACATGATCGAGTCCAGCCACGGCTACCGCGGCCTGTACTACGTGCTGATGGGACGGGTGGCGCCGCTGGAGGGCATCGGCCCGCGCGAGCTGGATTTCGACCGCGTGATCAAGCGCGCCACGGACGGCGAGGTGCAGGAGGTCATCCTGGCCACCAACTTCACCGCGGAAGGCGAGACCACCGCGCATTTCCTGGGCGAGGCCCTGGGAGAACGCGGCCTGCGCGTCACGCGGCTGGCGCGCGGCGTGCCCGCCGGCAGCGAGCTTGAATACGTGGACGCGGGCACCATCGCCTGGGCGCTGATGGAGCGCAAGACAACCTAAAGGTAAAAGCCACCTCGCTGCCCGCTGGCGCGGGCAGCGAGGCGCCAATACCAAATCGTGAGCCTTCGGCAACGCATCGAAGGCCGCCAGGAAAAAACCGCGAGGAGACAAACGATGTCAGCGCTGACCGGCCTGAAGGTCCTGGAACTCGGCACGCTAATCGCCGGCCCGTTCGCCGCGCGCATCTTCGGCGAATTCGGCGCCGACGTCATCAAGGTGGAGACGCCCCACGGGCCGGACGGCACGGGCGGCGGCGATCCCATCCGCAGTTGGCGCCATCTGCACGAAGGCAATTCCCTGTGGTGGACCGTGCAGGCGCGCAACAAGCGGTCCATCGCGCTCAACCTGAAAGACCCCCGCGCGCGGGAGATCGCCCGCCGGTTGGCGCTGGACGCCGACGTGGTGGTCGAGAACTACCGGCCCGGCGTGCTGGAGAAATGGGGGCTGGGCTACGAACAACTGCGCGCCGTCAATCCGGCGCTCATCATGGTGCGCCTGTCCGGCTACGGGCAGACGGGCCCCATGAAGGACCAGCCGGGCTTCGGCGCGATCGGCGAATCCATGGGCGGCCTGCGCTACGTGTCGGGCCATCCGGACCGGCCGCCGCTGCGGGTCGGCATCTCCATCGGCGATTCGATCGCCGCGCTGCACGGCGTCATCGGCGCCATGATGGCCCTGCGCCACCGCGACGCCACGGGCGGGCGCTGGAACGGCAAGCAGGGCGCCGACTGCCGGGCGGGGCAGGGGCAGATGGTGGACGTGGCCCTGTACGAGGCCGTGTTCAACATGATGGAGAGCCTGGTGCCCGAATACGACGTGGCCGGCGTCGTGCGCGAGCGCACGGGCGGCGCGCTGCCCGGCATCGTGCCGTCGAACACCTACACCACCCGCGACGGCCAGAACATCGTCATCGCCGGCAACGGCGACGCGATCTTCAACCGGCTGATGCGGGCGATCGGCCGGGACGACCTGGCCTCGGATCCCGGGCTGGCGCGCAACGACGGCCGCGCCCGGCGCGTCGATGAGATCGACGGCGCGATCCAGCAATGGTGCGGCGGGCGCGGCATCGAAGAGGCGCTGGGCATCCTCAAGGGCGCGGACGTGCCCGTCGGCAAGATCTACAGCGTGGCCGACATGTTCGGCGATCCGCAGTTCCTGGCGCGCCGCATGATCGAACAGCACCGCTTCGCCGACGGCAGTCCGGTCAAGCTGCCGGCGGTCGTGCCCAAACTGTCCGAAACCCCGGGAGAGACGCGCTGGGTGGGCCCGGTATTAGGGGAACATACCGAGGAAGTCCTGAAATCGCTGGGGTATGATTCAGCGGCTATCGACGAACTGGCGAAGACCGGCGCTATCGGTAGACCCGACAACTAGGAGACAACCACATGTCAGTCACTCGCCGTGATCTGCTCAAGATGGCCGGCGCCGCCGGCGTCATGGGCATGGCGCCCGCCATCGTGCGCGCCCAGAAACTGGAAAAGACCAAGGTCCAGATCGCAGTCGGCGGCAAACCGCTGATCTACTATCTCCCCCTGTCCATCGCGGAAGCCCGCGGCTATTTCAAGGACGAAGGGCTGGACGTCAGCATCGCGGACTTCGCGGGCGGCTCCAAGGCCTTGCAGGCCGTGGTGGGCGGCAGCGCCGACATCGTCTCCGGCGCGTTCGAACACACGCTGTCCATGCAGTCCAAGGGCCAGGCCTACCGCGCCTTCGTGCTGCAGGGCCGCGCGCCGATGATCGGCGTGGGCGTCTCCAAGAAGAACCTGCCCAACTACAAGGGCGCGGCCGACCTGAAGGGCAAGAAGATCGGCGTGACCGCGCCGGGCTCGTCCACCAACATGGTGGTCAGCTTCTTCCTGGCCAAGCACGGCCTGAAGGCCTCGGACGTGTCCATCATCGGCGTGGGCGCCGGCGCCGGCGCGGTGACCGCCCTGCGCAGCGGCCAGATCGACGCCATCTCCAACACCGACCCCGTGGTGTCGATGCTGGAGATGCCGGGCGACATCCAGATCATCGTGGATACGCGCACCCTCAAGGACACCCAGGAAATCTTCGGCGGCAACATGCCGGCGGGCTGCCTGTACGCGCCCCAGGCCTTCCTCGACGCCAATCCCAACACCGCCCAGGCGCTGGCCAACGCGCTGGTGCGCGCCGACAAATGGATCCAGAAAGCCGGCCCGGACGAGATCGCCAAGGTCGTGCCCGAGACCTACCTGCTGGGCGACCCGGCGGTCTACAAGGCCGCCATCGGCAAGAGCCTGGAAGGCCTGTCGCCCGACGGCCTGATCCCCGAGGACGGCGCCGCCACCGCGCTCAAGGCGCTGGCCGCCTACCAGGCGGACTTCGATGGTTCGAAGATCGACCCGTCCAAGGTCTGGACCAACGATTTCGCGCGCCGCGCCAACGAGAAATACCCCAATGGCTGAAGCCGCGCTTTCGCTGGAAAACATCAGTTGCACCTTTGTCTCGCGTGACGACCGCAGTCAGCGGTACACCGCGGTAACCGACACTTCCCTGGCCATCGCGCCGGGGGAGTTCGTGTCGGTGGTAGGGCCCACGGGCTGCGGCAAGTCCACGCTGCTCAACGTCAGCGCCGGCCTGCTGGCGCCGTCGTCGGGCCAGGTGAAAGTGTTCGGCCAGCCCTTGGCCGGCATCAACTCGCGGGCGGGCTACATGTTCCAGGGCGAGGCGCTGCTTCCCTGGCGCAGCGCGCTGGACAACGTGGTGGCGGGCCTGGATTTCGCGGGCGTGCCGCGGCCCGAGGCGCAGGAGCGCGGCCGCGAATGGATGCGCCGGGTCGGCCTGGGCGGCTTCGAAGGCCGCTATCCCCACCAGATGTCGGGCGGCATGCGCAAGCGCGCCATGCTTGCGCAGACCCTGATCCGCGATCCCGACATCATCCTGATGGACGAACCGTTCTCCGCGCTGGACATCCAGACGCGCCAGCTCATGGAGAACGAGGTCCTGGACCTGTGGATGGCCAAGCGCAAGGCCGTGCTCTTCATCACGCACGACCTGGACGAAGCCATCGCCATGAGCGACCGCGTGGTGGTGCTGTCGGCGGGGCCGGGCACGCACCCCATCGGCGAATTCGCGATCGACCTGCCGCGTCCGCGCGACGTGGCCGAAGTGCGCGCCGATCCGCGGTTCGTCGAACTGCACGCCGCCATCTGGGGCGTGCTGCGCGAAGAAGTCCTGAAGGGCTATGCCCAACAAAAGCGAGCCTGAGCCATGCCCAAACTGATCAAACCCGGTTCGGCCAGCCTGCGCTTCTGGCAGTTGCTGCTGCTCGTCGTCATTCTCCTGGTGTGGCATTTCGCGTCGCGCGATCCGAAGGTGGCGTTCTTCTTCGGCGAGCCGCTGAAGGTGTGGGGCCGCATCTGGGCCTGGTTCGTCACCAATGCGGACATCTACACCCACCTGGGCGTGACCCTGACCGAAACCGTGCTGGCCTTTTTCATCGGCACCATCGCCGGCCTCGCCTTCGGCCTGTGGCTGGGGCTCTCGCGGAACGCCAGCGCCATCCTGGATCCCTACATCACGGCCGCCAACTCCATGCCCCGCGTCATCCTGGCGCCCATCTTCGGCATGTGGTTCGGCCTGGGCATCTGGTCCAAGGTGGCGCTGGCGGTGACGCTGGTGTTCTTCATCGTCTTCTTCAACGTCTACCAGGGCGTGCGCGAAGTCAGCCCGACCCTGCTGGACAACGCCAGGATGCTGGGCGCGCGGCAGCGCCAACTGCTGCGGCACGTGTACCTGCCGTCGGCGACCAGTTGGGTGTTCTCCAGCCTGCACACCTCCGTGGGCCTGGCCTTCGTGGGCGCGGTGGTGGGCGAGTACCTGGGGTCGGCGAGCGGGGTGGGCTACCTGATCCTCCAGGCCGAAGGCACGTTCGACGTGAACACCGTGTTCGCGGGCATCATCGTGCTGACGGCCTTCGCGCTGGTCCTGGACGCCATCGTCGGCGCGGGCGAAAAACGCCTGATGAAATGGCAGCCCCGGTCCGGCGAAACCGAAAAGCTCTAGCAAGCCCCCATCACCCCTACGGAGTTTCCATGGCCCGCCTGCCTTATGCCGACCTGACCCATCCGGAAGCACAGCCTCTGGTCGACCGCATCGTCGCCGAGCGCGGCAGCGTCCTGCACCTCTACCAAATGCTGCTGCACAGCCCCGCCGTCGCGGGCGGCTGGCTCAACTACCTGACGTCGATCCGCCAGCTCAGCACCTTGCCCGGCGACCTGCGCGAATTGGTGATCATGCGCGTGGCCGTCATCAACGGCGCGCCCTACGAGGCCGATCAGCACGCCCCGATCGCCCTCAAGGAAGGCGTGTCGCAGGCGCAACTGGACGCGCTGGCCGACTGGGAAAGCTCAAGCCTCTTCGGCGAGCGCGACAAGGCGGTGCTGGCCTACACCGACGCCATGACGCGCCACGTGCAGGTGCCGGAACCGGTGTTCCAGGCGGCCCGGGCCGCGATGGGCTCCGACAAGCTGATGGTCGAGCTGACCGCGACGGTCGCGGCCTACAACATGGTGTCGCGCTTCCTCGAAGCGCTGCAGGTGCATTCGCACGACCACCGGTAGGCCCGCTTTCGCGGGCATCCGGCGGCCGGCGCATGGCCCGTTTCCGCGTCAGGCGCGCTGCGCCTCGATCAGCGAATCCAGCTTGACCGCGTCCGCCACGAACAGACGGATGCCCTCCGACAGCTTTTCGCTGGCCATCGCATCGTCGTTGAGCAGGGTGCGGAAGGTGACTTCGTCCGCGCCGATGCGGGCGATCCCGGCCGGAACGTCGTCGGCGCGCAATTGCGCCGGGGCGTCGCCCGGGGTGCCGGCCAGCTTGGTCAGCAGGTCCGGGCTGATCGTCAGCAGGTCGCAGCCGGACAGCGCCAGGATCTGGCCCACGTTGCGGAAGCTCGCGCCCATGATCTCGGTCGCGATGCCGAAATGCTTGTAATAGTGGTAGATCCGGGTGACGGACTGCACGCCGGGATCCTGGGCGCCCGAGCGCTCTTCCTCCACCCACGACGCGCCGGCGGATTTCTTGTGCCAGTCGTAGATGCGGCCGACGAAAGGCGAGATGAGCTGCACGTGCGCGTCCGCGCAGGCCACGGCCTGGGGCAGGGAGAACAGCAGGGTCAGGTTGCAGTGCACCCCTTCGGACTGGAGCGCGCGGGCGGCCTGGATCCCTTCCCAGGTCGAGGCGATCTTGATCAGCACGCGCTCGCGCGGAACGCCGGCGGCCTCGTACAGGGCGATCAGGCTGCGCGCCCGCTCGATGGTGGCGCGCGTGTCGAATGAGAGGCGGGCGTCGACCTCGGTGGAAACGCGGCCGGGCACGATGTCCAGGATGGCGCGGCCGAAGGCGACCAGCAGGCGGTCCATGAGTTCGGGCGTCGAGGCCCCGCGGTGGTCGCGCGCGGTCTTTTCCAGCAGCGGGCGGTACGCGTCCTGCTGGACCGCCTTGAGAATGAGGGACGGATTAGTGGTGGCGTCGGTGGGACGCAACGCCTTCATGGCTTCGAAATCCCCCGTGTCGGCGACGACGGTGGTGTGGTTGCGCAAGGCGTCAAGTTGACTGGACATGGGCGATACGGCTCGCAGCTAGCTAGGGTTGAAGGTGCCCTAAGCGTATCACCGACCCCGGACGCGCAAAACAGGCCAAAATGCCGATTCCGGCCTTATTTGGCGCGGTTCCGAGGGAAAAACGGCCGCTCAAGGTATAATCCGAAGGTTTGATTATCGATTCTAAAACCGGGGTTTACTGTGCTGCCGCAACTTTTTCCCGAGGGGATCAACCGCTTCCCTCCTGCAATTCTGGCTCTGGCGGACGGTACCATTTTTCGAGGCGTGTCGATCGGTGCGCCTGGGCATACCGTTGCCGAAGTGGTGTTCAACACCGCGATGACCGGGTACCAGGAAATTCTCACCGATCCCAGCTACAGCGGCCAGATCGTCACGTTGACCTATCCGCACATCGGCAATACCGGCGTGAACGCCGAGGACGTGGAAGCCAACCGCGTCTATGCCGCCGGCCTGGTGGTCCGCGACTGTCCCGCCCGCGTGTCGAACTTCCGTTCCACGCAATCGTTGCCTGAGTACCTCTCCGAGCAGGGCATCGTCGCCATTTCCGGCATCGACACCCGCAAGCTCACCCGTATTCTGCGCGAGAAAGGCGCCCAGGGCGCCTGCATCTTCGTCGGCGCCGACGCCGAACGCGCCGTCGAACTGGCCCAGGGCTTCGCCGGCATGGCCGGCCAGGATCTGGCCCGCGTGGTGTCGGTCAAGGCCAGCGCCGAATGGACCGAAGGCACCTGGCAACTGGGCGAAGGCTTTTCCAAGCCGGACCAGTCCAGGTTCCACGTCGTCGCCTACGACTTCGGCACCAAGACCAACATCCTGCGCCTGCTGGCCGACCGCGGCTGCCGCGTCACCCTGGTGCCGGCCCAGACCAGCGCCGAAGAGGTGCTCAAGCTGAATCCGGACGGCGTGTTCCTGTCCAACGGCCCCGGCGACCCCGAGCCCTGCGACTACGCCATCGACGCCACGCGCGCCTTCCTGGACAAGAAGCTGCCGGTGTTCGGCATCTGCCTGGGCCACCAGATCATGGGCCTGGCGCTGGGCGGCAAGACGCTCAAGATGAAGACCGGCCACCACGGCGCGAACCACCCCGTGCAGGACCTTCAGTCCAAGCGCGTGTTCATCACCAGCCAGAACCACGGCTTCGCGGTCGACGCGGCCAGCCTGCCGGCCAACACGCGCGTGACGCACGTTTCGCTGTTCGACGGCACGCTGCAGGGCTTCGAGCTCACCGATCGTCCGGCCTTCTGCTTCCAGGGCCACCCCGAAGCCAGCCCCGGTCCGCACGACATCCTGGAGCTGTTCGACAAGTTCATCAGCCTGATGTCCGGCCAAAAGTAAAGATTGCATCATGCCCAAGCGTACAGACCTAAAAAGCATACTCATCATCGGCGCCGGCCCCATCATCATCGGGCAGGCCTGCGAATTCGACTATTCCGGCGCGCAGGCGTGCAAGGCGCTCAAGGCCGAGGGCTACCGCACCATCCTGGTGAACAGCAATCCGGCGACGATCATGACGGACCCGGAAACGGCCGACGTCACCTACATCGAACCCATCACCTGGCAAGCCGTCGAAAAGATCATCGAGCGTGAAAAGCCCGATGCGCTGCTGCCCACCATGGGCGGCCAGACCGCGCTGAACTGCGCGCTGGACCTGGCGCACCACGGCGTGCTGAAGAAGCACAACGTGGAACTGATCGGCGCCAACGAGCACGCCATCGAAAAGGCCGAAGACCGCCAGAAGTTCAAGCAGGCCATGACCGACATCGGCCTGGAATCGGCCAAGTCGGGCGTCGCCCACAGCATGGACGAAGCCTGGGAAGTGCAGCGCCGCATCGCGGCCGAAGTCGGCACCTCCGGCTTCCCCGCCGTGATCCGCCCCAGCTTCACCATGGGCGGCTCGGGAGGCGGCATCGCCTACAACCCCGAAGAATTCGAAACCATCTGCCGCCGCGGCCTGGAAGCCTCGCCCACCAGCGAACTCCTGATCGAAGAGTCGCTGCTGGGCTGGAAGGAATTCGAGATGGAAGTGGTCCGCGACAAGGCGGACAACTGCATCATCGTCTGCTCCATCGAGAACCTGGACCCGATGGGCGTGCACACGGGCGACTCGATCACCGTGGCGCCGGCCCAGACGCTGACCGACAAGGAATACCAGATCATGCGCAACGCATCGATCGCGGTATTGCGCGAGATCGGCGTGGACACGGGCGGCTCGAACGTGCAGTTCGCGGTCAACCCCAAGAACGGCCGCATGATCGTCATCGAGATGAACCCGCGCGTGTCGCGTTCGTCGGCGCTGGCGTCCAAGGCCACCGGCTTTCCCATCGCCAAGGTCGCCGCGCGCCTGGCCGTGGGCTACACGCTGGACGAACTCAAGAACGAAATCACCGGCGGCGCCACGCCCGCCTCGTTCGAACCGTCGATCGACTACGTCGTCACCAAGGTGCCGCGTTTCGCCTTCGAGAAATTCCCCACCGCCGACGCGCGCCTGACCACCCAGATGAAGTCGGTCGGCGAAGTCATGGCGATCGGCCGCACCTTCCAGGAATCGTTCCAAAAGGCGCTGCGCGGCCTGGAAGTCGGCGTCGACGGCCTGAACCAGAAGACCACCGACCGCGAAAAGCTGCAGGTCGAGCTGGGCGAGCCCGGCCCCGAACGCATCTGGTACGTGGGCGACGCCTTCGCGCAGGGTTTCTCGCTGGACGAAGTGCACGACATCACGCACATCGACCCGTGGTTCCTGTCGCAGATCAAGGAAATCGTCGACATCGAACTGGCCCTGGAACAGAAGACGCTGGCCGACCTCGACTACGCCACGCTGTGGGAACTCAAGCGCCGCGGCTTCTCCGACCGCCGCCTGGCCTTCCTGCTGGATTCCTCGGAATCCGAGGTGCGCAAGCTGCGCCACCAGTTGAACGTGCGCCCCGTGTACAAGCGCGTGGACACCTGCGCCGCCGAATTCGCCACCCGCACCGCCTACATGTACTCCACGTACGAGGAAGAGTGCGAAGCCGCGCCCACCGATCGCAAGAAGATCGTGGTGCTGGGCGGCGGTCCGAACCGGATCGGCCAGGGCATCGAATTCGACTACTGCTGCGTGCATGCCGCGCTGGCGCTGCGTGACGACGGGTACGAGACCATCATGGTCAACTGCAACCCGGAAACCGTGTCCACCGACTACGACACCTCCGACCGCCTGTACTTCGAGCCGCTCACGCTCGAAGACGTGCTGGAGATCGTCCACAAGGAAAACCCGGTCGGCATGATCGTCCAGTACGGCGGCCAGACGCCGCTGAAGCTGGCGCGCGCCCTGGAAGCGAACGGCGTGCCCATCATCGGCACCAGCCCCGAATCCATCGACGTGGCCGAAGACCGCGAGCGCTTCCAGAAGCTGCTCAACAAGCTCGGCCTGCGCCAGCCGCCCAACCGCACGGCCCGCACCGAAGCCGAGGCCCTGGCCCACGCCGCCGAAATCGGCTATCCGCTGGTGGTGCGCCCCAGCTACGTGCTGGGCGGCCGCGCCATGGAAATCGTGCACGAACAGCAGGACCTCGAACGCTACATGCGCGAGGCCGTGAAGGTCAGCAATGACTCGCCCGTGCTGCTGGACCGCTTCCTGAACAACGCCACCGAAGTGGACGTGGACTGCCTGGCCGACGGCGAAACCGTCTTCATCGGCGGCGTCATGGAACACATCGAACAGGCCGGCGTGCACTCGGGCGACTCGGCTTGCAGCCTGCCGCCTTACTCGCTGTCGGCGGACGTAATCGCCGAGATCAAGCGCCAGACCACCATGATGGCCAAGGCCCTGAACGTCAGCGGCCTGATGAACGTGCAGTTCGCGATCCAGGGCGGCGACGTCTACGTGCTGGAAGTGAATCCGCGCGCCTCGCGCACGGTGCCCTACGTGTCCAAGGCCACCGGCCTGCAACTGGCCAAGATCGCCGCGCGCGCCATGGCCGGGCGCACGCTCGCCGACCAGGGCATCACGAAGGAAGTCGTGCCGCCTTACTTCTCGGTCAAGGAAGCCGTGTTCCCGTTCGTGAAGTTCCCGGGCGTGGACACCATCCTGGGTCCGGAAATGAAGTCGACCGGCGAAGTGATGGGCGTGGGCATGAGCTTCGGCGAAGCCTTCGTCAAGTCGCAGCTCGGCGCCGGCGTGCGCCTGCCGGAATCCGGCACGGTGTTCATCAGCGTGAAGAACCAGGACAAGCCCCTCGCCGTGGAAGTCGCTCGCGGCCTGCACGTGCTGGGCTTCAAGCTGGTCGCCACGCGCGGCACGGCGGCCGAGATCGAGGCCGCCGGCATTCCCGTGCAACTGGTGAACAAGGTCACCGAAGGCCGTCCGCACATCGTCGACATGGTGAAGAACGGCGAGATCGCGCTGGTCATCAACACCGTCGAAGAGCGCCGCAACGCCATCGCCGACTCGCGCACCATCCGCACCCAGGCGCTGGCCGCCCGCGTGACCTTCTTCACGACGATCGCCGGCGCCCGCGCCGCGGTCGAAGGCATGCAGTACCTGCGCCAAGGGCTGGGCTTGCAGGTTTACCCGCTGCAGGAGCTTCACGCTTCCTTGCACGGATAAGCCGGCAACCAGCATCAGGGTAGGGCACGCGAGAGCGTGCCCTAATTCTTTGCAACGCGAACAAGGGCTTCAGGCATCTATGGACAGAGTATTCATCACCGGGGCGAGCAGCGGGCTGGGCCGCGCGCTGGCGCGGCAGTACGCCGCGTCGGGCGCCACCCTGGGGCTGCTGGGCCGCCGCGAAGACGCGCTGCGCGAACTGGCCGCCAGCCTGCCCGGCGAGCATCGCTGCTACGCCGTAGACGTCCGGGACCGCCAGGCCCTGCACGCCGCCGCCGAGGATTTCATCGCCTTTTGCGGCGGGCGGGTCGACGTCGTCGTCGCCAGCGCCGGCATCAGCGCGGGCACGCTCACGGACCATGGCGAGGACTACGACGTCTTCAAGGCCATCGTGGACACCAACCTGCTGGCGACCGTCGCCACCTTCGAGCCCTTCATCGCGCCCATGCGGGCGGCGGGGGCGGGCCGGCTGGTGGGCATCGCCAGCGTGGCCGGCGTGCGCGGCCTGCCCGGCGCGGGCGCCTACAGCGCATCCAAGTCCGCCGTGGTGACCTACTGCGAAAGCCTGCGCCTGGAACTGGCGGCGCAAGGCATCCGCGTGGTGACGATCGCGCCCGGCTACATCAAGACCGCCATGACGGCCCACAACCCGTATTCCATGCCTTTCCTGATGGAAGCGGACGCCTTTGCGCAGCGCGCGCGCGCCGCCATCGGCCGCGGGGCGTCCTATGTGGTGATCCCGTGGCAGATGGGCGTGGTGGCCAAGCTGATGCGGCTGCTGCCCAACGCCGTCTACGACCGCCTGGCGCGCAACGCGCCGCGCAAACCGCGCCGGGTCTAGCGTCTGACACCCTTACCGCGCCGGACCCAGTGTCTGACACCCATACGAACCATTCGCCAGGATGAAGTCCTGCTTCCCGGGTGTCAGACACCCACGAGATGCCCCGGCGTAGCCAAGGACACTTCCTTGGGTGTCAGACACAAGGCCCTCTTCTCGGGCGTGAGACACCTGCATTAAGACAACGCACCGTCACGGCACCACATCATCCCCGACTTCATCGGCCACGTGGCCCACGTCGCCCCAGTCCAGCACCTGCCATTTGCGGCCCAGGACGCCGACCCGGTTGATGCTGACGTTCAGCAGCGCCGCGTCTCGCGGGGCGTTCAGCGGCACGCCGGAGGCATGGCGCCAGATAATGTCCAGCACGCCGCCGTGGGTGAACATCAGGATGCGTTCGTCGTCGTGGCGGCCGGCGATATCGTCCACCGTGGAAATCACGCGGGACTGGAACTGGCCCAGCGTTTCGCCGCCGTCCAGCGGCCGCAGCGGATCGCGGCTTTTCCAGGCGGCCGCGGCTTCGGGCGCCAGCACGTCGATGCGGTCGTGGTCCAGCCCTTCCAGCACGCCGAAACCGCGTTCGCGGATGCCGGGCTCCACGCGCACGCGCAGCCCCAGTTGTTCGGACACGGGCGCGGCGGTGGCGTGGGCACGCTGCAGGTCGCTGCTGTAGATGGCGTGGATGGGCGTGTGGCGCGCTTCCTCGCGCATGCGCGCCGCCAGCAGGCCGGCCTGGTTGCGGCCGAATTCGTTCAGGGGGATGTCTTGCCAGCCTTGGAGGCGCCGCTGGCGGTTCCAGTCGGTTTCGCCATGGCGGATGAACCAGATTTCAGTCATACGATCGTGATGCGGGATGGAGGCCTGCCATCGGCAGGCCCTAGAGCTGGGCCGGCGCGATGGGCGCGCGCGGCTTCCAGATGGTTTGAATGATCGAGCTTAACGCGACCAGCGCGGGCTCGCTAGCGCGTTCGTACGGCTGGATGAAAGCCAGCACCGCGTCGACCCGCGCCTGGCCCCAGACGATGAAGTCGTTGGACGCCGCGCCCGCCAGCGCGTTTTCTTCGCGCAGCAGCGCGCAGCCGGCGCCGGCGCGCACCAGCGTGTCCAGGTTGGCCTGGTCGTCGTTCTGCATCACGACGCGCGGCGACAGGCCGTGGCGCTCGAACATATCGCGCAGCAGCAGGTGGGTGTGGCTCCCGGAGGGGCCGTCCAGCCACGGCAACTGCGCCACCTCCTTCCAGCCGCCGCGCTTGAGCACTGCGGCGTGTTCCTTGGGCAGGGCGATGCGGTAGCGCACGCTGCGCAGGGGCTGCCACAGCACGCCGCGAGGCGGGTTGGAGGCGATGGTCAGCGCGGCCGGCAGGCGGCCCGTGCTGACCTGTTCCGCCAGGGTGGCGGCGGGCAGCGTCTGGGTCTTCAATTCGACAAGCGGCAGACGCTGCGTCACCGCCGAGGCCAGCTCGCCCAGGCGCAGGAAATCGGGTTTTTCGCTGGGTACGCCCAGCTCCACCGCGCCGTGCAGGCTGCCTTGCAGTTGCTGGGCCTCGGACTTGAACTGCGCGCCCAGCACCAGCAGCGATTCCGCAGTGGGCAGCAGCACTTCGCCGGCCTTGGCCAGCGCCAGCCGGCCGCCGCTGCGATCGAACAGCGCCACGCCCAGGCTTTGCTCCAGCGCCTTGATCTGCGCCGTCACGGCGGGCTGGGTCAGGGACAGCGCCTCGGCCGCCTTCGTCAGGTTGCCCAGCCGGGCGACCGTGACGAAGGCGCGGATCTGATAGATTTCCATGGCCCCGAGTTTAGGCCGCGAGCAGCCGCACTTGGGTGGGTTCCAGCCCGATAGACACCGGGGCGCCGACAGGGAAGGGCGACAGGCCGGCAAGATGCGATTGGTCGGCCGTCAGGCGCTGTTCGCCGATCTGCACCTGGTAGCGCGTGAATTCGCCCAGGAATTCACTGCTTTCGACGATGCCCGGCAGCCAGACGTAGCGCGCGTCCCCCAGGCCGTCCGCCATTTCGATCTGCACCGTGTGCGGACGGAAACTGGCCGCCAGCCGCGACGCCGACGGCGCGTCGCCGGACAGGGGCAGGTGCAGGTCGCCCACGCCTTCCACCGCCAGCACCACGCTGCCGCTGGTGCGCTCGCGCACTTCGCCCTCCAGCACGTTCATCGTGCCGACGAAGTTGGCCACGAAGCGGTTCACCGGGTAGTCGAACAGGGTGCTGGGCGCGCCGATCTGCTGCACCACGCCATGGTCCAGCACCGCCATCCGGTCGGCGGTGGTCATGGCCTCTTCCTGGTCGTGCGTGACGAAGATGGTGGTGATGCCCAGCCGGCGCTGCAGGCTGAGCAGGTCCTGGCGCATCTGAACGCGCAGTTTTTTGTCCAGGTTGGACAGGGGTTCGTCCAGCAGCAGCACCTGCGGCTCGATGACGATGGTGCGGGCCAGCGCCACGCGCTGCTGCTGGCCGCCCGAAAGCTGGTTGGGGCGGCGCTTGGCGTACTGGGACAGGCCCACCAGGTCCAGGGCCGCCTCGACCTTGGCGCGGATCTCGGCGCGCGGCAGCCTGCGCTCCACCAGGCCGAAGGCCACGTTGTCCCAGACCGTCATGTGAGGCCACAGCGCGTAGTTCTGGAACACCATGCCGATGTTGCGGTCCCAGGGCGGCGTGCCGCTGATGTCCTTGCCGTCGACCAGCAACTGCCCCGCGCTATGGCGGTTGAAGCCGGCGATCAGGCGCAGCAGCGTGGACTTGCCCGAACCCGAGGGCCCCAGCAGGGCGAAGAACTCGCCCGGCTCGATGTTGATGTTCACGTCCTTCAGCACTTCGGTCTTGCCGTAGGACAGCCGGATATTGCGGCATTCGACGCTGACCTTCTTCATTCCGTTTCCCCTTCGTGGCGCGCCGGCCGCTGGCGCGTCTGGGCGCGTTCCACCAGCAGGTGCGAGATATACGTGCCGATGGCGACCGCGGCCACCGCCAGGACGCCGAGCGCGGCGCCGGGCCCGCGGCCCGCGGCGCTTTGCATGTACAGGTAGATGCCGTAGCTCATGGGCGCCTGGCTGTCCTTCGTGACCAGCATGATCGTGGCCGACAGTTCGACGGCGGCCGTCACGAAGCTCGTGACGAAGCCCGCCAGCATGCCGCCGGCCATCAGCGGCACGACCACGCGGCGTATCGTGCTCATGCGCGTCGCGCCCAGCGACTGCGCGGCTTCTTCCAGCGATATGTTTATCTGCTGCAGCGACGCCACGCAAGAACGCAGGGCGTAGGGCAGCCGGCGGACCGAGTACGCGATCATGATGATGATCCACGAGGAGGTCAGCAGCGTGCCGGTGCCGGGCAGTTCGATGCCGCGGAAGGTGCGCAGGAAGCCGATCGCCAGCACGATGCCCGGTATCGCGAGCGCGGCGGACGCCAGGAAGTCCAGCCACTGGCGCGCCGGCAGCCGGGTGCGCAGCATCAGGTACGCGATGGCGGTGCCCAGGATCACGTCCACGCCCGCGGCCAGGCCGCAATAGAGCAGGGTATTGGCGATCATGCCCTGGGATTCGGAGAACACCGCGGAATAGTGCGCCAGCGTGTATCCGTCGGGCAGCGGCGCAAAGCTCCAGACGCTGGCCAGGGACAGCAGCAGCACGCCCATGTGCGGCGACAGCACCAGCATCAGGACCAGGATGATCCAGCCATAGGCCAGCACGCTTTCCGCGGGGCGCAGCTTGCGCTTGTGGATCGAATTGCCGCCTTTTTGCAGGGTGGAGTAGTCGCGGCCCTTGAGCACGCGCGCCGACAGCCACAGCGCCAGGATCGAGAACGCGACCATGATGACGCTGATGACGTAGCCCAGCGGATCTTCCAGGCCCACCTGGGTGATGCGCAGATAGGCCTGCGGGGCCAGCATGTTGGTGGTGCCCAGCACCAGCGGCGTGCCCAGGTCGTCGAAGACCTTGACGAACACCAGCGACGCGCCCGCCACATAGCCGGGCAGCGCCAGCGGGAAAATCACTCGCCGGAACAGGCGGAAGCCGCGCGATCCCAGGTTGAACGCCGCTTCCTCCATCGCGCCGTCGATGTTGCGCAGCGCCACGACCAGGTTCATCAGGATGAACGGAAAATAGTGCAGCGCCTCCACGAAGATCACGCCGTTCAGGCCTTCCATGAAGGGCAGCGTGAAGCCGAACCAATCCTGCAGCAGCAGGTTGACGCTGCCGGAACGGCCGAAGATCAACTGCATGGCGACCGCGCCGACGAAGGGCGGCATGATCAGCGGCAGCACGCCCAGCGTCTGGATCAGGAGCGCGCCGCGGAAATCGAAGCGAACCGTGAAGTACGCCAGCGGCACCGCGATGAGCGACGCCAGCAGCGCCGACCAGCCCGCCACGTACAGGCTGTTGAAGAACGCCTCCTGCATCAGCGGTTGGTTGAAGAAGGCGCCGAAGTGGCCCATCGTGAAACTGCCGTCGGCGTTCACGAAGGCGGTATAGAACACCGTGCCGACCGGAATGGCCAGGAACAGCAGCAGAAAGCCGAACACCAGGAGCGCCGTCAGCACAGGGCCGGCGGGCAGGCGCGAATGGCCCGAATAATTCATCGAGAATCCCGAAATCGTTGCAAGTCGCGGCGGCGGGCGGATCCGGTCCGCCGCCGCCGTACGCAGGGCTTGCCGCTCAGAGCGCCGCGGCCTGTTTGGCCAGCTTCACGGCTTCTTCATAGTTGGCGCGGGCGCGCCCGTTCCACTCGCCTTCCAGTTGCGTGATCTGCTGGTTCACGGCGGCGTCCTTCTTGTTGCCGGCGAAGATGGCCAGGAAGGCCGGGTCCGCGGCTTTCTTGCCGTCGACCATCGGCGCCCAGGCCAGCTTGCGGGCCTGGTCCAGCAGTTCCGCGGGCTTGCCGCTCTTGGCCTTGTCGCCCAGCTTGGCTTCCGCGTCGTAGATGGCCTTGGTGGCCGCCTGCAGTTCCTTCAGCCGGAACGTGACGGTCTGGTCGTACAGCGACTGCACCACGTAGTAGCGCGTCTGCGAGAGATCCGCATTGAACTGCACCTTGCTGCGCTTGGCGATTTCGGCCGGGTCCGGATAGCCGGGCGGGATCTTGCCGGCAAGCGCGGAGTAGGGCAGCACCGGAAGGCGCGAGATCTTCGGCTCCAGCAGCAGTTCCTGGCCCGCCTGGCTGAGCGTGAAGGCGATGAATTTCTTGCCTTCTTCGGTGTTCTTCGCGCCGTCGATCAGCGCGATGTTGGCGGGCACGATGGCGGTTTCGGACGGGTAGACGAAATCGACCGGGAACTTGGAATACTTGCTGGACAGGCCGAAGAAGTCGATGACGGGGCCGGCCCCGAACTGGCCGTTGTTCACGCCGTCCGGCACGCCGAACGAACGCTCGGTGACGGCGCTGCTGTTGCCCGACATGCGCAGCAGCGTGCGCCAGCCCTCGTCCCAGCCTTCGCCTTGCAGAATGGTCTCGACGGTCAGGTGCATGGTGCCCGAGCGCGACGGCGACGTGATGCCGACGTGGCCGAACCATTGCGGCGCCAGCAGGTCCTTCCATTCGACCGGTGCGGGAAGCTTGTGCGCGGCGATGTAGCGCGTGTTGTAGATGATGCCGTAGCCCGCCAGCGCCTGCCCCAGGTACATGCCGCCCGGATCGTTGATGGGATAGTTGCCGATCTTGTCCGGCACGTCCTTGTTCGCCACGTCGGACGACTTGGCCAGCAGCTTGTCGCGGCCCAGCACTTCGAACGCGTCGGGCGCGCTGGCCCAGAACACTTCGGGGCGCTGGCCGGCGGGCGTTTCGCGCACATAGGCGATGCCCGACACGGTGTTCTTGTTCAGGATTTCCAGCGTGATGCCGGGATTGGCCTTTTCGAACGCGGTCTTATAGGCCTGGGTCAGGTCCTTGGGGAACGACGTGATCACCGTCACCGTGCCGGCCAGGGCCGGCGCGGCGCAAACGGCCAGCAGCGCCCCTGCGAGGGCTGTGCGCATTGCGTGCATGGTTGTCTCCGTGGTTTTAGATTTGTCCGGAGACAGTAATGTCTGGTCCGCGATGCGTCCAATCAGAAATTTTGATGCGGCCCATCAGCGGGGGCGGCCCCGCGCGCTACGCCGTGGTGGACACGCCGCCCTGCTGCGCCCGGGCCTGCTGCGCCATTACCTGCGCGATCTGCCCCTGGATCTGCGCCGCCTGGGCATTGAGCGCCTGCAACTGCTGGGCCTTCATTTCGGCGGACATGCCGCTGGCCCTGACCTTGGCGATCTGGTCCATGACCCGCTTCAACTGCTTCTGCAATTCCTTGATCTGGCGGGTGAATTCATCGTCGTTGTCGGTGTCTTCGGCCGACTGCGCGCCGCCGATCTTCATGCCGCCGGGATTGTTGACCCGCAGCCCGCCGTCCTGGGAGGTCACCGACGCTTGCGAGGACTGCGAGCTTTTGGCCTCTTTGTTGGCCTGGATCTTCTCGGCCCACAGATCGGCCAGGTTGCTGAGCCGGGAGGTGCCGCTGAGGGAATCGATCGCCATGGTTGCTCCTGTTGCCTGTAGGAATTTCGGGGTTTCTACCAATACGGCATTGCGGCGGAGAACTTAAATATTGCCGGCCCTTCGCGGCCCCCTTTACACTGGCGCCCGCTCGCAGTCTGAATCCTCCATTCGAATTACTCCCCGGGGAATCCATGTCCAATTCCTATTTTCCGCGCTGGCGCCTGGCCGACGACGCCGAGCCCGGCGTCATCATCGCGCCCGACGAAAGGCTGTCCTGGCCCAAGAACGTGGCCATGGGCGCCCAGCACGTCGTTGCCATGTTCGGGTCCACCGTGCTGGCGCCGCTGCTCATGGGCTTCGATCCCAACGTCGCCATCCTGATGTCGGGCATCGGCACGCTGATCTTCTTCCTGTTCGTCGGGGGGCGGGTCCCCAGCTACCTGGGGTCCAGCTTCGCCTTCATCGGCGGGGTGATCGCGGTGACCGGCTATGCCGGCGGGGGCGCGAACGCCAATATCGGCGTGGCGCTGGGCGCCATCATCGCCTGCGGCCTGGCCTATACGCTGATCGGCGTGGCCGTCTGGTTCGCCAACGCGCGGGCCGGCGGCGGCGCGAACTGGATCGACACGCTCATGCCCCCGGTGGTCACGGGCGCGGTGGTCGCCGTGATCGGCCTGAACCTGGCGCCCATCGCCGCCAAGGGCGCCATGGGGGCATCGGGCTTCGACAGCGCGATGGCGATCGTCACGATCCTCTGCGTGGGCGGCATCGCGGTATTCACTAAGGGCATGGTGCAGCGCCTGCTCATCCTGGTGGGCATGATCCTGGCCTGCGTGGTGTACGGCATCTTCGCCAACGGCCTGGGCCTGGGCAAGCCGATCGACTTTTCGGCGGTGGCCGCGGCGGCCTGGTTCGGCCTGCCGCAGTTCGCCGCGCCGGTGTTCAAGGCCGAGGCCATGGGCCTGATCGTGCCCGTCGCGATCATCCTGGTGGCCGAGAACCTGGGCCACGTGAAGGCCGTCAGCGCCATGACCGGCCAGGACCTGGACCGCTACCTGGGGCGCGCCTTCGTGGGAGACGGCGTCGCCACCATGCTGTCCGGCGCCGTGGGCGGCACCGGCGTCACCACCTACGCCGAGAACATCGGCGTGATGGCCGTCACGCGCATCTACTCCACGCTGGTGTTCGTGGTGGCCGCCGTGATCGCCATCGTCCTGGGCTTCTCGCCCAAGTTCGGCGCCTTGATCCAGACGATACCCGGGCCTGTGCTGGGCGGCATGTCGGTCGTGGTGTTCGGCCTGATCGCCATCGCCGGCGCCCGCATCTGGGTGGTCAACCAGGTGGATTTCAGCGACAACCGCAACCTTATCGTGGCCGCGGTCACGCTGGTGCTGGGGGCGGGCGACTTTACCGTCAGGCTGGGCACCTTCACGCTGGGCGGCATCGGCACCGCCACCTTCGGCGCCATCATCCTGTACGCCTTGCTGCGCCGCAGGAAGTAAGCCACCCGCCCCCAGCGCCAGCGTGACCGCGGCCAACTGGTTGGCCTGGGCGGCGTTTTCCGCGTTCTGCTTGACGGTGACCGCCAGTTCTTCCATGGTGGACGCGGTTTCTTCCAGGGTCGCGGCCTGCTCCTCGGTGCAGACCGGCAGGTTGGCGTTGCCGGCCGCGATCTCCGCCGCGCCGACGTTGATTTCCTCCACGCCGCGGCGCACGGAAGTCACGGTGCGGGTCAGCCCTTCCTGCATGCGCTTGAGCGCGGCGAAGAGGGTGCCGATCTCGTTGTCCGAACGGCTTTCCACGCGGCCGGGCAGATCGCCCGCCGCGATGCGAAAAATGAATGTATTAATTTGTTATTAATTCAACAATTTGTTTTTATGCTGGTTTAGGCGATTTTCTCCAGCCGTTTTCGCCTCGTTTCCGGCACTCGCCGAAATAAAGGTTATTCCCGAGTAGTTTTTGCGCAACAAACTGCGGGCGGAAAACTCGCGGCCTGCGCGATTACCGCCGCATCTTGCGCGAAAGCAAGGACAGTTGACGAAAATGGCTGGTTTTAGTGGGTTACAGCGGCGAAAACCGCCGAAAACGACGTTTTCTCCGGCGGCTTGCAATTCCCGTGGACTTTGCCCACAATATGACCTTGATTGCCCCGGTTCCGACCCGAGCCGGGGTTTTGTTTTGGTCGTCCGCGCCGCACCGTCATTATTGAAGTATCCGGCGGCATGCGCGCGCGAGCCTAGCGACCTTCACCGAGAACGCTCCGTCGGGGGCGTTTTCTACTTTTGTTTGGGAAACGACATGTCTGCCATTCCTTTGACCGTGCGCGGGGCCGAGCGCTTGCAAGAAGAGCTCCAGCGGCTGAAAACCGTGGAACGTCCCGCCGTGATTAACGCCATCGCCGAGGCGCGCGCGCAGGGCGATCTGTCGGAAAACGCCGAGTACGATGCTGCTCGCGAGCGCCAAGGCTTCATCGAGGGCCGGATTGCTGAGCTTGAAGGCACGCTTTCCAATGCCCACCTGATCGACCCCTCCGCCCTCGAGGCCGAAGGCCGCGCCGTGTTTGGCGCAACCGTCGAGATCGAGGACCTGGATTCGGGCGATCGCGTGACGTACCAGATCGTCGGCGACGTTGAAGCCGACATCAAGTCGAATCTGATTTCCGTGTCGAGCCCGGTGGCCCGCGCGTTGATCGGCAAGAGCGAAGGCGACGTCGTCGAGGTCAAGGCCCCGGCTGGCGTTCGCGAGTATGAAGTTTTGGGCGTGCGTTACATCTGACGCCGAAGTATTAGCTGGAAACTGTCAAAACACCCTAGTCCGAGCCGTGCATTCGCATGGATTCCGCGGTTTAATGCGGACAGCTATGGTGGGCCGGGCGCGTAAAGCGCCCGTTTTTGTGCCTGCGGCTATTTTTTTGCAGACCGGCGGCTGGTGCCGCTGCGGGCTCCGGCCCGCAGGCTGAGCGCGCTGCCGGCGCGGCGAGGGATGCCGTGGTCGCTGCCGGAAGCTTTCTTGGTGCTGGGGCGCATGGGCTTGCCGTTCTTGTTGAGCTGGTCCGCGGGCACGAAGCGCGTCTTGGGCTTGGGCTCTTCGGTTTCGCTGCGGCGCGGGCGCTTGGCGAGGGTCTTGCCTTCGGCGGCCAGCTTCTTGGGCGTATGGGGCTCGGAGGCGCGGCGCTTGGCCGGGCGTTCGGGGTCCTGGGCGGCCAGCGAGGCGGGCTTGACGTTGCCGGCCAGCGGGCGGAACAGGATCAGGATCTTGCCCAGGTGGTGTACCGGCGCGCAGGACAGCGAGTCGCAGATGGCCGACAACATGGCCTCGCGGGCTTCGCGGTCGTCGCCGCCGGCGCGCACCTTGATAAGGCCGTGGGACGTCAGCGCGAGGTCGATTTCCTTGAGCACGGCGTCGGTCAGGCCATTGTCGCCGATCAGGACGACGGGGCGCAGAGGGTGAGCGGCGGACCGAAGGTCGCTGCGCTCACGAGAGGTAAGTTCTAATATAGGCATGCGTGGAATTGTACGGTAATGGCCAAGAATAAATTCTCCAAAGACTGGATTCACCAGCACATCAATGATCCCTATGTGAAGCTGGCGCAACAGAAGGGCTACCGGGCCCGCGCCGCCTTCAAGCTGATCGAGATCCTGGAAGCCGAGAAGCTGATGCGCCGGGGCGACCTGGTCGTGGACCTGGGCTCGGCGCCCGGCAGTTGGTCCCAGGTGGCGCGCGAGCGCCTGTCGGGGCCGGGCGGCGTCGTGGACGGCCGCATCATCGCTCTGGACCTGCTGCCCATGGAGCCGGTGGCGGGCGTCGAATTCATCCAGGGCGACTTCCGCGAAGATGAAGTTTTGAAACAATTGGAAGACATGGTCGGATCCCGCGCGGTGGACCTTGTTATTTCGGACATGGCCCCCAACTTGTCAGGCGTGGGTAGCGCCGATTCGGCGCGCATCCAGCATGTGTGCGAACTGGCGATGGAATTCGCCTGCGCCCATTTGAAGCCCAACGGGGCGCTGATCGTCAAGGCCTTCCACGGCAGCGGCTTTTCGCAGATCGTGCAGTCCTACAAGCAGCGCTTCAAGCGGGTGGTCGAACGCAAGCCGAAGGCGTCTCGGGACAAATCCTCCGAAACCTTTTTGGTTGCGCGCGATCTGAAGTAGCCCGGGCCCGCCGGGGCATGCCGCCCCAGGGCCAAGAAGAACCTATCGCCTGCCGAGACAACGACCAGAAAACTTACGTATCAGACGAAACTTAAACGTGCCCAGGGATCCCAGGACGCAATCTGGCCTGACAGGGTAGAATGGGCTATTGACATACTTGTGACTGTGCCATATGCGGGTGCGCGGTTGCCGGTCGGAATCGAAAGCAGGAGATCGACCTTGAACAATTCATTTTCGAAAGTCGCTGTCTGGATGGTGATAGCCCTCGTGCTGTTCACCGTCTTCAAACAGTTCGACGGACGCGCTCAGACACAGGATGGCGTGACCTATACGCAGTTCATGGACGACGCCAAGGCGGGACGCATCCGCAAGGTCGACGTCCAGGGCGACGTGCTTTACGTCACGCCCGACGCGGGCCGCGCCTATACGCTGACTTCCCCGGGCGACCTCTGGATGGTCTCCGATCTGCTGAAGTACGGCGTCCAGGTCTCGGGCAAGCCGCGCGAAGAACAATCGCTCTTGATGAGCATCTTCGTATCGTGGTTCCCCATGCTGCTGCTGATCGGCGTGTGGGTGTTCTTCATGCGGCAGATGCAGGGCGGCGGCAGGGGCGGCGCATTCAGCTTCGGCAAATCGCGCGCTCGCATGCTCGACGAGAACACCAACCAGATCACGTTCGCCGACGTCGCCGGCTGCGACGAAGCCAAGGAAGACGTCCAGGAACTGGTCGATTTCCTGCGCGACCCCAGCAAGTTCCAGAAACTGGGCGGCCGCATTCCGCGCGGCGTGCTGATGGTCGGCTCCCCCGGTACCGGCAAGACGCTGCTGGCCAAGGCCATCGCGGGCGAAGCCAAGGTCCCGTTCTTCAGCATTTCCGGTTCGGATTTCGTTGAAATGTTCGTCGGCGTGGGCGCGGCCCGCGTGCGCGACATGTTCGAGAACGCCAAGAAGCACGCGCCCTGCATCATCTTCATCGATGAAATCGACGCGGTGGGCCGCCAGCGTGGCGCCGGCCTGGGCGGCGGCAACGACGAACGCGAACAGACGCTGAACCAGATGCTGGTGGAAATGGACGGCTTCGAATCCGGCCAGGGCGTGATCGTGATCGCCGCGACCAACCGTCCGGACGTGCTGGACCCGGCGCTGCTGCGCCCGGGCCGCTTCGACCGCCAGGTCGTGGTGCCGCTGCCCGACATCCGCGGCCGCGAGCAGATCCTGAAGGTCCACATGCGCAAGGTCCCGCTGTCGCCCAACGTCGACGCGACCGTCCTGGCGCGCGGCACCCCGGGCTTCTCGGGCGCCGACTTGGCCAACCTGGTCAACGAAGCCGCGCTGTTCGCCGCCCGCCGCAACGGCCGCACGGTGGATATGTCCGACTTCGAAAAGGCCAAGGACAAGATCATCATGGGCGCGGAGCGCCGCTCCATCGTCATGCCCGAAGAGGAACGCAAGAACACCGCGTACCACGAGTCCGGCCACGCGATCGTCGCGCGCCTGCTGCCCAAGACCGACCCGGTCCACAAGGTCACCATCATCCCGCGCGGCCGCGCGCTGGGCGTGACGATGCAGTTGCCCGAGACCGACCGCTACAGCATGGACAAGGGCCGCCTGCTGTCCACCATCGCCGTGCTGTTCGGCGGCCGCATCGCCGAAGAACTGTTCATGGACCAGATGACGACGGGCGCCTCGAACGACTTCGAACGCGCCACCGCCATCGCCCGCGACATCGTCACGCGCTACGGCATGACCGACGAACTGGGTCCCATGGTCTACGCCGAGAACGAAGGCGAAGTGTTCCTGGGCCGCAGCGTCACCAAGACCACGCACATGTCCGAAGCCACCATGCAGAAGGTGGACACCGAGATCCGCCGCATCATCGACGAGCAGTACGGCGTCGCGCGCAAGATCCTGGAAGACAACCGCGACAAGGTCGAGGCGATGACCGCCGCGCTGCTGGAATGGGAAACCATCGACGCCGACCAGATCAACGACATCGTCGAGGGCCGCCCGCCGCGTCCCCCGAAGACGCCTCAGGGTCCGTCGGACACGTCCGATACGCCGCCCACGGGCCTGGCGGCAGGTGGCAATACGGCTGCCGCTGTTTGAGGCTGCTCATCCTGAGTTATGGCAAATAACTTTCTTTGCGGGCGCTTCGAGTTCGATCTCGAGCGCCCGCTTGTCATGGGTATCGTCAATGTCACGCCGGATTCGTTTTCCGATGGCGGCGAGCACGACGATACGGATTCCGCGGTGGCGCACGCGCGCCGCCTGATCGAAGAGGGCGCCCAGATCCTGGACCTGGGCGGCGAGTCCACGCGGCCCGGCGCCGATCCGGTGTCCGTGGCGGACGAACTGGCGCGGCTGCTGCCGGTGATCGAGGCCTTGCGCGATTGCGGCGTGCCGCTGTCCATCGACACCTTCAAGCCCGAGGTCATGCGTGCCGCGCTGGATGCCGGCGCGGACATGATCAACGACATCTACGGCTTTCGCCAGCCCGGCGCCGTCGAGGCCGTGGCGCAATCACGCTGCGGGCTGTGCGTGATGCACATGAAGGGCGAGCCGCGCACCATGCAGGCGGCTCCACCCGAATACACCGACCTGATCGGCGAAATCGGGCTTTTCCTGGGGGCTCGCGCGCACAAGCTGCGCGCCGCCTGGGTCGATCCTCGCCGCATCGTGCTGGATCCGGGCTTCGGCTTCGGCAAGACCGGCGACCAGAACTTCCAATTGCTGCGCCGGCTGTCCGGCCTGCGCAGCATCGGCTATCCATTGCTGATCGGCCTGTCGCGCAAAACCATGATCGGCCAGGCCACCAGCCGGCCGGTCGGCGACAGGTTGCCCGGCAGCATCGCTGCGGCGCTTGCCTGCGTGGCGCGTGGCGCCTCCATCGTGCGTGTGCACGATGTCGCGGCCACGGTCGACGCGCTCAAGGTATGGCACGCGGCAGAACAAGGAGCAATCACTTCATGATTCGACGCAAGTATTTCGGCACCGACGGCGTGCGCGGCGAGGTTGGCGGTCCGGTGATCAATGCCGAGTTCGCCCTGCGCCTGGGCTACGCGGCCGGCCGCGTGCTGGCGCGCGAGCACGCCGTGCGCGGCGGCCGCCCGCAGGTCGTGATCGGCAAGGACACGCGGATTTCGGGCTATATGCTGGAATCCGCCCTGGAGGCCGGCCTGTCGGCCGCGGGCATCGACGTGCTGCTGGCCGGCCCGATCCCGACCCCCGCGGTGGCCTACCTGACGCGCGCCCTGCGCCTCGTGGCGGGCATCGTCATCAGCGCTTCGCACAACCCGTACCATGACAACGGCATCAAGTTCTTCTCGGCGCAGGGCATGAAACTGCCCGACGAGATCGAGGCCGCCATCGAGGCCGCGCTGGACGAGCCGCTGGGCTGCGTGGGCTCGGAAGCCCTGGGCCGCGCCCGCCGCATGGCCGACGCGCAGGGTCGCTATATCGAATTCTGCAAGAGCACCTTCCCCAACGACCTGGACCTGAACGGGATGACGATCGTGGTGGACGCCGCCCACGGCGCCGCCTACAACATCGCGCCCCACGTCTTCCGCGAATTGGGGGCCGAAGTGCACGCCATCGGGGTGCACCCCGACGGCTTCAACATCAACAAGGGCGTGGGCGCGCTGCACCCCGAACTGCTGGCCAAGGAAGTGAGCGCGCGCGGCGCCCAGTTGGGCATCGCGCTCGACGGCGACGCGGACCGCCTGCAGATGGTGGACGGCGACGGCCGCATCTACAACGGCGACGAACTCATGTACGCCATCGTCCGCGAACGCATGCAGCGCGGCAAGGTGGACGGCGTGGTGGGCACGCTGATGACCAATTTCGGCTTCGAGCGCGAAATGAAGCGCCTGGGCGTGGGATTCGAGCGCGCCGACGTGGGTGACCGCTACGTGCTGGAACAGATGCAGGCGCGCGGCTGGCTGTATGGCGGCGAAAGCTCCGGCCACCTGCTGTGCCTGGACTGCCACTCGACCGGCGACGGCATCGTGGCCGCGCTGCAGGTGCTGACCGCCCTGCGCCGCAACTCGGTGGGGCTGTCGGCATGGGTGAGCGACCTGCGCATGTATCCCCAGAAGATGATCAACGTTCCGCTGACGCCGGGCCAGGACTGGAAGACGCACGCCGGCCTGACGGCGGCGCGCAAGGCCGTCGAAACGGAGCTGGACGGCCGCGGCCGCATTCTCATCCGGGCTTCCGGCACCGAACCGAAGCTGCGCCTGATGGTGGAAGCCGAGGACGAGGCGCTGGCCGTATCGTGCGCGGAGAAGCTTGCGGCCAGCATGGGGTAGATGCCCGGCTGTCCGATTCCTGGCAAAGGCCACCCCTCGCGCGACGGGTGGCCTTTGTTTGTAAATGGCCTGTACTCGTTTGTAAAGTTTTGTCGAATTCGGTGGAATGTTGACTTATCTGCCCCGAACTAAACTTCATAGTCACGTAACATATTGGTCAAGTCTTTGACATACAGGGCGTCCACACTGGCTGGACTCTCTAGGAGCTTCGCCCAATGCTGGAATTAGCACGCATCAATCCGAGCCGTAATGCCGGCGAACCCTGGACCGGCGGCGCCGCCAAGGTGCTGGTGGTGGGCTTGGCGCGCACGGCTGAAGAAATCGAGCAGATTCAACGCCTGCGCTACGAAGTCTTCACCGAGGACATGGGCGCGGTGTTCCCCGATGCCCAGGACGGCGTCGAACGCGATCGTTTCGATCCGTTCTGCGAACACCTGATGGTTCGCGAGCTGGACACGGGCCGCGTCGTGGGGACGTATCGCATCCTGACCCCGGAAAAGGCGCGGGAGGCGGGCGGGTACTACTCGGAGTCCGAGTTCGACCTTTCCGGGCTGGGCCCGATCCGGGACGAACTGGTCGAAGTCGGCCGCTCCTGCACGCACGCCGACTACCGGGGCGGCAGCGTCATCATGCTGCTCTGGTCCGGCCTGGCTGAATACCTGCGCCGCGGCGGCTACGAATACGTGCTGGGCTGCGCCAGCGTCAGCCTGCGCGACGACGGCGTCACGGCCGCCGAGGTGTGGCGCACCATTTCCAAGAGTTTGCCACAGGGCGGCGAACCCCGCGTGACGCCGCTGCACCGCTATCCCGTCGAAAAACTCAACAGTACCTTGCCGGCTCGCGTGCCGCCGCTGATCAAGGGCTACCTGAAACTGGGTGCCAAGGTCTGTGGCGAGCCCGCCTGGGATCCGGACTTCAATGCGGCGGACTTCCCGGTGCTGCTGAAGATGGAGCGCATGGACGAACGCTACCGCCGCCATTTCGGCCTGGACCAGCCGGCCGTCTCCACCCCCCAGCGCTGACCGCCATGCGCCGCCTGCTCCGCCGCATGAAGATCAGGCTGATACGGCGGGCGACGCGGCCGCTGCGCATGGAACTCAAGCGGCTGGACCGCGGGACGGACCTGTCGCCGTTCTAGCGCCCCTCAGAATTCCAGCAGTTCGAACGAAAACCCCACCTTGTTCCATTCGGCTTCTTCGGCGCGCAGCGTGAAGTCGCTCAGGGGGTGCTGGGCCAGCCAGTCGCGGTTGACGCGCACGACGATGGAGTTGTCGCGCACCGATGCCGTCAGCGGCAGCGGTTCGATCTCGTTGCGGCGGCGGAACAGCAGCACCGCCAGGCGCAGGCTGAGGATGGCCTTCCATTGGGGACGCGAGCGCACCAGCGGCTCCAGTTTGGTCAGCTTGCCCTGGTGGCCGAGCGCCAGCAGCGCCAGCAGTTGCTGGTCGGCGCGCGAGAAACCCGGCATGTCGGCGTTTTCCAGCACGTAGGCCGTGTGCTTGTGATACGCGTTGTGGGCGATGGACAGGCCCACTTCGTGCAGGTCCGCCGCCCAGCCCAGGGCGGGGCGCAGCTCGGCGCGTTCCGGGCCGTCGGGGAACATCGCGTCGAACAGGGTCAGCGCGGCGTGGCGCACGCGGCGAGCCTGGTTGGGGTCGACGTGGTAGCGCTTCATGAACTGGCGCACCGATTCGTCCCGCTTATCGTGTTCGTCGTCGCGGCCCAGGAGGTCGTACAGCACCCCCAGGCGCAGGGCGCCGTCGCCGGTGTGCATGACCTCGATGCCCAGTTCGTCGAAGAGGGCGCTCATGATGGCCAGCCCGCCCGGCAGCACGTCCGCGCGTTCGATCTTGATGCCCGGCAGTTCGGAGGGAATGACGCGGCCCGAGCGCACGATGCGGTCTTTCAGCTTGCTCAGCCCGGCGCGCGTGATGCCGCGGTCCGAGAAGCGGCTTTCGGTCAGGATGGCGAACAGCGCCTTGGCGGTGCCCGAGGACCCGTAGGCCTCTTTCCAGCCCATCTTCCGGTACTGCTTGGCGATGACTTCGATCTCGCGGCGGGCGGCCAGTTCGGCCTGCTTCATCTGGTGCGCGTCCACGATGCCGTCCGAGAAAAACTGGCGGCTGTAGCTGACGCAGCCCATGTAGAGCGAGGACATCAGCGAGGGTTCGTGCCCCTTGCCGATGATGACCTCGGTG
The DNA here is from genome assembly GCF_037619525.1 of Achromobacter veterisilvae. Taxonomy (NCBI): domain Bacteria; kingdom Pseudomonadati; phylum Pseudomonadota; class Betaproteobacteria; order Burkholderiales; family Alcaligenaceae; genus Achromobacter; species Achromobacter veterisilvae. The sequence continues at coordinate 5,914,910 of NZ_CP148753.1, read as the reverse complement.
GAACCGCCGCCGATGTCGATGACCAGCCGCTTGTTGGGCGAGGGGGGCAGGGTGTGGACGACCCCCGAGAATATCAGGCGGGCCTCTTCGCGGCCGGCGATGACTTCGATGGGAAAGCCCAGGGCGGCTTCGGCGCGGGGGAGGAAATCCCGGGTGTTGCGCGCCACGCGGAAGGTGTTGGTGGCGACGGCGCGCACGCGGTTGGGGTGGAAGCTGCGCAGGCGGTCGCCGAAACGTTCCAGCACGGCGATGGCGCGGTCGATGGCGTCGTCGCCAAGCCGCTTTTCGGTATCCAGGCCGGCCGCGAGCCGGACGGTTTCCTTGAGGCGGTCGATCTGGTAGATCTGCGGCGTACCGTCCTGCTGAACGATGCGTCCGATGGAGAGGCGGAAGCTGTTGGACCCGAGGTCCACCGCGGCCAGAAGTTGATCCATGCGGCTCGTGAATAGTGGCTGTGAGGTGGCCTGATTATAGAGACCCCATGTGACAGCGCCCCGAATCGCGGGTTTTTTCTTATGGAACAGGGGCTTGGGAGGATATATCCGCCCGCCATGCGTCCCGGTTTTGGCGTACGCTACGATTTTGCTGTCGTGTCATGGAACCGTCACTTTTTTGCAGTAAAACTCCCCGCTCTCCCTACGTATGGAACCCGGTATGCCCTCACGCCCTCCCGCCGAGCCCTTGCTCATGAACCGCGAGTTGTCGCTGCTGAAATTCAACGAACGCGTGCTGGCGATGGCGGAGGATCCGAAGACGCCCCTGCTCGAACGATTGCGCTACGTGTGCATCGTCAGTTCCAATCTGGACGAGTTCTTCGAGATCCGGATTTCCAGCCTGAAAGAGCAGCAGCGCCAGTCGCCGAACCTGGTGGGGCCGGATGGCATGACGCCGGACCAGGCATTCGAGAACGTACAGCAGGCCGTCCATGAACTGGTCGGCCGGCAGTACAACTTGCTCAACGACGAGATCCTGCCCGCGATGCACGCCGAGGGCATCACCCTGCACCACGCGTCCGAATGGAATCCGCAGCAGCAGGAATGGGCGCGCGACGTGTTCAACCGCGACGTGATGCCGCTGCTGACCCCCATCGGGCTGGACCCGGCGCATCCGTTTCCGCGCGTCTACAACAAAAGCCTGAACTTCATCGTGTCGCTGTCGGGGGCCGATGCCTTCGGCCGCCAGGCCTCCATCGCCGTGGTGCAGGCGCCGCGGGCCCTGCCGCGCCTGATCAAGATGCCGCAAGAGCTGTCCGGCCACCCCGAAGGCTACATCCTGCTGACCTCGCTGCTGCGCGCCTTCGTCGGCGAGCTGTTCCCCGGGCTGGAGATGCTGGGCTGCTACCAATGGCGGGTGACGCGCAACAGCGACCTGTTCGTGGACGAGGAAGAAGTCACCAACCTGCGCCACGCGCTGCAGGGCGAACTGTCGCAGCGCAACTTCGGCGCCGCCGTCCGCCTGGAGATCGACAAGCTGACGCCGGTCGAACTGGAAACCTTCCTGCAGCGCGAGTTCTCGCTGAAGCCCGAGGACACCTACCGGGTGCCCGGCCCGGTGAACCTGTCGCGCCTGATGCAACTGTGCAATTCGGCTTCGCGGCCGGACCTGCTGTTTCCCGACTACCGGGCGCCCGTGCCGGCGCCGTTCGACAAGGTGGGCGACAAGCCGGCCGAACTGTTCGAGGCCGTGGCCCAGCAGGACCGGCTGCTGCACCATCCCTACCAGTCGTTCCAGCCCGTCATCGATTTCCTGACCGCCGCCGCGCTGGATCCGGACGTGATGGCCATCAAGCAGACCATCTACCGCACCGGCGAGGATTCCGAGCTGATGAAGATCCTGCTGGCCGCGGCGCGCGCCGGCAAGGAAGTCACGGTGGTGGTGGAACTGATGGCCCGCTTCGACGAACAGACCAACATCAATTGGGCCTCCAAGCTGGAAGAAGTGGGCGCCCACGTGGTGTACGGCGTGGTGGCGCACAAGACGCATGCCAAGATGGCCGTGGTGCTGCGCCGCGAGAAAGGCCGCCTGCGCCGCTACGCCCACCTGGGCACCGGCAACTACCACCCTCGCACGGCGCGCCTGTACACCGACTTCGGGCTGCTGACCGCGGACCCCAGGCTGTGCGAGGACATGGACAAGGTCTTCGCGCAATTGACCGGGCTGGGCGCTCGCCGTTCGCTCAAGGCGCTGATGCAGTCGCCCTTCACCATGCACGACGGCATGGTGGCGCTGATCCGCGCCGAGGCCCGGGCGGCCAAGGCGGGCAAGCGTTCCCGGATCATGGCCAAGATGAACTCCCTGCTGGAAGAGCAGATCATCGAAGAACTCTACAAGGCGGGGCAGGCCGGTGTGAAGATCGACCTGATCGTGCGCGGCGTGTGCGCCTTGCGCGCCGGCGTGCCGGGCCTGTCCGAGAATATCCGGGTGCGCTCCATCGTGGGCCGCTTCCTGGAACATTCCCGGGTCTTCTACTTCTATGCCGACGGCGAGGAAACCGTCTACCTTTCGTCGGCCGACTGGATGGACCGCAATTTCTTCCGCCGCGTGGAAATCGCCTTCCCGATCTACGACAAGACCCTGAAAAAACGGGTGATCGACGAGGCCTTCACCTACGCCCTGCGCGACAACCAACTGGCCTGGCAGCAGCAGCCCGACGGCGACTACGCCCGCGTCAAGAGCCGCCGCGAACCCTTCAACGTGCATCAGTACCTGATGCAGAAGCTGGGCGTGTAACACCCGCCGCCCGCAGGGGCGGCGTTTCCGCGCAACGCCCCGGGGATCCGTCCCCGGCTCCTCATTTCCGGCGCCCCGGCCTAGTCGCAACCGGCATTCGAGGCAAAGCGCCCTCAATCCAGGCCACGCGGATCCGCTCTGCGGTCCGCCACCGACGCCCCGACCTTCTCGCAACTGCCATTCGAGGCAAAGTGCCCCCAATCCAGGCCGCGCGGATCCGGCTCCGCCGGTCCGCCACCGGCGCCCCCCTGGGGGGGAAGGCGCGCAGCGCCTGCGGGGGGGTACATGACTGTCACTATCCTGTCATTTTGGGCTTCTAAGATGCGAGGGTCGCTGAAAGACAGGCAGTACCAAAGCCTGCCAAGCCTCCTCCAACGAGCACAGAAGGAACCCAGATGTTCAAACGTGTCTTCAAACAAGTTTCCGTGGGCGTCGCGCTGAGCGCCGCCGTCTTCGCCGTCCAGGCCGCCGACGTGACCGGCGCCGGCGCATCGTTCCCGTACCCGATCTACGCCAAGTGGGCATCGGACTACAAGGCGGCCACCAACAACGCCGTGAACTACCAATCCATCGGTTCGGGCGGCGGCCAGCAGCAGATCATCGCCAAGACCGTCGACTTCGGCGCCTCGGACGATCCCATGAAGGCGGCCGACCTCGAAAAGAACGGCCTGCTGCAGTTCCCCGCCGTGATCGGCGGCACCGTTGCCGTGGTCAACATCGACGGCGTGGAGCCGGGCAAGCTGAAGCTGTCGGGCGCGGTCCTGGCCGACATCTTCCTGGGCAAGGTCAAGAAGTGGGACGACGCCGCCATCAAGGCGCTGAACCCCGACCTCAAGCTGCCGTCGGCCGACATCATCGTCGTGCACCGTTCGGACGGCTCGGGCACCACCTTCGGCTGGACGAACTACCTGTCCAAGGTGTCGCCTGACTGGAAGGCGCAAGTCGGCGAAGGCAAGGCCGTCAAGTGGCCCACCGGCCAGGGTGGCAAGGGCAACGAAGGCGTCGCCGCCTACGTCGGCCAGTTGAAGAACTCGATCGGCTACGTCGAATACGCCTACGCCAAGCAGAACAAGCTGGCCTGGACGCAACTGCAGAACAAGGAAGGCAAGTTCGTCCAGCCCGAGCAGAAGGCATTCGCCGCCGCGGCCGCCAACGCCGACTGGAAGAGCGCGCCGGGCATGGGCGTGGTCCTGACCGACGAGCCGGGCGCCGATTCGTGGCCCGTTACCGCCGCCACCTTCATCCTGATCCACAAGTCGCAGGACAAGCCGGCCCAGGGCAAGGCCGTGCTGGAGTTCTTCGACTGGGCGTTCAAGAACGGCGCCAAGTCCGCCGAGACGATGGACTACGTGCCGCTGCCTGAAGCCGTGACCAAGGAAATCCGCGCCGCCTGGGGCGAGGTCAAGGCCGCCGACGGCAAGGCCGTCTGGTAGGATGGGTGTAGCGCGGCAAAGACTCGGCAAGAATGCCGGCTCGGAGCGCGCGCAACCCATCACGACCGCCCTGGCCTTCCCCTCAAGGAAGCCAGGGCCGGCCCGCCCCAAATCCCCGATGTTTCTCCCTCAGGTTTCCCAAGGAAAGTCCATCCATGAGCGCGGTAATGGATAATAGTGTGCCGCTTCCGCCCAGCGTGGCGGATTCCGTGACTACCGGCACGCCTTCGCCTATGAAGCAAAACAACAACGCGCTGATGGATGCGCTATTCAAGAATCTGACGCGCCTGTTCGCCTTCCTGGTGTTCATCCTGCTGGCGGCGATCCTGGTGTCCCTGATCTACGGCAGCCGCGAATCGCTGGCCAAGTACGGCCTGTCGTTCCTGTGGCTCAACGACTGGGACCCTGTCAACCAGAACTACGGCGCCGTCGTGCCTATCATCGGCACGCTCCTGACCTCGGCCATCGCGTTGATCATCGCCGTGCCGGTGTCGTTCGGCATCGCCATCTTCCTGACCGAACTGTCGCCGGCCTGGCTGCGCCGCCCGCTGGGCACCGCGATCGAAATGCTGGCGGCCATCCCGTCCATCATCTACGGCATGTGGGGCCTGTTCGTCTTCGTCCCCGTGTTCCAGCAATACGTGCAGCCCTTCCTGATCGCCACGCTGGGCAGCCTGCCCGTGATCGGCGGCATCTTCGCGGGGCCGCCCTTCGGCATCGGCATCTTCACGGCCGGCCTGATCCTCTCGATCATGATCATCCCGTTCATCGCCGCGGTCATGCGCGACGTGTTCGAACTGGTGCCCACGATGCTGAAGGAATCGGCCTACGGACTGGGCAGCACGACCTGGGAAGTGATGTGGCGCGTGGTCCTGCCGTTCACGAAGTCCGGCGTCATCGGCGGCATCATGCTCGGCCTGGGGCGCGCCCTGGGCGAGACCATGGCCGTCACCTTCGTCATCGGCAACGCCTTCAAGTGGTCGGGCTCGCTGTTCTCGCCGGGCAACTCGATCGCCTCGGCGCTGGCCAACGAATTCAACGAGGCGGGCGGCATCCAGAAATCGGCGCTGCTGGAACTGGGCCTGATCCTGTTCCTGATCACGACGATCGTGCTGGCCCTGGCCAAGATGCTGCTGGTCCGCCTTTCGGCCGGTGAAGGCAAGAAAACCTGACGCGCCGCGAGCACAAGGAAAAGATCATGGCTGTATCCGTACTCAACATGCAGAACGGCATCTACCGCCGGCGCCGCGTGGTCAACCGCATCATGCTGACCGTGTCGCTGGGGACGCTGACGTTCGGGCTGTTCTGGCTGTTCTGGATCATTCTGACGTTGTTGACCAAGGGCGCTCCGGCGCTGTCCCTCGCGCTGTTCACCGAGATCACGCCGCCGCCCGGGCAGGCCGGCGGCCTGATCAACGCCATCTTCGGCAGCGTGGTGATGGCCGGCGTGGGCACGCTGATCGGCACGCCCGTGGGCATCCTGGCCGGCACCTACCTGGCCGAGTACGGCCAGCGCGGCTGGCTGGCGCCCGCCACGCGCTTCCTGAACGACGTGCTGCTGTCGGCCCCGTCGATCATCATCGGCCTCTTCATCTACGCCGTGTACGTGGCGCAGGTGGGCCATTACTCCGGCTGGGCCGGCGCCCTGGCTCTGTCCATCCTGGTGATCCCGGTGGTGGTCCGCACCACCGACAACATGCTGCTGCTGGTGCCCAACAGCCTGCGCGAAGCCGCGGCGGCGCTGGGCTGCCCCAAGTGGCGCATGATCACCCTGGTGTGCTATCGCGCCGCCAAGACCGGCATCATCACCGGCGTGCTGCTGGCCATCGCCCGCATCTCGGGCGAGACCGCGCCGCTGCTGTTCACGGCGCTGTCCAACCAGTTCATGTCCTTCAACATGAACGCGCCGATGGCCAACCTGCCGGTCGTGATTTACCAATACGCCGCCAGCCCCTTCAAGGACTGGAACAACCTGGCCTGGGCCGGGGCCACGCTGATTACGCTGCTGGTGCTGGGCATCAACATCATCGCCCGCAACATGTTCCGCAAATAAAGATCGCTATGCCGGCGCGCGGGGCGCGCCGGCGCCAAGGGAAACCCAATGGAAAACACCGCCACCGCCGTCAAGAACAAGATCGAGGTCAAGGACCTGAACTTCTACTACGGCAAGTTCCATGCGATCCGCAATGTGAACATGTCGATCCAGGAGAAGAAGGTCACCGCCTTCATCGGCCCGTCGGGCTGCGGCAAGTCCACGCTGCTGCGCACGTTCAACCGCATGTTCGAGCTGTATCCCGGCCAGCGCGCCGAGGGCGAGATCATCCTGGACGGCGAAAACCTGCTGACGGCCAAGACCGATATTTCGCTGATCCGCGCCAAGGTTGGCATGGTGTTCCAGAAGCCCACGCCGTTCCCCATGAGCATCTACGACAACATCGCCTTCGGCGTGCGACTGTTCGAGCGCCTGTCCAAGGGCGAGATGGACGAGCGCGTGGAATGGGCGCTGAGCAAGGCCGCGCTGTGGAACGAAGTGAAGGACAAGCTGCACCAGAGCGGCAACAGCCTGTCGGGCGGCCAGCAGCAGCGCCTGTGCATCGCGCGCGGCGTGGCCATCAAGCCCGAGGTGCTGTTGCTGGACGAGCCGTGCTCGGCGCTGGACCCGATTTCCACCGCCAAGATCGAAGAGTTGATCGCCGAACTGAAGAACGACTACACCGTCGTCATCGTGACGCACAACATGCAGCAGGCGGCCCGCTGCTCGGACTACACCGCCTACATGTACCTGGGCGAACTGATGGAATTCGGCCAGACCGACCAGATCTTCGTGAAGCCGTCGCGTAAGGAAACGGAAGACTACATCACTGGCCGTTTCGGCTGAGCGGCGCGGCGGGTTCGCCGCGGCCCCAGGACGGCGTGCCCCGAAAGGGCGCGCCGTTTTCCATTCAAGGCCGCTGCAGGGCCTGCGCGCCGGCGGGCGCGGCCCGTTCCCGCGGATCGCCCGCGTAGCGGCGGGGAATCAGGATGACGAAGACCGCCGCCAGCACGGCCGCGCACGAGAAGACGATGAAGTTCCAGGCCAGCGGCAATTGCAGCCCGGCCAGGTAGCCGCCGACGATGGGGCCGCTCATGGCGCCGATGCGCGCGAAGGAAAGCGCCCAGCCGGTGGCCGCGCCGCGCGCGTGGGCGGGGTAGTAGCCCGCCAGGTAGCCGGTCAGGATCAGCGACGAGGAAATGCTGCCGACGCCGGCCAGCGCCACCCACAGGTAGTTCACCGCCAGCGGGTTGTTGTAGGTCAGGCAGTAGATGCCGACGGCGCCCGCCAGGTAGAACAGCGCCACGATCCTGCGCGGCTCCGTCCTGTCGGCGAACCGCCCCAGCACCAGGCCGCCGATGGCCGAGGCCAGGCTGAACACGAGCAGGAAGGAAATGCTGGACCCCAGGTCGTAGCCGTTCTTGCGCATGATCTGCGGCAGCCAGGTGTTCAGGCCATACACCAGCATCATGCCGAGGAACAGCGCGCCCCAGAAACACAGGGTGGCGCGCAGGTGGCGGGGGGCGAACACCGCCGCCATGACGTCGCGCCAGGTGGACTTGGCGCCCGCGACCTCGCGCGGCCGGAAGGCGTCCAGCGACGCGATGCCCAGGCGCTGCGCCTGCGACCGCGCGCCGGCCTCGTCGCCCTTGGCGAGCAGGTATTCCAGCGATTCCGGCAACAGGCGCGCTAACAGCGGCACCAGCAGCAGGGGCAGGGCGCCTACCGCGATGACCGACCGCCACCCCCAGTGGCTCAGCAGGGCCATGGCCACGGCCGCGGAACACAGGATGCCCAGCGAATAGCCCGAATACATCACCCCGTAATTGAAGCCGCGCCTGGCCGGCGGCGAATATTCGATGGTCAGCGCCGCCGCCGCCGGAATCACGCCGCCCAGCCCCAGCCCGCCGATGAAGCGGAACAGGCCGAACCAGGCCGGCGTGGGCGCCCAGGCCGCGCCGATCATTGTCAGCGAAAACAGGGTCACGCAGGCCAGCAGCATGCGCCGGCGCCCCAGCAGGTCGCTCAAGGTGCCCACGGCGAACGACCCCACGAACATCCCCGCCAGCGCGTAGCTGCCCAGCAGGCCCAGTTGCATCGGGCTGAGGGCCCAGTTCTTGTCTTCGGCCAGCGCCGGCAGCACGGCGCCCATCACGCCCACGTCGTAGCCTTCGAACAGGATGGCCAGCCAGCAGACAAAGAGCACGGTATGGGTAGTCCGCGCGGGCGTGGCCCAGGCGGATGGAGCGGAGGCGTTTGCCATGTGTTTCCCGATGAGTGTCTATTAGGTCGCGCCAACGGCGCCCGCTGGCTTATGCAGGCACTCCGGCGCGAAAACACAGGACGGCAGGCATCGCGGCAAGCCCCTGGCGGCTATCCCCAAAGCGTCGGAATCCGCATTTAATTTAGGCTTGAAATATATAGGTGTCAATCAGGGGATGGCCGGACGGCCGGACGGCGGCGACAAGGGCGGCCGCGGCGCGCAGGTCTGGCCGGCCAGTATCTGGTATAGTTGCCACCCTTCGGGGCGTAGCGCAGCCTGGTAGCGCATCTGCTTTGGGAGCAGAGGGTCGCGAGTTCGAATCCCGCCGCCCCGACCAAGAAAATCAAAGGGTTAGCTCAATACCGTGAGCTAACCCTTTTTCTTTGCTCGGCTTATGGGACAACAAACCCGAAGCTGTCCGCGTGTGAATTAAGGCTGAGGGTGCAGAGCGGGCAGGACACTTCGCAGGCTTGTCGGGGAGGGCGGGTCGCTTTTCGATGTGGAAGGGTGGAAGCGGCGGGCGCGATGGCGTCCTACCTCGTCCACGTGTCTAAGGACCGAATCGCGGCTGTCGTCACCGACGCGGTCGATGCCGAGCAGGCGCAGTCGTTGCTTGCCATGAAGAAGCAGCGGACGAGTCGACGGACGAATGGGCGGGATGCAGCCGGGGCGCGTCCCTTTCGCCGCGACGTTGCCCCGCGTCTATTGCGTCGTGTATCGTTACGGGATACAATCAAACATGATTATCGGATTCCGCCACAAGGGTCTTGAGACCTTCTACCGTACCGGCTCGACCCGAGGCATCCAGGCGGCACATGCCAGCAAGCTCAAGCGCATTCTGGCGTTGCTGGATGTGGCCAAGGGACCGCAGGATATGAACGTGCCGGGCTACAAACTCCACCCGTTGAAAGGCGATCTTGCGGAGCATTGGTCAGTCTGGGTAAACGGCAATTGGCGCGTTACCTTTCGGTTTACCGACGCCGGTGCTGAACTGGTCGATTATCAGGATTACCACTAGGAGCCAATCATGATGCACAACCCTCCGCATCCCGGCGAAATTCTCCGAGAGGACGTTATTGTCCCCTTGGGGCTATCTGTGACCGAAGCTGCTGATCGGCTGGCAATGTCTAGGGTGGCCCTTTCCCGGGTTCTCAATTGCAAAGCTGGTATCAGCCCGGACCTCGCTGTCCGGCTGGAACATGCCGGGGCAAGCACTGCTCAGGCGTGGATGGCGATGCAGGCCAACTATGATCTCTGGCAAGCACTTCAACATGAACAGCCTCCGGTCAGGCCGCTGGCTTCACCGGCTGGCGTTCACTGATTTCAAACACCCGCCAAGAAAAGGCCGCCCTAAGGGCGGCCTCAGTCGCTCATAAGGTCGCTCAAGGGATGAGCCAGGCGGACTTGGCCCGTGTCCTGGGCAAGTCCAAGGCATGGGTCAGCCAACACGCCGCAATGCACGCGTTACCGGATCCGATATGGGGCCAGCGCCAGCAGGGCCAGGCATAGCAACGATGCACCCGTCACCGCCTGGGCCAGGCGGATCCAGACCCGCGCATTGCCGCGGATGTTGAACACCCACAGCGCCACGCCCACATACACGGCGAAGCTCAGCATGGTGGCGGTCAGCACCGCCTGTGCGCGCGGCATCGGCAGGATCAGTGCCAGCAGCACCGTCAGGAGACTGGTGAAGGCATAGCCGCCGAGCACGGCAGCCAGCAGGCGCGAGGCCACGGCCCAGCGCAGCGCGGCCGGGGAAATGTCTTTGTCGCTCAAGGCGCGTTCCTTTGTCTTCGAGATGGCGCGGCCGGTTTTGCGCGCAATTTGTGACCCACCCGGTGTGCAAGCATGGCGAACACGGCGGCCAGACTCGCCATGGTCAGGTCGAATCCGGCGCGGGCCCAGTCGCCGCGCGCCAGCGTGTTCCAGAGATGCTGTTCGGTGGTCAGCGCGTTCAGGACGGGCACCAGCGCGTAGGCGGCTGCGCACGCCCACAGCAGCTCGACCCAGGCGCGGCCAGTCGGACGGGCCAGCCCATAGAACGCGCTGCTCAGCCAGACCGCGAACAGGGTGTGCATTTCCCAGCCGGCGCGCGCAGCCAGGTCCAGCGGCAGCAGCCGGTTGGCCCAGAAGTAGGCGGCGAGCGCCAGCGGCAGCCCGGCCAGTGTCGCCACGTTCAAACCTTCCACGAGCCTCAGCCCGAACCGTTCGGCGGATTCGCGACCGCTGCCGAGGTGGTGGCGGCGCCGTTTGACGGTCCACATCACCAAGCCCGTGCCGATCATGGCGCAGCCCAGCAGGCCGGACGCGAAATAGAGCCAGCGCCCGACCGGCCCCGCGAACAGCCCCTCGTGCAGATTGATCAGCGCCTTCTGGGTCTGACCCGGCGCGCCGCCATAGACGGGCTCGGGCGCCAGCGGCGCCCCGCCGTGCGCATCGAAGCGCAACTTGTCCACGCCCCAGAACAAAATGCCGCCGCCCTGCACGCGCGCCAGCGTGACCTCGGCGCCGCCGCCCGCCGGCCGCTCCACGGTGATCGCGCCGACTTGCCCGGCGCCCCAGGCTGCCTCCGCGCGTTGCACCATCGGACCCAGCGGCAAGGCCGATAGCGCGAGCGCCTCGCGAGGCGGCCCGGGCGGCCCCCACAGCTCGGCGTAGTAGGCGTCCTCGCCCGCGTCGCCGCCAAAGACCGCCTTGGCGCCCAACGGCATGTACTCATACATGAAGAACACCAGCCCGCTGTAGGTGATCATCAGGAAGAAAGGCAGCGCCATGACGCTCACGGCATTGTGCGCGTCGAGCCACGAGCGTTGCCCCTTGCCCGGGCGGAACGTGAAGAAATCGCGAAAGATCTTCTTGTGCGTGATGATGCCGGTCACGATGGCCAGCAGCATCAGCATCGAACAGGCGCCCACCAGCCGGATGCCCCAGATCTTGGGCAGGTAGTACAGCTCGTAATGCAACCGGTAGAGCGCCGCCCCGCCGCCGGTGGCGCGCGGCGCCGCGGCCGGCGGCAGCTCGGCGCCCGTGGCGGCGTCGAGCCGGGCCCGGCCGGCGGGCGCGCGCCGCATGCCCGGCCCGTGCATGTCGTCCCAGCGCACCGACAAGCCTTCCCAGGCGCGCGACACCGGCGAGTATTGCGGCATCGAGATGGTCCAGCGCGTGGCCTGCGGCGCATGCGCGAGCAGATGCGCGGCCGCGCGGTCGGCCACGGCGGCGGCCTCGCCCGTGGGCAGCGGCGCGGCATAAGGCAGCTCCGGCTGCATCCAGCGCGTGATCTCGTGCTGGAAATAACCGGCCGTGCCCGTGACGAACACGAAGAACAGCACCCAGCCCACCGTCAGCCCGCTCCAGGTGTGCAGCCACGCCGCCACCTGGCGGAATCCATTTTTCATGAACGTGCCTCCGGGGCGCCGCGGCGGCGCTCCAGGCGCGCCGCGGCCCGCATCAGAACTGGCCGCGCAAGGTCAGCATGGCGCTGCGGGGCTCGCCGTAGACGTTCTGTCCGGGCGAGGTGTAGTAGACGCGGTCGAACAGGTTGTCGACGTTCAGGCTGAACGACCAGCGCGGGTCAATCTGGTAGCGCGCGAAGGCGTTCCAGATGGCGTAGCCGGTCTGCTGGCGCCAGATGTCGCCGCTGTAGTAGCCGGTCTTGCTCTGCGCGGTGACGCCGGCGCCGACGGTGAACTTGTTGAAGTCGCCCGGCAGGCGGTAGCTCGCGCCCGCGCGGAAGATATGGCGCGGCGTGATCGAGCTGAATGCCTGGCCTTCGTTGCTGGTCGCCTGCCCGGTACTGTCGCGGTCTTTCAGATACACCTGGTTGTTGTAGGTGTAGCCCAGCCACGCTTGCAGGCCCGGCACGATCTCGCCATTGACCTCGGTCTCGATCCCCTTGCTCTCGACCTTGCCGCCGTTGACGTAGCACGGGCCGCCCGACGCCGAACCCGGGCAGCCGGTGGCGTTGTCGGGATCGACCATGGCGCGATCGTTCTGGCGGATATAGAACACCGCCAGCGAGGTGTTCAGGCGGCCATCGAGCAGCTCGCCCTTGATGCCGAGCTCGTAGTTCGAACCGATGGCCGGTTGCAGCGGCGAACCCGAAACGGTCTTGTTGTTGCTCTGCGGCTCGAAGATGTCGGCATAGCTGGCATAGGCCGTCCACTCCCGCGTCACGTCCACCAGCACGCCGGCATAGGGTGTGAATTCACGGGTCTGCTTGAAGGCCGAGCCCGGCGCGAGCCTGTCTTTGTAGTCGTACCAGCTCAGGCGCCCGCCCAGCACCAGCTTCACCGGGTCTGCCACTTGCAGCCGCAACGTGCCGTACACGCCCTGGCTCACGGTGCGTTCGTCGGAGAGGTTGGGCTCCAGGTCTTTCTCGGCCACGCCGACCTGGTGCGGATTGCTCAAATCGAGCGGAATCCGGTTGGCGAAATCATAGACGTTCGCGCTCTTGCCCAGTTCTTCCAGGCGATTCGCGCCCAGCACCACGGTGTGCTTGCGGCCGAACATATCGAACTTGCCGGTGACGTTGGCATCGATGGCCTTGGTCTCCAACTGTTCACGGGGCGTTGCGCTCGCAATCAGATAGGCGCCGGTCAGCGTCTGCGGATCGGCGTTGCCGCGTACCCAGAGCGTGCTGTCGGAGCGCTGCGTCTTCTGGTAGGTGCCCGCCACCTTGAACGTCCAGCGATCGTTGAAGTCGTGGCGCGCCTCGGCAAAATACTCCTGGGTCTCGGCCTTGTAGTAGGCCCACGAAGGGCCGAACGAGGTACTGCGCTTGAGCTTCAGATCGGAGCCATCGGTAGAACTCGGCAGGCCGCCATACCAGTAGGCGCCGTCCTTGCGGAAGTGCTGATAGCGTCCCCCCAGGGTCAGTTGCGTCTGCGGCGTGATGTCGTATTCGAGCACGCCATAGAAAAACGGCTGCCGCGTCTCGGTCTTGCTGGTGTAGTAGCCCCGGTCTTCGTAGCTCGCCACCGCGCGGGCGCGCAGGCTGCCGTCGGCATTGAGCGGGCCGGTGGCATCGAGCATGGTGCGGTAGTAGTCCCAGGAGCCGGCCTGGGCTTCCACGCCCACATAGGTTTCGGCCAGCGGGCGCTTGCGCACGAAGTTCACGGTGCCGCCCGGCGTGCCGTTGCCGAGCAGCAGGCCGGCCGCGCCGCGCAGCACCTCTACGCGATCGTACATGGCCATGTCGGGCTGGATGCCCATCGCCGAGGTGCCGCCCCAGAAACCCTTGGACACGCCATCGACCTGCATGTTGCGGATCTCGAAACCGCGCGCCACGAACAACTTGTTGCCCGCGCCCAGCGTCTCCAGGCTCAGACCGGTGGTCTGCGACAGCACGTCTTCGAGCGAATTCAGGTTGAAGTCGTCCATGCGCTGGCGCGTGACCACGGTCACCGATTGCGGAATGTCGCGCAACGATTCGGCCGACTTCATGATGCTGGCGCCCGGCGCCGCATACGAATGCGAGCCCTCTGTGCTGAGCCCGCGCGCGGTCACGGTCACCGCGGGCAGGGTCGACACGCCGCCGCCCTGCGCGTCGGGCAGGCGATGCACCACGTAGGCGCCGCCCGGCACCGCCTCCACATACAGGCCCGAGCCCGCGAGCACCCGGGCGAACCCTTCTTCCACCGTGTAGCGGCCGTCGACGTCGGCCGACGACCTGCCCCGCACGAGATGCGGCGGTACCGTCACGCTGACGCCGGCGGCCGACGCGAAGTTGGCCAGCGCATCGTCCAGCGGACCGGCGACGATGCGGTAGGCCTGGCGGCCATCGGCCTGCGTCGCAGGCGTCTGCGCGCTGGCCGTGGCGTGCAACGCGCCGCTCGAGCATGCAAGCGCGATCAGCGCGCCTTGAACGGCATGGGCCAGGCGGCCGCGGGGATGAAGGCCGGCGGTGCGGCGCGGGAGTCGACGATGAGCCATGATGCGTGATCTCTTTCCGGTGTCGTGTTGTGAGGGTTCCTGCTAGCCTTCACACGCCAGATCCCGGAAAGGGACACGTTTCGGCAAACAAAGTTGTAACAGCGGCCGCCGGCCGCGGCGCTCAGGCGTCCCGCCCCGCCACGCTCACCCAATAGCGGGTGCGGTAGCGCACCGTCACGGGCAAGGCGCGCGGCAGGCTGTCCAGCACCGTGCCGGTGTCGCTCAGTTGGAACGCGCCCGAAATGCGCAGCGACGCCACTTCGGCGCCGCAGCGGATCACGCCGGGCCGGTAACGCCCGAGCTCGGCGAGAAAAGCGTCCAGGCGCATGTCGCGCGCACGCAGCACGCCCTGCGCCCAGGCGTCCGCCTGACCCTCGAGCGGGCGGGGGCCATCGATGCGCCGCGACGAGAACGCCGCCTGCTGCCCGGCCAGCACCACCATGGACAGCTCGGGCGCCTGCGCGGGCCGGACCTCCACGGCGCCCTGGATCACGCCCAGCCGGCTGCGATCCGTGTCGGTGTCGCGCACGTCGAAGCGCGTGCCCAGCGCACGCAGCCGGCCGTGCGCACAGGCCACCACGAAGGGCCGGTGACCGGGCATGCCCTCCGGCACCGCGTCGGGCGCGGTTTCGATCAGGATGCGCCCGGCACGCAGGTACAGCAGCCGCTCGGCCGGACCATAGGCCACGTCGAACGCGCTGGCCGTATCGAGCCAGACCCGCGTACCGTCGTCCAGCCGCACCAGGCGCGTTTCGCCCGTGCCGCTGCGATGCTCCGCCAGCCACTCGCCCACTGGCGCCGTGCGCCAGGCCAGCCAGCCCGCCGAGGGCGCGATGAGCAAGGCCGCCACGGCCTTGAGCACCGCGCGCCGGTCGACCGAGTTGCCGCGCCCGAGCACCGGCACCGCCAGGGCCGGCGGCAGGTCACCAAACTGTTCCTGCAGGCGCTGCGCGCGCTGCCAGGCGATCTCGTGCGCGGCGTCGGCGCCGCGCCAGCGCTGCAGACGTGCCTGGTCCGCCGCCGACGCCTCGCCCGAGCGCATCAACAGGAACCAGCGCGCGGCCTGCAGGGCCACGGCCTCGCTCACGGCGGCGCCGCTCACGCCATCAGATAGATGCATCGCGCCAGCCCTTCGGCCACATAACGTTTGATGGTGCGCTCGCTCACGGCGAGCCTTGTCGCGATCTCGGCGTAGGCCAGCCCCTCGAGCTGCGCCATCAGGAAGGCGGCGCGGGTGCGCGCCGGCAGTCCGGCCAGCATCGCGTCGATCTGCTGCAGGGATTCGAGAATGATGTAGCGTTGTTCTTCCGATGGCGCCTGCGGCTGCGGCATGAGCGCGAGCGCATCGAGGTAGGCCTGCTCGAGCGAGCGGCGCCGGAACAGGTTGCTCACCAGGCGCCTGGCGATCACCGTCAGGTAGGCGCGCGGATCGTCGAGCTGCCAGGCCGCCTGCTTCTGTGCGATATGGTCGGGCGCGGCAAGGATGCGCTCGAAGGTGTCCTGCGCCAGGTCGGCGGCATCCGCGCCATTGCCGAGCCGGCGGCGCAGAAAGGTCTGGAGCCAGGAATGATGCTCGCGATAGAGCGTGGCGATGGCGTGATCTTGCGGCACGGCGGACGGATTGCGGCGTCCGCGACAGGACGCATACAGGTCTAAGTGATAATGGATCTTATTATTACTTAAGAGGGCTGCTCGCGCAAACCTGCGCGGTCGTCCCACGAGTGGCCTCGCCGCGAGGGTTGCGGCCGTAACGACCTGCGCCTCACGGCGCGCCAGGCCCGGTCGCTTCATCCTGGTGTCTGAATCGGTGGAGAGAGGAGGGCGTCGAACCACCGCATTTTGCATTGCCCTTCTGTTTAAGTAATAATTCTTATTTGCATTTCATTGCCGGGCTTTCCATGTCCGGACTGCCTTGGTCGCCCGCTATTACCGAGAACTGCTGAACTTCTGCCTGCGCGCCCTGCGAGACCGCGATGCGGCCGCCGATGTCGTGCAGGAAAGCTATGCACGTTTTCTGGCAGTCGAGCAAAGCCAGGCCGTGGCCGAACCCCGCGCACTGCTGTTCCAAACCGCGCGCAATGTGATGGTGGATCAGTATCGCCGTGCGCAGGTGCGCGGCAATGAAAGCCTGGACTTGCTCGACGAGGCGGATCTGCCCACGGCCCCGGCCGCCGACGCGCCGGAGTCCGCCGCGGCGTCGGCCCAGGCCGTAGCGGCCTATCTGGCCACCATAGAAGCCTTGCCGCCGCGTTGCCGCGAAGCGTTTATCCTTCATGTTTTCGACGATCTGCCCTATGCGCAGATTGCAGCGCGCATGGGCACCTCGGTAAGCATGATAGAAAAGCACATTGCCCGCGGCAGGCTGGCCTGTCGCGCCTGCGAACGTCAGTTGCAGGGGCAGGCTCTGGTCGGAGGACAGTCATGACGCTGCACAAGCCGGCCGACATGAACGCTGATCAGCCATCACAACAAGATGCTGACGAACGCGAACTCGAGGAGTTTTTGCGCAACGAGGATCCGGCCGCGTTCGAAGCGGCCCTGTGGCTCACGCGCCAGGAAGCCGGTCTGAGCGCCGACGATCAACATCGTTTTGAACAGTGGTTGGCGGCCGATAGCGCTCACGTACAGGCCTACGCCGATCTGGCGCCGGGCCTGGACGCCGTGCGCGCGCTGCCTGACACGGCCCAAGCGCGCTTGCGGGACGGTTTGCCGTCCAGAACCTCTCGCACTGAGCCCGTTTTGCCAGATCAACCTCTGGCAGCAATCGCAGGTGTGCCGCCTTCCATGCCGGGGCGGCGAGCCTGGATGTTGAATGTAGCGCGCTTTGTGCCGGCAGCGGCGGCGGCTGGCGTGGCCGCTGCGGTCGTCGGTGGTCATTGGCTGGCGTGGGATGCGCAGGCAGGGCGGCTGATCCATACGCGGCGCTACTCCACGGCGCGCGGCGAGCTGCGCGAGGTGCGGCTTGATGATGGCAGTACCTTGGCTTTGGATGCAGACACCTCGATCCGGGTGGCGCTGTATCAAGGGCGGCGCGAAGTCAGCGTGCGGCAGGGACAGGTCATGCTCACGGTCGAGCCGGATGCGGCCCGGCCTTTTCATGTGATGGCGGGCGCGCTGCGGGTAACGGTGGTCGGCACACGTTTCTCCGTTCGTCATACCGAAACCGGGCTGGATGCCGGCCGCACCGTGGTCGCGGTCGAGTCGGGGCGGGTACGGGTCGGGCCGAAGCGGCAGGGCCTTGCGGATGCGTCGGTCTTCCTGGGAGCTGGCGACAGCGTCAGCGCCGATGCACAGGGCCGGCTCGATGCTGTGGTCCAGGTGGGAGCCCAAAGCGTAGCCGTCTGGCGCCAGGGGAGGGTCAGTTTCAACGACACCCCGCTGTCGCAGGCATTGGCAGAATTCGAGCGCTACGGACCGACCGGCCTGACGCTGCGCGATCCCGCCGTGGGCGCCTTGCGCATGGGCGGCACCTTCGATCTGCACGCGGCGCAGACCTTTGCACAGGCTTTGCCCCATCTGTTGCCGGTGCGCTTGCAGAGAAGTCCGGACGGCATCGAAATCGTCGGCAATCGCTGATCCGCGGCGCCACGAATTTTTTTCAGAAACAGGGTGTGGGTTTGGACTGCTGATGCGACTCCACTAGTAATGATTCTTGTTGCTACTGTTCGGAGATTGCATTTCATGCGGCATTCCTACCCCAAGCTGGCGCCCTTGACGCTGGCCTTCGCGCTTGCCCTTGGCACACCGGCGCTGACTGCGGCCCAGGCTGGTGATGCCTATGCGAATCGCAGCGTCAGCTTCTCGATTGCCGCGCAGCCACTGGGCCAGGCCCTGAATGAGCTGGCGCGCCAGGCGGGTCTGCAACTGCTGTTTGCGCCGGCCTTGGTCGCCGGCAAAAACGCGCCGGCTGTTTCTGGCAATCTGACGCCGCGCGACGCCGCCCAGCGCTTGCTCAGCGGCAGCGGGCTGCAGGCGGTTCCGGAAGGGGGCGCCATCGTGGTCAAACCTTCCTCCACCGATGCGCAAACGCTGGCGCCGGTCACGGTGTCGGGCGTTTTGCAGACGGCCACCGGGCCGCTGGACGGCTATGTCGCCACCGTCAGCGCCACGGCCACCAAAACCGACACGCCGCTGATCGAAACGCCGCAGTCCATTTCCATTGTCGGCGCGCAGGAAATCGAAGTCATCAAAGCGCAGGATCTGAACGAAGCGCTGGGCTATGTGGCAGGGGTGGGGCGCAAGTCCGGACAGACTCGCTTGAGCGATGAGTTGCTGGTACGCGGCTTTGAGGTCAGCGCCTATACCGGCAGCATGTATCGCGATGGCAGCAAATACTCGGTCAACGTCTACAACGGCCAGCAAGAACCCTATGGCCTGGAGCGTGTGGAATTGCTCAAAGGCGCGTCCTCGGTGCTCTATGGCGCCAGCGGACCCGGTGGCATCGTCAACACGGTGACCAAACGCCCCACCACCGAAACACTGCGTGAATTGAACCTGGAATACGGGTCGTTTGATCGCAAGCAGATGTCCGGCGACTTTGGCGGTGCCCTGACCGACGATGGTGTCTGGTCGTATCGCGCCACTTTTCTCGCCCGCGACAGCAAGACGGCGACGGACTATATCGATGACGATCGCCGCTTTCTGGCCGGTGGACTGAGCTGGCGGCCCAGCGCACGGACGTCTTTGACGCTGCTGGCTGATTATCAAAAAGACGAGACCGCCGAAAACCTGGGCCTGCCCGCCAAAGGCACGGTCTATAGCACGCGGTACGGCCGGATTCCGCTCAGCCGCTACACCGGCACCCCGGGTTATGACAGCTATGAGGCCGAACGCTACACCGCAGGCTGGCTATTCGAGCATGCTTTCAACGATACGGTGACCCTGCGCAATAACGTGCGCTACTACGATTTTCGCAGCACCTTCCCGGAGACGCTGACCTATAACCTGGGGAGCGACGAGCGGACCTCCACGACGCGCTACGCCTTGGACCGCAGCGATGATTCGCAAGCCGTGGTGGCGGACACTTCTTTGCAGTTCAAGCTGGGTGAGGGCATGTTCAAACACACTGCCATCGTTGGTGTGGACTACACACGCATGAAGCATCAGACGGCGCGTGACCAGCGGCGCGCCCAGCCTCTCGATTATTTCGATCCCGACTATTCCTTCCCGGTTGGCGACGTGTATCGCACTCAGGGCAAGAGCACGGACCGTAATCGCCGGCTGGGTTTCTATGCCCAGGACCAACTGAAAATCGCCGACAGACTCGTGGTGTTGTTGGGCGGTCGCTACGATGAGGTGGTCTACAACAGCCACGACAACGTCGGCGTCAGCCAGCCGGTCGACGACGAGAAAAGTCGAGCGTTTACCGGGCGAGGTGGTCTGGTCTATCTGTTTGACAACGGCCTGGCGCCGTTCCTGAGCTATAGCGAATCGTTTGAGCCGGAGAGCGGAACTGACCGCACGGGCGGCCGCTACAAGCCGGTGACTGGCGAACAATATGAGGCCGGCCTGCGCTACCAGCCGCCGGGATCGGACTTCATGTTGTCGGCCGCGGTCTACCAGCTCAAACGCAAGAATGTCTCCGTCAGTGACCCGGTGGACCCCAGCTACAACATCCAGGTCGGCGAAGTGCGTTCGCGCGGCGTCGAGCTGGAAGCGCGCGGCAGGATCGGGCGCAATACCAATGTGATTGCCGCCTACGCCTATACCGATGCCAGAACGACCAAGGCCAGCCCGCTGGCCCCTGAAGAAGAAGGCAAGCGCGTCGGGCAGGTGCCTTATCACCAGTTTTCGCTGTGGACGGATTACAGCTTTGGCGACTTCGGCCTGGCAGGGCTGAAGGTGGGTGCGGGACTGCGCTTCGTCGACACTACGCACTTCCTTTATGGCACAGGCAAGGTGCCGGCCTACACCCTGTATGACGCGATGGTGAGCTATAGCACCGGCCCCTGGCGCTTCGCGCTCAATGCCAGCAATCTGACGGACAAGCGTTATGTCGCGGTGTGCCAGTCTGCCTGCTTCTATGGCGAACCGCGTCGCATCATCGGCTCGGTCTCCTATCGCTGGTAAGCGGCGGCATCAATCATCGGGCCTGCCGGATGGGATTGAAGCTGGCGTCGTAGTCCGCGATGGCGCGCGGGCTGCGGCTCATGGCCTTGGCCTGCGCGGGGGTGTGCCTGACACGAATACAAACCCGTTCGAGCGTATTGCAGGAGACAGGGGCGCGAGAGGGGGGCGGGCACTGTAGGCGTAAGCACTTTCCGCAGACGGGAATCGTGATGCCATTGGCGCGAT
The DNA here is from genome assembly GCF_037619525.1 of Achromobacter veterisilvae. Classification (NCBI taxonomy): domain Bacteria; kingdom Pseudomonadati; phylum Pseudomonadota; class Betaproteobacteria; order Burkholderiales; family Alcaligenaceae; genus Achromobacter; species Achromobacter veterisilvae. The sequence goes on along the minus strand of NZ_CP148753.1, from coordinate 5,894,227 downwards.
TACGGTCGTCGGAGCCTTGTGGGTGCCGGGCCTGGGCGAAAATTTCGCCGCTCTCCCTTCGCAACTCCGCCAGACTTGTGGTGTCAATTCTGGCCTTTCAAGCCTGCTTCGTTGATCAGGCCGCCCCACCGCTTGCGTTCCTGAGCAAGCAATTCGGCCAATTCCACAGGGCTGGAACCCTTGGCCGCGGCACCCAGTTCGGCAATCTTCGATTCGACTTCCTTGTCGGCCAAGGCCTCGTTCAGCGCTGCGTTCATCTGCGCGATCACGTCGGCAGGCGTCTTGGCGGGCGCCATCAGCATGTACCAGGTGTGCACCTCAAGGTCGATCCCCGATTCCTTGAAAGTCGGCACCGAAGAGAGCACGGGAAGCCGCGCTGAAGACGTCGTTGCAATGCCTTTTAGTTGACCCGTTTTGATCTGCTGCACCACGGCAATCGGACTGACGATGACGACGTCCAGGTGGCCTGCCATCGTGTCGGTCACGGCGGGAGCCCCTCCTTTATAGGGAACGGCCTGCAGGCTTCCACTTATCTTTCGATTCAGAAGTTCTCCGGCGAGGTGGCCCGTCGACCCCACACCGGAAGTGCCAAAAGAGACCGTGCCCTTCTTCGCGGAATCGATGAATTGCTGCACATCGTCCGCGGGGAAGTCCTTGCGCGCGGCAAAGACGAGCGCCTCGCCGGCGATCAGGCCCACCGGAGCCAGATCCTTTTCCGGGCTGTACTGAAGCTTGGGGTATAAAAACTCGGCATTGACCTGATCGCCGGATACGCCCAGAAGGAAGGTGTACCCATCCCCCGCAGACCGCGCGACGTAAGAGGATCCGATCGTCCCGCCGGCTCCCGGCCGATTTTCGACGACGACCGTGGTGTGCAGCCGCCTGCCGAGATCCTGACTCAGAATCCGCGCTAAGGTGTCCGTGCTGCCGCCAGCAGCCCAAGGCACGATCAATGTGACGGGGCGTTCTGGCCAGGTGCCAGCCGCGGCAGTGGCCATGGTCATCGAAGAACAGGACAGCCCCAATGCCAGGGCCGCGAATACTTTCCGGAACATGTTTTCCCCTTGATATACGTTTATGCCTGCACATCGCATGGCGTGGCTCAGAATCTAGCTGATAGGGTGAGCCGCGCCTACATCGCCGTCACGACTTTCCGCTGTCCGAAATTTCGATGGCCGCCGAGCCGCGCTTGCCGAGATTGTCCGAGATCTCGCGCGAAACGTCCCGCAGGGGTTCGAGGTATCGCCGAACGGCGTCTTGCGCCTGCAAGGCCGACGAGATCCATGTCATGCCGATTGCGGCGGCAACCCTGCCGCCGTCATAGACCGGCACCGCGAGCGTCGAGGAGACCGGGCGAATGCCTGGCGCCCTGAGGGAATAACCCAGGGCGGCGATCTGATCGAGCTCCGTGGTGAATGTCGCCCCGTCTTTGGCGGGCGCATCCTCCGGGTCGGTGGACCCCTCCAGGATTTTCAGGATCGTCGCGCGATCTTGCGGACTGCAGGCCGCAAGATAGACGCGGCCGAGCGCGCGGCTCGCCAGGCTCAAGCGCATGTTTATCGTGGACTGATGCAGCGACAAAGGGGAGTGGGGGATGGTGCTGTAACGCACCACCATTGCGTCATGATCGAATACCGCCAGAGCGGCTGGCCATCGATGTTCCTCGGTGAACGCATCCAGGGGGGCCGCCCCGGCGTCGACCAGGCGGGGCGTTCCGTGATAGCCCGAGCAAAGCGAAGCGACCTCCGAAGCCAGCATGTACGCGCCATATTGCGGAGCGTGGCGGACGATGTTGCGCGATGCCAGCGTCTGCATCAGGCGCACGATGGTCGGTTTTGGCATTCCGGTTGCCTGGTAGAGCCAATGGATGGAGCAGACCGGCTGGCGGTTCATCGCCTGTAGCAGCTCGATGACCCGAATGGCGGCATTGACAGGCTGAACGGATGCCATGGCTGGTCCCTCCCCCGGCTCAACGTGAGAACGCGGACAAAATACGCGTGCACGCCGCCTGCAGGTCGGCGTCGTGCGTCGCGATAGAAATGCGGAACCAGCCCGGCGACCCGAATGCTTCGCCAGCAATCACCGCGACCCCATGATCCAGCAGGAAGTCATCCACAGGCCGCCCGCCCAGCACTTCGGTGTCGCGGACCCGGACAAATACATAGAATGCACCGCTGGGCCGGACCACATCGAGCGCCGGCGACGCCGCCAGCAGGCCGCAGACCAGGTCGCGGCGCTGCTCATAGGTGGCGGCCCGCTGCGCCAGGAGCGCCGGATCCATCTGCAAGGCAGCCTGCGCCGCGGCCTGACTGACCGCGCTGGCCCCTCCGGTCACATGGGACTGCAACTTGGTCATGGCCGCGATGAGCGCGCGCGGCCCTCCCGCATACCCGATTCTCCAGCCGGTCATGCCGAATGCCTTGGATACACCGTTCACCACGAGCGTGCGCTCGCGCATCTCGGGCGTGATCGCTCCGAAGGAAATGAACGCCGAGCCATCGAACCGGATGTGCTCATAAATTTCGTCGGACATCACCAGAATGTCCGGGTAACGCTCCAGCACTTTTGCAAGCGCGGCGTATTGCTCCCGGCTCGCGATCGCTCCGCTGGGGTTGTTGGGGTAGTTCAACATGAGCCATCGCGTCCGAGGCGTGATCGCCGCTTCAAGCTGCGCCGCCGTGGGCACGAGACCATGCTCCGGGCTGGCTTCGATGAAAACCGGGGTGGCGCCGGCCATCCGGGCGATGCTCGGGTAAGACACCCAATACGGGGCGACGATGATGACTTCGTCGCCTGGATTCAGCGTCGCGATCAGCGCGTCGTAAATCACCTGCTTGGCGCCGGTTCCTACCAGGATCTCCGTGCTCGGATCATAGGCGAGGGCGTTTTCCTGCTGGAACTTCCGCGCGATCGCCTGGCGTAGCCCTGTCGTTCCAGACACGGGCGTGTACTTTGTCTGCCCCTCGCGCGCCGCGGAAAACGCCGCTTCGATCACTTCCGGCGGCGTGGCGAAATCGGGCTCGCCTACCGTCACGGCAACGATGTCGCGACCGGCGGCCTTCAAATCGCGGGCCCGTTGTGCGGCAGCAATGCTTTGCGACGCGGGCACCCCCGCAAGCAGATGGGATTGAATGGTGTGAACCATGGTCTTTCATCGTTCCTAGAGTTGGTTTACGCAAAATTATCATAAAAACGAACAAATGGGCGATTTTTGTACTTTCCGATTTCAAGTTACTGATTCAAGTTATTGATAAATATAAAAAAATAGTCAAAACTTGGACCGAATCCGGGTTGGATAATCACTCTTTATAGCTGGAAAAAACCGATATTCTTCGCCTAGAATCGCCAAGAGAAATATTGAATTGAACATTTGTTCGTTTTTTGGGAGAAGACCATGGGTCACTATTCGCTAGGGGTCGACATCGGCGGCACCTTCACCGATATCGTCTTGTTGGACGTGCAGTCCGGCGACCACTTCAGCCATAAAGAGCTGACGACGCCAGACCAGCCGGAACTGGGCGTCCTGCGAGGCGTCCGGATTCTGCTCAAGCGGTGCGCCGTGCAGCCGCAGCAAGTCGTGCGAGTCGTCCACGCCACCACGTTGTTCACGAATGCCCTCATCGAGCGGCGCGGCGCCGTCACGGGCATGATCACGACCGAAGGTTTTCGCGACGTGCTGGAAATCGGCCGCGAGCGCCGCTATGACCTGTACGACAATTTCCTCGAGCTCATAGAACCCCTCGTGCCGCGGGAACTCCGGCTGGAAGTCGCCGAGCGCACGGAGCCCGACGGATCCATATCCCGTCCCCTGGACCGCGACCAACTCCTGGCGGCCGGGCAAAAGCTGAAGACGCTCGGCGTGGAATCCATCGCTGTCGCGTTCCTGCACTCCTATCGCAACCCGGAGCATGAAACCGCCGCGGTCCAGATGCTCCAAGCGCAACTGCCCGGCATCGCCATCTCGAGTTCCGCCGCCGTCGTCGCCGAAATCCGGGAATACGAGCGGTTCTCCACCACGGTCGCCAACGCCTACGTCAAACCGCTGGCCGATCGCTACATCTCGTCCCTGGAGGACAGTCTTCGCCAAGAGGGCATCACGGCCCCGCTTTTCCTCATGCAGTCGAATGGCGGACTTGTGCATACCAAAGAAGCGAAGCGCCTGCCGGTCCAGTTGCTCGAATCCGGGCCCGCCGCCGGCGCCTTGGTTGCCGCGCAATTCGGCCGGGATGTCTCCGAAACGAAAATCCTGGCGTTCGACATGGGCGGCACCACCGCGAAGCTCAGCGTGATCGAGGACGGCGAGCCGCTGGTGGCCTACACATTCGAAGCCGCCCGCCAGAAGAGATTCCGCACGGGCAGCGGTCTGCCCATCAAGATTTCCACGATCGAACTGATCGAAATCGGCGCGGGCGGCGGCAGCATTGCCCACGTGGATCATCTGGGTCTGCTCAAAGTCGGCCCGCGCAGTGCCGGTTCGCAGCCTGGCCCGGCGTGCTATCAGAAAGGCGGCGAGCATCCGACGGTGACCGATGCGAACTTGTGCCTGGGCTACCTGAATCCGGACACGTTTGCCGGCGGCACGATGAAGATCAGCGAAGCCGCCGCCAAACAGGCCCTCGACACCGTTGCCAAGACACTCGACATGGATACGGCGTCGTGCGTCCCCGGCGTCACCGACGTCGTGAACGAGAACATGGCCGCCGCCGCCCGCGTCCATATCGCCGAGCGCGGGGGGGATGCCCGCGAGTATTCGTTGCTCGTCACGGGGGGCGGAGGCCCGCTGCACGGCTACAGCGTCGCCAAGAAGTTGCGCCTTCGCCGCATGCTGTGCCCGCCGTCGGCGGGCGTGGCTTCCGCCTTGGGCCTGCTGATCGCGCCGCCCAAGGTCACCCGCGTGACGACATTCTCGAACCGTCTCAGCCAGATCAAGATCGACGCGCTCGAGCACGCCTACCAGGAGCTGGAAGCATCGGCCGTGCAGACCCTCAAGGAAAGCGGCGCATCGAGCACGGCGCTCGTCACCCGTCGGTACGCGGATCTGCGATTCGTCGGCCAAGGCTTCGAATTGGTTACCGAGCTGCCCGCGGGCCCCTACGGCGACTCGACTCCCGACCGGATCCGGGAACTGTTCGCGGACGAGTACAAGCGCGTTTTCGCGATCACTCCCCCCGTCAATGATGTCGAGATCGTGAACGTGAGAATCGACGTATCGGGCGCGGCCGACGCCAAACTCGGAAAACAGCGGGACGAGGCCGCGACCGAATCCAGGGTGCCGGTACGCCGGAAGGCGTATTGCCCCGACCTGGCCAAAACGGTCGACATGCCCGTGCATCAGCGCGCCAATCTGGTTGCCGGCGCGACGGTTGCGGGCCCCGCCATCGTGGAAGAGTCCGTGTCCACCCTGATCGTCGGCAGCCATGGCAGCTTTGAACTACTTGAGAACGGCATCATCGCCGTGGAACTGAATACCGGAGACCGTGCATGAAATTCGATCCCATCACCCTCGAGATTCTGTGGCAGCGCTTGGTATCCGCCGCGGACGAAGCCGGCGCGGCCCTGTTGCGCTCTTCTTTTTCAACCATCGTCCGCGAATCCTATGACTTCGCGTGCATCGTCACCGACACGAAAGGCAGGTCGATTGCCCAGGCCTCGGAGAGCATCCCCTCCTTCATCGGCACGCTTCCCAGGACCGTCAAGCATTTCCTGGCGCACTTCCCGGTCGAGACCCTGAAGGCTGGCGACATCCTCATCACCAACGACCCCTGGATGGGAACCGGCCACCTGCCCGACCTCTCCCTGGCAAAACCCATGTTCGCCGAGGGGCGCTTCATCGGCATGGTGGCCACCACTGCGCACGCCCCCGACATGGGCGGCAAGACCGGCTCCGCCGACGTCCGCGACATCTTCGAGGAAGGCCTGCAAGTCCCGATGATGAAACTGATGGATGCGGGCGTCGCCAACGAAACCCTCATCGCCATGATCCGCAAGAACACGCGGGTCCCGGACCAGGTAATCGGAGACCTCTGGGCCCAGATCGCCGCCCTGCAACTGCTCGAACAGCGCTCGGTCGAGTTGGCGCGAGAGAACCGGTTCGAGACGCTCGACGAACTGGCCGACGAGATCATCGGCCGCACGGAACGGGCGATGCGCGATGCGATCGCGAAGTTCCCTGACGGGCAGTACGAGTATTCGCTCCAGGCCGATGGCCTGAACGAACCGCTGACGCTGAAGGTCGCGATCGACGTCGACGGCGAGCGCATCAAGGTCGACTATGCGGGCTCTTCCAATCAGGTCGACCGCGGCATCAACGTCGCCCTCTGCTACACCGCCTCGCAAACGGCGTACGCGCTGAAATGCCTGTTGTCGCCGGACCTGCCCAACAACGAAGGGGCGCTGCTGCCCATCGAAGTCACGGCGCCTGAAGGCTCGATCCTCAACCATACCTATCCGCAATCGGGACAGAGCCGCACGCTGGTGGGCCACTTCCTGCCGTTCCTGATTTTCGGCGCATTCGAGACCGCGGCGCCGCACCTCATCATGTCGGGGGCCGGCTCTCCGCTGTGGAGCATGCAGGTCACCGGCCAGGACGACGGCGGACGCACCTTCGTGAACAAGATTTTCTTCAACGGCGGCGTCGGCGCTCTGCACAATCGGGACGGCTATGCATGCCTGAGCTGGCCGAGCAACGTGTCGAACGTGCCCATCGAGATGACCGAGCAGCAGTCGCCGCTGCGCTACGAATTCAAACGCCTGCGCGGCGGATCCGGCGGCGACGGCGAATACCGGGGCGGCTTGGGCCAGGAGGTCCAACTGCGGCACGCCGGCGAGCGTCCCGTCGTCATCGGCTTCCATGCCGAACGCACCCAAACGCCGGCGCCCGGCGTCTGCGGCGGCCAGCACGGCAGTACCGGCGTGCTGCATATCAACGGACGCGCGCTCACCCCCGCGGAGCAGAAACGGCAACACCGCGTTGCGCCGGGCGACGTGGTCTATCTCGCGACGCCGGGCGGAGGGGGATTTGGAGACCCCGAAAAACGGGATCCGGAACACCGGCGCAAGGATGAAGTGATAGGATATCTGGCCTGATCAGGCCGCCTGGAACCGCGTCGGCCCGCGCCGACGCTGTTTTCCTCATTGCGCACTCAATACATGACTCAAGAGCAGAATAAAACGATAGCGGCCGCCCGGCGGCCTCGCTCAAAGAAAAAGCGCGACGAGATTCTGGCGCGCACGGAAGACGACCAGGTCGGAGTCCAGGCTTTTGAGCGCGGACTGGACGTGATCCGCGCATTCGCCTCTGAACAGCGGCCTCTCACCCTGTCCGAGATCGCCGAGATCACGAAGCAACCGCGAGCCTCCACCCGCCGTCTGCTGGGGTCCCTGTTGCGGCTCAAATATGCCGCGACGGACGGCCAGACATTCCGGTTGATGCCGCCAGTCATGGAGCTCGGGTACGCCTACCTGTCGTCCAGTCAATTCTGGGACCGCGTGCAGCCGTACATGCAGGAAGTCATGTCGGAGTTGAACGAAAGTTCATCCGTCGGCGTACTGGACCTGCCCGACGTCGTGTACGTGGCTCGCGCACAAGCGCGGCGGATCGTGCAGAACATGGCCATTGGCGTCGGAAGCCGGGTGCCGGCCGCGGTCTCGGCGATGGGGCGCCTGCTGCTCGCCTACGAGCCTCGCCACGTGGTGGAAGCGTATCTGCGGGAGCGGCCGCTTCAGGCGTTTACGGAAAAGACCATCGTCGACCGCGATGCCTTCTACGCCGCCCTGGACAAAGGGCGCGAGCAGGGCTGGATATTGGTGGACGAAGAGCTGGAGATCGGCTTGCGTTCATTGGCCGTCCCCTTGCGGGATCGGTCGGGGAAGGTCATCGCGGCAATGAATGTCGGCGCCGTCTCCGCCCGCGCATCCGCGGACCAAATGATCTCGAAATTCCTGCCGGTGCTTCGGGAAGCGGCCAACAAGGCGAATCACGCCTTGTCCTTTGGCTGATTCCGTTCAAGGCATGGCAACGCCGGCAGGCAAGGGGTAGTCTTCCGCGTTGCACACCATCCCCGGCCGGTTCGAGAAGTCCAGCCGCGGGGGAGCGAAAATATCCAACAGCCAGGCTTCCCCCTCGTTGATGTTCCTGCTTGTATGGATGACCTGCGGCGGAATGACCAGCATCGAAGGACTGCCGACTTCGCGGTGTTCATCCTCGCGCCACTCGCCCAGATCCTTGCCCCACGGATAGCGCAGATGATGTTTCCAGGTGCCCAGCAGCGCGAAGGACCCTTGTTCGAAATCCGTATGCGAATGGGGGCTGAGCTTGGTCGTGTCGCGCGGCGCCGACCGCGGCAACATGATATTGAGCATCAGGTTGCAACTGCGGAAGATGCGCATATTGCTGTCGGGGCGGACATGTGCGGCGACGTCATAGGTTCGCAGCCGATAGCCGTCGGCCGGTTCTGGCCAGGCCGTCAGCGGCGCGACGTTGGGCGCGCTCGTTGAGTAGACGTCCGCGTTGGCCGCCCGGGCCGCCAGATCGGCCGCGCGCGACGAGAACAGCAGGAAAAGGGTGCTCGGCTCCGTCAGGATCAGTTCGCTGGGTCCCGGCGGCACAATCGCCAATCGTCCCGTCGCCAGCGTCGCCGACGAATCCGCGGCCTCGATCGACCCCGCGCCACTGACCACGAACACCATGTATTCGTCGGTTTGCCTCGCGTCCCGGGCCAGGCGCGCGCCCGGCAGGGCTTGCACGTAACAGGCGACGAAGTTGGCGCCGCGGGCGATCCATTCCTTGAGCAAGGGCTCGTCGGCTTGCGGCGCGATAGCGGCAAAGTCTTCCAACGAGGGGGTTCCAAAAGTCATTGCAGTCTCCGTGGTGAAGGGCTTCGGTTTCACGCGCGCACGAGAGCGCGGGCAGCCTGTTTGAGGAGGGACTGATCTGATCCATGCAGAAACCAGGTTGCCCCGAGATCGCTGTAGCGCTTTCTTTCCTCCAGGCTGCTGGCGACCACGCCAATGCGTTTTCCCTGTGACACGCCTGCCGCGATAGCACGCTCCGTGGCTTTCAAGACATCAGGATGTTGACTGTCCGCAAGCCCCATGGATAACGCCAGGTCTGCCCGGCCCACGAAGATGCCGTCGACCCCTTGCGTGGCGGCAATCGCCCGGGTGTTGTCGACCGCCTCTATGCTCTCGATCTGGCACATGATCTGCACGCTCTCGGCGTCTGCGACGGCTGCCAGCATGCCCTTTTCCCCATAACCGGATGACCGCGATCCCCCGCTGTAGCCGCGTACTCCGGCTTTGTAGCGGCAGCGGGCCACCACATTTCTCGCATCTTCCGGCGTATCGACATGGGGCACGAGAACGCCCGCCGCCCCGAGATCCAGCGAGCGCAGAAGCGTCGAGGGCTGGAAGTCGGGAACTCGGACAAAAAGAGGCAGGCCGGCCGCCTTGCCGGCGATCAGCATCGCGTCCAGCGTCCCGAAATCGAACGGCGCATGTTCCGCGTCCAGCACGGCGAAATCCAGCCCCGCCACGGCGAGGATCTCAACGATATGCGCGCTTGGCGTCTTGATGAATGTGCCGACTTCGACACTTGACTGGCCGTCGCCCCCGCGTGAAGTTGTCATGGGTAGTCCCTGTTGCCGCTGTTGATCGCTGGATGATGAGCCGGGTGGAAGTGGCGGGCAAGCTCGACGCCGAAGCTTTTCGTCAGCCGAAACGTTGCTTCGCCCCGCGGTCAGATACGCACAGGGGCAAGCCGTGGAGATGGCAAACCTTGCATCCAGCGTCATTCCCGCAAGCCTTCGGCGCCGAACCGACCGGCCGGATGAAGGCCGGTCACGTTCAGGCCGCGCGGTGGCCAAACACACGACATCAATTCAATTACCCCCGGCCTCCCTTGAATTGCATGAAATGATGTATATTGAATTTACGATAAGATTGAATATAAAATTGAAGACAATCAATACAACAATTTTGACCAGAACGAGGCCAGAGGGTCGGCAGCCGCCGTCCGGGCCATATGTGGAAGGAGATCGGTCATGGCCATCAAGGTCAGCCAGCCAGACGAAGACGGCGTCGTGACGCTGCTGATGGATCGCCCGGAAAAGCGCAATGCGTTCACCTGGGACATGTATGAAGCCTTCGGCGCCGCCTGCGACGGGTTGCAGGGCAATGACGCGGTGCGTTGCGTCGTCCTGCGGGGGGCGGGCGGCGATTTTTGCTCCGGCAGCGATATCGGCGGATTCGACGAGAGCCGGGCCGGGGCAGAGCAGGCCAAGGTCTATGCGGATTTCACCGTGGCCATGTTCGACAGGCTCAAGAATCTGCGCCACCCGACTGTGGCCTGCATTGAAGGCGTATGCGTGGGCGGCGGACTCGAGATCGCCGCGCTATGCGACTTGCGGATCGCCCAGCAAGATGCGCGCTTCGGCATCCCGGTCAACCGGATCGGGCTGACCCTGGACCATTGCGAACTGGCTGACCTGGCTGCGGTCGTGGGGCATGGCGGGGCGCTTGAAATCCTCCTTGAAGGACGTGTGTTCGGCGCGCAGGAAGCGCTGGCGAAAGGTCTGCTGTCCCGAGTCGTCGACGATGCCTGGTCCGATGCCTGCGACACTGCGCGCCGCATCGCGCGGCTGGCGCCGCTGTCGAACCGCTGGCACAAGAAATTCATCCGTCAATTGCAGTCAGGGCGGGAACTGACGCAGGCCGAGCGCGACGAGGCCTATGCGTGCTTCGACACCGAAGACTACCGCGTGGGCTCGCAGGCGTTTCTCGACAAACAGCGTCCTCGGTTCGTGGGCCGCTGAGGCTCCGATTTTCCATCCGCTTATCTGGATACAACAATGACTAGTGAAGCCGTAGCGCCCCTGGCGGGCCTGAAGATACTCGATCTGTCCCAGATCATGGCCGGCCCGTACTGCACCATGGTGCTCGCGGACCTGGGCGCGGAAGTGATCAAGGTAGAGAAGCCGGCGGGCGGCGACGATTCGCGCCAGATGGGACCGTACGTGCATGGCGAATCGACCTGCTTCGCGCAGATCAACCGCAACAAGCGCGGTATCGCGCTCGACCTGAAAGACTCCGAGGCGCGCGACGTCGTTCATGAGCTGGCGAAGTGGGCGGACGTGGTGGTCGAGAACTATCGGGTGGGTGTAACCGCCCGGCTCGGCGTCGACTATGCCACGCTAAGCGCGCTCAACCCCAAGCTGATCTACTGCTCGATATCGGGCTTCGGCCAGACCGGCCCCTATGCCCGCAATGGCGGGTTCGACCTGGTGGCCCAGGGTCTGAGCGGCATCATGAGCATGACCGGCGAACCCGACGGGCGGCCGTTGAAATCCGGTATCGCGGTGTACGACGTCGGCGCCGGAATCACGGCGGCCTACGCCATTCTGGCCGCCTATGTGCACCAGTTGAAGACCGGCCACGGCCAACACATCGATATCGGTCTCGCCGAATGCGGCCTGCCTTGGTTCGTCTGGGAGGCGGCCGCCTACTTTGCCAATGGAACGGTGCCCCAGGCGACCGGCAGCCGGCATCGCGTCGACGCGCCATACCAGGCGATCAAGACGGGCGACGGCTACATGGTGCTGGGCTGCGCCAACCAGCGCACCTGGGAAACGCTCTGCAAAGACGTGCTGGGCCGCCCTGAATTGGCGGAAGACCCGCGTTTTCTGACCAATTCCGACAGACTGCGGAACGTCGAATTGCTCGAACCGATGTTGGAAGAGTCGTTCTCGACGGCGGGAACGCAGGAATGGATCCGGCGCTGCAATGCGGCGGGCGTGCCGTGCGGCCCGATCAACAATTTCAAGCAGGCCATGGAAGACCCGCACTACCGGGAGCGCGGCATGGTCGCCAGCGTCGACCACCCCGTCATCGGCAGGATGGACGTCATCGGAATTCCAACAAAGTTCTCCCGAACGCCGGGCGCGCTACGCAAAGCCGCGCCGCTGTTCGGGCAAGACACCGATGCCGTACTGCGCGACGTGGGGCTTTCCGACGCAAGGATCGAGGCGCTCAAAGCTCGAGGAGCGGCTTTCTGACAAGCATTTCCGCATGACCCGGCCGATCGCGCACGCTGCTGGCCAAGACTGTGAAGTCTGTGAAGACAGTTAACGATAAACCTCATCGGAGGAGACATGAAAAACGTAATCAATGCTTCGCGCCGGCAGTTTGCCCAATCCATGGCGGCGTTGGCGGCGCTGGGCCTGAGCGGCCCGGCTTTTGCGCAATCCCGTCCCGCGCCGTTCAAGGTGGGCTCGCTGAATTCCATTACCGGCGCGGGCGGCACCTACGGGCCCGGTATGCTCGAGGCCATCAAGATCGGCATCGCCGAGGTGAACGCGGCGGGCGGAGCCGCCGGTCGTGAACTCAAGCTCTATGCCGAAGATGATCAGACGCGGCCGGACGCCGCGGTGTTGGCCGCGCGCAAGCTGGTCGACATCGTGAAAGTCGATGCCATGATCGGGATCTGGTCGTCGGCCGTGCAACTGGCCACGCTGCCCATTACCAACGCCGCGGGCATTCTTTCTTTCAATACCTGCGGAGCGCCGGAAATCCGCACGGAAGACAAGCTCGACCTGGTGTTCCAGTTCTATGCGTCGAACGCCATCATCGGCGCGGCGTTCGCGGCCATCGGCCAGAGCAAGGGTTTCAAGCGCGCCGCCGTACTCGGCTACAACAACGCGACCATGTCGGCCCAGGCCAAGCATTTCATGACCGCCTGGGAAAAAATGGGCAACCAGGTCGTCAGCTCGGCGATCTACGAGCCCAATCAGGCCAGCTATCGCACCGAGGTGGAAAAGGCCTTGGCGGCCAAGCCCGACGTCATCATCCTCAGTTCGTACACGCCCGATGCGACCATCCTGCTCAAGGAGTGGTACCAGACCGGCTACGACTGCAAGTTCATCATGCCCGGCTATTCGGCGACCCCCACGCTGGTCAAGGCCCTGGGGCCGGACGTGATGCGCAACATCATTTCCACTGCGAACGTGCCGGCCGGCGACAACGCCGCCTACAAGTCGTTCGTCGAGAAATTCAAGGTGGCCACCAAGAATCCGCCGGAAATGTTCGCTGCCGCCGCCTACGACATGGTCATCGCCCTGGCGCTCGCGATCGAGGCCGCGGGGGCCGACGCCAAGCCTCAGGATCTTTCGCGAATGGTACGCGCCGTCACCAACCCGCCTGGACAGAAGGTCAGTTCGTTCGTCCAGGGCCGCGATCTGCTCCGCCAGAAGGTCAAGATCGATTTCGACGGCGCCTCCTCCTCGCTGGATTTCGACGCGCACGGCGACACCGTGCCGGATTTCGGCATTTACGAGTTCGACGGCAAGGAATTCGCCTTGACGAACGTCATCTCCGGCGCATCGCTGTTGTGATCGCGGGCCGGTGCATTTCTAGGATGAATACCGTATGAGTTCGGTGCTCTTGATCAATGCACTCATCAGCGGCATGGTTGTCGGGCTATTGCTGGCGTTGCCGGCCCTGGCCATCACGCTGGTGTTCGGCATTGCCCGATTCCCCAACGCCGCCGCGGGCGACTACATGACTTTCGGCGCGTACGCGATGGTGGCCGCCCAGGCGTTGTCGGGCGGCTCCCTCGCGGCCAGCGCGATTTTCGCCACCCTGGCCACGGGGCTGCTCTCCTTGTTTTTCTACTTCTGGGTCTTCAGGAAGCTGGAAGAGCGCTCGCTGGTATCGCGCCTGATCGCTTCCATCGGCATTGCCTTTGCCGTGCGGGCGAGTATCACGCTGTTTGCCGGGCATGGGCAATACACCATCCAGGCTCCACTGCAGCGGGCCTGGAATTTCGACGGAATCCGCATCTTGCCCCTGGATGCCTACATCGTCCTGGCCGCGTTGGGCGCCCTGGCCTTCATGTTCGCGCTGCTTTATCTGTCGCCGGTAGGCCGGCGCATGAGGGCGGTATCGGATAACCCCCAACTCGCGGCCGCCGGCGGCATCGATGTGCGCCGGGTCATGGCGATCCTCTGGGGCATCGTCGGCGTGTTTTCAGGGCTGGGAGGGGTGCTGCTGGGAATCAAGGCCACGGTATTGCCGGAACTCGGGTGGGAGCTGCTGCTGCCCATGTTCGCGGCGGTCATTCTCGGGGGCGTGGGGAGCCCGGTCGGGGCGCTGCTCGGAATGGTCATTTTCGGCATTGCCCAGGAAGTCGCGACGCTTTATGTCGGTTCGGCCTACAAGATCGTGATCGCGTTCGCCGTGCTGCTGGTCGTTCTGCTGTTCAGGCCCCAAGGGATTATGGGCCGCATCCAGGCGGTGAGGTGAAACGATGGAAGCCTATCTGATCGCGATATTCATCACGGTGTTGATCTATATGCTGCTGGCGGGCGGCCTGGCCCTCCAGTACGGCTTCACGGGCCTGATCAACTTCGGCCATGTCGGCTTTTACGCCATCGGCGCCTATACGTCCGCCCTGCTGGCGTTGCAGGGAGTGCCGCTCGCGGTGTGTTTTCTCGCGGCCGCCCTGGTCAGTTGCTTGAGCGCCTATCCGCTGGGCGTCATCGCGCTGCGGCTGCGCGGGGATTACCTGGCCATCGTCACCCTGGGGTTCTCCGAAGCCGTTCGCATGGTCATCCAGAAGGAAGAGTGGCTGACGCGCGGCGTGCATGGCATACCGGGCATTCCCAGGTTGTTCGGCGGGTATGGCTCCGGTCTGACGGTGGACGTTCTGATCCTGGCCGCTCTGCTGGCCACGAATATCCTGGTGTTCCTCGGTATCCGAAAGATCATCCGCAGCCCGTTCGGCCGCACGATCAAGGCCATACGCGACAACGAAGTCGCCGTCATGGCCCTGGGCAAAAACCCTGCCTGGTTCAAGACGCGCTCGCTCATGATAGGCGCGGCGCTGGCAGGCCTGGCGGGCGCGTTCACGGCGCACTACCTGACCTTTATTTCACCCGAGCAATTCGTGCCGCTGATCACGTTCTATGTGTGGATCGCGATCATCGTCGGTGGCGTCGGCAGCTTGAAGGGCGTGGTGGCGGGCACGGTCATCCTGATGGTCTTTCTGGAAGGATCGCGCTTCGCCCGGGAATTCCTGTTCCTTGACATATCCGAGGTCCAAATGGCGAGCCTGCGTTTCCTTATCATCGGCCTGGGCCTGGTCTGCTGCGTGCTGTACCGTCCCAACGGCTTGTTCGGCGGAGCGCCGGCGGGAGGGCGCCAATGACGCCCCAGCTTTCTGTCCAGAATATCCGCGCCGGTTTCGGCGGGCTGCTGGCCCTCGACGACGTCTCGATCACGGTGCGCAAAGGCGAGCGCGTAGGCCTGATCGGCACCAACGGCGCGGGCAAGAGCACGCTGTTCTCGGTGATCAGCGGCTATGTGCCGGCGCAAAGCGGCCAGGTGTGTTTCGAAGACGTGAATATCACCGGGATGGGAGTGCAGCGCCGGGTCAACCTGGGACTTGCGCGCACCTTCCAGGTGCCGCGCGAGTTCGATCAGCTCAGCGTGCTCGACAACATGATGGCCGCGGCGCCGGGCCAGCGGGGCGAACGCCTGGGATCGCTGTTTTTTTCGCCGGGCAGCGTTCGGCGCCAGGAGGCAGAGATCGAAGCTCGGGCCCGGGACCTGCTGGGTTTTCTCAACCTGGCCAAAGTGGCCGAGGTGCCGGCAGGCGCGTTATCGGGCGGGCAGAAGAAACTGCTGGAGCTTGGCCGGCTGCTGATGATCAAGCCCGGCTTCATCATGCTCGACGAGCCGTTCGCCGGCGTCAATCCGGTGCTGGTGGACGAATTGTCTCGTCGCATCGTCGACTTGAACGATCAAGGCATCACGGTATTGATCATCGAGCACAACCTGCAGGCCCTGTCCGATCTGGTGCCTCGCATGTACATCATGGACCGGGGCAAAGTGCTGAACGAAGGCACGCCGGATCGCGTCTTGTCGGACGAACGGGTCCGCGAAGCCTACATGGGCGGTGCCGTATGAAGAAAATACTGACGTTGGAAAACGTCTGCGCGGGCTATGGCGATGTGCCGATCGTCAACGGCATCGACATGTTCGTGGCGGAAAAAGAGATCGTCACCATCGCCGGCACGAACGGGGCGGGCAAGTCGACCTTGATCAAGGCGGTCATGGGCCTGCTTCCCAAACTGACGGGCCGCATCGAGCTCAACGGCGCGAGTTTGCAGGATCAGCCGGTGCGGCGCAGGGTGTTCCAGGGCATCGGCTATGTGCCGCAGGTCAATAACGTGTTCGGCACGCTGACCGTCATGGAAAACCTGCAAGTCGTCGAAGCGGTCGACGATCGAAAGGCCATGATCGACCGGATGCTCAGCCTGTTTCCGGTACTGGCCGAGCGACGCAGAACCCAGGCTGAAAACCTGTCGGGAGGCGAGCGCCAGCAGCTCGCTTTCGCCCGGGCCCTGATGTCCAAGCCCAGCCTCATGCTGCTCGACGAGCCTTCGGCTGCCTTGTCGCCGGCGCTGACGGAACAGGTTTTCGACGAAGTGAAAAAGCTGCCGCGGCTCGGCGTGGCGGTATTGATGGTAGAGCAGCGGGCCCGCCAGGCGCTCGAGTTCAGCGACCGGGGCTACATCCTCGATTCCGGCCGCATCGTGTTGGCGGATGCCGCGCAATCTCTTTTGCAGAATCAGGAAATGGCCGACCTCTACATCGGTCGGTCCGGCGCCAGGTCGGGCCGTTCTTGATTGTTTTTTTTCCTAAGGAGTAGTTTCGATGGTAGCGGATCGTAATGATGTTCAGGCAGCGGGCCGTCGGCCCGCGCCGTCTCGCATTGCCGCGTTGACGGTCGAACAAGGCTTGCGCGAGCTCGACGCGGGCAAGCTCAGCAGTGAACAATGGACCCAGGCCTGCCTGGAGCGCATCGCGCTGCGCAACCCCGTGGTCAAGGCGTGGGTGTATGTCAACGGCGAAAAGGCGCTGGAACGCGCTCGCCAGGTCGACCGGGAAGGGCGCCGCCAGCGCCTGGACGGCGTGCCGTTGGGCTTGAAGGACATCATCGACACGGCCGACATGCCCACAGAACTGGGCGACCCGGAAATTTATCCGGGCCGCCAGCCCGCCTCTGACGCGGCGGTGACCCGGCTGATGCACGACCTGGGGTTCGTGCTGCTCGGCAAGAACACGGTCTCGCGGCATTCGATCATGCTGCCCGGCCCCGCGCGCAACCCGCATGACCCGTCGCGCACGCCGGGCGCCTCGTCGGCAGGTTCGGCCGCGGCGGTTGCCGATTTCCAGACGCCGATCTCGCTGGGCACCCAGACCGGGGGCTCGATCGTCCGGCCGTCGACGTTCTGCGGCGCCGTCGGCTTCAAGCCGACCATCGATACCTTGCCGTATGCCGGGCTGCGGCGCTATTCGCGCCCGCTGGATACGCTGGGGGCAATCGCCCGTTCGGTCGGCGACTTGTCGATCCTGTTCGGCGAAGCGCTGGGCGATCCGCGGTTCGACAGCGCCTTGCCCGTGCGCCGGGATTTCACCGTGGGGGTGTGGCGGCCGCTGGGGTGGGACGACGCCGAGCCCTGCGTCCGCGAGGCCTTCGACGATGCCATCGCGCGCCTGCAGCAAGCCGGTGTCCGGGTCAAGGTCCTGGATATGCCGAAGATCTTTACGCAGATCGCCGACG
The DNA here is from genome assembly GCF_037619525.1 of Achromobacter veterisilvae. NCBI lineage: Bacteria > Pseudomonadati > Pseudomonadota > Betaproteobacteria > Burkholderiales > Alcaligenaceae > Achromobacter > Achromobacter veterisilvae. The sequence goes on along the minus strand of NZ_CP148753.1, from coordinate 5,876,607 downwards.
ACCACGACATCATCATGGCGTACGACCTGGCGCGCTCGTTCAAGGAAATCCGGCGCGATCACCACGATAAGTGCGACCCGGCGCTGCTCGAATACCTGGACAAGGGCGAGCGCGATACCGCCGAGGATTATGCGCGCACGCTCGACCTGGCCGATGCCTGCCGGCGCGCCTTCATGGACGTGGCCCGCGATGTCGATGTGCTGGCCACGCCCGCCACGCTGGGAGAAGCGCCGGACGTCACCGATACCGGCAGCAACATCTTCATCCGGATCTGGACGCTGCTGCACAACCCCTCGCTGACCTTGCCGATTTCTCGGGGCCCGCGCGGCCTGCCGGTCGGCTTGCAACTGGTGGGCTTCCAGAAGGAAGACGCGCGATTCCTGTACTGGGCGCGTTGCGTCGAAAGCATCCTGGGTACCCGGGTTCATGATGTCTAAGGCATGTGCCGGGCATTGAGCCAGCCAATCCGCCCGGCGGGCGGATTGGAGTTCGTTCTTTCCATGAGAAGTCGCTATGAGTAGTCTGTGGTGGGATCAGGCAAGAGGCAAGGAGCCCGCGTCACCCCCTCTTCGGGGGGCGGTGCGCGCCGATGTCTGCATTGTCGGCGGGGGTTACACCGGCTTGTGGACCGCGCTGCAATTACGCGAACGGGCGCCGGATCTGGATATCGTCCTACTCGAGGCGCGCGAGTGCGGCTCGGGCGCCAGCGGCCGCAACGGCGGTTTCATGCTCAGTTGGGCGGCGAAGTTCGAAACCTTGCTCAAGGTCTGCGGCAAGGACGAGGCCCTGCGTCTGCTGGCCGAGTCCGAGCGCATCGCGGCCGATGTGGCCGATTACCTGCAGCGCCACGAAGTCGACGCGCATTTGCGCCAGGACGGATGGCTCTGGACGGCGAGCAATACGGCGCAGATCGGTTCCTGGGCGCCCTGCGTCGAGCTGCTGGCGCGCCACGGCCAGGAGCCGTTCGTCGAGTTGCCTGTCGAGGACGTTCAACGCATGTCCGGCTCCGCGCGGCATCTGGCCGGGGTATACGCGCGCACGTCGGCGACCGTGCACCCAGGCAGGTACGTGCGGGGACTGCGTCGCATCGCCCTGGCTAAAGGAGTGCACATCTTCGAGCATTCGCCCATGCGGGCCCTGCGCGCGCGCGCAGGGCCGACGGTGTTGACAGAGCACGGCGAGTTGCGGGCTGCCAAGGTCGTGCTGGCAATGAATGCCTGGAGCACCCACTTTCGCGAACTGAATAACGGGGTCGTCGTGGTGGGCAGCGATCTGGTCGCGACGCCGTCTTGCCCCGAGATGCTGGAGAAGATCGGTTTGACCAGCGGCGCGGCCATATCCGATTCCAGACTGTTCACCAATTATTATCGGAACACCGTGGACGGGGCGATGGTTTTCGGCAGGGGAGGCGGAGACTTCGCTTTCAATGGCAGGATCGGCGATCTGTACGAAGGCGCTTCGCGCTTTGCCCGTGAAGTGTCGGACATTCTCTACCGGTTTTATCCGGAACTGGCCCGCGTCGGCACTGTGCGTAGCTGGTCGGGGCCGATCGACCGCAGCCTCGACGGGCTGCCGTGTTTCGGTCACCTGGGCGGGCATCCGGATATCGTGTACGGATACGGTTATTCGGGCAACGGCGTCGGCCCGACTTATTTGGGCGGAAAATTCCTGGCTTCGATGGTGCTGGAAAGCGACGACGCATGGCGCCATTCGCCGCTGGCGCGCGGCGTGCGCGGACGGTTTCCGCCCGAGCCGTTCCGCTATATCGGCTCGCGCATGGTCAAGGCGGCGCTGGTACGCAAGGAAGCTGCCGAAGATCGGGGACGCGCGCCCGCGCGGCTGGATACGATGCTGGCCGGCCTGGCCCCGGGCGGACTGGTGCCCGTAGGCACGAAGAAGGAGCCTTAGCCTAATAAAATTGTATTTTTTATCGTGTACTTGATCGTATAAGTCATTGGCTATAATGATGCGCCGCTTCTACGCCGTGCGCCAAAAGCGCCATCGCATTTTTCCTTACCGACATTTATGACTCGAGCCAGACGCCCAGCCAGTACATTCCAGGCCGTAATCCTCAACTTGCGAGAGAAGATTTCCCTGCAATCCATTCTGCCTGGCGCCCGTCTGACGGAAGACGAGCTCGTCGACAACTACGACATCCCCCGCGCCACGGCGCGTGAAGTGCTGGCGGTTCTCGAAGAGCGCGGCCTGGTGGTCCGGATTCCAAACAAAGGGGCTGTCGTCGCCCATGTCGACATGCAGTCCATCTATCACTATTACGATGTCCGCGAAGCGCTCGACGGCATGATGGTGCGGCTTGCCGCAAGCAATACCCGCCCCGAAGATTGGGCCGACCTGGTCGAGCAATTCGGCGAACCTTTCCAGACAGCCCTGGAGACGGGGGATGTCGATCAGTTGATCGCGCTGATCGAAACCTTCCGCGAGCGGCTGCAAAAGGCGGCCAACAACCCCATCTTGGCCGATCATGCGGAACGCGTTCACGAGCGCATCCGCATCGTCAGGCGGCGCGTCGCCCTGCTGCCCGGCCGCGCTGAAACCGTGGTGGCCGACTATCGCGCCGTCCTGGCGGCGCTGGAGCGTTCGGATGCCGTCGACGCCGAACGGCTCATGGGCATATTGAATCGCAACAATCGCGAAGCCATCAAAAAGTACGAACGCTACGTCGTATAGCGGCCCGCCCCGTCGCCGGGGCGGACGGGGCTGGTCGAATGACGACAGCCAAGCTGTCGTCTTGCAAGTCGCGGGCGATCATTGCGTCATCCGGGTGTTATCGGTTCCAGCCCGGCTCAACGCTCAATCAAGCGTCGCGCCGGAATCCTTGACGACTTTCGTCCACTTCGAAATTTCCTTGGAGACATGGTTTCCGAAGTCGGACGGCGACGCGCTGGCTACCGGCCGCACGCCAATCGTTTCGAACTGGTGCGCGACTTCCGGCATTTTCAGTGTCGATTCGATGTTGTCGTACAGCTTGGCGACGATGTCGTCCGGAGTCTTGGCGGGAACTACGATTCCGTGCCATGCGACAGCCTCATACCCGGGAAGGGTCTGCGATACCGTGGGCACGCCTTCCAACTGAGAGGATGGCTGCGCGGACGTAACCGCGAGCGCCTTGACGGCATTGGCGCGAATTTGAGGCAGGGCGGACGAGCTATTGTCGAACATGACCTGGATTTGTCCGCCTCTCAGATCGGTCATCGCCGGCGAGCTGCCCTTGTACGGCACATGGATAAGATCGACTTTAGCCATCGACTTGAACAGTTCCGCCGCCAGGTGCGTCGATGTCCCGACGCCGGCCGAACCATAGGCCAAGGCTCCCGGTTGCGATCGAGCAAGGTCGATCAGTTCCTGCACATTGTTGACATTCAATTTGTTGCTGACGATCAGGACGTTGGGCAGCTCGGCAAGTTGAGAGACGGGCTGGAAGTCCGTCGCGAATTTGAACTGCAGGTTGCGATACAGCGACTCGTTTATCGCATTCGCGGTGGTGGCGAATAGCAGCGTATAGCCGTCCGCGGGGGCATCCGCGACGAATTGCGTGCCGATGTTGCCGCCTGCGCCGGGCTTGTTTTCGACAATGACCGGCTGGCCGATCTTCTTCGCAAGTTGCGATGCCACGATGCGGGCGACGGCGTCGGTCGCGCCGCCGGCCGTGTAAGGGACGACCAGCCTTATCGGCCTCGTCGGATAGTCCTGCTTGCTATATGCGCTCGTCGTAAAGGCGAGCGCGATTGCCGTCGCGCCGAGCAGCATGGCACGGCGTGCGGAATTGTGAGGTTTGCCGGATTTGGGGATACCCATTGTCTTCTCTCTATTAGTTCAAATTGATTTGATCGTTCACCAGCCGATCGCATACGCGGCTGCCCGACGCGGGTCCGCGCCGGCATGCAGGTTTCCATCCTGGAGGTTCGCGAAGACTGTGCACACGCCGCCGGCGCGCCAGATCCAATCCGGCCAGCGTTGGATGTCGTGTCCCAAATCCCGAAGGGCGGCCTCGGTGTTCTCGGCGATGCGGCCCTCCAGGCTCAGGCGGCCCGGGTAGTACGCATGGGGCGCAAAGGAATCCGGATGGCTATAGGAAATGAATCGCGGCTGTTCGATGGCCGTCTGCGGGTCCATGCCGAAGACGGCGATGTTGAGAAGCACCTGCAACATCGCCTGCACCTGGCTGTCGCCGCCCGGGCTGCCGAATGGCAGGACAAATTCGCCGTCCTTGATCGCCAAAGCCGGATTCGGCGTCAACCGGGGACGTTTGCCCGGCTCGACGCTCGCCGCGTGGCCAATAATGCCTCTCGATTGCGAACCGCGCGACGACGGGCAAAGCCCCGTGCCCGGTATCACGATCGTGTCTGTCGAGACGTCGCTCGGCGTTGCGGAGAACGCATTGCCGAAGGAGTCGACTACCGCCACATACGACGTATCCAGAGGAGCATCGATTTCAGGCGCAAGCTTCGCCGCCTTGACGGGTTCCCCTTCGTAGCCCGGGATGACGCCGTGCGGCGGCATCTCCGGCCAGGCCCGATCCGGTCGAATCATTTTTTTCCGCTCTTCGGCATAGGCGCGGGAGAGCAGGGCTTTGGCGGGAACGTCGATGAAATCGGGATCCGAGTAATACCGTTCGCGGTCGGCGAACGCCAACTTCAAAGCCTCGGCGACATGGTGGATGTAGGCAGGGGTGTTATGGCCCAGCGACTTGAGGTCGGTGCCTTCCAGAATATTGAGCGCCTGCAGCAGAGCAGGCCCCTGGCACCAGAATCCGCATGAATAGACGTCGATTCCGTTGAATCGGGTGTGCTGGGGCTCTTCGATGCGGGGTTTGTAGTCGGCAAGATCGCGCGCCGTCAAAAGGCCGCCATTTTCCTCATGGAACTTGACTATGGCGCGCGCTATATCTCCCTTGTAGAAAGCGTCATGGGCAGCCTGGAGCTTTTGTTCGCGCGAGCCCGCCATCGCCGTCTCCTGGTCTGCCATGTACTGCAGGCTTTTTGCGAGGTCGGACTGGACGAACACGTCGCCTACCTTGGGAGGTTTGCCGTTGGGCAGATAAATCGCGGCATTCGAAGGCCAGCGCGCGAACTTGTGCTTGGCTTCCTCCATCCGGTCGGCAAGGAACGGATACATGACAAAGCCGTCGCGCGCGAAGCGGATCGCATACTGCGCGACTTCCGCGAAACTCTTCGTGCCGTATTCGCGCAGCGCAAGGATCCAGGCCGCGGGGGCAGCCGGAACGACGGTGCGCAGCAATCCTTCCGGGATAACTCCGCCGTGGTTTTCGGCGAACAGCTTGCTGGTCGCCGCTTTCGGCCAACCGCCCAGACCGTCGATAGTGATGGTTTTACGGCGGTCGGCCAGATAAATCGCCATGGGAGCGACACCGGCGATGTTGACCTGGTCGCTATGTACGACGCCGAGCACCACTCCGGCGGCCACGCCTGCGTCGACGGCGTTTCCGCCTGCCTCCAGGATCTGGAATGCGGCATGCGAGGCCAGATAGTGGCCGCTGGACACGACGTGCTTTCGGGCGGAAATGACCGGGCGATGGGCGTGATAGGTTGTTTCGACAGCGGCTGAGGCGCTAAATGAATCGACCGACATAATGATCTCTAAAGTCAAAAACACGCAGATTTGCCTCGCCCTATCAAGGCGGACGGGCAAGCATGTGAATAGCGGGGAGGGCGTCCCGTGTTAATCGAGCACGATAAAAGTCTTGCGGATTGCCTGGAGCACGTTCCAGGTGCCGAAGCAGTCGGCAGGAAAGTACACCGCGTCTCCGGCGTTGATCTCGACGGGTTCGCCGCCATCGGGCGTGAATGTGCAGCGGCCTTCCAGGAAATGGCTGAACTCGCGTTTCGTGATCTGACGGCGGAACGATCCTTCCGTGCATTCCCAGATTCCCGAGCTTGCTCCCTGGTCTTCGGGAATCGGGGCCGCGGCGGAGCGCGCGCTTGGACGTTGCCGTCCGGGCATCTCAGGCATTGCCTCGAACGCAGGCATGGCGGCGATGGTTGCGGTGTTGATCACGACGGGCTTTTTCATTACGGCTCCATTTATCAGGATTTATCTTCCAATCCGGAGGGCGCCAGGCTGGCCAGACGTACGTCCAACCAGGCGGGCTTCACTCCTTGAGCTTCCGACCGCTCCTTGCGGAGCACTGCATTGCGCACTACGTTCCCGCCGATGAAACGGATGAGATCGGGGGGGAAAGTCCGGCAGTTTCGATTTACCAATGCGCATGAAGACCATTCGTCATGGACCCCAAGCGCGAGGCTGGAGAGGATCTTTCCGCCGATGTAGCTGGGTGCTACGCCGTTCCCGCTCCAGCCCACGCCATAGCAGATGTGGTCCGCCGCCTTCAAGCGGCCGAACACGGGCAGGCTGTCGAAAGTACGGTCGACCGGGCCGCTCCATTTGTCCGCGATGGCGACGTTCGACAGCTCCGGATAGGCGCGGCGAAAATCGGCCTCCGTGAGTTCGAGTGCCTTGGGATCCCGGCTGAAGGTGTTGCCGATCCGGCGGCCGGCCTCAATCGCCCCGGTACCCTTGCCGTACACAATGCGTCCGTCCCTTGTGGTTCGGTAATAGCCGACCATGAGTTGCGAGTCGGTGATCGCTTCTCCGCCAGTCCAACCGATCTGTTTCAGCCTGTCGGGGATGGGTTCGGTCACCACGATTGCGCTGCTTACCGGCGTAATCAGACGCGCCAACTCCGGAATGGCGACAGCCCAAGCGTTGTTTGCGATCACAACGGTCGAGGCCGATAGTTCCCCCTCGGCCGTGACCAGCACCGCAGGCGGGCCCACTTGCAGGGAATCGACGCGCGACCTCTCAAAGATCTGGATGCCCTTGGACAGAGCTACCCGCCGCAGCCCGGCTACCAGCGCGGCGGGCTGGACGGTCGCATTGCTGGGTTCGATGACACCCGCCAAGTGAAAGCGCGAGCCGGATCTTTGAGCGACCTCCCGGGGAGTCAGGCTTTTGAATGGAGTACGCCCAAGGCGTTGGCACATTGCCAGCGTCCCGGCCCAGGCTTCCTGCTGTGCATCGTTGGTAGCTGTCCACATCCAGCCGCGCTGCGTGAAGTGCGCGTCAATGCCGTGTTCGGCGCAGAATTTTCCCAGCGCGGAAACAGCGCCCTCCGATTCGACAGCCAGCCTCAACGCCTCGCTACGGTCCGAAATTCCTAGCAGCGTCCCGATTTTCGGCCACCAAGACATCGCGAAGCCGCCGTTTCTGCCGGAGGCGCCGCCTCCGCATACGTCCTGTTCGAGCACCGCCACCGCCGCAGCGGGCGCGGCTTCCTTGATGGCGAGCGCAGTCCACAACCCGACGAAGCCGCCTCCGACGATTGCGACGTCCGCGCGCTGGCGGCCGGTCAACCGCGTCCTTGGAGAGCGGCCAAGCCCGGCCTCGTTGAACCAGTGGCTTCTCGCGAGCGACGGCATGGCCACCGCCGAGCCGAGTTGAATGCTTCGGATGCGCATGTTGGAATTCGGAATCATTAAAAAACTACATATTTTCTGTCTACAGAAATAATATAGTTATTTTTTAATTCCGCCCTATGGGTGTTTACCCGGGGCAAGTTCATTGGCTCTAAGGGCGCCGAGCCGTGTTTTGCCGAATTTCGGATGCGCCAAGACGCTGGCCGGGCCGGCCATCAGGCGAGCCAAGGCCCCTCGGCAATCTGGCATAAGCCCGTGTAAACTACATCTTTTCTGTAGAATCTTGCGTCGGGGGCGCTCTCAGCGCGAACGCGCGCAAGAGCAAACATCAGTGATGACGACAGCTAATTTTCGGATCGGTGACATTGCGCGACTGACCGGTATCAGCATCTCAACACTGAGGCTCTGGGAACAACATGGCTTGATCACCCCGGAACGGACAGAAAAAGGCCAGCGCGTCTATACCGATGCGCAACTGCAGAAAGTTCATACTATTCAAAGGCTGAGGCGGGTCGAAGGCCTGAACATGACCGCCATCAAGCGAGTCATCGCCTCGCAGTTTCCGTCCCCCCCGCAGGCATCTTCTGACGACGCCTCCATCCCCGGCAGCTACACCCCTGACGTGACTCCCTTGGGAGCTCGCTTTCGAGCGGCGCGCGTAAGCGGCGGAATGTCGTTGAAACAGGCGGCGGATGCATCCGGCTTGCCTATTTCGTTCATTTCGACGTTTGAGCGAACGAATCGAGGGGCAACCGTCGCGAGCCTCCAGAAGCTGGCGGCCAGCTATGGCACCACGGTGACCGAGCTGTCGACGAGCGGCTCGCGGTCAACGGCCATAGCGGCCGAAGTCGTGAGACGCGGCGAGGAAATCGTCGCGCCGCAATTCGAGCCCGGCATCAGGATTTTGCAGCTCGCGAACCAATTGCAGGCATTGGACTGTCAACGGTGGATTCTCGCGCCCGGCGTCCGAAGCGAGGGGGCCTACTCGCATGCCGGCGAGGAGTTCATCCACGTTCTGAAAGGCGAGCTCATCATCACCGTGGACAATGATGCCGCTGTCCGGTTGCATGTCGGAGACAGTATTTCCTTTGACAGCCGCAAACCCCACATGTGGGTAGCCAATGGGGAGGGCGAGACGGAGCTTCTTTGGGTGAACACGCCGAAGAGCTATTGAACCCGCGTGGGAAGCGAGGCGCGCCTGGCGCGCCGGGGGCGGTTCAACGCAAGAAAGAAGGCAAGATCAGGACGCCCTTCGTCCTTGGTGCAATCATTGACCTGCGCCATTGCCTTGACCTGTTCGGCCCTGATGGAATGGTGCAGGCCAGGCAGTGCATCACGCCCCGCGCCGCACAGGTCGACCAATGGGTCGAGAACTCCTACCACTTATACGTCACCCGGCCCAGCACGGTGCGGCTCTCTCCGTAGAAGCAGGCATAGGTGCAGGACGCCACGTAGTCCTTGTCGAACAGGTTGCGCACCGTGATGTCGGCGGTCCAGCCCTTGAAGGAAGGATTGCGCGCGCCGAAGTCGTAGCGCAGGGCCGCGTCGAACACGGTGTAATCGCCGACTTTGGCGGTATTGGCGCTGTTGACGGTGGACCCCATATAGCGCACGCCGGCGCCGACATTCAGCCCCGCGAGCGCGCCCGCCTGCACCGTGTAATCGGACCAGAGCGAGGCCATGTTGCGGGGCACGGCCTCGGGCGTGTTCCCCTGGGTGTTGGAATTGCTCTTGGTGATCTCGGCGTCGGTGTAGGTGTAGGCCGCGATCAGGTTCCAGCCCGACGCCACGTTGGCCGTGGCGGATAATTCAAAGCCGCGCGAGCGCACTTCGCCTTCTTGCACGCTGTAGATCGGGTTGGCGAGGTCGGTCGTCGGGACGTTGGTGCGCGTCAGCTCGAAAATGGATGCCGTCACGAACGAGTTCGAGCCTTTGGGCTGGTACTTGACGCCCGCCTCCCACTGTTTGCCCTTGGTCGGGTCGAACGGCGCGGTGCCGCGGGCCGGCGAGGTGGTTCCGGCCTGCGGCTGGAACGAGGTGGAATAGCTGAGGTAAGGCGCCAGGCCGTTGTCCGCGAGATAGAGCAGGCCGGCGCGCCACGTGAACGCGTTGTCGCCGGTGCGCGTATCGGCGCCCGTGAGCTTGTTCAGCGTCTTGCCGTCCGCGTCGTCGTAGCGGCCGCTCAGCACCATCACGAGCTTGTCGTCGAATTTGATCTGGTCCTGCAGGTACAGGCCGACTTGGCTGCGCTTCTCGTTGGTGTAGGTATCGGGCCGCGCCGGCAGCACCACGCTGGAGCCGTACACGGGATCGAAGAAGTCGATCGGCGCGAGGTTGTTGTAGCCGGCGTACTGCTTGCGGGTGAGCGAGGTCTCCGTGTAGTCGAGGCCGAACAGTACGTTGTGCTTGAAGCGGCCGGATTGCCAATTGGCCTCGAATTGGTTGTCGACGCTTACGCCGTGGGCGTCGTCGTCGCGCCGGTAGGCGCCGCGCTCGGCCGTCGAGAAATTGCTGCCGGCCACCCAGCTCCACCAGTACGCATGATTCGCGCGGTTGCGCGATTGGGCGTAGTTCAGGTTCTGCCTGAACTGCCAAGTGTCGTTGAAACGATGCGCGAACTGATAGCCCACATTGCCCATCTCCTGGTCCCATTTGCTCCAGTCGGGTTCGCCGGTGAAGCGGTCCCGCGAGATGCGGCCGTTCGGGTTGTACTTGACGGTGCCTTCCTCCGGGTAGCCGGCGTTGTTGACGGTTTTGTTCTTCATGTAGCTCGCCAGCAGCGTCAGCGAGGTGTCCGGACTGATGCGCCAAGTGAGCGCGGGCGCGAAGTAGTAGCGGTCGTCCGGGATATGATCGATCATCGTGTCGGCGTTGCGCACCAGCCCGGTCAAGCGGTAGGTCAGCCGGCCGTCGTTGTCGATGCTGCCGCCGAAGTCGCCGGCGAGCTGCCTGTTGTCGTGGGAACCTCCGCTCAGTTGCAGTTCGTGCAAGGGCGTTTCGGTCGGACGCTTGGACACGACGTTGACGATGCCGCCCGGCGAGGCCTGGCCGTAGAGCACCGATGCCGGGCCTTTCACGACTTCGATGCGCTCGAGCGCATAGGGTTCGGACATCACGCTGTAGTGAGGCAGGGGCATTTTCAGCCCATCGCGGAACATGACGCCCGGATTGGTGCGCACGTCGAAGCCGCGGATGATGAAGGGATCGTCGGTGCGATTGAAGCCTTCCTGTACGACGATGCCGGGCGTGTAGCGCACGGCGTCGCCCAGGGTCTGCGGATTCTGTTCGCGGATCTGCGCGGACGTGACCACCGAAATCGACTGCGGCACCTCGATCAAGGGGGTATCGGTCTTGGTGCCCGCGGTCGTCGCCGAAGCCACGTAAGTCTCGGAGTCCGGCAGGGCGCCGATCACGTTTACCGCCGGCAGCGTGGAGGTTTGCGGCACGGCCGTGAGCGTGACGGTGTTGTTCTGGATCGAGTAGCGGATGTTGCGGCCGTTCAGCAGGCGCTCCAGCGCCTCGGTGGGCTCCATCCGGCCGCGCACGGCCTGGCTGCGCAGGCCTTCGATCAGGTCCTGGCTGTACAAGACTTGCAGATTGGCCTGCCGGCCAAGCTCGTGCAGCGCCTGGGCGAGGTTCTGGGAAGGAATGTTGATGTCGACCGGGGCGGCCTGTACCGAGGCGCTTAGCGAGGCGAGCGCACCCAGCAGCGCAAGGATCAAACGGCGGGGGTGGAACGGGGAATGCTGGCCGCGGAGGGCGGCGTTCGATCTGGCTCGCATGAGGGCTGTCTAACCGAAAAAGGATTGAGAGTAATTACGACTGACAATCATTAAGACGGCCTTGCGGCGCGAACTAGGAACGCAGAGTTGAAACTAAATGAAACCACCCGCGGGCGAGCCGCCGCGGGGCCGGTCCGGCATCGGTCCGGGAGCCGGCCAGCGATGGGCCGCCGCTGTTTATCGAGGAGGATTGGGCACCAGCGCCAAGCTGCCATCGGCCTTGCGCAAGGTACGGACAGGAAGAATGTCCGGCAATGCCCGGATCAGTTCCGCCACGTTGCGCACATCGTAAGTGCCGCCCAGGCGCAGGCCCGCGACGGCGGGATCCACCGTCGTGTAGCGTGCGTCGGCGGGCAAGTAGCGATTGATCTGCATGATGGCGTCGCGCAGCGTGGCATTGTCCAGCACCAGCTTGCCATGGCGCCAGGCCGCCGAGTCGGCGCCGCTCACGGCCCGGGTGACGGGATCGCCGCGGCTGGTGTAGCGCGCCTGGGTCAGCGGTTGAAGGCTCACCTTCTTGCCGGTTTCGCCGGCGCGCAGATCCACGCTGCCTTCGACCAGGGTGACGATGACGGTGTCGCCCGATTTCCAGACATTGAACGCGGTGCCGGTGACGGTGACCGTGCCGGAGCCTGCTTCGACCACGAAGGGATGGGCGGCATCGTGCGAGACGCGGAAATACGCTTCGCCGTCGCTCAGGCGCACGCGCCGCGTGTCGCGGTAGTTGCGGTACACCATGGCCGTGTCGATATTCAGGTCGACCTCGCTGCCGTCGTCCAGCGTGACAGTCGCCATCTGCGCGCCGCTGCCGTAGCGGTGGTAGGAACTGGGGAGCAGGGCGAACCACCAGCCCGCGCCCCAGCAGGCCAGGCCCAGCGCGCAGGCGCCGAGGGCCCATCGGGCGGCGGCGTGCGAACGGCTCGGCCGCACCCGTGGCGCGGCCGCGGTTTCCTCGGCCGGCAGGTCCCGGGCCATCATCCAGAGATCGCGCACCGCCTCGTATTCGCGGGCATGGCGCGGGTCCGCCTCGAGCCAGGCTTGCAGCGCCGCGCGGTCCTGTTCGGAACAGGATTCGTCATGGATGCGCACGCACCATTCCACGGCCTGCTCGGTCAGGACGTCATCCTGCTTGCCGGAGGAAATCGTGGGAGGGACGGCCATGGCTGTTAATATAAATGAGATTTGTTACACTTCAGGCGCCGTGCATGGCTCTCAAGGAAAGCACGGTTCCAGGCGGCATTATGCAGGATCCCGCCTTTTGCGCCTCAGTCGGGATCACACGGGGGAAGGCCCGGATGGAGCAGTACTACAAAGATCTGTTGCGATTCCTTGGGCGCAAACTTGGCAATTCACACGATGCCGCCGACGTTGCCCAGGAGGCCTACGTGCGCGTGCTCGATCGCAACGGAGACTGCGCCATCGCCCAGCCGCGGGCATTTCTTTTCCGTGCCGCGCTCAATCTCTGCACCGACCTGCACCGCAACCGGCACCGTGCCCAGGCCGTGCCGCTGGACGCCGAAGCCGAGGCCGTCATGTGCGAGGCGCCGCTGCAGGATGAGCGGTTTTATCGCCGTCAGCAGTTGGCGCGCCTGGAGCGCGCCCTGCGGGAACTGCCGCCCGCTTGCCGCCAAGCGTTCCTGATGCGGCAGGTCGAAGGCATGTCCCACGGCGAAATCGCCAAGAGCCTCGATATCTCCGTCGACATGGTGAACAAGCACCTCACGCGCGCGCTGCGCCATTGCCGCACCCGCATGCGCGCCTGGGAACACGACGCCGGCGCTTGAATTTTTCGGCCTGCCGCCGCTTCGGATGCGAAGCCCCCTCGCGCCGTCCGGGGCCGGGATTCCGGCGCGAAACCGTCGCGTCCACGCAACGAATAGCCCCAAAATTGGATCGCCATGACGGTGGAAAAGACATTTCCAGATTCCGCGCTTATAGGCAATAGCGGTTGGTAGCCGGCGGAATCACCGGGTTTTCCCGGAAATCCGATCGATTTGCGTGCGGCGTATTGCTTGCGCTATCGCCGCCCCGCATATAAATTTGTTTGATCGATCAAGCAAGCAATAGCGCGGTCTTTTCCATGCGGAAAGCGTCGCGCCACCCATCCTATGCCTTCCGAAACATCCGGACTCTTGCGCATTGCGCATGCCGAGGCGGCTCTCGGCTTTGCCGGCCAAGAACGCAGAATCCTCAAAGAAATGCAGGCCATGCGAGAACGCGGCCACCATGTGGAACTGATATGCAGGCCAGAAGCAAAGCTCGTCCAGGCCGCGACCGAAGCCGGTATTCCGGTGCGTACGCTGCCCATGGGGGGACTGCTGAATTTGCTGCGCGGCGCGCCCAAGGTTTGTCGCATACTGCGAGAGGGCCATTTCGATGTCCTCAATACGCATAGCCGCATCGACACCCTGCTGGCCGGATTGGGCGCGCGCATGGCGGGCACGCCGCTGATCGTGCGTACCCGCCACTTGACCAACCGGGTCAATTCCATGCTGGCATACACCTGGGTGCCGCACCGGGTCACCACTGTCAGCAATCATGTCCGGGAATACCTGATCGAGCGGGGGGTGCCGGCCGATCGCGTGGAAACGATCTATTCCCCCATCACTCTGCCGCCGCCGGGTCTCCGGTCGGCGCTGCGCGAAGAACTGAACCTGCCGTCCAAGGCCGTGGTGGTCTGCTGTGTGGCCATCCTGAGGGCCACCAAGGGGCACCGCGAACTCATCGAAGCCCTGCGGCCTCTGATGAAGGACCGGCCCCAGGTGCATCTGGTCCTGGTGGGCAGCGGGTCGCCCATGTTCGAACAGTTGCAGTCCATGATCGAAGAAATCGGCCTGGCCGACCGCATCCACATGCTGGGATTTCGTCATGACGTGCCCAACATCCTGGCCGGCAGCGATATTTTCGCCCTGGCGACCCAGAAAGAGGCGTCGGGCACCGTCTATGTCGAGGCCGCCGCCGCGGGCCTGCCCGTCATCGGCGTCGACGTGGGCGGTGTGAGCGAAATGGTGAAGAACGGGGAGACGGGCATATTGGTGCCGGCGGGCGAGGTCGCGGGGCTTCGGGCCGCGCTGGCCAATCTGCTGGACGATGACGGCCTGCGGGCGCGCATGGGCGCGGCGGGTAAGCGCATGGTGTATGCCGAGGGCAAGTTCTCGTTGGCTGGCCTGGCGGAACGCACGGAGCAGGTCTACCGCACCTGGCTCGCGCAACTTGGCTTCCACGGCCCGGCCGCGCCGGGCTCGCATTAGACGCCAGCCACATGTTCAAAGTATCCGTACGGCATGGCGTGGCCGAGCCCCCTCCCAGCGCGCTTGGGTTGAAGGTCCTTTCCCAAGTGCCCTCCCTTCCGGGGGCCAGCGCGCCGTTCGAAATCCTGGACCTGAGGCAGGTCACCATCGCGGCGGCGGGCAGCGAGCGCGATGTGTATCTGCACCCTACCGACGGGTCTCTGCTCATCAAGATCATCAACCGGGCGCGCATCGACGAGGTCGGCCGCAAGCGTCCCTGGCACAAGCGTTTCCAGCGCGAGGACGCGCATCGCGTCTTCATCGCGGAAATCGTCGAGTACATCGCCACGACCGTGCGCCAAAGGGCGGACCAGGGCAATACGCTGATGGCGCGCATCGCCGGCGTGGTCTTGACCTCGCAGGGCCTGGGGCTGGTGGTGGAGCGCATCGTGGATGTGCGCGGAGACCTCGCGCCCACGCTCAGGCAGGTGGTGGCCCAGCAGGGTTTCGGACCGGAGCTTCGCGTTCTGGTGCACGAATTCTTCATGGGGCTGATCGATGCGCACGTGATCTTCAACGACGTCAGCGCCAGCAACATCGTCCTGGGCTTCAATGCCGACGGACGGAAGGGGCTCTATCTGGTGGACGGCTTCGGATCCAAGCAATTGCTGCCGCTTTATGCCTGGAGCAAGGTGCTCAACGGCAGGCGCCTGCTGCGCAAGTACCAGGAAATGGCGCGCAAGCTGTCATAGCGCCCGGCGCTATCCGCGCCTGCCTGGGTGTATTCCCATTGTCTTCGCGATGACTTCCAGCATGATTTCGTTGGCGCCGCCGCCGATGGCGGTCTGCCGGAGGTCGCGATAGGCGCGAGAGATCCAGTTCTCCGTCATGACTCCCTGGCCTCCCCAGAACTGGAGGCATTCGTTCGGGATCTTCATGGATAGCTTGCCCGCGTAGTACTTGGCCATCGAGGCGAACTGCGCGATGTCCTGGCCGTCCAGGTATTGTTCTATGGCGCGATACAGCAGCGAGCGCAAAGCCTGGATTTCAGTCTGCATTTCGGCCAGCTTGTGGTAGACCACCTGGTTCGACAGCACCGTGCCGCCGAACACTTGCCGCTGGCCCGCATAGTCGATGGTTTCCTCGATGGCCCGCTCCATCGACCGCATGCCGCGTGCCGCGACGAACATGCGCTCTTCCTGGAACTGCTCCATCTGGTAGATGAACCCCATGTTCTCTTCGCCGATGCGGTTGCTTGCCGGCACCCGCACGTCGTCGAAGAACAGTTCCGCCGTGTCGGAAGCGCGCAGCACCAGTTTGTCCAGCTTGCGCGAAACGCTGACGCCGGGGGATTTCAGGGGCACGATGATGAGGGACTTGTTCCGGTGAGGCCCGCCTTCCTGCGAGGTGTTGCACAGCAGGCAGATCCAGTCGCCCTGGACGCCGTTGGTAATCCACATCTTCGAGCCATTGATGATGTAGTCGCCGCCGTCGCGGCGCGCCCAGGTCTTGATTTGGGAAACGTCCGAACCCGCGGAGGCTTCGCTGACGCCGATGCAGCCCACCAGGTCTCCCGCGATGGTCGGCGCCAGGTATTCGCGCTTGAGCGCATCGCTGCCGTGATGCGCGAGGGCGGGGGTGCACATGGTGCTTTGCACGCCGATGGCGGAGGTCAGTCCGCTGGAACGGACCTCTCCCAGGGTTTCCGCAAAGACCATTTCGTAGCTGAAGTCCAGCTCCATGCCCCCGTACTCGGCGGGTTTGCCTATGCCCAGCAGGCCGGCGGATCCGAAGGCCTTCATGACGCGATGGGCGGGAAACATCTGTTCCGCCTCCCATTCGTCCAGATACGGGTCGAGGTGTTCGGCGATGATGCGCCGGGTGGTCCGCTCCAGTTCGCGATGCTCATGGGTGAAGTGCACGACTTTCCTCCGTGGATTAATTGGCCGCCGGGGCCGGGCGGGCGCCGGCCAGCGCGACCTGGCCGGCGATCAGCGTGGCGCCGGCGGCGTCCTTGACCCAGACGCCGAATCGTCCGGGGGAGCCGGCGAGGCTTTCGCCGCCGGCGACGATGGCGCCGCCGGCATGCAGCGGCTTCAGGAACCGGATGTCCAGATCGAACCGATCGAGGGCCGCGGGGCCGAACGTGCGCGCCAGCGATTGCCAGATAAGGTTGACCGACAGGGTGCCGTGGGCAATCGTGCCGCCCATCGGCGTCGCGGCGGCGAATGTCGGATCGACGTGCAGGGGATTGAAATCGTCGGTCAGTTCGGCGTAGAGGTCGATGTCCGCCTGGCTGACTGTCATGGAGACGGTTTCCAGGGTTCGTGGCATGGCGGTCATCAGGCGGCCCATATCAGATTCATCTTTCCGGTATAGAGCGCCCGGCCGCCCGCGCCCTTGCCGCTGACCTCCAATTGAAGATAACGGCGGTCGCGCCGCATTTCCTTGTCCAGGCAGCGCACGCGGGACCGGACCACCTCGCCGGCCAGCGGCAGGTTCCGGACGGCGAGCTCCTGGCGCGCATGGATGTTGCCGGGCGGCCGAGGCGCCACGATGTTCAGGTAGGCCCGCATCATCAAGGCGACGGCGAGGCCGGCCTGGCGGGCCGGCGCGTCTTGCGCCTGTGCGCCGAACAGGCGATCCCAGACGGCAAGCAGGTTCGCGTCCAGCGGTTCTTCCCAATCGCCGAGGACGGCGCCGGGCGTAAAGCGTTCATAGGTGTACAGATCGCTCATGGCGTCTCCGGTTCTGCGATGGGGACCGCTTGGTCGCCGCGCGGCTCGAACCCGATCCGCACCCGCTGGCCGATGGCCAGCGGCGCGCCGCGCGCATTGATCATCAACCGGAAGCCTTCGTCCAGGTCGACCAGGGCGATGACATAGGGGGTGTCGGCTTTGAAGGCGGCGGTGGGGGCGCGATGCACGGTGGTGTGGCTGAGCACGGTGCCCTGGCCGGCGGAGTCGCGCCAGGACAGCCGCAGGCCATGGCAATTCGCGCAGACGCCGCGGGGAATGCGTTGGACCGCGCCGCAGTCCTCGCAGGCCTGATAGCGCAGGATGCGGTTCCGGCAGCCGTCCCAGAAAGGGCGGGTGTCGGCAGTGGGGCGAATAGGAGGCTTTTCCATGTCAGGCGGCTCCCAGGACGAGTGAGCAATGGGCGGAGAGAATGCCGCCGTCGCCGTGCACGAAGGCCAGCTTCGCGCCGTCGACCTGCCGCAGGTCGGCCTGGCCGCGAAGCTGGTGCACGGCTTCGACCGCATGGAACATGCCGCCTGCCGCGCCCGAGTGGCCGTACGACAGCAGGCCGCCGTGGGTGTTGCACGGCAGCGCGCCGTCCAGGCCGAGCTGGCCCTCCAGGGCCGCGGGCCCGGCTTCGCCGCGCGCGAAGAAGCCGATGGATTCGAGTTCGGCCAGCAGCGTGATGGTGAACGAGTCGTAGATGAGCGCGACATCGATATCGGCCGGCCTCAAGCCGGCGGCCGAGAACGCCCGCTGCGACGATGCCTTGCAGCCGAAATCGACGAGGCTGGGCGCGGCGACGATGTGTTCGTGCGTATGGCCCTGGCCCGCGCCCAGGATCTCGACGGCGCGTCTCCGGCCATCGTGGCCGGCCGGCCGGCGGCTGACCACCAGCGCGGCGCCGCCATCGGAGACCAGGCAGCAATCCAGCAGGCGCAGCGGCGAACTGATTTCACGGGAGTTCAGCACGTCGTCGATGGAGATCGGTTCGCGCTTGTGCGCCTTGGGATGGCGGCCGGCGTGGCGGCGGTGTTCCACCGCGATGGCGGCCAGGTGTTCCGGGCTGACGCCGAACTCGTGCATGTAGCGCTGGGCGACGAGCGCGTAGGATGCCGGCACGCTGATGCCGAAGGGGCGCTCGAATTGCGGATGGCCGACCTCGGCCAGGGCCGCCACCGCGCCGTCCCTGGACAGTCCGGTCAGGCGGTTGTCGCCCGCCACGACCAGCACGTGGTTGCATTGGCCGCTGGCCACGAGCGCGGCCGCCTGCATGATCATGATGCAGGCGCTGGCGCCGCCGGCCTGGATGGCGGCGCAGAAATTCGGGCTCAGGCCGGTGTACTCGCAGAAGACGGAACCCAGCATCAGGTGGGGTTCCGTAAAGGAATAGGCGCACAGCACGCCGTCGATATGGCCGGGCTCCAACCCCGCGTCGCGGATGGCGCCGAACGCCGCTTCGGCGTGCAGGCCCATGCAACTGGAGCCGGGCAGTTCGCCGACGCGCGTGTCGCAGGCGCCGGTGATATACGCGTTCATGCTCATGCCGCGCCGTCCTTTCCGGACTTGGCGGGCCAGGCGAATGCAAGCGGCTGTTTGTCGAGGAAGCGCGCCACGGCGTCGTCGTGGTAGGCGGTGTGCAGGGCCAGCGCCTGCGCGTGGGATTCGAGTTCGGCCAGCGTGTTCTGGTCGAGGTTGAAGGAGCGGTTGAGAATGTTCTTGGACATGCCCAGCGCTTCGGTCGAGGCGGAATGGAAACGGGCCGCCAGTTCCAGCGCCTGGTCCAGCAGGGTTTGCCTCGGCACGATCCGGTACAGGATGCCCAGCGACAGTGCCTCGTCGGCATCGACCTCGCGCGCGGAAAACACCAGTTCCTTGGCGCGTTGCAGGCCGACGATGCGCGGCAACAGGAAGAAGCCGCCCAGGTCGGGCACCAGGCCGATGCGTCCGAATACGGCGCAAAAGCGCGCGGCCGGCGTGCCGAGAATGAAATCGCAGGCCAGCGCGAGATTGAAGCCGGCGCCGAAGGCGGGACCGTCGACGGCGGCGATCACGGGCTTTTCCAGGTTGACCAGTTCGTGAAACCAGGTGTGCAGCCGGCGTATGCGGTCGCGGTCCTTGTAGATAGGCCGCTTGGCCTCGGACAGCGATTTCAGGTCGCCGCCGGCGCAGAACACCCCCTGCGCGCCGGTGACGACCACCGCCTTCACGGCGTCGTCGTCGCGCGCCTCGAACACGGCTTCGGCCAGGCTCTGGCGTACCTCGAGGTCGAATGCATTGCGCCGCTCGGGGCGGTTGAGGGTGATGATGAGCGTCGCGCCGCGGCGCTCGCGCAATACGAAATCGGTCATGGCTTGAATCCCAGGCTGTTGGCGATGATGTTCTTCTGGATCTCGCTGGTGCCTTCGCCGATGACGTAGACCAGGGCATCGCGGTGGATCCGCCCCACTGGGTACTCGCGCATGATGCCGGCGCCGCCGAAGATGCGGATGGCCTGCTCGCTGACCGATACGGCGGTCTCGCTGGCGATCAGCTTCACGCGCGCGGCGGTGGCGGCGTCCAGGGTTCCCTGGTCCACCCGCCACGCGCCGTAATAGACCAGCCAGCGAGCCGCCTCGATCTGTGCCGACATCTCGGCCAGCTTGTGGCCGATCGCCTGGTATTGGCCGATGCGTTTGCCGGCGACCAGCCGGTCGTTGGCGAAGGCGGTGGCGGCATCGAAGGCGGCGCGCGCCATGCCCAGGGCGTTGGCCGCCACGCCCACGCGGTTTTCGCTGAGCGATTCCAGGATCAGGGGATAGGTGCCTTCCATTTCGCCCAGCAGGCAATCGTCGGGCACGAAAGCGTTGTCGATATGGATCAGCGCGGTTTCCGAGGCGCGTATCCCTTCCTTTTTGAGTTTGGAAATGTCGAAGCCCGGATTGGGGAGTTCGACGATGAACAGGCTGATCGATCCCGGGCTCAGTTCGGGCCGGGTGCGCGCCGCCACCAGCAGGAAATCGGCGAACGGCGCATTGGTGATGTACAGCTTGCTGCCATGCAGGCGCCAGCCGCCGTCGACGCGTTCGGCGCGGGTTTTCATGGCGCGCACGTTCGAACCGCCGTCGGGCTCGCTCAGGCCGAAACCGGCCACTTTCCGGCCGGCCAGCGCGGGCGCGAGGAAGCGCTCCTTCTGCGTTGCGGTGCCGGCCTTCCAGATCGGCCAGATGCCCAGATGGGTGTGGGCCGACCAGGTCGAGGCGAAGGCCTGGGACAGGTAGCTCAGTTCTTCCCGCACGATGCAATCGCTGATCTTGTCGAGCCCGCTGCCGCCGTCGGCTTCGGGATAGCGCACCCCCAGCAGCCCCAAATCCCCCCAGCGTTCGAAAACGTGCCTGGGGAAGGTTTCCTGCTCTTCCGCATCGAAAACCAGCGGGGCGAGTTCTTCCTGGCAGAGCCGCCGCACGGTGTCCCGCACCGCTTCATGCTCATTGGAAAAGGCAAAGCTCAAGCTCACGGATATGCTCCTTTTGTCTCCGCCGTCGGTGGCGCCCGGCCTGGGATGGACGGAAGGCGGCTATGTTTTTGAATATTCTATATAGAGAATTAAATTCTCGTTAAAAAATATCATAGCCATGCTTTTACACAGCGTCAATTGCAGGACTCGTCCTTTTTTCCTTGACAAGCCCAATGGCCAATTCTAGACTTTATTCTCTATAAAGATAATTATTCGCCATAGAGAATATCGGAGACAACATGAAAATCGTAATCCGCCGGCTTCATCCATCATTGCGGGCGGCCTGCGCGGCTGCCGTCGTTCTTGCCGCGCCGGCTCCGGCGTTGGCCGACACCGTTTATCCCTCCAAGCCGATAGAGATCATCGTGGCCTCTTCGGCCGGCGGGATCCTGGACACCATCGCGCGTACCGCGGCGCATGGAATCGAACGCCTGGGCCAGCCCGCCGTGGTCAAGAATCTGCCGGGCGGCGGCGGCACCATAGGCACCCAGGCCGTGGCGCGCGCGCCGGGCGACGGCTATACGCTGGGGGCGGTCGCCACCAGCCATGCGATCAATCCCAGTATGTACGCCAAGCTGCTCTATGACACCGCGCACGGTTTCTCCAATGTGACGCAGATGGTGGAACTGACCAATTTCCTGGTCGCCAATCCATCGGTGCCGGCATCCAATCTCAAGGAGCTCATCGCGCTGGCAAAGGCCAAGCCGGGGACCCTGACCTACGGGTCGGCGGGAGTCGGGCAGTCCAACCATTTGTCCGGGGAATTGCTGCAGCAGGACGCCGGCATCAAGCTCGTGCACGTGCCCTACCGGGGCAGCGCCCAGGCGTTGACCGATTTGCTGGGCGGTTCGCTGTCCGTGATGTTCATCGACGCGCTTTCGGCGGAGCCCTACGTCAAGGCGGGAAAGCTGAAGCTGATCGCGGTCACCGGCCTGACGCGTTCGCCGGCCTACCCGGACTATCCCACGTTGAACGAATCGGGCCTGCCGGGCTTCAATGGCAACACGTGGCTGGGGCTGGTGGCGCCGGCCGGCGTGTCCAAGGGCATCGTGGATAAATTGCAGGCCGCGGTGCGCGCGGAGTTCGAGGACCCCGCGGTGCGCAAGCGGCTGCTGGGCCAGGGCGTCATCCCGGTGGCCTCGGCCCCGCAGGAGTTCAGTGCATTCCTGGACGGCGAAATCCAACGCTGGGCCCAGGTCATCAAAACCGCGGGCATCCAGGCGAATTGAAATGAGGGAAGAAGCGATGACCTCGGAGCCCGCCGAGCGCGGAGCATCGGCGCAACGGGATGGGGCCGCGCGCGCGGCGGCGGTGCTGGAAGCGCGCAGCGTCGCCATCGTCGGCGCGTCGGCCGACCCCGGCAAGATCGCCGGCCGTCCCTTGGCCTACATGCTGTCCCGCGGGTTCGCGGGCAAACTGTTCCCCGTCAATCCGACGCGCGACCAGGTGCAGGGGCTCAAGAGCTATCCCTCGCTGTCCGCGATCGGCGAGCCCGTCGACCTGGCCATCGTCGGCACGCCGGCGGCGATGGTCGAGGAGGTGGTCCGCGAAGGCGCGGCGGCCGGCGTCAAGGCGTTCGTCGTGTTTTCCTCGGGCTTTTCCGAATCGGGAGAGGAGGGCGCCGCGCTTCAGCGCAGGCTGGGCGAATTGGCCCGCAGCCAGGGCGTCACCATCCTCGGCCCCAATTGCCTGGGCGTGGCGAATAGCGCCACCGGCCTGATCGCTTCCTTTACGACCGCCCTGGAGGAAACGCCGATCGAGCGGGGAGGCTTCGCCTTTGTCAGCCAGAGCGGCGCCCTGGGGGCGTACTGGATGGACATTTGCCTGCGCTCGGGGCTCGGGTTCAGCAAATGGATCACGACCGGCAACGAATGCGACATGGATGCCGCCGCTGCCATCGCCTACCTGGCCGACGACGCGGACACGCGCGTCATCGGCCTGTACGTCGAGGACATCCGGGATTCGACGGCATTCCGCCGGGCGCTGCTGCGCGCGGCGGCGGCCGGCAAGCCGGTCATCGCCATCAAGGCCGGCCGCTCGCGGGCGGGCGCGGCGGCGGCCGCCTCGCATACCGGCGCGCTGGCCGGCGACGACGTGCTGTACGACGCCTGCCTGCGCCAGCACGGCGCGCTGCGCGTGGATTCGCTGGGCCAGATGATGGACGTGGCCCGGCTGTTCCTGTTCGACAGCGTGCCGCGGGGCAAGCGGCTGGCGGTCATGTCGGTATCCGGCGGCGCGGGGGTGCTGATCGCCGACGAGGCCGAACGCTGGGGGTTGGAACTGCCCGCGCTCGCCCCGCAAACGGCCGATGCGCTGGCGCCGGTGCTGCCTTCGTTCGTCAAGGCGGCCAATCCGCTGGATCTCACGGGCAACGTCGTACAGGACACGCCCAGCATTTCGCGGGCGCTCGAGGCGGTGGCCAGCGATCCGGGCAACGATGCCATCGTGCTGTTCGTCGGGCTGATGCACAGCATCGCCACGGCCTTCACCGACGCCATCGCGCATGCGCGCCAGCGCACGCGCCGTCCCATCATCGTGATCTGGATCGGCGTCAAGGAGACGTCGGCGGCCATCCTGGAACAGGCCAGCATTCCGGTGTTCCGCGATATTCCTCCCGCCGTGGCCGCCCTGGGCGCCGCGGTGCGCCTCAACGCATTGCGCGAGGCGGCGTTGGCCATGCCGGCGCCGCCCGAGGGCCGCTCGCCGGCCGCGCCGGCCGGCAAGACCGCCTTCATGGCGGAGTGGGCCGGCAAGGCGCTGCTGCGCGACATGGGTATAGAGGGCATTCCCGCAAGCGTGCTGGTGGGGGAGGATCCGCCCGGCAGCCTGCCCCGGCCATTGCGCTATCCGGTCGTCGCCAAGCTGCAGGCCAGCGATGTGCTCCACAAGAGCGACATAGGCGGCGTGGTGCTCGGGATAGCGGACGACGACAGCCTGCGGGCCGCGCTGCGGCGCCTGGGGCAGATCGCGCGCGATAGGCGCATCGAGGACTGGAGCATCCTGATCGAGGCCATGCAGCCGTTCGACCACGAACTGCTGCTGGGCTTGCGCCGCGATCCGAAGTTCGGCCCCACGCTCACGCTGGGCCGCGGCGGGGTCGAAGTGGAACTCGATCCGGACGTGGCCAGCCGCCTGTTGCCGCTCGACTCCGCGAGCATCCAGGAAATGATCGAGGGCTTGCGGTCGGCCCGGCTGCTGCGGGGGTTTCGTGGAAGGGCGGCGGTGGATGTGCCCGCGCTGGCAAGGCAGGTCGCCCGCCTGTGCGAGGCTTTCCTCGCGCGGCCCGACCTGGCTGAAATCGAGATCAACCCATTGGCGGTGGGCGGCGGGCAGGCCTGGGTGCTCGATGCCGTGGTGGGCAGGTCCGAATGACCGGCGCGTCGGCCCATGTGCTGGTCCGGGACGCGGATGGCGTCCGCAACCTCGTCCTGAACCGCGCCGGCAAGGCAAATGCGCTCAGCGCGGCAATGCTTGCCGGACTGCGGCGTTCGATCGACCGCGTGGCGGAGGACGGCATCGGCATGGTCGTGCTCAGCAGCGCTTCGCCCACGCTGTTCTGCGCCGGCGGCGATATCGAGGAATTCGCCAGCGGCGCGGCGCAACTGGACGCGCAGGGCGCGGGCCTGCGCGAACTCATGGCCGCGATGGCGCGTTGCCCGGCGCCCATCGTGGCCGTCGCCCGGGGCAAAGCCGCCGGGGCCGGCGTCATGCTGCTGGCGATGACCGATATCGTCATCGCCGCGGCGGACCTGAGTCTCGTGTGCCCGGAGATCGCCTTCAACATGTACCCCGTCATGGTCCAGGTCGCGCTGGAGACGAAGATCAGCGCGGCGCGGGCCAGGCAGTTGTGCCTGAGCGGCCAGCCGCTGGAGGCGGCCGCGGCCCGCGAGCTGGGCCTGGTGACCGACGTGCTGGCGGCGGGGGAGTTCGACGCGCTCGCGGCCCGGCGCCTGGCCTTTTATTGCGCGCGCGGCGAAGCGCTCGCGATCGCCCGCAGGGCGCGCCTGCGGATGGAGCCGCCCGAGGCGGTGGTCCAGCGGATCGAAGCGCTAGAGCCGCTGATGCACGAGAACTTCAGCCGTCCCGGCGTGCAGGAGGCGATACGCGCCTACCTGGCCGGGCTGCGCGGCGCGCGCGCCGATTGAGGGCAGGCCTGGTTTGTGCCGGGTGGCGCTCTATGCCACAATTTTTGACCTTTTCTATCCAGAGAGATTCTCTGTCTTCCGAATGACGACCGAACAGCCAGAAAAACTCGTGGGCGCGCTTGTGGGCGGGTTGCGCGTGCTCCGCTACCTCAGCGCGGCGCCCTCGGGCGTGGGCGTCACTCGCGTGGCGCGGGATCTTCAGCTCAATTCCAGCACTTGCTACAACTTCCTCAAGACGCTGGTCTACGAGGGACTGGTGACGTTCGACGAAGCCACCAAGACCTACTCCATCGCGCTGGGTCTGGTGGAGCTTGCCAAAGGGGTGCTGGAGCAGGGCTCCTATGTGAGGCTGATCCATCCGCACCTGCGCGATATCGCGCGCGTGCATGGCGTTACGGCGACGCTCTGGCAGCGCACCTCCAACGAGCGCGTCGTGCTGGTGGACCGGGCCGACACCGACAGTTCGGTGCGGGTCCACATGAGCGTCGGCCAGCGCCTGCCCATGTACATCGCGGCGCTGGGCCGGTGCATGGCGGCGCATTCGGGCTTGGACGAGGACGAATTGCGCCGACGTTTCGACAGCCTGCGCTGGGACGACAAGCCCCCCTTCCGGGAATACCTGGCGGGCGTGCGGGAGGCGGGTGAAAACGGCTATGCGATCGACGCCGGCAAATACGTGAAGGGCGTGAGCACCGTCTCGGCCGCCGTGCTCGACGAATTCGGCAAACCGGCCATGGCCATCAGCGCGGTCGGCTTCAGCGCGCAGTTTTCCGGCGACGCGCTCAAGCGCCTGGGAGTAGACCTGCGCGATCGCGCCGCGCTGATCACGCGCGCGCTCTCGGGCGGCCGGGGCTGATCCTCCGCCTGGCTTGACGTTGCGCCCTTGCGCCCGCGCAGGCGCGGAAGGCGGCTGTCCGCCGCCTGGCCCGACTCCGTAAAAAACATGATTGACGTCCGCCGGGGCCGTGCTTATCATTCATTTAACCGTCCGGTTAGTAAATTAACTGACCGATAACTAATATGTAACGAAGCAGCCGCAAGCCGGCGCTTCGATTCAGAAATCGCGGTGGTTACGAGGAGGCAATGGTGGCTAGCGCCAACAAAGAGCAATTGCTGGACGCATACCGGCGCATGTTGCGCATCCGGTTGGCGGAACTCAGGCTGGGACGCTTGTTCGCCGATGGAGAGGTGCCCGGGTTCATCCATCTCAGCATTGGGCAGGAGGCCGTCGCCGCCGCGATGGGAATGGTGCTGCGGCCGGACGATACGGTCGCGTCCACGCATCGGGGCCATGGCCATGCGCTGGCGAAGGGCATCGATATCGAGGAGTTCTTCCTGGAGTTGATGGCGCGCGACGAAGGAATCTGCAAGGGACGCGGCGGGTCGATGCACGTGGCCAATATGTCCATCGGCATGCTGGGCGCCAACGCCATCGTCGGCGCAAGCATCCCGATCGCCCTGGGCAGCGCGTTGGCCCATCAGGTCAGAAAAAAGGATGCCGTCGCGGTGGCCTTCTTCGGCGACGGCGCCATGGCCGAAGGCGTGCTGCACGAAAGCCTGAACCTGGCCTCGCTGTGGCGCCTGCCGCTGCTGTTCCTGTGCGAGAACAACGGTTGGGCGGAGTTTTCTCCCACCCACAAGCAGTTCGTGGCGCCGCTGGACAAACTGTCGGCCGCTTTTTCAATTCCCCACGAAAAAATCGACGGCAATGACGTGCTGCGGGTGGCGGATGCCGCGCGCGCGGCCGTGCAGAGCATCCGCGCGGGCAACGGTCCGCGGGTGCTCGAATGCATAACCCATCGGTGGCGCGGCCACTATGAAGGCGATCCCCAGAAATACCGTCCTTCCGAGGAAATCGAAGGCCTGGGCGAACACGATCCGGTCGCGCGTTTCGAGGCGGTGCTCGATAAGCGGGGCGTGGCCAAGTCGCAGCGCCAGCAGGCGTACGAAGAGGTCCAGGCGCAGGTCGAACGGGCCGTCGAGCGTGCGCGCCAGGGCCGGTCGCCGGTCTGGCAGGCCGCCCGCGACGATGTGTACACCACTACAGAGGCGAACTGAGATGGCCGAACTTCGTTTTGCCCATGCCATCAACCGCGCGTTGGCCGAGTGCATGGAGGAAGACCCCGCGGTGTTCCTGTTCGGGGAAGACATCGCGGAGGCGGGCGGGCCGTTCGGCGTGACGCGTGGCCTGCATGCCCGCTTCGGTCCGGACCGCATCCGGGACACCCCGATCTCCGAGGCGGCGATGGCCAACGCCGCCGTCGGCGCGGCCTTGTCCGGCCTGCGGCCCGTGCTCGAAATCATGTTCATGGATTTCATGACGCTGGCCATGGACGCGCTGGTCAACCAGGCCGCCAAGGCGCGGTTCATGTTCGGCGGGCAGGCCAGCGTGCCGATGGTGGTGCGTACGCCGCACGGCGGCGGCATCAGCGCGGGTCCGCAGCATTCCCAATGCCTGGAAGCCTGGTTCGCGCATATCCCGGGCCTGAAGGTGGTGTGCCCCAGCAATCCCGCCGATGCCTATGGCCTGCTGAAATCCGCGATCCGGGATCCGGACCCGGTGGTCTTCGTGGAGAACAAGGCCCTGTACGCCCTGAAGGGCGAAGTGGCGGAGGATGCGGGACCGATTCCCCTGGGCCAGGCGCGCCTGGCGCGCGCGGGACGCGACCTGACGGTGGTCAGCTACGGCGCGACGGTGCACAAGGTGTTGCGCGCCGCCGAAGCGCTGGCTGCCGACGGTATCGAAGCGGAGATCCTGGACCTGCGCAGCATCCAGCCCTGGGACGAGCAGGCGGTGCTTGCCTCGCTGCGCCGCACGCACCGGTTGCTCATCGTGCACGAAGCCGTCGAGGCATTCGGCGTGGGCGCCGAAATCGCCGCGCGCATGGCGGATATCGGCTTCGACGAGCTGGACGCGCCCATCGTCCGCGTCGCCGCGCCCTTCGTTCCGGTGCCGTTCGCCCCAGCGCTCGAAGAACAGTAT
Organism: Achromobacter veterisilvae; assembly: GCF_037619525.1. NCBI lineage: Bacteria > Pseudomonadati > Pseudomonadota > Betaproteobacteria > Burkholderiales > Alcaligenaceae > Achromobacter > Achromobacter veterisilvae. The sequence goes on along the minus strand of NZ_CP148753.1, from coordinate 5,848,779 downwards.
CAGCCCCAAGAGGCCGACGTCATCGCGGCCGCGCGCAAGCTCTGCGCCTGACTCCAGGAGACAGCATGAACGAATCAAGCATCCTTGCCGAAATCCGCAACCGCGTCGGCATCCTCACCATCAACCGGCCGAAGCTGCACAATGCGCTCGATACGCCGACGCTGCTTCAGCTTGAGCAGGCGTTCGCCGCGCTGGAGGCCAACGATGAATGCCGCGTCATCGTCATTACCGGGGCGGGAGACAAATCCTTCGTGGCCGGCGGCGACCTGGCGGACCTGAATTCGCGCCAGGGGCTGGCCCACTACCAGGAATTCGCCGAAGACATCCACCGCGTATTCCGGCGCATCGAAATCAGCGACAAGCCCACGATCGCGGCGGTCAATGGATGGGCCCTCGGCGGCGGCACCGAACTGTTGCTCGCAATGGACCTGCGCATCCTGGCGGACAGCGCCGTGATCGCGCTCACCGAGATCAACCTGGGCCTGTTCCCGGGGGCGGGCGGGACGCAACGCATCATCCGGCAGGTTTCTCCCTGCGTGGCCAAGGCGTTGATGTTCACCGGCGGGCGCATCGGCGCCGCCGAGGCCGTAAGCATCGGCCTGGCCAACCGGGTGGTGCCGCAAAGCCAGCTCATGGAGGAAACCCTCGCGCTGGCAGGCCAGATCGCCGGCAAATCGCCGCTGGTGCTCAAGTTGCTCAAGCGCACGCTGCGCGACGGCGCGGACATGCCGCTGGCCAACGCGCTGGCGCACGAGCAGGCCATGATAGGGCTGGTGCTGGATACGCGCGATGCGCACGAAGGCGTCGGCGCGTTTCTCGAAAAGCGCGAAGCGCGCTTTACGGGGCAGTAACCCATGAGCCCGTTGAACGACCTCCTGATGCCCAAGCTCGGCCTGACCATGACGGAGGGCATGCTGATCGAATGGTGCGTGGCGGCTGGCGATCAGGTCAAGGCTGGCGATCCCCTGTTCGTGGTGGAGACGGACAAGGTGGCCAACGAGATCGCCGCGGAAGCCGACGGCCTGATCGGCGAGATTCTCGTTCCCGCGGGGGAAACGGTGCCGGTCGGCGCGGTGGTCGCCCACTGGACGGGGCCGGGCCAGCAGGCCGGGCAGGAACCGGGCGGATCCGCCCCGGCCGAGTCGCCCGCGGCGAGCGTGCCGGCCATCCCGCCCGCGCCCGCTACGGACGGCAGGATCGTGGCCACGCCGCTGGCGCGGCGCCTGGCCCGCGAAATGGACCTGGACCTTGCCGGGGTCGGCGGCACGGGGCCGGGCGGGCGCATCAAGGCGGCGGACGTCCGCCACGCGAAGGCGCCGGCGCCGGAAGCCCCGCTCCAGGAGCGCGGGCAGCGCGTCGCCGCCAGCGGGCTGGTGCAGTCCATGGCCAGGCGGATGACGCAGGCCAAGCAGGTTCCGCATTTCTACCTGGCGGCGGAGGCCGAGATCGGCGAGCTGCTTGACTTGCGGCGCCGCCTGAACGATCAGCCTGGCGCGCCCAGGCTGACGCTGAACCATTTCGTCATCGCGGCCGTGGCCCGCGCGTTGGCGGCGCTGCCGCAGCAGAACCGCATCTGGAGCGACGGCCAGATCGTCCAGTTCGATGAGGTCGATGTCGGGGTGGCGGTGTCCACCGAGCGTGGATTGATGGCGCCTGTGCTGCATGGCCTGGCCGCGGCGACGCTGGACGGGATCGCCCGGCAGTCCGACGGCTTGCTCGAACGCGTTCGAAGCGGAAACGCCACGCACGCGGACATGAACGGCGGCGCGATCTCCATCTCCAACGCGGGCATGTTCAACGTCACCTACATGACGCCGATCATCAATCCGCCGCAGTCGGCGATTCTTGGAGTCGGCAGCGTGCGGGACGTTTTCCGCCCCGACGCGCAAGGCGCGCCGGCGCTCAAGCGCGAAATGGGCCTGGTGCTGGCCGCGGACCACCGGCTGCACGACGGCGCTGGCGCCCTGAAATTCCTCAATTACGTCATCGACCTGCTGCAGGACCCGTACCGGCTGCTGCGCACCCAGACTCAAGGATAGACCCCATGGATTTTTCGCTTTCGGACGAGCAGAAGCTGATCGTCGAGACCGCGCGCCGGATCGGCGAAACCTACGGCGTGGACTACTGGTACGAACAGGACCGCGAGAAGGCCTTTCCGCAGGAATGCTGGCAGGCCATTTGCGACGCCGGCCTCGCGGGCGCCGCATTGCCGGAGGCGCATGGCGGGTCCGGCCTGGGCATGGTGGAGCTGGCGCTGATCGTCGAAGAGCTTTCGGCGGGCGGCGGCGGTTCGACGCTGGGCCAGTTGTTCATGATCAATCCGATATTCGGGGGCGTGCCCATTTCCAGGTTCGGCAGCGAACGGATGAAGCGCGAGCTGCTGCCCGGGCTGATAGGCGGGCAGATCAATTTCTGCATGGCGCTCACCGAGCCGGACGCCGGCACCAATACGCTGGCCATGAAGAGCTTCGCCGAAGCGCAGCCGGACGGCGGCTGGAGGCTGGACGGCCGGAAGATCTGGATCACCGCGGTGGACGCCGCGCAGAAAATGCTGGTCGTGGCGCGCACCGCCAAGCCGGTCGAAGGCGCGCGGCCCACCGACGGAATCTCGATGTTCATCATCGACGTCGAGCGAGAGGGCCTGACCTATTCTTCCATCGACAAGGTCGGCACGCAGACCCTCAGCGCCTGCTCGGTGTTCTTTGACAACGTCCGTATCGAACCGCATGAACTGGTCGGCACGCTGGACAAGGGGTTCCGCGAACTTCTGGACGTGCTCAATACCGAGCGCATTGTGACGACGGCCAGCCTGGTCGGGGCGGGCCGCCTGGCCGAACGCCTGGCGGTGCAGTACGCCAACGATCGCAAGGTATTCGGCGGCAAGCCCATCAGCGCCTACCAGGGCCTGCAGTTTCCCCTGGCCCAGTCGCACGCCGAATTGCAGTGCGCCCGCCTCATGAACCTGAACGCCGCCGCCCTGTGCGACCAGGGGCTGCCGTACGGAACCGAGGCCAACATCGCCAAGCTCATCGGCTCGCAAGCGGCCAGCCATGCCATCGAACGCAGTATGCAGACCATGGGCGGCATGGGCTATGCGCGTGAATTCCACGTCGAGCGGCTGTGGCGCGACGCCCGCCTGTTCAAGTTTGCGCCGGTATCCGAGGAGATGATCCTGAACTACATCGCCATTCACGACCTCGGCATGCCGAAATCGTACTGAACCTGCACAATCGAGACGCGGGACCGGCTTCGGCCGCTACCCGCGCACTGAGCCGCCATCCAAGGGAGACCCAACATGTTCAACCTGAGCGCATCGATTGCGTATCACGCCCGGCGCGAGCCCGATCGCGCAGCCATCATCTACCGGGACGAGGCGATAAGCTACGCCGACTTCCACGAGCGGATCCGCCAGGCGGCGGCCCTGCTCCAGTCGCGCGGCGTCGGCCGCAACGACGTCGTGGCCCTGTTCATGAAGAACAGCGCCGCCTTCCTGGAACTCGCTTTCGCCGCCAGCTATCTCGGGGCTGTCTTTCTGCCGATCAACTATCGGTTGGCGGCCCCGGAGGCCGGCTACATACTGGAAGACGCCAACGCCAAGCTGTTGTTCGTGGATGACGAATTTCCGGAAATCGTGGCGCTGGAAACGCCCAAGGTGATCGTCGATGCCGCGGCCCAGGCCGATTCGCGCCGCCTGGCCGAGCCTGGCCTGGCCGTTCCCGAGCAGGCCGCCACGGCGGAGCACGACCTGGTGCGCCTGATGTACACGTCGGGCACCACTTCCAGGCCGAAGGGGGTGATGCATTCCTACGGCAACATCCACTGGAAGTCGATCGACCACGTCATCGCGCTCGGGCTGACCAGCAAGGAGCGGCTGCTGGTGGTCGGGCCGCTGTACCACGTCGGGGCGTTCGACCTGCCGGGCATCGCGGTGCTTTGGGTGGGCGGCACGCTGTGCGTGCACCGTGAGTTCGATCCGGAGGCCGTGCTCGCGTCGATCGAACGCCATCGCCTGACCTGCGGATGGATGGCGCCCGTGATGCTCAGCCGCGTGCTGGCCGTGCCGAATCCCGAGCGGTTCGCCCTGGAGACCTTCGGCTGGTGCATCGCCGGCGGCGAGAAGACGCCCGAATCCCGCATCCGCGACTTTACCCGCGTGTTCACCCATGGCCGCTTCATCGACGGTTTCGGCATGACGGAGACCTGCAGCGGGGACACGCTGATGGAGCCGGGCCGCGAGATCGAGAAGATCGGTTCCACCGGCCGCGCCCTGCCGCACGTGGAAATCCGCATCGCCGATCACGAAGGACACTGGCTGCCGGCCGGCCAGATAGGCGAAATCTGCGTGCGGGGGCCCAAGGTGACCCGGGGGTACTGGAACGCGCCCGAAAAAACCGCCGAGGCCTTTTTTGGCGGCTGGTTGCGCAGCGGCGACGTGGGCTACCTGGATGACGAAGGCTTTCTGTTCGTGACCGACCGCAGCAAGGACATGATCCTGACCGGCGCCGAGAACGTGGCTTCCAGCGAGGTCGAGGCCGTCCTGTACGAAATGCCGCAGATCGCCGAAGCCGCCGTCATCGGCGTGCATGACGAGAAATGGGGCGAGCGCATCACCGCCGTCGTGGTGCTCAATCCCGGGCAGACGTTGACGCTGGAGGAGATCGATCGCCATTGCCGCAAGCGCGTCGCCAACTTCAAGGTGCCGCGCGAGTTGAAGATCGTGGAGGAGCTGCCCCGCAATCCGTCCGGGAAAGTCCTCAAGCGGGTGCTGCGGGACCAGTACAACGCCTGACGCTCCATCGGGGAGCGGGCGAGACAGAAAAGGGGAAGACATCATGCGTTTGGCCGGACGATTCGCGGAATTTTCCGCGCAGCTTGCCATGGGGAACCTGCCGCAACCGGTGATCGAAAAAGCCCGGGCCTGCGTGCTCAACGGCTACGGCATCGCGCTGGGTTCGCATCCCACGCCGTTTTTCGGCGTGGCCGAGCGCGCCGCGCTGGCCATGGACGGCGAGCGTCCGGACGGCGCCACGCTGCTGGGCAGCGGCCGCCGCAGCACTGTCGCCGGCGCGGCGCTGGCCAACGCCGCGTTGTTCCATGGCCGGGCCCAGGAGGACACCTGCGGCGTGGCGCATTTCGGCGCCATCCTGCTGCCGCTGCTGACCGCGCTGGTGGAGCGGGGGGAAGGGCGCATGGAGGATTTCCTGCCGGCGCTGGTGGCGGGATATGAAGTGGGCGGCGCGCTGGAGTCAGCCTATTCGGCGCGGACCACGGCGGCGGGACTGCGCGCGTCGCCGCTCTACGGAACGATCGCGGCCGCGGCGGCCACGGCGCGGCTGTGGCGCTTGTCCGTGGAGCGGACCGCGGCGGCCCTGTCCAATGCCGCCTCGTTCACGGGTGGCATCCTGCAATCATTCGGAGACGGCACCGACGAGTGGCGCTATCAGGTCGGCATGGCGGGGCGCAACGGTCTGGCGGCCGCGACGCTCGCGGCCAACGGTTCGGTGTCGGCGGCCGGCGCCTTCGAGGGGCACGCCGGCTTCACGCGCGCCTTCGTCCGGGCCGAGTGCGATGCCGATGCCATCGCCGGCGGATTGGGCAGGGACTGGTCCCTGCTCAAAGTCACGTTCAAGCCCTATCCCGTATGCGCGCTCAACCAGACGCCGGTGCGCGCCAGCCTGTTGTTGCGCGAACGGCTGGGCGACCGGATGGACGGCTTGCGGGGCTTGCGGGTCTACCTCAATCCCACCGTCGTGGGTTATGCGGGCATGGACAAGGAAGGGCCGTTCCAGAGCGTTTCCGGGACGCTGATGAGCACGCAGTTCTGCGTGGCCACGACATTGCTGCATGGCGCGCCCACCATCGCGCGCATGGCGGATTTCGACGACGCGGCCGTCAAGGGCCTGATCCCCCGGATCACGCTCCACGCCGACGAATCGCTGGGTTTGCTGGCCTGCCGCCTGGAGGCCGATACGGGCAATGGCGAGCCCCCCTCCATCCTGCGGATGGACACCGACCATACCGAATACAGCTACGACCGGGCCCGTGTATCGACGCTCGTGCGCGGCATCGGCGAGGAAACCGGCGTGGCGCAACGCGCCTACGACCGCATCGAACGATTCGCGGCCGCCTTGCCGGACGCGGACCTGGACGATGTCCTGGCCGCTTTCAAAGAGATCCAGACGGCCCGCTGAGAGGCCCGCGGATGGCGCTTCGCGAACCCGGAGCGCCTCACAACGACGAGCAAGAACCTAGGAGGAGACAATATGTCCTGGTACAGGAAATCCACGCCCACGTGGCTGGCGGTGGCGGCCGCCATGCTGGTTTCAGGAAGCGCCCTGGCTGCCGACACGGTCAAGATCGGCATGACGTCGGCCCTGACCGGCCCCTACAGCGAATTCGGCGAAGGCAACCGCCGCGCCGTCGAACTCGCTGTCGAGCAGTGGAACGCCAAGGGCGGCATCAACGGCAAGAAGATCGAGATCGCCATGCTGCTGGACGATCAGTTGAATCCCGACCGCGCGGTGCAGAACATGCGCGCGATCCTGGACAACAAGGAGATCGTCGGCATCATCGGTCCGGCCGGCAGCGGCCCGACGCTGGCGGTGATCGACATGGCCCAGGCGGACGGCCGGCCCTACATGAACCCCATCGCGCAGACGCCGGTAGTGACCTACTCCGGCGAGAAGACCGGCGAGAAACCGCGTCCCAATGTGTTCTCCTTCGCGCTGCAGAACGACATCGAGGCGGTAGCCATGGGCGAATACCTGGCGAAGCGCTTCAAGCGCGTCGGCATCGTGCATGAAAGCACCGCCTACGGCGTGACCGGCGTCGATTACCTGGCCGCCTCCATCGGCAGGAACGGCGGCGCCAAGCCGGTGGCCACGGACTCCTACAACCAGGGCGCGCAGGACATGACCGCGCAAGTGGCGCGCATGAAGCGCGCCAACGTCGATGCGATCGCGGCCATCGGCCTGGGCAAGGACCTGGCCGTCCTGCGCCGGACCATGGCGCGGCTCAACGTGAACGTCCCGCTGGTCGCTTCCAACGGGGCGTTGGGCCAGCCCTACCAGGAAGGCGCCGGCGACCTGACGCTGGGAACCCTGGGCACGATGATAGGCGCGTTCGGCAACCCCTTGCGCCCGGCCGCGGCGGATTTCGCCAAGGCCTACAAGGCCAAGTACGGCGCGGACCGCTGGTGGGGCAACGACCCGGAGAATCCGCAATTGTTCATGGCGATCTCGGTGTCCAACGGCTATGACGCGGCCAACGTCCTGTTCGAAGGGATACGGCTGGCCAATTCCAGCGACCCCAAGGCCATCATTGCCGCGATCGAGTCGATCAAGGACTTCCAGGGCGTGAACACCACCTACAACTTCTCGAAGGACCGCCACCATGGCATCGAGACCGACGGCGTGAAGGTGTTCGAGTACGTCAAGAAGGACGACAGGATCCGGCTGCAGCCGGTTGCCCAGTAATCGGCGAGCCGCGCATCCGGCGCCGTATCGCTCCGGATGCGCGCCATGCCTGCATGGATGATGGTGATATGGATTTCTTTATCCAAATGGTCGTTTCGGGATTGAGCGTCGGCGCCGTCTATGCGCTGATCGGCCTGGGCCTGAACCTGACGTTCTGGACCACGCGCGTGCTCAATTTCGGGCAGGGCTCGGTGCTGATGGCCGGCGCGATGCTGACGGCGGTCATGGTCGGCGCGGGGGTCAATGTCTTTCTCGCGGTGGGTGTGTCGCTGCTGGCGACTTCCTTCATCCTGTGGGTGGTCGAACTGGTCGGGGTCCGTCCCACTCGGCGCATCGCCGGCAGCATGGGGTGGGTGGTTTCCACCCTGGGGATCGGAATTTTCCTCCAGGGAGTGGCGAGCTGGCTGTTCGGCACGCAGGCGGTGGCGTTTCCGGACGTGCTGTTCAGCAGCGCGGATACCGTCGAGTTCATGGGCGCCTATCTCTCGCTCCAATACATCGCCGTGTTCGCCATCAGCGTTCTGATCGTCTGCCTGATGGAACTGTTCCTGCGGCATTCCGTCTGGGGCTACGGTGTGCGCGCGGTCGCTCACGACCGCGAACTGGCGTCGCTGATGGGCATTCCGGTCTACCGCGTGGTGGTTTTCTCATTCCTGGTCAGCGGCGTGCTGGCCGGGGTCGCCGGCATCCTGGTCTCGCAGGTGTCGGGCACCGTCGATCCGAATTTCGGCCTGCACCTGCTGATCCTGGCCTTCGTCGCCGCCGTGATGGGCGGGATGGGCAGCGCGTTCGGCTCGCTGGTGGGCGGGTTGATCCTCGGCGTCCTGGAAAAGCTGGTGGGCGGCTATGTATCCCCCGCGGCCGCGGAGGTCGTCGCCTTCGCGCTTCTGATAGGCGTGTTGACGGTGCGGCCGCAGGGGTTGTTCGGCAAGCGCGAAACAGTGAAGGTGTGACGACGATGAAACAGCTAGGGCAACTCCTGACGAATTCCTGGACGCTGGGCGCGCTGGCCGTGGCGCTGGCCATCGGGGCCGGCCACGTCGCGACCGGCACGGTGCAGATGTGGAGTTTCGTCATCATCAACATCCTGCTCGCGCAGGGAATCAACCTCCTGACGGGCATCAACGGCCAGATTTCCCTCGGCCACGCGGGTTTCTTCGCCATCGGCGCCTATGCCAGCGCGATCGCGCTGAAGTCCTTCGGCATTCCGTTTCCGGTCGCGCTGGTCCTGGCCACCTTCGCCGCGGCGGCGGTGGGGTTCCTGCTCGCGGGACCCGCCGGCCGGGTGCGCGAGTTCTACCTGGCGATGATGTCGCTGGGGTTCGGCCTCATCGTCTACGAGCTGGCGCGGGAGTTGCGCGGCGTCACGGGCGGGGTCATGGGTATGCGGGGCATTCCGTCGTCGCAGATCGGCACGTTGCAGATCTTCGGCTGGCACATCGACACGGTCGCCTATTTCCGCATCCTGCTGGCGGTGTTGCTGCTGGTGATGCTGATGCTGCGCAATTTCGTGAAAAGCCATTTCGGCCGGGCTTTCTACGCGGTGCACGTCAGCGAGATCGCCGCGGGTTCGCTGGGCATTTCGCAAGCCGCCGTCAAGCGCGCCGCCTATGCCATCAGCGGCGGCCTGGCGGGCCTGGCCGGGGGATTCTACGCCCACATGATCGGCTATCTCACGCCCGAGAGTTTCGGCCTCATGCGTTCCATCGAGATACTGGTGATGTCCATCGTGGGCGGCCTGGGCACGTTGGCGGGGCAGGTGTACGGCGCCATTCTCTTCACCTATCTTCCCCAGAAGCTGCAGGCCTTCAACGACTACCAATACATCGTTTACGGCTTGATCCTGGTGTTCATTTTCACGCTGCTGCCCAAGGGGCTGGCCGGCTTGCTGCGCACGCAGACGCGCTACAGCAAGTTCGACCAGTTGGGGGCCGCCGCCGCGGGCACGGCCGAACCTCCGCTGTCCGTGCGCGAGCCCAAGGCGGGGCAGGACGCCGGCCAGCCGTTGATACGCATCGAGGACGTGGTCATGGAATTCTCGGGCCTGCGCGCGCTGGCCGGGGTCTCGCTCGCGCTGCGCGCGGGGAGCATCACGGCGCTGGTCGGCCCCAACGGGTCGGGCAAGAGCACGCTGGTCAACGTCGTGAGCGGCATCTATACGCCGACCTCGGGCCGCATTCTCTACAAGGGCCGGGACATCGCCGGCTGGCCGGCGCACAAGGTGGCGCGGGCCGGCATCACCCGCACATTCCAGGACCCGCGCAACGTGCCCACCTTCACCGTGCGCGAGAATATCCTGATGGGCGCCCACCGCCGCTATCGGCATGGCGCCGTGGCCGCGGCGCTCAATACGTCCGCGGCGCGGCGGGAGGAAGGCGCATTCCTGCGCCAAGTGGATGCGCTGATGGCGGCGGCCGGGCTGGCCGAACAGGCGGACGCCACGATGAGCGAGCTGCCATACGGCATCCAGCGGCTGGCCGAAGTCGCGCGCGCCCTGGCGAGCGATCCGGAATTGCTGCTGCTGGACGAACCGGCGGCCGGCCTGTCGGAAGTGGAATCCGCGCATTTGGTCAGGCTCGTCCGCCTGGCGCGCGACCATGGCGTGGCCATCATGATCATCGACCATCACATGGATTTCCTGGCCGAACTGGCGGAGGAGGTCGTGGTGTTCGAGGCCGGAGAAGAGATCTACCGGGGCGACATGGACGGCATGCGCGCCGACTCGGCAGTGATCCAGGCCTATCTCGGCGTTGAGGAGCCCGTCCATGCTTGAAGTACGCAATCTGCAGGTCAGTTACGGAGCGATCGAGGCCGTGCGCGGCGTCAGCCTGACGGCGCGCCCCGATGGAATCACCGCGCTCATCGGCGCCAACGGCGCGGGCAAGTCGTCCTTGATGCGCGCGATTTCGGGTGTCACGCCCATCAAGGGCGGACAGATCCTGCTGGACGGCGAGGACATCTCGCGGCTGCCGCCGCACGAGCGAGCCCGCCGCGGCCTGGCGCACGCCATGGAAGGGCGGCGGATCTTCCATCAGCACACGGTGGAGGAGAACCTGATCACGGCCTGGCATTTCCGCAAGCCCAAGGGCAATTTCAAGGTCGCGCTGGAACAGGTGTACGGAAATTTTCCCGTCCTGGCGCAGCGGCGGGCGGCCAAGGCGGGGACGCTGAGCGGCGGACAGCAGCAGATGCTGATCCTGTCCATGGCCACGCTGCACGAGCCGCGCTGCGTGCTGCTCGATGAGCCGTCGCTTGGCCTGGCGCCCATCGTGGTCGCCCAGATCTTCGACTTCATCAAGCAGTATTGCGCGCAGGGCAAGCGGGTCGTCCTGCTCAGCGAACAAATGGCCAGCCTGGCGCTCAAGGTGGCCGATTTCGGCTATGTGCTCAAGCATGGCCAGACGGTGTTCGAAGGGACGCGCGACGTGCTCACGCGCAACGCGGGCACGGAGCTTTCCAGCGCCTATCTGGGCGGAAGCAGGACGGAACAGGCGACATGAAAACGGACAAAACGGAAAAAGCGGACAAAGGGCCGATGGGCGACGTCATCGATACGGAATTGCTCGTCCTGGGCGGCGGGCCTGGCGGCTATACGGCGGCATTCCGCGCCGCGGATCTCGGCCTGTCCGTGACGCTGGTGGAAGCGCGCGAGACATTGGGGGGCGTCTGCCTGAACTTGGGCTGCATCCCGTCCAAGGCACTGCTGCACGCCGCGCGGTCGCTGGAGGACGCCCGGGCCTTGTCCGAACTGGGCATCGAGTTCGGCGAACCCCGGATTTGCCTGGACAAGCTGCGGACCTGGAAGGAGGCGCTGGTCGCCAAGCTGAGCGGCGGCCTTGCCGGCCTGGCCCGCCGGCGCAAGCTGCGGGTGGTGACCGGCAGGGGGGCATTCACCGGCCCGAACCGCCTGGCGGTCGCCGATGGCCCCACGGTGAACTTCAAGCAGGCCATCGTCGCCGTGGGGTCGCATCCCGTGCGCCTGCCGGGCCTGCCGGAAGACCCCCGCATCATGGATTCGAGCGCCGCGTTGGCGCTCAAGGACGTTCCCGGGCGCCTGCTGGTCGTGGGAGGCGGCGTCATCGGGATGGAACTGGCCACGGTCTACGCGGCGCTGGGCGCCCGGGTCACGGTGGTGGAGCTGACCGAGGGCCTGCTGCCGGGTTGCGACCGCGACCTGGTCAAACCGCTGGAAGCGCGCGTGGCCGGCCGCTACGAGGCGATCCTGACCGGCACGCGGGTGGTCTCCGCGCAGGCGCGCGAAGATGGCGTGCACGTCATCTTCGAGGGGGCGAGCGCCGCCGGGCCCCAGGTGTATGATGCCGTCTTGGTGGCCGTCGGCCGCCGGCCCAACGGCGCCGGGATCGGGGCCGAACGGGCGGGTGTCCAGGTGGACGAGCGCGGCTTCATCGCGGTGGACGCCAGGCAGCGCACCAATGTCCCGCACATTTTCGCCATCGGCGACGTCGTCGGGGAACCCATGCTGGCCCACAAGGCGGCATACGAAGGCAAGGTGGCCGCCGAAGTCGCCGCGGGCAGGAAGGCCGGCAACGACGCCAAGGTCATTCCAGCCGTCGCGTACACGGATCCCGAAGTGGCTTGGGTAGGTTTGACGGAGACGGCCGCTCGCCGGGATGGCGTGGCGTACGAGTCGGCCAGCTTCCCATGGGCGGCCAGCGGCAGGGCATTGAGCCTGGGACGCGGCGAGGGCTTGACCAAGATCCTGGTCGACCCGCGCACCCATGCCTTGCTGGGGGTGGGAATGGTGGGGCCGCAAGCGGGCGACCTGATCGCCGAGGCGGCGCTGGCCATCGAAATGGGCGCGGAGCCCGGCGATATCGCGCTGACCATACACCCGCATCCGACCTTGTCCGAGACACTGGCGTTCGCCGCCGAAGCGTATGAGGGCACGCTCACCGAGTTGTACCTCAATGGGAAAAAAAGTTAAATATGCGGCCGGTCCACGCAACTCACCGGGAGGGTTTGATCAGTGGCAACATGGAATAATTCGGTGCCGACGCACAAGGCGATGCATCAGTTGAAGCGCGAAGCGTTGTTGCGCCAGGCGATTGCCGCGTTCAACCAAAAAGGATTCCACGCTACGTCGCTCGGCGATATCGCGACCAGCCTTGGCGTCACCAAGGCCGCCTTGTATCACTACTTTCCGAACAAGCATGCGCTGCTGTACGAAGCCTTCGCTGAGGCGTTGCGCGTGGGCTTCGACGCCATCGAACAGGCGGAACGCAAGGGCGGCACCGGCCTGGAGAAACTACAGCTCGCCCTCAAGGAGTACCTGGAGGTGACGCTCAGCGAAATGAGCCGGTGCGTCATCATCACGGAAGAGCACGCGCTCGAGCCGGACGACCGGGCCGAGATCGTCAGGCAACGAGACCGCTTCGAAGCCAAGCTGCGCGGTTTCGTGCGCGAGGGGATCGAAGACGGGAGCGTCATTCCCTGCGATCCCAAGCTGGCCATTTTCTCGATTTTCGGCGCCGTGAACTGGGTGCCGAAGTGGTATTCCGATTCGGGCGAATGGAACAACAAGCAGTTGGCCAAGGGCATGTCCGAACTGCTGTGCCGTTCCATCGCCAGGCATCCGCCCGAAGCCTTTGCGCCCGATATCGGCAAGATGAAGGCGGACTAGGGCTCACGGCGATCCGATCGCCGTTCCCCGAAGGCTATTCGGCCTTCATGCCGGCCGACTTGACGATGCCGCCCAGGCGCTTGTCTTCGGCGGCGATGAAGGTCTTGAACTGCGCTACCGAGTTGGGTATGGGCTCGTAGCCGGCGTCGTTCAACTGTTTCTTGATCGCCGGCGTCGCCATGACCTGGGCGATGGCGCGGTTCATCGCCTCGATGACGGCGTCGGACGTTCCCTTGGGCGCGTACATGCCGCCCCAATGCGTGATATTGATTTGCGGGAAACCCTGCTCGGCCGTGGTCGGCGTGTCCGGCAGCAAGGGCGTGCGGTGGTCCGCGGTCGCGGCCAGCGCGCGCACCCGGCCGGCGGCGATGTAATTCCGGATCGATACGCTGGCTTCCGACGCCGCGTCGACCTGTCCGCCCATCAGCGCCGCGGAGCTTTCGGAGCCGCTCTTGTAGGGCACGATCGTCACGGGAACGTTCAGCGCCTGGCCCAGCATTTCGCCGACGAAGTGGCCGGTGCTGCCGGATCCCGCGGTGGCGAACAGGATGGGGTGTCCGCCGGCGCCGGCCTTTTTCTGCCAGTCCTTGAGCGTATGGATATCGCTCTTCGCATTGACGACGATCACCGACGACGATTCGAACAGCAGTCCGACGGGCACGAGGTCGGAGTCTTCATAGGGCATCTTGGCGCGCAACAGCTTGTTCGTGATGGCGCCGTTGCCCGCGACCAGGAAGATATAGCCGTCCGGATCGCTCTTGGCGACGGCGTCGGAACCGATCAGGCCGCCGGCTCCCGGCCGGTTGTCGATGACGACGGGCTGCTTCAGGTGTTCCGACAGCCCGGTCGCGAAGATGCGTGTCATGGCGTCCAGTTGGCCCCCCGCGGAGAACGGTACGACGAGCCGCAGCGGTTTCGTGGGCCAGTCGGCGGCGTGCGCGCCGGAGGCGAGCGCCAGCCCTGCCGCCAGCGCCAGGGCGCGCAGCGGGGAGTAGAGTCGTTTTGCGTACATGGTTGTCTCCTTTGGTTATGGTGATGGCACTTCGCTTCTGCTTCTTATGGTTGCCGCGCGCCGCCTGAATCGGCCAGCGCCTGGCGCAGCACGGCGGGCAGGATGCCGCCGGCCCGCCAGATTTCCACTTCATGCTCGTTGTCCAGCCGGCAGGCCAGGGCCAGCCGGCGTGGCGCGCCGGGGCCATGGATCACGCAGGAAACCGAGCCCTGCGGGCCCAGCCCGGCGTCGATGTCCAGATCATAGGTTTCGCTGCCGTCGAGTTCCAGGGTAAGGCGCGTGACGCCGGCCGGAAACTGCAGGGGCAGCACGCCCATGTTGACCAGGTTCGAGCGGTGGATGCGTTCGAAACTCTCCGCGATCACCGCGCGCACGCCCAGCAGCCGGGTGCCCTTGGCCGCCCAGTCGCGCGAGGATCCCGTGCCGTAGTCCTTGCCCGCCACGACGATGACGGGAACGCCCGCGTCCCGGTAGCGCATGGCCGCGTCATAGACGGGCATGGTCTCGCCGCCCGGCTCGTGGCGGGTGGCGCCGGCGGGTCCTTGCGGCAAGAGTTCGTTGGCCAGAGTGGGTTGCGCGAAGGTGGCGCGCATCATTACCCGGTGATTGCCGCGGCGCGCGAGGTAGGTATGCAGATCGGAGGGCGCCACGCCCAGGGATAGCAGGTAACGGCCGGCGCTGGACTGAGGCGGAATCTCGTTGGCGGGCGAGATGTGGTCGGTGGTGACCGAGTCGCCCAGGATCATCAGGGCGCGCGCGCCCTGGACGTGGATGGCGCCCTCTTGCCGCGGCACATCCAGGTACGGAGGGCGGCGCAGGTACAGGCTCTGTTCATCCCAGGCATAGCAGGCGCCGGTGTCGGTGGGCAGGGCCAGCCAGGCCGGATCGCCTTCGAACACGTCGCGGTAGCGCTGCGTGAACAGGCTGGGCCGCACGTGCGCGGAGACCATCTCGTCGGTCTCGGCATCGCTGGGCCACAGCTCGGCCAGGGGGACGGGAGTACCGTCCGGCCGCCAGCCGACGGGCTCCGTGTCCAGGTCCCGCTCCACTGTGCCGGCCAGGGCGAAGGCGACGACCAGCGCGGGAGAGGCCAGGTAGTTCGCGCGGGCCAGCGGGTGGACGCGTCCGGGGAAATTGCGGTTGCCGGAGAGAACCGCGGCGACGCGGGTGTTGCCCGCGGCGATGGCCCGCTCCGTCTCGGGCGCCAGCGCGCCGGACAGTCCGGCGCAGGTCGCGCAGCCGTAGCCGGCGGTATGGAAGCCCAGTTCGTCCAGCGCAGTCTGCAATCCGCTGGCCCGCAGATAGTCGGTGACGACCCGGGAGCCGGGAGTGAACGACGTTTTGGTCCATGGCGGCGGACGCAGGCCCAGGGAAACCGCCTTGCGCGCCAGCAGGCCGGCGGCCACCAGCAGCCTGGGGTTGGACGTGTTGGTGCAACTGGTGATCGCGGCCAGCACCACCGCGCCTTCGGGCAGCGCGTCGCCCGCGGTCGCGGGCATGGCGGACGCCGCCTTCCTGAAGCTGATGGGCAGTTCGGCCAGGCTCACTCTTTCCTGGGGCTTGCCCGGTCCGGCGGCCACTCGTCCTATTTGCGCCAGATCCACGTCCACGATCCGGCTATAGCCCGGCTCCGGCGCTCCGGCCGCGCGCCACAGGCCGGCCGCCTCGGCATACCGGCGCACCCGTTCGACGTGCTCCGGGCTGCGTCCGGTGCGCAGCAGGTAGGACAGCGTTTCTTCGTCCACGGGAAAGTACGCGCAGGTCGAACCGTACTCCGGGGCCATGTTGGACAGGGTCGCGCGGTCTTCCAGGGTCAGCGTGCCGTCCAGGGCGTCGCCGGTGAACTCCACGAACTGCGCAACCACTTTGGCCTGGCGCAGGATGCTGGTGAGGCTGAGCACGATGTCGGTGGCGGTGACGCCGGGCGCCGGCCGATTGCGCAGGCGCACTCCGATCGCCTCTGGCGCGCGCAGCACCAGGGCGTCGCCCAGCATGGCGGCTTCGGCTTCGATGCCGCCGACGCCCCAGCCCAGCACGCCCAGCGCGTTGACCATGCTGGTGTGGCTGTCGGTGCCCACCAGCGTGTCGGGACAGGTGACGCGAGCGCCTTGCGCGGTGATCCGCGCCGAGGCGACCTCGGCCAGGTATTCGATATTGATCTGATGCAGGATGCCCTTGCCGGGAGGGACCAGGCGCAGTTTGTCGAAAGAGCCCTGCGCCCATTTGAGAAAGGCGTAGCGCTCGCGGTTCTGCGCGTATTCGCTGGCCTCGTTGGCGGCGCGCGCCCCGGCGTGGCCCGCCTGCTCGGCGATCAGCGAATGGTCCACGATCAGGTCCACCGGAATGTGCGGATTGATGCGCCTCGGGTCGCCGCCGCGCGCCAGTATGGCGTCGCGCATCGCGGCCAGGTCGATCAAGCTGGGTATGCCGCTGACATCCTGGGCCAGCACGCGAGTGGGGTACAGCCAGACATCGGCGGGCTCGCCGGCAGTGGACTGGGGGGCATCCGGATGGTAGGCCCGCAGCAGCGCCTGTGCGCGCGGGCGGCGATCGTCCGGGGCGCTTTCATGGCGCAGCGCATTTTCGATCAGCACCTTGGCGACGTAGGGCAGGCGCAGCGCGTCCAGCCCATGGGTGGACGCAAAGGCGGGGACCGAGAAATGGGATCCATATTCCGCATCGTCGTCGTACACGAGCAGGAACGGGTCATCCGGCGAGGAATGCATGATGGCGATGTCTCCAGTTGTATTTTTCCGTTCCCGCCGTCGGGCGGGCGGTGGCGGATCAGGCTGCCTTGCCGGCGTAGAGCGCGTCGAGTTTTTCTTCGTAGGCGAAGTATCCGATGCTTTCGTAGAGTTCCAGGCGCGTCTGCATTTCGTCCAGCATGGCGCGCTGCGTGCCGTCGCGGCGGATGGCCGCGTACGTCCGCTGCGCCGCGCGGTTCATCGCGCGGAAGGCCGACAGGGGGTACAGCGCGATGGCGACATCGGCCGCGGCGAGTTCGTCCACGGTCAGCATGGGAGTCTGTCCGAATTCCGTGATGTTGGCCAGGATGGGCGCGGGCAGCGCGCGGGCGAAGCCGCGGAATCCTTCCAGGTCGTGCACCGCCTCGGGAAAGGCGACGTCCGCGCCGGCTTCGATGCACGCCGCCAGGCGGTCCAGGGCGCTCTGCCTGCCCTGGCTGGCCAGCGCGTCGGTGCGCGCGATGATGACGAATTCGGGGTCGGTGCGCGCGTCGACCGCCGCCTTGATGCGATCCACCATTTCGGGCAGGGTCACGACCTCTTTGTTCGGCCGGTGTCCGCAGCGTTTGGCGCCGGCCTGGTCCTCGATCTGCATCGCCGCCGCGCCGGCCGCGATCAGCGATCGGGTGGTGCGCGCCACATTGAACGCCGACGCGCCAAAGCCGGTATCGGCATCGACCGTCAGCGGCAACGAGCAGATCTCCGTGATCCGCCGCACGTCCGTCAGCACGTCTTCGAGGCCGACGATGCCCAGGTCGGGGACGCCGAGCGAGCCTGCGGCGACGCCGCCGCCGGAAAGATAGATGGCCTGGAAGCCGGCTTGCTGGGCCAGCAGCGCGTGGTTGGCGTTGATGGCGCCGACGATCTGCAAGGGGCGTTCGGTCTGCATTGCCAGGCGCATGCGCGCGCCGGCGCTTGCGGGGGCGGAGGGGGTGGGGAGGGACATGGGTGCTCCGTTGGAAGGGGATATGCCTACTCACGCAATTTGCGTACCAGGCTGGCTCCGCCCGTCGCGGGGCGGGCGGGGCGATGTTTCAATTTCAAAATTGAAATACATGGATTTCAATGGTGATATACGTGGGCGCAACCGCTACAGGACCCGCCATGCTCCCCGCCTCGCCATCGACCGAACCGGATTCCGCCTCGTTGCCTCGCATCTGGGCCATAGGCATGGCGCGGATATCGCGCAGCTTTGCGCAGATACTGCCGCGCTTCGCCGGACGGGGAGAGTTCAAGCTCATCGAGGCGGGCTTCGAGGCGGCCGCCAACGCCATCAACCAGGCGGCCCGGCAGGGGCAGGTGGATGCGGTCGTGGCGGCGGGCCTCAATGGCGCCTATCTGCGGCGCCATGTGTCCGTGCCCGTGGTGCAGGTGAAGATCATCGGCTTCGAGGTCATGAACGCGCTCTCCACGGCCCGCCGCATTTCGCCGCGGGTGGCGTTGCTGGGGCAGGCGGGCCAGTATCCGGAGCTGGACACATTCCTGAGTACGTTCTCCCTGGATATCCCGGTCCGCACCTACCAGGATCCGGACGACGCGCTGGCGCAGGTCCAGGCGCTGAAGGGCGAGGGCATCGAGGTGATCGTCGGCTCCGGCCTGCTCGTGGATTACGCCGAGCGCATCGGCCTGACGGGCGTGCTGGTGTATTCGCCGGCGACGATCGGGGCGTGCATCGAAGACGCCATCGAAATCACCCGGCTGCAGCGGATCGAATCGGGGCGGCGCGAATACCTCAACGCGGTGCTGTCCAATCTGGACGAAGGCGTGGCCGCCGTCGACGCGTCGGGCAGGGTCCAGGCCCTGAACCCCGCGGTCGAGCGCCTGCTGGGCATCAGCGCGTCCGGCATGGCGGGGCGGCGGCTGGAGGAGATTTCGCCGGCGCTGTCGTTGGACGAGGTGCTGCGCAGCGGCAAGCGCGAGGCCGAATCCATCCATCGCCTGGCCGGCAAGATGGTGGTCGTGAACCGCATTCCCCTGGCGACCGGGGCTGGACTGTCGGGCGCCGTTCTGACCTTGCAGGAAGCCGGCGCCATCCACCGCGCCGACCGCAACCTGCGCACTCGCGCCCGGATGCGCGCCCACGCGGTGCGCTACACGCTGGACGATCTGTTCGGCACGGCGCCGCCCGTCGAGAAAGTGCGCATGCTGGGCCGGCGCTACGCCAGGGTGGATTCCACTGTGCTGATCGGCGGCGAAAGCGGCACGGGCAAGGAAGTGCTGGCGCAAGGCATCCATCAGGCCAGCGCGCGCCACAGTTTCCCCTTCATCGCCGTCAACTGCGCGGCTTTCCCCGAGAGCCTGCTGGAGAGCGAGTTGTTCGGCTACGAAGATGGCGCCTTCAGCGGAGCCCGCCGGGGCGGAAAGCCCGGCCTGTTCGAATCGGCCCATAACGGCACCCTCTTCCTGGACGAGGTGGGCGACATGCCGGCCGCGTTGCAGATCCGCCTGCTGCGGGTGCTGCAGGAACGCCAGGTGATGCCGGTGGGCGGCAGCGAAGCCGTGCCGGTCAACGTGCGCATCATCGCCGCCACCCACCGGGACCTGGCGGTCATGGTGGCCGCGGGGGACTTCCGCCAGGACCTGTTTTTCCGGTTGAATATTCTGCGCATCGACATGCCGACCTTGCGCGAACGCAGGCAGGACATCTGGCCGCTGGCGCAACTGCTTTACCTGCGCATTCAGGAGAACCTCGGCCTGTACCCGCACCGGCCGCTGTCTCCCGCCGCGCAGGCCGCCTTGATGGCGTATGCCTGGCCCGGCAATATCCGCGAACTCGAAAACGTGCTGGAGCGCCTGGCCGTATATCTGGTCGAGATGCCCGCGGATCTCACGGACGCGCAAATGCGGCGCGTCGTCGGCGACGTCGCGCCCGAACTGGCTGGCGGCGCGACGGCGGATGGGGATGCGGAGTCGCTGGCCGACACCTCGCGGCGGCATGACGCGGCGCATATCCGGACGGTGCTGGCGCGCTGCGGGGGCAATCGCCAGGAGGCCTGCGCTATTCTTGGAATCAGCGCCACTACGCTTTGGCGCCGGCTGCGCGAAACTCGATAGCGGCGTCTTTCATCTTCCCGCGGCTTCCCGATGGCGAGTTATCGAATATTGGGGGCGTCAACGATTGTAAAGGCCGCGTCCTTTTAGGAATCGTCTTACTTTGGGCTGTGCGGCTGGTGGTTATCTTGGGGTTAACCCTCAAGCGAGAAGAAAACCACCATGAAGACCGTTATCCCCAGCATTCGCCTGAAACCCATAACAGCGGCTTGTATGCTGGCCATGTCCCCGATTGCCGCGCATGCGCAGGCATTGTCGGTGACGGATGGCCAGACGCATGTGCTGCCCGTCGATACCAACCTGAGCACCAGCGCGGATGCGGCGGCGGGCTTCGGCATGCTGGTCCGCAATGCCAACTCGGTCGTCGAGGCCGACGGCCTGACCATCAGCACCAGCGGGCAGGGCGCCGCGGGCATCAAGCTCGAGTCGATGGGCAAAGCCGTCATGACGGGCGGTTCGATCCAGACCACCACGACCGCGGGCAACAGCAGTTCCGCCGCCTACGGCGTGTGGGTGACCGGCAAGGGCCTGGCGGAACTCTACGGAACTTCGGTGTCCACCTCCGGCGCCTATGCCTATGGCCTGTACGCGTACACGGACCCCGCGCCGGCGCAGGTGGGGATTGTGGCCCACGATGTGACCGTGACCACGACGGGCGCGTCCGCGCACGGCGCGGTGGCGGTGTCCAAGGCGGCGATGGAATTGACTCGCGCGACGATCGCGACCACGGGAGACGGCGCTCGCGCGGTCAGCGCGCAACGCGGCACGATCAGCGTATCCGACAGTACGCTGACGACCAGCGGGGCGAACGCGCCCGGCCTGATGATCGCCGGCGACGGCTCCGGCATCGGCTCCAGCGCGACGGTGTCCAACACCCGCGTCGAAACGCGCGGTTCGCTCTCCAGCGGGGTCAAGGTGGAGGGCGCCAGCGCCTTGCAGTTCAGCGGCGGCACGATAGAAACCAAGGCGCTGGACGGCAACGGATCCCTGTCGGCCTTCGGCGTCTGGGTGACCGGCGGCAGCCACGCGGTTCTCGACTCGACGGCCGTGAAGACGGCGGGCGCCTATGCCTACGGTTTGTTTTCGACCTATGCGCCGACGGTGGCCACGGCAAGCATCGACGCGATAAACACCTCGGTGGAAACCTCGGGCCTGAATGCGCATGGGGTTTTCGCGCACACGAAAAGCGTCGTCAACTTCGCCCTCGGCGATATCAAGACCTCGGGCAACGGCGCCACGGGCGCGCGTGCCGAAGCGGGCGGCGCGCTGCGGATGGACGGGGGCGCGATCACGACCCTGGGCAACAATGCGGCTGGCCTGATGGCCACGGCGAATGCGTCGGGGGTCAAGGCCACGGCCATCGCGAACAACGTCGATATCGTTACGCATGGAGACGTCGCGGCGGGCGTGGCGGCGTTTCAACAGGGGTCGACAGTGACGCTGACCGGCGGGTCCGTGGAGACCCACGGCGCGAAATCCAACGGCCTGTCCGCGGAAGCGACCGCGACGGTGAATGCCGACGGGACCCGCATTTCGACGCAGGGCGCGACGGCTTATGGCGCCCGGGCGTATTACAACGGCGCCATCAATCTTCAGAACGCCATCGTCGCCACCCATGGCGCGGGCGCCAGCGGCTTGTACGCCAATGCTTCCAGCTCCATCGACGCGACGGAGTCCACGATCACCACCGACGGGCCGGCGGCGGCCGGGGTCGAATTGCTGTCCGCGGGCAGTGTGACGCTGAATCAGACCCGGGTCAGCGCCTCGGGCGCGGGTTCGCAAGGGATCCTCTCGTCATTCGCCGACAACTCTGTGAGCATGACCGATAGCGTGGTCCAGGCCGCGGGCAACGCGCTTGAAGTGGCCGCCGGATCGCTCCAGGCGTCGCTGAACCGTTCGGCCCTGATCGGCGTCAATGGCGTGGCGCTGAATGTGATCGGCCGCCTGGACATGGTCGCCGACGACCGGTCCTACATTTCCGGCGCCGCCCTGACGGACCCGGGAACGGGCGTTTCGCACCTGCGTCTGGCCGGCGCGAGCCGATGGGATGTCACGGGGTCTTCCTCGTTGACGTCGCTGTCCAACGCCGCGAGCCACATCGACTTCGCCCCGCCCGCGAATCCCGCCGACGCGGCGCAGTACAAGACCTTGACGGTCGGAAACTACGCCGGAGCTGGCGGCAGCATCGCGCTGAACACGTGGCTGGGAGGTAGCGGTTCGGCTTCCGACAAGGTGGTCATAGACGGCGGGCAGGCCAGCGGCACGACCTCGATTGTCGTGCGCAACACCGGCGGGGGCGGGGCCCTGACGACCGGCGACGGAATCGCTGTCGTCGAGACGGTCAACGGCGGCACCTCCGACGCCGCGTCGTTTTCGCTGGCGGGGCGCGCCGCCGCGGGCGCGTACGAGTATCGGCTTTACCGGGGCGGCAGCGCAAACCCCGATGCGTGGTACTTGCGGTCCAGCCTCGAAACCGACCCCGATCAGGGCGGCGGGGAAACCGGGCGGCCCGCGCCCGAATACCGTGTCGAGGTTCCCTTGAACATGGCGCTTCCCTCGCTGGCGAATCATTTTGGCCTGGCGATGCTGGGCACCTATCACGACCGGAATGGCGAGGACTACGCCGACGCGGCGCCGGCGCAGCCGCACGGGAGATCCGCGTGGGGCCGCGTATTTGGAGAGACGGGCAGCGCCGGCAAGCGCGGCTATGACGCCCTGGTCAGGCAAGGCCCTGCATACGACTACGACATCGCGGGCGTCCAGGTGGGCACGGATCTGTATCGCCGCGAGCAACCTTCCGGCACTCGCGATATCGCCGGCGTATACGTGGGCGCGGCCACCGCATCGGCGGACGTGAGGGCGCCGGCCGAAGGCCGCGCGGGGTCGGCGTCGATGTCGGGCATATCGCTTGGCGGGTATTGGACGCGCAAGAGCGCATCGGGCGCGTACGTCGATGGCGTGGTGCAGGGCACCTATCACCCCGACGTCAAGACCCGTTCCGTCGGGGGAGAGCGCTCCACCTCTCGCGGATATGGCGGCGCCGCGTCGATAGAAGCCGGCTACCCGATCCCCCTGACGGCGCAATGGGCGCTGGAGCCGCAGGCGCAAATGATCTACCAGTATGTATCGCTGGACAGCGCCAAGGACAGTTATGGGCGGGTCAGGTTCGACGACACCCACACTGGCTATGCCCGTGTGGGCGCCCGGCTGACCCATCAGGCCGGCAACCCCAAAGGCGAGGAGGCAACCACATGGCTGCGCGCGAACCTGTGGCAACGATTCGGGGCGAATGGCCGAACCACCTTCTCCAACCTTTCCGGAGAGAACCCGGTGGCGATGGAGACGAAACTCGGCAGCACCTGGGCGCAGGTCGGCGTGGGGGTGTCCGGCCGCGTGTCCAAGCGCGTCAATGTATTCGCCGCGGGTGATTACAATCGCTCCATCGATGGTTATGCCGGGCACGGCGTGAGCGGCCGTCTGGGGGTTCGCGTCGTGTGGTGACGGCGCCGGCCGCTTGAATCCTACAAGGTTGAGTAAGAATGAGAATGTCCTTGCTGTTCGTGGCGGCCGTGGTGGCGGGATGCGCCAGCGGTTCCAGCGATCTGATCACCGAGGCCAAGGTGCAGGCGATCAAGCTGAACGTCACCACCTACGACGAGATGGTCCGCGATTACGGCCCGCCCCGGTCCCAGCAGTTCAACCAGGAAGGGCTGTTGACCGCGACCTGGTTCTATTTCTACGACGGCGCCTACGATGCGATGGACGACCAGCAGAAGCTGACCGTGATCTTCAACAAGGACCGCACCGTGAAGGACTATGCGAACGCTTCGGCGTCCGGGTCCGGAAGCGGGAAGGGCGCGGGCAAGCGCCGCTGAGGCCGGCTTTTCCGGAATTATTCTTCCGCGCGGCCCGTCGCTTCGGCCTGCCCCGCCGCCACAAGATGTTCCAGCAGCAGTCCGGCGGCCGCCGGCAGGTTTTTTTCGTCGCGCATGCAGACGGCGAAGCGGCGGCGGCTCCATTCGTCTTTCAACGGCAGCACCCGCAATCCGTGGGCCATGGCATACGGCGTGGCCACTTCCATCGGGGCGACGCTGATCGCCAGGCCGGCCAGTACCACGCGGAAGGCGGAGTCGAAATTGCTGACCGTCACCCGGTGCCGCAGGGTCTTGCCGCTTTCGCTGGCGGCGGTTTGCAGCATCCTCAGCACGGCGCCGGCGGCGGGCATGTTGACGTGTTCGTATTCCAGCGCTTCCTCGAACCAGACGGCGTCGCGCCGGGCCAGCGGGTGGTCGGGTCCCGTGACCACGGCCAGGCGGTCGCCCCGGTAGGGGCGGGTGTGCAATCCGTGGAAATCGGCGGCGTCCCAGCAGATGCCCAGGCTGGCGATGCCTTCCTTGACGCCGCGCACCACCTCGTGGCTGACGCGTTCCTCCATGTCCACGCGGATATTCCGATGGGGCGCGGCCTGCAGGAACGCCGCGATGTCCTCGGCGAGGGATTCGGCCAGGACCGAGGCGGTGGCCAGGATGCGCACCTGGCCTTTCACGCCGCTGGCGTAGGCGGCCATGTCGCGCTCGATGCGTCCGGAGCTGGCCAGGATGGCGCGCGCGTGTTCGAGCAGCGTTTCCCCGGCCGCGGTGGGTTCCACGCCTCGGCGCTTGCGCGTCAGCAGCTTGGTTCCCACGGTGTCTTCCAGTTGCGCCAGCCGCTTGCTGATGGCCGACCCCACGATGTTGGCATGCCGGCCGGCGCGCGCGATGTTGCCGGTCTCGCACACGGAGATGAACAGGCGCAGCGTTGTGATGTCCAGGTCGCGCATCGCAGTAGGGGCTTCTTGATATTCCAGTTCGGAATTTTAAACGTTCCTTAATAGCGCTTGTGGATTGGATGGGAATATCTAAACTGATTGCTCCCAGATCGACCCGACACTGCGATGCCGCCTGATTGTCCGAGCCCCCATCCCGCCGCCGCCATCGTCCGAGAAGTGGGCCTGCGCGACGGCCTGCAAAGCCTGGCGATGGTGCTGCCCACGGCCACCAAGCTCGAATGGATCGACGCGGCCTATGCGGCCGGGCAGCGCGAGATCGAAGTGGGATCTTTCGTGCCCGCCCGGCTGCTGCCGCAACTGGCCGATACCGGCGAACTGGTCGCCCACGCGAAGCGCCTGCCCGGCTTGTCGGTTTCGGTGCTCGTGCCCAACCTGAAAGGCGCCGAGCGCGCCCTGGCAAGCGGCGCGGACCTGATGCTGGTGCCGCTCTCGGCCAGCCACGCCCACAGCGTGGCGAATCTGCGCAAGACTCCGCAAGAGGCGGTCGCCATGGTGCGCGAGATGCGCGCCGCGCGCGATTGCGCCGGTTCGTCCATGCTGATCGAGGGCGGGGTCGGCACCGCCTTCGGCTGCACGCTGCAGGGCGCGGTGCCTCCCGGCGAGGTCCTGCGGCTGGTGGCGGACTTGCTGGAGGCGGGCGCCGACCGCGTGAGCCTGGCCGACACCGTGGGCTACGCCGATCCGGCCGCGGTGCGGCGCCTGTTCGGGCAGGCGCGGCGCATCGCCGGCGACCGTCTTTGCTGCGCGCATTTCCACGATACGCGAGGACTCGGGCTGGCCAATGCGCTGGCGGCGCTGGACAGCGGCGTGGCGCGATTCGATGCCTGCCTGGCGGGCATCGGGGGCTGTCCGCATGCGCCGGGCGCCAGCGGCAACGTCAGCACCGAAGACCTGGTGTTCATGCTGGAGAGCATGGGCATCGGCACGGGCGTGGACATGGCCCGCCTGCTGGCGCTGCGCGAGGCCGCGGTCCGCTGGCTGCCGGACCAGCCCTTGCATGGCGCGCTGTGGCGCGCCGGCCTGCCCAGAACCTATCCCGCGCCTTCCGGCGCCGCTTGAGCGCGCCGCCGAATTCCATCCGAGCCATTCCATGCCGAATACGCCAGACGCTTCCGTTGTTGCACCCCCCAATGCCTTGCCGCTGGCCGGCCTGCGCGTGGTCGAGTTCACGCACATGGTCATGGGGCCCACCTGCGGGATGGTGCTGGCCGACCTGGGGGCCGAAGTCATCAAGGTCGAGCCGGTAAAAGGCGACCGGACGCGCCACCTGCTGGGCGTGGGCGCGGGTTTTTTCCCCATGTTCAACCGCAACAAGAAGAGCATCGCCCTGGACATCCACACCCCCGCCGGCGCGCAGGCCGCGCGCCGGCTGGCGGCGAGCGCCGACGTCGTGGCCGAGAACTTCCGTCCCGGCACGATGGCCAGGCACGGCCTGGACTACGCGTCCCTGTCCAAGGAGAATCCCGGCCTCATCTATGTAAGCCACAAAGGGTTCCTGCCCGGTCCCTATGCCTTGCGCACCGCGCTGGACGAGGTGGTGCAGATGATGGGTGGGCTGGCCTACATGACGGGGCGCCCGGGCGACCCGGTGCGCGCCGGCACCAGCGTGAACGACATCATGGGCGGCATGTTCGGCGCCATCGGCGCCATGGCGGCGCTGATCCAGCGCGGCATCACCGGCCGAGGCCAGGAGGTGCAGTCGGCGCTGTTCGAAAACAATGTGTTCCTGGTGGGGCAGCACATGCTGCAGTATGCGATCACGGGCCAGCCTTCCGCGCCGATGCCGGACCGCGTATCGGCCTGGGCCCTGTACGACGTGTTCACCGTCAGGGACGGCGAACAGATATTCCTGGCGGCGGTCAGCGACTCGCAATGGCAGACCTTTTGCGATGCGTTCGGGTTCGGCGATCTGAAGCACGACCCGGCGCTGGCGACGAACAATGACCGCGTGCGCCAGCGGCCCGCCTTGCTGGCCGATCTGCGCGAGCGCCTGGCGCGCTACGGCGCCGCCGAACTGGCAAGCGTGTTCGAGCGCATCGGCCTGCCGTTCGCGCCCATCGTCAAGCCGGAGGAACTGTATGACGATCCGCACCTGCGCGCGACCGGGGGGCTGGCGGACATCCGGCTGCCGGATGGCGAGCGGGCCGGGCAGATGGCGGGCGCGGCCCTGTTCCCCTTGATGATGGACGGCAAGCGCCTCGGGGTCAGGCAGCATCCGCCGGCGCTGGGCGCCGACACCGACGCCTTGCTGGAAAGTCTGGGCTACGCCCCGGACGAGATCGCCGCCCTGCGGGAACAGGGGGCGGCGGCTTGATGGGGCATTGAACCCGCAAGGGGAAGCGCGCGGCAGGTTCGCGCGACATAAAAAACGGAAAGGAGACAAGCATGGACAAGCAAAGCGCGGGTTGGAGCCGCAGGAGGGTGCTGGGCGCGTTCGGAGCCGCGATGCTGGCCGCGCCGGGCCTGCCGCGGGCACAGGGCGACCGGCCCGTGAAATTCATCCTGCCGGTCGGGGTGGGATCCGGCGTGGACACGATCACCCGCTCGGCGGGGCCGGCCCTGTCGGCCGCCCTGGGCCATACCGTGGTCGTCGAGAACCAGCCCGGCGCGGGCGGCATCGTCGGCACGTCGGCGCTGGTGCGTTCGCCGCCCGACGGCTATACGCTCGCCATGCTGTCGAACAATCACGTCATTTTCCCCAGCGTGTACAAATCGCTGCCGTTCGATCCGCTGGCGGACATCACGCCGATCAGCATGGTGGGGATGACGCCCTTCCTGCTGGTGGCGAATCCGCAGAAGATCCAGGCGAACGGCATCCAGGAACTGACCGCGCTGTTGCGGCGCCAGCCCGGCCGCTATAACTACGCGTCCTCGGGCAACGGCACCGTCCTGCACCTGGCCGCCGAGATGTACGTGCAGCAGGCGGGCGTGAAAGCCAGGCATATTCCGTACAAGGGCGTCGGGCCGATGATGGCGGACCTGATGAGCGGACAGGTCGATTTCGGGGTCCTGTCGCTGCCTTCGGTGCTGCCGCAGGTGCAGGGCGGCGCGCTGAAGGCGCTGGGCGCCTGCGGCGGCGAGCGCATGGCGGCGCTGCCGGATCTGCCCACCCTGCGGGAGCAGGGGCTGCCGGATTACGAGATAGGGGGATGGTTTGCCGCGGCGGGCCCGGCCAAGCTGCCCGCCGCCGACGTGCGCCGCGTCTATGGCGCGCTGGACCGCGCATTCAACTCGCCGGAGGTCAGGCAGGCCATGGCGGTCCAGAACAACAAGATCGTGCTGATGCCGCCGGAGCAGACCGTGGCGTACTTCCGCGCGGAAATGGCGAAATACGCGACGGTCGTCAAAGGGGCTGGGTTGGAACCGATGTAGCGCGCAGCCTCAGCTACCGTCCTGCTCCGCCGCGCGCAGGATGCCGTACAGCTTGTCCTTCAGTTGCAGCTTTTCCTTCTTCAGCACTTCGACCTGGTTGCCGGAGGCCGGCTGGATGCCGGCCTCCATATTCTTGATTTCCTGGTCCAGGTCGTTGTGACGCTGGAACAGCGCGGAGAAGTGCGCGTTTTCGGATTTCAGACGGGTGATGAGTTGGCGGTATTCAGGGAACATAAGGGCCTCTTGAAAGAACCGGTTGGCGGGTACTGCGAAAGCGCTGTGAGCCTGATGATCCTTGTGTCTTCGGTTCCATGACACGCCAACGTCGAGCCGTTGTCAACCGTCCGCCCGGACGGCGCCGGCCAGCGCGTTGATGCGGCGCAAACAGACGCGGCGGCCGAATACCCACCCCAAGTGATTTTGTCCTGTTTGGTCACGAGTGATTACATGGGGATTCTGGCCCGGGGATACACTCGCTTCCCCGTGGTCAGCCATAAAAGTGACATGAAACAGCGCGCGCCCATCTATCGGCAGGTTTTCGATCTCTTCAAGCAGGACGGGCGCATCCGCCCGGGCACGGGGATGATCAGCGGCGTGATCGCGCTGTTCCTGGCGATCCTTGCCGTGCTGGGCGTGCTGGCCTTCCATTTCCCGGCTTATCTGACGACCCCGGAACTGCGCAGCTTCTATTCCGTGGACGCGATGCGGGCCCTGCTGTTCGGCGCGCTGCTGGCGTCAGGCACGATTGCGCTGGCCAATACGGTCCTGGGCCGCCAGCGCTGGCTGAACATCGCGGCCTTCGTGCTGGTGTGCGGCGCGGTCGCCGCGGGCGGCAGCAACGTGGTGGTGACCACGTCCAACACGGGCAATCATCCCTACCTGGGACTGGACTGGTTCATCCTGGACCTGCTGGCTTCCAGCACCGTGTTCATCATTTTCGAGAAGCTGTTCCCGCTGTATCCCGGCCAGCCGGTGTTCCGCATGGACTGGCAGGTGGACATGAAGCACTTCCTGTTCAACCACCTGTCGGTGGGGGCGGTGCTGCTGTGCATCAATTTCTTCGTGCACCGGCTGTTCTCCTGGGCGGCCTACGAACCCCTGCAGCAGGCGATCGTGTCGCTGCCCTACCTGGCGGAACTGTTCCTGGCCGTGCTGGTGGCGGACCTGGTGCAATATGCGGCGCATCGCGCCTATCACGAGGTGCCGTTCCTGTGGCGCATCCACGCCGTGCACCACAGCACGCGCACGCTGGACTGGCTGGCCGGTTCGCGCCTGCACATCGTCGAACTGCTGATCACCCGCGTGGCGGTGCTGGGCGTGCTGTTCGCGCTGGGCTTTTCGAAATCGGTGCTCGACGCCTACATCATCATCGTCGGTTTCCAGGCGGTGCTGATCCATTCCAACGTGAAGCTGCCCTGGGGCTGGCTGCGCTACGTGATCGTGACGCCGGATTTCCACCACTGGCACCATTCGTCGGACACCGAGGCGATCGACAGGAACTACGCCGCCCACCTGTCGTTCATCGACTACCTGTTCGGCACCGCGGTGCGCGGCGTGCGCAACCGCCTGCCCGAGCACTACGGCATCCTGGACAACGACATGCCGGGCACCTTCCTGGCGCAGCAGGCCTATCCGTTCGCCCGCAAGAAATAGCGCGGCGGGCATCGCGCATCGCCATTCCTGATGACGTCCTGGGCCTTGCCGCAGCTTTCGATCGGCAGCATGGCGGCGTCGTCCGGATCGCTCACCCTGCCGGGTAGGCACGGAAAACGGGTTCCTGCGTCCCACTCGTCGGACGATGCGCGTCCGGGCTATTCCGGGACGGGACGCCCCGGGCGCCTCTGCGCATCGTGTTCGCGCCGGGCAACCTCCCGGTACTCCGTGCTCATGAAATCCAGCAAGTCCCGCACCCCGGGCAGCAGGCCCCGGCGGGACGGGAAGATGGCATGGACGCTGCCGGGCTCGGGCTGCCAGGGGGCGCCCACGTCCACCAGCGCGCCGGCTTCCAGCTCATCGCGGATCATCAGGAGCGGCAGGGCGACCACCCCCACGCCGCGCAGCGCCGCCTGCTTCAAGGCCAGCATGTCGTCCGTGACCAGGCGCGGGGTGAACGGCACGACCTGGCGCGAACCGTCGGGCCCTTCCAGGTGCCAATGCGATTCGCGCTGCTCGGTGCCCAGCGCCAGCGTGGGCTGCCGGCTCAGGGCCTGCGGGTCGGCCGGCAGCGCGATGCTCCGCGCCAGGACCGGACTGGCCACCAGGCTCTGGCAGCTCATCCCCAAGGGTTTCATGACGAGGTCGCTGCTTTCGATGGGGCCGAAGCGCACGCGCACGGCGATGTCGAAGCCTTCGCGCAGCACGTCCACCGGGCGGCTGAAGCTCTTCAGGTACACGTGGACCTTGGGACACTGGACCATGAAGCGGGCGACCAGGTCGCCCAGGAAGTAGTAGATCAGCGCGGGCGGCGCGCTCATGCGGATCGTGCCCTGCGGTTCGGCGCGGGTGCGGTCGATGACCTCCTGGGCGGCCTCCGCGCCCGCCAGCATCGACAGGCATTGTTCGAAGTACTCCTGGCCCAGTTCGGTGACGGCAAAGCTGCGCGTGGAACGCTGGATGAGCCGCACCCCCAGCCGGTCTTCGAGCAGCGCGATGCGCCGGCTTAGGCGGGACTTGGGGATGTCCAGGGCGCGGCCGGCCGGGGCGAATCCGCCATTCTTGACGACCTGGACGAAGTAGTAGAGATCATTCAAGTCGTGCATGCCGGCTCCTGGTCGTTCTGAAAATGGGACATCAGGGCGAGCATATAACGGCCGTCGCCGTATTGTGTGCGCGAATGGGTCGAATAGTCCCCTCGCGCCCCGTGCAACGGAGACGGTTTTCCCTTTACATTCGGGTATTTCCAGGAGCCTCCATGCCAGCTTCCGACCCCGCGGCGCTCGCCCGCGACATCAAGGCGGCGCAGGACCACGCCGCTTCCATCGCCCCGGTCTCCGCCAGGTTCCCGCGCTTCGGCCTGGACGCGGCCTACGAGGTTGCCGCGCGGATCCACCGGGCGCGGCTGGCGGAAGGCGCGCAGGCCGTCGGCCGGAAGATCGGGTTCACCAATCCGGCGATGTGGGCGGCGCTGGGCGTGGATTTC
Organism: Achromobacter veterisilvae; assembly: GCF_037619525.1. Lineage (NCBI taxonomy): Bacteria > Pseudomonadati > Pseudomonadota > Betaproteobacteria > Burkholderiales > Alcaligenaceae > Achromobacter > Achromobacter veterisilvae. The sequence goes on along the minus strand of NZ_CP148753.1, from coordinate 5,817,517 downwards.
CCGGTCTGGGGCCGCGTCTATGCGCATACGCTCTTCCAGGACGACGGCGGCGAGTTCCGCTGCCGGCTGGACCGCTACGTCGAACCGCGCATCGAGCCGGAAATCGTGCTGCATTTCGGCGCCGCGCCGCCGCGGACGGACGATCCGGCGCGCATCCTGGACTGCGTGGACTGGATCGCCCACGGCTTCGAACTGGTGCAGTCGCATTACCCGGCCTGGCAGTTTCAGGCGGCCGATACCGTGGCGGACAACGCCTTGCACGCGGCGCTGTTCGTCGGCCCGCGGCTGGAGCCGGCCGATCTCGGGCCGGGCCTGACCCGGCCGGGCCTGACCTGGCCGGGCTTGGCCGACAGGCTGGCGCGCTTCCAGGTGGAACTGTCGTGCAATGGCGTCCTTCGCGAGACGGGCTGCGGCGCCAACGTGCTGGGCAGCCCGCTGGCGGCCGTGGCCCATCTGCTGGCGGCGCTGGCCGACCGTCCCGCGGACGAGGCGATCCAGGCGGGCGAACTCGTCACCACCGGCACGCTGACCCGCGCCTATCCCGTGCACCCGGGCGAGACGTGGAGCACCGCGCTGGACGGCATCGGCCTGCCGGGAATGCGGATCGCGTTCGAGGAATGACGCTGCGCGCCGGGACGTGCCCTCCGGGATGCCCGGCGGGCGCTTCAGGCCGCCGCCAAGGCGGTCTCGTCCTTCCAGCGCTGCTTGTCGCGCAGGGGCGGCGCCCCGAACAGGCGGCTGTATTCCCGGCTGAACTGGGACGAGCTTTCATAGCCCACGGCGTGCGCCGCCAGCGCGACCCCGGCGTCGTCGGTCAGCATGAGCCGCCGCGCCTCCTGCAGGCGCAGGTGTTTCTGGTATTGCAGCGGGCTCATGGCGGTGGCCTGCTTGAAATGATGGTGCAGCGACGACACGCTCATGTGCACGTCGCGCGCGATTTCCTCGACCCGCAACGGCTGCGCGTAGTTGTCCCGCAGGATGCGGATGGCCTTGGCCACCCTGTTGAGCTGGCTGTCCTGCAGCACCGACTGGCGCAGCACCACGCCCTGGCCGTTCATCAGCAGGCGGTACAGCAGTTCGCGCTTGACCATGGGCGCAAGAATGGGGATGTCTCGCGGCGTGTCCAGCAGACGCAGCAGGCGCAGCACCACGTCCAGCAGCGAGCCGCCCAGCGGGTTCACGCTGAGGGCGCGCGAGGCCTCGGCCGGCACCAGCGGGGGCAGGTTCTCGTCGCTGATCAGTTCCGTGATTTCCTCGGCGTTGAGGTCCAGCCGCAGTCCCAGATAGGGCAGGGCCGGACTGGCCACCGATACCTTGGCCACCACCGGCAGGTCGACCGAAGAAATCAGGTAGTGGAAGGGGTCGTACTCGAACGCCTCGTCCCCGATGAGCAGGCGCTTGGAGCCTTGCGCGATGACCGCCAGCGCGGCCCGCTGCAGCCCGGGCTTGGCGCCGGTGGGTTGCGACAGGCGGTGCAGGAACAGGCCTTCGATGGGGGTGTCCAGCGACCCTTCCAGGTCGCCGGTCATGCGTTCCAGCGTGCAGAGCAGTTCGCGCCGCGCCGGCTCGTATTCGACGGCGGCCGGCGGGCGGGCGCGATCGGCGGGAAGTGCGGTGGTCAGTGGCATGGGGAGGACTCCGGTGGCGCGCCGTTCGGCGCGGGAGCCGGCGGGGCAGCAGAGGATTAGGCGATTGCCAGTGTAGGCCCAAGTCGGGCGTCCTGGCTGCGGGCGCGGCGGGGCGTGGAGGAATGGGCAAAAAATTCGGAGGAATGAGCGTCCCCGGGCCGGTGGCGGGACATCGCCGGAGAATCAGGCAAAAAAAGGGCAGTATCGAGCAGCGCCGGCGTCCGCTCCGGGACGCATACTGCTCCGATACCGGCAGGCAGACCGCCCGCCGCGTCCCTGGAAGGAGCCCACCATGCGGTACAAGAAATTCGGAAGCACCGGCCTGTTCGTATCGGAACTGTGCCTGGGAACCATGACCTTCGGCGGCGAGGGCGAGTTGTGGAGCAAGATTGGCAGCCTGCAGCAGGAAGACGCCAACCGGCTGGTCGGCCGGGCGCTGGACGCCGGGGTCAATTTCATCGACACGGCCGACGTCTATTCCGAGGGCCGTTCGGAGATCATCACCGGCCAGGCGCTGCGCGACCTGAAAGTGGCGCGCGACGACGTGGTCATCGCCACCAAGGTCTTCGGCCAGACGGGCGCCGGCGTCAACGCCCGCGGCAATTCGCGCGCGCACATCATGGACGGCGTCAAGAAGAGCCTGTCGCGCCTGCAACTGGACCACATCGACCTCTACCAGATCCACGGCTTCGATCCCGCGACGCCGGTCGAGGAAACGGTCAGGGCGCTGGACAATCTGGTGCAGCACGGCCATGTCCGCTACGTCGGCGTGTCCAACTGGGCAGCCTGGCAGATCATGAAGGCGCTGGGCATCGCCGAGCGCCTGGGGCTGGCGCGCTTCGAATCGCTTCAGGCCTATTACACGATCGCGGGCCGCGACCTGGAACGCGAGATCGTGCCCCTGCTGCAAAGCGAGGGCGTCGGGCTGATGGTCTGGAGCCCGCTGGCCGGCGGCCTGCTCAGCGGCAAGTACGGCCGCGGCGGCCAGGCCGAGGCCGGCAGCCGCCGAGCCGTGTTCGATTTCCCGCCGGTGGACCAGGATCGCGCCTATGACAGCATCGACGCCTTGAGGTCGATCGCCGATGCGCGCGGCGTGTCCGTGGCGCAGGTGGCGCTGGCCTGGCTGCTGCATCAGCGGGCGGTGACCAGCGTCATCATCGGCGCCAAGCGCGTGGACCAGTTGGACGACAATCTGGCCGCCACCGGCATCCGGCTGACGGAAGACGAACTGGCTGCGCTCGACGAGGTCAGCGCCTTGCCGCCGGAGTACCCGGGCTGGATGCACGCGCGCCAGGGCGAATACCGCCGCAAGCAGTTGAGCGAATCGGACGGGGCGTAAGCCCGTCCCGGGGGGATGGCCCGCGCCGAAGACTAGAATGTCAGGCTCATCGCAGTGAGCGAGTTCTTGTCTTCGAGAGTCCAGCGTGGCCATTCCCTTCCTACGCCGGCTGACGGCGGTGAGCCGCAGCCCGCAGGCCAACCGGCAGTTGGCCTACTTCCTGACCTTTACCGCCGGCGCGGTCAATGCCGGCGGCTTCCTGGCCGTCCAGCAGTACACGTCGCACATGTCCGGCATCGTCTCGATGATGGCCGACCACATGGCGCTGGGCGGGGTGGTGGTGGTCCTGCAGGGCCTGGCGGCGCTGCTGTCCTTTCTGGCCGGCGCGGCAAGCTCGGCCTTCCTGATCAACTTCGGGCGCCGTTCGCGGCTGGCCAGCGAATACGCGCTGCCGCTGCTGTACGAAGCCGTGCTGCTGCTGGGGTTCGGCCTGCTGGGCGCCAACCTGGAAACCTTGCGCTGGTTCTACGTGCCGGGCACCGTCATGCTGCTTTGCTACATCATGGGCCTGCAGAACGCGATGATCACCAAGGTCTCGCGGTCCGAGATCCGCACCACGCACATTACGGGCATGGTGACGGACATCGGAATCGAACTGGGCAAGCTGTTCTACTGGAACCTGGCCAGGGCCGACGCGCAGGCGCCGTCGCCCGTGCGCGCCGACCGCGGCAAGCTCACCGTGCTGAGCCTGCTGGTCGCGCTGTTCTTCGCCGGAGGCGTGACGGGCGCCTATTCCTTCTTCCATTTCGGGTTCGGCTCGACCCTGCCGCTGGCGCTGATGCTGATGCTGTTGGCGGCGGTGCCCGTCGTGGACGACATCCGCGGCTTCCTGCGGCGCATTTGGCGCGCCGCCCTGGCGCGGCGAACTACAATGCTCCACACCCGCGCGCGGGAATCGCGCAAGCGGGACGAAAGCGCCGCGGCCGCCGGTCCGGAACGGACCGGGCGCGGCGCGGACTCATAGGAGGAGCAGACTCGGTATGGACGCGGAATTCTGGTTGGAGCGGTGGCGCGAAGGCCGCACGCACTTTCATCAAACGCGGGTGACGCCGCTGCTGCAGAAGTACTGGCCGGCGCTGGGCGTGCCCAAGGAAGGCAGGGTGCTGGTGCCGCTATGCGGCAAGTCGCTGGACATGATCTGGCTCGCCGCGCAGGGCAATCCGGTGCTGGGCGTCGAACTGTCGCAACTGGCGGTGGAGCAGTTCTTCGCGGAGAACGAGCTCAAGCCGCTTACGCACCAGTCGGTCTATGGCAGGCATTACGTGGCGGGCAATATCGAGATCATCTGCGGCGACATCTTCAAACTGGACGCGCAGATCCTGTCGCACTGCGTCGGCGCCTACGACCGCGCCGCGCTCGTGGCCCTGCCCGAGGCCATGCGCGCCGACTACGTGCGCCACGTCTACGGCCAGTTGTCGCCCGCCTACCAGGGCTTGCTGATCACGCTGGACTATCCGCAGGAAGAGATGCCGGGGCCGCCGTTTTCCCTGGTGGACACCGAGGTGCAGGCGATGTTCGAAGGCGTTTCGCCCGCCAGGATCATCGACCGCCGCGACATCCTTGAAAAAGAGCCCAAGTTCCTCGCGGCCGGCGTCAGCCGTCTGGATACGGTGGTGTACCACCTGGGCGCGCAGGCCTGATCCGCTTCAGGTCATCAGCCACCCGCCGGCCACGTCCAGCACCTGGCCGGTGACGAAGCGCGCCTGGTCCGACGCGAAGAACAGGCAGGCATCCGCCACTTCTTCCGGCGTGCCCAGGCGGCGCAGGGCGGTCACCTGCGCCACCGCGTCGTTGATCTCCTTGGGCACGGTCTTCAGCAGCGGCGTGCTGATGCGGCCCGGCGCCAGGCCGTTCACCGTCACCTGGTGTTCGCCCAGTTCGGCGGCCCAGTGTCGCGTGAGGCCGATCAGCGCGGCCTTGGTCGCCGCGTAGTGCGCGGCCACGATATCGCAATACGCCTTGCCCGCCACCGACGACATATTGATCACGCGGCCCTGCCGCTGCCTGACCATGTGAGGCGTGGCCAGGTGCGTCATGTAGAAGACGCTGTTCAGGTTCACCGACACCACGGTTTCCCATTCATTGGGCGGCATCTCCCAGACCTTCAGCGCGCGCCCGTCCGTCTTCGGCGAAATGCCGACGTTGTTCACCAGGATGGTGGCGGCGCCGAGTTCGCCGGTGATGCGGCCGTAGGCGGCCTGGCATTCTTCGAAGCGCGCCACGTCCGCATGCACGAAGCAGACTTCGTGGCCGCGCTTGCGCAATGCCTGCTCGTAGGCCTGGCCGCCTTGCGAATTGAAGTCGATGAGCCCCACGCGGCCGCCTTCGGCCAGGAATCCCTCGACGATGGCCGAGCCGATGCCGCCGACCGCGCCGGTCACGATGGCGACCTGATCCTTGAAACGCCCGCTCATGCGCCCACCTTCAGCATGATCTTGCCGATGTGCCTGCTGCTTTCCATCAGCGCGTGCGCGCGGGCCGCGTCGGCCAGCGGGAACACTTCATGTATCAGCGGCAGGCATTGCCCTTTTTCCATCAGCGGCACCACTTTTTCGGCCAGGGCCCGCGCGATCTGCTCCTTGTCCTCGTCCGATCTCGGCCGCAGGGTCGATCCCGTGAACTGCAATCGCTTGGTCATGATGGGCAGGGCGTCGATTTCGGCTTTGCTGCCTTCCAGGAAGGCGATCTGCACCAGCCGGCCATTGACCGCGAGCAGCCGCAGATTTTTGTTGATATAGGCGCCGCCCACCATGTCCAGGATCACGTCCACCCCGGGCCCGCCGCTGCCCTGGCGCACCTCGGCCTCGAAGTCGGCGTCGCGGTACAACAGCGCGTGGTGCGCGCCCGCCGCCAGGCAGGCCTTCGCCTTTTCCTGGCTGCCGACGGTGGTCCAGACTTCGGCGCCGAAGGCGCGCGCCAACTGGATCGCGGTCAGGCCGATGCCGCTGGATCCGCCGTGCACCAGGAACCGTTCGCCGGGGGCGAGGCGGGCGCGGTCGAATACATTGGTCCAGACGGTGAAGTAGTTCTCGGGGATGGCCGCGGCCGACAGCAGGTCCAGGCCGCGCGGTACCGGCAGGCAATGGCGTTCATCGGCCAGGCAGTACTGCGCATAGCCGCCTCCCGGCGTCAATGCGCAGACCTGGTCGCCCACTTTCCAGGCGCTGGCCTCGGGGCCCGTGGCGATGACGGTGCCCGACACTTCCAGTCCCAGGTAGGGCGAGGCGCCCGGAGGCGGGGGATAGGAGCCCGAGCGTTGCAGCACGTCGGGGCGGTTGACCCCGGCGTAGGCCACTTCGATCAGCACCTGGCGGCCGACGGGCGACTCCATGTCGCGTTCTGCGACGCGCATGCAATCGGGCGCGCCGCCCTTGCCATGGTCGATGAATGTGCAGCGTAAAGACATAAAAGGTCGTTCCTTGGATTCAATGGCCCAGATAGGCCTTCTTCACGTGAGGGTCGCTGAGCAGTTCGGCGCCGGTCCCGGTGCGCACGATGGCGCCGTTCTCCAGCACGTAGCCGCGGTCGGCCAGCCGCAGCGTGCGGAACACGTTCTGTTCCACCAGCAGCACCGTCACGCCGTGCGCGGTGACGCCGCGGATGATGTCGAACATCTGCTGCACCAGCAGCGGCGACAGGCCCAGCGAGGGTTCGTCGAACACCAGCAGCCTGGGGTCGGCCATCATGCCGCGCGCGATCGCGACCATCTGCTGTTCGCCGCCCGAGAGCGATCCGGCGTATTGGCCCAGCCGTTCCTTGACGCGGGGGAAAATGCCCAGCACCTCGTCCAGCTTGCGCTGCACGATGGGGCGGGCGGCGCGCTTGTAGGATCCCATCAACAGGTTGTCGCGCACGGTGAAGTGCGGGAACAACTGGCGGCCCTCCGGAATCATGGTGATGCCGGCGTCCACGATGTCGTAGGGCTTGCGGTTGGTGAGGTCTTGGCCTTCGAATTCGACCTTGCCCTCCATGGCGCCGATGACGCCGCAAAGGGTCTTGAGCGTGGTGGTCTTGCCGGCGCCGTTGGCGCCGATCAGCGTGACGATCTCGCCCGCGTGCACCTCGAAGTTCAGGCCGTTCAGCACCTGGCTCTTGCCATAGCCGGCGGACAGGTTCGAAACCTTAAGCATCCTGGTACTCCTTGCCCAAATAGGCCTCGATGACGGCGGGGTTCTCCACCACGTCCTTGGGCGCCCCGCTGACCAGCACCGCGCCTTCGTTCAGCACGATGATGCGGTCCGACAGCGCCATGGTGGCCTGCATCATGTGTTCGATCAGCAGCACCGACACGCCCGAGTCGCGGATGCGGCGGATCATCTGGATGGATTTCTCGATGTCGGTGGGGTTCAGGCCCGCCATCACCTCGTCCAGCAGCAGGATGCGCGGCTTGATCGCCAGCGCGCGGGCGACCTCCAGGCGCTTCATTCCGCCCACCGTCAGGCTGCGCGCCTCGATGTTCAGGGACTTCACCAGGTCGGTCTGTTCGGCGACCTTGAGCGCGATGTGCTCGGCCTCGTCGCGGTCCGACGTGCGGATGAAGGCGCCCAGCATGATGTTCTCGAGCACCGTCAGGCCCGTGAACGGCTTGGCGATCTGGAACGTGCGGCCCAGGCCCTGGTGCGCGAACTCGTCCGGCGTCTTGCAGGTGACCCAGTTGCCCTGCGCGTCCAGCATGGAGATGCCGCCCTTGTCGGGCGACAGGAAGCCCGACAGCAGGTTGAACACCGTGGTCTTGCCCGCGCCGTTCGGCCCGATCATGCCCAGGATCTCGTTCTGGTTCAGCGTCAGCGACACGTCGTCGGTGGCGCGCAGGCCGCCGAAGCTCTTGAACAGTTTTTCCGCCTTCAGCACCGGCTGCTCGGAGCGGACGGCGTTGTGCAGGCGCACTTCGTCCGCCAGCTTGCGCTTGGCGCGGGGCGTTCCCAGATAGGGCAGCCGCGACAGCCAGCGCTCGATGGCGGGGCCGAACGCGCCGGCCAGGCCGCGCGGAATCGTCAGCACCACCGCCACCAGGATCAGGCCGTAGATCAGGCCGTGCATGCCGTTGCCCACGCTACTGAGCCAGCCCCGCGCCAGTTCGGCGATGGGCAGCACCAGGAAAGTGCCGGCGATGGGGCCGGTCACGGTGCCCAGGCCGCCGATCAGGGCGAACATGGCGACCTGGATCGACAGTTCCAGCGAGAACGCGGAGCTGGGATCCACGAAGGTCAGGTAGGTGATGTGGAAGGTGCCGATGATGCTGGTCAGCACGGCCGACACCACGGCGGCGATGATCTTCATGCGAACGGTGTGGATGCCGACCGCCAGCGCGGCGTCCTCGCGTTCCCGGATGGCGATCAGGTAGTGGCCGATGCGCGACTTGCGGATGTACCAGGACGCCCAGGTCACCAGCAGGAACAGGCCGAACGCGATGATCACGTAATTGATCTTTTCGCGGAACACGATCCAGGTCCAGCCGATGTTCAGCGGCAGGCTGATGCCGCTGGAGCCGCCGGTCCAGCTTTCTTCGTGGATGACCAGCAGGCGCACCACTTCAAGAATGGCGATGGTGGCCAGCGCGAAGAAGGGACCGCGCAGCCGCAGGGTGGGGTAGCTGATCAGGATGGCGACCGCCGCCGAGATAACCGCGCCCGCCAGCATGCCGAACCAGGGGGAAATGCCGAAGTTCTGCGTCAGCAGGGTGGCCGTATAGCCGCCGATGCCGTAGAACACCGCGTGGCCTAGGGAAAGCTGGCCCGCGTAGCCGCCGACGATGTTCCAGGCCACCGACAGGGCCGAGAACACGAACAGCAGGACGAAAATGTTGGTCCAGAAAGGCGTGCCCATGACCACCGGCACGAGGAACATCGCGATCAGCAGGATAAGGCTGACGTAGGCTTTGGGATGTCGAAAATCGGGAAACACGTCTCGCTCCTTGTTGCTCTGATCACTCGGTGCCGACGCCAAACAGGCCGTTCGGACGCAGGACAAGGATCAAGAGGAAGATCCCGAAATACACGACCTCTTTCAGGTCGGGGGCGATATAGAAGCCGGCCAGCGTATCGACGATGCCAATGATCATGGACCCGGCCACGGCGCCGTACAGGCTGCCCAGCCCGCCCAGCACGACGATGACGAACGCCGTCAGCACGAAGTACGTGCCCACGGTGGGGAATACCGGGTACTGCGGCGCCAGCAGGCCCGCGGCGATGCCGACGAAGGCCGTGCCCAGGCCGAAGGCGATGGCATAGACGTTGTTGACGTTCACGCCCATCAGGGTGGCGGCGTAGCGGTGCTGCGCGACCGCGCGCAACGCGCGGCCCAGGTAGGTGCGGTGCATGAACAGGTGCAGCAGCGCGGCCAGGCTCAGGCCGACCGCGAAAGTGATGAGCTGCCCCGTCACCATCGTGAACGGGCCCACGTCGATGGCGCTGGTGCCCAGTTCCACCGGCGCGCGGTAGACGTTGGCGCCGAAGATCACCAGGGCGAGATTCAGGAGGATGGTGGACACGCCCACCGTAGCGAAGATCTGGATGTGCTGGTCGGCGTTGAGCAGCGGCTGGATGATGCCTTTCTGCGTCAGCGCGCCCAGCGCGAACAGGATGACGGCGACCGGCACCAGCCCCGCGTACGGGTGGACGCCGAATTGCGCGGCGATCAGATAGACCATGTACATGCCTATCATCAGGAACTCGCCGTGCGCGAAGTTCACGACGCGCACGACGCCGAAGATCAGCGTCAGCCCCAGGCTGATGATGGTGTACGCGCCGCCCAGCAACAGGCCGTTGATGACCAGTTGAATGAATAGTTCCATGTTGCAACCTCTTAGAGCGGGTGGCGGCCCCGGCCCGGCCGTGCTGTCGGCGAGGCCGGGGCGCGCGGACCCCGGGATACGTCAGGCGCCCCCGAGCGCCTGAGCACTGGGCTTATTTCTTGAAAACGGGTTTGCCGAGTGCGAGGTTGCTGGGCGCGATGGTGACGAGCTTGCCGTCCTGCCACTGCATCACATAGAACGTGGATGCGTTGTTCTGGCCGTCTTCGCCGAAATCGAAGGCCCAGCCGTTGGCCGTCTGGCCGGCCGGCTTCTTGTAGGCCAGCACCGCCTCCCGGATCTTGTCCTTGTCCGTGGATTTGGCGTTGCCGATGGCTTCGAAGAAGGCCTTGGCGCCGACGTAGTTGGTCAGGCTGTGGCCCGATTGCGGGTCGCTCTTGTAGGTTGCCTTATAGGCTTCCAGGAACTTGTCCAGGCCCGGCGCGCCGGCCGGATTGATGGAGGACTGGGGGAAGTCCAGGTCGAACACGCCGTTCATGTCGGCGCCCACGGCCTTGGCCGTGTCGGCCAGCGAATAGCCGCCGCCCGCGCCGATGATCACCTTGGGCTTGAAGCCCGCGGCGCGCGCCTGGCTGAAGAACAGGATGGCGTCGTTCTGGTAGGCCGTCTGCAGCACCACGTCGACCTTCGCGCCCTTCAGGCGCAGGATCAGCGAGGACAGGTCGACCGCCTTGGCGGAGTAGGGCAGCACCTCCGCCACGGTATAGCCCAGCTCCTGCGCGCGCTTCTTCTCGGTCGCCGCCACGTCGGTGCCGTAGGGGCCGTCTTCGTGGATGATGCCGATCTTGATGTCCTTGGGGTTCAGGCCCATGCCGGGCGCGATCGTGTCGTGCAGCGCGTTGACCACCGATACGCCGTACAGCGCGGTGTTGGGGTTGCTGCGGAACAGGTACTTGTAGCCGCGCGTGGTGATCTTGTGCGCGGTGGCGCCCAGTTCGAAGTACGGCACGCCGGCCAGTTCCGTGACGGGCGAGGCCGCGTACGAAATGCCGGACGCGTAGCTGCCGAAGACGCCGGCGACGTTGGAGGAGATCAGGCGCTTGGTTTCCGATACCGCCTGCGTCGGGTCGACGGCGTCGGCCTTGATGATTTCGATCTTCTCGCCGTTGACGCCGCCCGCGGCATTGATCTCGTTGACGGCCAGCTCCAGGCCGCGATAGCTCTCCTGGCCCAGGAGCGCGAGAGCGCCGCTGAACGGAAAGAGGGCGCCCACCTTCATGTCGGCCGCCGCGTTGCCGGCCGCCAGCGCGCCGCACACGCCCAGCGCCAAAACAATTTTGTTGAACTTGAACACTGTCTACGCTCCTTTGTCGGTATGGGGATGCGGACTTTTTGTATTGCCCGTCTTTTTTTAAATATATGATATATCTGCCGGCCGGGTAAGAAACCCCGCCTTGGATTCTAGTTGGGGTCGTAACCCACCGAATCGGGGAATTCCCTAAAGCCGCATGAATAAAGACTTAGCGGGCAATAATCAGGGTAAACGACTAGCTCTGGCCTGCCCTTGGGCGATAACTTCCGGTGGACGGAATCATTGCCGAAAGTGCTGGAAGATATCGGTTTTGTTCATATATCGTATATCATCAAACGCGCGCTTTTCAGAAGAATCCAGGAGACAGACGCATGTTCGAGGAAGTGGATTTCGCCGGCAAAAAGGTGCTGATCACCGCCGGCGCAGATGGGCTGGGCCTGGAAATGGCCAAGGTGTTCCACCATGCCGGCGCCACGGTGTTCGTGTGCGACGTGAATGAAGCGCGCCTGGCCGCGCTGCCGGCGGAATTGCCCGGCGTGCATACCGCCGTGGCCGATGTGTCGGACGAGGACAGCGTGGCCGCGCTGTTCGCCGAGGTCCGCCAGAAGCTGGGCGGCCTGGACATCCTCGTCAATAACGCGGGCGTGGCCGGCCCCACCGGGTACGTGGAAACCCTGTCCAAGGCCGATTGGGACCGCACGCTGGCCGTCAACATCACGGGGCAGTTCCTGTGCGCGCGGCAGGCGATCGGCCTGCTCAAGGAATCCCGGGCGGGCGTGATGATCAACCTGTCCTCGGCCGCCGGCCACCTGGGATTCGCCGGGCGTTCGGTGTATTCGGCGTCGAAGTGGGCGGTGATCGGATTCACCAAATCGCTGGCGATCGAACTGGGCGGCTATGGCATCCGGGTCAACGCCATTCTTCCGGGCGCCGTCGAAGGGCCGCGCATCCGCGCGGTGATCGCGGCGAAGGCCGAGACGCTGGGCCGTCCGGTGGAAGAGATCGCGGCGCAGTACGAGAACCAGGCCGTGCTCGGCCGCATGGTCACGGCGCGCGACATCGCCAATATGGTGCTGTTCAATGCCAGCGAGGCCGCCCGCAGCGTGACGGGGCAGGCCATCGTGGTGGACGGCTTCACGCAGAAGCTCTACTGATGGGCGCCGGCGAACCGGCGCGCCGCGCCGCCATCATCGGCACGGGCCTGATCGGCCAGGGCTGGGCCATCGTGTTTGCCCGCAAGGGCTGGGACGTGCGGCTGTACGACGTCAACGCCGCCATGCTGGCCGAGGCCAAAGGACTGATACGGCAACAGTTGAACGAACTGGAAAGCCATGGGCTGCTGACGGGCGCGGACGCCATCATCGAGCGCGTCCACGTCGCCGGCAGCCTGCCGGACGCCTTGAAAGGCGTCAGCTATATCCAGGAAAACTCGCCCGAGAAGCTGGAGATCAAGCGCGCGCTGTTCTCGGAACTGGACGCCGCGGCGGGGCCGCAAGCCATCATCGGCAGCTCCACTTCCAGCATCCCGGCCAGCGAGTTCACGGAACATCTGCCTGGCCGGCATCGCTGCCTGGTGGCGCATCCGGTCAACCCGCCTTACCTGATCCCGGTCGTCGAACTGTGCCCGGCGCCCTGGACCAGCCAGCAGGCGCTGGACGGCGCCCGCGCCGTGATGCTGGACATCGGCCAGAAGCCGGTGCTGCTCAAGCGCGAAATCGAAGGCTTCGTGCTCAACCGCCTGCAGGGCGCCCTGTTGCACGAGGCCTTCCGGCTCGTCAGCGAGGGCATCGCCAGCGCCGAGGAAATCGACGCGACCGTGAAGGACGGCCTGGGGCTGCGCTGGTCGTTCATGGGCCCGTTCGAGACCATAGACCTGAACGCGCCCGGCGGCATTGCCGACTATTGCGCGCGCTACGGCGGCCTGTACCGGTCCATCGGCGCCAGCCAGGGCGAATGCGTCGCCTGGGAGGGCGCGCTGGTGGACGCCCTGTCGGACGAGCGGCGTTCCCTGCTGCCCACGGAAGACCTTGCCAAGCGCCGCTTCTGGCGCGACGAAAAACTGATGCGCCTGATGCGCCACAAGCAAGACAACGGAGACGACAATGGCTAGACCCAAACAGAAAGTCATCATCACCTGCGCCGTGACGGGCGCCATCCACACGCCCAGCATGTCGCCGCACCTGCCGGTCACGGCCGACGAGATCGCGGAAGCGGCCATCGGGGCGGCCCAGGCCGGGGCGGCGGTGCTGCACCTTCACGCGCGGGACCCGGAGACCGGCAAGCCGTCGCAGGACCCGGCGCTGTTCAAGCCGTTCCTGGAGCGGATCAAGAACGAAACGGACGCCATCATCAACATCACCACCGGCGGCAGCCCGCACATGACGGTGGAAGAACGCATGCGCCCGGCCACTACCTTCAAGCCGGAGCTGGCGTCGCTGAACATGGGGTCGATGAATTTCGGCCTGTTCCCCATGCTGGACCGCTTCAAGGAGTTCAAGCACGACTGGGAGCGCGAGCACCTGGAGAACAGCCGGTCGCTGATCTTCCGCAACACCTATCAGGACATCGAATCCATCCTGACGCTGGGCAACGCCAACGGCACGCGCTTCGAGTTCGAGTGCTACGACATCAGCCACCTGTACAACCTGGCGCATTTCGTGGACCGCGGCCTGGTGAAATCGCCGCCCTTCATCCAGTCGGTGTTCGGCATCCTGGGCGGCATCGGCCCGCATCCCGAAGATCTGATGCACATGAAGCGCACGGCGGACCGCCTCTTCGGCGACGAGTACGAATGGTCGATCCTGGGGGCCGGCCGCGCGCAGATGCAACTGGCGACCATAGGCGCCGCCATGGGGTCCAACGTGCGGGTGGGGCTGGAGGATTCGCTGTGGATCGGCCCGGGCCGGATGGCGGAGTCCAATCGCGTCCAGGTGGAACGCATCCGCACGATCCTGGAGGCGCTGAACCTGGAGATCGCCACGCCGGACGAGGCGCGCGCGAAGCTGGGCCTGAAGGGCAGGGACAACGTCGCGTTCTGACGGCCCGGCGGCCAGGCATTTCCGCCTGGCCAGCCGCTGACTGTTCAGGCGTGGCGCCGCAAGGCGGCGGCCAGGGCGCCGGTATCCAGCGCGCGGTCGAAGTTGGCGGCGTGGCGGGCCTTCAGGCTCAGTTCCGCCGCCAGCGCCAGCTCCGCGTCGGACGGCGTGCCGGGGGCGCCCAGTTCGCGCAGGGTGGTGGGCAGTCCCACTTGCGCGTACCACTGCCTCAGGTCGGCCAGCATGCCGTCGGCGCGTTGTTCCAGGTCAAGCTGCACCAGCAGGCCGAGGGCAACTTGCAGGCCATGCGGCGATGTGGCCAGGCCGTCGATCTTGGGCAGCCCGCGCGTCAGCGCATGGGCGATGGACAGGCCGCCGCTTTCGAAACCGAGACCGCTCATGAGGATCATCGCTTCCACCACCCGCTCGAACGCCGGCGTGGGCCGGCCGCTGCCGGCCACCGCGACGGCGTCCGCGCCGTCGGCCAGCAGCGTGCGCAGGCAGCCGTCGGCGATGAATTGCGCGGTCAGCGGGGGCGTGGCGTCGTACATATTCCTGCCGCCGTTGCGCTGGCATTGCTCGGCCTCGAACTTCTTCGAGACCGCGTCGCCCAGGCCGGCGCGGAAGAAATGCGCGGGCGCGGTGGCGATGACGGCGGTGTCCACCAGCACGATCGTGGGGTTGAACAGCATGTGCTCCACCGCCAGGAGGTTGTGATGGGCATCGTAGAGGACGTAGTTCTTGCTGGTCGGCGCGTCGTTGGACGCGACGGTGGGCACGGTGATCAGGTGGCAGTGCGAGGACTTCGCCACCGCCTTGCCCGCGTCCAGCGATTTGCCCCCGCCCACCGCGATCACCATGTCCACGCCGGCCGGCGCGGCTTGCGCGCGCAATTGCGCGATGACCTTGGGCGTCAGGTCGCCCTCGACCGGCAGCGGAACCAGCGCTACCTGGTGCGCGGCGCAAAGCGCTTCGATTCTTGGCCCCAATACGCCGTGGACATAGCTGTCGATGACCAGGGCGGCGCGACGGCCGAACAGGGCGGCGTACTGGCCGAGCGTGTCCAGGGCGCCGGCCCCCTGTATGTAGCGGCAGGGGGCGCCAAAAATCTTCAGCATCGGATCTTCCTATTTGCGGGGCTGCGGAGGGCGGTAGTCGAGCTCTTTTTCACGCTCGACCAGCCAATCGATCATGATCTTGCCGCCCCAGACGAGGTCGGCCTGGATGGCCTGCCTGGCCGCTTCCGAGTCGCGCGCTTCCAGGGCCTGGAGCACCGCCTCGTGGCGGTGCTCGTCCTGCGAGTAGTCCAGCCCCGACGTCTTGACGTGGAACACCTTGAGGATGGGGCCGGTAATCACCCAGAACGATTCCACCGTGTTGCGCAGGATGGGCTTGTTGCTGGCTTCGAGGATGGCGAAGTGGAATTTCCGGTTCAGGTAGCTGGCGCGCTTGGGATCGGTGGCCGTGCAGGAGATGAAATCCCGCTGCAGGGCGTTCAGGTTGTCCAGTTGCTTGCGCGTGATGTTCTGGGCGGCCTCGGCCGCGCCCATGCCTTCCAGGTGGAAGCGGATCTGCTGGATCTCGCGCAGTTTTTCCGAATTGACGTAGGGCACGTAGACGGCGGTGGCCGCCTGCATTTCCAGGCCCTGCTCGCTGATGAGCCGGAAGATGGCCTCGCGCACGGGCGTGATGGACACCCCCATTTCCTGGGCCAGTTCGCCAATGATGAGGCGCTCTCCGGGTTCGTACTGCCCGTTGATCAGGGCATTGCGGATTTCGTTGTAGACCCTGACGGAGAGGTTCTCTTTTTTTACCGGTTTAAGGCTCGACATAACGGTTGCGGGCTTGCTGTATTGATGGATCGGGTGGATTCGGGATGAATTCTAGCCCGCCATGGCCAATTCAAGCTCAATGGGTATATTATATATCATATATCCTAACAGCAACAGGAGACGCCCATGCGCCAGGAAAGGGAGGCCCCCTCGGAAGAGGAGGTCCGGCTATTGCGGGAAAAGGCCCGCTTCATCCGGTTGGAGACGATCAGGCTGATCGAGATCGCGAAGGTCGGGCACTACAGTTCGGTGTTCTCGTGCGCGGAAATCTTCGCCGCGCTGTACTACGGCGTCATGCGCCTGCGTCCGGGCGAACCGCAATGGCCCGACCGCGACCGCTTCCTCATGGGCAAGGGCCACGCGGCCGTGGGCCTGTTCCCGGTGCTGGCCGACCATGGCTTCATCGAACGGGAACTGCTGGACGGCTACACCCGGCTGGGCAGCCCGCTGGGCGACCACCCGGACATGAGCAAGGTGCCGGGCATCGATTTCAGTTCCGGCTCCATCGGCCACGCGCTGTCCAACGGCGTGGGCATGGCGGTCGGCGGCCGCATGGGCCAGCGCGATTTCAACGTGTTCGTCATGCTGGGCGACGGCGAGATGCAGGAAGGCCAGGTCTGGGAGGCAGCGCTGTTCGCCGCGCACAACCGCCTGTCGCGCCTGATCGCCATCGTCGACCGCAACGGCTATCAGCTCGACGGCAAGGTCGACGACGTCATGGGCGTGGAATCGCTGCGGGAAAAATGGCAGGCTTTCGGCTGGGAAGTGCACGAAGTGGACGGCCACGACCTGCCGGCGCTGACCGCGCTGCTGCGCCGCCTGCGCGCCGACGAGGGGCGCGAAAAGCCGGCCTGCGTGATCGCCAGGACGGTCAAGGGCAAGGGCGTTTCCTTCATGGAGACGGAACCCGGCTGGCACCTGGGTTACCTGGCGCCGCAAGACGCGCAGGGCGCCATCGACGAAATCATGTCCCGCGAGATCTGAATGGCACATTCACAGACGCTTTCCCCCGATTCCTGGCAGTACCGCGCGCTGAACGCGGTGAATCCCGGGCTTTCCTATCTTTCGGACGCGCTGATCGCGTTGGCCGCCGAGGGGCATCCCGTGGTGGCCGGGTCGGCCGACCTGCAATATTCCAACGGGCTGAATCGTTTCGCGCAGGCCTACCCCGACCGCTACATCCAGTTCGGCATTTCCGAGCAGAACATGGTGTCGGCGGCGGCCGGCCTGGCGACGACCGGCATGATGCCGTTCGTCGCGACCTTCGCCTCGTTCCTGGGCCTGCTGTGCTGCGAACAGATCCGCATGGACGTGGCCTACACCAGGCTGCCGGTGCGCCTGATCGGCCACCACACCGGCATCAGCCTGGGTTTCTACGGCACCTCGCACCATGCCACGGAAGACATTTCGACGATGCGCGCGCTGGCCGGCCTGACGGTCGTGTCGCCCGCCGACGGGCCGCAACTGGCGTCCGCCATCAAGGCCTCGGTAGATTGGCCGGAACCCATTTATTTCCGCATCGGCCGCGGCCGCGATCCGCAGGTCTATGAAGACGGCGCGCCCTTCGAGTTCGGCCGCGCCATCGTCCACTCCACCGGCAGCGACCTGAACATCATCGCCTGCGGCATCACCGTGCACGCCGCCCTGGCCGCCGCCGGGCAACTGCGCGCGGAGGGGCTGTCCGTGGGCGTGATCGACATGCCCACCATCAAGCCCCTGGACCGCGATGCCGTGCTGGCGGCCGCGGGCAGCTCGGGCATGCTGATGACGGTGGAAGAGCACAACGTGCTGGGCGGGCTGGGCTCGGCCGTGGCCGAAGTGCTGGCCGACGCGGGCGCCGGCACGCGCCTGCGCCGCCACGGAATCTACGATGAGTACAGCCTGATCGCGCCGCCCACCACGCTGTATGCCCACTACAAACTCGATGCCGCGGGCATCGGCGAAGTCGCCCGCGAACTGCTCAAGGCCTGAACGACGGAGAAAACAATGAAGGAAATCACCGGAAATACCCGCCTGTTCGGCATCCTGGCCGACCCGATCCATCATGTGAAGACGCCGCAGCGCATGAACGAGCATTTCGCCAGGATCGGTTTCGACGGCGTGTGCGTCCCGTTCCACGCCCGGCCGGACGATCTGGCGGCCGTGGTCGAAGGGCTGCGCCGCCTGGAAAACCTGGGCGGCGTCATCGTCACCATCCCGCACAAGACCGCCATCCTGGAATTGGTCGACGACGCGACGCCGGTGGCGCGCAAGATCGGCGCCGCGAACGTGGTGCGCCGCGAGGCGGACGGGCGATTGGTGGCGCACATGCTGGACGGCGAGGGCTTCGTGCGCGGCCTGCAGACGGCCGGCGTGTCCCTGGAAGGCAAAAGCGCCTACCTGGCGGGCGCGGGCGGCGCGGCCAACGCGATCGGCTTCGCGCTGGTCCAGGCCGGCGTGTCGAGGCTGACCATCGCCAACCGCACCGTGGCCAAGGCCGAAGACCTGAAGGCGCGGATCCTGTCCCTGCATCCCGGCGCCGACATCGCCATCGGCACGCCCGACCCCGCGGGGCATGACCTGGTCGTCAACGGCACGTCGCTGGGCATGAAGCCGGACGACGCGCTGCCGCTGGACGCCGGCCGGCTGACGCCGGAACAGTTGGTGTGCGAAGTCATCATGCAGCCGCGCGATACCGCGCTGCTGCTGGCGGCGCAGGCCCGTGGCTGCAAGGTGCACTACGGCGCGCCCATGCTGGCCTGCCAGATCGAACTGATGGCGCAGATGCTGGGCGTGGCGGATGCCGAGTAAGGCCGCGCAGCTATCCGGACTCTAGAAAAATGGGCGACTACGATTTCATCATCGCGGGCGGCGGCACGGCCGGCTGCATCCTGGCCAACCGGCTGAGCGCGGACGGCAAGTACCGCGTGCTGATGCTGGAGGCCGGGCACGAAGCGCGCAGCATGTGGATTTCGATCCCGGCGGGCTTTTCCAAGCTCCTGGTGAACCCGGACTACAACTGGCGTTTCGCCACCGAGCCGGAGGACAACGTGTACGGCCGGACGATAGCCGTGCCCCGGGGCAAGGGCGTCGGCGGGTCGACGCTGATCAACGGCATGATCTACGTGCGCGGCACGCCGCGGGACTATGACGGCTGGGAAGTCGCCGGTGCCACCGGCTGGGGCGCCAGCCAGGCCGAGCGCGTGTTCCGCAAGATCGAATGCTACGAGCGCGGAGGAGAGGGGCGGGGCAAGAACGGCCCCATGCGCCTGGAAGAGGTGGCGGAGCGATTTCCGGTGTCGGACGCGTTCCTGCGCGCCGCGCAGGAAGATGGCCAGCCTTTGAACGCCGACTACAACAGCGGCAGCCAGGAGGGCGTGGGCTACTACCAGGTGCTGCAGCATCGGGGCAGGCGCTGGAGCGTGGTGGACGGATACCTGCGGCCCGCCGCCGGCCGCAAGAACCTGCGCGTGGAATGCGGGGCGCACGTGACGCGGCTGCTCTTCGAGGGCAAGCGCTGCGTGGGCGTGGCGTACCGCAAGAACGGGCGGGAGCATACGGTCCGGGCGGCGCGCGAGACCCTGCTGTGCCTGGGGGCGGTGCAGTCGCCGCAGTTGCTGGAGCTGTCCGGCGTGGGCGATCCGGCGCTGCTGCAATCCTTCGGCATTCCGCTGGTGCATGCGCAGGCGCAGGTGGGCGAGCACTACATCGACCACTTCGCCACGCGCATGAACTGGCGCGTGAAGGGGACGGTGACGCTGAACGAAATGTCGCGCGGCTGGCGGCTGGCGCGGCAAGTGGCGCGCTATTACGCCTGCCGCAAGGGCATCCTGACCTTGGGCACGGGGCTGGTTCACGGCTTCGTGAAAAGCGCGCCGGACCTGCCCGCGCCGGACGTGCAGTTCTTCTTCGTGCATGCCAGCTACGCGAACGCGGCCGAGCGCATCCTGGACCGGCATCCGGGCATGACGATCGGCGTGGCGCAATTGCGGCCCGAATCGGTCGGATCCATCCACATCAAGTCCGCCGATCCGCTTGCCGGGCCGGCGATCCGCCCGAACTTCCTGTCCGCCCAGGTGGACCGCGACAGTCTGGTGGGCGGAATGCGGGCGGCGCGGCGCATCGTCGGCCAGCCGGCCCTGCGGCCCTATGTGGAAGCGGAGGTCAGCCCGGGGGCGGGCGTCGAAAGCGACGACGAATGGCTGGATTTCGCCCGGCGCAACGGCCAGACCATCTACCATCCCATCGGCACCTGCCGCATGGGTTCGGACCCCGCCGCGGTCACCGATGCGCGCCTGCGCGTGAACGGCCTGTCGGGCCTGCGGGTGGTGGACGCGTCGGTCATGCCGAAGATGGTGTCCGGCAACACACAGGCCGCCGTCATGATGGTGGCCGAGCGCGGCGCGGAGATGATCCTGGAGGATGCCGCACGGTAGTGCTTATTCCGGTGTCTGACACCCGTGCGAGATGATGCCAGGTGTCTGACACCCGAGGAGATGGCCCGCACTCTGCTCCGGTGCCGCGTGGGTGTCTGACACCCGGGTACGCCGTTTCAGCTTGATGAGCATCTCGTACGGGTGTCAGACACTGGCATGCCGGCATGTCCGTCGTGCCCGACACCCGGATCGAGCCGAACGTTCAGCGGATCAGGAACCCCGCGCCCACCGGGTCGTTCTTGTCGATGACCCAGCGCGCCGTGCCCAGGATGCTGGCCGTTCCCTTGACAGTGGGGCGCACGGCCCGGGTGCCGTTCAGGTCCACCTCGCCCAGCAGGCAGCCTTCGAATACGCCGCTGCCCAGCAGGCCTTCCGACTTGATCGGCTGGTTCAGGCCCATCTTTCCGCGCGCCTCGAACATGGCCATCATCGCGCTGGTGCCGGTGCCGCCGGGGGAGCGGTCCAGTTGGCCGGCGCTGAAGACGTGCACGTTCTTGTAGAACGCGCCTTCGATGGTCGGCTGGTGCCAGAAGGTGATGAAGTTCAGGTTGTTGATATGCGCCTCGGTCGGATGCTGGATGCGCTGGCGGGCGTTCAACTGGTCGCGCACGATCAGGCCCATGCGGGACAGCTCGGTGCCGTTGTCGGGAGAAATCCGCAGGTCGCAGCCGGACAGGTCGACGATGCCGAAGTAGTTGCCGCCCCAGACGATGTCGGCCGACAGTTTGCCGTAGCCGGGCAGTTCCACGGGAATGTCCTGCGCGGCCACGTACGCCGGCACGTTCTCGAAGCGCGTCCACAGCACGTTGTCGCCTTCGGACGCCACTTCCGACACGACCAGGCCGGCGGTGGTTTCGAAGCGGATCTTGGTAATGCCGTCCTTGCCGCGCGCCACCAGGCCGTGCGCGACCATGGCCATGCTGACGGCGATCGTGCCGTGGCCGCACATGTGCGAGTACTCGGTGCCGTCGATGTAGATCAGGCCGGCGTCGTATTCCGGGCTGGACGGCGGCGTGAGGAACACGCCGAACATATCCTTGTGCCCGCGGGGCTCGCGCATCAAGGCCTTGCGCAGCCAGTCGTAGTTCTGTTCCAGGAACGTCCGCTTTTCCAGGATGGTGGATCCGGGAGGATAGGGAATGCCGCTGTGCACGATGCACAGGGGCTCGCCTTCGGTATGGGTATAGATGACATCGAACGCGTCTTGCTTGCGCATGACTGTGGCTCCAGACAAGTAGGAAAGAGAAGAAGGTTTATTTGCCGCGTTCGGACAGCATGTCCAGCCCGACGGTCAAATCCAGGATGACGATGGCGATCACCGCGGCCACGATCGTGGCGCCCGATACGGCCGCGATGGTCGGATCTATCGTGTATTGCACATAGTTGAAGAGCTTCACGGGGATGGTGTTCAGGTCCGCCGTGGTGTTGAAGATGGACAGCTCCACGTTGATCCAGGAAGAGATGAACGCGAAGATCGAGCCGGTGACGATGCCCGGCCGGATCTGGGGCAGCACCACCAGGAAGAACGTGGTCCAGGGGTTGGCTCCCAGGTCGGCGGACGCCTCTTCCAGGGCGCGCTGTTCGGGCGTCAGCAGGGTCAGCGTGGACCGCAGCACGAAGGGCGCGATGATGACGACGTGCCCGATCAGGAGGGACAGGAAGCTGCGCGTCAGGCCGAAGTAGGCGCCGTATTGCAGCAGCGCCGCGCCCAGCACGATGTGCGGCAGCACCAGCGGCGACATCAGCACGGAGGCCAGCGCGGCCTTGCCCGGGAATTCGTACCGCGCCAGCGCCAGGGCGGCCGGCACCGTCAGCAGCACCGCCGCGGCCGTGGCCGCCAGCGCCAGCACGGTGCTGGTCGTGAACGCGGCGACGTAGCCGGCTTCGATCAGCAGCGTGCGGTACCACTCCAGCGTCCAGCCCTGGGGCGGGAACGCCAGATAGGGCGTGGCCGTGAACGAGGAGCCCAGGATGACCACGAGCGGCAGGGCCAGGTAGGCGAGCACGCCCAGCGCGAACAGGCGGATCAGGTGGCGGAGGATCATCGCGCGGCTCCAGGCAGGACGGCGGCGCGGTTCGCCAGCGCGACCAGGATCAGGGTGAACACCAGCAGCACCATGCTCAGGGCGCCGCCGTAATGGAAGTCGAACACCGTGCTGTACTGCTGGAAGATCAGCATGGACAGCACCGACACGCGTCCGCCCGACAGCAGGGCCGGCGTGACGTAGGCGCTGACGGCCAGGGTGAAGACGATGATGGCGCCCGACACCACGCCGGGCAGCGTCAGCGGCCAGGTGATGTGGAAGAACGTCGCCGCGGGGCTGGCGCCCAGGTCGGCCGAGGCCTGTTCGCAGGCGGGGTCGACCCGGGCCAGCGCATTGCCCACCGCCAGCACCACGAAGGGCAGCAGCACGTAGACCATGCCGATCAGGATGCCGGTTTCCGTGCCGATGAAGCGCACCGGACGGTCCGCGGCGCCCACGCCGACCAGGGCCTGGTTGACCAGCCCGTTGCGGCCCAGCAGCACCATCCAGCCGAAGGCCCGCACGATGTTGCTGGTGAACAGCGGCACCACCAGCAGGATCACGCAGAAGCGGCGCCAGGCCTTCCAGCGCACCACGCGCACCAGGTACCAGGCCAGCGGATAGCCCAGGACCACGCAGGCGACCGTGGTGAAGAAGGCCAGCCGGAAGGTCACCAGGATCACGTCCCAGTGGTACTGGTCGGCCAGCACGCGCAGGTACTGCTGCGCGGTCGGCGTCAGGCCGTCGGGCCCGCCGGTGAGGCTGGCCAGCGCCACCACCGCGAGCGGCGCCAGGAAGAACGCCGCGAAGAACAGCACGGGGGCCGCCAGCAGCAGGCCGGGCGAACGCCAGGCGCGGGCGGTCATGGCCGTTCACCGATCAGGTGCAGGCTTTCCGGCGCGAACGCCAGGCCGGCCGGGGCGCCGGGCACCAGTCCGGAGGGCGCGATGCCGCCGTGGCGGGCCACCACGGTCTGCCCGCCGATGTCCACGTGGATCATGCTGTGGCTGCCCACGTTGATCACGTCGGTCACGATGCCGGTCAGCCTGGCCGCCGCCGGGTCGTCGCTCAGGCGCAGGTCTTCCGGCCGCAGGACGGCGACGCCGCGCGCGGGCGCCGCCTTGCCGCGCAGCGGCACCCGCAGTCCCTGGGCATCCAGCAGCAGGGTGTCGTCGCCGCTGGCGGTATAGGGCATGAAATTGGCGTCGCCGATGAATTCGGCCACGAAACGCGTCGCGGGCTGCCGGTAGATATCGGTGCCCGTGCCCGTCTGTTCGATCTTGCCCGCGTGCATGACCACCACCCGGTCGGCCATGGTCATGGCCTCTTCCTGGTCGTGCGTGACGAAGATGAAGGCGATGCCCAGCCTGGCCTGCAGGTGCTTGAGTTCCAGTTGCATCCGCTTGCGCAGCTTCAGGTCCAGCGCGGAGAGGGGCTCGTCCAGCAACAGCAGCTTGGGCTGGTTCACGATGGCGCGGGCCAGGGCCACGCGCTGCTGCTGGCCGCCGGACATTTCGCGGGGATAGCGCGCCCCGAAGTCCGCCAGGCCCACCATGTCCAGCGCCGCGCGGGCGCGCTGCGCCGCCTCGGGCCGCGAGGCGCCCCGGCGGCGCGGCCCGTAGGCCACGTTCTCCAGCACGCTCATGTGCGGGAACAGCGCGTAGTTCTGGAATACCGTGTTCAGCGGACGATGATGGGCCGCCAGGCGGCTGATGTCCCGGCCCTCGATCAGGATGCGGCCCGACTCAGGCTGCAGGAATCCGGCGATCGAGCGCAGCAGGGTGGTCTTGCCGCAGCCGCTGGGGCCCAGCAGCGCCACGAATTCACCCTGCTGGATTTCCAGGTCGATGCGGTCCAGCGCCTGGTAGGCGCCAAAGCGCATCGACACGGCTTCGATGGTAAGCAAAGCGGACATGTTCGGCCCCGGTCTAGCGCTTGCGGGCGACCTGGCGGTTCCAGGCGTCCGTGACCTCGGCGCGGCGGCTGTTGATGAGGTTCCAGTCGAACAGGCTGAGGTTCTTCACCGAGCCGTCCGCGCCCCAGGGCAGCTTGCGGGCGACGTCCTTGGGCACCTGCACGTCCTTGACCGCCGGGCCCAGGTAGAGGCGCGCGGCCAGGCATGCGGCGGCGTCCTGCGTCAGGGCGGCGTCGATGAACTTCTGCGCCGCGGCCTTGTTCGGCGCGCCCTTGACCAGGTGCAGGCGCGCATCCGTGGCCCAGGCGCCTTCCTTGGGCACGGCAAAGCCGATGGGCAGGCCCTTGTCGATCAGGTCCCAGGCGCCCACGTTGAAGTGCGCGCCGATGATGGCTTCGCCGCTCTGGTAGGCGTTGGTGGCGGCGCCGGAACTGTCGAAGAACAGCGCGGTGTCGAGGCTGGCGAGCTTGGTATACAGCGGCGCCAGGTTGGACGGGTCGATGGAGAAGACCCGGGCCAGGAAGAACACGAACGGCACGCCGGACGAATTCGCCGGAGAGGGAATGGCGACGGCGCCGGCGTACTCGGGCTTCCACAGGTCCTTCCAACTGGTCGGCGGCTGCGGCACTTCCTTGGTGTTGTAGGCTACGCCCAGCGAGTAGTAGCCGGTGCTGACGGCGTAGGCCGCGTCGCCGCCGCGGTACACGCCCTGATCGATCACGTTCTTCAGGTTGGGGATGGCGGCGGGGTCGAGCGCATCCAGCACGCCGGCCTCGGCGGCCAGTTCGCTGATGCCGCCATCCATCCAGGCGACGTCGATGGTGGGCGCGCCCTTCTGCTGCTGCAATTTCGCCAGCGTCGTCGTTGAGGTGCCGACCTCCGGCACGACGGCCACGCCCGTCGCCTTGGTGTAGGGTTCGGCGACGCAGGTGCGGAAGGCGTCGCCCCAATTGCCGCCGTACCAGGCGACGGTGATTTTCTGCTGCTGCGCCAGCGCCTGGCTGGCCACCAGCAGTCCGGCGCCCATCAGGGCGGCGCGGACGGCGCTGCGGGTAAGTGTTGTCATGTCGGTATCCCCTTGTGAATTTGCCGGCCCGCTCCGGTGCTTCCCGGCGGGCGCGGATACGGTGCTACAAGCGCATCTTGGGCGATCCCAGGGAAAACCAGCTTGAAGGCGCGGGACATAAACTTGAATAATTGCGACATGGATACCGCCACATTCGCCGCGCCCGCGCCTTTTCCCTATGACGACGGCGCCCGCGAGCCATCCCAGGGGAAACCCGCACTGACCGTCGGCATCGTGCTGCTGGACCAGTTCACGCTGGCGGCCTTCGCGGGACTGGTGGACGTGCTGCGGCTGGCGGGCGACCACGGCGGGCGCAGCCGCCAGATCCACACGGCATGGCGCGTCATGAGCTGGGACGGCAAGCCGCGCCGCTCCAGCGCGGGCCTGACGATAGACGTCGCCGACAGCCTGCCCGACGATCTGTCCCAGTTCGACTACGTGGCGGTTTGCGGCGGCAACGACTATTTCAATGAACGCATGCCCGAGCGCCTGCGCGACTGGCTGCGGCGGGCGGCCGCGCAACGCGTGCGGCTGCTGGGCATTTGCACCGGCACGTTCGCGCTGGCGCAGGCCGATGTGATCGGGCCGCGCACGGTCTGCGTGCATTGGAATGTGCTGGACACTTTCCGCGAGCGGTTTCCGCAGACCCGCGCGGTAGTGGACCGATTGTTCGTGGACGAGGGCGACCTGATTTCCTGCGCGGGATCCACGGCCGCCATCGACCTGGCCCTGTATCTGGTGGCCCGGCATTGCGGGCGCGACAAGGCCCAGCAGGCCGTGCGGCACATGATGCTGCAGGGCGCGCGGTCCGGACGCGTGCCGCAGGCCCATTTCCATACGGACCTGTCGGGCATCCAGGACCTGCGGGTCCGCCAGGCCGCGCACTTCATGGAGCAGCGCATCGACAGCCCGCCGCCGCTGGACGCGATCGCCCGGTATGTCGGCGTGGGGCGCAGGCAGCTAGAGCGCGCGTTCCGCGTGGCCACCGGCATGTCGCCCATGGCGTTCCAGCGGCAGTTGCGGCTGGAGTACGGTAGCTGGCTACTTTTGAACAATCCCGGCAGCATCACCCAGATCGCGCTGGACTGCGGGTTCGCGGACGGCGCGCATTTTTCGCGCGACTTCCGCGCGCATTTCGGCCTGTCCCCCAGGCAGTACCAGCAGGCACGCGGCGTGCTGGCGGCCGGACACGAAGGCGAGATCAGCGTATTTCCCACCCAGGACGAGCAAACCCAGGCCTTCATCGACAGGAAGGAGACGGCATGACTTACGACCTTTGGTATTGGGACGGCATTCCCGGGCGCGGGGAGTTCGTGCGCCTGGCGCTGGAGGCGGGCGGCATTCCGTACCGGGAATGCGCGCGCGAGCCCGGCGCGGACGAAAACACGCTGGTCGAGGACTTGCGTTCCGACCGCAGGCATCCGCCGTTCGCGCCGCCCTACCTGGTCGCGGGAAAAATGACGCTGGGGCAGACCGCCAACATTCTGTTGTTCCTCGGGGAAAAGCACGGCTTGGCGCCGGATTCCCTCGAAGGCCGCCTATGGGTGAACCAGTTGCAGCTCACCATCGCGGACATGGTGGCCGAAGCGCACGATACCCATCATCCCATCTCCGCCAGCGAATACTACGAAGACCAGAAGGAAGAGGCGGCGCGGCGCGCGAGCGGCTTTCGCGAAGAGCGGATGCCCAAATTCCTGGAGTACTTCGAACGGGTGCTGGACGGGCCCCAGGCCTGGCTGGCCGGCGGCAAGCGCTGGACCTACGTGGATCTGTCTTTGTTCCACCTGGTCGACGGCCTGCTCTACGCTTTCCCCAAGCGCATGGCCACCCTGGCGGTGCGCTATCCGAACGTCATGGCGCTGCATGCGCGCGTGGCGGCGCTGGAAGCGTTGCAGGCCTACTTCGGAAGCGGCAGGCGCCTGCCTTTCGGGGAAGGTATTTTTCGCCGCTATCGCGAATTGGACGCGGCCTGAGTCCGTGTTAACCCTGGTGTTGCCGGACGCCGTTTTTTCATGAGACGTCTGGAATACCTTGAGGGCCGTTCATTTTTAGGATTAAATGTTTGCTAATTGATACGCCAATATATCCATTTGTGTCATAACGGCGTGGTCGGGCGGCAGCCGGCCTGGCAGACCCCGGCAGGAGACGCCACCATGAAATGGATCACCC
Source organism: Achromobacter veterisilvae (assembly GCF_037619525.1). Taxonomy (NCBI): domain Bacteria; kingdom Pseudomonadati; phylum Pseudomonadota; class Betaproteobacteria; order Burkholderiales; family Alcaligenaceae; genus Achromobacter; species Achromobacter veterisilvae. The sequence continues at coordinate 5,790,031 of NZ_CP148753.1, read as the reverse complement.
TCGGCCCATTGTTCCGCGCGGACCGCGGCCTGCAGAAGGCGGACATGCATGGGCAGATCGCGGCGATCAATAATGTCCAGGCCGTCGTGGAGTTCGATCTGGACGGCCACGTGCTGGCCGCGAACCGGAATTTCCTGGACACCCTGGGCTATACGCTCGACGAAATCGTGGGGCGCCACCACCGCATGTTCGTCGATCCCGACGAGCGCGAGTCGGCTGGCTACGCGGAATTCTGGAACAAGCTGAGGCAGGGCGCGCACGATGCCGGGCGCTACCGCCGGATTTGCAAGGACGGGCGCGACGTCTGGCTGCAGGCGTCCTACAACCCTATTTTCGACAATCGCCAGCGGTTGATGAAAGTAGTCAAGTATGCCGTCGACATCACCGGGCAGCAGCAGCGGCAGGCGGACGTCGAAGGCCAGTTGGCGGCGATTTCCAAAGTGCAGGCCATCGTCGAATTCGAGCTCGACGGCACCATCATCCGCGCGAACGAATTGTTCCTGGACGCGGTGGGCTACCGGGCCGACGAGGTGCGCGGGCGGCACCACAGCATGTTCGTCCCGCCCGAGGAGGCGCGCGGCGCCGCGTACAAGGAATTCTGGCGCAAGCTGCGCAGCGGCGAATACGACACCGGGCAGTACTTGCGCCTTGGCAAAGGCGGCCGCCAGGTCTGGATCGAGGCCAGCTACAACCCGATCTTCGACGCCGAAGGCCGCCCGTTCAAGATCGTGAAGTACGCCACCGACATCACCAGGCGCTTTACCGCCGCCCAGACCTTGCGCGTCGCCGTCCAGGGGCTGACCGAGAACGCCGACCGCGCCGGGCAAGCCAATACACTGGCGCTGGACGCCTGCCGGGTGGCCGAACAGGGCGGCCATACCGTGCAGGAGGTGGTGAAGACGATGGGCGACATCACCCAAAGCTCGCGGCGCATCTCGGAAATCATCGGGGTCATGGACGGGATCGCCTTCCAGACCAACATCCTGGCGTTGAACGCCGCCGTCGAGGCCGCCAGGGCCGGTTCGCATGGCAAGGGGTTCGCCGTCGTGGCGGCCGAGGTCCGCAGCCTGGCGCAGAACAGCGCGGCGGCGGCCAAGGAAATCAAGGGCTTGATCACGTCGTCGGTCCAGCAGATCGAGGGCGGGGCGCGCCAGGTCCAATCGGCGGGCACTACCATGGACGATATCGTGGCCTCGTCCCGCCGCGTCACCGAAATCATGGCGGCGGTGGTGGAGGAATCCCTGGCCCAGTCCGCCAAGCTCGGCGACGTCACGGAGGACATTACCCAGCGGGCCGGCGAGCCGGGGCGCGCGGCGCCGCCCGAATTGCAGTACGTGCGCTGCTGACGGCCGGACCGCGCCGGCCCGATGCGCTATAAAGACGGTATTGTCTGAACCCGCAGGCCCGGGCAGGAACCCTACCGCCCGGGCCGCGCCATTTGCGGCAACCGTCCATGACCGAATCCGAAGCCCTGGCTCTCGCCTCGCACCGCCATTACAAGGGCGGCCTTTATCTCTACCAGGGCACCGCCCGCCATTCCGAAACCGAGGAATCGATGGTTGTGTACGAACATCTGTGGCCTCACGAGCGCGGGCTGTGGGTGCGCCCCGCGGCGCTGTTCTTCGGCCAACTGGCCGACGGCTCGCCCCGTTTCGCGCCTTTGCGGCCGGCGGAGTAAGGCCGTGACGTTCTTCTACCGGCGGCCGCGCGCAAGCGGCGCGGGGCCCGTCCGCGCGGCGGCGGGGCGCAAGGCGGGAACCGAGGCGCTGGCCGAGGCGCTGCGGGCCTTGCGCGGCCCATTCATCGTGGCCGACCTGGAAACCACCGGCCTGTCCACGGCCACCTGCGAGATCCTGGAGTTCGCCGCCGTCCGCGTGGACGCGTCGGGCGCGCACGAGCGGGAATACACGCAGGTGGTGCGCACGCGCGGCCCGGTCCCGTCTTTCATTACCCGGTTGACCGGCATCACGCAGGCGGAAGTCGACCGCCACGGCGTGCCCGTGGTGCAGGCGTTTTCGTCCTTCCTGGATTTCGTGGAGGACCTGCCCGTGTTTTTCCACAATGCCTCTTTCGACCGGCGCTTCCTGGGGGCCGCCGCGGACCAGACCGGCCTGCCGTTTTCGAACGCCACCCATTGCACGCTGGCGCTGGCGCGGCGCGCCTGGCCCGAACTGCCTTCGCACAAGCTGGAGATCCTGGCTCGCCACGTCGGCGCCTCGGATCCCACCCACCGGGCGCTGGCCGACGTGCGCACCACGGTCGCCGTCGCGCTGGCGGCCAGCGCGCGGCTGGCGGCGGCCTGACGCGCCCATTTCAACTCAGGAGCCGCGATGTCCGACCTGGAACAGATCAGGCTTGCCGTCCGCCGCTTCGCGGCGGAACGGGATTGGCAGCCCTTCCATTCGCCGAAGAACCTGGCCATGGCCCTGGCGGGCGAGGCGGGGGAACTGGTGTCGCTGTTCCAGTGGCTGAGCGAGGCCGAATCGCGCGGCATGCCGCCCGAGCGGCTGGCTGAAGCGGCCGACGAGATCGCGGACGTGCAGATGTACCTGGTCGCGCTGGCGGACCAGTTGGGCATCGATATCGCCGATGCCGTGGCGGGCAAGATGGTGAAGAACGCGCGGAAATATCCGGCGGATCGTTTTCGCGGCAGCGCGCGCAAATACAACGATCCGCTCTAGGGCCTGTTCACGCTGAAAGGGGTTGCGCGCAGGCCCGGGCGTCAGAGCACTTTCTGTTCGTGATGCACCTGCGGCGGCTCGACGAAAAAGCCCGCCACCAGCCTGCGCCATTCCTGGAAATCCGTGGACTCGCGGAAATCCACCATGTGGTTTTCCACCGTTTCCCAGTCCACGACCAGCGTGTAGTGCTGCGGCTGCTCGATGCTGCGGTACAGCTCCATGCCGTGGCATCCGCGGGCCCGCAAGAATAGCGGCTTCGCTTGCGCGACGCCCGCTTCGAACAGCGCTTCCTGTCCTTCGCGGACGTGGATGCCGGCAATCTCCTGGATCATGATTCTGTCTCCGTGCGACGAATGGGCCGGGTAGCGCCCGGCGGCGGGGATAGTATGGCCTAAAAATCCGCATTCAGCCCGCCGAAAGGCTGGAGCCCGGTGGGCGCCGATTCCGCCGGGCCGAGTCGCTCGGGCGCGCTAGGGAAGTTGCCCGAGCCGCGGGCCGCCGTTCCCATCCATAAAGTTGAGTTCCTCCGCGTGCGCGATTCGTCCCGCGCATTGCGCGTCGTCCATATGCATGGCGCGGCGCGCGTTATCCGCGCATTTGGCCGGAAGTGTTACCGCCTCCGCTCGTCCAGCAGGATTCGGTCGCCCGTTTAGCCGATATCGACATGCCTAGGACGGCGCAATCATTCCGTACCAATACGAAAGTCCCAAGCCTTTCGTCATTGCACGCATGGCTGGGAGGTAACGGTCCGCGCCGGTCGGCCACCGGCAACCGTGTATCCGTGCCCGCACGGATCAGGAGGAGCTCAAATGAAAAAGCTCGCAGCAATCGCCGCGTTGTCCTTGTTTGCCGCCACGGCCTATGCCACCGGCCCGGTCGGCGGGTCCGTGACGGGCCATGCCGGCGCCATCAACGGCACCGCGTCATCCATTTCCACCGGGAGTTCCGCGGTGTCCACCCAGATCAACGGCTACGGCTTTTCGAGCCAGACATCGTTCGGCAGCACGGGCGGCATCGCGGAAGTCGGCGGAACCTTCAGCCGCGACGGCACGCAAGTCGTGACCAGCACGCGCCAGTACGCCAATAGCGAGTCATACGGCCATGTATCGGGCAATGCCCCCATCATGGTCGGCGACAGCATCGCCAACGGCGGCGCCACGTTCGGGCAGACGGAAACCAGCGCGTCGGCCACGGGGTCGTTCCATGCGGCGAATGTGGGTGGGTTCGGGTCGATACACGGCATTGGCGCGGTGGGCCATGTCGCAGGGTTCCATCACTGACCCAATTATCCGGACGGCTTCGGCCGTCCGGGCGAGGGAACATCATGAAGACTATAGTGCTTGCCATTTCCCTGTCGCTGGCGGCGTTTTCCGCCGGGGCCCAGACCAGCAGTTCCAGCGCCACGACCTCGGCATCGTCGGGTTCGACCAATGCCGGCAACAACCAGGGCATTACGCTCAACTCCAACAATAGCGGATCCAGCACCCTGCGCTCGGCGCCGCCCGTGGGCGGCCAGAGTTTCTATGGTTCTTTTTCATCCGATAGCTGCATGGTGTCCGCCGGGGGAGGCGGTTCCGTGGTGGGCTTCGGCATGAACGTCGCCGTCCCGATCGAGGACCAGAAGTGCAGCTTGCGGCGCAACTTCGAACGCACCATGCAGGCCGCCGCGTCCACCAAGGACGCCGACCGCGCGCGCCGCCTGGAAACCGCCGCCATCGACATCCTGTGCCAGACGGACGACCGCACCAAGGCCGCGCTGGTGGCGCAGGGGCTGTGCACCAATCCCGCGCTGACCACCGCCGATCATCGTTTCGACAACGGCGCGGTCGCCCAGGTCGCGCCGTCGGCGCCGGTCCTGGCCGAGACGCCCCCGCCCTCGCAGCCCACGGCGCAGGCCTATCCGGTGCGGTCCGTCCAGAGCGCCGCGCTGGCGTCGCCGCCATTGCGCAATCCCCGGCTCGACAGGCAGACCTTCGCCGACCTGTATTCCCCCGGTTGAGGCCGGACGCCATGTCCGGCCGGAACCGCGCGGCGTCTAGGGGGCGGCCGGCGGCGGAACCGCCGCGGGAGCCGCCGCCTGCGCCGCCGGCGATTGCGGGGCCGGCGCGAGCAGCATGGTGGGCGGGGACGACACTTCCAGTCCCGCGTCGTGCAGCCGCTTGAGCACGGTGAACAGCAAGGCGCTGCGCACGCCGTAGGCCGCCCGGGGCGAGGATACGTAGCCCTTGGCGTTGAAGATCAGGTGGCCGCCTTCGATGCCGTCGAGGAACACATTGGGCGCCGGCGCGTCCAGCACGTCCTCGTGGTCCGCGAAGGCCTGCAGGATCAGTTCGCGCACGTGTTCCGCGTCGGTGGACAGCGGCAGGGGCATCTTGATCTGCACCAGGCCCAGCGGATTCGAGCGGGTGACGTTGCGCACGGTCTTGGTGACGAACTCCGAATTCGGGACGATCACCGTCGAGCGGTCCCCCATCTGGATTTCCGTGGCGCGGACGTTGATGCGCAGGATGTCGCCCTCCACGCCGCCCAGGGAGACCCAGTCTCCCACCTTGACCGGACGTTCGGCCAGCAGGATCAGGCCGGAAACGAAATTCTGGACGACCGCCTGCAGGCCGAAACCGATACCCACCGACAGCGCGCTGGCGATCCACGCCACGCGTTCCAGCCCGATGCCCGCGGCCGACAGCGACAGCGCCACGGCGACCACGAAGCCCGCATAGCCGAACAGCGTGGCGGCCGACAACTGCATGCCCGGATCCAGTTCGGTGGTGGGCAGGTAGCGGTTGGACAGCCACCGCTTCAGCACCTTCACGCTGAGCAGGGACAGCGCCAGAACCAGCAGCGCCTGCAGGACGGCGCCGGGGCGGATCTGCGCTTCGCCGATCGCCAGGCCTTTGCGCAACTGGTCGAAGCGCTGCAGCAGATCCATCGGCGCTTCGCCGAAAGGCGCCAGCAGCAGGACGATGGCGAGCAGACCGACGGCCACCCGTCCGACGCCCGACAGCAGCACCGCGGCCTGGTCGCGCATGCTGGGCGCTTCCTGTTCGCCGCCGTCGCGGTGCGAACTGCCCAGCAGCGTGCCGAAACCATCTTCGATCAAGGTGGACGCCAGGTAGGCGGAAGCCAATACGATCAGCACCCACAGCACCTGCTTGACCAGGAAACTGCCGAACGCCACGTATCCGGCCAGCAGGCTGGCGAGGCTGAGGACCAGCACGGTCCAGATGGCGGTCAGCAGCAGCGACAGCCAGAACGGGATGGGCGCATCGTTTTCCTGCATCGCCTGCCGGCGCAGCCGGCGGCCGATGGCGAGCACCGCGCCTATCATCGCCATGGTCATGACGGCGACGATTCCGGTCAGCGTGATCGTCGTGGTCAGGCTGGCGTTGAGCAGCACGGGCAGGCGCTCGGCCAGCCAGATCATCACCACCAGCACGCCCAGCACGCCGGGCAGCCAGCGCAGCCGCGTCGCCACGGCGTCGCTGATCGGGGGCAGGCGCCACGACGGCCGGTTCGAGGACAAGAGGGCATAGCCCAGTCCCGATACGTATCCGCCGAAACAGACCGTCGCCACCAGGTTCGCCAGCAGGGACGAGGTGTTGTCGGTCAACTGCGAGTTCCAGTCCAGCCCGATGTGGATCAGCAGCGCGATGACGCCGGGCGTGGCCACGGCCAGGACCACGTGGGCGACCGCCAGGAACGAGCGCCGCAGGCGGCCGGGGGGAACGCGAGTGGCGGTCAGGCGCAGCAGGATGCGGCCGATCCAGACGCGCAGGGCGATCGCCAGCGCGGCCGCCGTCGCCAGGAGCAGCCAGCCCCATTTCGGCGTTTGCCCGACGGCGGCCGACAGGTCGTCGCCCAGGGCTTTCAAACGATCGAGATCGCGCGGGAATTCTTCCCGGAATTCCGTCCAGAACGCGTCGGAGAGAAAGGAGTCCCGCCGTTCTCCCAGGCGCGCCTGGAACTGCGTGCGCCGCTGGGCGGAGATCTGTTCGGCGGCCTGGCCGGCGTCCACGGACAGCAGCCTGGCCAGCTTGATCTGCGCATCCAGCGCCCGGCTGCTTTTTTCCAGTTGCATGCGCTGGGCAGCCACGTCGGGCGTTTCCTTGACGCCTTCCGGCGGCGAACCCAATTCGCTCAGCTTGGCCGTTACGCTGGCCAGTTGCGGCGTCAGGGCCTCGGCCGCCGCATCGGCCTTGGATTGGATGTCCAGCGCATCGCCGCGCTGTTTCACCAGGCTGGCGTCATCGGTTTCGTCGGCGACGCGCTTGCGGATGTCGTCGATCTGCTTGCGCGCCGAGGCCAGCATGGTTTCCGTGTCGGCGGGCGTGGGCGGCGCCGCCGCGAAGGCGGGCATCAGGAACAGCGCCAGCAGCAATGCCGCGATCGACGCGGCAAAGAAAGACGCGCGCGCGCGTCGGGCCCGCAAGGGCAGGAGATGGGTGGTCGGTGTCATGTTTTTGGGCGAGTGGCTCGCATCGAGGCGGCAGCATAACAAGCCGCCGTCCCGCCCGTTGCAACAAAACTGCTGCTTTGGCCCCATTTGAATCGGCCCGCGATCCCGGCGAAAGGCCGCTTTGCGGGCGCCGTTGCCCGCAATCCAAGTTTACGAGGCCAACGTTTGGATTCAACTCAGGCCCGGGCCGGCGCCTTTTTCGGCTTGCCCAGCACCTCGTCGCACACTTCCAGCCAGGCGCGCGCGGCGAAAGACAGGTAGCCGGCGTGCTGCCAGATATGGCCCACTTCCCATTGCAGGCCCGATTTGGCCAGTTTCGCCGTGCTCAGCCCGCGCGTCTTCATGCGTTGCATCAGCGGTTCGGGCAGCAGCGCCACGCCCAGGCCGGCGGAAGCCATGGCCACCAGGAAATCCCAGTGGGCGCTCTGCGCCGCGATGCCGGGCTGGAAGCCGGCGTCGGCGAAGGCTTGCCGCAAGCGGCGCGTCATGGCGAAGTCGTCCGTGGGGATCAGGAGCCGCGCGTCGCGCAGCGCGCTCAGCGGCAATGAAGTCTTGCCCGCCCAGGGCGCATCGGGCGGACCGATCACCCAGATGGGGTAGCTGCCGAAGGGTTGGGCGGCCAGTCCGCCGTCGGGCGCGATCGGCAGGATGGTCGCGCCGACTTCCAGTTCGCCGCTGGCGACCAGGCCTTCGACGGCCTGGCCCGTGCCTTCGCGCAAGGTCAGGTGTATGCCCGGGTGCCGTTCGCGGAAGCGTTTCACAACCGGGGTGAACAGCAGGTTGATCATGGGCGGGATGCCGACTTCCAGCGCGCCGCGGCGCAAGTCGGTGGTCTGGCGCAATTCCTCGGCCAGTTGGCGCATGGTCTCCAGCACCTGCAAGCCGCGCTGGTACATGACCTGGCCGGTGTCGGTGGGACGGGCCGTGTGGCCGTCGCGGATCAACAGCGGGGTGCCCGCTTCCTCCTCCAGTTGGCGAATCATCTTGCTGACGGTCGACTGCGTCACGAACAGCGCCTTGGCCGCCTGGGTGAAGCTGGCATGCCTGACGGTTTCCACGAAATACCGCAATGCGCGCACGTCCATGGCCGGCGGCCTCCCTTCGCGCGATGCGCGCAAACAAGCAAACGATGAAAAAAACGACTGATTTGGATGATTTTAAGTCATTACGAGATTTGAGCCGGCCTTCCTATACTGCGGAAAATTCGTCCCGGCGCCGGCAGGATCCGGCCGCGGGACCTCGGGAAACGCCGCGTCAGACGGTGCCTGGGCGCAGAGGCGGCATCGCCGCGCCCGGCCGCGAGCCGTTGGCCCTTAAATCTGGAGACACCATGCATCTCGACCGTATCCGCCACCCTGGGCTGCGCGCCAAGATCACCTCCGCCGATCAGGCGGCCCTGCTGGTTCAGGACGGCATGACCGTCGGAATGAGCGGTTTCACGCGCGCCGGCGACTGCAAGTCGGTGCCCGCGGCGCTGGCGGCCCGCGCCGAGCGCGAGCCGCTCTCCATCACCCTGATCACCGGCGCCTCGCTGGGCCATGACACCGACAAGATGCTGGCGCAGGCCAACGCCCTGGCGCGCCGCATGCCGTTCCAGGTCGACACGACCTTGCGCCGCAAGATCAACCAGGGCGAAATCGCCTTCATCGACCAGCACTTGTCCGAGACCGTCGAACAACTGCGCGCGGGCCATATCGGCCCGATCGACGTGGCCATCCTCGAGGCCGCGGCGATCACCGAGACCGGCGCGATCGTGCCGACGATGTCGGTGGGCAATTCCGCCTCGTTCGCGCAACAGGCGGACAAGATCATCATCGAACTGAACATGGGCATGCCCGGCTCCATCGAAGGCCTGCACGACATCTACGTGCCCGGCGACAGGCCGGCGCGCCAGCCCATCGGGCTGGTGTCGGCCGACCAGCGCATCGGCCAGCCTTTCATCGAGGTGGACCCGGCCAGGATCGCCGCCATCGTCATCACGCACGAACCGGACAGCCCATCCAACGCCTTGCCGCCCGACGCGGAAACCAATGCCATCGCGGGCCATATCAATGCCTTCCTGCGGCGTGAAGTCGATGCCGGCCGCCTGACCGATTCCCTGTTGCCGCTGCAGGCGGGCATCGGCACCATCGCCAATGCCGTGCTGCATGGATTCGAATCGTCCAGCTTCCAGAACCTGACCATGTATTCGGAAGTGCTGCAGGACAGCGCGATCGAACTGCTGGACCAAGGCAAGCTCGCGTTCGCCTCGGCGTCCTCCATCACGGTGTCCAAGCCCGTCTACGAGAAGATCCTGGCCAACATGGAGCACTACCGCGAGCGCATCGTGCTGCGCCCGCAGGAGATCAGCAACGCGCCGGAGATCGTTCGCCGGCTGGGCATCATCGCGATCAATACCGCGCTGGAATTCGACATCTACGGCAACGTGAATTCCACGCACGTGGGCGGCACGCACATGATGAACGGCATCGGCGGGTCGGGCGACTTCGCGCGCAACGCGCATCTGGCGATTTTCGTGTCGAAGTCCATGGCCAAGAACGGCGACATTTCCAGCGTGGTGCCCATGGTGTCCCACGTGGACCACACCGAGCACGACGTGGACGTGCTGGTCACCGAATGCGGGCTGGCGGACTTGCGGGGGCTGGCGCCGCGCGAACGGGCGCGCGCCATCATCCAGAATTGCGTGCACCCGTCCTATCGCGACGCCCTGCAGGACTATTTCGATCGCGCCTGTGAATGTGGCGGCCAGACCCCGCACCTGCTCGAGGAAGCGTTCTCGTGGCACCAGCGGTTCAACGAAACGGACTCGATGCAGCCTTCGAAGCCGGCTGCGCGCAAGGTGGCCTGAGGCCAGGCCCGGCGGCTGGCGCCGCCGTTACTTTGCCCGTGGCTCCTGGTCCGGCCCGGGATCGGGAGTGACCAGGCTGCGGCGGGACATTTCCAGCTCGTCGCGCAGCCATTGCTTCAGCGCGACCAGCGGCCCCCAGTCGCGCAGGCTGGGGCGATAGACCAGGTGATACGTCTGCGCCTGTTCATAATGGACGCTCACCGGGGAAACCTGCACCAGCCGCCCGGCGCACAGCGCGTCCGCGGCGAGCAGTTCGCGTCCCAGCGTGATGCCGAGTCCCTGCTCGGCGGCCTGCAGCATCATGCCCGCGTCATTGAACGACGCCACCGGCGTGACGGGCGTGCGCAGTCCGGCGGCGTTGAACCAGTGTTGCCAGACCTCGCGTTCGCCCAGCAGGGGCTGCCGCGCGAGGGTTTCCGGCGTATTGTCGGGAAGCGCGGCCGCCGTTTCCGGCGACGCCAGGACAATCAGCGGCAACGGCATGTCGAACAGGGGTTCCGATTCCACGCCCGCCCAGGGGCCGCGTCCGAAACGCAGCGCCGCGTGGAATCCGTCGCGCAGCAGATCCGCGACCTGTTGGGAAGAGTCGATCTCCAGCGCCAGGCCGGGATTGCGGGTCCGCCACCGGGCCATCCGCGGCAGCAGCCAGCGCTGCGCGAAAGAAGGCAGCACCGACACCCGCAAGCGCTGTTCGCTGCCGGTGGCGGCGGCCGACGCCGCAAGCACCCCTTCATCCAATTGAGCCAAAGCGCCTTGGACTGCGCACAGCAGGGCGGCTCCGGCCGTATTCAGGACGATGCCCCGCCCGCTGCGTTCGAACAGCGGAAAGCCCAGTTGTTCTTCCAGCCCCTTGATCTGCTGGCTGACCGCGCTGTGGGTCAGGTGCAGCCGTTCCGCTGCCGCACGCAGGTTCTGCAATTCGGCCACCGCGCGGAAAGCGGGGAGGGTATTCAGAGGCAAACGCATGGGGGCGATCCGAGGATGACTTGATTGGTCAGCATACCTTACCGATAACCCGAGAACAATTCGATTTTCATCAGAAGGTTGGGCTATTACGCTTACCAAACGCGTATTCCATACGGAGCCCACCATGTCAGCGCAAACCTGCCCCTCATCTTCCGCTTCATTCATGCCGCTGCCCACCGAGCGGAACCAGCCCGCCCTGCACGGCAACGGCATTGCCGCCACGGCGGCCCGCGCGGATCTGGAACAGGCGGCGTCCTCCGGCGGCGGTTTCCTCGGCCGGATATGGGCCGCCTATCGCAAACATCGCAACGAAGCACGGCTGCGCAGCCTGGCGAAAGAGCTGGATGAACACATGCTGCGGGATGTAGGCGCGCCCAACTGGCTGGTCAACGAAGCCGCCGTGGACCGGGACCTGACGCGGCTTCGCGACGTGAACTACCTGCGCTGGTAAACGCAGGCCTGCCGCCGCCGTGCCGCGGCCCCTTCCGTTCCCCTCTCTCTCTCTATATATATATATATAGAAGGTGGGCCCAGCGGAAGGGGCCGCGTCCGTTGTGAAAACTTGTGCTATAGTCTCGCTCCTTCGCGGTTCGGGCAGTTTTTCGAAGCGCGGGGCCAGGCAGGCATCATTGCATGGATAGTGCGAATCAGACAGAAGTCAGTTGCGCCGTTCGAAACAATATGCTATAGTCTTGGGCTTGGCTGGTGAAGCGAACCAAGGGTTTACCCTTACGAATCATTAGCCACCTGAAGTGACCGGCCCCTGGTTTCAGGGCGATGGCGAGGCTGGAGGTTCAGCGGCGCCGCGGGTTGCAAGATAGGATGCAAATTAGGCAAAAGCCGGTTGCATAATCTGCAAAAGTCGTGTTATAGTTTCGGGCTTGGCGGTTGCCGAAAATTCAGGGTTTACCCTGATGTTTCGATAGCTGCTAAAGAGGAAAGGGTCTTGAAGAGGCCGCGGCAAGAAAGCGTAGCGAACCCCGCGAAGCTGACTTGACAAGCGATAAAAACTTCTTCATAATCTCGTTTCTCTGCTGCTGACACAGCGAACGACGCGAAAGCGCCGGGCCAGTCGGCAGGCAGTAAAGAACTTAGCAGTACCGCTCTTTAACAATTAAACAACCGATAAGTGTGGGCGCTTGATGCGGGTGCGGTGATGGGTTGGGATTTAAACCTCAGCTTTATCACAAGCACAATGAAATCAAGTGCTCACTAGAAGTGAAGTACCTTAGATGTCAAGTCTAAGCACATACCTCACTTCCTTTGAGTAGCGACGTATGACTCGACCCTTTCGGGGGTTAAGAAATACGAACAAATACAGAGATTAAACTGAAGAGTTTGATCCTGGCTCAGATTGAACGCTAGCGGGATGCCTTACACATGCAAGTCGAACGGCAGCACGGACTTCGGTCTGGTGGCGAGTGGCGAACGGGTGAGTAATGTATCGGAACGTGCCCAGTAGCGGGGGATAACTACGCGAAAGCGTGGCTAATACCGCATACGCCCTACGGGGGAAAGCAGGGGATCGCAAGACCTTGCACTATTGGAGCGGCCGATATCGGATTAGCTAGTTGGTGGGGTAACGGCTCACCAAGGCGACGATCCGTAGCTGGTTTGAGAGGACGACCAGCCACACTGGGACTGAGACACGGCCCAGACTCCTACGGGAGGCAGCAGTGGGGAATTTTGGACAATGGGGGAAACCCTGATCCAGCCATCCCGCGTGTGCGATGAAGGCCTTCGGGTTGTAAAGCACTTTTGGCAGGAAAGAAACGTCGCGGGCTAATACCCCGCGGAACTGACGGTACCTGCAGAATAAGCACCGGCTAACTACGTGCCAGCAGCCGCGGTAATACGTAGGGTGCAAGCGTTAATCGGAATTACTGGGCGTAAAGCGTGCGCAGGCGGTTCGGAAAGAAAGATGTGAAATCCCAGAGCTTAACTTTGGAACTGCATTTTTAACTACCGGGCTAGAGTGTGTCAGAGGGAGGTGGAATTCCGCGTGTAGCAGTGAAATGCGTAGATATGCGGAGGAACACCGATGGCGAAGGCAGCCTCCTGGGATAACACTGACGCTCATGCACGAAAGCGTGGGGAGCAAACAGGATTAGATACCCTGGTAGTCCACGCCCTAAACGATGTCAACTAGCTGTTGGGGCCTTCGGGCCTTGGTAGCGCAGCTAACGCGTGAAGTTGACCGCCTGGGGAGTACGGTCGCAAGATTAAAACTCAAAGGAATTGACGGGGACCCGCACAAGCGGTGGATGATGTGGATTAATTCGATGCAACGCGAAAAACCTTACCTACCCTTGACATGTCTGGAATCCCGAAGAGATTTGGGAGTGCTCGCAAGAGAACCGGAACACAGGTGCTGCATGGCTGTCGTCAGCTCGTGTCGTGAGATGTTGGGTTAAGTCCCGCAACGAGCGCAACCCTTGTCATTAGTTGCTACGAAAGGGCACTCTAATGAGACTGCCGGTGACAAACCGGAGGAAGGTGGGGATGACGTCAAGTCCTCATGGCCCTTATGGGTAGGGCTTCACACGTCATACAATGGTCGGGACAGAGGGTCGCCAACCCGCGAGGGGGAGCCAATCCCAGAAACCCGATCGTAGTCCGGATCGCAGTCTGCAACTCGACTGCGTGAAGTCGGAATCGCTAGTAATCGCGGATCAGCATGTCGCGGTGAATACGTTCCCGGGTCTTGTACACACCGCCCGTCACACCATGGGAGTGGGTTTTACCAGAAGTAGTTAGCCTAACCGCAAGGAGGGCGATTACCACGGTAGGATTCATGACTGGGGTGAAGTCGTAACAAGGTAGCCGTATCGGAAGGTGCGGCTGGATCACCTCCTTTCAGAGCTCAAGTGCTCGTGTTAAGCGTCCACTCTTATCGGTTGTTTGATATATAGCTGGGATCGGTTGTGGGCTTGGGTAGAGGGACTCCTCCCTGCGCCCATGACTCCTGAGTGCTGATCCGAGAAGGTTTTGGGTCTGTAGCTCAGTCGGTTAGAGCACCGTCTTGATAAGGCGGGGGTCGTTGGTTCGAATCCAACCAGACCCACCAGGTATTCTGCGTCAAGCAGGGTATGGGGGTGTAGCTCAGCTGGGAGAGCGCCTGCTTTGCAAGCAGGATGTCATCGGTTCGATCCCGTTCACCTCCACCAAGTACCTAACACCTGGTGGTGCCGTAGAGGCCAACTCATAATGCTGCTTGCAGTCTTATGAGTTGGGTTTTACCCAACAGCTATATTTGTTCTTTAACAATCTGGAAGAAGCACAACGAAATGTACTTATCGAGTACTCGGCGCAAGTCGAAGAAGATAAGTACGGGTTGTGATTGCATTAATTTTGTTCCAAGTTCTCAAGACTGGGGTGAATAACCTCAGACTGCTTTGAAACTTATGAACGGCACAAACGCTAATACTCAGGTCCTATAGCCTACAGCGTTATAGGATCAAGCGACTAAGTGCATATGGTGGATGCCTTGGCGATCACAGGCGATGAAGGACGTAGTAGCCTGCGAAAAGCTGCGGGGAGCTGGCAAACAAGCTTTGATCCGCAGATATCCGAATGGGGAAACCCACCGCAGCAATGCGGTATCCCTGACTGAATACATAGGTCAGTGGAAGCGAACCGGGTGAACTGAAACATCTCAGTAGCTCGAGGAAAAGAAATCAACCGAGATTCCGAAAGTAGTGGCGAGCGAAATCGGAAGAGCCTTTACGTTTTAGCATGCAAGATAGTCGAACGGGATGGAAAGCCCGGCCGTAGCAGGTGATAGCCCTGTAGATGAAATCTTGTGTGTGGAACTAAGCGTAAGACAAGTAGGGCGGGACACGTGAAATCCTGTTTGAAGATGGGGGGACCATCCTCCAAGGCTAAATACTCGTGATCGACCGATAGTGAACCAGTACCGTGAGGGAAAGGCGAAAAGAACCCCGGAAGGGGAGTGAAATAGATCCTGAAACCGTATGCATACAAACAGTAGGAGCCTCCTTGTGGGGTGACTGCGTACCTTTTGTATAATGGGTCAGCGACTTACATTCAGTGGCAAGGTTAACCGAATAGGGAAGCCGTAGCGAAAGCGAGTCCGAATAGGGCGATTTTAGTCGCTGGGTGTAGACCCGAAACCAGATGATCTATCCATGGCCAGGTTGAAGGCACGGTAACACGTGCTGGAGGACCGAACCCACTAATGTTGAAAAATTAGGGGATGAGCTGTGGATAGGGGTGAAAGGCTAAACAAATCTGGAAATAGCTGGTTCTCTCCGAAAACTATTTAGGTAGTGCCTCAAGTATTACTGCGGGGGGTAGAGCACTGTTATAGCTAGGGGGTCATGGCGACTTACCAAACTATGGCAAACTCCGAATACCCGCAAGTACAGCTTGGGAGACAGAGCACCGGGTGCTAACGTCCGGACTCAAGAGGGAAACAACCCAGACCGCCAGCTAAGGTCCCGAATTATCGCTAAGTGGGAAACGAAGTGGGAAGGCATAGACAGTCAGGAGGTTGGCTTAGAAGCAGCCATCCTTTAAAGAAAGCGTAATAGCTCACTGATCGAGTCGTCCTGCGCGGAAGATGTAACGGGGCTAAGCGATAAACCGAAGCTGCGGGTGTGCACTTTGTGCACGCGGTAGGAGAGCGTTCTGTAAGCCTGCGAAGGTGGCTTGTAAAGGCTGCTGGAGGTATCAGAAGTGCGAATGCTGACATGAGTAGCGATAAAGGGGGTGAAAAGCCCCCTCGCCGTAAGTCCAAGGTTTCCTGCGCAACGTTCATCGGCGCAGGGTGAGTCGGCCCCTAAGGCGAGGCAGAGATGCGTAGCTGATGGGAAGCTGGTTAATATTCCAGCACCGTCGTACAGTGCGATGGGGGGACGGATTGCGGAAGATCATCAGGGTGTTGGATGTCCCTGTTGCTGTATCGAAGATGGCGCTTAGGCAAATCCGGGCGCGTAAATCAAGGGTATGGCACGAGCGAGCATGGCTTGCGAAGTGATTGGAAGTGGTTCCAAGAAAAGCCTCTAAGCTTCAGCTGTACGAGACCGTACCGCAAACCGACACAGGTGGACGGGATGAATATTCCAAGGCGCTTGAGAGAACTCAGGAGAAGGAACTCGGCAAATTGATACCGTAACTTCGGGAGAAGGTATACCCCGGTAGTGTGACGCGCCTGCGCGCTGAGCATGATGGGGTCGCAGAGAATCGGTGGCTGCGACTGTTTATTAAAAACACAGCACTCTGCAAAGACGAAAGTCGACGTATAGGGTGTGACGCCTGCCCGGTGCCGGAAGGTTAAGTGATGGGGTGCAAGCTCTTGATCGAAGCCCCGGTAAACGGCGGCCGTAACTATAACGGTCCTAAGGTAGCGAAATTCCTTGTCGGGTAAGTTCCGACCTGCACGAATGGCGTAACGATGGCCACACTGTCTCCTCCTGAGACTCAGCGAAGTTGAAGTGTTTGTGATGATGCAATCTACCCGCGGCTAGACGGAAAGACCCCATGAACCTTTACTGTAGCTTTGCATTGATCTGTGAACCGGCCTGTGTAGGATAGGTGGGAGGCTTTGAAGCGTGGTCGCTAGATCGCGTGGAGCCAACCTTGAAATACCACCCTGGTTTGTTTGCGGTTCTAACCTTGGTCCGTTATCCGGATCGGGGACAGTGCATGGTGGGCAGTTTGACTGGGGCGGTCTCCTCCCAAAGTGTAACGGAGGAGTTCGAAGGTACGCTAGGTACGGTCGGAAATCGTGCTGATAGTGCAATGGCATAAGCGTGCTTGACTGTGAGACTGACAAGTCGAACAGGTGCGAAAGCAGGACATAGTGATCCGGTGGTTCTGAATGGAAGGGCCATCGCTCAACGGATAAAAGGTACTCTGGGGATAACAGGCTGATACCGCCCAAGAGTTCATATCGACGGCGGTGTTTGGCACCTCGATGTCGGCTCATCTCATCCTGGGGCTGTAGCCGGTCCCAAGGGTATGGCTGTTCGCCATTTAAAGAGGTACGTGAGCTGGGTTTAAAACGTCGTGAGACAGTTTGGTCCCTATCTGCCGTGGGCGTTGGATACTTGACGGAGCCTGCTCCTAGTACGAGAGGACCGGAGTGGACGTACCTCTGGTGTACCGGTTGTCATGCCAATGGCATTGCCGGGTAGCTAAGTACGGAAGAGATAACCGCTGAAGGCATCTAAGCGGGAAACTCGTCTGAAGATAAGGTATCCCGGGGACTTGATCCCCCTGAAGGGTCGTTCGAGACCAGGACGTTGATAGGTCGGGTGTGGAAGCGCAGTAATGCGTTAAGCTAACCGATACTAATTGCCCGTGAGGCTTGATCCTATAACACTGATGGTTATGACCTGGTGATGTAGCGTTCCAAGTGTCGTTCAAACCAAAATCTGGCTGCACCGTCGGCAGCCAGCCAACATCAATTACACCCCCTCGTGCGTGATCATCGAGTTCGACTCTGGTCACCACGCGTTGTGTTTCTTCCCAGATTGGAGCGGTTGCGTTAGCAGCCGCTCAACCAGTTACGCCTGACGACCATAGCGAGTTGGTCCCACTCCTTCCCATCCCGAACAGGACAGTGAAACGACTTTGCGCCGATGATAGTGGACGGACGTCTGTGAAAGTAGGTCATCGTCAGGCTTTTATTCCGCAAAACCCCACAGGTTATACCTGTGGGGTTTTGTCTTTGGGGCGCCGCAATGGATTGCCTCTAGCCCCATGCACAAACAAAAACCCCTCGCGGCCATAGCGCCGCGAGGGGTTTTGCTTTGGCAGGCTGGAAAGGGATCCTAACGTAGCTGCCGGCGCAGCGCGGCGAAGAACAGTTCGGATTGAAGGCGCTCGCCCTGGATCTGGGCGGCCACTTTGGCGGCAATTCCGGCATCGGCCGGAGCCAGGGGCCGTCCGGTGGACTGCGCCAGCACCTGGGCCGTACAGGCGCGTTCCAGGAAGAAGAGATCGTCGTAGGCGTAATCCAGCCGGTCGCCGCAGACGACGACGCCATGATTCCCCAGGAAGACGATGTCCGCGCCCTGCATGGCGCGGGCGATGCGTTCGCCTTCGCTGACGTCCAGCGCCAGGCCGTTGTAGTGTTCGTCGATGGCCAGGCGCCCGTGAAAACGCATGGCGTTCTGGGAAAGCGTGGTGTCCAGCGCCCGATCGGAAATGAGCGTCAGCGCGGTGGCGTAGGGCATATGCGTGTGCAGGACACAGGCCTTGCCGGCGATGCGGTGGATGGCGGCGTGGATGAACATCGCCGTGGGCTCGACTTCATGGCGGCCGGCGAGCTTGTTGCCTTGGGCGTCGATCAGGACGATGTCGTCGGCCTGTACTTCCTGCCACATCAATCCGCGCGGATTGAGCAGGAAATGATCCGGGTTGCCAGGCAGGGCCACGCTGAAATGGTTGCAGACGCCTTCCCCCAATCCATGGGCCGCCGCCGCCCGCAGCGCGAGCGCCAGATCGGCGCGCAGCGCGGCGACGGGTTCGGCGTGAAAGAGCGCATCGGCGAAATGGGGTTCCTGGTTCATGGCTGCCTTTCGGAAGTGGAGATTTGAGGGAAGGCGCGCGCCCGTCATAGCCAGCCGGCGTCGCGGAACAGGTCGGGCACGCGGTCCAAAGTTGCTACGGTAGCGTCCGGCCGATAGTCGGGCAAGGGTTTGCGGCCAGTGCCGCGGTCGATCCAGACGCAGCGAAAGCCGATATCGCGAGCGGCCGCAAGGTCCAGATGGGGGCTGGCGCAAATGTGCACGACCTCGTCGGGCGTGACGCCGAGGCCGTCGTGGGCGTGAGCGAATATCTGGCGCGACGGCTTGTAGGCGCCGGCTTGTTCGGCCGTGACGACGCGGTCGATGTGGCCGCCCAATTGCGCAACGTTGCCGGCGATGATGCCGTCGTCGGTGTTGGAGATGATGCACAGCCGGAAGCCGGCCTGCTTCAGTACCGCCAGCGTCTCCACCACTTCCGGGAAGGGAGGCATGGCGGAGATGCCGCCGACCAGCATCTCCGCGTGCTCGGGCCGGTATTCGAGGCCCAGTTCCTGCATGGTCAGCCGCAGCGATTCGCGGCTGATGTCGGCGAAGCTGCGATGCGGCCGCGCGTGCTCCAGCCGGTGTTCGTGGCCATCGTAGACGTGCAGGAACTGCGCGGGACTGGGCGCATGCCGCCCCGTATCGCTGTCGGTTGCCAGGATGCGGGCAACGGCGGCCTGCAGGCCTTCGTCCCACTGGATGAGGGTGCCGTAGCAATCGAAGGTGAGCCATTGGGGACGAGGCAATTGGGCCAGGGGCATGTCGGTTCCTTGAACGGATGGGGATGCTTCCAGCGTAGGGGCGCGCAGATAAGTTGTAAAATTAATTATTGAACTCACCTCAGTTGATTATCAAATATCATCCCCGCCATGCTCGATCTGGAATTGCTCAGGACCTTGGTGTGCGTCGTGGACGAAGGCAGCTTCACGCGCGCGGCCAACCGGGTGCATCGCACGCAATCGACCGTCAGCCAGCAGGTGCGCAAGCTGGAGCAGAGCGTCGGCAAGACGCTGCTGTTGAGGGACCGCGCGGGCGGCAATGTGTCGGCGACGGAGGACGGCGAACTCATGGTGGCGTATGCGCGCCGCTTGCTGGCCATCGCCGGCGAGGCCGAGCACGTGCTGTCGGCGCCTCGCGCGGCCCGCGTGCTGCGGCTGGGCATACCGGAGGATTTCGACGTGTCCCGGCTGACCGTGCTGCTGGCCGGGTTTGCCGCGAGCCATGCCGACGTGCGCCTTGAAACCAGCAGCGGCATGAGCACGGACCTGCGCGGCGGGCTGGCCTCGGGCGAGCTGGACCTGGCGCTGGTTAAGCGCGAGCCGGGCGACGGGCCCTGCCTGGCCGCATGGCCGGAACGCCTGGTCTGGGTGGGCGGCAGGCAGCGGGTTCCCGACGGCGCCGCGGTGCCGCTGGTCGTTTTCCCGCAAGGCTGCATTTATCGCAAGCGCGCGATCTACGCCTTGGAAAGCGCGGGCAGGCCATGGCATATCGCCTACCACAGCCACAGTCTGGCCGGGGTGCAGGCTGCCGTCGCGGCCGGATTGGGCGTGAGCCTGTTGCCGGCATTCGCGCGCCTGGACACGCATGAGGTGCTGGGCGAGGACGCGGGTTTTGCGCCGGCGCCGCCGACGGAACTGGCAATTGTCGGGAATCAGCGCGCGCTGACCGCGGCCGAACAGCATCTGGTGATGGCGCTGAAACAGGCCATCGGACACGACAGCCTGGCCGTGCCCGCCGCCTGAAGCACCGGATTCAGCTCAGGTCGCCATCCACGTAATACCACCGCCCGCCTTCGCGGACGAAGCGGCTGACCTCGTGCAGGCGATGGCCCCGGCCGGCCTGGCGGCTGCGGGCGACGAATTCCACGGTGGCGTGGTCGGCATCCTGGACGAGCGCTTTCTTGACCGCCAGCCCCAGCCATTTCAGGTCGGCGGGATTGGGCTCCAGCGAGGCGGGGCGGGTGCTGGGATGCCAGGTGGCCAGCAGATACGGCAGCTTGTCCAGCACGAAGGCGCTGTAGCGCGAGCGCATGAGCGCTTCGGCGCTGGGCGCCTGCATGGCGAGCGGGCCTTCATGCCAGCGGCCGCAGCATTCGGGGTAGGCGCCGGGGCCGCCACAGGGGCAGGCCGCGGCCGCGTTCTGTGAGGGTTTTGCCACGATGAGCGCGCCGTTGCCGTCAGGCGAGCAGATCGTTGTATTCAGGATGGCGGCGCATGTAGACCTCGGCGTACGAGCACAGGGGCCGCACCTTCCAGCCGTTGGCGCGCGCGGCATCCAGGGCGTGGCGCGTGAGCGCGGCGGCTATGCCGCGCCCGCCCACCTGGCTGGGCACGCCGGTGTGGGTGATCGTCAGGATGTTGTCCTGCAACTGGTAGTCGAGCACGCACAGCACGCCGTCGACGGTGGCGGTGTAGCGGGAACGTTCTGTGTCTTGCGTCACTGAAATCATGCGGAAGGATTCCTCGGGTTCGAGTGCGCCGGCGGCGCGCCGCCGGCGGGATTTGCGGATGCGCGGCCTGCGCGCCGGGTCAGCGTTGCAGGGTTTTGAGCAGGGCGGTGAGTTGGGCGTCCCGGGCCTGGACCAGGTCCGCGATGCTGCGCTTGCCCGCTTCGGCGTCGACGCCTTCGATGAGGCGCTGCTGCAATTCGGGCGTAACGTCCGGGGCGCCCAGGTCGTCCCACCAGGTCTGCACCGGGCCGAGCAGGTGGTCCATGAAATGCGCCAGGCCGCCCGCGCCGCCGCCCAGGTTGAACGTCATGTGCGGGCCGAACAGCGCCCAGCGCAGGCCGGGCCCCTGTGAGACCGCGGCGTCGATATCGGCGACGCTGGCCACGTTTTCGGCCGCCAGGTGGATGGCTTCGCGCCAGAGCGCGGCCTGGAGGCGGTTGGCGATGTGGCCGGGCACTTCCTTGTTCAGCCGGATCGGGTATTTCCCCATGCTGCGGTAGAAGGCGATGCAGCGGTCGATCGTGTCCGCCGAGGTCTGGTCGCCGCCCACGACCTCGACCAGCGGGATCAGGTGCGGCGGATTGAACGGATGTCCGATGACGAAGCGGGACGCGTGCACGCAGCGCGATTGCAGGCGGCTCATGATGAGGCCGGACGAGCTCGAGGCGACGATGACGTGCGCGGGCAGGGCCGCGTCGATGCGCGCGAACAGGCCGGTCTTGAAGTCTTCGCGTTCCGGCGCGTTTTCCTGCACGAAGTCCGCGCCGGCCAGCGCGGCCTCCAGGTCGGGTTCGAACCGCAGGGCGT
This sequence comes from Achromobacter veterisilvae, assembly GCF_037619525.1. NCBI lineage: Bacteria > Pseudomonadati > Pseudomonadota > Betaproteobacteria > Burkholderiales > Alcaligenaceae > Achromobacter > Achromobacter veterisilvae. The sequence continues at coordinate 5,768,286 of NZ_CP148753.1, read as the reverse complement.
CGGGCGAGGCGCCGGGCGCAACGCGGCCCAGTTCGGCCAGCACCGGCCAGGCTTCCTGTACGCGGGTGCGCGTCTGGGATTCGGCGTCGGCGGCCGGGTCGCTGACGACCACTTCCAGGCCGCGGGCGAGGAACAGTGCGGCCCAACTGGCGCCGATGGTGCCGGCGCCTACGATGGCGACCCTGCGGATGGCGGGAAGGGGCGTGGCGGAACTGGACATGCAAGGCTCCTGGTCGGGTGAATAGGAGCATTGTGAAGCAAACGCCGGCCCCTTGCCATGCGCGCGGGCGCTGCCGCCGGCCGCGCCGCCCGCGGGCGTTCAGGCATTGCGGGCGCGGCGCAGATGCCGCCATCCCAGCGCGGAGGCCAGCAGGTAGCTTGCGGCGATGATGGCGTAGGCGGCGGGCAGGGCATCGCGCCAATCGGACAGCAGATGCAGGATGGTCCCCATCAGGGCGACGCCGACCAGCGCGCCCGACTGGCGGTTGGCGTTCAGCGCCGCCGCGGCGCTGTTCGCGTGGCGCTTGCCCGATACTTGCATGACCACGCTGGTCATCGCGGGCACGGCGATGCCCACGCCCAGGTTGGCCAGCGCGATGATGATGGCGAAAGGCCAGTAGGCGGTCGCGGGCGTGACCGCGAAGATGGCGACCGCGCTCATGGCCGCGGCGAGCGATACGCCGCCGATCAGCGAGGCCGATACGTTCCAGCGCGCGGACATGCGGCCGGAGATCAGGTTGCCGATGGAGAACACCGCCAGCATCGGCACCAACTGGATGCCCGTCTGCAGGGCGTCCGCCCCGCGCGCCTGCTGCAGGAACAGGCTGAGCAGAAAGAGCTGGCCGTAGGCGGCCAGATTGATCAGAAAGCCGATGCCGTTGGCCGCCGCGAACTGCGCGGTCGCGAAGAGCTCGCGGGGAATGATGGGTTCGGCGTGGCCGCGTTCGCGGCGGACCAGCAGCGCCGCCGCGCCCAGGAACAGGGCGGCCGCGAACGCGATCGGGCTGGAGGACCAGCCGTAGGCGTTGCCCTGGATCAGCACGAAGCACAGCGAAGACAGGGCGATGACTCCCAGCAGGTGGCTCAGCGGATTGAGCGCGCGCGGCCGGCGGGGCGCCGCCTGGATGCGGCGGCGAGCCAGCCACAGGCCCGCGATCCCCAGCGGGATATTGATGAGGAAGATGCCGCGCCAGCCGAATTGGTGGATCAGCATGCCGCCCATCAGCGGACCTGCCGCGCCGGAGACCGCCACGATCGCCGACCAGGCCGCCAGCATGCGATTGCGCACCTGCTCGTCGTCGTAGGCGTGGGTGAGCAGGCTCAGGGAACTGGGCATGAACAGGGCCGCGCCCAGGCCTTGCAGCATGCGGGCCAGGATGAGGATGTCCGCGTCCGGCGCCAGCCCGCAAAGCAGGGACGCGAAGGTGAAGACGCCCAGGCCCGCCAGATAGATGGTCTTGGCGCCGTAGCGGTCGGCCAGCGCGCCGGCCACCAGCAGCAGGGCCGCGAACGTGAGCGTATAGCCGTCGACGATCCAGACCAGGTCCGTCAGCGGAACCGTGAATTGCAGCGCAATGCTGGGGAGGGCCACGTTGACGACGGTGACGTCCAGCATGGCCATGACGAAGCCGATCGCCAGCGTGACGAGCGGCAGCCATCCGGTGACGGCGGCGGGTTTGGCATCCAGGGCGGAAGCATGGGGGCAGGCGGAATTCATGGTGAGGGCTCAGCGGCTTTCGAGGGATGAAGCGTAGGAGTTCTGCGTGATGCAAAAAAGCCGAAGAACTGCTTTATAGTGATGCAAAAGTGCATCTATGGGATTCCGCATGGATTGGGACAACGCCAGGATTTTCCTGGCCATTTACCGGGTGGGCACGCTGCGCGGCGCGGCGGCCCTGCTACAGATCGACCAGGCCACGGCCGGCCGCAGGCTGGCGGCGCTGGAGTCGTCCCTGGATGCGCGGCTGTTCCTGCGCACCCCGGGCGGCTACGTGCCCACGGCCGCGGGCGAGCTGGCCTTCGCCGCGGCGGAGCACATGGAGCAGGCGGCCGACCAGTTGCAGCGCCAGATGCAGGGGCTGGACCACCGGCTGTCCGGCGCGGTGCGGGTGGCGACGTCGGAAACCGTGGCCAAATACTTCATCATGGAGGCCATCCGGCGCGTGCACGCCCAGCATCCCGACATTCGCGTGACGCTGTCCACGGCGATCCAGATGAGCAATCTGACGCGCCGCGAGGCGGACCTGGCGATACGCAACCTCAGGCCGGACAACCCTGATCTGATCTGCCGGCACCTGGCGCGCAAGGAAGTGGGGCTGTACGCGTCCCGGGCATACCTGGCCGCGCACGGCGAGCCGCGTCCGGGCACGGCGTTCGCGGGGCACACGCTGGTGACCTACCAGCAGTCGGTGCTGCCGGGCTGGTCCGACGCGTTCTGCGGAGAGCCGACGGGCAACGGCCGCCTCGGCGTGGAACTGAATTCGGGCCTGATGATCATCGAGGCCGTGGTGGCGGGCCTGGGCATCGGCGAGCTGCCCACGCACATGGCGCCCGACTACCCGGATCTGGTCCGCATCTGGCCGGCCCGCAGCGAATCCTACGATCTCTGGCTGGTGATGCACGGAGACCTGAACCGCACGGCCCGCGTGCGCGCCGTGGCGGACGCGATCGTCGAGGTGTTCGAAGAGGACAAGTAGCGGCGCGGCCGGGGCGGCTTGTGGGTGGCTTGTGGGCGGCGGCGGCTGGCGCTAAGGTGGGCGAACCCTGCAAAAACCCTGACTCAGGAGTCGCGCGTGTCCGATCTTTGGCGTTTGTCCGCAGTTGAGCTTGCCGCCCGTATCCGCAAGCGTGAAGTGTCCGCCCGCGAAGCCGCGCAAAGCGCGCTGGAGCGCCTCGACGCCGTCAACCCCGCCATCAACGCGGTGGTGGACTATCGGCCCGAAACGGTGCTCGCGCAGGCGGCCGAGGTGGATGCGGCCCTGGCGCGCGGCGAAGAGGCCGGTCCGCTGGCGGGCGTGCCCGTCACGGTCAAGGTCAACGTGGACCAGGCCGGTTTCGCCACCACCAACGGCGTGGGCCTGCAGAAGGACCTGATCGCCGCCGAGAACAGCCCGGTCGTGGACAACCTGCGGCGGGCGGGCGCGGTCATCCTGGGCCGCACCAACACGCCGGCGTTTTCGCTGCGCTGGTTCACCGGCAACCTGCTGCATGGCGACACGCTGAATCCGCGCAACCCGGCGCTCACGCCGGGCGGCTCGTCGGGCGGCGCGGCCTCCGCGGTCGCGGCCGGCATCGGACACCTGGCGCACGGCACCGATATCGCCGGGTCCATCCGCTATCCGGCCTATGCCTGCGGCGTCCACGGGCTGCGTCCCTCGCTGGGGCGCGTGGCGGCCTACAACGCGGCGCTGCCTGAACGCGCCATCGGCGCGCAACTGACCGCGGTATCGGGGCCGCTGGCGCGCAGCATCGCCGATCTGCGGCTGGGCCTGGCGGCGCTGGCGGCGCCGGACCCGCGCGATCCCTGGTGGGTTCCGGCTCCGTTGACGGGGCCCGATGCGCCGCGCCGGGCCGCGCTATGCCTGAATCCCGACGGCATGGAAACCGAGCCCGCCGTGGTCAAGGCCTTGCAGGAGGCGGCGCGCCGGCTCAGCGAGGCCGGCTGGACGGTGGATACCCTGGATGCCGTGCCTCCGATGCAAGAGGCGGCGGACCTGCAGATCCGCATGTGGCTGGCGGACGGTTACGACGCCCTGGTCGCGGCCGCTGAAAAAGAAGGCGACCGCGGCGCGCTGGTCGCGTTGGCCGGCCAGCGCGGCAACGCGGCCGCTATCGACCTCGCCGGCTTCTCGGCGGTACTGACGCGCCGCGCCACGCTCACGCGCCTGTGGGAGCGGTTCTTCGCGGAGTATCCGGTGCTGCTGTTGCCGGTGTCCGCGGAGCTGCCCTTTCCGGACAAGCTCGATCTGCAGGGCGACGAGGCCTATGCCCGGGTCTGGCGCGCGCAGATGACGCAGATTGGCGTGCCGTTCATGGGATTGCCGGGCTTGTCGGTCGCGATGGGTTCCGCCATGAGCGGCGCGGGCCCGAGTCCGGTCGGTGTGCAGGTGGTGGCGGGACGCTACCGCGAGGACCTGTGCCTGGCGGTCGGCGAAATCATCGAGGCGGCCGGCGAAGCCGTCGGCATCGCCGAGCCCGCGGCCCGCTAGGGCTTGCTGAACCGCAGGCGCAGGACGCCGATGTCGCCGTAGGCAAGCTCCACGTCGCGATTGGCCGGCACGTCCAGGAAGCCGGCGTACGAGCCGGTGATGACATGCTGGCCGGCGCGCAGCCCCAGGCCTTGTCCGCGCAGGAAGTTGGCCAGCCAGTACAGCCCGGCCTTGGGGCGGTCGTTCGGGTGGATGCCCGCGTGCTGTTCGATCTCGGCGCCGTCCACGGACAGCGTGATGCTCATGCTGCCGGGCGCTGCATGGGGCGATGCGATGCGCGGGCCCAGCACCAGCCCCAGGTTGAACATGTGGTCGGCCAGGAGTTCCGGCAGGCTGGCGTGTTCCGGCGAAGCGTAGCGGCAGCCCAGGACTTCCAGCGCCAGGCGCGCGCCGCCGATCGCGGCGTCGATTTCGGCCTCGGTGTAAGGCTGAGTGCGGGCGGGCAGGTCCTGAGCGATCTCGAACGCGATCTCGGGTTCGATGCGCAGCACGTCGGTCCGCGCGGCGATCGGGCCGGCTTCGGCATAGGCGACGGTGGACGCATAGATGGGAGCGACGACGGTCTTCTCGGGCGAAGGCAGCGCGCTTTTCCAGGCGGCGATGCCGTCCTGGCGGTCTTCCAGCAGCAACTGCGCGGTGCGTTGCTGCACGGCGAAGGCCTGGCCCAGCGATTGCGGGCGGCAGCCGGCGGGCAGGCGGGGGCCGGCGACGCCGGATTCGCGCGCGGCGATCAGGTAGCGGGCGGCTTCCAGGCAACCGGGATAGTCTTCGATTCTGATCTGCATGCGATCAAACTCCCAGATACAGCATGATCCAGAGGGCGATCATGGCGATCAAACCCAGCCAGCAAGAGCCCCAGAAGCCGACGATCGGCCATTTCAGGGCCAGCGGCGTCTTCTTCGGATCGACGTGGCCCAGCAGGTCGTTGGCGTTGCCGATCAGCCAGAAGCGGGTGTCCGGGAACATCAGCCGGAAGAAATAATCCAGCATGATCGCCGCCTGGATCGACAGCGGATACTGGTTGAACGGACGATGCTGAAGGTAGGGGTGCTTCAGCGTCGCGTTGATCTGCTTGCTCTTGAGGAAGAACAGGACGATGCCGCTGATTGAGCAAGTGATGAAGCACAGCACGAAAAGGCTGAAGGCCATGGAAATGGCGGCTGAATGCATGGGGGGTCTCGGAGTTGCGCGGTAGGCCGCGTTCGGATGACAAGAAGCCGGCGGATTGCCTGGCCGTATTGTAGAAGGCTGACCGCGGCCCCGTGTTCAGGGCCGCGTCAGTCTCCGCGCGGAGGACTCAGCCTCGCACCTGGCCTTCGCCGCTCAGCACCCACTTCAGCGTGGTCAGGCCTTCCAGGCCGACCGGGCCGCGCGCGTGCAGGCGGTTCGTGGAGATGCCGATCTCGGCGCCGAGGCCGTACTCGAAGCCGTCGGCGAAGCAGGTCGGCAGGTTGACGTAGACCGAGCTTGAGTCGACCTCGCGCTGGAAGCGCTGCGCGGCGGACAGGTCCTCGGTGACGATCGCGTCGGTGTGGCCGGAACCCCAGCGCGCGATGTGTTCGATGGCGTCGTCCAGCGAGTCGACGATGCGCACCGCCAGGATGGGCCCCAGGTATTCCGTCGCCCAGTCTTCCTCGGTGGCCGGCTTGGCGTGCGGCAGCAGGGCCAGGGTGCGGGGGCATCCGCGCAGTTCGACGCCGTGCTCGGCGAAATCCGCGGCCAGGCCGGGAAGAAGCGAGACGGCGGCCACCGCGTCGACCAGCAGGGTCTCCATGGCGCCGCAGATGCCGTAGCGGTAGGTCTTGGCGTTGAAGGCGATGGCGTGCGCCTTGTCGGGATCCGCCGCCGCGTCGATATAGACGTGGCAATTGCCGTCCAGATGCTTGATCAGCGGCACGCGGGCCTCTTGGGACAGGCGGGCGATCAGGCCCTTGCCGCCGCGGGGCACGATGACGTCGATGTGCTCGGTCATGGTGATGAGCTTGCCGACCGCGGCCCGGTCCGCGGTGGCCACGACCTGCACCGCGTCTTGCGGCAGACCGGCGGCGGCCAGGCCTTTCTGCACGATGCGGCCCAGCGCGATGTTGGAGTGCAGCGCTTCGCTGCCGCCGCGCAGGATGGCGGCGTTGCCGGACTTCAGGCACAGCGCGGCGGCGTCGATCGTCACGTTGGGGCGGGATTCGTAAATGATGCCGATCACGCCCAGCGGGACGCGCATCTGGGCGACGCGCATGCCGTTGGGCCGCACCGTGGTGGCGGTAATGCTGCCGATCGGGTCCGGCAGGGCCGCGATCTGGCGCAGGCCTTCGGCCATGTGCGCGAGCGTCTTGTCGGACAGGGTCAGGCGGTCCAGCAGCGCGGGCTCCAGCCCGTTGGCGCGGGCGGCGGCGACGTCTTTTTCGTTGGCCGCCTTGAGTTCGTCGTGGCTGGCGGCCAGGGCGTCGGCCATGGCCAGCAGCGCCTGGTTCTTGGCGGCGCCGGTGGCGCGCATCATGGCGCGCGAGGCGCGGCGGGCGTTTTCGCCCAGGGTGAGCATGGCTTGTTCGATGGAGGACGAGGACATGGCGGCGTCGATCATGAATGTGGGGCGGCATGGAAGCCGCCTGGAGAATCAGTGTATATCCGGCCGGACGGCCGGGCGAACCTCCGGTCAGGCGGCCGGAGGGGCGAGGCGGAGGCGGCGGCTATGCCGCCTTCACGGTCGTCCGCCAGCGGCGGCGACGCGCAGCGCGAGCCGGGTCATTTCTTCCCAGGGGTCGGACAGGCGGCCCGGCACCGACAGGCCTTTTATCAGGCGGTCGACTTCGTGCGCGTGCTGCACCGCGGCCGGCCAGACGCCCGGCTGGACCCGGCCCAGGGCCTGCAGGGCAAGGCGTTCGTGCGCGCCGAAAATGCGCAGGCGGCGCATCAGGCCGTTGACGTCCTGCCCCAGGGCGCGGGCCTCCGCGACGCGGGCCAGCAGGCGGATTTCTTCGCCCACCGCCCACAGCACCAGCGGCAGCGCCTCGCCTTCGGCGCGCAAGCCGTCGATCATGCGGATGGTGCGGCCCGTGTCGCCGGCGAGCATGGCGTCGCGCAGGCCGAAGACGTCATAGCGCGCCACGTTCAGCACCGCGCGTTCCACGTCTTCCGCCGCAAGCTGGCCTTCGGGGTAGAGCAGGCCCAGTTTCTGGATTTCCTGGTGGGCGGCCAGCAGGTTGCCTTCCACTTTGTCGGCCATCCATTGCAGGGTGGCGTTGTCGGCGCGCTGGTTCTGGCGCGCGAGACGCATGCCGATCCACGCGGGCAGGCGGCCCCGCTCGATGCCGGCGATATCGACCATTATGCCGCCGCGGCTCAGCGCCTGCGCCCAGCGGCTATCGCGGGTGGCCTTGTCCAGGCGGGGCAGCGAAATCAGGACGAGCGTGTCCGGGTCGGCCTGCTTCTCGGCCTGTTCGGCCAGCCGGGCCAGGGTATCGGCGCCGGCCTTGCCGGGCTTGCCGGTGGGGATCTTGATTTCGAGGATGCGGCGGTCGCCGAACAGCGACACGCTTTGGGTGGCGGCGGTGACCGAGCTCCAGTCGCTGCGCGCATCCATCACCATGGACAGGCGGTCGGTATAGCCGGCGTTGCGGGCCGAGGCGCGCAGCACGTCGACGGCCTCGGTCACCAGCAGCGGTTCGTCGCCGGACACCGTGTACAGCGGCGCCAGCCGGTTGCCCGGCCTTTGCAGGTGCTCGGCCAGGCGGTCCGCGTCCAGGAGCTGTGCCATTTAGCGCAGGATGGCCGGGTCGGTGGTGGACGGCGTCTGCCAGGGCGCCGGCGTGCTTTGCGGTTCGGGCGCGTTCGGATCGTACAGCGGGATTTCGCCTTCTTCGCCGCGCCGCTCGGCGTTCTCGAAGGCGCTGCTCACGTCCGGAGCGGTCAGGCGGCGCAGCAGGCGGGACACCAGATCGCGCTGCATGGCGCGGTACAGCGTCTCGATCTGGCCCTGCTTGGCCTGCACGACCTGGTCGTCGTAGGGCATTTCGCGGTAGATCGACAGCGTCGTGTCCGGAATCACGGCCCGGCCCTTGGCGTCGATGAGACGGAACGTGTAGTTGATCCCCAGTTCGTATTCCTCGACGCGGCCCTGCGCGTTCAGCGAGACCTCGCGCAAGGTCCGCGAGTCGGAGACCTGCTGGAGGATGGCCTGGGCCTCTTTGGTGTCTTCGACCAGCCTGGTGTTCGGCGACGCCGCGCGCACCGAGCGGCGCACGTCGGCGCCGAACTGGGTGTTGTCGGGGATGCCGATGTACAGCGTTTCGAACGGCAGGGGAGTGACTCCCCGCAAGGCGAAGCCGCAGGCGGAGAGCAGCATGAACAGCGCCAGGCAGGCGCCGCGCAGCAGCCAGGGTTGGCGGGAGGAGTGCGTTTGTTGCCCGGCGAAGTGCATGCTTGACCTCATCAGCCTACGACGTTGACCAGTTTGCCCGGGACGACGATGACGCGCTTGGGCGGACGGCCTTCCAGGAAGCGGGCGACCTCTTCCTGCGCGGCCGCCAGCTTCTCGATGTCTTCCTTGGCTGCCTTGGCGGCCACGCGGATCGAGCCGCGCAGCTTGCCGTTGACCTGGAGCATCAGCTCGATTTCGTCGGCGACCAGCGCCGCTTCGTCCACGTGCGGCCACGGCGCGTCCAGCAGGTCGCCCAGCTCCTTGGCGTAACCGAGGTCTTGCCACAGGTGCCAGGTGATGTGCGGGACGACCGGGTACAGCACGCGCAGCAGCACGCCAAGGGTCTCGGCGCAAGCGGCGTCGGACGCGGCGTCTTCGGACAGCTTGGCGTCGTCGATGGCGTTCAGCATTTTCATGCAGGCGGACACGACGGTGTTGTACTGGATGCGCTGGTAATCGTAGTCGGCCTGCTTGAGCAGCGTGTAGACCTCGCGGCGCAGGTCCTTGACGGCGGCCTGGGCTTGCGACCAGTCGGCGCCATGTGCCAGGCCGCGCGCGATGGCGTCGCGGCGGGCGTAGCTGATCGACCAGAGGCGGCGCAGGAAGCGGTTCGAGCCTTCGACGCCGGAGTCGGACCATTCGAGGGTTTGCTCGGGCGGGCTGGCGAACATGACGAACAGGCGGGCCGTGTCGGCGCCCAGGGTGTCGATCAGCGATTGCGGATCGACGCCATTGTTCTTGGACTTGGACATCGTGCCCACGCCGCCGTAGGTGATGGCCGAGCCGTCCGACTTCAGCTTGGCGCCGACGATGGCGCCGCGGTCGTCATAGACGTTTTCGACGTCTTCGGGCCAGAAGTACTCGATGCCGCCCTGGGGCGTCTTGCGCGAATAGATGTGGTTCAGCACCATGCCCTGGCACAGCAGCTTGGTGAAGGGCTCGTCGAAGTTGAGCAGGCCCATGTCGCGCATGACCTTGGTCCAGAAGCGGGCGTACAGCAGGTGCAGCACGGCGTGCTCGATGCCGCCGATGTACTGGTCCATCGGCATCCAGTAGTCATTGCGCGCGTCGACCATGGCGCGGTCGTTGCCCGGCGAGGTGTAGCGCATGAAGTACCAGGACGAATCCACGAACGTGTCCATCGTGTCCGTTTCGCGGCGCGCGGGCTTGCCGCAGTTGGGGCAGGCGCAGGACAGGAAGGCTTCGTTCTTGGCCAGCGGGTTGCCGCTGCCGTCGGGGATCAGGTCGTCGGGCAGGACGACGGGCAGGTCCTTTTCGGGGACCGGGACAGGGCCGCAATCCGCGCAATGGATGATGGGGATCGGGGTGCCCCAGTAGCGCTGGCGCGAAATGCCCCAGTCGCGCAGGCGCCAGGTGGTCTGCTTTTCGCCCAGGCCCAGCGCGCCCAGGTCGGCGGCGATGGCGTCGACCGCTTCCTTGTGCGAGAGACCGTCGTACTTGCCGGAATTGATGGTGCGGCCGGCTTGCTTGTCGCCGTACCATTCCTGCCAGGCGTCGGTGGAGTAGGCCTTGCCGGCCACGTCCACGACCTGGACGATGGGCAGGTCGTATTTCTTCGCGAAGGCGAAATCGCGTTCGTCATGCGCCGGCACGCCCATGACGGCGCCGTCGCCGTAGGTCATGAGCACATAGTTGCCGACCCAGACCTCGACCTCGGCGCCCGTGACGGGGTGCGTGACGAACAGGCCGGTGGGCATGCCTTCCTTTTCGCGCGTGGCCATTTCGGCCTCGGTCGTGCCGCCCAGCTTGCATTGCTCGATGAATGCGGCCAGTTGCGGATTGGACAAGGCGGCCTGCGTGGCCAGGGGATGCTCAGGCGCCACCGCGCAGAAGGTCACGCCCATGATGGTGTCGGCGCGGGTCGTGAAGACGTACAGCTTGCCGTCCTGGATCGGCTGGCCGTCCGGGCCGGCGATCTTGTGCGGGAAGGCGAAGCGCAGGCCCTCGGACTTGCCGATCCAGTTTTCCTGCATCAGGCGCACGCGCTCGGGCCAGCCGGGCAGGTCGTTCTGGACGGCGCCCAGCAGTTCGTCGGCGTAATCGGTGATGCGCAGGTAGTAGCCCGGGATCTCGCGCTTTTCGACGAGCGCGCCCGAACGCCAGCCGCGGCCGTCGATGACCTGTTCGTTGGCCAGCACGGTCTGGTCCACCGGATCCCAGTTGACGACCTGGGTCTTGCGGTAGGCCACGCCCTTTTCCAGCATCTTGAGGAACAGCCACTGGTTCCACTTGTAGTACTGGGGATCGCAGGCGCACATTTCGCGCGACCAGTCGATCGCCAGGCCCATCGCCTTCATCTGCTTCTTCATGTAGGCGATGTTGTCGTAGGTCCACTTCGCCGGCGGCACCTTGGACTTGATGGCGGCGTTCTCCGCCGGCATGCCGAAGGCATCCCAGCCCATGGGCATCAGCACGTTGTAGCCGCGCATGCGCAACTGGCGCGCCATCATGTCGTTGATGGTGTAGTTGCGCACGTGGCCCATGTGCAGCTTGCCGCTGGGGTAGGGCAGCATCGAGCAGGCGTAGAACTTCGGCTTTTCGGAGCCGTCGGCGTTCGTCGCGTGTTCGTGGACCAGGTAGACGTCGCGGGCCTGCCAGTCTTGGTGGGCGGCTGCTTCGACGATATTGGGGAGGTAACGTTCCTGCATGGGCTCGTGCACGGTGGCAAAAAAAGGGTGAGCCGCCCGGCCGCGCCGGGCGCGCGGGCGGCCGGATGCGGGAGCGGTCAAAACCCCTAATTATAGGAGGTGCTAGGCGCGGGCAGGGGGCGGGGCCGTTTCGGGGATGCGCGCGCTTGGCGCCAGGGTGCCGTACGCCAGCGTAATCCCTCCGAGAACGGCGCCCGCCGTGACCACGCCGGGCCAGCCAAAATGGGCGTACAGCCAGGACGATACCAGCGAACCGGATGCGCCGCCGATGAAGTAGCTGGTCATGTAGCCGGCCGTCAGGCGGCTGCGCGCCTCGGGGCGCATCCGGTAGAGGGCGCTGCTGTTGGTGACGTGCACGCCCTGGATCGCCAGGTCCTGCACCAGGATGCCCAGCAGCAGGGCGATCACGGATACCTGGCCGAACGCCATCAATCCCCACGAACCCAGCAGCAGGAGCAGCCCGACGCGGGTGGCCAGGTTGCCCAGGCCGCGGTCGGCCAGGCGCCCGAACCGGTTGGCGGCGTAGGCGCCCGCGGCGCCGGCCAGCCCGAACAGGCCGATCGTCGTATTGCTGTATTGATAGGGAGGGCTGGCCAGGAGGAAGGTCAGGGGCGTCCACAGCATGCTGAAGGCGGCGAACAGCAGCCCGCCCAGGAGCGAGCGGGCGCGGAACAGCGGTTCTTCGACGAACATCCGGAGGATGGAGGCCAGCAGGCGGGGGTAGCTCAGGCCCGCGGGGCTCTGGTAGCGGGGCAGCACGCGCCACAGGGCGGCGGACATGATCAGCATCAGGATGGCCGCCACCCAGTACACCGTGCGCCAGCTTCCCACGTCGGCCAGCGCGCCCGCGACGGTGCGGGCCAGCAATATGCCCAGCAGCAGCCCGCTCATGACCGTGCCCACGGCCTTGCCGCGTTCGTGGGGGGCGGCCAGCGTGGCGGCGAAGGGCACCAGGATCTGCGCCACCACGGACAGCATGCCCGTCAGGGCGGTGCCCACGATCAGGACGGAGATATTGGGAGCGAAGGCCGAAATGAGCAGGCTGCCCGAGGACAGCAGGCTCATCAGTACGATCAGGCCGCGGCGCTCGAACATGTCGCCCAGCGGCACCAGCAGCATCAGGCCGACCGCGTAGCTTAGCTGCGCGGTGGTGACGATGGCGCCGGCGGCGGCGGTGGACAGCGAGAATTGTTCGCCGATGGTGTGCAGCAGCGGCTGCGCATAGTAGTTGCTGGCGACGGCGAGGCCAGTGGCGACGGACATCAGCAGAATGATCGGCGCGGTCAGCGCTGGCGCCTGGGGGGAGCGGGAAGCGGAGTTCATGGGTCTCGGGCGGGGAAAAACGGCGTTGCGCCCAGGGCGCGGGCGGCGGCGGGATGCATTCGGGGGCGGCGGGCTCAGGCCTCGATGCCGCCGGGCGTTTCCTGGTCCAGTCTGATCAGCATCTTCTTCAGCAGGCCGGCCAATTGCCTGCGCTCACTGGCCGATAGCGGCTCCAGCAATTCGTTCAGGTCCTTCATATAGTCCTTCAGCACCGCCTTGATGAGGCGCAGGCCTTCGGCGGTGAGCGAGACGATGACGCCGCGCCGGTCGTCCGGATTGGGGCTGCGGACAAGCAGGCCGGCCTGTTCCAGGCGATCCAGCCGGTTGGTCATCGCGCCCGAGGTCAGGAGCAGGGCTTCGACCAGTTTCTGCGGATTGAGGGCATAGGGCGCGCCGCTGCGGTACAGCGTGGCCAGCACGTCGAATTCGCCCTGGTGCAGGGTGTGGCGCCGAAAGCCGCGGTTCACGTTGCGCGTGGCCAGGGCATTCAGGCGGAATACGCGGGTGACGACGGACATGGGCGAGAAGTCCTGGCCGGGACATTCCTCGGTCCATTGCGAGATCACCAGATCGACGAGGTCGTTCGCGGGCGCCATTTATTTCCATATAAAGTATCTTTACGTGAAGATAAATTCTACCAGCGGCATGCCGGAACGCGCAATGCGCGCGATTAAAAAAGAAGGGCCCGCCTCTTGCGAGGCGGGCCCTTCCGGCTTGACCGGATACTCGCGCGGAATTACTGCGCGGCGTCCTTCAGCTTCTTGAGCGGGCGAACCTTCACCTTGACCGAAGCCGGCTTGGCGGGGAACCAGCGCTCTGCGCCCGTGAACGGATCCTTGCCGAAGCGCTTGGCCTTGGCGGGAACCTTCTGCACGGAGACCTTGAACAGGCCGGGCAGCGTGAATTCGCCGGCGCCCTTCTTGTCCACGGAACCCAGCACCGAGGTTTCCAGGCTGGCCAGGACGGCCTTGACGGCCTTGGCTTCGACGCCGGATTGCTCAACCAGGTAGGCGATGAGCTGGGTCTTGTTCAGAGCAGCCTTGATGGCCTTGGGGGCAGCGGCGACCTTCTTGGCGGCGACGACCTTCTTCGCTGCCGGCTTCACAGCGGGCTTTGCAGCAGGCTTCACAGCGGGTTTGGCGGCAGTTGCCTTCTTCGCGGGCGCCTTGGCGGCGGGCTTGGTGACTTTCTTGGCAGGAGCTTTTGCTTTCGTGGCCATGGTCAAAATCCGTATGTTGAGGACATGGAGCAGCGCGTGCCGGTTATCGGCATTTGACGCTACGCGCCCGATGATAGCGGAAGAGTGGCGGTAAATGCGGCTTTCCAGCGGGTTTTCAGTCGTTGTTTGTTGTTTTCGGCGCAGAAAGTGCTTTCTGCAAGGGTTCCTGCAAGATGTAGTGACATCCATGGCCCATTCTTTCACGCGCCGCGGCCAGTGAACCAACCGCGCCGCGCATGTTCCAATTGCGGGCGGCGCGGGAGCGCGCCAGGCGGCCGGAGGCTTGCCTGAAGGCGTTTGCGCCGGCTCCCGCGCGAGAGAAAACCATGCATGGAAGTGAAGCAGCTATATGTCGATGAAGAAGTTGGCGGCGAGCCTGATCGTTGCGGCCGCGTGTGTTTCGGGCGCCATGGCGCAGCCCATGCCCGCGCCGGCGTTGTCGGCGAAGGCCTGGCTCTTGCTGGACGAGACCAGCGGGCAGGTCATCGCCTCGCATGCCGCGGCGGCGCGGATCGAACCCGCGTCCTTGACCAAGATCATGACCGCGTACGTCGTGTTCGAGGCCCTGAGCAAGAAGGAATTGTCGGCCGCCCAGATGGTCACCGTTTCGACGCGCGCCTGGAAAGTGCCGGCGGGCAGTTCGAAGATGTTCCTCGAGCCCGGCTCGAAGGTGTCGGTGGACGACCTGCTGCGCGGGCTGATGATCCAGTCGGGCAACGACGCGGCCATCGCCCTGGCCGAGGCGGTGTCGGGCAGCGTCGAGGCCTTTGTGGTCCGGATGAACGACACCGCCGCGAAACTGGGCCTGCACGCCACGCGCTTCGCCAGCCCGCACGGGCTGCCGGACCCGGGCACCTATTCCACCGCGAGCGACCTGTCGGTCCTGGCCGCGCGCTTCATCCGCGACTATCCCCAGCTTTACAAGACCTACGATTCCGCCAGGCAATTCACCTACAACAAGATCACGCAGCCGAACCGCAACAGGCTCCTGTGGCTGGATCCCAGCGTGGACGGCCTGAAAACGGGGCATACCGAATCGGCGGGCTATTGCATCGTGGCCAGCGCGAAACGGCCCAACGGCGCGGGCGAGCGCCGGTTGATCACGGTGGTCGTCGGAACGGCGTCCGACAAGCTGCGCACCCAGGAAAGCCGCGAGTTGCTGGAGTGGGGCTTTCAGGGGTTCAATACCATCAAGCTCTACGCCCGCGGCGAAGCGGTGGCGACGCCCGAGGTCTGGAAGGGCGAGGCCGACAGCCTGAAGGCCGGGTTCGTGCGCGACGCCTACGTGACGGTGCCCGCCGGCGCCAAGGTGGAGCCGGTCTGGACGCCGCAGGAGCCGCTGGTCGCGCCGATCGCGGCGCAGGCCACGGTGGGCGCCGTGCGCGTGCTGGTCGACGGCAAGCCCGCCATGCAGTTCCCCGTGGTGGCGCTGGAGCCGGTGGCCGAGGCGGGATTCGCGGGGCGCGCGTGGGATTCCATCCGCTTGTGGTGGCGCGGCCACGCGGGATAACGGAGGTGTGCGATGGCGGTGAGTTTTCCTGGAGGTCCGGCGCCGGCGCCGGGAGCGAACGATCCGCTGGCCCTGCTGTCGGCCTGTCACGGGCGCATCGCCCGCCAATGCGCCACGCTCGGGCGGCTGGCCGCGCACCTGCCCACGCACGGCAGCGACGCGGCGGCCCAGACTGCCGCGGCCAGCGTCCTGCGGTACTTCGATACCGCGGCCGTCCATCATCACGAGGACGAGGAAGAGGACCTGTTCCCGGCCCTGATCGATTCCATGGCCGGCTCCGACGCGGTCTGCCTGCATGCGCTCGTGGACGGGCTGGTCGCCGAGCACCGGCAACTGGCGCGGCGCTGGGAGCCGCTGCGCAGGGCGCTTTCCGAGATCGCCGACGGGCGGCCCGCCGATCTGCCCGCGCATGAAATCAAGGATTTCACCGATGCCTACGCCGCGCACATCCGGCGCGAGGAAGACGAACTGCTGCCCATGGCGGCACGGCTGATATCGGACGATGCGCTGGCCGCGATCGGCCAGGCCATGAAATCGCGGCGCGGGGGCGAGGCGGGCTGAGGCCGCGGCGCAAGTCCGATTGGCGCTACGATGCGGGGTGTCCCGTTCCGCAGATACGTCCGCCATGAATCGCAACGCCCGCTTCCGCCAGAAATTGCAGGATTCCGTCCTGACGCACGCCATGTCGGCGCACAATCCCCTGTCCGCCAGGCTGGCGGCCGAGGCCGGGTTCGACGCCATATGGGGCAGCGGCTTCGAGCTCTCGGCCAGCTACGCGGTGCCCGACGCCAACATCCTTTCGCACTCGCAGCACCTGGACATGATGCGGGCGATCGCGGCCGCGGTGGACGTTCCCGTCATCGCCGACATCGACACCGGCTTCGGCAACGCGGTCAACGTGTCCTATATCGTGCCGCAGTACGAAGCGGCCGGCTGTTCGGCCGTGGTGATGGAGGACAAGACCTTTCCCAAGGACACCAGCCTGCGCGCCGCCGGCAGGCAGGAACTGGTGCGGATCGAGGAATTCCAGGGCAAGGTCGAAGCCGCCTGCGGCGCGCGCCGCGACGCGGATTTCTGCGTGATCGCCCGGACGGAGGCGCTGATCGCGGGGGCGGGCGAACAGGAGGCGCTGGCTCGGGCGTCGGCGTACGAGGCCGCGGGCGCGGATGCGATCCTGATCCATTCCAGGCAGAGCGAGCCCGGCGAGATCCTGTCCTTCGTGGCGGCATGGCGGGGGCGGGTGCCGCTGGTGCTGGTGCCCACCGCCTATCCGCAATTGCGCGAGTCCGACATCCAGGCGCTGGGCAAGGTCGGGCTGGTGATCTACGGCAACCACGCCATCCGGGCCGCGGTGGGCGCGATGCGCGACGTCTTCGCCCGCATCCGGCGCGACGGCGGCATCCACGAGGTCGACGCCGGCCTGCCTTCGGTCAAGGAAATCATCGGGTTGCAAGGCGATGCGGGCATGCGGGAACTGGAGCGCCGCTATCTGAAGTAGGCGGGCGCGTTGCGCGCGCCGGGGCTAGCGATTACGCTAGACGGCCCTGCCTCCCGCCCGACCGGCCGGAGGCGGGGCCGATTCAAGAGCAGACGCCTGGGGACGAGAAGGAATGATGCAGGGGGGGATGAACGTTGCGCGCCGGTTGTTCGGCCCGTGGGTCGACGATGTCAACGCGCCGACCTTGCGCGCCGATCTGGCCGCGGGCCTGCTGGGCGCATTGCTGGTACTGCCGCAGGGCGTCGCATTCGCCATGCTGGCGGGCCTTCCGCCCGAGTACGGCCTGTATTCCGCGATCGTTCCCTGTATCGTCGCCGCGCTGTTCGGCTCCAGCCGGCACGTCATGTCCGGCCCCACCAATGCCAATTCGCTGGCGCTCTATGCGGTGCTGACGCCCCTGGCGGCCGCCGGCAGCCCCGAGTACATCCAGTTGGCCCTGGCCGTGACGGTGCTGGTCGGCGCGATGCAATGGCTGGTGGGCACCCTGAGGCTGGGATCTCTGGCGCATTTCATTTCGCCTTCGGCCCTGTTCGGCTTTACCAGCGGCGCTGCCCTGTTGATTGCCGTGCACGCCTTGAAGGACGCGCTGGGGCTGCCGGCGCCCGGCTCGCACGGCGCGGGCGCCTTGCTGGCGAGCCTGGGCGCGAACATCGGGCAGGCGCACTGGGGCGCGGTACTGGTGACGCTGGCGACGCTGGCGGTGGCCCTGCTGGTGCGCCGGCTGGACAAGCGCAAGCCGTACATGCTGGCGGGGCTGGCGGCGGGCGTGCTGGCGGCCGCGGCGTTCAATGCGCTGGCCGACGGCAAGCCGGTGTCGGTGCTGGGCGCCATCGCCCAGCCCTGGCCTCCCTTCCATGTGCCCAGCGTCGACTGGCGCGCCTTGCCCGACCTGCTGAGCCTGGCCTTCGCGCTGACCATCGTGGCCCTGGCGCAATCGATTTCGATCGCCAAGGCCGTGGCCACGCGCTCGGGCCAGCGCATCGACGCGAACCGCGAGTTCGTGGGGCAGGGGCTCTCCAATATCGTGGGCGGGTTCTTTTCCTGCTACCTGTCCTGCGGGTCGCTGAACCGGTCGGTTCCCAATTACGAGGCGGGCGCGAAGACGCCGCTTGCCTCCGTGTTTTCGGCGCTGCTGCTGATGGTGCTGGTGGCCTTGTCGGCGCCCCTGCTGGCCAGGATTCCCCATGCCGCCATCTCCGGGCTGCTGTTGCTGGTCGCCTGGACCTTGCTGGACATTCCCCGCTGGCGGCAACTGATCCGCACCCAGCCGAGCGAGTGCGTCATCGCCGGCGCGACCCTGGCCGCCACCATCACCATCCGCATGGAGGTGGCGATCCTGCTGGGCACGGTGCTGTCGCTGATGGTCTACCTGCACCGTACTTCGCGCCCCGCGATGCGCACGATGGGGTTCGATTCGCGCGGGCTGGAGCGGCGCTTCGTCGTGCTGGAGCACCAGCGGGACGCGTTGCCGGAATGTCCCCAGTTGAAGTTGCTGCGCATGGAAGGCTCCGTCTATTTCGGCGCCGCGGCGCACGTGGCGCAGCGCCTGCACGAACTGCGCGCCGCGCCGGGCGCGCCTCGCCATCTGCTGGTGATGGCCAAGAGCATGAATTTCATCGACCTGGCCGGCGCGCAGGTCTGGGAAGACGAGCTGGCCGCGAGAAGGGCCATGGGCGGCGACCTGTATTTCCATCGGCCGCGGCCCGAGGTGCTGGAGATGTGGCGCCGCACGGGATTCCTGGGCCGCCTGGGCGAGGATCACGTGTTCCCCGACAAGGCGACGGCGCTGCATGCCATCTACGCCAGGCTGGACCGCGGCATCTGCGCGGGCTGCCAGGCCAGGATCTTCTGGGAATGCCAGCCGGACAGCCCGCAAAGCGGGGGCTGAGGCGGTCGGCGCTCAGGCCGGCTGCGGCGCGTCCGTGCCCAGGTAGGCGGCCTTGACCCGTTCATCGGCCGCGATCGCCGCGGGATCGCCCTCCGCCAGCAGGCTGCCGCGCACCAGCACGGCGATGCGGTCGGCGTGCTTGAACACCACGTCCAGGCTGTGTTCCGTGAACAGCACGGCGATGCGCTGCGTGTCGGCCAACTGGCGGGTCAGCCGCATCAGCGCGTGGCGCTCGTTGGTGGCCATGCCCGCGGTGGGTTCGTCCATCAGCAGCAGGCGCGGCTGGTGCGCGAGCGCCATCGCCAGCTCGACCCGCTTGACGTCGCCGTAGGCCAGCGTGCCGCAAGGCTCGGCGGCCTTGTCCGCCATCCGCACCTGGGACAGCAGGGCCATGGCTTCGTCGACCGCGTGCCGGCCGGCCCGGCGCCAGGGGTTGAAGAGCAGCCGGTCGCGGGACAGCAGCGCCGTCTGCACGTTTTCCCGCACCGTCATGGAACGGAAGGTGGCGGCGGTCTGGAAGGTCCGGCCCACGCCCAGCCGGCAGATCCTGCCGGCGGACAGGCCCACCAGTTCGCGGCCGTCCATCCGGACCGAGCCGGCGTCGGGGCGCAACTGGCCCCCCAGCACGTTGAAGCAGGTGGATTTGCCGGCGCCGTTCGGCCCGATCAGCGCCAGCATCCGGCCGGCCTCCAGCGTGAACGACACGCCGGCCAGCGCGTCGATGCCGCCGAACGATTTCCGCAGGCCGCGGACTTGCAGCAAGGGATCGGCGGCGTTCACTGGGCTGCCTTCATGCCGCGCATTCCGGTATTCGCCCTCGGGGCGGCCCGGCGGGCTCATGCCGGCCTCCCGCGCAAGCGCGCGGCGGCGCCCGCCAGGCCTTCGGGAAAGGCCATGACCAGGGCCAGGATGGCCAGCCCCAGCACGGCGTGCCAGTACTCGGTGCTGCGCGCGGCGGCGTCCTGCAGCCAGGTGTAGGACGCCGCGCCCACGAGCGGGCCGGCCAGGGTCTGCAAGCCGCCCAGCAGCACCATGACCAGGCCGTCGACCGACCGGCTCACGGCCAGCACGTCGGGCGCGATGCTGCCCTTGGAGAACGCGTAGAGCGAGCCCGCCAGGCCCGCGGCGAAGGATGCCGCCACGAAGCCCGCCCACTGCACGCGCCGGGTGTCCATCCCCAGCGCCTCGGCGCGCAGGGAAGAATCGCGCACGCCGCGCAGCGCGTAGCCCAGCGGCGAGAACACCAGGCGGCGCAGCCACCAGATGCCGGCGGCGCACAGCGCCAGCGTGACGTAGTAGAACCACGGCCCGCGCGCCAGCCAGGCCGACGGCCACAGGCCGATCAGCCCGTTGCTGCCGCCCGTCACGTCGTCCCATTGATAGGCCAGCGCCCACAGGATCTGGGCCACGGCCAGGGTCAGCATCGCCAGGTACACGCCCGACAGGCGCACGCAGAACCAGCCGAACAGCAGGGCGCCCAGCGCCGCGGCGAAGGGGCCGAGCAACAGCGCCGCTTCCATCGGCACGGCCGCCAGTTTCAGCAGCAGCGCGGCGCCATAGGCGCCCAGGCCGAACCAGGCGGCGTGGCCGAACGACGTCATGCCCGCCAGTCCCGTCAGGAAGTGCAGGCTGGCGGCAAACAGCGCGGCGATCAGGATTTCGGTCAGCAGGATGCCCAGATAGGGCCATTGGATGGACGCCACCGGCGCGAGCGCCAGCAGGGCCAGCAGCAGGCCATAGGCCAGCCGCAGGCGCCGGCCCGCGGGCGCGATGGGACGCTCGGGCGCGGCGGCGTGGGACGACGGCGCGGGCGGCTTGCCCAGCAGGCCCCAGGGCCGCGCTACCAGCACCACCGCCATGACGGCGAATTCCGCCAGCAGCGTGAGCTTGGACAGGTTGAAGACCCACGGGCCGAGTTGCACCTGTCCCAGGAATACGAACACGGCCTTGACCGAACAGATGAGCAGGGCGGCCAGGAAGGCGCCGGGAATGGACCCCAGGCCGCCCACGACGACGACCACGAAGGCGCTGGCGATGATTTCCAGGTCCAGTCCGAGCGTGGCGGGCACGCGCGGCGCGGCCAGCGCGCCGCCCAGGCCGGCGAGGAAGGCGCCCAGCGTAAAGGCGGAGGTGAACAGCCAGGCCTGATTGACGCCCAGCGCGGCCAGCATTGCGCGGTTTTCCGCGGCGGCGCGCAGCAGCCGGCCCCAGCGGGTGCGCATCAGCAACAGCCAGAGCAGGCCCAGCACCACCGGGCCGGCCGCGATCAGCAGCAGGTCGTACTGCGGATAGCGGCGGCCGAGGATCTGCACGGCGCCGGACAGCCCCGGCGCGCGGGCCGCGAAAAGGTCCTCGGGGCCCCAGACCGCCAGCGCGGCGTCGCCGATGATGAGCACCAGCGCGAACGTGGCCAGCAGTTGGAAGAGTTCGGGAGCCTGGTACAGGCGCTTGAGCACCAGCCATTCGGCGGCCGCGCCGATGGCGCCGGTCGCCAGCGCGGCCAGCAGCAGGCCCGCCCAGTAGCCCGCGCCGTCGCCGAACCAGCCGGTGAAGGTCCAGGCCAGGTAGATCCCCAGCATGTAGAACGAGCCGTGCGCGAAGTTCACCACGCGGGTCACGCCGAAGATCAGCGACAGGCCGGCGGCCACCAGGAACAGCGCGCTGGCGTCCGCCAGGCCGTTGAGTAGCTGCAGCAGCAGTCCGGAAAAGCTCATCAGCGCGCCGGACGCATCTTGCGGACCTGTTCGTCGGGCGGTTGCAGGCGGGCGCCGTCGATATAGGCGAAGTCCTTCATGACGCCCTTGCCGTCCTCGAGCGCGGTCACGCCCACGTAGACGCCCATGGTCGATTGGTGGTCGATCTTGCGGTACTGGATCTGGCCGTAGGGCGTCTCCACCTTCAGGCCGGCGAACGCGTCGACGAGCTTTTCGGTGTCCACGGCGCCGGCCGCTTTCAGGCCTTCGGCGATGGACATGAGCGACGCATAGCCGACCACCGATCCCACCTTGGGCGTTTCGTTGTAGCGTTTTTTGTAGGCCTCGACGAAGGCGGTGTTGGCCGGCGTGTCGATGGCGTACCAGGGGTATCCGGTGACGATCCAGCCCGTGGGCGTGTCGGCGCCCAGGGGCTCGAGGTATTCGGGTTCGCCGGACAGCACCGAGACGACCGCGCGGTTCTCGAACAGGCCGCGCGTATTGCCTTCGCGCACGAAGCGCGTCAGGTCGGCGGCGAACAGCACGTTGAAGATCGCGTCGGGCTTGGCGTCGGCCAGGGCCTGCACGACAGCGCCGGCGTCCACCTTGCCCAGCGGCACGGCCTGCTCGGCCACGAATTCCACGTCGGACTGGAAGGCCGTCATCATGGCCTTGAACGTGGCCACGGCCGACTGCCCGTATTCATAATTGGGATAGACGATGGCCCAGCGCTTCTTGCGCAGGGCCAGCGCCTTGGGGGCCAGGGCCGCCACGTGCATCCAGGTGGACGGGCGCAGCCGGTACGTATAGCGGTTGCCTTCCTGCCAGGTGATCTTGTCGGTGAGCGGTTCGGCCGCCAGGAAGAAGACCTGCTGCTGCTTGGCGAAATCCGTCAGCGCCAGCCCGGTGTTGGAAAGAAAGCCCCCGAACAGCAGGTCGACTTTCTCGCGGGCCAGCAATTCCTGGGCCGCGCGCACCGAATCGCCGGGATTGCCGTTGTCGTCGCGCGAGATGACTTCCAGTTTCCGGCCCAGCACGCCGCCTCCGGCGTTGACCTGTTCCTGCGCGAGCTGCCAGCCTTTCTTGTAGGGGCCCAGGAAGGCGGGGATCGCCTTGTAGCTGTTGATCTCGCCGATGCGGATCGGCGGCTCCTTGTCTTTGGCGGAGACGGCCGGAGCCAGCGCCAGGGCCAGGAGAGCCGGCGCGAGGGCGCGGCGCAGCAGGGTAAGGCAGGGACGGAGCATGGCAGGTATTCGCTTGGAGAGGGAATCGGGCGCCTCGGGGCGAGGGCGGCGGCCCAATTGAAGCATGTGTCTTTGCCGTGCCGCAATAACGCGCTGTCCGTTTTCAATATTCCCCGCAACGGCGGCGCGGGAAAAACCCTGACAGCACAATAGCTTAGTCCAGCTCTCTTTGCGAGATGCGCAAGAGCTTCTGAAAATGCGGGCACTGCATGTGGCTGGGCGCCGGGCAATCGGCCACGTGCCGAAGCGTGTCCTTGAGGGCGGCCAATCGGCGGATCTGGCACTCCAGCGCGTCCGCCCGCTCGTGCAGGACGGGGCGGGGCAGGTTGGGGGCGCCGTCCTTGTCGAACATTTCCCCGATCTCTTGCAGGGAAAAGCCCGCTGTTTTCCCCAGGAAGATCAACATCAGTTGGGTCAGCGTTTCCTCTCCGTACTGACGCCTGAGGCCGCGCCTGGCGCGCGATTGGATCAGCCCGACTTCTTCGTAGTAGCGCAGCGTGGAGGCGGGCACGCCGCTGCGCCTGGACAGCACGCCGATATCGAGAAGACTCATGCTTGACCTCAAGTTGACTTGAAGTTGCATAGTAGTTGCCATCCCCTATCCCTGCAAGGAAACCCCCATGGCAACGCTATTTCACAGGAAGAAGACACCGCCCGCGCTGGCGGCGCTCGCGGGCGCGATGCTGCTCGCATCGCTGGGGGTCAGCATCGTCACCGTGGCGCTGCCGACCTTGGCGCAGGCATTCTCCGCATCGGTCTCGTCCGTGCAGTGGGTGGTGCTTGCCTATCTTATTTCGATCACCGTCATGATCGTGCTGGCCGGAAAACTGGGCGACCTCTACGGACACGGCCGCGTGCTGATGGCCGGCTTGATGGCGTTCGCGGCCGCCTCGCTGCTGTGCGCGGCAGCCCCGACCCTGGGCGCGCTGATCGCGGGTCGGGCGATCCAGGGCATCGGCGGCGCGATCCTCATGGCCTTGCCGCTCTCGATGGCGCGGGAAGTGGTCGCCAAGGAACGGATCGGCTCGGCGATGGGCCTGTTCGGCACGATGTCGGCCATAGGCACCGCGTTGGGTCCCTCCCTGGGCGGCGTGCTGATTACCGGTCTGGGGTGGCGGGCGGCGTTCATCCTGCTGGCCTGCCTGGGCGTCTGCGTCGGGATGCTTGCCGCGTGGGCGATCCCGGCCTCGGCCTCGCGCAAGCTTGCCCCGGCCCGATCCCTGGATTGGCCGGGCGCGGTCTTGCTGGTCATGGCGCTGGTGTTCTATGCGCTCGCCACCGTCGGAGGCAAGACCGGCGTAGCGCTGAACCCCGGCCTGCTGGCGGCGCTGGGTATCGCGGCGCTTGGGCTCTTCATTTTCGTCGAATCGCGGTCGGCTTTGCCCCTGGTGCCCATCGCGCACCTGCGCGACCGGATGACGGCTGCGTCGCTGGCGATGAATCTGCTGATGTCCACGGTCATGATGGCCGTGCTGGTCGTCGGGCCGTTCTTCCTGGCATTCGGTCTCGGTTTGAACGAAGTCCTGACCGGCCTCGTCATGGCGGTGGGGCCGCTGGTTGCCGCCGTCTCGGGGATTCCCGCGGGACGCATGACCGATCGCTTCGGCGCGCCCCGCACGCTGCTGCTCGGCCTGCTGCAGACCATCGTCGGCCTGGTTTGCCTGGCCTTTCTTCCCAGATTCCTGGGCGTCGCGGGCTATGCCGTGGCCCTGATGCTGCTTACGCCCGGATTCCAGCTTTTCCTCGCCGCAAACAACACGGCCGTCATGCTGGGCGCGGCCGACGCGCAGCGCGGCATGCTGTCGGGGTTGCTGGGGCTGTCGCGCAACCTGGGCTTCATGGCCGGCGCCTCCCTCATGCCCGGCGTGTTTGCCGCCGTCCTGGGGCCGCAGGGCATAGCGGGGGCGGCGGCGGAGGGAGTCGCCAGGGCGTTCACCGCCACATTCCTGGCCGGCGCCGGACTGATTGTGTTTGCCGTCGTCGTGTCCATCGGCGGACGTTTCGGGCAAAGAGGCCATCAACCCCTGTGACGGGGAGGCCGCGCGGGACGATGAAAAAAGGCCCTGCGATGCAGGGCCTTTTTTCGGACTTTCCGGGATACCGGCTGAATTACTTCAGCTTGGTTTCCTTGTAGTCGACGTGCTTGCGAGCGACGGGATCGAACTTCTTGATCAGCATCTTCTCGGGCATGTTGCGCTTGTTCTTGGTGGTCGTGTAGAAATGACCCGTGCCGGCGGTCGACTCGAGCTTGATCTTTTCGCGGATACCTTTGGCCATGTCGTGCTCCTAGTATGTAGATTGGCGGGAGGGCCGATTAGGCGATTTCGCCGCGGGCACGCATGTCGGCCAGGACGGCGTCGATGCCATTCTTGTCGATCGTGCGGATGGCCTTGGCCGAAACACGCAGGCGGACCCAGCGGTTTTCGCTTTCAACCCAGAACCGGCGCGATTGCAGGTTGGGCAGGAAGCGACGCTTGGTCTTGTTGTTCGCGTGCGAAACATTGTTGCCCACCATCGGGCCTTTGCCGGTCACTTGGCATACGCGTGCCATGGATGCACCTCTTTGTGTCGTTCTTTACGCGCATCGCTTGGGGGGAGTAGACGGGGGTTCAGCCGCCGGGCTGTGGGCACCGCGAACCTGTCGCGATGCTGCTTTGCCGGCCACCCAGTCTTAGTGGATGGGGAAGACCATTCAGGCCCGCCCTGTGCTTATACCCGCTGCCTGCCACCCGCAAAAATTCCTGGATTCCCAAATTTCTCAAAATGGGCTGGAATTTCTTGACGCCTACGCGGTTGGGGTCAGAGTGCCGAACTACAAAGCATAGTAGTCCTGCACGGGAAACTTCATGTGAAGACGTAGATTCTAATACGAAAAACGTAAATAAATCAAGCGGCCCGGCTAGTGGCTGTGCAATTGCGCCACGCGGCCGGAGAACCAGGACAGGCAGGCGCAGACCGCGAGCGTGGTGGTCAGGGGCAGGGCGCTGTCCGCCTGCCAGGCGCTGACCGCGAAGCCGGCGAGCGCGCCGCAGGACAATTGAAGCGTCCCCAACAGCGCGGACGCCGCGCCCAGCCGCTTGCCCTGGTCCGCCAGCGCGAGCGCCGCGGAATTGGGATTCACGAAGCCCTGGCTGCCCATGTAGCCGACCAGGCACAGCATCAGCAGCGGCAGCGTCATCCAGCCGGCCAGCGTCAGCGCCACCGCCGCCAGGCTGGCGCAGGCCAGCGAGGTCAGCGCGCGGCGCTGCAACTGCCGCGGCGTGTGGCTGCGCAGCAGCCGGGCGCTGATCTGCGAACACACGATGAGCGACAGCGCATTGGTGCCGAACAGCAGGCCGTAGTACTGGGGCGGCACGCCGTAGAGTTCGATGAAGACGCGCGGCGAACCGATGATGTAGGCGAACATGCCGGCCTGGCCGAAGCCGCCGGCCAGGCTGTGCGCCATGAAGCCGCGATGCGCGAACAGATCGCGGTAGTTCCGCAGGATCGTGTTCCAGCGCAGCGGCACCGCGCGTTCGGGCGCCAGCGACTCCTTCATGATTTTCAGGACCGCCACCATCAGCATCGCCCCGCCCGCCAGCATCACCCAGAACAGGCTGCGCCAACTGGCGACGGCCAGCAACTGTCCGCCGATCAGCGGCGCGAGGATGGGGGCCAGGCCCATGATGAGCATCAGCAGCGACAGGGCGCGGGCGGCTTCATGGGTTTCATAGTGGTCGCGGATGACCGCGCGCGGGATGACGATGCCGGCTGCGCCGCCCATGGCCTGCACGACGCGCCAGCCGGTCAGCGTTTCGACCGATCCGGACAGCGCGCAACCCAGGGACGCCACCATGAACAGCGCCAGGCCCACCAGCAGCGGCGGCTTGCGCCCGTAGCGGTCGGCCATGGGGCCGTAGAAGACCTGCGCCATCGCCAGCCCGATCAGATAGGCCGCCAGGGTGCGCTCGACGTCGCCGCGGGACACGCCCAGGTTCGCCGCGATCGTGGGGAACGCGGGCAGGTACATGTCGATGGCGAACGGGCCGATGGCCGTCAGCGCGCCCATGAGAATGAGCCAGCCGGGCAGACCGCTGCGGAAAGAATGTGATGGGGGCATGTGGATCGCGGTAAAGCGCAGGACAGGGCGCCGATGCGGTTTGTTGCATGTTTTGGGCCAAGTCAGCGACTGTATCACGCATAACCTGACGTGCAGGTTTCGGCCGTTTTCCGATAAAGTCGTTGGCGTCCGTAAGCATCCAGGGGAGTAGCCGTGAATCCTTTGTTGTCTGTGGTGGAACGCAAGCTGCAGGCTTTGCCCGTGACCACCCAATTGGTGCTGCCCGACGGCACCGTGCTGGGGCCGCCCGATCCCCGCGTCCGTTTCGTGGCGCATGACAAGGCCGCGCTGGCGCACCTGGCCGAAGGCGCCGTCGGCGTCCTGGGGCAGGACTACGTCGAAGGCCGCGTCGATATCGAAGGCAATATGCGCGACGTCATGGCCGCGGCCTCGGCGCTGCTGCCGGGGTCGCCGGTGGACGCGGCCCGGGGCGGCTGGCTGACCGAGCTGGTCCGCAAGGTCGTGTCGGTCTGGCGGCATTCGGTGGAGCGCGACGCGAAGCAGATCGAATTCCACTACGACCTGTCCGACGATTTCTACGGGCTCTGGCTGGACCCGCGCCGGGTCTATTCCTGCGCCTACTACCGCTGGCCCGACATGACGCTGGCGCAGGCCCAGGAGGCCAAGCTCGACCACATCTGCCGCAAGCTGCGGCTGCGCGAAGGAGAACGCTTCCTGGACGTGGGCGCGGGCTGGGGCGGGCTGCTGCTCTGGGCCGCCGAGAACTACGGCGTGGACGCCACGGGCATTACGCTGTCGCGCAACCAGCATGCGCACGTCAGCCGGCTGATCGAGGAAAAGGGCCTTGCCGGGCGCGTCCGCGTCGAACTGCTCGATTACCGGAAGCTGGACGAATCCGTTCCCTACGACAAGATCGCGTCGGTCGGCATGTTCGAGCACGTGGGGCGGGCGCAACTGGAGGGATACTTCGCCAAGCTGCGCCGCCTGCTCAAGCCGGGCGGGCTGATCATGAACCATGGCATCACCGCGGCCGGCGTCTACAACGCCGAGCTGGGCAACGGCATGGGCGAATTCATCGAAAAGTACATCTTTCCCGGCGGCGAGCTGACCCACATCAGCGTCGTGATGGAAGCCATGACCAACGGCGGCCTGGAAGAGGTGGACGTGGAAAACCTCCGGCCGCATTACGCGCGCACCCTGTGGGCATGGAGCGATGCGCTGGAGGCCCGCTTGCCCGAAGCCGCGCGGATCCTCGGCGGCGAGCAGGGCGAGCGCTCGCTGCGGGCGTACCGGCTCTATCTGGCCGGATGCGCCATGGGGTTCGAGCATGGCTGGATCGCGCTGCACCAGATACTGGCCCAGCCGCCCGCGACCGGGCGCCCCGACGAACTCGACAATCCGCCGGACCTGGCCTATCCGTGGCGGCGGGACTACATGTACGAAGCGGGCCGCTAGGGCGCGCTACGTCCATGCAAACCGCCGGAACGGGCATTTCCGGCGGTTTTGAAACCACCAGAATGTATTAATAAGAATATATTATTAACTGAATGTATCTTTAATTCCGAGTTGAAGTTCCGTAGGGGAAAACGTCGATTTCCCCATGGTCGATCGGGGTTATCCCGGGTGTTTTTCCCCCGGAATGTATCCGTTTTGTTCAGGGCAGGGGTTGGGGTGAGCATCAATTTCGTTTAAGATGCTGGCTTCTTCGTTCAGTTTGTTCACTTTCTGTGGGTTTTCAAAAACCGCGTTTTTGA
This sequence comes from Achromobacter veterisilvae, assembly GCF_037619525.1. Classification (NCBI taxonomy): domain Bacteria; kingdom Pseudomonadati; phylum Pseudomonadota; class Betaproteobacteria; order Burkholderiales; family Alcaligenaceae; genus Achromobacter; species Achromobacter veterisilvae. The sequence continues at coordinate 5,739,806 of NZ_CP148753.1, read as the reverse complement.
AACTCCTGTCTTGCAAGATCCCGCATCCTCGCGGACGGTCTTGTTGCTAGTGTCGGTTTGTATTGGCGGTTCTGCCCGTCTTCCGCACACCCCCCTTAGCTCCACGGCACCCTCGGGCCAAGCCCAGCGTGTGTCCCTGAACCTATGGAGGCAAAAGCCAATGCGTTTTACCCCTGTCAAGACCCTGGCCGCCGCGGCCGTGTTCCTTGCATTCGCCGGTTCGGCCCAGGCCGCCGACGCCGTCCAGTGCGAGCTCAAGCGGCCAGTCAATTTCGGCGCCATGAACTGGGAATCCAACCTGGTCCTGGTCGACGTCGAACGTTTCATCATGGAAAAGGGCTACGGTTGCAAAACCGAGACCCTGCCTACCGAAACCCTGCCCGCCCTGGCCGCTCTTGAGCGCGGCGACCTGGACATCAATACCGAGATCTGGCTGAACAGCGTCGCCGATCCCTGGGAGCGCGCCGAGAAGACCGGCAAGGTCAAGCGCATCGGCGATCTCTACATGGGCGCCGAAGGCTGGTACATCCCCCGCTACACGGCCGAGCGCCTGCCGGAACTGAAGTCCGCGGCCGACCTGCCGAAGTTCAAGGACAAGTTCAAGGATCCGGAAGAGCCCGGCAAGGGCCGCTTCTACGGCTGCCCGGCAGGCTGGGGCTGCGAAGTGACCAGCAACAACCTGTTCCATGCCCTGAAGCTGGACGACTCCTACACGCTGTATTCGCCCGGCACGGGCGCGGCGCAGAAGGCGGCCCTGATGTCGGCCTACAAGCGCAAGCAGAACGTCGTTTTCTATTATTGGTCGCCCACGCCGCTGGTCGGCTCGATGGACCTGGTCAAGCTGGACATGCCGCCCTACGACGCGGAAAAGCACAAGTGCCTGACCTCGGCCAAGTGCGCCAATCCCGAGCCCAGCGCCTATCCCGACAATCCCGTCTTCACCGCGGTCAACACCAAGTTCTCGGAGGAAGCTCCCAAGCTCACCGAATTCCTGTCCAAGGTGTCGGTGCCGCTGCCGGTGATCAACGAAACCCTGGCCCACATGGAAGAATCCGGCGACGAGGCCGGCGCCGTGGCCAAGTGGTTCCTGAAGAACAAGCCCGACGTCTGGACCAAGTGGGTCCCCGCCGACGTCGCCGGGCGCGTCCAGAGCGCGCTGTAATCGGCCATGTGCCTGGCTGCGCGCCGCAGCGGCGCGTACCGGCCCTCCCTCGGGCCGGACTGCTTTGCCGGGATGGCCGCCGGCCGGGCGCGAGCGCCCGGTCCGATGCGCCTGTGCCGCCGGCTGGGCAGGCCGCTTCCGCCCGGAAGCCCTTTGGTTTCATTGCCCTGCGCAATGCCGCGTCCCGCGGCGGCGGCACGGGCGGTGAGCGCGCCAGAATGGAGTAGAACGAATGTTTCCTGAAATTATTCCCGCCCGGCAGGTCCGGGGGGCGATCGACGGTTTCGTCGATCATTTGGTCACCAACTACGCGGACACGCTGGAAACCCTGTCCCAGCCCGTCCTGCATGCGCTGGTGTGGCTGGAGCAGTTGCTGCGCAACTCGCCCTGGTGGGCGGTGGTCGCGGCCACGATCGCGATCGCCTGGGGCGTGAGCCGCCGCATCGGCCTGAGCCTGGCGATGGGCGCGCTGCTGTGCGTGATCGGCGTGCTGGGCCTGTGGGACGCCGGCATGCAGACGCTGGCGCTGATGATCATGGCCGCCGGCCTGTCCGTGCTGATCGGCATCCCGCTGGGCGTGCTGATGGCGCGGATCAACTGGCTGCGTTCCGGCATGCTGCCCGTGCTGGACGTGATGCAGACCATGCCCAGCTTCGTGTACCTGATTCCTGTCGTCATGCTGTTCGGCCTGGGCAAGATCCCCGCGATCATCGCCACGGTCATCTACGCCGTGCCGCCGCTGATCCGCCTGACGGACCTGGGCATCCGCCTGGTCGACCGCGAAGTGCTGGAAGCGTCGCGCGCCTTCGGCGCCAATCCGCGGCAGCAGCTCTTCGGGGTGCAATTGCCCCTGGCGCTGCCCAACATCATGGCCGGCATCAACCAGACCACCATGATGGCGCTGTCGATGGTGGTGATCGCGTCGATGATCGGCGCGCGCGGCCTGGGCTATGAAGTGCTGCTCGGGATCAATCGCCTGGAGGTGGGCCGCGGCTTGCTGGCCGGGCTGGGTATCGTGGTGCTGGCCGTGCTGTTCGACCGGATCACGCAATCGTATGGACAGCGCATGCGCATGGGAGGCCAGCGATGAGCAAGATCGAGGTCAAGAACATCTACAAGATCTTCGGGGCGCATCCGAAGAAATGGCTGCAAGCCGCCCAGGGCGGCATGAGCAAGGAACAACTGCTGGCCGAAAGCGGCCACACGCTGGGCCTGCGCGACATCAGCCTGTCGATAGAAGAAGGCAGCATCTACGTCATCATGGGCCTGTCGGGTTCCGGCAAGTCCACGCTGATCCGCCACTTCAATCGACTGATCGAACCCAGCGCCGGCCACATCCTGGTCGACGGCGTCGATGTGGTCAGCCTGAACAAGCGCGAACTGGAAATATTCCGCCAGAAGAAGATGAGCATGGTGTTCCAGCGTTTCGGGCTGTTCCCGCACCGCACCGTGCTGGACAACGCCGCCTACGGCCTGACCGTGCAGGGCGTGGGCCGGGCCGAGCGCGAGCGCCGCGCCCGCGACTGGCTGGAACAGGTGGGCCTGTCGGGCTTCGAGAACCAGTATCCGCACCAGTTGTCCGGCGGCATGCAGCAGCGCGTGGGCCTGGCGCGGGCCCTGGCCACCGACGCCGAGATCCTGCTGATGGACGAAGCGTTCTCGGCGCTGGACCCGCTGATCCGCCGCGAAATGCAGGACCAGTTGCTGCAACTGCAGGCCAAGCTGAACAAGACCATCGTGTTCATCACGCATGACCTGGACGAGGCCCTGCGCCTGGGCAACCGCATTGCCATCCTGAAGGACGGCGAACTAGTGCAGGAAGGCACGCCGGAAGACATCCTGCTGAACCCGGCCAACGATTACGTGCAGTCGTTCCTGCAGGACGTGAACCGCACCAAGGTGCTCAACGCCACGCATGCCGTGAACCCGGCGCGCCTGACCTTGACCATGCGCTCGCGTCCCGCGCACGCCATGGACCGCATGCGCGCGCTGGACTACGAATATGCGCCCGTGCTGGACGGCAAGCGCCTGGCCGGCGTGCTGACCGCCAAGGCGGCCGAACAGGCCATCCAGGATGGAGTGCGCGACGTCTCCCGCTACGTCGAGGACCTGGCGTCCGTGCCGGCCACGGCGGGCCTGGGCGAAGTGCTGGCCCAATTGGTGCACAGCGACCAGCCCGTCGCCGTGACCGGCGAGGACGACGAGTTCATCGGCATGCTGTCGCGCAAGAAGGTCGTGGAACTGGTCACGCCGGCCCTGGCCGACACGCCGGCGCCGGTGGACGAGACGCCTGCCGCGCAGGAATCCGAGCCGGAACTGGAGCACCACGACAAGGCGGCTTGACAGGGAAGACCCGTATCCGGACTGTGCCTGTGCATGGGCAAAGTCCGGATATGATGGTCGGCCGGCCGCCATGGCCGGTTCGTCCTTATTCGGAATATCGGAAGCCGTCATGCCCATTTTGAATGTCCAGATCATGCAAGGCCACTCGGCCGCCCAGAAAACGACCTTGCTGAACGCGGCGTCCAACGCCGTCGTCGAGAGCATCGCCGCACCGCTGCCCAGCGTGCGCATCGTGCTGCAGGAAGTGCCCGCCGAGCACGTGATCGTGGGCGGCGAGATCGGCAAGCGCATGGCGCGCGTGGACGTGGCGCTGATCGAAGGCCGCGACGAAGCCAAGAAGGCGGCGCTGATCGCCGCGCTGAACCAGGCGGTCTGCGCCAGCATCGATATTTCGGGCGAAGACGTGCGCGTGCTGATCCGCGACGTGCCCAAGGTCGACATGGGCGTGGCCAACGGCATCAGCGCCAAGGCCGCCGGCCGCTGAAAAAAGAAGGCTTATGCAGGTGTCAGACACCCATACGAGACACTCGTACGGGCCGAGGCCAGCGCTGCCGGGTGTCAGACACCCCGGCGCGGCTCAGCTAATGCAGGTGTCAGACACCCGTACGAGACGCTCGCGCGGGCCGAGGCCAGCGCTGCCGGGTGTCTGACACCCCGGCGCGGCTCAGCTAATGCAGGTGTCAGACACCCGTACGAGACACTCGTGCGGGCAGAGGCCAGCGCTGCCGGGTGTCTGACACCCCGGCGCGGCTCAGCTAATGCAGGTGTCAGACACCCGTACGAGACACTCGTGCGGGCCGAGGCCAGCGCTGCCGGGTGTCTGACACCCCGGCGCGGCTCAGCTAATGCAGGTGTCAGACACCCATACGAGACGCTCGCGCGAGCCGAGGCCAGCGCTGCCGGGTGTCTGACACCCAGCGCGGCTAACGACCTCAGTCCAGCTTCACATCCGCGGCCTTCACCACTTCGCCCCAGCGCTGGATCTCGCTCTTGATATAAGCCGCATACTCCTGCGGCGTCGATCCCAGCGCCTGGGCGCCTTGCGCCTTGAGCTGCTTCTGCATTTCCGGCGATTGCAGGGCGCGGCGGATTTCGGCGTTCAGCTTATCGACCACGGGCGCGGGCGTTCCGGCCGGCGCCACCACGCCCTGCCATGCGCCCATCCCGAACCCGGGAGCCACCGTTTCCGCCACCGTCGGCACATCGGGAAGCTGATCGCTGCGCTCGGGGCTGGTGACCGCCAGCGCGCGCAGCTTGCCTTCGCGGATGAAGCCCAGCGAGTCATTCAAGGTGTTGGTCATCAGTTGCACCTGCCCGCCGACCAGATCCGTCATGGCGGGTGCGCTGCCGCGATACGGCACGTGCACCGCGTCGATCTGCAGCGAACGCAGCAGGAGCAGCGCGCCCAGGTGCGTGACGTTGCCGGCGCCCGCCGAGCCATACGACAGCTTGCCGGGATGCTGGCGCGCGTACTCGACGAACGCCTGCGCGTTTTGCGCCGGCACCGACGGATGGACCAGCAGCACCAGCGGGATGACCGCCGTGGTCGAGACCGGCGCGAAATCCTTGACCGGGTCGAACGCCAGCGACCGGTAGAGGTTCGGGCTCAGCGCGATGGAAGACGTGTTGTACAGCACCGTATAGCCGTCGGGCTTGGCGGCCGCCGCGTACTGCATGCCGATGTTGCCGTTGGCGCCGCCCTTGTTTTCCACGACCACGGTCTGGCCCAGTTGATCGGTCAACTGCTTGGCCAGCACGCGCGCCACCAGGTCCGTCGGCCCGCCAGGCGGGAAGGGCACCACCATCGTGATGGGGCGCTCGGGCCAGGCCGCCTGGGCGCCTGCGGCGCTTCCCAGCGCCAGGACGGCCAGGCTGGCCGCCAGCAATGCTTTCTTCATGGTTTGTCTCCTTGTGTTTTTCGAGTAACGCGGATCGCGTCCAGGCGGCGGCGCCCTCTGCGAGGGGCGCTTTGCCGCAAGCTCAGGCCCCGGGCCTGCCCGCCAGCATGCGCGTGGCCGTGTAGGACATCACCGGCTTGCCATGCTGGTTGCGGACTTCGATGGCGGACGTGACGACCGCCCGGTTGTGCTGCGAGGTCGGGCGCACGCCCGTCACTTCGATCTCGGCCCAGATGGTGTCGCCCGCGACCACGGGCGCCAGCATTTTCTTGTGGACTTCCAGCAGCGCCAGCCCGGTGCCCTGCACCATGCCCTGCATGATCAGGCCTTCGATCAGGCCATAGGTCAGCGCGCCGGGGGCGGGGCGTCCCTGGATGGCGCCGTGCGCATAGGTGGCGTCGATGAAAATCGTCTCCAGCATGCCGGTGACGCTGATGAAATTCACGATGTCGGTCTCGGTGACCGTGCGTCGGAACGTGTGGAAGCGCTGGCCCACGGCCAGGTCCTGCCAGTAATAACCCTGGCCGAGCTGTGCGATGGCGGGGTTGCGGTCTGCGGTCATGCGGGGTCCTTGTCGTTGGCTATGGGGGCGGAATGCGCGGCGCGGGCGGCGCCCGTTTCCAGCAGCGTGGAGATGCGGGCCTCGTCCAGGCCCGCCTGGCGCAGCACCTCGAGCGTGTGCTCGCCCAGGCGCGGCGGCATCGTGGCCTGCACCTGGGAATGCTGCAGGCGCACGGGGTTGCGGGGAAAGCGGTAGCGGCTGCCCGACGCGCTTTCCAGCGGCACGAAGAAATCCACGCTTTGCAGGTGCGGATCGGTTTCCAGGTCCTGGATCCGGTTGACGGGCGCGGCGGGAATCTCCAGCCGTTCGCACAGGTCCAGCCAATAGGCGGTGTCGTGCGCGGCGACGATTTCGGCCTGCAGTTCGTAGAGCGCCTCGATGTGCCGTGTACGCGCGGAAATATCGGAGAAGCGCGCGTCCTCCGCCAGATCCCGGCGGTCCGCCGCGATGAAGAAATCGCGCCAATGCGTGTCGGTATAGGGCATCAGGCAGACGTGGCCGTCGGCCGTCCGGCACGGCCGGCGCCAGGGCGTGAGCACGCGCGGATAACCGGCCTCGCCCGGTTCGTCGGACAGGTGCCTGCCGTAGTAATGCTCGACCAGCGCATACGAGGCCATGCTCTCGAACATGGGGACTTCCAGCCGCTGCCCGGCGCCGGTCCGCTCGCGCTGGAACAGCGCGGCCAGGATGGCGTGCGCGGCGATCAGGCCGCAGGTCTTGTCGGCGGCCACCGTGGGCAGGTAGCGCGGCGTGCCTGTCTGGCGGTCCACGAGATCGGCAAAGCCGGACAGCCCCTGGATGATGTCGTCATACGCGGGCCGGCCGTCGTAGGCGCCGCCCGCGCCGAAGCCGTACAGGCCGGCATACACCAGCCGCGGGTTGCGCGCGCACAGGGTGTCCGGATCCAGCCCGAGCGCGGCCATCTTGGCGGGACGCATGCTGTGCATCAGCACGTCGGCCTGGTCCACCATCGTCAACAGCGCCTGCCGCGCCGCGGCCTGCTTCAGGTCCAGCACGATGCTGCGCTTGTTGCGGTTCAGGCCCAGGAAAATGGCGGCCAGCCCCGGTTCCTGCGTAGGGCCGGTGCGGCGCGTGGAGTCGCCGGACGGCGCTTCGACCTTGACGACGTCGGCGCCGTAGTCGGCGAGTATCTGCGACGCATAGGGACCGAACACCACGGATGTCAGGTCCAGGATGCGCACGCCGCCCAGCGCGCCGGCTTGGGAGAGGGGAGAGGCTGTCATGGCGGAAATGCTATCGGCCTCACGCATACGCGTCTAATATGGCTTAGGTATTGGGTGATATGGAATTTGTTATGGCTATCGATTTACGGCAGCTTCGGCAGTTCGTGACCATTGCGGAACAGGGCAGCTACCGGCGCGCCGCCGACCTGCTGCACATCGCGCAGCCCGCGCTATCGGTCTCGATCCAGAAGCTGGAGCATGCGGTGGGCGTGCCGCTGCTGGTGCGCGGCGCCAAGGGCGTGACCCCGACGCCCGCGGGACAGGCGCTGATGGCCGATGCCCGCCGCGCGCTGTTTCATTCCGACCAGGCGCGCCAGGCGGCCCGTCGCGTGGCGCTGGGTGAGTGGGGAACGCTGCGGCTGGGTTTTGTCGGGTCGGCCACGTACATGCTGCTGCCGCGCTGCCTGCCGGCATTCCGGGCCCAATATCCGGATTTGCAGCTCGATCTGCGCGAGGACAGCACGGTCGGGCTGGTGGCGATGCTGCGCGCCAACGATATCGACGCCGGCCTGGTGCGGGGCCCTCTGGCGGAAGACGCGGCGCTGGATTCCTGGGTGGTGGAGCGCGACGACCTGATCCTGGCGGTCCCAGCGGGGCATCCGCTGGCCTCGGGCGGCCCGGTCCGCCTGGAACGGGCGCGCGCCGAGAACTTCGTGCTCTATTCGCCTCTCAAGGTGCCGGGCCTGCATGGCGTGGCGCTGGCGCTGTGCCGCCGGGCGGGTTTTTCCCCGCGCATCAGCCAGGAGGCGATCCAGGTGCAGACGCTGGTCAGCCTGGTGGCCAGCGGCATGGGCCTGGCGCTGGTGCCGGGCGTGACGCGCGCCTATTCCACGCCCCATGTGGCGTTCGTGCCCCTGGCCGACGCCGATGCGCGGGGCGCGCTGTCGCTGTCGCTGGTGACGCACCGCGATACCTCGTGCGCGTCGGTGCTGCGGCTGCGCGACAGCATGCTGTCGCGCGCCGCCTGACGACGCCTGGCGCGGCGTCAGCCCCGGCCCTTCAGCCCAGCGCGGCCTCCAGCCTGCCGATCAGGCGGCCCAATTCGGCATGGTCCGTGGCGTCCAGCACCGGACCGGGACGGCGGACATAGGCGGAACGGATCGCGCCGCGCCGGCGCAGCGTTTCCTTGCGCAGGGCCAGCCCGATTCCGTACTGGAACTCATGGCGCAGCAAGGGCAGGTAGAGGTTGAACAGATCCTCCGCCTGCTCCGGCTCGCCGGCATGGAATAGCCGGCAGACCTGCACCAGCATTTCCGGATACGCGAATCCGGTCATGGCGCCATCGGCGCCGCGCAGCATTTCCTGCGGCAGGAACAGGCCGCCGTTGCCCACCAGGATGCTGATACGCCGCCTGCCAGCGGCCGCGCTTTGTTCGCGGACCTGGCTCAGCTTGCGCATGCCGGGAAAATCCTCGTGCTTGAGCATGACGATCTGCGGGAATGCATCGACCAGGCGATGTATCACCGACACGGAAGTGTGCACGCCCGTGGACTGGGGAAAATCCTGCAGGCAGATCGGAATCTCCCTGCCCAACTGCGTGGCGACGTTGGCGTAGTACGCGTAGACCTGGTCGTCCGTCTTCAGGTTCGGCACCGGCGCGACCATGACGCCGGCAGCGCCCAGCGACATCGCCTCGCGCGACAGGCGCTCGACGTTGCGGTCCGACGCGTCGCTGACGCCCACGACCACGGGCACGCCGCCGCCGACGCGCTTCAGCACGCGTTGCATCACCGTGGTGGTTTCGGCCTCGCTCAATTTGGGCGCCTCGCCCATCATGCCCAGTATCGTGAGGCCGGTTACGCCTTTCTCCAGATAGAAGTCGGTCAGGCTGTCGACGCTTTCCAGGTCCAGTTCGCCGTTGTCGGCGAACGGAGTGGCGGCGATGACGTAGACGCCTTTGGTTGTCTCGTTGATGAGCCCGCTGGGTGCGCTCATGATTGGAAATTCCTCCTGGATTGGAATGTTCTGCCCGCGCCGTCCGGCTACGCCTGGCGGGCGAGCAGCACCGCGTCCACTTCGATGTCGAATCCCGCGAAATTGGACTGGGTCAGCGTCCGCGCGGGGGGCGGATCGCCGACGTAGCCGGCGTAGATCGCGTCGAATTCCTTGGCATCCGCCGGGTTCTTCAGGAATACGTTCACCTTGACCGCGTCGCGCAGCGACAGGCCCGCCGCCTCCGCCGCGGCCTGGAGATTGTCCAGGGCCATCCGCGCCTGTTCTGCGAACGGTTTGTCGCCGTGGCGGACATTGTGGATGTCGCGCGGGGTCTGCCCCGAGAGGAAAACCAGGCCCTGGGCCTGGATGGCGACGCTATAGGTGCCGGCGGGCGGCGGGGTGCGGTCGCTGGAAAAAGCCTGGCGTGTCATGGAAGTCTCCTGGATTCAAGCGCGGTAGCGGCGGACGAGTTCGGCCGTCCGCTCGATGGCGTGCAGCGCGGCGGCCCGGTTCTGCGAAAAGTTGAGGCGGATGCTGTCGCCGGCGTCCGGGCTGAACTCCGTGCCCGGGGTCACTGTCACGCCGGCCTGGCGGCGCAGGATGCGCACGAAATCCTGGGGGGCCACGGTCAGCCTGGGCAGCCTTGGAAACAGGTAGCTTCCCGCTTCGGGCGTGCGCGCCGCCACGCCGTCGACGGCGCGCAGCACTTGCAGCAGGTCGTCGCGGATGGCCTGGTGCTGCCGGATCCGTTCCTGCATATAGCCGTCGGGCTCCTCGAACCAGGTGCGCAGCACGGCCTGGCAGTAGCCGGGCGCCCGCAGCGAGACGATGGCCTGCAGCTTTTCCATGCGGTCGAGCAGTTTCGGGGCGCCGAAAGCCACGCCCAGCCGGTAGCCGCTCAGCGATTCGGTCTTGGACGGCCCCATGATGGTGATTACGTTGCCGGGGTCGATGCCGGCTGCGCGCAGGTGCGTATATTCGACGCCCGGATAGCGCAGGCGCGAGTACAACTGGTCGACGATGACGGTCGCGCCGTAGCGGTTGGCCAGCGCGGCGATCTGCCCGATCTCGTCCTTCGAATAGACCACGCCGGCCGGATTGTTCGGATTGGAGAACAGGAAGGTCTTCACCCCTGCCTTGAAGGCCGCCTCGAGCTGGTCCAGGTCCAGGCCCGCCCGGTCGGCATGGTTCAGGTAATCCATTTCGATGGGAACGATTTCGCCGCCGATGAACTCGACCAGCTTGCGGTTGGCGAAGTAGTCGGGCCGCACGATGGCCACCTTGTCGCCGGGCGCGACGGTCGAGGCGATCGACAGGAACAGGGCGCCCTGCGTGCCCGGGGTGATGATGAGTTCGTCCGCGCCCGAGACCGGACTGCCCGTGAACCGGGCCAGGTGCTCCGCCACCTGCATGCGCAGATCGGCGCGTCCGCGATATTCCGTATAGGCCTGTTCGCCGCCGCTCTCCACGCCGGCGACGAAGGCTTCCAGGGAACCCGGCGTGGGCGCGAACGCGTTTTCGTTCACATCGCCGTGTGAAAAGTCCACCGGCGTGCCGGGCAGGACGTCGCCTTTCAGCAGGGCATCCAGCCCCTCTCCGCGCTGGCGGACTTCCTGGCCGGGCGCGTTGTCGGTGGCCAGTCGGGCGAATTTCTGTTCGATCAAGCTCATGGGATTTCCTTTCAGTAGAGTGGAAATGGCGTGCGGTGACTAATGCCGGGCGGCTTGCCGTGATGCTATCCAGGATTCCAGGTGATGGATACCCGCGCCGCCCAGGCAAAATACAGGATCCGCGAACAAGTCGCGGTGCAGCGGGAGATTGGTGTCGATGCCGTCCACGACAGTCTCGCGCAATGCGACGCGCATGCGGGCCAGGGCTTGCTCGCGCGTGTCGCCGAACGCGATGAACTTGCCGATCATCGAATCGTAGTGCGGCGGCACCGCATAGCCGGCGTAGGCATGGGAATCGACCCGCAAGCCGGGCCCGCCCGGAGGCCGCCAATGGGTGATGCGGCCCGGGCTGGGCAGGAACGAGGCAGGGTTTTCGGCATTGATCCGGCATTCGATAGCGTGGCCCTGGCGGCGGATCTGGTCCTGGCGCCAGGGCAGGGGCTCTCCGGCCGCGATGCGGATCTGCATCTGCACGATGTCGATGCCGGTGGTCAGTTCCGTGACGGGGTGTTCGACCTGCAGGCGCGTATTCATTTCAATGAAGTAGAACTCGCCGTCTTCATACAGGAACTCGAAGGTGCCCGCGCCCCGGTAGCCGATCGACCTGCAGGCGCTGGCGCAGCGCTCGCCGATCGTCTCGATCGCCTGGCGGTCGACCCCGGGGGCGGGAGACTCCTCCACGACCTTCTGGTGCCGCCGCTGCATGGAGCAGTCGCGCTCGCCCAGCCACACGGCCTGGCCGTGATGGTCGGCGAGGACCTGGATTTCGATGTGCCGGGGTTTCTGCAGGAACCGTTCCATATACAGGTCCGGGTTGCCGAAGGCCGCCAGGGCTTCGGCGCGCGTCGTTTCGACCGCCGCCTGCAGGGCGTCTGCGGATTCGACCACCCGCATGCCCCGGCCTCCGCCGCCGCCCGCCGCCTTGACGATCAGCGGGAAGCCGATGCGCTCCGCCTGCTGCGCGATGGCCGGGGCGTCGGTGGACAGCACGCCATCCGATCCGGGCACGCAGGGCACGCCCGACCGCAGCATGGCCTGCTTGGCCTGGACCTTGTCGCCCATCTTGCGGATCGCCGCCGGTGTCGGGCCGATGAAGGCCATGCCCGCGGCCTCGACGGCGTCGGCGAAGTCCCCGTTCTCGCTGAGGAACCCATAGCCGGGATGAATGGCCTGGGCGCCCGTCAGCCTGGCGGCGGCGAGGATGGCGGACGCATTCAGATAGCTGTCCGCCGAGGGCGCGGGCCCGATGCACAGCGCCTCTCCAGCCAGCCGCACGTAAGACGCGTCACGGTCCGCTTCGGAATGCACGACGACGGTCTGGATGCCCAGTTCGTGGCACGCCCGTTGTATGCGCAAGGCGATTTCGCCGCGATTGGCGATGAGGATCTTACGAAACATGCGGCACCTCTCCCGGTTCGACGATGAACAGCGCCTGGCCCTGTTCGACCATCTGTCCGTCCTCGCAGAGCACGCGCGCGACCGTGCCGTCCTGTCCGGCGGCAACCTCGGTCAACATCTTCATGGCTTCGATGACATACAGGGGCGCGCCGGCCGCCACCCGGCTTCCCTCGCGCGCCAACGGTTCGCCGCCCGGGCTGGCGGCCCGGTAGAAGGTGCCCGCCATCGGGGCGGCGACCGTATGCGGGGCCTTCGCCGCGTCGGCCGCGGGCATTTCCGGAATCGGGCCGCCGGCAAGGGGGGCGGCCTCTCGGGCTTGCGCGGAGCACGCGCCGTCCGCGCGCCGCCGGACGCGGACGCTGAAGGCCGGCTCGCTGACATAAAGCTCGGCGATGCGCTCTTCGGCGGCGAGGTCGATCATGTCGTGGATCAATTGGGTATTCTGGGTCATCTCAGCGTCGGGTGGGCTTGAGTTGGAACAGGGGCATGCCGTAATCCACGATCTGGCCATCGGCCGCGAGCACGGCGTCTATCGTGCCGCCCGCGGGCGCATGCACGGGGGCGAGGCTTTCGTCCAGCGCCACCAGCGCGAGCAATTGGCCTTCCGCCACCTCGTCGCCCGGTTCGATCCGGACGGGCAGCCTGTCGTCGTGGACGAGCCGCAGCAGGCCCAGCGTGGCGCTGCGCACGGCGATGGAGGAGGCGTCGGCGCTGGAGGCGGCCTCCGGCGCGCATGGCGCGCCGGTCTCGATCCGGATGCTGACCAGGCGGTCTCCCTCCTGGATCTCCACCGATTCGATGCCGCGCAGGTGCAGCCGGCGCGCGTACGCGCGGATGTCGGAAAGGGTCGTCATGGCAGCCGTCCGTTCATTGCAGGCCATCCAGCGCCCGCAAGGTGTTCCTGACCATGCTTTCCACGGTCGGCAGCACCGCGGCCGCCAAGTCCTCGCGATAGGCGTACGGCTCTGCTTCGTCCATGTAGAGGTGCCGCGACATTTCGAGTTGCACGGCATGCACGCCGGACCCGGGGCGGCCGTAGTTGCGCGTGATGTGGCCTCCCTTGAAGCGCGCGTCGGCCACCCAACTGAACGGACCGGCGCCGGCCGCCGCGACCGCGGCTTCGCGCAGCGCGGGCGCGCATGCGGCGCCGCTGAATGTGCCGATGTTCAGGTCGGGCAGCCGGCCTTCGAACAGTCGGGGCAGCATGTTGGCGATCGAGTGCGCTTCCCAGAGCAGGACGTGGGCATGCTTCTCCCGCAAGCGCGACAGTTCCTGCAGCAGCGCATCGTGGTAGGGCTGCCAATACTGTGCGACGCGCTGCGCGGTCTCTGCTTCATCCGGCAGATCGGCGCCGTCGCGGTACAGGGCCTCTCCGAGAAAGCTCTCGGTGGGGCACAGGCCGGTGGTGGTGGTGCCGGGGTAAAGGCTGGCGCCGTCGGCGGGCCGGTTGACGTCGATGATGTAGCGCGAATAGTTGGCCTGCAGCACCGAAGCGCCCATCGCCCGGGCGAAATCGTAGAGCCGGGCAAGATGCCAGTCGGTATCCGCGATCTTGTGGGCGGCCGGGGTCATGCGGCGCTTGAACGGCTCGGGCAGGCACTCGCCGCCGTGGGGAATGGAAATGAGCAGGGGCAGATGGCCCTGGGTCAGGCTGACGATGGGGAGAGTCATGGCTGGCGCTCGGAAAGGAGGGAAGTGGCGGGGCGCCGGCGGCGGTCCCAGGCCTGTGGATGCACGAGGTGAGGCGGTTGGCGGCCGGCAAGCACGGAAAGAATCTGTTCGGCGCATTGGCTGGCGGTGGCCTCCAGGGCCTCCTGCGTGGAGCCGGCGACGTGGGGCGTGAGCACGACGTTGGGAAGCCCTGCCACCGCCGATCCCGCCGGCAGCGGTTCCGTTTCGAAGACGTCCAGGCCGGCGCCGAACAGGCGTCCGCCGCGTAGTGCGTCCGCCAGCGCGGATTCATCGATGAGCCCGCCCCGGGACGTATTGACGACGATGGCGCCGGGCTTCATCAGTTGCAGCGCGGCCGCGTCCAGCGTGTGCCGGGTGTCGTCGCGCAGCGGGCGATGCAGCGATACGACGTCCGACGCCCGCAGCAGTTCCTGCAGCGTTTCGACCCGCGTTGCGCCGGAGAGCTGCGAGCCGTCGGCGGGCAGGCTGGGCGACCAGACGATCACGCGCATGCCCAGCGCCTGCGCGGCCATGCCGCACAGCAGGCGGCCGGTGCGGCCCCAGCCCACGATGCCCAACGTCTTTCCGCAGAGCGAGAACATGGGTTGCTCGTACTTGAAGCGCCAATGGCCCGCGCGCGTCGCGGCATCGGCCTGCACGGCCTGGCGGGCGGTGGCGAGCATCAGCATCAGCGCATGCTCCGCGACGGAGCGCACGTTCGCCTCGGGAGTGAAAACGACGGGTATGCCCTTCGAAGCGGCGTGGGCGACGTCTATCTTGTCCGTGCCCGTGCCGTGGTTGGCGATGACGCACAGGCGCGGCGCGGCATCCATGAGGGCCGCGGGCAGGCTGTCGCGGACGATGACCGCGTCGGCATCGGCGATGGCTTCGCGCAGGGAGTCCAGGCCGGGGCCGGGGGATAGCCGCGCCTCCACGCCCGCGTCGCGCAGGATCTGCGCGCCTATGGGATGGATGGGTTGCGCTATGACGCAAATCGGCATGATGAAAGATCCTCAGATGGGGGAGCGGTTGTGTGGTCCGGCCAGTCCGGCGCGGAGGGCGAGCACCCGGCCCAGGCTCCGGACGCCCGAGGCGAAGTCATCCATATCCATGGCCTCGTCCGGGTTGTGGCTGCCGTTGGCGTTGCGCACGAACAGCATGGCGGTGGGAATCCCCCGGTTGGAGAAGGTCGCGGCGTCATGCCCCGCTCCGCTGGGCAGCAGGCGGGGCTGCACGCCCGACGCGAGCGCGGCATCGCGCAGCGCCTGCTGCAGGGCTTCGTCCATGACCGCGGGCTGGCTGCCCGATACCGGCCCCCATTCGAATCGCACGCCATGCGAAGCTTCCAGTTCGCCGGCCGTCTTCAGCAGCAGCGAATCCAGCAGCCGCAGGGTGTCGACGCTGCGGGAGCGCATGTCGACGCAAAAACTCACCTGCCCGGGCACTTTGCTGAAATCGGCCTGCCGGGCATCCGTATTCACCTGGCCGAAGGTCAAGGTCAGCTCATGGCCCGCGGCTTCCAGGTCGCGCCATTCGCGCTGGAGGCGTTCGATCAGGGCCGCCAGCGCGACGACGGCATCCTGGCGGTGGGTGCGCGGCGTGGCGCCGGAATGCGCATACCGGCCCTTTACCTGCGCCTGCCGGTAGCGGTGGCTGCCGCAGATGCCGGTCACCACGCCGAGGGCATGGCCCTCTCCCTCCAGGACCGGGCCCTGCTCGATGTGCAGTTCGACAAAGCAGTCGATGGCCTCCGGGCGCAGCGCGGCCTCGCCCCTGGCCATCGCCTCGGGCTGCCCGCCTAGTTCGCCGATGTGCTCCGACAGCGTGCGGCCGGTGTCGGCGCGGCGGCTGGACAGGGCTTGCGGGCTCAGCAGGCCGAACGCGGACGTGCTGCCGATGTAGGAAACCGGGAACCAGGCGCTTTCCTCGGCCCGGACGCCCATGACCGTGACGTCGCGGTCGGGCTGGGCGCCGTCCCTGATCCATCCGGCAAGGACCGCCAGGCCGGCGACGACGCCGGCGGCGCCGTCATAGTTCCCGCCCCTGGGAACGGAGTCCAGGTGGGAGCCCGTCATGACGACGGGCTTGTCCCGGTGCCGTCCCGGCAGAGTCAGGTACAGGTTGAGCGCCGCGTCGCGGCGGATTTCCAGGCCCAGGCGCTGCGCGGTGTCCGCCATCAGGGCGTGGGCGCGCTGTTCGCCGGCGCCGTAGGTGTCTCGGGTGATGCCTGTGCCGTCGAAGCTCAATGCGTGCAGTTGTTCGAACAGGCGCGCGGCCAGGGCCATGTCGGGTTCTATCATGGGAGTTGGGGGGCCAGGGCCGCGTCGTTCAGGGATTCGGAATTCAGGATGGCGGCGCCGGGATCCCAGCCGCGCCCGGGCATGGCCGCGATGAGCTGCCGCGTATAGGCGTCCTGGGGCGCGTCGAAAATCTGCGCCGGAGGGCCTTGCTCGACCACCCGGCCGCGGTGCATGACCAGCAGGTGGTCGCAGATCTGCGCTGCCACGCGCAGGTCGTGGGTAATGAAGATCAGCGCCAGTTGCAGCCGCTGCTGGACGTCGTGCAGCAGCTTGAGCACCTGCGCCTGCACCGAGACGTCCAGCGCGGAGACGGATTCGTCGGCCACGATCAGCTTCGGCTCCATTGCCAGGGCGCGCGCGATGCCCACGCGCTGGCGCTGGCCGCCGGAGAACTCCCCGGGATAGCGGTCGAATGCGGAAGGATCCAGTTCCACCAGTTGCAGCAGTTCGCGGGCCCGCTTTTCGGCCTGCTGGCGCGAAACGCCGCTGGCGAGAGGCCCGTCGCAGAGGATCCGGCCCACCGTTTGCCGCGGATTGAGCGAGGCGAACGGATCCTGGAAGATCATCTGGATGTTCCGCCGCTTTGGCCTGAACTGCGCCTCGGACAAGGGCGCGATGTCCTGGCCGTCGAAGAGCATCTGGCCGCCGTCGATGTCCAGGAGCTTGAGCAGGCATTTCCCGATGGTGGACTTGCCAGACCCGGATTCGCCGACGATGCCCAGGGTTTCGCCGCGCCGGACCGTGAAGCTCACGTCATTGACGGCGTGGACGACGCGGCCCTTGCGGAACAGCCCGCCGCCCACGGCGTAGGTCTTGTGCAGGTTCTGGACCCGCAGGACGGAGCCGCCCGCCGGCGCGGCGCGCTCGGAGGGCGACGCGCGATGGCGGGGAACGGCGCCGATGAGCCTGCGGGTATAGGGGTGCTGCGGACGGTTCAGAACCTGTTCCGCCGTGCCTTGCTCGACGAGTATTCCTTTTTCCATGACGGCGACCCGGTCGGCGATCTCCGCGACGACCCCGAAGTCATGGGTGACGAACATCACGCCCATGCCCTTGTCGCGCTGGATGCGGGCGATCAGCGCAAGAATCTGCGCCTGCGTGGTCACGTCCAGCGCGGTGGTGGGTTCGTCGGCGATGAGCAGTTTGGGTTCGAGCGCCAGCGCCATCGCGATCATGACGCGTTGGCGCTGGCCTCCCGACAGCCGGAAGGGCCAGGCGTGGCGGATGGCGGCGGGATCGGGCAGGCCCACCAGTTCCAGCAATTCGAGCACGCGCTTTTCCCTGGCTTCGCCCGGGTAGGCGCCGTGGACGCGCATGACTTCCGCGATCTGTTCGCCGACGGTCAGCAGGGGATTCAGCGCGGACAGCGGTTCCTGGAAGATCATGGCCATGTCGCGTCCGCGCATGCCGCGCAGGACGTCCTCGTCCAGCGCCAGCAAGTCGCGGCCGCCCAGCAGGATCTGCCCGCCTTCGGGACGGAGATAGTGGGGAAGCAGGCCCATGATGGCATTGGCGCTCATGGACTTGCCGGAACCGGACTCTCCCACGATGCACAGGATTTCGCCCGCGTGGATGTCGTAGGAGATGTCCCGGACGGCATAGGGGCGGTCGCCGCCCGCGGGGAGGGCGATGCTCAGGTTCCTGATGGAGAGCAGCGGCGGATCGGAAGGGGGCAATGTTTGCTTGGTCACGGGGTCAGGCTCCACGCTTGCGGAGTTGCGGGTTGAGAGCGTCGTTCAGACCCTCGCCGATCAGGTTGATGGCCAGCACGGTCAGCATGATCGCGAGACCTGGCCACAGGCTCATCCACTGCGATTCGCGCAGCATGGTGCGCGCGGCGCCGATCATGTAGCCCCAGCTCATGAGATTGCGGTCGCCCAGGCCGAGGAACGACAGCGCCGATTCGGTCAGGATGGCGGTGGCGGTCATGAGCGATGCCGTCACGATGATGGGCGAGGCCGTGTTGGGCAGGATCTGGGTCAGGATGATGCGGCTGGGCCGCTGGCCGATCACGACGGCGGCCTGCACGAATTCGCGCGTCTTCAGCGTCATGAATTCGGCGCGGACCAGGCGGGCGACGGGCGGCCAGGAGACCATCGCGATCGCGCCGACGATGGAATACAGGGAGGGCTTGAATATCGCCACCAGCACCATGGCCATCGCCAACTGAGGCACCGTCTGGAAGAACTCGGTCGCGCGCATCAGGGCGTCGTCCACCCACTTTCCGTAGTACCCGGCGAGCGCGCCCACCAGAATGCCGACGAACACCGCCACCAGGGTCGAGATGACGCCGATCATGAGGGAGACGCGGGCGCCATACGCCAGTCCCGCGGCGATGTCGCGGCCCAGCATGTCCGTTCCCAGGAGATAGGCGGGATCGGTGAAGGGCTTGATGAGGGGCTGGGCCACCATCATCCACGGCGATTCTTCATAGAGGACCGACGCCGACGCGCCGACCGCGATGACGATCAGCAGCAGGAGCGTGCCGGCGGCGGCGCCGCGGTTGGCAAGGAATCTGTTCAGGAATTTCTTCATGGCGGTGTCCTTCAGCTTTCCTGGGTGCGCGGATCGACGAAGCGATAGATCAGATCGGTGAGCAGGTTGAACACCACGACCATGGTCGACGTGATCAGGAAAACGCCCAGCAGGAGCTGGTAGTCGCGCTGCAGCAGGGCGTCGAACATCAGGCGTCCGATGCCGGGCCAGCCAAAAACGGTTTCGGTCAGCACGGCTCCGCCGGCCATCTGTCCCAACTGGATCCCGGCGAAGGTGACGACGGGCAGCAGGGCGTTGCGCAGCGCGTGGTGGCGGATGATCTGGTTCACGGGCACGCCTTTCGCGCGCGCCGTCTTGATGAAGTCCATGCCCAGGACCTCGAGCATCGAGGCGCGCGTCAGGCGCGCATAGACCGCCATGAAGAAGCAGCCCAGCGAGACCGTGGGAAGGACGAGATGGGTGGCGATGTCCTTGACCCTGGCCCAGCCCGCCAGGCCGCTGCCTACCGTCTCCATGCCGAACGGCGGCAGCCAGCCCAGTTGCAGCGAGAAGAAGATGATCGCGAGCAGGGCCAGCCAGAATTGGGGCGTCGCGTAGATCAGCAGCGATGCCGTCATCAGCACGCTGTCGATCCAGGGATGCTTGCCCTGGTAGCGGCAGCGCGAGGCGACGATGCCGAACAGCACGCCGAACAGCAGCGCGAAGACGAATGCGCAGGCCATCAGCAGGAGGGTGGCGGGCAGCCTGTCCATGATCAGGTCGAAGACCGGCAGCCGTTCGCGGTAGGAATAGCCGAGGTTGAACTGCGCCACGCCTTTCAGGTAGGTCGCGAGCTGGACGTAGACGGGCTTGTCCAGGCCGAATTGCTGGCGCAATTGCTCGACGTAGGCTGGATCCGAAGACCCCGATTCGCCGGCGAGCACGGCGGCCGGGTCGCCGGGCGCCATGCGGATCAGCATGAAGTTGATGATCACCACGCCCAGGATGACGAATAGGGCTTTGCCCAGGCGCGAGACCAGGAAGGACAATTTCTGCATGCGTTCGATTCCACGGTGTTCTGGCGTTCGGGGGTCCCGCGCCCTGGGGCGGGCGCGGGACCGCGCGGCCGCCGGTTGTTACTTGTCCAGGTACACGTCCGCGAAGGTGTCGTGCAGGCCGATGGCGGACTTCACCAGGTTGTGGACCTTGCTGCTGTAGAGCGTGGGGTTCTCGATTTCGAACAGGTAGCCATTGGCCACGTCCGCGACCAGTTGGCGCTGGATCTCGTCGTAGAGCTTCTGGCGCTCTTCATTGGACGTGGTGGTCGCTGCCTTGTCCCACAGGGCGTCGACGGCCGGGTTCTTGTAGCCCTGGTTGTTGACGAAGGCGGATCCCTTGACGATGTTGCGCTCCAGATAAAGGCGCGAGACGCCCAGCGCCGGGTCGCCGTACTGCGACGTGAAGCTGAAGGTCAGATCGAAGTCGAAGTCGGAGACGCGCTTGGACCACGTGCCGGCGTCCGCGGGCTCGATCTCCACCTTGAAGCCGACCTGCTCCAGGCTCTGGCGGGTGTACTCGCCCAACCGGTCCCATACCGCTCCGTAGGGATAGGAAAGAATCTTGATCGGCGTCTTCGAGAGATCCACGCCGGACTCCTTGATCAGCGCGCGGGCGGCTTTCAAGTCATATTGGTACGGCGGGACCTTGGCGTCGTAGAAGGGCGTGCCGGACGAAATCGGGCCCGTGGCGATCTTGCCCAGGCCGAAGAAGATGTTGTCGACCACGAACTTCCGGTTGACGGCCGCCATCACGGCGCGGCGCACCAGCACGTTGTCGAAGGGCGGCTTGCGCTGGTTCATCTGCATGTAGGCCTGGGGCGAGAACATCTCCCAGCCGCTGGTGGTGTACTGCACGTTCGGCAGGGCCTTCAGGCGGCGCACGTCGACGCTGTCGGCGTCGCCGCTGCGCAGCACCTGCACGTCGCCGCGCTCGAATGCCACCGCGCGCGAGGCGGCGTCGGGAATGACGTTGAACACGATCTCGTCCAGGTAGGGCTTTCCTTTTTGCCAGTAGTCGGGATTGCGCGCCAGGATGATGTACGAGCCCCGCTTCCATTCCTTCAGCTTGAAGGGGCCGGTGCCGATGGGCGTCTGGTTGGCGGGGTTGGTCTTGTAGTCCGTGCCGTCGTAGATGTGCTTGGGCACCATCGGCATGTTGTCGCTGACGAACGCCTTCAGGAACGGGGCGAAGGGCTGCTTGAGGCGGATCTCCACCTTTTCCGGGTTCACCGCGGTGACCGATTCGACGAACTGGGTGATGATGACGCGGGCGCGCGGGTGTACCTCGCGCAGGAACTTGTCGATGGAGAACACGACGTCGTCGGCGGTGAAGGGCTTGCCGTCGTGCCACTTGACGCCGGATTGCAGCTCGAAGACATAGACCTTGCCGTCGTCGGAGACCGACCACGATTTGGCGAGCCCCGGGGCGGGTTCCAGCGCCGGCGTCCAGGTCAGCAGGCTTTCGTAGATCTTGCCCGCGACGTATTGCGTCGGGATTTGCTGGTTGAGGCCCAGCATGAGCATGGGCGGCTCGGGCTGGACGATGGCGCGCAGAGTGCCGCCTTGGGTCTGCGCCTGCGCGCTGTTGCCGGCGAAGGCGAGGGCGGCCGCGAGCGCCAGCGCCAGGAGGGGGCGCTTGCCGCGGGAGGGAGCCAGGGATGAGGTAGCCAGGGCAGAGTACATGCGGGTCTTTCCTTGAGAGGGGACTGGGCTTTCGCCTTCAGGATGAGCGGAATGTGGCCGGTGCTGCGTTTCGTCAGATTGTCTTGACCGCGATGCCCTCGGCCTCCAGGGCGGTGCGGATCTGGCTTGCGAACTGCACGGCGCCGGGCTGGTCGCCATGTATGCATAGGGTGTCGGCTGCGATGGGGACGTCCTTGCCCGCGAGCGAGCGCACGACGCCTTCCTTCACCATGCGCCTGACCTGGGCGATGGCCTGCCCGACGTCCTCGATCATGGCGTTGGGCTGGGAACGGGGAGTGAGCGTGCCGTCGTCCTGATAGGTGCGGTCCGCGTAGACCTCGAAGACCGCGGGCAGGCCGAAATCGCGGGCGGCCCGCGCGATCGCGGCGTTGGCGACGTAGATCGGCAGCGTCGGATCCAGGTCGTGCACCGCGCGCGCCACCGCGTTCGCCAGCTCCGGATCGCGGGCGGTCATGTTGTAGAGGGCGCCATGCGTCTTCACATGGTGCAGGCGGCCGCCCTGGGAGCGGGCAAAGGCGTCCAGCGCGCCGACCTGGTAGACCACCAGGGCATAGACTTCGTCCGGCGTCATCGCCATGGCCCGGCGGCCGAAGCCCTGCAGGTCCGGCAGCCCCGGATGCGCGCCGATGGCGACGTTGGCCGCGATGGCCGCGCGGACGGTCTTGAGCATGACGTCGGGATCGCCGGCATGGAAGCCGCAGGCGATGTTGGCGGAAGTGACGTGCGAAAACAGTTCCAGGTCCTGGCCCATGACCCAAGGCCCGAAGCTTTCGCCCATGTCGCAGTTGATATCGATGGATGGCATAGTGGTTTCTCCTGGGATCGTCAGAGGCGCGGAAACGGGTGGGTCAGGATTCCAGCGCCTGCGCGGCGGCGTGGCGCAGGTGCTGCAAGCGTTCTTCGAAGTCCCGCCAGGCGTTTTCGGCGTCCGCCTGCGTGACGGTTTCGAAACGCAGGCCGTCGCCCGGCATGGCCTGGGCGAGCAGCGGCAGGTCGGCGCTGGCGACGTAGCCGATCTTCGGGTAGCCCCCCGCGCTTTGGCGGTCCGCCATCAGGACTATCGGCTGGCCGTCGGGAGGGACCTGCACGGTGCCGAAGACCGTGGCTTCCGAAACCAGCTCCATCGGCTGTTCGAGCTTGAGGGCCGGGCCTTGCAGGCGTATTCCCATGCGGTCGGATTGAGGCGTGACCTGGTATTGCCGGCTTTCGAAGTCCGCGCGGGCGGCCGCCGTGAACGCCTGCCAGTGCGGGCCGGGGATGACGCGCAGCAATCCTGCGGGCCTGGCCGGCGGCGACACGTCCACGGGCAGGGCCGACAGCATGGGCAGCCCGCTTTGCACCATCCGGCGTTCGATGGGCAGGGCGGGGGCGGTCCGGCGCTGGGCGCTCAGCGGCACGTGGTCGCCCTTGCGCAGCGGCCGGCCGTGGAAGCCGCCGAATCCGGCGCGCACGTTGGTGCTGCGGCTGCCCAGCACGGGTTCGGGCGCCAGGCCGCCCCGCACCGCCAGGTACAGGCGCGCGCCGGCGGTGCGCGCGCCGATGTCCAGGACCACCCCGCGGCGCAGCAGCACCGCCTGCCCATAGGGCACGGGCTGTCCGTCGGCGGTCACGTTCATGGAGGCGCCGCACAGGGCGATCAGCGTATGTTCGGAAAAGGACAGGCGCGGCCCGTTGAGGGTGCATTCGAGCACGGCGGCGTCCTCGGGATTGCCGACGAGCGCATTGGCCGCGCGATGCGACCATTCGTCCATCGGACCGTTGACGGATACGCCGTACTGCTGGTGTCCCAGGCGCCCCGTGTCCTGCAGCGTGCTGAACATGCCGGGGCGTTCGACGAGCATGGTTCTCATGGACGCGGCTCCAGCAGATCCCGGAATTCGTCGGGAGTGATCGGCCTGAATCTCAACTGGTCTCCAAGGCGCAGGCGCGTCGGCGGATCCTGCCGCACGTCGAAGAGATTCCACGGGGTGCGCGCGATGACGTTCCAGCCGCCGGGCGATGCATCCTGGTAAATCGAGGACAGGCCGTTGGCGATGGCGACCGAACCCGCCTCGACGCGCGTGCGCGGCGAACTCCGGCGTCCGATCTTCAGGCGCGGGTCCAGCGGCCCGGCGAAGGGATTGCCGGGAGAGAAGAAAAAGGCATAGAGCGTGAGCGGCGCGCCGCAATGCAGTTCGATCGTTTCGTCCACGGTCAGGCCGCAATGCCGCGCGACATCCTCCAGGTCGGGACCGAACTCGCCGCCATAGCAGGCCGGTATCTCGATGGCGCGGCCTTCGGTGGACAGCACCGGCAAGTCCTGCGCCAGCAGGGATTCGAGACGGCGCGTCAATTGCGCGGAAGGAAGCTCCGGGCCTTTCGGAAAGGCCGCCGGCTGGAAATGCACGGCGACGGTGGTGAAGGCGGGCACCACGTCGATCACACCCGGCGGCTTGCTGGCGGCCAGCAGGGCGGCGACGGCGTGCACGGCCCGGCTGGTCTCGACGTCGGCCTGTTCGCCCAGGCGGATCAGCAGGCAACGGTCGCCGACCGGCTCGATCCGCGCATCGCGCAAGGCCGCGGGTTTCATGGAGGGGGCTGTGGGGAGCACGATGTCTGTCAGTCGCGGGTGAGCAGCGCGCACGCCGCGACGATCTGCTCGCAGGCGAGCTTGAGGCGTTCGTCGGACAGGGCGAACGCCAGCCGCAGGTAGGGCGCCAGCCCGAACGCCGTGCCCGGGACGACCGCCACGCCCGCCTCTTCGATCAGGTAGCGGGCAAGGTCGGAGTCGGTCGATATCCGGTCTCCCTTGGGCGTCCGGGCGCCGATGGCGCCGGCGCAATTGGCGAACAGGTAGAAGGCCGCCGGCGGACGTGCGACGGTCAGCAGGGGAGCGGCCCCTTGCAGAATGGACAGGGCCATGTCCCGGCGGGCGCGGAGCCGGTCGCGCCAGCCGTCCAGGAATTCCTGCGGGCCGTCGAGGGCCGCGGCCGCGGCGACCTGGCTGACCGATGATGGGTTGCTGGTGCTTTGCGATTGCAGCAATTCCAGCCCCTTGATCAGCCAGGCCGGGCCGCCCGCGTAGCCCAAGCGCCAGCCGGTCATGGCGTAGGTCTTGGAGACCCCGTTCACGGTCAGGGTGCGTTCGCGCATGTCGGGCGCGGCCTGCACGAACGAGGTGAATTCGCCTTCGTACACGATCTTCTCGTAGATGTCGTCCGACAGGACCATGAGCCGCGGATGCCGGCGGACCACGTCCGCCAGGGCGCGCAGCTCGTCGCGCGTGTAGAGCGCGCCCGACGGGTTGCACGGGGCGTTGAGGATCAGCCAGCGCGTGCGCGGCGTAATGCGGGCGGCAAGCTCTTCGGGCGTGATCTTGAAGTTCCGGCCTTCGCCGGGCGTGACCACGACGGGCTCGCCGCCCGCGATCTTCACCATTTCGCTGTAGGAAACCCAGAACGGCGCCACGATGATGGCTTCGTCGCCGGGGTCGATGGTCGCCAGCATGGCGTTGAACAGGATCTGCTTGGCGCCGGTGGCCGCGATCACTTCCGATTCGGTGTAGTCGAGCCCGTTGTCGCGCGCGAACTTGCGCACGATCGCGGCCTTCAGGGCCGGGGAACCGCCCACGCCGGTATAGCGGGTATGGCCGTCCACGATTCCCTTGATCGCCGCGTGCTGGATATGCGCGGGGGTGTCGAAATCCAGTTCCCCTTCGCTCAGGCTGATGATGGAGCGGCCTTGGGCGGCCAGGCGGCGGGCCAGTTCGCTGACCGCGCCGGTCGCCGAGGGGCTGGCCGCGGAAAGACGGTCGGACAAACGCAAATCGAGGTGGGCAGTGGTCATGTGGAACCCGGGAACGGCGTGGATGGAAACCTGATCTTGCGTGGTATACAAGAACAAGTACATCCGGTATACCACCTATATACCTATATTTGATAACATTGGAGTTGCTTTAAGGTTTTGCGCTGAAAAACGGGGGGGCATGGCTTTTCCCATTGCGCGCAGCGGCACCGGGCAGCCGACCGGCACAGGCTTTCCGGGACGGAGCGGGCTGGAATTGCTTTTGACGAATATGTGCCAAACTGCATTTTTTGGAATCGGGCGCGAACAGGAGCCATGACTACGGGTCAACTCACAGAACAAGATGGCCAGGAGGCCGAAAGCAACGGCAAGGGATTGGCGAATCAGGCGTACGACGCCCTGGTCGACCTGATCCTGTCGCGTGAGCTGAAACAGGGCGAGCAAGTGCAGGAGCGCATGCTCGCGCAAAGGCTGGGCGTGTCGCGCACGCCGCTGCGCGAAGCCATGCACCGGCTCGAAGGCGAGCGGATGCTCGAACGCAAGTCCAATAACCGCCTGTTCGTGCGCCAGGTCACGCTGCAGGAGCTCATGGAGGGGCTCTATATACGCAGGATGCTGGAGTCGGACGCGGCGGCCCGGGCGGCCGGCAACGTGCCGGCGGACAAGCTGGCCGACCTGCGCAAGCGCATAGAGGCCTTGATGAACATGGATTCTCCGGCGGATCCGCTGCACCAGCAGTTGGACGCGGAGCTGCATGGGCTGATCGCCGAATACTGTGGCAACGAGTTGCTGGCCGGCATGATCGCCAATCTGCGGCAGAAGACGCGGATGTTCTCGCTCAAGCGGCTCGAAAAACGCATGGTGCCCGTCTGTGGCGAGCACATGGCGATGATCGACGCGCTGGCCAGAGGAGACGCCGAGGCCGCCTCCGCCGAAACGATGCGCCACATCGACAACATACGGCAGTCCATCATCGACAAGCTGGCCGGCATGTAGCGCGGCGGGCCGCGCCTGGCCGCGCCGCCCTTACGCCTCGCCCTTCGCGGCGAGGTTCCGCAATATCTGGCCGAGCTCGGTGGGGAAGGGGAAGACGATGGTCGAGTTGTTCTGCGTGCCGATCATGGCCAGCGTGCTCAGGTAGCGCAACTGCATCGCTTCGGGCTGCTGCGACAGCGTGCGCGCGGCGTTCAGCAGCATCTGCGCGGCCTGCTCTTCGCCCTCGGCATGGATGACCTTGGCGCGCCGCTCGCGTTCCGCCTCGGCCTGCCGGGCGATGACCCGCACCATGCCCTCGTTCAGGTCGATGTGCTTGATCTCCACGTTCGCCACCTTGATGCCCCAGGCGTCGGTCTGCGAATCGAGGATTTCCTGTATATCGTTGTTCAGCTTGTCGCGTTCCGAGAGCATTTCGTCGAGATCGTGCTTGCCCAGCACGGAGCGCAGGGTCGTCTGCGCCAGTTCGCTGGTCGCCTGCCGGAAGTTCTCGACCTGGATCACGGCGCGTTCCGGGTCGATCACGCGGAAGTAGATGACGGCGTTCACCTTGACCGATACGTTGTCGCGCGAAATCACGTCCTGGCTGGGCACGTCGAACACGGCCATGCGCTGGTCCACGCGCACCATCTGCTGGACCACGGGAATCATCAGGATCAGCCCGGGACCCTTGACGCCGGTGAAGCGGCCCAGCGTGAAGATCACGCCGCGCTCGTATTCGCGCAGGATGCGGACTGCCAGCGCGAACAGCGCGAGGGCCAGCACGAGAATGGGGCCGTAGAAGGCAAGGTTCATCAACATGGCAGACTCCTGAAAAGTGAGGGTTCGGCGTCGCCGGACAGGGGCGGGGCGCTACGCGGGCTCCCGGGGCGGCGGCGGGCCGGCATCCGTCCGCACGTGCAATGTCAGTCCTTCGGCCGACGCGATCACCACTGTGTCGCCGGCCGCCAGCCCGGCCGGACCGACCGCGCGCCAGCGTTCTCCGGCGGCGGACACATAGCCTTGCGCGCCGGTCCAGCTCAGCACCCTGGCGGGCTGGCCGGCCAGCGCCTCGACGCCGCTGACGATCGGGGCCCGGCGGGAACGCAGTGCCAGCCGGCCGATCAGGAAGGTCATCCCCAGGCTCGCCACGGCGACGCCCGCCACCATCGGTAGCGAAACCTCGTACGCCGGCGTATCGGTGTCGATCAGCAGGAGCGCGCCCAGCACGAAGGAGATTGCGCCTCCGATGCCCAGGATGCCGAGGGAGGGGGTGAAGATTTCGGCCACCATCAGAGCCATGCCCAGCACCGCCAGCGCGACGCCGGCATAAGTCAGGGGCAGCGCGGACAAGGCGTACAGACCGATCAGCAGGCAGATCGCGCCCAGGATGCCCGGAAACAGCGAGCCCGGGCTCATGAACTCGAAGATCAGTCCATACACCCCCACCATCAGCAGCATGAGCGCCAGATTGGGGTTCGTGATGACGCCCAGCAGGCGCGTGCGCCAATCCGGCTCGCGCTCCTGGAGCGTGAGCCCCTTGGTATGCAGCGTCACCTCGTTGTTGCCCACCTTGACAGTGCGTCCGTCCGCCTTGTCCAGCAGGTCCGGCAGGTCGTCGGCGATCAGGTCGATCACATTCTGCGCGCGCGCTTCGCCGGCCGACAGGCTGGCCGCCGAGCGGACCGCCTGCTCCGCCCAGTCCGCGTTGCGCCCGCGCAGCGCGGCGAGCGACCGGATGTACGCAACGGCGTCGTTGATCGCCTTGGATTCGCTCGCGTCCTTGGGCGGCGAGGGCGGCTGCTTTTTGTCGTCGTCCGTCGCGGGTTTCCCGCTGGCCGGGTCCGGCGGCCGGGCAGGATTGCCGCCCAGCGAAATGGGCGTGGCCGCTCCCAGATTCGTCGCGGGCGCCATGGCCGCGAGATGGCTCGCGTAAAGGATATAGGTGCCGGCGCTGGCCGCGCGCGACCCGTTGGGCGCCACGTAGGCGATCACGGGGATCGGGGAGGCGAGGATCGCGCGGATGATGTCGCGCATCGAGGCGTCCAGGCCGCCGGGGGTGTCGATGCGCAGCACCGCCACCGCCGCATTCTGCTGGCTCGCGGCGGCCAGTCCGCGGATCAGGTAATCCGCCGTGGCGGGGCCGACGATGCCGTCCAGGGACAGCACGACGGCAACCCTGGGGCCGTCGCCGGGGGGCTGGGCGTGCACGCCGGCCGCAGCGATGGCGGCCGCCGCCAATAGCGCGGCAAGGCCGCAAAGCCTGCGCAGCATCGAACAGGTTCCGGACGTCAGGCTCTGGAATAGGGCAGCCATGAGCGGGTCTCCTCCGACGGGCAGCGCCGGCGGCGGAACCGCCGTCCCTGCCTGTCCAGGGTACACCCTTTACGCCCGGATTCAGAAAATCGTAAGAATTTCAGGGCTCCAGGGGTGTGATGGACAACAAACGATATTGGTTCTCATTTATAATTTACCGCACCAGCGGCGGATTCCCGCCTACGCCCACACCAGGAGCAGTCGATGAACGGATCGCCAATTGCCGGCCCCGAAGGGGCGACGACGCCTGCCGCCGAGCACGATCTCGAATCGGAGGCCGCGCTGCGCGGCGTCTACACCAAGCCGCCCGCGGCGGTGGTCAACAAAACGATCGACCGGCTTGACGAGCACGCCCGCAGCTTCATCGCGCTGTCGCCTTTCTTCTGCATCGGCAGCAGCCGGCCGGGGGCGCTGGCCGACGTGTCCCCGCGCGGCGGGGAACCCGGGTTCGCGCACGTGCTGGACGACCGGCACCTGGCATTTCCCGACCGGCCGGGCAATAACCGCCTGGACACCCTGACCAACCTGGTCCACGCGCCGGCGGTGGGGCTGCTGTTCTTCATTCCGGGCATCGACGAGATGCTGCGGGTCAATGGCGTGGCGCGGGTATCGGTCGAGGAGGGCCTGATGCGGCGCTTCGTGGTGCAGGACAGGCGGCCGCGTTCGGTGGTCGTGGTGCAGGCCCGGGAGGTCTACCTGCATTGCAGCAAGGCGCTGAAGCGGGCCGACCTCTGGAACCCGGACAAGCGCGTGCCGCGCTCGGCGCTGCCCTCGCTGGGGCAGATGTTCCGGGATCAGCTCAAGACCGTCTTTCCGGCGCGGCTGATCGACTTCGCGTTGAAGCAGGACGCGAAGCGCAACCTGTACTGAGGGCGCGGCATTGCCGGCATGCGGGTTTGTGGCGATAATTGCGATTAATTCCCATTACTGAAAATTGGACCGCGCCTTGCCATGCCTTTCCCCGAGCAGACTTCCGCCGTCGCCGTGCAGCGTCTCTACGACGCGCATCACGGCTGGCTGTTCGGCTGGCTGCGCCGGCGGCTGGGCAATAGCGCCGACGCAGCCGATCTGGCCCAGGATACGTTCGTCGGGCTGCTGAGCGCCTATCGGCGCCGCGCCATGCCGGAACTGCACGAGCCGCGGGCCTACCTCACCACCATCGCCAAGCGCCTCATGGTGGACCTGTACCGGCGCCATGCGCTGGAGCAAGCCTACCTGGAGGCGCTGGCCGCCATGCCGGCGCGGCACGCCCCGTCCGAAGAGCAGCGCCTGGCGGTACTGCAGACCCTGCGCGAAGTGGACGCCTTGCTGGCGGCCCTGCCGGACAAGGTCCGCGCCGCGTTCCTGCTCTCGCAACTGGACGGGCTGACGTACGAACAGATCGCCGTCGAGATGGGCGTCAGCGTGCGCACGGTCAAGCGCTACATGGCCGACGCCTTCAAACACTGCATCCTGGCGGCGCCATGACGTCCGTGCCGGACACCATCGATCCCAAGATAGCGGGCGAAGCCGCCGATTGGCTGGTGCGGCTGCATTCGGGCCGGTTTTCCGAAGCCGACCGGCAGGCCTGTGAGCGCTGGCGCCAGCGCAGCGACGAGCACGACCGCGCCTGGACGCGGGCGCAAGCCGTGCTGGCCAAGCTCGGCGGCCTGCCGCCGGGCCTGGGGCGCGCCGCGCTGGGCGCGGGGGCGTCGCGCAGGGCGGGGATGCGCGTATTGACCGGCCTGATCGTCGCGCTGCCAGCCGGCTGGCTGGCATGGCGCGCGGCGCCCTGGCAGGCCTGGACGGCCGACTACGCCACGCGCAGCGGCGAGCGCCGGCGGATCGAGCTGCCCGACGGCAGCCTGCTGGTGCTCAACACGGCCAGCGCCGTGGACCTGGACTATTCGGACGCGCAGCGGCTGGTGTTGCTCAGGGAAGGGGAAATCCTGTTGCGCACCGCCCACGCCTCGCCGCCCGATCCCCGGCCTTTGCTGGTGCGCACCGCCGAGGGCAGCGCGCAGGCGCTGGGCACCTACTTCAGCGTCCGGCAGTTGGATGCGCGCAGCCGGGTCGCCGTGATCGAAGGGCGGGTGCGCCTGCTGCCGCGCGCGGCGCCAGCCGACGTCGTCCTGACGGCCGGGCAGTACGCCGATTTTTCCGCCACCCAGGTGCAGCCGCCGCAGGCCAGCCAGCATCCTCCGCAAGCCTGGCTCGACGGGGTGTTGTACGCCGACGGCATGCGGCTGGCGGATTTCCTGCAAGAACTGTCGCGCTACCGCCCCGGCCTGCTGCGCTGCGATCCCGAGGTCGCCGGCCTGCGCATTTCCGGCGGGTTCCAGGTGGACGACACCGACGCCGTGCTGCTGGCCGTATCGCGCAGCCTGCCGGTGCGGCTGGTCTTCCGCAGCCGGTACTGGGTGACCGTCGTTCCAGCCTGACGGCGAGCGGTTGCCCCGGGGGGGCAACAACCCTTTGTCACCTTTTTCTGTCTCGGCCGACAAGTCCATATAGCACCTTCGCTAGCACTCTGTCGGGATCAGCATGGTTTCAAGCAAGCACACAGTAGCCTGGCCGCCCAACTGGGCGAGCCGCCGGGCGGCCGCGGGCGCGTTATGCGCCGCATTGGGATGGGCGGTGGCCGCGCCCGCCGTCCTGGCGCAGCCCGCCGGCACCTCGTCGGGCGCCGCCGCATTGCCGCGATTCGATATTCCCGCCGGTCCGCTGGGGCCGGCGCTGGCCGCGTTCGCCGGCGCGGCGCGCATCAATCTTTCCTTCGATCCGGCGCTGGCCGAGGGCCGGCGCACGGCGGGGCTGCAAGGGGCCTGGACGGTGGACGCGGGGCTGGCCCGGCTGCTGGCCGGCACGCCGCTGGTGGCGCGGCGCGACGGCGCGAACGTCTACACCCTGCGGCTGCTGCCCCAGGAATCGGCGGCGCTGTTGCCGGCGGTGCGCGTGGAAGGCGCGGACGAGTCGGCCCGGGGCGAGGCCGATGGCATCGTCGCGCGGCGCAGCGCCGCCGGCACCAAGACCGATACGCCGATCCTGGAAATCCCGCAGACCGTGAACGTGGTGACGCGCGACGAGATCGCGATGCGCGGAGCCCGCAGCGTGGTCGAGGCGCTGGCCTATACGCCCGGCGTCTATGCGCCGGGCGGCAGCGCGGACCTGCGCTACGACAACATCTACCTGCGCGGCGGCTATGCGGCGCGGAACAATCTGGACGGCGCCCGGCTGCCCTACGGCGCCTACAGTTTCGGCATGCTGCAGATCGAGCCCTACGGGCTGGAGCGAATCGAGGTGCTGAAAGGGCCCTCGTCGGTGCTCTACGGCCAGAATACGCCGGGCGGCCTGATCAACATGGTGAGCAAGCTGCCAACGCAAACGCCGCGGCGCGAGATCGAATTGCAGACCGGCAGCTACGGCCGGGCGCAAGCCGCCTTCGACCTGGGCGGTCCGGTGGACGAGGCGGGGCAGTGGAGCTACCGCCTGGTCGCGCTTGAGCGCGACGCGGCCCAGTCCGCGCATTATTCCGAAGAGGACCGGACCTTCGTCGCCCCGGCGCTGACGTGGCGGCCCTCGGCGGCCACCTCGCTGACCCTGCTGGGCTTCTACCAGAAGGACCACCAGGTGCCGCTGTACGGCAACCTGCCGGCGGCGGGGACGCTCTATTCCAATCCCAACGGCCGTATCCCGCGCGACCGATTCGCGGGGGAACCGGGCTGGGATGCCTACGACCGGGAGCAATATTCTGCCGGCTACCTGTTCTCGCACCAGTTCAACGACACCTGGACCGTCAAGCAGCAATTGCGCTACAGCCACATGCGGGGCGAGGCGCGCACCACAGTGGGCTACCTGCTCGACCCCGTCGACATGCGGACCTGGTCGCGCACCATGGCGCGCGGCCAGGGCACTGGCACGACGCTGAGCGTCGATACCCAGGCGGTCGCGCGTTTCCGCACGGGCGCGGTCGGGCACGAGTTCCTGGCCGGGTTCGATTACCTGGACATGCGCGATACCTACAAATTCGCCAACGTCATCGCCGGGGTGCCGCCGCTGGATCTCTACGACCCGGTCTACGGCCGGCCGCGGCCGGGCGTGCGCGACCTGATCCCGCGCATCGACGCCGTCCAGCGCACCGAACAGTCCGGCGTCTACGCGCAGGACCAGATCTCGTACGGCAACTGGCTGTTGACGCTGGGAGGACGCTACGACATGGCGCGCAGCACCACCCGCAACCAGTTGACCTCCGGCAAGGTGGCGCAGAGCGATTCCGCCTTCACCGGCCGCGCGGGGCTGACCTATGTGCTGGAGAACGGCCTGGCGCCCTATGTGGCCTATTCCACGTCGTTCGCGCCCACCGGTGGCACCGACTACGAGAGCAATCCGTTCCAGCCGTCCAAGGGCCGGCAGATCGAGGCGGGGCTGAAGTACCAGCCGCCAGGCAGCGACAGCATGGTGACCTTGTCCGCGTACCAGTTGACGCAGACCAACGTGCTGACCAGCGACACCACGCCGGGCCGGCCGCCGGGCTTCCAGGCGCAGACCGGCGAGACCCGCGCCCGCGGCATCGAACTGGAAGGCAAGGCCGGCCTGGCTCGCGGCTGGGATCTCATCGCCTCTTATTCGTACGTCGATGCCGTCGTGACCAAGAGCGCCAACGTCGATGTCATCGATGGCGCGCCGCAATCGCGCGAAGGCAAGAAACAGTTCTACGCGCCGGCGCACCAGGCGGCGGCGTGGCTGGCCTATAAGGTGCAGGACGGGCCCTTGCAGGGATTGGGACTGGGCGCGGGCGTGCGCTACATCGGCGCCGATTGGGGCGACGCGGCGAACACGCTGCGCATCCCGTCGGTGACGCTGGTGGATGCCGCGCTGTCCTACGACCTGGGCCAGATGCGGCCCGAGCTGCGGGGGGTGAGCCTGGCGCTGAACGCCAGCAACCTGTTCGACCGGACCTACGTGGGCACTTGCGTGACGGCGACCGCCTGCACCTACGGCGCGGGACGGCTGGTGCTGGCCACGCTGAAGTACGCATGGTGACGCGGCGCGGCGGCTGGCGCGGGACGCTGGCGCGCGCGCTTGCGGCCACGCTGGGCGCCTACGCGCTGGTGTCGGCCGCGGTCGCGGCGGCGGCGCTCCTGCCCTGGGCGCCGGCGGACGCCATTCTCTATCCGGCGCTGCTGGCGATTCCCGCGCACGTCGCCCTGGCGATAGGATGCTTCGCGGCGGCGAGCCCGCGGCGCGTGTGGGTCGCCATCGCCGCCGGCTGCCTGGGCGCCCTGGGCTTGCGGTGGGGACTCGCGGCATGAGCCCTTTTCCGGAAGGAAGCCTGCGCCAGCGCATGGCCTGGCTGCACACCTGGGTCGGCCTGCTGTTCGGCTGGATCGCGTTCGCGGTATTCCTGACCGGCGCCCTGAGCGTCTATGCGCCGGAACTCAGCCGCTGGATGACGCCCGAGAGCGCGGCGGCCGGCCCGGCCAGCCGCAGCCAGGCCCTGGCCACGGCGCAGGACTGGCTGGAACGCCATGCGCGCAACGCTGCGTCGTGGCGTGTCGAATTGCCGGACGCGCGCCACCCCTTGCTGGCGCTGTCGTGGCATGGCGAGGGAGGCGAGGGCGGCGCGATGCTGGACCCCGCCAGCGGCCACGAGATAGTCCCGCGCGATACGGAAGGCGGCGAGTTCCTGGTGGAGTTCCACTACAGCCTGCATGCCGGGCAGGCCGGCATCTGGCTGGTGGGAGCCTGTAGCCTGGCGTTGCTGGTGACACTGGTGTCCGGCGTGATCGTGCACCGGCGGCTGTTCGCGGATTTCTTCACGTTCCGGCCGCGCGCCTCGCCGGGCCGAGCCTGGCTGGACGCGCACAATGCGCTGTCGGTGCTGCCGCTGCCGTTTCACTGCATGATCGTCCTGACCGCGTTGAGCACGCTGCTGCTGGCCTATCTGCCGGCGGGCATGCACAGCCGCTACGGCGGGGACGTGGCGGCCATGGTGGCCGAGGTCTTTCCGCGTCCTCCGCCGCTGTCCGCGCCGGGCCCCGCGGCGGCCATGGTTCCATTGGCGTCGCTGGCGCAGCGGGCCGAGTCCGTATTGGGCGAAGGCAAGGTCGCCGCGATCGAGATCAGGCGGCCCGGCACGCAAGCGTCGATCGCCGACGCGTGGCGCGGCTTCGACGACCGCCTGCTGGCGTTTCCCGACCGCGTGTCGCTGCGCGCGAGCACGGCGGAAATCCTCGACGTCCGGACGGAGTATCCGGGATCCCTGCGGCTGATCCGGACGCTGGGCGGACTGCATTACGGCTACTACGCCGCGCCGCTGCTGCGCGCGCTGTATTTTCTCCTGGCGCTGTCCGGCGCCGCGATGATCGCCACGGGCCTGGTGCTGTATGTGGCCAGGCCGGCGGCGGCCGCGTCCCCGTTCGGGCGGGCGGCGCATCGTTTGAACGTGGCGATGGTCTGCGGCCCGGTATGCGCCTGCGCCGCGTATCTGCTGGCCAACCGCCTGGCATGGCCGGCCTCTCCGGGACTGCACGAACGCGAGGTGGCGGCCTTCTTCCTGGCCTGGGGCGCCTGCGGGCTGCACGCGCTGATGCGCGGCGGGCGCAGGCTCTGGCCGGAACAGTGGCGCGCCGCGGCGCTGCTGTGGCTGGCGGTGATGCCCGCCGACCTGCTGGCGCTGGCGGGCGACGCCGAACTGCGGCCCGCGCTGGCCGCGCCGCTGCACTGGACGGTCTGGGCGGGGTGCGCGGCCGCGGCCCTGGCTTGCCGCTACGCCGCCAGGCGCTGCCGCCCCGCGCGGCTGCCTACAGGATGAAATTCCGGTAACGCTCCAGCCAGCGCAGGCCGCTGCGCATATTTTCCTTGCGCAGGACTTCGGCCGCCTCCGCATCCCCGCGGCAAAGCGCGTCCAGCACGGCGCGGTGCTCTTGCAGGGCCTGGGCCGCCCGGCCCGGAAGAATGATGATGCGGCGCGCCAGCACCATGATTTTCTCGCGCATGCCATCCAGCATGTCGGTCAGCAACTGATTGTCGGCGGCAACGATGATGTCCCGGCGGAACGCGTCGTAGCTAGACAGGAAGGACTCGAAGTCGCCGTCGCGGACATAGTCCTCCATCGGCTCGCCAAGCGCCGCGACGTGCCGGTCCCAGAATGCGCGCGGCGCCTTCTGCGCGGCCTGCCTCGCGCCCAGCCCTTCCAGCACTTCGCGCACGGCGAAGATCTCGACGATCTGTTCGTGGCCCAGCCGCTTTACGACCGCGCCCCGATTCGGAATGCGCTCGATCAAGCCGCGCTGCGCCAGGATGCCGAAGGCATCGCGCACGGCTGCACGCGATACGCCGAAGCGCTCGGCCACCTCGCTTTCACGCAGTTTGGCGCCGGGAGGGATTTCCTGCGAGGCGATCCGGTCCCGCAGTTGCTGGTCCAGCGCCACGGTGGGCTTCAAGCGACCTGCCTTTCCCGTGCCTGCGCGCGATCGGGGCGGGCCAGCCCCAAGTGCTCACGCAAGGTAGTGCCTTCGTAGTCATTGCGGTAGATGCCGGCCCGCTGAAGCAGCGGGACGACCTCGTCGACGAATTCGCGGATGCCGCCCGGCAGGTGCGAGTACTTGATGATGAAGCCGTCGGCCGCGCCCTGCTCGAACCAGGTCTGCATGGAAGCGGCGATCTTCCCGGGCGTGCCGGTGACGGCGAAATGCCCGCGGCTGCCGGCCAGGCGGCGGATGAGCTGGCGTATCGTCGGCTTGTCGCCCCAATGGCGCACCAGATGCTCGATGATGGCGAGGCGGCTCTTGATCCCTTCAAAGCCCGCCACGCTGCCCAGGTTTTCCGGCACGGGATCATCCAGGTCGAACCTGGAAAGATCGATCCCGAAAGAACCCAGCAGATTCGCGTACACCGACGGCACCAGCAGATCGTCCAACTGATTGCGCAGGCGCCGTGCTTCTTCATCCGTGCTTCCGATCACCGTCAGCAGGCCCGGCACGACCTTCAGGCTGCCGGGGCTGCGTCCGGCCAGCGCCACGCGCCGCTGCATGTCCTGGTAAAAGGCCTGGCCGTAATCCAGCGTGGGCTGGGCCGTGAACACCATCTCGGCGTGGGCCGCGGCGAAGTTGCGGCCGTCTTCGGACGAGCCGGCCTGCACCAGCACCGGATGCCCTTGCGGCGGGCGCGGCAGATTCAAGGCGCCCGCGACACGATGCCGCCCGCTGTCGTAGTCCAGCGGCCGCACCCGGGCGGGGTCGGCATAGCGGCCATGGTCGCGGTCCGGCACCAGCGCGGCATCGTCCCAGCTATCCCACAACTCGCGGATCAAGGCGGTATATTCGTGCGCATGGGCGTAGCGCTGATCGTGGGGCACGACCTGCGCATGGCCGAAGTCGCCCGCGGTCGCGGTTTCGCCGGTGGTGACGATATTCCAGGCCGCCCGTCCGCCGCTCAGATGGTCCAGCGTGGCGAAGCTGCGCGCCAGGTTGTAGGGTTCGGTATAGAGCGTGGAGCCGGTCGCCACCAGGCCGATGCGCTCGGTCACCGCCGCGACGCCGGCCAGCAGGGTCAGGGGTTCCAGTTCCCACCGTATGCTTTGCCGGATGCGCGGTGTGTAGGCCAGGAAGTCGGCAAAGAACACAAAGTCCATCTTGCCGCGCTCGGCCAGCCGGGACAGCGATTGGTAATACGACAGGTCGGTTCCGCGCCACGGTTGGGCCGAGGGCATGCGCCAGCCGCCTTCGTGGTCGCCCGATTGATGGAATTCCGCGCCCAGGATGAGTTTCCGCTGAGAGAGAGCCATTGCATTAGCTTCCTGATGAATGCCCGGCTCAGGCCGGTGCCAGATCGAGATTGGCGGGCCGTTCCAGCCCGTAATGCCCGCGCAGGGTATTGGCCGCGTAATCGCGGTCCAGCCAGCCGCGCTGCCGCAGCTCCGGCAGCAGGTAGTCCACGATGTCGCCCAGGTCTTCGTCGACCACCGCCGGCACCAGGTTCAAGCCGTCCACGCCCAGGTCCTCGACCCAGGGCGCCAACTGGCTGGCGATCTCCGGCGGCGTGCCCGCCAGCACCGGCCAACCGGGCTGCCAGGCGCCGCCGTATCCGGCGCGCGCGCGCAGACGGCGCTCGACCTGGGCTTCGCTTGGCGAGGCGATCACACTGAAGGTCGCCAGCACCCGCGCGCCGGAGCGGCGCGCGGCCGGCAGCACGGCCCGCGCCGACGGCAGATCCGGGGCATTCAGGAACACGATGTCGGCGGAACCGGCAAGCGGGCCGTCATGCTGCGCCGCCAGCACCACGTGGCCTTGAGGCGGACGCGGAATGTCCAGGGGGCCGGTGACACGGAAATGCCGGCCGACGTGGTCGATCGCCCGTACCCGGCCGGTGTCGACATAGGTGCCCTGGGGCTTGTCGACCTGCCGGGCGTCGTCCGCCCAGCTATCCCACAGGGCGCGCAGCACCTGGTCGTACTCTTGCGGCAAATCGTCGTCCGGTTCCGGCCGGCGGTCGAAGTTGAGCCGTTCCTCGCCCGTAACGGCACGCGGCAGCCAGCCCGCCCGGCCCTGGCTGGCATGGTCCAGGGTCGCCAACCGCCGCGCGATGTTGTAGGGCTGGCTGAGTTCAGGCGCGATGGCGGCGATGAGGCCGATGCGCTCGGTGCCGGCCGCCAGCGCGCCCAGCAGCGTCAGCGGTTCGGCGGCAAGTCCGGCCGGGCCATGGGCCAGCGTGGCGGGTGCCGCCAGGCTATCCGGCAAATACAGGGAATGGAACTTGCCCCGCTCGGCCAGCCGCGCGATGCCTTGATACCAGGCGAGATCGGCCGGATGAAAACCCGCATGGCGCCAGGCGGCGGGATGCGCGCCGGGTCCCGGCAACGTCAGGTTCAGGTACAGCGATGCGCTCATGATGCTCATCTCATTGTTTCCAGGCCGAGAAGCGCCGCTCCAGCGCCACCAGCCCGTAGTTGATGACCAGACCCAGGGCCGATACCGTCAGAATTCCGGCGTACATGCGGTCGATCTGAAAATTGTTCTGGGCGTACGTGATGTAGTAGCCCAGCCCGGCGTTGGCGCCGACCATCTCGGCGGCGACCAGCACCAGGATCGAGGTCGCGCCCGCGAGGCGGATACCCGTGAAAATCGTCGGCACCGCCGAGGGCAGCACCACCTTCTGGAACAGCCGCAGCGGCGACAGCCCCATGGAGCGCGCGCACTTGATCAGCAGCGGATCGACATTGCGCACCCCGCTGATGGTATTCAACAGGATGGCCCAGGTGCAGGCATAGAACACGATGGCGATCTTGGAGGCTTCGCCGATGCCCAGCAGCAGAATGAACACGGGCAACAGCGCGAGCGTCGCGGTGTTGCGGAACAGCTCGATGATGGGGTTGAGCAGCTCCGCCAGGCGCCGGTACCACCCGATCAGCAAACCCAGGGGAATGCCCACCAGCACCGCGAGCCCGAATCCGGAGATCGAACGCAGCAGGCTGGCCAGCAGGTTCTCGCCCGTGGTGCCGTCGTGCCACATATCCAGCCAGGCATGCGCCACCACCGAGATCGGCGGAAAGAAGGCCGCGTCCACCCAGCCGGCGCGCGGCGCGATCTCCCACAGCGCCAGCAAAAGGATCAAGAGCAGCAGGCGTCTCAGCACGCTGGCCAGCGCGGCGAACGGCAAGGCGATGCCGGCCGGCGCGGCGCGGTGCAAAACGGAATCGGTCATGGGTCGGTCTTTCAAGGATTGGATCGGGATCAGGCCAGCGCCTCATGGCGCTGGCTCTGTCGGACCTCGTCATGCAGCAAGGTCCAGATGGCGTGGCGCTGGCGCACGAATTCCGGGCTGGAACGCCAGTCGCCGTCGGCATCGCGCCCCTCCCGCCCTTCGATGTCGACCACGTGCTTGATGCGTCCGGGGCGCGAAGTCATGACGGCCACCCGTTGGCCGAGGTACACCGCTTCGTCGATGCCATGCGTGATGAAAAGAATGGTGCGGCCCGTGGTCTCCCAGATGCGCAGCAACTCGTCCTGCAGCGTTTCGCGCGTCTGCGCGTCCAGCGCCGCGAACGGTTCATCCATCAGCAGCACCTTGGGCTCGAAGGCCAGGCTGCGTGCAATGGCGACGCGCTGCTTCATGCCGCCCGACAATTCATGCGGGTAGTGCTGTTCGAACCCCGCCAGGCCGACCAGTTCGAGGTAGTGCCGGGCTTTCTCCACGCGTTCGGCGCGCGACAGCCTGCCTTGCGCTTCCAGCCCGAAGCCCACGTTCTGCAAAGTCGTGCGCCAAGGCAGCAAAGCGTATTGCTGGAACACAATGCCGCGGTCCAGGCCGGAGCCGGTGACCACGCGGCCGTCCAGGCGCACCGCGCCCCGCGAGGGTCGCGTCAAGCCGCCGATCAGGTCCAGCAGCGTGGATTTGCCGCAGCCGCTGGGTCCCACCAGCGCCATGAATTCGCCCGGCGCAATGCTCAGATTCACGTCCTGCAACACGGTCAGGCTGCTGGCGGCCTTGCCCTGGCCGCGCGTGAACGCCTGCTCGACGTGTTCGAGATCGATGCGCGATCCGCTGGTTTCCAAGTGATGTGTCATAGCCGGTAGGAAGAATCGATGGCGTCCAGCCGGCGCAACAGCGCAGGCCATTCCAGTTCGCCGAACGTGCGCCGCACGCCCGGTACGAACAGCTCCGCGACTTCGCGGCGGATACGCTCTTCCGGATAGACGAGCGCGGCGCCCGTGCCCATGGCGTCGACCTGGATCTGGCAGGCCTGTTCCGCGTTGTAGATGATGTTGAAGGCCTCGGCGATGCTGCGGCCGCAGCTCAGCAGGCCGTGATTGCGCAGAAGCAGCAGGTCATGGTCGCCCAGCGACCGCACCAGCCGCGGCTTCTCGCCGTCGTAGATGGTGACACCCTCGTACTCATGGATGCCGTAGCGGCCATAGAAGCGCAAGGCCGTCACCGAAATCGGAAGAATGCCGCAATCCAGCGCCGCCACCGCCATGCCGGCACGCGTGTGCGTATGCACGATGCAGTTCACATCCGGACGCGCCTCATGAATGGCGCTGTGG
Source organism: Achromobacter veterisilvae (assembly GCF_037619525.1). Lineage (NCBI taxonomy): Bacteria > Pseudomonadati > Pseudomonadota > Betaproteobacteria > Burkholderiales > Alcaligenaceae > Achromobacter > Achromobacter veterisilvae. Next base: position 5,699,292 of record NZ_CP148753.1, on the reverse strand, counting down.
ATGACGTAACCCGCGCGGTTGATGCCGTAGTCGTTGTGCGGCCTGAGGATGACCTCGCCGTCGTGGTGAATCTTGTAGAGGCTGGAGGCCGTCACTTCGCCATACAGCTCGCCGTGCGAATTGATCAGGAAATGCTCGGGCTCGCCCGGCACCCGCATGGTGATGTGGTTGTTGATGATGTCCGACATCCCGTACAGGTCCACCAGGCGGTAGCAGGCCGCCAGATCCACGCGCGCGGCCCACTCCGCCTCGCTGACCTGTTCGCGGATCGTGGCGGGCTTGCTGAGCACTTGCGGCATGAGTCTCTCCTGACGAGCGCGGCCAAATGCCGCGGCCAGGCAATCTTGAGGTCAGCGGCGAGCAAAGCGAAGAACGAATTTCGTATATCCAAAAAAACTGCGGCAATAAACGTCGCCATAAATGTCGACGTTCTTGTCGGCAATAGAACCGGCAGGGCTTTGGATATGAAAAAACAATCGAAGTTGGCGCGCGCACCTTCCTATAACCTGCCTGTCTTCACGCCGCCTTGCCGGTTTTCGATCTGAAGGAGTCATTCATGAAATCAGTCATTCGCCGGATAGCCGCGCTGTCGGTGCTGGGCTGGGTCGCCCTCGTTCCGCCGTCGTCGGCCGCGGCGCCCGAACAGACCGTCCTGCGCTACCAGGCCTCCAGCGTGGGCCAGATCGCCTACGCGGAGCTGGCCGACGCGCTGGGCTATCTCGCTCCCTTGAAACTCGAACGCGTCGGCGTGCAGGCGGGCGGCCCGGGCGGCCTGCAATTGACGGCCACCGGCCAGACGGAATTCGCCCAGTCATTCAACGGCAGCATCATCAACGCAGTCGCTGCCGGCGCCAGGCTCAAGGCGGTCGCGGCCTACATGTCCACCTCGAAAGAAAACGCCGTGGGCGCCTGGGTGCTCGAAAACAGCCAGGTGCGCGGCGCCCGCGATCTCATCGGAAAGAAGGTCGGCGTCAACACGCTGGGCGCGCTGTGGGATGCGTCGGTCGAGGAATACCTCAAGCGCGGCGGCCTGAACGAACAGGAGCGCAAGCAGGTCACGCTCATCGTGCTGCCCGCCGCCAACATCGAGCAGGCGTTGCGCCAGGGCCAGATCGACCTCGCCCTGCTATCGGCCGGCTTCCAGGTGCAGGCCGAGCAGCGCGGCGGTATCCGCAAGCTGTTCGACGACCATCAACTCTATGGCGACGTGAATCTTGCCAGCATCGTGTTCAGCGCCGACTATGTGGAGAAGAACCCCGAGACCCTCAGGCACTTCGTCGGCGCGGTGGGCAAGGCCATCGAATGGCTGCGCGCCCACCCGCGCGACGAGGCGGTTGCCGTCTATAAGCAGTACCTGGAAACCCATGGCCAAGGTTCGGCCGTGAATGGCCTGCAATACTGGCAAGGGCAGTCCGTCGCCACGCAGGGCGGCGTAATCCTGAACGAAGACTTCGCGCGCTGGGAGGCCTGGCAGCAGGCGCGCGCAGGCGCCCGCGCCAAGCCGGTGGACATCAAGGCGATTTATACCAACGCCTTCAATCCCTACGCCGGCAAGGTCGCGCAGAAGTAAACGACGCCGCCGGGCCCGGCGGCAGCTTCGTCCCGCGCGAGATCGTTTCGATGAGCATAGGCACGTCGAAGATCAGATCGCGCCTATTGGAATCCTGGCGTAGTTCGCCATTGACCCAGCATCGGACGTCCTGGCCGGTCACGTCGACTTCGTCCGCCGTTCCGGTCCAGGGGCCCATGGGGCACGAGGTTTCGAAGGATTTTCCCGGGAACCACTGCTTGTGGCTGGCCTGAAGGCCGCGTTCTGTCAGGCCGCCAGACACGCGGCCGGGCGCGTCGGCCCTGGAAATGCCCAGGCCGGGCTTTCCGATGATCACACCCGGTTCGGCCTCGTAATCGAGTTGGCCGCAGGCCTTGTCGGGATAGCCGATCCGGGTTTGTGACGCCACGACCGACTCCGGCATTTTCGTAAAGATAAGGGGCGCCTTGGGAATCGCATCGGCCGCCGAAGACGCGCCGCTGTCAAAACCGCTGCGCGCGATTCGCCGCGGCCTTCGTCCACCGAGGCCGGGACGGTCTAGTCTTCAACAGATCGTGTTGCGAGTTTCACGGCTGCTCCTGCTTTTCGTCGGTCGAATCGATTTCCGCTTGCGGCAAGCCGGCAAGCAGGCGGGCGCGGGTGTGCTCGGAGTGGTCCCGGGTGAGCTGGACGAATCGGTCGGCATCGCCCAGCACGAATGCCTGGGCGAGCTGGATGTGCTCTTGCTGCGCTTCCCGCAGATCGCCGGTGAGCCTGGTTTCGGTGCGTATGTAGCTTTCGATCAGGGTTCGCGAATGCTCCAGCGCGCGCAGGTGATGAGGGCTGTCCGCCGGACTCAGCATGGCTTTGTGGAAGCGCGTATTCAGGTCGAACCATTGCGCCCAGCTTTCGTCGTCGGTGTGCTCGGCAAGGCCGCCCATCTCCGAGGCGATCGCATAGACCGCGGCGATGTCGGCCTCGGTGCGCTTCACGATGGCGCGCCTGGCGAGTTCGGTCTCCAGCAGCCGGCGCAGGTCGAAGACCTCGTTGATCTGTTGCGGGTCCAGGGTTGCCACGGCATAGCCTCGGCGCGGATGGAGAACGACGATTCCGTCCGCCTCCAGGCGGGGCAGGGCTTCGCGCAGGGGGCTGCGGCTGACGCCGAGCCGATTGGCCACCTCGTCCTGCCGCAACATCTGGCCGGGACGGAACACGCCGTTCAGGATGGCATCGCGCACCTTCTGGTAGACCATGCTCGGCAAAGTCTGATTGGAAGCCTGGGCTGAAAGTTGGTCGATAGACATGGGGCTGGGCCGGGTAACACGCTGGTTTTCAAGATTTTATACAAAATAGATTCTTGGAATCCGAGCGTGGTTTTGGAATCGTGCACAGGCGGATTCTAGCGCTGAAGCACCTGAAAATCCAGGACAAAAGCCAAAATACCACAGCCAGACAAGGGTATGTACTAATTCATACTTGTCGCCACGAGCTTAGACTTCAATCCTGTTAGCGACAAATTTTATACAATTTTTCCAGGCAAGGCGGGCCGATGGTCTGTGCCGTAGCGCAGGCCTCGCGACGCCCGCTCGATGCCGCGGCGCCCATTGCGCCGTGACGTCAACCTCCCATCCCTCGTTCCAGGAGCAGTCATGTCCAGCCAAGTGAAGTACGTCAACCCGAAAGGCTGCGCGCCCGCGCAAGGTCTGTATTCGCATATCGGAACGGCGGACGGAAAGTTGTTGTTCGTCGCGGGCCAGTTGTCGGTGGGCGCAGACGGCAATGTGGTTGGCAAGAACGATTTCAAGGCCCAGTTCGAGCAGATCTTCCGCAATCTCGGCGACGTGCTCCGCGGCATGGGGGGCGACTTCAACAACGTCGTCAAGTTCACGACGTACTTCGTGCATTCGCAGGACATCGACCTATTCATGAAGCTGCGTGCCGAATATTTTCCGAAGTGGTTCAAGGGGGCGGAACTGCCGCCCAACACCTTGCTGGTAGTGGACCGCCTGGTCAAGGAGGACTTCCTGCTTGAGGTGGAAGCCATCGTGCACGTCGCCTGACACGCCCGAGTCCGCCCGGGCGCGATGCCCGAAGCCGCGCTTCGCGCCGGGGGGGCAGTTGTGTTTGACCGTAGGGGAAGTCCGTTGAGAACCGAATCGTTCAGCTTCGAAGGTACAGAGGTCCAATATCTGCGCGCCGGCCAGGGCCGGCCGCTGCTGTTGTTGCACGGCTCCGGGCCGGGGGCATCCAGTATCGGCAATTGGAAGGCCGTCATGGAGCCGTTGGCCAGCAAGTACGAGGTCTTCGCAATGGACCTGATTGGCTTTGGCGGCAGCGGCCGAAAGCCTGCCGCGCCGTTTTTCGACTACGAACTCTGGGTGCGGCAGGCCGCCGCGATGCTCGATCTCATTCCCGCCGAACGCGCGGGGGTGATCGGCCATTCGCTGTCCGCTTCGATCGCGCTCACGGTGGCCGCGCGGTCGTCCAAGGTGGCGGCGGTGATGACCACGGGCGCAATGGGCGCCAGGTTCGATCTGAAGGACGGCACCGCGCGAACCTGGACCTGTCCGCGTAACCGGGAAGAACTCCGCAAGGCGATCGGCGGGCTGATCCACGATACGTCCGGAATTGGCGAGGCCTATTACGAGGCGCGTGAAAAGGTCATCTACGCCGAAGGCTACGCCGACTATTTCGATTCAATGTTCGGCGGCGACAAGCAGCAATACATCGATGCCGCGGTCGTCGCGAAGCCGACACTTGAACGCATTGCGCAACCGGTGCTGATGCTCCACGGCAGGGACGACGAAGCCTTTCCCATGTCGTCGACGATCGAGCTGGCCGGCGGCCTGGCGACCGCGGATGTCGTGTTGTTGAGCGAATGCTCCCACTCCGTCGCCGTCGAGCGCACCGCTACGTTCCTGGCACTGGCGTCGGATTTCTTCCGCCGCCATCTGGACAACGAATGAAAGTAAAGGGGAATCCATGAACAAGAAAGGCTACTTGCTCAAGGGCAGGGTCATCGACGGGACGCTCGATGCGCCCATTGAACGCGGAATCGTCGTGACCGAAGGAGAGCACATTGCCTGGGTAGGCGAGTCCGGGGCATTGCCGGCCCACTTCGCGGCCCAGGACTATGAGGTGGTGGAATTGCCCGGCCGGTCGATCATGCCCGGCTTGATCGACGGCCATACGCATATTTCTTTCGGCGAGTCGCGCTCCGAAGAAGAGAATGCGCTGTACTCGCCGGTCGAGTTCCGTTCGATCAAGGCCATCTATAACGCCAAGAAGATACTCCAGGCGGGAGTGACCAGCGCATTCGACGCCGCCACCACCTACGCGGTGGCGCAGGCGGTGCGGGACGCCATCGAGAGCGGCATGTTTCCCGGGCCGCGCTACACGGTGTCCGGCCGGCAGATCACCAATCATCAAGGCCTGGAGGACGCGTTTCCCAGCGAGATGGCGTTCCCGCCGGGCCAGGCTGCCGTGCTGGTCAAGACCCGGGACGACCTGGTCGAGGCGGTACGGCTGCAAGTGAAGGACTGCGTCGATGCCATCAAGGTTTCCGGATCCAACGACAACCTCATCACGCCCGATTCGGCGGACGTGTCCGCCTTCACGGTCGAAGAACTGAAAATCATCGCCGACGAGACCCATCGGCTCGGCAAGATCTGTAGCATCCATGCGCGCTCCAGGATATCCGCGCGCGACGCCGCCCTGGCGGGTTTCGACAACCTGTTCCACGCGTCGTATATCGATGAAGCCGGCATCGAGGCCTGCCTGAAGTCCGGCAGCGTTATCACGCCGACGCTGACGCTGCTGGTCAACCTCATCGAGGCCAACCAGGCCAGCGCCGGCGCTTCGGGGGCCGCGGCGTTCCAGCGCGAGGTCGACGCCGCCCGCAAGAACCTGCGCCAGGCCTATGACGCCGGCGTGCCGCTACTGGCCGGCAGCGAGAGCGGTTGGTCCCCCGTGCCTTACGGCCAATGGCACGCGCGCGAGATGGAAATATTCGTCAAGCTGTTGGGACTGACGCCGTTGCAGGCCATTCATTCAAACACCTTGGCCGTGACCCGGCTTCTCTCGCCGCGCTACCGCGACAAGGTCGGCAAGCTAGAGAAAGGGCGCTATGCGGACATCCTGGTCCTGCCTGGCGACCCGACCAAGGACATCACCCTGCTTCAGCGTCCCGGCGAGTTCGACTACATCTTGCAAGGGGGAAAGCCGGTGGACAGAATCGCCCCGAATCCGCGCCGCAGGATGTGGTACGAGCGCACCAAGACCTTCTTGTCCGGACTGTACGTCTACGACGAGGCGAACCGGCGCGGCAACTTTCTTCCCGAATAAAACCCGACAACTCTCCTCATCTGGAGGTCGTATGAAGATGTTTGGCTATGGTTTCAAGCGTTTTCCGGCGGTTCTGGGCGCCGTCCTGGCCGCAATGGCGGTTCTGGGCGTAGGTATGAATGCCGCCACGGCGGCGGAAGCCGACCGGCTGAAGGGGCTGGTCGAGCCGCTGAAGGCCGACAAGCCGTTCACCTTGGGGGTGACGCTGGTTCACCTGCAGGATGATTTCTGGAAGGGCATCGCGTATGGCATTCAAGACGAAGCCAAGCGCAGCGGCGTCAATGTGCTGCAGGTTTCCGTCGCCGGCGCATACGGCAATGTGCGGGAACAGTTCGCCCAACTGGAAAGCCTGAAGGCGCGGGGCGCCGACTATGTCGTCGTCGGCGCCGCAAGCTTCGATGGCTATGACGCCATGTTCAAGAACCTGCGGGAGGGCGGGACGAAGGTGCTGGCCGCGGGCATCCCGGTAAACAGCCCCAATGTCGCCTTCGGCGTGGGCCAGGATGAGGGCGCGATCGGGATCGCGCTGGCCAAGGCGCTGTGCGCGGTAAAGCCGAACTCGACCACGCTGCCCATTCCGGGCCCGGCCGGCGCGGAATGGGCGCGGCTGCGGTTCGAGGCGTTTCAAGGCGAGGCCAAGAAGTGCCCGGGCATGACCGTCAAGCCGGGGGCGTTCGGCGGCTCGCTGGACCTTGCCTATGGCATGTCCCAGGCTTCCGACCTTCTGCTGCGGGATCCCGGCGCGGATTTCATCTACACCCCGGTGATCTCGCTGGGCATGGGCGCGGTGCAGGCGGTTCGCCAGCAGCGCAAGAACGTCAAGGTCGTGTCGAGCGCCATCGTCCGTGAAGCGATTCCTCTGGTCAAGGACGGGCGCATGCTGGCCGTGGCGTCGGAGCCTGGAATCCTGATGGGACGCCTTATCGTCCAATATGCGATCCGGGACCGCGAAGGCAAACCGATGCCGAACATGGTCAAGGACGGTTCGCTGAAGTATCCGCATCTGCTGACGCCTCCGGTCGTCATCACGCCCGAGAACGTCTCGAAATACGCGTTCGATGAATACGACATTCCGCCGAAGGGCTGGAACATCACGTCGTCGCAATGAGCTGCGTTCGATCAACCGGTCCGGATTAGGCAAGGGGCGCATATGCAAGGCGAACAACGCGAGGCGGCCGGGCCGGTGCCGGCAATCGATCATGCGCAAGCATTGGTGTCACTGAAAGGTGTCTCCAAGCGATTCGGCGCCACGCTGGCATTGAACCAGGTGTCGATCGACTTCCATCCCGGCGAGATCCACTGCGTGCTGGGGGAAAACGGGGCGGGCAAGTCGACCATCGGGAAGATAATCGGCGGCCTGTACGCGCCCGACGAGGGCACGCTGGAAGTCGGCGGGGGCGGCGTCGCGTTCAAGACCATCAAGGATTCGCGCGCGCGCGGGCTGGCCATGGTGTTCCAGGAGCTTTCGCTGGCACCGGACCTGTCGGTCCGCGCGAATCTGCGCCTGGGCTCGCAGAAGGCGGGAGGGCCGTTCAGCCTGCTGCGCCATGCCGAGGAAACGGAGGAGGCCCGTGCCGTGCTCGTCAGCCTGGGTTGCGAACTGGATGTGGAGATCCCGGTCAGGGAGCTGTCCGTCGGTTCGCAGCAACTGGTGGAAATAGCCAAGGCGCTGCTTCAGGCGCCTACCCTGTTGATCCTGGACGAGCCCACGGCCATGCTGGGCGCCGCGGAAAAGGGAAACCTCTTCAAAGTGCTGCGCGGCCTGCGCGATGCGGGGAAATCCCTGGTGCTGGTCACGCACCATGTCGACGACGTCGTGGAACTGGCCGACAGAGTCAGCATCATGCGCAACGGCAGCCTGGTCGATTCGTTTCTCATGCATCCGGGCCTGGACGCCAACCATATTCTGGAAAGATTGACGGGCGGCAAGCTGCCCAAGGCGACGCCGACGGATGGCCGCCAGGAACACAGTGAAGAAGTGCTCCGGATTGACGGCCTGCGCAGGCGTTGCGGCGCCCCGGAGTCCATCGGGGTGCGGCGTGGAGAAATCATAGGACTATACGGGGTGGTCGGCTCCGGCGCCGAGCGGCTGATTCATGCGTTGTCGGGGGCTGCGCGTTGCAGGGAGTTCCAATTCGAACTGGCGGGGCGGCGCTTCGATCCCCGGGATCCCGCGGATGCGGCAGCTTGCGGCGTTTCGTACTTGCCCGCCGGCCGGGCCAGCAACGGCATTTTTCCCTCGCTCTCGATTCGGGAGAACCTGTGCCTGTCCATGCTGGACAGGCTCGGCCGGTATGGCTTTGTCTCGAGCAATGCCGAGCGTGCGGAGACGTCGAGGACCTTGAGCCATTTCGGAGTCAAATACGCCGACATGGACTTGCCGATCACGGGCCTGAGCGGAGGCAACCAGCAGAAGGTCCTGATGGCCAGAGCGATGGCGCGGGCGCGCCACGTCCTGGTGTTGGAGGAACCTACCGCGGGCATCGACATCAGTGCCAAGCTCAGTCTGCACGATCGCATACGGGATCTGGCGCAATCCGGCGTCTGCGTCGTGTTGCTCTCCAGCGATCTCATGGAAACGATCCAGTTGTGCCACAGCGTGCTGACTTTCTACGAAGGCAGGGTGGCTCAACGGTATGAAAACCCGACGCTGGGCGACCAGGCGGAGATAGTCGCGGACGTGCTCGGCCAGAACTCGGCCGCGCACTGAGCAGGCGCGGCGCCGCCACGGCGCCGGGTGCGAGACCGGTGAACCCACTATATAGAGATATCCAGAATGCAAGGTCTAAGGATGGAATTCGGCAATGGCGGCAGGGCGGGAACCGGAAAGCCGAGGCAGATCGGCTCGAGCTTGATGTTGCCCATATTCATCGTAATCATGGCCGTGGGGACGTCGCTCGTGGAGCCGAAGTTCGCTTCGCTCGACAACCTGCGCAACCTCGCCACGCAGATGATGCCGCTGTTGATACTGGCGGTCGGCCAGGCCTTCGCGATCATCAGCGGCGGGCTGGACCTGTCGCTGGCGGCGGTCATGTCCCTGGCCGGCGTCGTCGGCGTATTGACGATGGAGCAATACGGCCCGGTCGCGGGTGTCGCGGTGATGTTGGGCACGGGTGTAGCCGTGGGCTCGCTCTCCGGGGCCATCATCGCCTGTTTCAGGGTCAGTCCGCTGGTGGTGACCCTGGGCATTCTTTCGGTCGCCCAGGCCACGGCCCTGATTCTCTCCAGCGGCGTTCCGATCTACAACATCAACCCCGCCTACGCGGACACCATCGGCTATGGGGCGTTGCTGGGCATTCCTTCCACGGTCTGGATCGGGGTGATCTGCGCGGCAACCGCTGGACTGGTCCTGCGCCACACCGTTTTCGGCCGCCATGTGTATGCCGTCGGTTCCAGCCTGTCGGCCGCGACCAAATCGGGCATCAACGTCAAGATGACCACGATCTTGACCTATGCGGCCAGCGGCCTGTGCGCCGCGATCGGCAGCGTGGTGTTGACCGCGTGGGTCGGGTCGGCGCAACCGGTGGCGGCGCCGAATCTGACGCTGGAGTCGCTGGCCGCCGTCGTGCTGGGCGGCGTGGCGCTGACCGGGGGCGCGGGCGGCATACGCCAGGTGGTATACGGTGTGGTGATACTGAGCATGCTGTCCAACATCATGAATATGGTCGGAGTGTCCGCCTATTATCAGACGCTGGTCATCGGCGTGGTCATCATCCTGGCGGTCATCCTGGACCGCCTGCGCACCGCCGCGGCGAGATAAGAGTGATCAGGGCGTGATGCGCGTGATCTTGGAGCCTTCCAGCCCCATGCCCGCCGGCAGCGACGAGGCCGGCCTTGTAGGTCTTGGGAAACACCGGTATCGCCACCGCTTTCTCGCCCAGTTCATGCGAACTGACTGCGGCTCGCTGATCCGCTTGGGTTTCATGGCCACCCTCCAGTTTTGAACTGTCCAAATTACGGGGGAAGGTCAGGAACATGGTGGCCGAGGCCGGCGAGGCCCATGCGCGCATAGCCGGGGAGCTGGCCCGGCCGATGCGCGCCTGACGGGCGGCTACCAGCGGTAGCGCACCTGGGCCACGACCACGCGGCCTGGGCCGTAGAAGCACGCGCTGACGGCGGCGCACGTCGTCAGGTAGCGGCGGTCGAACAGGTTGTTCACGTTTAGCGACACCCGCGCGCCCTTGAGCTGCGAGCTCAGCATTCCCAGGTCGTATTGCAGGGCGGCGTCCACCAGCGTGTACGACGGCGTTTTCAGGGTGTTGGTGCTGTCGCCATAGGACGTGCCTACGTAGCGGACCCCGCCGCCGATGCGCAGGCCGGCGAGCGGCCCGCCGCCGATCGTGTAGTCCGCCCACGCCGACGCCTGGTGGCGCGGAATCAGCGGCTGCTGCTTGCCGAGGGTGGCCGTGTTGCTGCGCGTAATTTCCGACGTGGTGTAGGCGTAGGTCGTGATCAGGTTCAGGCTGTCGGTCAGGCTTGCGCGGCCCTCGAATTCCAGGCCCTTGACCTCGACTTCGCCGGTCTGCTCATTGAAGTTGCCGCAGGTGCCGGGATAGAGCGCGCAGTTGCGGTGCTCGATGTCCGGCGTCAACACGTTTTCCTGCGTCAGATGGAAGGCCGACACCGTGATCAGGCTGTTGGAGTTGTGCGGCTGGTACTTCACGCCCACTTCGTACTGGCGGCCCTTGGTGGGCTCGAACGGCGTTCCGCCATAGCCGGTGCCGGAGACGGGCTCGAACGACGTTGAATAGCTGGCGTACGGCGCCAGGCCGGACTCCGCCAGGTACGTCAGGCCCATCCGGCCGGTGAAGACGTTGTCGTCGGAGGTGGTCTTGACGTTGGTCATGCGGTTGCGGTTGGTCTTGTCGGTCCAGTCATAGCGACCGCCCATCGTCAGCAGCCAGCGCTCGAGCTTGACCTGGTCCTGCAGGTACAGGCCGATCTGGTGCTGCTCTTCGTAGCCGTCGACCACCTTCGCGCCGCGGCCGATGTCGCGATAGACCGGGTTGTAGATGTCGATGGTGGGCCCGACGCCGCCGTGCACCGTCTGGTCCAGCGTTGCGCGCTTGTAGTCCAGGCCCAGTAGCAGGTCGTGGCTGAGCGCGCCGGTCTGGAATTTGGCCTGCGCCTGATTGTCCAGTGTGAAGAACGACTGATAGCGGTCGACGTCCCACTGGTAGCGCGACAACGTGCGGTAGTCGCTGGGAAGCTGCGTGACGGGGTTCATGATCAGGCCCGTGCCGTAGACGGAATAGGCCGTGACGTCCACGTCGGCATAGCGCAGGTTCTGCCTGACGGTGAGCTTGTCGTTGAAGTGATGCTCGAAGAGATAGCCAATCGACCGGTAGTAGCGCTTGAACTTGTCGTGGTCGGGCTCGTCGACGTTGCGGTCGCGCGGGATGTCGCCGTACGGGTTCTTGTACAGCGTGCCCCAGGCCGGCAGGTACATCACCGACACGTCCGCGTCGTCGCGCTGGTACTGCCCCAGCACGGTCAGGCTGGTGGCGGCGGAAGGCTTCCAGGTGAAGCTGGGCGCCACGTAATCGCGGTCGTCGCGCGCGTAGTCCACCTGCGTGTCGCTGTTGCGCTTGAGCGCGGTCAGGCGGTAGAGAAACTTGCCTTCCTCGTCGATCGGGCCGCTGAAGTCCGCGGCCACCTGGCGGCGATCGAAATTCCCGCCTTCCAGGGCGATTTCGCGCAGCGGCTCCGCGGTCGGGCGCTTGCTCACCATGTTGATGATGCCCCCGGGCGGGTTCTGCCCATACAGCACGGACGAGGGACCCCGCAGCACTTCGATGCGCTCCAGGCCGTAGGGCTCGATGCGCGACCCCTGTCCGGCGGCGCCATAGGGCAGCATCATGCCGTCCAGGTAGTAGTTCGGCTCGAAGCCGCGGATGTAGATCTTGTCGCGTTCGGTGCCCGCGCCCAGGATTTCGCTGCGGATGCCGGGCGTGTAACGCACGGTTTGTTCGAGGTTGGTGGCCCCCTGCACGTCCATCTGGTCGGGGGTGATGATGCTCAGGGATTGCGGCGTTTCAAGCACGCTGACGTCCGACTTGGTGCCCGTGGCGCTGCGTCGAGCGACCATGCCGTCCACCGGGCCGGTGGCTGATTCCACGCGGCCCGTCACCGAGATCGGCGATAACGTCGTGACGCCGCCCGGCGCCGCGGCCGGAACGATCGTGACGCTGTTGCCGCTGATCTGGAAAGTCAGTTGGGTACCGGCCAGCAGGCGGCGCAGCGCATCGTCCGGGGTCAGACGGCCCGACACCGCCGGCGCGTAGCGGCCGCGCACGGTTTCGGGTAGGTAGAAGATCACCAGCGACGCCTGTTCGCCCAGTTGGATCAGCGCATCGCCCAGCGGCTGCGCCGTGATGCTGATCTGCACGGGCGCCGTCTGCGCCACGGCGTCGCGAGGCATCGCGCCCCACGCTAGCGCCAAGGAAATCGCCAGGGCGCCGCATGCGCCGTGCGCCGAGGCGCGCTGCTTGTCTTGCTTGTTCATCATCAGTAGAGAAAATCCCGTTCAACTGCCCGCGCATTTAGCGCCCGATACCCTTGGCCTAAGGTTGCTTTCAGGGTCGAGATCGGCTTGCGACGTCCCCCTTCAATGCCTAGACGCCGCAGATGGGGGAAAACCGGAATGATTCTCGATAGATAGTTTGAAACAAAATAATTCATACCCGACGCGCAGGGAATGGGCATGCAATGCGACCGCCGGAACGAATCCCTGAAAGGAATAAGGAGGAGCGGTGCTCAGCGCGGGACCAGGACGGCGCTGCCGTCGCCGAGGTAGAGCACGGTCACAGGCGCAATCTGTGGCAGCACGTTTAGGACGGATTCTGGCTCATCGATGGGCAAGGTGCCCGCCACGCGCAACTGCGCGAGCTTCCGGTCGCGTATCCGCAGCGGATTGCGCAGGTAGCGGTTCAGTTCCGCCGCCACCTGCGCCAGGGGCGTATCGCGGAACACCAGCCGGCCACGCTGCCACGCGGTGACTGCCGCCACGTTTTCCTGGTGCGGCGCGGCCAGCGCGGCCCCGGGTGTGTACTGCGCCACATAGCCGGCAGTTAGGAGGCGGGTCGTCCTGTTCCACCAAGACCCGGCGGAAAACGCCACGCTGCCCTCGTCCACCGCCAGCGCCACGGTATCGCCGTCGCGCCGGACATTGAAGCGCGTGCCCGTCACCACGACCTGCGCGTCCCCCGCTTGCACCGTGAAAGGCCGAGCGGCGTCGGGGTCGACGGTGAACAGGGCTTCGCCCGCCAGCAGTTCCACCTGGCGGTGGTCCGTGTACAGCACGACGCGGACCTGCGTATCCGTGTTCAGCTCCAGCAGGGACCCGTCCGGCAAGGCGACGCGCTTGCGTTCGCCGCGAGCCGTCGTCAGCGTCTGGCTGAATTCCGGCGTGGGCGACCATAGCCGGGGGCCTAGTACGCCAGCGGCAAGCGTCAAGGCACAAGCGGTCGTCAACCCCATGGCGAATCGGCGGCGACGCGGGTGCGCAGGCATGCCATCGGACTGCGCCAGGATGCCGCGCATCTCATCGTCCGGCAGGCCATCCGCCACGCGCCACAGGGCCTGCATCGACTGGTACTGCCGCAGGTGTTCGGGGTCGGCGGCCAGCCAGGCGTCGCGCGCCTGGCGTTCATCCGCATCCAACGCGCCCAGGCGTTCGCGCGCGAACCAGTGTGTGGCCTGGTCGCGGGCCGTGCTGGAAGGATCCGGGCGGGAATCAGTGCGGGGCATGATCTTGCAACCGGTCGTGGATGTGGGTTAACGCGCGCTTCATGTGCTTTTCGACTGTGCTTTGCGTCAACCCGAGTTTCTGTGCAATCTCGGCCTGCGTGTAGCCCTCAAGCTTGTTCCACAGGAACACTTGCTGGCATTTCAGCGGCAATTCGGCCAGCGCAGACTTTAGCGCATCGGCCAGTTGCGCGGTCCGGATCGCGGACTCGGGATCTGTCTGCACGGGATGCTCGGCGTCCGGCAGCCCCTCAAGGCTGATCACCTCGCGCCGCGACTGGCGCCGGAATTCTCCATTCAACCGATTCTGGCTGGCGCCATAGAGGTAGGCCTTCGGATCCAACACGGCGGCGTCGCCATTGCGCAACATGTTCGTCACCACGTCGTGCGCGGCGTCTTCCGCATCGTGCCGGCTGGCGCTGCGCCGCGTCCACGTCCCGATCAGCTCGCGATAATGCGCGAGCCAACCTTTTTCGGATGGCGGATGGCGGGGCATGGAACGGCAGGAGGCTGTTGCAGGGGGACCAGGCCGGCATTATCAATCATGATTCTCATTACAGCAATAACATGGCCGACGATCCGTGGCACTAGGGCCTGTTAACACTAAAAGGAGCCTCGCACTGGCCCTAGTCCGCGCGACGGATTTCGATTCCGAGAGCCGGTTCCCCATAGACGCAACATGGCTTTCCATGGGTGTGCGCAATCGTTTCATGTGCAATTGAACTTGGCGTCCGTATCTGGCCGAAATCGGCCACTGGCCGCAAACGCCTCCGTGTCATTAATGCAAAGCACGACGTTTCCCACTCTGGCAATTCCCTGCCGACAACCGAGTGCCTCGAGCAGCTTGCGTCTCATCCTCAGTGCACGTACGAGGTGGCCAAAATCCGCGGCCTAAGACTGTTGCGCCGGTTTAATCGCGCTTATCGCGAAGTTCGCCTTTCTTCAACCTTCAGGCCGTTCATCTGCGCAGAAGAAGAGAAGATGTCCGCGCAATGGCTGGTGTTGCCCGCCAAAGCCGAAAGGCGAACTTCAACGAAAAAGGCGAACTTTATTCCTGCTTCACAGGGTTTCCCCTAAATCAAATTTCCTTGCGGAAAATCAATGTTCTATAGGACACTTTGTGTCATGGCGGAATCGATCCGCGACACAAAGGGGAACGAAGATGATGTTTCGGGGCATGGCGGGCGCATTGGCGCTGGCGGCGGGGATGGCGGGCGGCGGGGCCCAGGCGGCGTATCCGGAGCGGCCGATCCGGCTGGTGGTGCCGTTCGGCGCGGGCGGGATCACGGACATCGTCGCGCGCCAGGTGGGCAAGGGCATGGGCGACGCGCTGGGGCAGGGCATCGTGGTCGAGAATCGCCCGGGCGCGGGCGGGGTGATCGCGGCGCAGTTGGCCGCCACCGCGCCGGCGGACGGCTATACGATCTTCATGGGCACGGTGGGCACGCAGGTAGTGAACCCGTTGATCTACAGCAAGCTCGGCTACGACGCGGACAAGTTCGCGCCCGTGGGCATGGTGTCCGGTTCGCCGTACCTGCTGGCGGTGCGGGCGGGCGTGCCGGCGGCCACGTTCGGCGAATTCGTGGCCTACGCCAAGGCGCATCCCGCGAAGCTGAATTTCGGCTCGGCGGGCAACGCGAGTTCGCCGCACCTGGGTCTGGAACTGTTGAAGCTGACGGCGGGCGTGGACATCGTGCACGTGCCGTTCAAGAGCGGCAGCGAGGCGGTGAACGCCGCGATCGGCGACCAGGTGGACGTGGTGATGGACGCCAGCCCCGTGATCATGCCGCACGCGGCGTCGGGCAAGTTGCGCGCGCTGGCGGTGGCCGCAGACAAGCGCCTGCCGTCCGCGCCTGGCGTTCCGGCCGCGGGTGAAGTGGGCGATGCCGGCCTGCAGATCAGCTCCTGGAATGCGTTCTTCGCGCCGGCGGGCACGCCGCCCGCCGTGCTGGAAAAGCTGAGCGCCGCCTTGCAGAAGACCTTGTCCTCGGCGGAGCTGAAGGACCGGCTGGCCTCGCAGGGCACGCAACTCTACACGGGGACGCCCGGCGAGTACCAGCGCTTCATCGCCGGCGAGAAGGCCAAGTGGGCCGAGATCGTGAAGCGCGCCAACATCAGGATGGACTGACGATGGGCCGGACACCTCACCCCCTGGCGGGCAAGCCGCTGGAACTGGCCGACACGCTGCGTTCGGGCAACGCCTGGAAGATCCGGCTGGCCTGCGGCTATATGGGCCTGCCGATCGCGCGGCGCACTTTCGACATTGTCCAGGGCGACCTGGAGACGGAGGCGTTCGCGCGCATCAATCCATGGCGGCAGGTCCCCGCCCTGCTGACCCCGGAAGGGGAATGGCTGGCGGAGTCGCAGGCCATCCTCTGGTATCTGGGGCAGGGCACGCCGTGGCTGCCCGCCGACCGCCTGGCGCAGGCGCGGGTCAGCAGTTGGCTGAGCTTCGAGCAGACGCAGCATATGCACGCCTTCGCGCAGCCGCGCCTGCTGATCCATTTGCGCCGGACGGCGCGGGCGGACGATCCGGCCATGCGGGCATGGCGCGAGACCGGCATGAAGGCGGCGGCATGGATGGACGCGCACCTGGCGGGCCGGACCTACCTGGTCGGGACGGCGCCCACCATCGCCGACATCGCGCTGTTCCCCTACACGAGCATGGCGGCCGAAGGCGGCTACGACCTGTCCGGCTTTGCCCATATCGACGCCTGGCTGGCGCGCATGCGCGCCTTGCCGGGTTTTACGCCGTTGATTGAAACGGCATGAGCGACTCAATCCGATGGAGAAATGATGGCTGATACGATGCACCTGGGAAAAGACGAACTGATCGCGCGGGCGAAGGCCGAGATGCAGCGCCAGTTCGAAACGCCCGACTGGAGCCTGCGCGAACGCCTGGCGCTGACCTGCCGCATCCTGTTCGACGGCGGGCACGATTCGGGCCTGGCCGGGCAGATCACGGCCCGCGCGCCGGAGCCGGACCGCTATTTCACGCAGCGGCTGGGCCTGGGCTTCGACGAGATCACCGCCAGCAACCTGCTGCTGGTGGACGAGGACCTGCGCGTGCAGGAAGGCGGGGGCATGCCCAATCCGGCCAACCGCTTCCATTCCTGGATCTATCGCGCGCGCCCGGACGTGAACTGCATCATCCACACGCATCCGCTGCATGCGGCGTCCCTCTCCATGCTGGAAGTGCCGCTGGAGATTTCGCACATGGACAATTGCCCGCTGTACGGCGACGTGGCCTTCCTGAAGGATTGGCCGGGCGTGCCGGTGGGCAACGAGGAAGGCGAGATCATTTCGGCGGCGCTGGGGGCCAAGCGCGCTATCCTGCTGTCGCACCACGGCATGCTGGTCGCCGCCGGGTCGGTGGAAGAGGCCTGCGTGCTGGCGCTGCAGTTCGAGCGCGCGGCCCGCATGCAGCTTCTGGCCATGGCCGCCGGCAAAATCCAGCCGATCCCGCCGGCGCTGGGCCGCGAGGCCCACGACTGGATCCTGACACCCAAGCGTTCGCAGGTGGGCTTCTCGTACTACGCGCGGCGGGCGCTGCGGGCGCATCCGGACGTTCTGTCCTAAGTCATGGAAGAGGCGGGAGCGGCTCGACGGCCGGGCCGGTTTAGGGCATTCTTAGCGGTTGTATTGTCGCAACCCCCTTCTCCATGATCGACCTGCCGCACCGCTTGCGCGCCCTGCGCCGCCAGCAAACCCTGTCCCTGGAACAGTTGGCGCAGCGCACCGGATTGACCAAGAGCTACCTCTCGAAGCTGGAGCGCGGCTTGAGCGAACCGTCCATTTCCACCGTGCTGAGGCTGGCCGAGGCCTATGGCCTGGGCGTGTCCCAGTTGGTGGGGTCGGACGACGCCGCCCAGGAAGAGGTCGTCAGCGTGGTCCGCGTCGCCGACCGCGAGGCGCTTCAGCGCCGGGGCCTGGGGAGCGAATACCATTACGAATCGCTGGCCGGGCGCCGCAAGGTCAAGGCGATGGAGCCCTTCGTGGTGCATCCGCCGCGCGAATTTCCCGATGCCGCCGCCGTGTTCCCCCATCCCGGCGAGGAATTCCTGCTGGTGCTCAAGGGCGCCATCGAGGTGCAGGTGGGCGAACGCCAGTTCCGCCTGGAAACCGGCGATTCGGTCTATTTCGATTCGGAACTGCCCCACCGCATGCGCACCGTCAGCCGCGCCATGGCCGAAGTGCTGGTGGTGGCGGCGCACTGAGCCCGCGCCGGCGCGCCGCATAATGCCCATACAGATACAGGAACTGTCTTCACATGAAAAATGACCAATCGCGGCTCGTCCGCATCGATGCCGGCCCCATGAAGAACCCGGTGCCCGGCAAGCCGCGGCGCCCGATTTCAGGCGACGCGGCGTTCCGCACCGTGACCGCCTTCGAGGGCAACGGCGGCAAGGCCGAGGCCGGCGTATGGGAAAGCACCGCGGGCGTCTTCCAGTCCAACACCACCGGCTATATCGAGTTCGGCTACATCGTCGAGGGTTCGGCCCGCCTGGTCGACCCGGACGGCACCGTGCATGAACTGACCGTGGGCGAGGCTTTCGTCATGCCCGAGGGCTATACCGGCCGCTGGGAAGTGGACCAGTTCGTCAAGAAGATCTATTTCATCACCCGCATGGCGTAGAGCCTGGCGCGCGCGAAGGCGCCGCCTCCCAGGAGCAAGCGATATGACCGCAATTCCCGCTGCCCCCGCGCCGGGCGCGGCGCTGCCCGCCGTCACCGCGCAGGTGGACGTTATTTCCATCCAGTCCCAGGTCGTCTATGGCTACGTCGGCAACAACGCCGCCATGCCCGTCTTCCGCAAGGCGGGTTTGCGCGCGATCGCGGTGCCCACCGTCATCCTGAGCAATACGCCGCACTATCCGACCCTGCACGGAGGCGCGACGCCGCTGGACTGGTTCCAGGGGCTGCTGCAGGGGCTGGACGAGCGCGGCGTGACGCGGGTGGCGCGCGCGGTGGTCTGCGGCTACCTGGGCCAGCCCGGGCAGGCCGATCTTCTGGCCGGCTGGCTGCCCGCGCTGCGCGCCGCGCGGCCCGGCCTGAAGGTGCATATCGATCCCGTCATGGGCGACCGCAACGACGGCCTATACGTGGACGAAGGGCTGGTCGCGCAATACCGCGGCCTGCTGGTGCCGCTGGCCGACGGCATGACGCCCAATCATTTCGAACTGGAACTGCTGGTGGGCCGGGCCCTGTCGTCCATCGACGAGGTGGTGGCCGCCGCGCGCGAGCTGATCGCGCTCGGACCCGATTGGGTCGTGGTGACCAGCGCCGCGCCCATGGCGGCCGCGCCGGGCACGCTGCAATTGGTGGTGGTGACGCGGGACGAGGCCACCGTGGTGACCCATCCCGAAATCGCCATCCCGCCGTCGGTGCATGGCACGGGCGACGTGTTCATGGCCAGCGTGACGGCCCGGCTGCTGAATGGCACGGACCTGGTCCAGGCCGCGCGCGAGGCGGCCGCCCAGGTCACCGTCGCGCTGGAGCGCACCCGCGAACTGGCCTGGGAAGAGCTGGCCGTCGACGAATAAGAGGTTTACGGCACCAGCGACAGGCCGATGCGGAACTGCGATTCGTTGCGCTGGTTGTAGCCCAGCAGCGTTTCGCCGTATCCGTTGAAGTACTGCAGGTGCAGGTAGCCGTTCATGTTCAGCCACGTGCGCCGCAGCGGCCAGGCGAAATCCAGTTGCGTGGTGCGGCGCTTCTGGTCGCCCTGGCGGTACAGGGCCGAGACGACGGCGCCGTTGTCCTGGGCCCAGCGCAACTGCCAGTCGACGTGGCCGGCATAGTCGGAGTAATCGCGGTTCTCGTCGGCCACGCTGAAATAGGCCTTGACCCTGGGCGCGAAGGTAAGCGTGCTGCCGCCGTCGAAACGGTAATGGAAGCGCGGCTCGATGTAGCCGTCGTTGAGCGAGCGAGAATCGTCGCCGTCCTTGCCGTTCGAGTTGTGCTCGACCCCGGTGTTCATGCCGAAGCGCCAGTTCTGGCTGGCGGACGACCAGATATTGTCGGACAGCCAGAAGGCGCTGGGGTTGAACGTCGTGTCGATGAAGGGCATGGAGTCGCCCTGCAAGTCCCACAGCGAGGTCTGGGTATAGGCCAGGTAGAAGTTCTCGTCCCAGGTCGGCGGCTGGCCGCCCGCGGGGCTGAAGAGGCGGTACTTGGCGCTGATCTGGAAGCGGGCGGTGGTCTGTCCGCGGGTGCCGATGTCGAAATACACCGGTTTGTATTCGGAGATGGAACTGCGGAAGCGGTCGAACGCGGTCTGCTGCTGCACGGTGGGCACGGCGCTGGCGTCGGGCGACGGGCCGCCTTCCGGCGACGCGCCGACCGCGGTGACGGCGGCCACGGGCACGGGTTCGCCGCTGCGCGCGTCCACCACCGGCCCCTGGGCGGGCGTGCTGGCCAGCGTGCCGCTGTCGCGTCCCGTGGCGTCCAGCGCCATCATCGCGGGCTGGCCTTCGATGGATACGGCTTGCAGGCCATGCGCCGTGGCCGGCACGATGGCCGTCCACGCCATGCGCGCGAAGTTGTTGACCGGCACGCTAAAGCTGGCGGGGCCGCCGCGCAGCTTGGCCAGGCTGCGCACGATCTGGCCGTCCTGGCCGCGCCATTGCAGCACCAGTTCGGGCGGCGCTTCCCAGTTGACGCGGGCGGTGTCTTCGTTGAAGTACACCGCCTCGATGGTGACGGTTTCGCCGGGGGCGGCCGAGGGGCGGTCCAGCCGGTACGACACGCCCGCGGCGGCGGTGCCCGCGACGCTCATGGCGAGGGCGGCGGCCAGGGCGCGCAAGGGCGGGACGGGGCGTGCGGGACGGCTTGTAGACATTGGGACGTAACCTGGTTTTGTGACGAGGAAATGTAGCACCGACCACGGAAACAATTTGTAAGGCAGGCTAATCGTATGTAGAAAGCGCAAGTCCCCGCGCACCGGGGCGATGCGCGGGGACTTGCCGGCCGGGCCCCCGGAGGGGGCTATTCGCCGAACTTGATGCCCTGGGCCAGCGGTAGCTGGCGCGAATAGTTGATCGTGTTGGTCGCGCGGCGCATGTAGTTGCGCCAGGCGTCCGAACCCGATTCGCGGCCGCCGCCGGTTTCCTTTTCGCCGCCGAAGGCGCCGCCGATTTCGGCGCCCGAGGTGCCGATGTTCACGTTGGCGATGCCGCAGTCGGATCCCGCCGCCGACAGGAAGGTCTCGGCTTCGCGCAGATCGTTGGTGAAGATGGCCGACGACAGGCCCTGCGGCACGCCGTTCTGCATCGCCAGCGCCTGGCTGAAATCGGTGTAGCGCATCACGTAGAGGATGGGCGCGAAGGTTTCGTGGCAGACCACGTCCGTCTGGCCGGGCATCTCGGCGATGGCGGGACGCACGTACCAGGCGTCGGGGTATTCGCCGGCCAGCACGCGTTCGCCGCCGGTGACCGTGCCGCCTTGTTCGCGCGCCGCCTTCAGCGCGGCCTGCATGGCGTCGAACGAGCCGCGGTCGATCAACGGGCCGACCAGCGTGGCGCCGTCCAGCGGATTGCCGATGGGCGCGCTGGCGTAGGCCTTGTGCAGGCGCCGCACCAGGTCGTCGGCCACGCTTTCGTGCACGATCAGGCGGCGCGTGCTGGTGCAGCGCTGGCCGGCGGTGCCGATGGCGCCGAACACGATGCCGCGGGCGGCCATGTCCAGATCGGCGGTGGGGCCGACGATGATGGCGTTGTTGCCGCCCAGCTCCAGCAGGACGCGGCCGAAGCGCTGCGCCACGCGCGGGCCCACCTGGCGGCCCATGCGGGTCGACCCGGTGGCCGACACCAGCGCCACCGCGTGCGAATCCACCAGCGCCTCGCCGACGTCGCGGCCGCCGATCAGCACTTCGGACAGGCCGGCGGGCGCGTCGCCGAAGCGTTGCGCGGCCAGGGCGAAGAGGGCCTGGCAAGCCAACGCGGTCAGCGGCGTTTTCTCGGACGGCTTCCACACCACGGCGTTGCCGCAGACCAGCGCCAGCGCGGTGTTCCAGGACCACACGGCGACGGGGAAGTTGAAGGCGCTGATCACGCCGACCACGCCCAGCGGGTGCCAGGTTTCCATCATGCGGTGGCCGGGGCGCTCGGACGCGATGGTCAGGCCGTACAACTGGCGCGACAGGCCGACGGCGAAATCGCAGATGTCGATCATCTCCTGCACTTCGCCTTCGCCTTCGGCGACGATCTTGCCCGCTTCCAGGCTGACCAGGCGGCCCAGTTCGCGCTTGTGCTGGCGCAGGATGTCGCCGAACAGGCGCACCAGTTCGCCGCGGCGCGGCGCCGGGACGTCGCGCCAGGCCAGGCTGGCCTGGCGCGCGCGCGTGATGGCCGAATGGGCCTGCGCGACCGTGTGTTCATGGACCCGCGCCAGTTCGGCGCCGTCGATCGGGCTGCGCGCGCTCAGTGTTCCGCCGGTCAGCGACTCCGGGTTGAGCCCGAGCGCGCGCAAGATGTCTTGGGGGGTATCCATGCCGGTTCCTTCGCTTAAGGGTTATGCCTAAGTGGCTAGTCTGGAAAAAAATTTACTATACGAAACTCCAGCCTGAAATGCGAAACCTTTTTGATCGCCCCTCTTGCGCACGAATGCGCGGAGGCAGCCAGTCGCCAGGCACGCGCCAGTGTCCGGCGCCCACACTAATCCAGGGTGAAACCGTGGCGGAACCGTTGTTGGTTGTCCAGGCAGTCACCAAGACCTATCAGCGCGACGGGCAGGCCCCGCACCGGGCGCTGGACGGCATCGATTGTCACCTCGGCCGCGGCGAGGTCATGGTGGTGGTCGGGCCGTCCGGCTCCGGCAAGAGCACCTTGCTGCGCACCCTGAACGGGCTGGAAAGCATCGACGGCGGCGCCATCCGCGTGGACGGCGTGTCGCTCACCGACCCCGCCACCGACGTCAACCGCTGGCGCACCGAGGTCGGCATGGTGTTCCAGCATTTCAACCTGTTCCAACACCGTACCGCGCTGGACAACGTCGCGCTACCCCAGCGCGTGGTGCGGGGGCGGGGCCGGGCGGAGGCCGAACGCTATGCCCGCGAACTGCTGGGCCGCGTCGGCATGGCCGACTACGGCGACCGCTATCCCAGCCAATTGTCCGGCGGCCAGCAGCAGCGCGTGGCCATCGCCCGCGCGCTGGCCATGGATCCCAAACTGATGCTGTTCGACGAAGCGACCTCGGCGCTCGATCCGGAAACCGTGGGCGGCATCCTCGAACTGATGCGCGCCCTGGCGCGCGACGGCATGACCATGGCGGTGGTGACCCACGAAATGGGCTTCGCCCGGGACGTGGCCGACCGCGCGTTGTTCATGGATGCCGGCCGCATCGTGGAAACGGGCACGCCCGACGAGGTGTTCTGCCATCCCAAGGAAGCGCGCACCCGCGCCTTCCTGGAGAAGATTCTGTAGTCCCAGCAGCAAAGAAGCAACGAAACGGGCTGTCCGCGCGCGGCGCGGCTTCCCGGAGTAACCAGGCCGGTCCGGCTTATCCGGGCGCTGCCGGCGCGATGTGCTTTGCCCGGAATGACATGGGTCCATTCACCACAAGGGGTTAGACATGCTGAAAATCAAACAATGGCTGGGCGTAGCCGGCTTCGCCCTGGCGGCGGCGGCCGTTGCCGCGCCGGCGCAGGCGGACGAACTGTCGGACATTCTCAAGCGCGGCGAGCTCCGGGTCGCCGTGCAGACCTCGGGGCCGCTGATGAGCTTCATGGACAAGACGGGCAAGCGCACCGGGCTGGCCGTGGAAGTGGCCAAGCGCATGGCCGACGACCTGGGCGTGAAACTGGTGCTGCAGGACTACGAGTGGAAAGGCCTGATCCCGGCGCTGCTGTCCGGCAAGGCCGACATGGTGGCGGCCGACATGACGCCCACGCCGCAGCGCGCGGCCCAGGTGCTGTTTTCCGCGCCGATGTTCTACGCCGACACCGTGGCCGTCGTGCCCAAGGATTCGCCCTACAAGTCCTACGGCGAACTCGACAAGGAAGGCGTGACCGTGGGCGTGCTGGGCGCCAGCACCTATGCCGAAGTGGGCAAGAAGATGCTGCCCAAGGCCACCATGAAAGAGTTCTCGGGCGGCAGCGCGCCGGTGGGGCAGGCCCTGTCCAGCGGCCGCCTGGACGCCGGCATCATGTCGCTGTCCACCGCCAACCAGTTCCTGGTCGACTTCGGCAACCTGCGGGTGCTGGACGGCATCATGGTGCGCGAGCCCCTGGCCTTCGCCGTCGGCCCCAACGCCTTCCGCCTGAAGTTCTGGCTGGACAACTGGCAGACGCTGAAGACCGCCGACAACACGCTGCCCGAGCAGGTGAAGTACTGGTACTCCACCGACTGGAAGAAAGACCACTGAGCCCATGGACTGGCTGATCGATTTCTATAACTGGCGCATCGTCAGCCAGTACGCGGGGCAGTTCGCCACGGGCCTGGGCAACACGCTCATCGCGGCGGGAGCGAGCCTCGTCCTGTCGGTGGTCGCGGGCGTTCCGATCGCGCTTGCCCATATGTCGCCGCGGGGGGCCGTCTGGCGTCCCGTGGCGGCCTATGTGCAGTTCATCCGGTCCACGCCGCTGCTGGTGCAGATCTACCTGGTCTATTACGCGGTGCCCATGCTGGTCCCGGGCGCCAAGGGCTGGAGCGAGATGCTGCTGGGCATCATCGCGATGACGCTGCACCACGCCGCCTACATGAGCGAGATCATCCGCGTGGGGATCGAATCCGTGCCCCGGGGCCAGATCGAGGGGGCGAAGGCCTGCGGCATGAACTACCGCCAGCGCCTGCGCTACGTCGTGCTGCCGCAGGCCTTCGCCAATACGCTGCCGCCCCTGCTGGGCCAGACCGCCGTGCTGATCAAGGACACCTCGCTGTTGTCGCTGATCACGGTGTTCGAACTGGTCGCCGCGGGCGTGCAGATGAACAGCGACCGCATCGTGCCCAACGAAAGCTTCCTGACCATCGCGGCAGGCTATCTGCTGATCTATGGCGTCATGCTGCTGTTGTCCCGGAGCGTGAGCCTGTGGCTGGCCGGTCCGGCCTGGAACGCGAGGTAAGCATGCTGGATTCCTATCTTTCCACCGCCGGCGTCGTGCTGCCGTTCCTGCTGAAGGGCTTCTGGGAAACCCTGAAGATCTCCTTCGTGGCGATCATCGCCGGATCCCTGCTGGGCTTCGTCATCGGCGTGATCCGCAGCTATCGCATCCGCGGCGTGCACCAGCTCCTGGGGCTATACATCCACATCCTGCGCGGCACGCCGTTCCTGGTGCAGCTCTATATCTTCTACTTCGTGCTGCCCAGTTCCGGCATCGAGATGCTGCATTGGGATTCCGGCACGGCGGCCTTCGTGTCGCTGTCGGTCTACACGTCCTGCTACGTGGCCGAGATCGTCATGGGCGCCATCCAGGCCGTGCCGCGCGGCCAGACGGAAGGCGCGATGACGCTGGGCCTGAAACCCTTCCAGATCCTGCGGCTGGTCGTCCTGCCGCAGGCCATGCGCCTGATCGTGCAGCCGATGAGCGGCGTCTACGTCATGCTGATCAAGAGCACCGCCATCCTGTCCGTAGTGGGCATCACCGAACTGACGCGGCAGGGCGAGGTGTTCATCATCACCTTCCCCGCCAAATCGCTGTTCATCTACGGCATGATCGCGGCCATCTATTTCATCTACTGCTACCCGCTGCTGCGCCTGGCCAACTGGCTCGAGAAACGGCTGACCGGCGGCCTGCAGGGCGCAAGCCTGCACTGACACGGAGCATCATGGCATCCGAGTACATCGACACCTATTACCGGCGCACGCTGGGCGATACCGCCACCTACTATCCGCCGCTGGCGGGCGCGGGCAGCGCCGACGTCTGCGTGGTGGGGGCAGGGCTGGCCGGCCTGTCGGCCGCGCTGGAACTGGCCCGGCGCGGCCGGGGAGTCACCTTGCTGGAGGGGCGGCGCATCGCCTGGGGCGCGTCGGGCCGCAACGGCGGCTCGGTGTCGCCGGCCTTCTCCGCGGGCGCGGACGCCATCCGGCGGCACGTGGACGAGGACCACTACCGCCAGCTCTACCGGCTTTCCATGGAAGGCGTGGAAATCATCCGTGCCAACATCCGCGACCTGGCGATAGAAGACGCGCACAAGGTCGACGGCCGCTTGCGCGTCGTCCGCTATGAAGCGACCGACGCCTTGCGGCAATGGTGCGATGACCAGCAGCGCGACTTCGGCCGCGATGTGCGCTTTCTGACCCGCGCGGAGGTCCGTGAACGCCTGGTGTCCGATGTGTATTTCCAGGGCATAGAAGACCCGACGTCCTTCCACTTCCATCCCCTGAACTACGCCCGCGCGCTGGCCCGCGAATGCGCGCGGCTGGGCGTGCGCATCCACGAAGACTCCGCCGTCACGCACGCGGAGCTGGATGGCCCGGTCAAGCGCCTGAAGACCGGGCAGGGCCAGGTCGACGCCCGCAGCGTGGTGCTGGCCACCGGCGGCTACACCGACGGCGTGGTGCCGGCCCTGCGCCGGGCGGTGCTGCCGATCGCCACCTACATCATGCTGACCGAGCCCCTGGGCGACCGGGTGCTGGATGCCATCCGCAGTACCGCCGCCATCGGCGACGACCGCCGCGCCGGCAACTACTACCGGGTGCTCGATGGCGGCCGCATCGGCTGGGGCAGTAGAATCACCACCCGTGTCGATGACCCGCCCGACCTGGCCGAGTCGCTGCGCCGCGAACTGCTCTCGGTCTACCCTCAATTGAAGGGGCTGCGGGTGGAGACGGCGTGGTCGGGATGCATGGCCTACGCGCGGCACCTGATGCCGCAGATCGGCCTGTTGGCGCCGGACGTCTGGTATTGCACGGCGTTCGGCGGGCATGGCATGAACACGACCTCGATCGGCGGCCGCGTCGTCGCCGAAGGGATCACGGGCGATACCCAGCGCTACAAGCTATTCGCACCCTTCGGGCTTGCCTGGAACGGCGGCGGCTTCGGCACGGCGGCGGTTCAACTTACTTATTGGTCTTACCAGGCGCGCGACTGGTGGCGGGAGCGGCGGTCGCGGGCATGACAGGGTGCACAGATGGAAGGCAACAAACAGAGCGTATTGGCACGACGGCTGCGAGCCCTGCGCCAGGCGCGGACCTGGACCCTGAAGCAGGCGGCCGCGGCCACCGGCGTGTCCGCGTCCACGTTGTCCAAGATCGAAAACGGCCTGCTGTCGCCCACCTATGACAACCTGATCAAGATCGCCGCCGGCCTGGAACTGGACGTGGCCGAACTGTTCACCGCGCCCGACGCCCACATGGGCACCGGGCGCCGCAGCCTGAGCCGCCAGGGGGAAGGGCGCCAGTACGAAACGCCGTATTACGACCACCGCCTGCTGTGCACCGCCTTGTCCCACAAGCGGATGATGCCCTTCCATACCCGGGTCAAGGCCCGCGCCTTCGAGGAGTTCCACGACTGGAGCCGCCATCGCGGCGAGGAGTTCGTCTACGTCCTGGAAGGCGAAGTCCAGCTCTATACGGAATTCTACGAACCCGCCCGCCTGAAGGCCGGCGAGAGCTTCTACATCGACAGCCGCATGGGCCACCGGGTGATCAGCCTGAGCCAGGAAGACGCGGTGGTGCTGTGGGTGTCCACGCACGCCGACATCGGCGAAGAATAGGGCGCGGCGCCGGCTGGGGCAGCCCAAGCCGCCCGCAACAAGGTAAAATGCGGCGCCCGGATCGCTTCCGGGCCATCGCCAGACCGCGCGGCAGTAGCTCAGTTGGATAGAGCACGGGCCTTCTAAGCCCGGGGTCGGGGGTTCGATCCCCTCCTGCCGCGCCAGAATCTCATGAACTTTCAATAGCTTGCGAGAGATTTTCGATCGCTGGCCCAGGCTGCCCTGGTCCGGACCGTCGCGCGCGCGGAATATCCATCGCGTCGCGCGCTATTTAGCCGCGAACGTGCCCGACGGCGGGTTGGCGTTCATCAGGTCGATGAAGGCCGCGGCGGCAGGCGTCACACTATCCCAGTGACGGCGCACCAGGAAGATAGGCCTGCGCAACGCGGCGCGAGACATCGGCAACAGCACGACGCCGGGCAGTTTGAAGTGGTTGGTCATGGATTGCGGCACCACGCTGCATCCCAATCCCTGCGCCACCAGGCCGGCCAGGGTGGCGGCATGTTCGACCTCGATGCCCACGTCGTGTGTCCCCGCGGTGCGCAATAACGGACGCAGTTGATGCATCTGGCCCGCGGACACCGCGCGTATGCCTTCGGTGTGAACCAGGTTGATGATGGGTAGCCCGCGGATTTCGCGCAACGCGATCTGGCCCGATGGCTTGGGCGCGTGCTGTTTGGCGCACACCAGGTAGAAGCGTTCCTCGAACAGCGTGCGGGTCAGGAATTCGCCGCTGTTGCCCGGTTGCGCCGTGACGGCGAACTCGACTTTGTTCTCGCGCAGCAGTTGCAGGCAGCGCTCCGAATACGTGTCCGAGATTTCCAGCGAAATGCCCGGGAACTGGCCACGGTAACGATCCAGCAACGACGGCGCCCAGGACCCGGCCAGCGACGGCACCATGGCCAGCGCCAACCGTCCCTGGCGCTTGTTGGCGTAGTCGTGCATTTCAGACAGCGCACGGGCAATGTGTTCCAGGATGGCGTGCGCCTTGGTGGAGAACAGGGCGCCTTCGGCGGTAAGGCGCACCGAACGAGTGTCGCGGTCGAATAGCCGCATGCCGACCTGTTCCTCGAGCCGCCCGATCATTTGGCTGAACGCCGACTGGGTCACGTTGCAGCGCTTGGCGGCCGCCGTGAACTGCCGGCATTCCTCGAGCGCACAAAACGCCTGCAGCAATCGGACCGATATATTAATCATTTTTTTTGCTTAATCAATCGCTAGATTTAATTTTACTACTGGAAAGCCGACTCCTACACTGCATCCGTGGACTGGAGCAGGGACGTGCTTCAGGACCGCCGACAATGACAAGACTCCGGAGACAAAATGAAACTGAAGATGCTCTATGCGTTCGCGCTGGCGGTATGTTCCTGCGCGGCCGCGCCAGCGGCCAGCGCCGCCGGGTCCAGCTATCCCGAAGCCGGCCGGCCGATCTCCGTGGTGGTGCCGTTTGGAGCCGGCAGCGGCACCGACGTCATTACGCGGATCATTCTGTCCGGCATGTCCAAGGACCTGGGTGGCAACTTCATCGTGCTGAACAAGGCAGGCGCCAGCGGCCAGATCGGGACCGAGTTCGTGGCCCGCGCGCAGCCGGACGGCTACACGCTGCTGGTAGCCACGAATTCCACCCATTCCGGGAATCCCTTCCTGTACAAGTCGCTGCGGTATGACGCCGTCAAGGACTTCGCACCCATAGGGCGCATGACGATCAATCCCCTGGCGTTCCTGGTCAAGGCCGATTCGCCATTCAAGACCGCTGCGGACCTGATTGGCTACGCCCGGCAGAACCCCGGAAAGTTGACCTATGGCTATGGCAACACGGGCGGCCAGGTATCGGCCGCCATGCTGGTGCATATGGCAAAGATCAACACGATCGCGGTGCCTTACAAGACGACCCCGCAGTTGTTCACGGACATCGTCAGCGGCCAGGTCGATTTTGGCTTTGTCGACTTCGCCGCCTCCCGTCCGTTGATCGACGGCGGAAAACTGCGCTCGCTGGCCACTACGTCCGAAGAGCGCCTGGCGTTTGCACCCGCCATGCCGGCGGTGAACGAAACTCCGGGGCTGAAGGAATTTCGTCTGTATGCCTGGTTGGGCCTGATGGCGCCGGCCGGCACGCCGCCCGCGATCGTCGAGCGCTTGAATCGCGCATTGAATGCGGCGCTGGATACGCCGGAAATACGGAAGCAGCTTGAAGAGCAGACCAGTTCCGTCGTCAAGACCACGACGCTGCCGGAGTTCCAGTCCTTCCTGTCCGAGCAGCGGAATCTGTGGATGACCAGCATCCAGACCGCTGGCATCGAACCCCAGTAATTTCCTGAATCTCAGTATCACCACGGGTGCGGAACATGGAAGTGTCCCCTCTGCGCGGAATCCGCGTGCTTGATTTCTCCAAAGTGTTGGCGGGGCCGCTGTGCACCCAGTACCTGAGCGACATGGGCGCCGAAGTCATCAAGGTCGAAGCCATAGGCGCGGGCGATGACAGCCGCCGCTGGCCGCCATTTCCCGATGCGAAGGGGGGCGACCTGCTGGGTACGCCTTTCCTGGCGGCGAACCGAGGCAAGCGCAGCATTGCCGTGGACCTGAAGTCTGCCGAGGGCCAGCGTCTGTGCCACAAACTGGCCGCGGCCGCCGACATCGTGGTGGAAAGTTTCGGCCCTGGCGTCGCGGCGCGCCTGGCGGTCGACGTCGATACGTTGCGCAAGATCAATCCCCGGATGATCCACTGCAGCATCTCGGGGTTCGGCGCGCAAGGCCCCATGAAGGATGGCAAGGGCTACGACGTGATCCTGCAGGCCTTCACCGGCATGTTGTCGATTACGGGCGAGCCCGGTGGAAACCCGGTGCGTAGTCCGTTCTCGCCGGTTGACCAGGCTACCGGCATGCATGCGCTGATCGGGATTCTGGCGGCATTGCACGAACGGCATGCCACGCAACAAGGAAAGAAAATCGAGGTGTCGCTGTTCGATACCGCGACGGGATTCCTGGGGTATTTCCTGCAGGGATTCTGGCAGCGGGGCACGGAACCCGAGAAGCCCGGCAGCGGCCACGAATCCTTGTGTCCGTACGAGATTTTCCAGGCCAGCGACAAGGCGCTGATCCTGGGGGTGGCGAACGACAGCCTGTGGCGAAAGTTCTGCGCGCTGGCCGGCCTGGACGCCTACGCGGACGACCCGCGCTATGCCACGAACGCCAGCCGGGTTGACCATCGCGCGGAAACCGTCGCGCTGGTGCGCGATGTCATACGGCGGCATACCTGCGGCTATTGGATCGAACGGCTGGATGCCGCGGGAATTCCGTGCTCGCCGTTGAATAACCTGGGCGATCTGTCGGGCCATCCGCATACGGCGGCGTCGGAAATGGTGCGCGAATATCAACACCCCGTGCTGGGGCCGCTGAAGACTGTGTCGCAACCCATACGCTTCGACGGCAATCGGGCCCCTCTACGCGGACCCGCGCCCATGCTGGGCGAGCACACGGAACAGGTGCTGGCCGAACTAGGCCTGGCGCCCGATGAAATCCGCGAGTTGGCGGCCAGGGACGTCGTGCGGCCGTGGCGGGCGTCCACCGCTGCTTGATCCGATCCGACGACACTTTCACAGAGAGCACAACGATGGATTTCAAACCCAATGACGATCACGTGTCGATACGCGAGGCTATCGGCGCGGTCTGCCGGGATTTCGACGAGCATTACTGGCTGAAGAAAGACAACGACCACACGTTTCCGCTGGATTTCCACCAGGCCATGGCCCGGGGCGGCTGGCTGGGCATAGCCATGCCGCAGGAATACGGCGGCAGCGGCCAGGGCATCCTGGAAGCGGCGATCATGATGGAGACCGTGTCCGGGTCGGGCGCCGGCATGTCGGGCGCGTCGGCGCTGCACATGAACATCTTTGGCTTGCATCCGGTGGTGGTGTTTGGCACCGAACGGCAGAAACAGCGCTGGTTGCCGCCGCTGATCCAGGGAGAAGAGAAGGCCTGCTTTGGCGTGACGGAGCCCAACACAGGCCTGAATACGCTGGCGCTGAAGACATCGGCTGTCAGGAAAGGCGACCACTATGTGGTGTCCGGGCAGAAGATCTGGATCTCGACCGCGCAGGTCGCCGATCGCATCCTGTTGCTGGCACGTACAACGCCCCAGGATCAGGTGCAGTCCAAGACCGAGGGCCTGACTCTCTTCTACACGAAGCTGGACCGCGATTTTGTCGATATCCACGAGATCCAGAAACATGGACGCGCCTCCGTCGACTCGAATCAGTTGTTCATCGACGAACTGGCGGTGCCAGTCGAGGATCGCATCGGCGAAGAAGGGCAGGGCTTTCGCTACCTGCTGCATGGCCTGAATCCGGAGCGCATCCTGGTGGCCGCCGAAGCGGTCGGCCTGGGCCGGGCTGCATTGCGGTATGCGTCGCGTTATGCCCAGGAGCGCCACGTATTCAACCGGCCCATCGGCATGAACCAGGGCATACAGCATCCGCTGGCGGAGCGCTGGATAGAGCTGGAAGCGGCCGAACTGATGTACCAGAAAGCGGCCTGGCTGTACGACAACAACGAATCCTGCGCCGCGCATGCCAATGCCGCCAAGTTCCTCGCGTCCGAAAGCGGATACAAGGCATGCGAAACGGCGGTCCTGACCCACGGCGGGATGGGATATGCCAAGGAATACCACGTGGAACGCTTGCTGCGCGAAGCCATGCTGCCGCGCATAGCGCCCGTGTCCCAGAACATGATCCTGTGCTTCATCGCGGAAAAGGTCTTGGGCCAGGCCAAGTCGTATTGAGCGCCTTGGCCCGCAACTGGCCGCAATAGACCGGAAACCAAGGAAAAACCATGGCAAAACCTAGAAAAGTCATCGTGACCTGCGCTGTGACGGGCGCCATCCACACGCCCACGATGTCGCCGCATCTGCCCGTGACCGCGGCGGAAATCCGCGATGCGGCGATCGGCGCCATCGAAGCCGGCGCCGCCATCGTGCACTTGCATGCCAGGGATCCGGCTACCGGCAGGCCGTCGCAGGACGTGGCGCTGTTCCGGGAATTCGTATCGGACATCAAGGGCCAGTGCGACGGCGTGATCAACCTGACCACTGGCGGGTCGCCCGCGATGACGGTGCAGGAACGGTTGCAGCCCGCGCTGGTGCTTGCGCCCGAGGTGGCGTCGCTGAACATGGGGTCCATGAACTTCGGGCTGTATCCGATGTTGGGCAAGTACCGCGCGTTCACGCACGATTGGGAGCCCGCGTACCTGGAATCCACCCGCGACCTGGTGTTCCGCAATACCTTCAAGGACATCGAATTCATCCTGGAATCGTGCCAGGACAACGGCACGCGATTCGAGTTCGAGTGCTACGACACGTCGCATTTGTACAACCTGGCGCACTTCGTGGATCGCGGCCTGATCAAGGGGCCGCTGTTCATCCAGACCGTGTTCGGGATCCTGGGCGGGATCGGGACGCATCCCGACGATGTGTCGCACATGCGGCGCACGGCGGATCGGCTGTTTGGCGATGAGTATGTATGGTCGGTGCTGGGCGCCGGCCGCTTCCAGATGCCCATAGGATCGATGGCCGCGTCGATGGGTGGAAACGTGCGCGTGGGGCTGGAAGATTCCTTGTGGGACGGGCCCGGCACGTTGGCCGAGTCCAATGCCGTCCAGGTGCGCCGTGTGCGCGGGATCCTGGAGGGACTGTCGCTATCCATTGCCACGCCCGATGAAGCGCGGGGGTTGCTGGCCCTGAAGGGCCGGGACAACGTTCGCTTCTAGCCGCGCCATCACGTTGCGCGGAGCCGGATCAAAAAGGAGTCAGTGATGCCAGGCTTGTATTTCGATGAATTCGAGGTGGGGCGGGTGATTGCGCACAGCGTGCGCAGGACCGTCACCGAAATGGACAACGTCTTGTTTTCCGCCATGACGCACAATCCCGCGCCGCTGCATATCGACGAGGATTATTGCCAAAAGAACACGGAATTCGGGCGTCGTATCGTCAACAGCGCGTTTACCCTGGGCTTGGTGGTCGGCGTCAGCGTGCAGGACACGACATTGGGTACGACGGTTGGCAACCTGGGATTCGAGGAAGTTCGATTCCTTGCGCCGGTGTTCCACGGCGATACGGTGCATGCCGAGACCGAGGTGATCAGCGTCAGGGAAAGCAAATCCCGGCCTGACAACGGAATCGTGTTGTTCGAACATCGTGGCTACAACCAGGATGGCGTGTTGATCGCGACCATACGCCGCAGCGCGTTGATGAGGAAAAAGCCATGAATGCGACGCTGCTGCGTTCGATCCTGTTCGTCCCGGCCGACAGCGACCGAAAACTGGAAAAGTCGGCAAGCAGCGGCGCTGACGCCGTCGTGCTGGATCTGGAGGACTCCATTTCTCCGGATCGGTTGCCGTACGCGCGGGATCTGGCCGCGCGCTATCTGCAATCCAGGCCGGATCGCTCGGAACAGCAACTGTGGATACGGGTCAACCAACTGGGTTCGGAATTGTTGCTGGACGATCTGGCAGCCGTGGTCAGGGCCGCACCCGATGCACTAATGCTGCCCAAGTGCGCGTCGGGCGCCGACGTGCAGGTGCTGGCGCATTATCTGACCGCATTGGAACGACGCGAGGGCCTGCCGGTAGGCCGCATCGCCGTCGTGCCGGTCGCGACGGAAACGCCGCGAGCCATGTTCGGACTGGACACGTACAGCGGCAGTTCGGACCGATTACTGGGGCTGACGTGGGGCGCCGAAGACTTGTCCGCCGCCGTGGGCGCCAGCAGCAACAAGGACAGCCATGGAGGTTTGTCGCTGCCGTACCTGCTGGCCAGGTCGTCGTGCCTGCTTGGCGCAAAGGCCGCGGACGTACTGGCGATAGACGGCATTTGCCCGGATTTCCGGAACCTCGATGTGCTGCAGACCGAGGTGGCGCAAGCGCGCCGAGATGGTTTCAACGCCAAATTCGCGATCCACCCCGCCCAGGTGCAAGCCATCAACGAGGGCTTTTCCCCCGATGCGATGGAGGTCGCGCGTGCGCAGGCCATCGTGCAGGCATTCCAGGAACAGCAGGGCAAAGGCGCCGTGCAACTGGACGGCGTAATGCTGGACAAACCCCATTTGACGCAAGCGCAGCGGATCCTGGCCATGCCCAGGCGCTAGGGATTGCTCGACTTTCGACTCCGATACGGCCAGTTGTATCGCAAATATAGCTCGCCTGTCTCAAGAGGATAAGAGAAGCATCGACTACTCGAGCATGGACATCCGAAAGTTCAACCAGCAGCCAGCAGTAAAGCGACTGCTTCACTTCATCAAGGAAGAAAAACCTTATTTTGAAGGTCGAATCAGACCCGCAGACATGCGATCCGTCATCTGCGTTAAGGGCAAGCACACCAACAGCCGCATCTCCTTCCAGTCCGGCGCGTTCTTCATGTTCGGACATGACGCCACACTACCGGACTTAGAACAAGGCATGGGCATCTTCGAGGACAGGCTGAAGTACATGCGATGTGACCGGCAGTTGCGCATGATGAAGAGGGCGCTGCGTGCTCGTGGCCTGCCCATACTGCTGGCCGAACAGAACATCAAGCTCACCGACCTCATTTGCGATCGCTGGTTCGCCATCGACAAAGGGGGGCCGGCCACGAGCGGGACGCGGCCGAGCGGGCGGTGTAGGTCGCCTGCGCTCCGGTCCCTCAACCCAGGGCGGACGTCAGGGCCCGGACGTCCGGCAGGGACTCGAAACCGCGGAACATCTCAACCAGCGCGTCCGCGCGCGCTTCGGCCGCCGGACCCCAGGCATGCTGCGCGCATTGCCGGAATTTGGCAGCCAGCATGTCGAAGTCCATAGGAGCCCCCAGACCGCCGAGCGCCTCCTCGCGCACCGCCGTCAGCGTGGTGCCATTCTTCAAGACGATGGAAACGGCGGCCGGCGAGACGCCGCGTCCGTGCTCCTGCTGCAGCCGCGGGTCGACGTGCGCACGGACCAGCGACGCCAGGCGCAGGACCGCTGGATCGCCGAGCGCGTCCGGCGCCAGGTCGGGAATGAAGACCCGGCGCCTGGCCAGCGCGGTTGCGACGCAGAAGGGAATGCTGAATTGCGCGTCCACCACGACGCGCGGCCGGCACTTGGTCTCGGCGGGAATGCAGACGTTCGCATAACCCTCTTCGTTCACGCCCACCGCGATCGCCTCGATCGTGTCCGGGGCGATGTCGTGCTCCTTGGCCAAGTGCAGGGCCGCGTCGATGGCGGCATGGGTGTGCCGGCATGCGGGATAGGGCTTGTAGCCGAGGTTCTCGTGCTCGTAGCGGCTTCCCAGATCCCGCAGCAGGACGTCGCGGTCGAATTCGCCGCCCAGGTAGACCCGGCCCAGCCCGTGGATGCCGTCGAAGGTGTGGATCGTGCCAGTGATGCCCGCCTCCGCGAATATCGCGGACTGCACGGCGTTGCGCGCGGCGAAGCCAGGCTGCATGCGCTTGGTCAGCGCGCCGTCGACCAGGCATTGGCAGTTGCCCGCCGCCTGGGCGTAGGCGATGCCCAAGGCATGGCCGGTCCGTTCCGCGTCCAGCTTCAGCAGCCGGGCCGCCGCCGCGGTGGCGCCGAACAGGCCGTGGGTGGCGGTGTAGGCCCAGCCACGGACCACGGGCGAGACCCGCGTCGCCACGCCCAGCCGGCAGGCCAGGTCCAGGCCCGCCGTCACGGCCACGGCCAGTTCCTCGCCGCTGACGCCGCCGATGCGGTCCGCCATCGCCAGCGCGGCCGGCACCACCGATACGCCGGCATGCAGGACCGCGAGGTCGTGCGTGTCGTCGAAGTCCAGCGCATGGGCCATCATGCCGTTCGCCAGCGCGGCCTCGGCCGCGCTCGCCCGGCGCCCGGTCCCCCATACCGCCGCCTGCGTGCCGGTATCGCTGCCGAGTATGGCGCCGACCGCCGCGGCGCACCCCGGGGCAGCGGCCCCCGCGATCGCCACGCCGACCGTGTCGAGCAGGTTCCTGCGGGTCGCTTCGACGGCGGACGTCGGCAGGTCGCGGAACGCCAGGCCGGCGACGTGCCGGGCGATGATCTGCGATGAATCCATGGGGGCTACCACCATTGCGCCAAGGCTTCGATATCGTCGGCTTCCTCCAGCCTGAGGATGCCGTCGGCCAGCCTGTCCATCGCCTCGGCCGTCAGGACCCGGCCGGCGTTGTGCTTGAACTTGGCGACGATTTCCGCGTCCGACATGCGGGTCTCGGGCGTGGCGGGCGACCCTTTGCGGAATCTGCGTTCCTCCACGAAGGTGGTGTCGCGGGCGTCGATCTCGACCTTTCCGATCCGACTGTGCGGATTCTCCGCCAGGGCGGCTTCGAATCCCGGGTGCGGCAGCGTCCGTACCTTCTGCATGAAGCCGCGGTACCTTGGGTTCGCCAGCGTGGCGTAGTCCTGCCACTCGGGGC
This sequence comes from Achromobacter veterisilvae, assembly GCF_037619525.1. Lineage (NCBI taxonomy): Bacteria > Pseudomonadati > Pseudomonadota > Betaproteobacteria > Burkholderiales > Alcaligenaceae > Achromobacter > Achromobacter veterisilvae. The sequence goes on along the minus strand of NZ_CP148753.1, from coordinate 5,662,609 downwards.
CTCTGGGCACGTTGTGCGCGGCCATGGAGATGGCCCAGGGCACCGTCATCTGCGCCTCCATGGGGGAAATCACCTCGGTGGTCTTCCAGAGGTCCAGGTTGGCCGCGTGGGGATCGCAATAGACCCTCACTTCCTTCATTTCCTCGGGCGCGAGCCCGTGCTTGTCCATCAGGCTGTTCAGGCAGTCGAGCGCCGTATGCGTGATCCGGCAGTGGGGGTAGGGCTTGTAGATGGTGATGGCCGGGGTGAGCCATTGGCTGCCCAGGCCGGCGGTGATGCTCTCGGGGTTCCACTTGGAAGAGCCCATGTAGCGGGCGAAGCCGAATTCGCCGTCCAGCACGCCCACGTCGCCCCGGTAGCCGCCCTGGGCCAGCAGCGCCGCCATGACCTGGGCCTGGCTGGCCCAGCCCGCCATCAGGTACTTCTCGTCGGTGGCCGGAAGGGACCGGGCCCACTGCGTCATCGACTGCGCCGGCGCTATCCGCCCCGCCATGCCCAGGGCATGGGCCAGGCGCTTGGGATCCAGCCCCATCAGCATGCCGGCGCCCAGCGTGCCGCCGAAGACGCTGCTGCTATAACCCATGATGCTGGGGAAGCTGATCTGCTCGCCCGGCTTGATGTCGCGGTAGTACGCCATGGCCGGGCCGAACCTGACCGAGACTTCGTGGGCCACGGCCAGCGCGGCGACCAGGCGCTTGCCGCTGACGCGGTGCCGTTCGGCCATGGCCAGGATGGACGGGATGACGTAGGGCGAGACATGGCCCGGGGGAATGTGGCAGACGTCGAAATCCAGCGCGGTGATCAGTTCGCCGTTGGCGAAGGCGGAGGCGTTGACCGAGACCTTCTGGCCGGTCCCGAGTATCCGCGCGTCGGCAGGGCCACCCAGGCCGCGCGCGACCTGGACCGCTATCTTGCCCTTGTCCAGGCTCAGACCGCCCAGCGCGCAGCCTATGCTGTCCAGCAGCGCGCGCTTGGATTCATGGACCACGTCCTCCGGCAGACTGTCGAATGCGGCGGAGGACGCGAAATCGACCAATTGTTCTACAAGTGTCTTCTTCGTCATGGGGGTTCCTTGGGGGGGGGGGCGTGCGCCCGGTCGAGGCGGCCAGGGCTAGTAGACGACGGAGCGCCCGCCGTCGACCGGGATGACGACCCCGGTCACGTAGCGCGATGCGTCGCCGCAAAGAAAGGAGACGACGCCGGCGATGTCCTCCGGTATGCCTTTTCTGCGCAAGGGGATGCGTTCCAGGATGTCGCCGTTCAGCGCGTCGGACTGCGCCTGCAGCGGCGTCGAGATGAATCCCGGCGCGATCGCATTGACGCGGATGCCATAGGGTCCCAGGTCCTCGGCGTTCGAGCGCGTCAGGCCCACCAGGCCGGTCTTGGCGCTGACGTAGGCGGTGCGGTTCGGCCGGCTGGAAATTCCCGCGATCGACGCGATGTTGACGATGACCCCATGCCCGGCGGCCTTCATCGCCGGCGCCAGGGCGCGGGTGCAGTGGAAGGCGCCGGAGAGGCAGACGTCCATCACCCGGTGCCAGTCTTCGGCGGTGAGGTCGAAGAACGGAATCAGGTCGCGTATGCCGGCGTTGTTCACCAATACCGTGGCCGGTCCTAGGCGGTCACGCGTGGCCTGCGCGGCCCGGGCCACCGATTCGGCGTTCGCCACGTCGGCATGTACCGCCACGGCGGTCCCGCCCTCGGCATCGATCTCGGATGCGACCGCCTCGGCGCTCTGCGGATTGCGGTCCCACACCGCGATCCGCATGCCGTCGCGGCTCAATGCCCGGCACGTCATAGCGCCGATGCCCGAGCCGCCGCCGGTAACCACCGCCACGGGAGAGTCCGCCGTATCCCGGCTGGTTGGGTTCATGTCCGCGTCCCCCTCAATTGGCCGACAGGCCGGCGCTCTTGGCGACCTTGGCCCAGCGCACGGTGTCATCGTGGACCGCGCGCGCGAAGTCGGCGCGGGTGGTGCCCGTCACGGAGAAGCCCGCGGCTTCCATCTTGCTGCGCACTTCCTGGTCGCGGGTGGCGGCGACGAATTCCGCATTGATTTTCTCCAGGATGCCGGCGGGGGTCTTGGCGGGCGCGAAGATTCCGTACCAGGCGCCGAACTGCATGTCCGGAAAATTGGATTCCTTGAACGTGGGCACGTCGGGGAACGAAGGCGAACGCGCCGCGCCCGTGCTCGCCAGCACCCTGACCGAACCCGATCGGAGCTGCGAGGCCGCGACCGACGAAGCCAGCAAGGTCGCCTGCACGTCGCCGTTCACCAGTCCGATATAGCTGTCCGAGGCGGCCTTGTAGTGGACCAGGTCGATCTTGATGCCGGTGGTGTCAGAGAACAGCACCCCGCCGAAATGCCCGAGCGTCCCGGCGCCCAGGGTTCCGTAGAACACGCTCTTCTGCTTTTTTCCCCAGTCCACGAATTCCTGCAGGGTGGTCGCGGGATTGCGCTTTTCGCTGACGACGAGCACGAGGTCCGAATCCGCGATGCCCACGACGGGCGCCAGGTCCCGCTCGGGATCCAGGCCCAGGTCCGCGTTGATGGACGGGGCGATGCTGATATTGGGCATGGCGGCGATGATCAGCGTGTAGCCGTCGGGGTTGGCCCGGGCCACCTCCTTCAATGCGATGAGCGATCCGGCGCCGGGCTTGTTCTCGACGATGACGGCCTGTTTCGCCAGGGCCTGGACCTTGGCGGCGACGATCCGGGCCACGATGTCGACCGAGGTGCCGGGGCCGAATCCGACGACCAACCGGATGGGCCGATTGGGAAAGCCGTCGTCCGCATGCGCGGCGGCCGGGCCGAACGCGAGCGCGGCGGCGGCCATCGCCGCCGACGCCAGGCGCAGCCAGGGTTTTCTTGGTGTGTTCATGATGTCTCCGTTGTCATTCGATCGGGGTGCCGGGGGCGATGCGCGCACGGGCCGCGGCGGATGTCCGTCCCCGCCTTGCGTCGTTTTTCCAGAATATCGGCGAAGATTTGCAGGGACAATCGATGCGGTGGGAAGGTGCTTTGCGGGGAGAGCAAAGCTGCCGCCGGGGCGGCCGCCGGCTTGTCGGCCGACGCAACGCTGCTTGCCGTTTTTTGGCCTGTTCAGCACCGGGGTCTCGCCCTATATTCAAGTCCGGCCCGATGCGTCGGGCCTCCAGGAATACAAAGATAAATGGAGACATCGATGACGGAACACGTACCACCAATGCTCCCGGGGCGCCGGAAGGCGTGCCTGCTGCTGGCGGCCGTGCCGCTGCTAGGCATGCAGGCGAAGGCCATGGCGGCGCCGGCTTTTCCAAGCAGGCCGGTGACGTTCGTCGTGCCCTATGCGGCGGGTTCCGCCGGAGACCTGTGGGCGCGGATGATTTCGCCGTCGCTGAGCAAGCTCTGGGGCCAGCCCGTCCTGGTGGAGAACAAGCCTGGCGCGGGCGCCCTGATCGGCATGGGACACGTCAGGCATGCCAAGCCCGACGGGCACACGCTGCTGCTGGGCAGCCTGTCCACCAGCATGGCCGGGTTGACGAAGGCCAATCTCGATTTCGACCCGCAGGTCGAACTGGTGCCGGTCTACAAATACCTGACGTTCAAGATCATCTTCGCGACCAATCCTCGCACTTACGCGCAGGCCAAGACCCTGCGGGACCTGGCCGCCTACAGCCAGACCTTGTCCAACGGCATCTTCGCCGGCGACACGGGGCCCGGCACCGCGTTCAACATGTCCATGGGATTCGTGCTCAACGCCCTGGACGTCAAGTACCAGAGCGTCAGCTACAACGGCATCTCCGCTATTTCGTTGGCGCTGGTGCGCGACGACGTGCAGGTGATCATCAACGCCCCGACTTCGCTCAATTCCTTCCTGCAGGAGAAGACGATGTATCCGATCGCCGTGCTGTCCGAGAAGCGCTATGCGGACATGCCGGACGTGCAGACGGTGCGCGAGGCCGGGTACGAAGGGTTCCTGCCGGAAATCTGGAATGGGCTGTTCGCGCCCAAGGGCACGCCGCCGGAGGTCATCGACAAGATCGTCAGCGACATCCAGAAGGTGTCGGCGGAGCCGGGCATGAAGGAACGTATCGAGTCGACCTTCACCGGCGTCATCCCGGCAGGCGGCCGCGTCGAGTTCGAGCAATCCCTGCGCCGCGACACCGAGCAGTGGCAGGGCTTCCTGAAAAAGATCGGCTTCAAGCCTTTGTAGACCGCTGGACCGCGGGCCCGAGGCCGGGCTCGCGGAACAACTGCACCAGGAAGTCCACGAACGCCCGCACCTTCAGGGACATTCCCTGACTGCTGGGGAACACTACGTGCACAGGGGCTTCGACCGTCGTCGGCCGCACTACGTAGTCGTTCAGCACCCGCGCCAGGCGTCCCTGTTCCAGGTCGGAGCGCACCATCCATTCGTGGACCACGATGATGCCCAGGCCGGCTAGGGCCCCGGACAGCAGGGCGATGCCGTTGGACGACTGCATATTGCCGTCGATCTTGACTTCCTGGCTGACGCCGTCGCGCTCGAACAGCCAGATGTCAGCGTGGGTCGGCGCCTTGAACAGCAGGCAGTTGTGCCGCTTCAGGTCCTCGGGGACAGCGGGCGTGCCCGCGCGCGCGAAGTAGGCGGGCGATGCGCAGACGATGCGGCGGCTGGGGCTGAGCTGGCGGCCCACGATGTCGGCGTTGGGCAGGTCGCCGCTCCAGACCGCCACGTCGATATTGTTGGCGATGAGATCGACGCGCTCGTCGGTCAACGATACGTCCACCGTCAATTCGGGATACTGCTCCAGGAACTTCGGCAGGGCGGGAACGATGGCGCAGGCGCCTGCCGAGATGCGCAGCGACACCCGCAGCAAGCCCTTGACGTTGCCCTGGAAAGAGGCCGCCTCGCGCTTCGCGGTGTTCAGGTCGTTGGAGATCGCCACAGCGCGTTCGTAGAACAGGCGCCCCGGCTCCGTCAGCGATAGATGGCGGGTGCTGCGGTTCAGGAGGCGGATGCCCAGCTCATCCTCGAGCGACTTGACCTGGCGGGCCACGGAGCTGACGGAGAACTCATGACGGGCTGCCGCGGAGAAGCTGCCGGCATCTACAACCTTGATGAAAGTCCTGATCCTGCTGAGGTCATCCATGTTGGTCGCTCCTAGCAATTTTGGCACCTCGAACTGCCGCGCCGCAGCACGCAGTGACCGAGCGATGACGATAGCACGCCTTCCCCGCGGCCGCCCTTGCGGGAAGCGACTATTGCGTAGAAGGCAATGATCCTTACCGCCCAGCCCAGTAGGTCGGGAAGGACCCTTTCCCTAGAATCTTGTCCATGATCCCGCGCCGTTGAAACCGGCGGTTGGAAGGGAAGCGGAAGGAGGCGATTTTGGCATCAACGCACATCGGGGACCCCGAACTTCAGGGCTTGGTCGAGCAGTGGCTGGGGCGGTTCGAAAAAGCGGTGAACGCATGCGAGCGCGGCGCGCTGCAAAGGCTCTTCGTCGAAGATAGCCATTGGCGCGATCTGTGCGCGTTCACCTGGAGCATTACGCCCCACGATCGCCGCGACCACATCGTAGACCGGCTGATCCTGCGGCAGGGAATCGTACAGGCGCACGGCTTCAAGGTGGCGGAAAACCGCACGCCGGTGCGCAAGGTCTCCCGTCTGGGCGTCCAAGTCATCGAGGCCATGTTCCAGTTTGAAACCGCCACCGGCCGCGCCGATGGGTTGGTGCGCCTGCTGGCCGAGCAGCCGGAGCATGCCTGGGTGTTGATGACCTCGCTCCATGAGATCAAGGGCCACGAGGAACCCATCCACGCGCGCCGGCCGGACGGCGCCGCGTATTCGCGCGAGTTCGGAGGCGACAACTGGGCCGACCGCAGGGCCAAGGAGCAGGCCTTCGCAGACCGGGATCCGGCTGTGCTCATCGTGGGCGCGGGCCAGTCGGGGCTGTCGCTCGCCGCGCGGCTGAGGCTGCTGGGCGTCGATGCCCTGTGCGTCGACAAGGAGTCCCGCATCGGCGACACCTGGCGCAAGCGCTATCACTCGCTGGCGTTGCACAACCAGGTGGCGCTGAACCAGATGGCCTACATGCCGTTTCCGCCGAGCTGGCCGAAGTACCTGCCCAAGGACATGATCGCGAACTGGCTGGAGCACTATGCCTGGGCTATGGAGTGCAACGTCTGGACCGGCACGGCCTTCCTGGGAGCCGAGTACGACGCGCAGGCCGGGGCGTGGAACGCCCGGCTGCGATGCGCCGACGGCGCTGCGCGCACGCTGCGGCCACGCCACCTCGTGTTCGCCAACGGCATCGTGGGCGCGCCGAAAATGCCCAACATCGCAGGGCTGGATTCGTTCAAGGGCACGCTCGTCCATACCCATGGCTACACGGACGGCGCCGCCTGGAAGGGCAGGCGGGCACTGGTGATCGGCGCCGGCACCAGCGCCCACGACATCGCCCAGGACCTGTACGGCCATGGCGCCCAGGTCGGGATGATCCAGCGCGGCCCCATCACCATCGTCAGCATCAAGGCTGCCACGCTGGCCTACACGGTGTACTACGACGAAGGGTTGCCCACCGAAGACTGCGATCTCATCGCCACATCCCAGACGTTTCCGCTCGCGGTGCAGGGCGCCAGGATGCTGGCCCGGCGCATGCAGGACATGGACCGGCCGTTGCTGGACGCGCTCGAGGCGCGGGGGTTCAAGCTGGACCTGGGCGAGGACGGCGGCGGCTACCAGACCAAGGTCCGGCGCTCCCACAGCGGGTATTACCTGAACTGCGGGTGTTCGGAGTTGATCGCCGAGGGCAAGGTCGGGCTGATCCAGTTCGAGCAGATCGAGCGCTTCGTGCCCGAGGGCGCGCTCATGAAGGACGGCCGGATCGAGCCGGCGGACCTGATCGTGGCGGCCACTGGCTACCAGAGCCAGCAGGAGGTGGTGCGCGAGTACCTTGGCGGCGACATCGCCGAGAAGGTCGGCCCGATCTGGGGCATCTCGCCGGACGGCGAACTGAACAACATGTACCGGCCGACGCCGCAGGATGGGCTGTGGTTCATGGGTAGCGGGCTGTCGCAGGCCCGCATCTATTCGCGTTTCATCGCGTTGCAGATCAAGGCGCGCGAACTGGGCATTGTTGCCTGAGCGGCCACACCGGAGAGATAGCCATGCTAGATCTGTCAGGAAAAGTCGCCTTCATTGCGGGAGCGGGCTGCGTAGGCGAAGGATGGGGGAACGGAAGGGCCACGGCCGTGCTCATGGCGCGGCAGGGGGCCAAGGTGTTCGGCACCGACCGCAGCGCCGAGGCTCTGGAGGGCACCAGCGCGGTCATGGAACTGGAAGACCACAGGCAGTGGTTTCCCCACACCTGCGACATGACCTCGGCCGCGGAGGTCGAGGCGGCCGTCCAGGCATGCGTGCGGCGGTTCGGGCGCATCGACATCCTGGTGAACAACATCGGGGGCAGCGCGCCGGGCGATCCGGTCAGCCTGAGCGAAGAGGCCTGGGACGGCCAGATGGACCTCAATCTGAAGACGGCGTTCCTGGGATGCAAGTACGTGCTGCCGGTGATGGAACGCCAATTCGAGGAAGAGGGCGTGGGCGGGGCCATCGTCAACGTCTCCAGCATCGCCCACATGAGCCATCAGGTAGGCGGGCGGGTCAACGTCGCATATGCGACGGCCAAGGCGGGTCTGGGCGCCTTCAGCCGTTCGACGGCCATCGCGTACGTCAGGAAGGGAGTCCGGGTCAACACCGTGGTGGTCGGCATGATGAACACGCCGTTGGTCGCGACCCGCCTGGCCGGGCAGCTCGGCGTGGACCTGGAGGAACTGGTGGCCAAGCGCAATGCCAGCATACCGATGGGCCGTATGGGCGAGGCCTGGGACATCGCCAACGCCGTGCTGTTCCTGGCCAGCGACGAAGCGGGCTACATCACCGCGACGCAGCTTGTCGTGGATGGCGGCGTGACCGCCGCGCGTTGAACGCCTCTACAGGAGCAGGCCCATGGCCCGTATAGCAATGCCGCCGGAACATGCGTTGACGCCGGAACAGGCCGCCGCCTGCGCCGAAGTCGCCGCCGGAAAGCGCGGAAAGGTTCCGGCGCCGATGATCGCATGGATACGCAACCCCGAACTCGCCCGCCGCATCCAGAAGCTGGGAGAGCTGCTGCGCTTCGACACCACCCTGGAGCCGCATCTGGCCGAAATGGCGATCCTGGTATGCGCGCGCCATTGGACCGCGCACCTGCAATGGAAGGCGCACAAGGCCTATGCCCTGGAGCACGGCCTGGATCCGCGGATCGCCGATGCCATCGCGGCGCGCCGCCCTCCGTCCTTCAGCGATGAGCGCGCGCGCGCCGTCTATGAGGTGGCGGCGGTGCTGCTCGCCGGCGGCCGGGTGCCCGACGCGTTGTACGAGCGCTCGGTCGGCATCCTCGGCGAGCGCGCACTGGCGGAGCTGGTCGCTCTCCTGGGCTACTACTGTCTCGCTTCCTTCACGCTGAATACCTTCGAACTCGGGCTGCCGGAGGGCTACGCGCCCGAGCTGGAGGATCCGGCGGCACTCGCACGCGCTTGATATCGGGCATCGCGGCCCCCAACGGAGATTTCATGTTCCCTATCGATTTTCTGCGCCACGCGGCGGTGGCGACGCCGTCCAGGACAGCCGTCCTGGACGGCGAGCGCGCCTGCTCGTACGCGGAGCTGCTGCAGCGGGCCGACGCCCTGGCCGCCGGGCTGCAGGCGCTGGCGGGCAAAGCCCGCCCGACGGTCGCCATCCTGGGGCCCAACAGCATGGAAATGCTGGTCGCGCTGATGGCCATCCACGCCGGCGGCTCTATCCTCGTGCCCTTGAACGGCCGCAACGCCAATGCCGAGCTGGACGCGCAGATCCTGCGCGTCAGGCCCGACGTGCTGGTCGTGCACAAGCGCTATGTCGAGAAATATTCGGCCGTCGATATTTCCACGGTGATCGCGGACGCCGATGCCGGCGATCCCCGCGCCATGGCCGCCCTGGAACAGACGCATCGGGGCCGGCGCGCTGAGTGGACGGCAGCCTTGACGGACGTGAACGCGATCAAGTTCACCGGAGGCTCCTCGGGAATTCCGAAAGGAGTGATGCAGTCGTTCCGATCGCTGAACACCTTGATCGCCAGCGTGATGATCACCTTTCGCTTCGAAGCCGACGAGCGGTATCTGTGCGTCGCGCCCATGACACACGCCGCGGGCGCGTTCATCCTGCCCGTGCTGGCCGCCGGCGGCTGCGTGGTCTGCTCCGCCGATCCGAAGCCGGCGCCGGTGCTGGACCTGATGGCGGGTGCCGGCGTCACCGCGATCTGGATGCCGCCCACCATGATGTACACCCTGATCGATGAACAGCGAGCGCAGCCGCGGGCGCTGCCGGCGCTGCGGCACCTGATCTGGGGCGGCGCGCCGGCCGCGCTGGCGCGGCTGCGCGAGGCGCGGCATGCCTTCGGCCCGGTCGTCGAAACCATATTCGGCCAGACCGAAGCCCCCCTGATGCTCGCGGCCGCCCGGGCCGAGGACGTGGCGGACGAGAAACACCTGGCTTCCGTGGGGCGGGTCGGGCCGCTGGCCGATGTGGGCATTTTCAGCGACGACGGCAGGCGGCTGGGGCCGAACGAATTGGGTGAGGTCCGCGCCCGCGGCGATCTGCTGATGAACGCCTACCTGGACATGCCAGAGGAAACGGCAAAGACGCTCGTCGACGGATGGCTGCATACCGGCGACGTGGGCTATATCGACGAGGACGGCTACCTGTACCTGAAGGACCGCATCCGCGACGTAATCATTTCCGGTGGATTCAACGTCTACCCCTCCGACGTGGAAGCGGCCATCGCGGAGCATCCGGCGGTGTCCGAGGTCGTCGTCTTCGGGGTGCCGGATGACCACTGGGGAGAGCGCGTCGAGGCGGCGATGGAATTGCGCCCGGGGTGTTTGGCCACTCAGGAAGACCTGATCGGCTATTGCAAGGAAAGGATGGGATCGGTCAAGACGCCCAAGCGGATTCATTTCGTGGAGGCCCTGCCGCGCAGTCCCGTCGGCAAGGTACTCAGGCGCGAGGCGCGCGGCATGGCCATGGGCCTGCCGGATCCGGCCGCCTGACAGGAATACTTACAAGGAAAAAGTACGATGAGCCAAGTCTACGTGGCAGGGGTGGGCATGACCCGCCTGGGCAAGTTCCCGGAACGGTCGGTCAAGGACCTGGTGGCGGAGGCGGTGAATGCCGCGCTCCAGGATGCGGGCGTCGCGCTCGCCGACATCGAATCCGGCTGGTTTTCGAATGCGCGGCAGGGGCAGATGGAAGGCCAGAATTCGGTGCGCGGGCAATGCGCGCTGCGCTCCATGGGCTGGCAGACCGCCCCGATCGTCAACGTGGAGAATGCCTGCGCCGGCGGCAGCACCGGCTTCAACCAGGCCATGACGAGCATCATGGCCGGCCAGCATGACATCGTGATCGCGGTCGGCGGCGACAAGCAGTTCTTTCCCGACCGGCCGGACGACATGTTTCGTGCCTTCAACGGCGGCACCGATGTCTACAAGGTGCGCGACTTCTTCGATCCGCTGGTCGAGCTGGGAAGGTCTGCGGTGCCTGCATCCGTGCTGGACGACATCCAGTTCGGCGCGCCCGGCCGCACGTTTTTCATGGACCTGTATGCTGGCATGGCGCGCCACCATATGGCGCTGTACGGCACCACCCAGGAGCAGCTTGCCGCCATCGCCGCCAAGAACCACGGCCATTCCGTTCATAACGAGTATGCGCAGTACCGCAAGCCGATGAGCGCGCAGGAGGTCCTGGCCGACCGCCAGGTCGTGTGGCCGCTGACGCGCGCCATGTGCTCGCCGGTCAGCGACGGCGCTGCGGCGGTCGTGCTGGTCAGCGAAGCGGGAAGAAAGCGCCTGGGCACGCGGCGCGCCGTGCGCGTGGCGTCTTCCGCCATCGTCACGAGCTCGGACCGCGATCCGGCCGATTTCGATCGCCACACCGGGCGCATCGCCGCCTTGAAAGCGTACGAGAAAGCCGGAGCCGGACCCGAGGACATGGGCATCGCGGAAGTGCATGATGCGACCTCGATCGCCGAAGTCATCCAGGCCGAGAACCTCGGCTTCTGCCCGCGCGGCGATGGCGGTCCCCTGGCAGTGTCGGGCGCGACGACGCTGGGCGGACGCATCCCGATCAACGTCTCGGGCGGGCTGGTATCCAAGGGCCATCCCGTGGGGGCCACCGGCCTCATCATGGTGCATGACATCGTCCGCCAGTTGCGCGGCGAGGCCGGCGCCGCGCAGGTGCAGGGCGTGCGCATGGGCGTGGTGGAGAACGGCGGCGGGTTTTGGGGCGTGGAAGAGGCGGCGACCGCGGTGCACGTGCTGGGCCCCCTGGTCTCGGGCGCCCGGGCGTAGGCGCCCGCATCGACTTCCCTGGACAACGGCTTTGATGAAAAGGATCGCTACATGAGCAACGATTTCGATACCCGGTTCCAGAGCGCGGGAACGGCGGCCGAGATGGCGCGCCGGTTCCCGGGCATGCACGACGCGGCCAGGAACCTCTGGAACACCGCTATGGACAATCTGGCGCTAACGCCCCGCATGAAAGAACTCGTGCTGCTCGCGATCTTCGCCTCTCCGGCTGGCTACGACCAGGCCGTGGTGGACATGCAGATAGACCGGGCGACGCAGGCGGGCGCGTCGGCCGGCGACGTCGCCGACGTGCTCGTCTCGGTGGCCGGCATCGCCAATCATGCGCTGTACTTCGCCTTGCCGCTGGCGGAGGAGGCCTTCTCGAAGGAGGAGATCCTGGAGGGCGTGGACGACGCGACCCTGTCTGCCGTGCAGCGGCTCAAGGACGATTTCGTGAAAGTGCGCGGGTTCTGGAATCCCGAGCGCGATGTGCTGGGACGGGTGTTGCCGGACTACCTCGTGGCTGCGGGTAACTATTCCACCGCCGCGGCCAGGCACGGCTCCCTGACGGCTGCGGAGCGCGAAATGATCTATATCTCGGTGGACGCGTCGGTCAACCATATGTCGGAACTGGGCCTGCGCATCCATTTCCGCAACGCCAGGAAGGCGGGCGTCGCCTTCAAGCAAGTGGCTGCCGTGCTGAAGATCGTGGGCGTGGTCGGGTTCCTCGCCTACATCCGCTCGTCACGGCATCTGGCGCATTGATGCTGCTTTCGGATATCCACCGCTACCCCTGCAATCGGAGCCACGAGATGGGCACGGCCAATCACCCGCAGCATGCCGCAATCCGGCCAGCCTGGCTGGCCAGCCATTCCGAGGACGTCATCGATCCCGGCCAGCCCATCGTCGATGCGCACCATCACCTGTACGACCGGCCGGGCATCCGCTACCTGTTCCACGACATGCTCGAGGACGTGGGCGACGGCCACGATATCCGCGCGACGGTATTCGTGCAGGCGCGCGCGATGCACCGGGCCGGCGGCCCCGAGGAAATGAAACCGATCGGGGAAACCGAGTTTGCGAACGGCATGGCGGCGATGTCGGCGAGCGGAATGTTCGGCGCCGCCCGGCTCTGCGCCGGCATCGTCAGCGGAGCCGACCTGACCCTGGGCGCTGCCGCGCGGCGGGTCCTGGAAGCGCACATCGCCGCCGCGCCGGCCCGGTTCCGCGGCATCAGGCACACCGCGGCCTGGGACGCGGACAGTTCGCTGCTGAACCCGGCGTACAAGGTCAGCGAGGACCTGCTGGCGACGCCGGAATTCCGCGCGGGGTTTGGCCAACTGGCGCCTTTGGGCCTGAGCTTCGACGCCTGGCTGTTCTTCCACCAGCTTCCGCGCCTGACCGACCTGGCCTACGCCTTTCCGGAGACGCCCATCGTGCTGAACCACTGCGGCGGCATCCTGGGCATCGGCCCCTATGCCGGCGCCGGGAACGAGGTGTTCGCCCGTTGGAAGGCCGGCTTGCGGGATTTGGCGGCCTGCCCCAATGTGATGATCAAGCTGGGCGGGCTGGGCATGCGGATGTGCGGCTTCGGATTCGACGCGCTGGATACGCCCGCGCCGTCGGCTCGCCTGGCCGAGGCCTGGCGTCCCTGGATGGAAACCGCCATCGGCCTGTTCGGCGCGAACCGATGCATGTTCGAAAGCAACTTCCCCGTGGACAAATGCGCCTTCAGCTACCGGGTGGGCTGGAACGCCATGAAGCGCGTATGCGAGGGCGCCAGCCGGGAAGAGAAGGACGATCTCTTCTGGCGCAGTGCCGCCCGGTTCTATCGGCTGGGGCCAGAGGATCTCGGCGATCCTGCGCCAGGGTAGCGCAAGCGAACGTCCAGACGTCCGCATGGCGCGGTGCTCAACGTTTTATGAACGCCGCCCTGGTGCCGCCGTCCACGGGCAGCACGGTTCCGTTGACATATTTGGCCGCGTCGCTCAGATAGAACAGGATCACGTCGGCAATGTCGTCGGGTTGCGCAATCCGGCCGAGCGGAGATTCGCCCGAGGATCGGTACGACGGGGGCGTGCTGCCCTGCAGTAGGGAGGACATCATCGGGGTGTCCACTGTGCCGGGCGCCACGGCGTTGACGACTATGCCCGACGACGCGAGTTCGACCGCCAGAACGCCGGTCAACGCGTGCACCGCAGCCTTCGTGGCTGAATAGAAGCCGTTTCCCATCTTGGGACGGATGCCGCCTATGGAACCCACGATGACGACTCTGGCCGGATCGCTGACGCTCGATCCATGACGCAAAAGGGACAGCGCCCCGCGTATCGATAGCCAAGGTCCCTTCAGGTTGACGTCCATCATCAGATCGACCTGGTCGGGTGAGATTTCCTCCAGCAGCCCGACGCGCGCCACCCCGGCAGAGCAGACCAAAGCATCGATTTTCCGGGTGACGCTCTTGATGGCGGTGAAGGCGGCTTCGACGCTGTCGGAATCTCCGACGTCGCAATGATGGAATCGAAACCGACTACCGGCACTCAGCGCTTCTGCCGGTTCCGCGATTATCGGATCGCACACATCCAGGGACCATACGGTCCAACCTTCCTCCAGCAAGCGTTCCACCGTTCGCTTCCCGATACCGGAACCGCCTCCGGTCACAACTGCGGCTTTCACGATGTAGTCCTCCAATGTCGGTCATGAAGGATCATATGTTCACGGGAAACGCGCGGCAGCATCAATGCATCTCCATGGCAGGGTCCTTTGCGAGAAATGCAAAAGCCGGTCGAACTTTCCTCGATCCAGCGCATGGCGCATCGGCCTGGGCTGATGCGCCGCGCAGGCGCTCCGCCTTCGCCGAACTATCTGACGATCTGTCGTGCCACTTCCGCCAGCGACACCCCCGTCCGCGGCGGCCCGTAGCAGCCGCTCGTGCGCGGCCTGTTCGGTTAGGCCGTAGCGGCTGGTTGGCAGAAACTTGGCGCGGTCGACGCGCCTTTTTTGGTTCAGCGCACTTGGCTCGCTGTCTGGAGCTTCGTTGGCGTGCTGCATGCGCAGGCTCCTGAGCGCGGCCGACCATGCCGGCACGGCGGACGACGCCTTTCCCTGACATGGATGCCGAGTGAGTGCAAGGGGCGCCTCGTTGTCCCGACCCGGCTTGTCCCGAGGGGGGGCGAGAGTACTGCACGGGAAGGCTGTGCCCGTAATGCGCAGCCGAGCGCACATTTAGAAAGTTGAAGAAAACCCTGTCTCTCAATTGCTTGCGCGAAACTTGGCGTCGGCCCGCCTTCCGGCTCCGAATATAAGAATTCGAGCCCCTCCTGCCGAGCCAGGATTTCCGGTAGATCAGCGGTCCAGCCAAAAAAAACTAGCTGCCGCTGTAACTTCGCACTCGCGGTTCTGCTGGAAGCCAGCAGCGGACTTGCTTATCCGATGGACTGCACAACCCACCCGCGTCCACGCTCCCGCAGGCGGTTCTCAGCGAGGGACGTGTAGTACAGCCGGGACGCGGTCTGCTTGGGCTTGACCCTCACGGGGTTCCATGCGGACCGCCGCGCGATCACTCCATCCCCCAGCTCAACCTATGTGCCTGCGGCCTTCGCGCTTTCCGGGCGGTAGTTCTGCGGCTGTTCATTCAGCACCTGCGCCTTGGCACCCCTCCAGGCTGTCGTCTTGGTGGCCGTGAACGCGCCACGCGCCCGGGTTTTCCTGGGTCTTGACGTTCTCCGAGCCAAACTATTAAAATGAAATTCAAGTTATTAAAACGAAATTAGAACGGTGGGACAAGGAGACCGACATGGTCAAGCGCGTAAGGCTTGGAGCAGGTTCGGGGTTCTGGGGGGATGCTCAGGATCCGGCTCAAGAGCTGTTGGAACGGGGAAATCTGGACTACCTCTGCTTTGACTATCTGGCTGAACTGACCATGGCGCTGCTGCAGCGGCAGAAGCTCAAGCGGCCGGATGCCGGCTACGTGCCGGATGCCGTCCAGACCATGATCAATCTGTTGCCGCGGGCCACCGCCGCGGGAACAAAGCTGATCTCCAATGGCGGCGGCGTGAATCCGCGCGCCGCTGCCCAGCGCATCGCCGAAGGCGCGCGCCAGGCTGGACTTGCCGGCAGCCGTATCGCCCTGGTCGAAGGCGACGACATGCTGGGCAAGCTCGACGACCTGATGGGACAGGGCGTCCCGCTGCGCAATATGGATACGGGCGACGAGAATTTCGCGGCCATCCGCGACCGCGTCGTCTGCGCCAACGTCTACACCGATAGTTCCGGTATCGCCGAAGGCCTGGCGGGAGACGCCGACGTGGTCATCGCCGGGCGGGTGTCGGACAACGCGCTGTATGTCGGACCACTGGCCCACGAATTCGGGTGGCGGCGCGACGCCGCGCACATAGACCGCTATGCGGCGGCCGTGACGCTGGGCCACATCGTCGAGTGCGCGGCAGGCTGCTCGGGCGGAATGTCCTCGCGCTTCGCCGAGATGCCGCACATGGGGCGGGCCGGGTTTCCCATCCTGGAGGTGGACGCGGAAGCCGAGGCCATCGTGACCAAGCTGCCCGGCACTGGCGGCCGTATCGATCAATGGACGATCAAGGAGCACCTCGTGTACGAGGTGGGCGACCCGCGGCGGTATCTCATGCCCGATGCGGTGGCCGATTTCACTTCCTTGCGGCTGGCCGACGAGGGGCAGGACCGGGTGCGTGTCAGCGGGGTGCGCGGGGAAGCCGCGCCGGACCTGTGGAAACTCGTGGTCGGATACCAGGACGGCTGGATAGGCGAGACCATGGCGTTCTTCCCCTGGCCCCACGCCTATGACCGCGCGGTCAAGGCGCGCGAGACCATGCTTGAACGTTTCGAGCGCATGGGGCTGGCGGCGGACCAGATCCACTTCGATTTCGTCGGCCTCAATACCTTGCACGGGCCGGCTGCCGCCTTCCCGGGGCGCGAACAGGCCAACGAGCTGCCCGAAATCGGACTGCGCTGCGCGGTGCGTACCCGTACCGCCGAAGAGGCTGACAAAGTGCGCCGCGCGGGCACGAATCTGTGGATCATGGGGCCGGGCGGCACGTCCTTCGGCACGCCGATGAAGCCGCGTCCGGTCATCTCTTTGTGGCCGACGCTGATCCCGCGTGCCGCCGTCGAACAGAAGACCGAAATCCTGAAGGCCTGAGGAGACCCTGATGACGCTTCAAGTGAAAGACATTGCCTATGTCCGGTCCGGTGACAAGGGGGACGTGTGCAGCGTGGGGCTGGTGGCCCGCGGACCTGACGAATACGCGCGGCTGCTCGTCAGCGTTACGCCCGCCGACGTCAAGGCGCTGTACGGCGATTGGGTCCAGGGCGAGGTGGAATGCCATCCCATGGACAACATAGGCGCCATGATGGTGATCATGCGCCATGCGCTGGGAGGCGGAGCGACGCGTACCTTGCGGTTGGACCAAACAGGAAAGTCGCTGGGGCATGCGCTTTTGCGCTTGCCGGTGCGCGATCCGAGCTGAATTCCCCCAACCCATACTTCCGACGATATTCCACAAATGGCCATTCTTTCTTCCCGTTCCTGGTCGGGCAGCCCGGAGTTCGCCGCGAATGCGGCGGCGTATGACGAATTGCGCGCGCCGCTGCTCGCCGCCAGAGCGCGCGCGGTCGCCGGCGGTGGCGAACGCGCGCGCCAGGCGCATCTGGCGCGCGGCAAGCTGTTGCCGCGCGAGCGCGTCAATACCCTGCTGGATCCCGGCACGCCTTTCCTGGAAGTCGGCCAGTTGGTGGCCGAAGGCGCGTACGAGGGCCAGTCGCCCGGGGCCGGCATCATTACCGGCGTCGGCATCGTGGCCGGGCGGGCCTGCATGATCATGGCCAACGATGCGACGGCCAAGGGGGGGACCTACTATCCGCTGACCATCAAGAAGCAGTTGCGCGCGCAGGCCATTGCCCGCGAGAACGGCCTGCCTTGCATCTATCTGGTGGATTCGGGCGGCGCCTACTTGCCATTGCAGGGCGACATATTTCCGGACGAGCAGCACTTCGGCAAGATCTTCCGCAATATCGCCGAGATGTCGGCCCTTGGCCTGAAACAGGTTGCGGCGGTGCTGGGCGCCTGCACGGCCGGCGGCGCCTACATTCCGGCGATGTGCGACGAAACCGTGATCGTCGACAAGGCCGGCATGATCTACCTGGGCGGCCCCCAACTGGTGCAAGCCGCCACCGGGGAAGTGGTCGACGCCCAGGAGCTGGGGGGCGCGGATACGCACACCCGCCTGTCTGGCGTCGCCGACCATTTCGCGAACGATGAACTGCACGCGCTTGAACTGGTGCGAGGCATCCTCGGACGTTGCGAGGCAGTGGCTCTGGCGCCGCCGCCTCGCCCGTGCCGGCCGCCCCGATACGATGCGGCGGAGCTGCCCGGGATCATTCCCGCCAATGCCAAGCAGGCAATGCCGATGCGGGACGTGCTGGCGCGCTTGCTGGACGGCAGCGAGCTGGCGCAGTACCGCGAGCGCTACGGCACCAGCCTCATTTGCGGCACGGGCGCCATCGGCGGCTACCCCGTGGGCGTACTTGCCAACGATGGCGTGCTTTTCGGCCAGAGTGCGCAGAAGGCGGCCAACTTCATCGAACTGTGCTGCCAGGAGAATATTCCGCTGGTGTTCCTGCACAACATCAGCGGTTTCATGGTGGGCGTGCAGTACGAGCAGGGCGGTATCGCGAAGGACGGCGCCAAGATGGTCAATGCCGTGTCCACCGCCAGGGTGCCAAAATTCAGTGTCATCGTCGGCGGCAGCTATGGGGCGGGCGCGTACGCCATGTGCGGCCGTGCCTTCGGGCCGCGGTTCATGGCCATGTGGCCCAACGCCAGAACCTCCGTGATGGGCGGAGAGCAGGCCGCCACCGTCCTGGCGCTGGTGCGCGCCGAGCAACTATCCCGCCAGGGGAAAGACTTCAGCGCCGAGGAGGCCGAGGCCTACAAAGCGCCCATCCGCGATACCTATGTAGCGGAAAGCACTGCCTTGAACGCGGCGTCGCGTCTGTGGGTAGACAGCGTGATCGAGCCCGCCGATACCCGCGACTGGCTGACCCTGGGCCTGGCGCTGGCGGCTGGCGGACCGAAAGAACCCACGCGCTTCGGCGTGTTCAGGATGTAGCCCATGTTCAAGAGAATTCTTATCGCGAACCGGGGAGAGATCGCCCGCCGTATCGCGCGCACCTGCCAGCGGCTGGGCATCGAATATGTCGCCGTGTACTCTTCCGCCGACGCCAGCGCTGCGCACTTGGGCGGCGCTGCCCGGACCGTCTGCCTGGGCGCGGGGGCGGCGGCGGATAGTTATCTGAATGCCGCGAAGCTGCTTCAGGCCGCGCGGGAAACCGGCTGCGTAGCGGTGCACCCGGGTTACGGCTTTCTCTCGGAGAACAGCGAGTTCGCGGCAAGCGTGGAAGCCGCGGGCATGGCGTTCATCGGTCCGTCGCCCGCCACGATCGCGGCGTTGGGGGACAAGGCGAGGGCGAAGGCGTTGATGCGCGCGGCCGGGGTGCCGGTCGTGCCCGGTTCCGACGAGGCCAGCGACAACCCCGCGACCATAGAGGCGCTGGCGCGCGCCATTGAACTTCCGATTCTGCTCAAACCCTCCGCCGGAGGCGGGGGCAAAGGTATGCAGATCATTACTCACTACGATGACCTGCCGCGGCTCATCGAGTCGGCCATCCGCCTGGCCCGCAGCAGTTTCGGCGATGGCCGGATGATCGTGGAACGGTACATCGAGGAGCCTCGCCACATCGAGGTTCAGGTGTTCGGCGATGGGCGAGGCAACGTGGTGCATCTGTTCGAGCGCGAATGCTCGCTGCAACGCCGCCACCAGAAGGTCATGGAGGAAGCGCCCGCGCCGCGTCTGCCCGAGCGCGCGCGCCAACGGCTGCTGGAGGCGGCGGTGCAGGGCGCGCGCAGCCTGGACTATCGCAACGCCGGGACCTTCGAGTTCATCATGGACCGGGATTTCAATTGCTATTTCCTGGAGGTGAACACGCGCCTGCAGGTGGAGCACCCGGTCACCGAGGCGGTCACCGGCCTGGACCTCGTAGCGTGGCAGTTGCGCGTGGCGGCTGGGCAGGCCCTGCCGCTGCCCCAGTCCGAGATTTCCTGCCGCGGCCACGCCATCGAAGCGAGAATCTATGCGGAAGATCCTGCCCAGGACTTTCGTCCTTCGCCGGGCACGGTGGTGCGCGCCCGCTGGCCTTCCGGCCTGCGCATTGACGCCGCGTTGGATCAATCCGGCGAGGTTCCGCCTTTTTACGACCCGATGGTGGCCAAGGTCATCGCTAGCGCCGCCGATCGTCCGGCCGCGCTTGCCGCACTGAAGGCGGGCCTGGGCCAGACCGCGCTGCTGGGCGTGGCCAGCAATATCGGCTACTTGCTGCGGCTGCTGGACGATCCAGGCGTACAGGCCGGGCAGGTCCATACCCGTTATCTGGATGAACGCAAAGCGCTGCAAATGCCACGCAGCCGACTTGCGGCTGCGGCGGTCGGCGCCGCGCTGCCCTTGCCGCTGTCCGCCGCGCCTGCTGCGCCCTGGCAGGCCGGTACGCCCCGCGGCGCGATGGACCGGAAGTTCCTGGACCCGGACGCGCCATTGGGCAGAGCGCGTTTCCTGTTGGACGCCGAGCCGGCGTGGGCGGCGCTCCAGATGGTGGAAGGCGGACATGTCCGCGTGGGCGATGCCCGGCAAAGCTGGACCGTGTCGCGCGATGCGTCCGGCTTGGGTGGCGACGTGGACGGTTGGCGTTGGGAGGCCTGCCTTGCGGCAGAAGGCTGGCATATGCAGGTGGCGGGCGACCACTACACCGTGCGCCCGGTCCTCCAAGAAAGAGAGGCCTGCGCCCAGGACAGCGGCGGGGCGACGGCTCCGATGTCCGGCGTCATCGCCGCCGTGACGGTGCAGCCGGGTGACCGCGTGCGCCCCGGTGACGTCCTGGCCGTTATCGAGGCCATGAAGATGGAGTATTCGATAGTCGCCGATGTGGAGGGCACCGTCGCGCATCTGCGCTATGGGCCTGGCGACAGCGTGCGCGAGGGCGAACTCATTGCCGACATCGTCCAGGCCACCGCGGCGGTGGGCGATGGCGACCGGCAAATCGATGAACCGAAATTTCCGTCCGGCAACAGTCGCTAGCACCGAGATCACCATGCAGAAACCGCTCAGCCATATCCGTGTTCTGGACCTCTCCCGCATTCTGGCCGGCCCGTGGGCCACGCAAAACCTGGCCGATCTGGGCGCCGAGGTCATCAAGGTAGAGAAGCCCGGAGCCGGCGACGACACGCGGCAGATGGGGCCTCCTTTTCTCAAGGATCGGCATACCGGCGAGGATGGCGATGCCGCGTACTTCATGAGCTGCAACCGTGGCAAGAAGTCCCTGGCCATCGATTTTTCGAATCCCAGAGGCCAGGAGATCTTGCGCGAACTGGCGCGCAAGGCCGATGTCTTTGTCGAGAACTACAAGGTCGGGGCATTGAAAAAGTACGGCCTGGATTACTCCACGCTGCGCGAAATCAACCCTCAGCTTGTCTATTGTTCCGTGACGGGATTCGGGCAGACGGGCCCCTATAAGGACCGCGCGGGTTACGACTACCTGATACAGGGAATGGGCGGCCTGATGAGCGTGACGGGCGAACGCGACGACCTTCCCGGCGGCGGCCCGCAGCGGGCGGGCGTTGCCGTGGCCGATCTATTGGCCGGCATGTACGCAACCACCGCCATTCTTGCGGCCTTGCAGCACCGCGATCGCGGCCATGGCGGCCAGCATATCGACATCAGTCTGCTGGACTGCATGGTGGGTTCGCTGGTGAATCAATCCATGAACTATCTGGTCAGCGGCCGCGTACCCCAGCGCATGGGTAGCGGCCACCCCAATATCGCGCCTTATGCCGTCTATCCCGCGGCCGATGGCCATCTGGTGCTGGCCGTCGGCAACGACACCCAGTTCCGCCGCCTGTGCCAGGCCGTCGGGCAACCCGAGGTCGGCACCGACCCCCGCTTCGCCACCATCGCCGATCGTGTGCACAACCGCGCCGAACTGGACGCCTGGCTGGTTCCCGTCACCCGTTCGCGCCGCCTGGCCGACTGGACGGCGCTGCTGGAGCGGGCGCAGGTTCCCGGTGGCCCCATCAACGGAATGGACCAGGTGTTCGCCGACGAGCATGTGATCGCGCGCGGCATGAGGGCCGAGCTGGAGCACCCGGTCTACGGGCCGGTATCGACCGTGCGCAATCCCATCCGCTTTTCGGAAACGCCGCTGGACCCCGCGGGCGCTCCGCCCGCCCTGGGCCAGCACAACGAAGAGGTCCTGCAATCGCTGGGGATCGCGCCGGACCAGATGGCGGAACTGCGTGCCGCCGGCGTGCTCTGACTGACCGCCAAGACAACCCTATAACCAGGAGAAGACAGTATGCGCAGATCGATCAATGTAGACGAGAACGGGCTGGAGGTGCTGGGCCTGGGCTTTTACTGGAACGACGTGGAGCCCGGCTACCGCTTTCGCACCTTGGGCCGGACGATTACGGAGGCCGATATCACTTTGTTCATCGGAACGGTGGGCATGGTGGAGGAGATGTTCACCAATCTGGACTACATCGCCTCGCAATCCATCATCGGTTCGCGTCCGGCTCCCGGATCGCTGGTGTTCTGCATCGCCGAAGGACTGCTGATGCAGAGCACGATGCAGCGTACCGGCATGGCCTTCATGGAGGCGGATATCAAAGTCCATCGGCCCACCAATGCTGGCGACACCATCCACGTCGAGTGCGAAGTCGTCGAAGCCAGGGCTACCAGCAAGCCGGAACGCGGCGTGGTGCGCACCTCCAATCGGGTTATCAACCAGCGTGGAGAAGTCGTGCTTACCTATAGCCCGCTGCGTATGGTCAAGACCCGGCCGTAGGGCGGGGCCTCATGAATTCTTACTCGAGGGACGCGCAGACGGCCCCGATTCACTCTAGGAGACATCAATGAAATTCCCCTTGCTTTCGGGTTTGGTTGTGTTGGCGATGTGCGCTCAAGGCGTGGTGGCGGCTCCTGCTTCCGCCTACCCGGAGAAGCCTATTACTGTTGTGGTTCCCTTTGCCGCGGGCAGTCCGACCGACGCGGTGGCCCGCGTGCTGTCCGACTCGCTGTCCAAGCGTCTGGGCCAGCCGCTGATCGTGCAGAACCGCCCTGGCGCCACCGGCATGATCGGCAGCGAGTATGTCGCCCGCTCGCAGCCGGACGGCTATACCCTTCTGTTCGGCACCAACACCACCCAGGTGGCGAACAAGTACTTTTTCAAGAACGTCTCCTATGACGGCCTGAAGGACTTCGCGCCGGTCGCCATCGTCGGCGGGGTGCCGCATGCGCTCGTGGTCAATCCCTCCGTGCCGGTGAACTCCGTGGCGGAGCTGATCGCCTACGCCAAGGCCAATCCAGGGAAACTCTCGTTTCCCTACGCGAACAGCACCACGCGCATCACCGGGAGCACCTTCCGTGTAATGACACATACCGATATCTCCGAAATCCCCTACAAGGCGTATGGCCAGGCCGTGTCCGAGCTGCTGGGCGGCCAGACGCAAATGATGTTCATCGACTTTTCCACCGGCCTGGCCTACATGACCTCGGGCAAGCTCAAGCCGCTGGCTATCACGCCGACTCGATCGGACAAGCTTCCCGGCGTGCCTGCAATGAAGGAAGCGTTGCCGGGATTCGAGATCGGGAACTGGAATGGATTGTTCGCGCCCAAGGGAACATCGCCTGAAATCGTCGAAAAACTCAATCGGGAAATTACCGGCGCGCTCGCGCAGCCGGAGGTCCGCAAGCAGATCGATAGCACCGGCTATGAGCTGCTGCCGCCCATGGCGCCCCAGGCTTTCGGCAAATACATCGCCGAGGAGAGCGCGCATTACGGCAAGCTGACCCAGGAAGCAGGCATCAAGCCTGAATGAGTACCGGGCTGCGCGCCTTGCCGGCGCGCAGCCCGCGTGGCATGAATTTTCTTGATTTCCATTGACTTGCGAGCCTGCCCAGCATCATGAAGAAAACCGACGCTCCTGTTCTGTACTCCGTGCAAGATGGCATCGCCACGATCTGCATAGATCGCCCCGCGCAACGCAACGCGTTGTCCATCGCGATCTGCGAGCGCCTGCTGGATCTTTGGGACGAGGTCGAACGCGACGACGCCGTGCGCGTGGTGATCCTGACCTCCGCCGACTGCGGCGTGTTCTCGGCCGGCATGGACTTGAAGGAGGCCGCCCAGGTGCGTGCCGAGTCCGGCAAGGACATGCTGCAGATGCTGCGGGATCCCTTCCACCAGCGCATGCGCCGTGTTCCCAAGCCCATCATCGCAGCCATGACGGGCCATTTCACGGCCGGCGGCATGGTCCTGGCCGCCAATAGCGATATCCGCGTCGGGCTGCAGGGGACTCTGGGCGGTATCTCCGAGGCCAAGGTGGGAAGAGGATCGCCGTGGGGAGTACCCATGCTGTGGATGCTGCCGCAGCCTTTCATGCTGGAACTCATGCTTACCGGCGAAATGCATCCTGTCGAGCGTTTTTATCAACTGGGCTTCGTGAACTACGTCGAACCCACACCCGACGCGGTGCGTGCCCGCGCGCAGACGATTGCGCGCACGATCGCCGACAACGCCCCGCTTACCGTCTGGGCCGCCAAAAAGAGCGTCGGGGCGGCCATGGACCTTGGATGCGAGCGCGGCCTGGAGGCGGCGTGCCGGTATCATGAGCGGGTGTACGGCAGCGCCGACGCGATTGAGGGGCCTTTGGCCTTCGCCGAGAAACGCGCGCCGCGCTGGATCGGAGCGTAGCCATGGTCTCAGGACCGGGTTTTGTACGCCGCGATGACGACGACGGCGTCGTCACGCTCAGTCTCTGCCATCCCGGCACGTTGAACCGCTTCTCCGACGGTTCGCAATTCCTCGAACTGGCCAGCCATGTGCGCCGCGCCAACGCCGACCCGTCGGTCCGCGTGCTGATCATCACCGGCATGGGCAAGGCCTTCTGCGCCGGCGGCGACCTGCGCCAGATGGCGGAACGGGAGGGATTCTCGGCGGGCGACGTCGCCGAGGTGCAGGCGCGCTATCGCGAGACCGTGCACCAATTGCCCGCGGCGCTGGCGGAGACCGAGATCCCGACCATCGCCGCAGTGAATGGCCCGGCCTACGGGGCGGGTTGCGATCTGGCTTGTTTCTGCGATATCCGTATCGCCGCGCAGAGCGCGCGTTTCTCGGTGAGCTTTGCCCGGCTGGGCATCGTGGCCGGCGATGGAGGGGCCTGGATGCTGCCACGGCTGGTTGGGCGCTCGAAGGCCATGGAACTGGCCTTTACGGCCGAACCCATCGACGCCCAGGAAGCATGGCGTATCGGGCTGGTATCGGAGGTGACGCCCGATGAGGCGCTGGCCGGGCGCGCCGGCGACCTGGCGCGCCGTATCGCGCGCCATCCCGCCCAGGCTTTGCGCATGCACAAGCGCTTGTTGCGGGATGCGGAACAGCATACCTTGGCGACGCATCTGGACGTCGTGGCGGCGTTCCAGGCCATTGCGCACGCATCGGACGAGCACTTGCGGGCGGTGCGCGACGCGGTGGGCGCCTTGGGCCACGCCCGCTAGGCATCCTCTTCGGCGGCGAGCGCGATGCGTTGCGCCATGGCGAGCAGCGCCGGCGCGACCTGATTACGCAGCGTGGCTTCCGTGACATCCGCGCCGACGGCCATGGCGGCCAAGGCGAATTCCGAGCCCGTCTTTACCAACGTGGCGATCGAGGCGGTCTGGGTTGCCACCGGCGCGGCGACGTGGCACCAGCCCGTCGCCTCGAGCTCCCGAAAGGCGGCCTGGACGTCGGCGAGCTGACGGGAGGCTCCGGAAGGCATCTCGGCCGCGATCAGGCCGAGCAGTTCCTGCCGTTGCGCTTCCGGCCTTCCCCACAGATAGGCGCGGCCGGAGGCCGAGGTGGCCATGGGAAAACGCGCCCCGCTGGTCAGGCCCAATTGCACCCTGCCGGCGGGGACGCAGTGCTCGACCACCAGCATGTGCAGCCGGTCGCGTGTACTCAGCGTGACATGCACGCCGAAGCGCTGGGACAGCTCGCGCATGAGCGGCCGGGCGGCCTGGCCCGCCGCCAGGCTTTTCCGGGCCGCGCGGCCCAGCGCCAGGCAGGCGGCATGGGGTTCGTAGCTGTCGTTGCCCGTTGCTTGCAGGAAATGGTGGGACAGCAGCGTCTGAACCAGCTTTTCGGTGGTCGGGCGCGAGAGGTCGAGCTTGCGGGCGATGTCCGTCAGCGAAAGCTTGCGGTGGCGGAGATCGAACAGGCGCAGCACCTCCAGGCCTCGGCGCAGCGAATCCACCTGCGCATCGTCGCGGGGCGTGCCCGGCGTCAGTTGGCGAGTCCGTACCATGTCATTCCGCCTGCATGTTGCTGAGTTCGGCTTCGAGCCTGGCCTTGAGGGCCAACAAGTCCGGGATCACCTCCCGCTCCAGCCGCGGCAACTCCAGGGAGTTCGACGGCGCGGCGCAGCCCAACGCATAGGTGTGCGGCCCTTCCGGCGTGTCGACGACCACGGCGGCGCCGTTGGTCCCAGCCTCCAGGGTGCCGGCCGCGATGCAGTAGCCGTCGCTTGCCATTTGTTCAACCGCGGCCGGCACTTCGCGGTTGAGCAGCTCCCAGGCTTGCGGGTCGGCCCCGTTGAGCTTCTCCAGGAACGCGGCGCGTTCGGCATCGCTCATGGCGCCGATCAAGGCCCTGCCGAGGGCCGAACGGTCTATGCGCAGACGCGAGCCGGCGCGCACGCGCAAGGTGAAAAGCATGTCGCGGCTATGCGCGACCTCGTTGCAGACCATGCTGCCGGCATCGGGCGACGCCAGCACGACCGAGACCTGGTGCTGGTCCGCGAATTGCTGCATCAGCGGCCGCGCGAGCACGACGAAGTCTCGATGCGAGGCTGCGATGAACCCGAGGGCGAGCACGGCCGTGCCCAGGCGGTAGGCGGCCCGTTGGGCCGAATACTGCAGGTACTCGGCTTCCAGTAGATTGGCGGTAAGACGCGACACGGTCGGCTTGGGCAGGCCGGTGAGCGCGGCAATCTCGGAATTGTTCAACCACTCGTTGTTCGGCTCAAACGCCGAAAGAATGGTCAACCCGCGCGATAGCACCCGCACTTCGCGAATGGCCGGCTTTACGGAGGACGGATCAATGGACGTGTTCATCGAGTCTTAAAATGAAATTAGACTCGATTCTACAAGCAAGCCCGCGAGATATGAGGCGCGGTCCCGATGCCCGATCCGTGTCCGGGCGGATGAAGCCTGGCGGTCCGGTTGCCAACCTTGAAAGACTCTCGGTCCGCGTTTTGCCGCCAACCGTATTGCTCGGGCCAGTCGGGGTAGCCGGGGCCGACGATCAGGCCCGCGGCGACCGCGTCATTGACGGCGGTCAGCCCTCATAGTCCAGCACGATGAGCTGCCGGCTGAGCGCCATGATTTTCTGCTTCAGCGGCGCGTGGGCGGGCGCTTGCTGGTAATGATCATGGGCGGCCGCATCGTCGAAGTTTGCCACGAAGGCGTGGGTGTAGGCATGGGCTCGATCCGACGCATTGGCGACGAAGCGCAATTCAAGTATGCCGGGAAGTTCGTCCTTGATGGCCTGGCACAGGCGGACGATTTCCTCGTGGTCCCGTCCGCTAAGCGGGGCATTGAAGCTGAGCATGACAATATGGCGAAACATGGTGGCTCCGTTCTGGCGTGCCGGCCGACGGCCGGCGAGGGGCTGCTCAGGAAATGGTCAATCCGCCGTCGACGGCAAGGATGTGGCCGGTCGTGGACCGGGACTCTTCGGATGCCAGGTACAGCGCCGCGTGGGCGATGTCCTCGGGCTGGACCAGCCCGAAAAGCTGGCCTTCCAATGACTTGCTCGTGACGCCGTCGTCCTTCAGCAGCTTGAGCACGCGCTCCGTCGCGGTTGCTCCCGGCGCGACCGCGTTGACGCGGATCCGGTATCGGGCGTACTCCACCGCCATCGACCGGGTCAGCGCGCCGACCGCGCCCTTGGCTGCCGTGTAGGCATCTTTGCCATGGGTGCCGATCAGCGCGAAGATCGATGTGCTGTTGATGACCGAACCGCCATGGCCTGCGTCCATCATCGCCTGGATGCCGTAACGGCATCCCAGCCAGGTTCCGAACAGGTCCAGTTTCATCTTGGACCAGAACTCATCGACTGGCGCGTCCGTTACGCGGCCGTCCCGCACGGTGGATCCTCCCGCGTTGTTGTAGAGCACGTCGAAGCGTCCAAACCGCGCCACGGTCTGTTTGACTGCCTTTTCCAGGCTGTCGGGCTCGGTGACATCGGTTTGCAGGAACCAGGCAGGGGCACCCGTCAATTCCTTTACCATGGCGGCCGTTTCTTCGCCCGCCGCGGCGTCGCGCTCGGCGATGACGACTTGCGCGCCTTCCGTGGCGAACAGCAATGCGCTGGCGCGGCCGATGCCGGCGCCGCCGCCCGTGATGAAGGCGACCTTTCCTTCGAGTCGGTGCATGGATTCCTCGTTAGGTAAACGACAAAGGGGAGAGCGTTGCGCTGCGCACGATCAAATGCCCAGGTACGCCTTGCGGACCGCTTCGCTGCTGGCCAGGTCTGCGGCCAGGCCCTGGAGCTGGATCTCGCCGCGCTCCAGGATGAAGGCATGGGTGGCGATCTCCAGTGCCATCTCGGCGTTCTGTTCCACCAGCATCACGTCCACGCCTTCGGCCGCGATGTCCTGGATGATTTGCGCGATGGTGTCGACGATGGCGGGCGCGAGCCCGATGGTGGGTTCGTCGAGCAGCAGCAGCCGCGGCTTGGCCATCAGGGCGCGTCCCACGGCGACCATCTGCTGCTGACCGCCGCTGAGGCTTCCGGCCGGCGACTTGAGCCGGCTTTTCAAGGCGGGGAAGCGTTCCAGAACGCCAGCCATTCCCTGTTGGATGGCGTTCTTGCTGCTTTCCCGGTACGCCCCGAGTTCGAGGTTTTCACCTACGGTCATGGCTTTGAACAGGCGCCGTCCTTCAGGCACCAGGACCAGCCCTCGGGCGACGAGGGCGTCCGGGGCCAAGCCGGTTATGTCTTCGCCATAGAAGCGGACTTTTCCGGAAGAGGGAGTCACCAGCCCCGTCAACGCTTTCATGATGGTCGACTTGCCCGCGCCATTGGAGCCGACGATGGTAGAAATGGATCCCCGCTTCACCGTGAAGCTCGCCGCGCTGACCGCCGGCACGATGCCATACTTTACCGAGAGGCCCTCGACGTCGAGCACATTTTCGTTATTGTTCATGCCGCTTCCCCAGATAGGCCGAAATCACGCGAGGGTCCCGCTGTATTTCATCCGGCGTGCCGGTGGCCAGAAACACGCCATAGTCCAGCACCACGATGCGGTCGCATATGTCCATGACCGCTTTCATGTTGTGCTCGACCAGCAGCATCGAGACGCCGTATTCCTCGCGCATCTTGCGGAAGATCGCCAGCACCGACGCCGCCTCGGTCTGATTCAGGCCGGTCAGGGGCTCGTCCAGACAAAGCAGGCTCGGTCTGGCGGCGAAGGCGATCGCGATGCTGACGAGCCGCTGCAGGCCGTGGGACAGGTTGCCCGCGATTTCGTCCAGCACATCGGCCAGGCCCATCAGCGCCGCCGTTTCGCGTACCCGGGCGTCGCGTTCGGCCTTGTTGCGTATCATCGCGAACGTGCCGACGACGATGTTGTCGTAGACGGTCATGTCGCGCAGCATGCTGTCGTGCTGGAAGGTCCGCACCAGACCGTGCCGGGAAATCCTGGCGGCGCTTTGGCCCGTGATGTCCCTGCCCATGAACGTCAACCTGCCGCCCGACGGCTTGTAATAGCCACTGACCACATTGAAGGTAGTGCTCTTGCCGGCGCCGTTGGGACCGATGAGTCCAAGGATCTCTCCCTTGCGGACCTCGAAGCTCAAATCCTTGACCGCGACCAGGCCGCCGAACCGACGGCTCATTCCATCGACTTTGAGTAGTACTTGGTTTTCCATGAAGGACCTCAGGCTTGAGGTTTCGCCGCAGCGGTCAGCCGTGGCGCGCGCTTGCGGAAGCAACGGTCCAGGCCGATCAGGCCGCCCGGCATCAGCAGTACCGAGACGACGATGGCCGCGCCGTAAAAAATATGCTCGTAGGGACCGAAGCTCAGGGCGAACTGGCCGAGCAGGGTCAGTACGATTGCCCCGATCATCGCGCCCAGGATATGAGACTCTCCACCGACCTTCAAATAGGCCAGGGCGTACACCGCGAGCAGGAAGCCGAAGTCTCCCGGGCTGATCACGTTGTTCGAGAAGGCCAGCAGGGCGCCGGCGATTCCAGCCACGAACGAGGAGACCGCCAGGCAAAGCACTTTGGTCAAATGCACGTTGATGCCTACGGTCTCGACGATGGCATCGTTATTGCGGATGGCCACCAGGACTTTTCCGAAATCGGACTTCTCGATGAACCACAGCGCCCAGAGCAGTGCGAGGACTACCGCGACCACGACGGCGGGAAAGTAGTCCTCGAGATAGGCGGGCGGGAAGATCCCCACCATCCCGGAGCTTCCGCCGATCGCCTCGGTCTTGGTGTAGATCATGCGGACCACTTCCGTGAAGGCGAAGCTGATCAGCATGAAATAGGGGCCCTTGGCGCGCAGGGTGATGTAGCCGAACACCAGGCTGACCAGCCCCGCGAAGACGGCGCTGGCGGCCAATGCAAGCAGAAAGGGCCATTGCAGCGTCACGGTTCCGACGCCCGCCATATACGCGCCGAGCCCGACGAAACCGGCCACGGCGAAGTTGAGCTCGCCTATCAACGTGACGAAACGGAAGCTGGCGGTGATCAACACGTTGATGGCCAGCCACAGGACCAGGCTGGCGGCGAGGCCGCCACCCTGTAGCAGGATGCCGGCCAGCAGCACCAGGCCGGCCGAGGCGATTGCGGGAGCGAGTAGCGGTTTAGCCATTTCCGAGAATTCCCTTCGGGCGAACGAGAAGTACAAACATGGTCAACGCGAACATAGAGATCGTGGCCCAGGTGGGATCGAAGTAGTAGCCGCCCAGGCTCTCGATGACGGCAATAAGCAGGCTGCCGAGGATCGCGCCGGGTATGCTGCCCAGCCCGCCTATCACGATTGCTATGAAACCCCGGATGAGATAGTCGCTGCCGATGTTGGGGCTGGACACCGTCACGGGAGAGAGCAGGACCGCCGCGATCGCCGCGAGCGCGGTTGCGATGAAGAAGCCGGCGAGGGCGATCCGCCGGTAGGGTATGCCTTGCAGCATGGCCGCCTCGTGGTCCTCCGACACGGCGCGCAAAGCCTTGCCCAGGCGGCTGGAGACGATGGTCCAGCACATGAGCCCGGCCACCAGCAGCGCGCAGCACGTGATGATCAAACGCTGGACGGTGATGTAGGCGCCCAGGATGTTCACGGTGCCCTCGACCAGCGCGGGCAGCTTGTTCGGCACGCCGCCAAAAGACTCCAGGAATATGCCCTGGAGCAAGAGGGAGAGACCGACCGAAACCACGAAGGATCCGGTCATGTCGCGCTGGAACCGCTGCAGCGCGAACCTGTAGATCAGTCCCCCCAACAACAGCGTCAAGGCAATTCCCAATGCGCCGCTCAGCGCATACGACACGACGAGCGGCAACTTGGCGCCCACAAGTAGCGGCACCGTCACGCTCATGACCAGCAAAGGCAGCGTGAAGAATTCCCCATGCGCGAAGTTGACGATCCGCATGACACCGAATATCAGCGTCAAACCCAGCGAGAACAGTATGTACGCCGCGGCGATCTGCATACTGTTCATGGTCAATTGCATGTAAACGTCCAACTTGTCTCCCCCCCGACTTATAGCCGTCCGGTATTTTGTTTACTTGGTTGCGGCCAGGCGTTTCTGGAGTTCCTCCGGAACCACGCGCTCGACTTCGACCAGCTTGCCATCCTGGATCTGCGTGATCATGACCGGGACCAGCAATTGCTGGGGCGATCCGTAAGTTGCCTCGCCGCCGAATGCGGTCTTACCGTAAGAGGTTTCGAAGATGATCTTGGGCAGGACTTTCAGGATCTCGGCGGGCTCGATGCTTTGCGCGGCCTCCATGCCTGCCTTGAGGGCGTAGACAGAGTCGTAGGGCGCAAGCTGCAAGGGGTTGAGCGATTCGCCGACGGCTTTCTTCATGCCTTCGTTGAGCTCACGCTGCTTGCTGGTCGCCTGTCCGCCGGCGTAATCTCCCGAGAAACCCATGTACACACCGTCGGCCGCCTTGCCGCCGATGTCCACGAGCTGCGCCGCGCCGGTGCCCACCGGCTGCACTTTGACGCCGTTCCAGCCCAGGACGCCCAATTCCCGGAACAGGACGCCCGCATCGGCCGGCGGCGAGACGCCCAGGTCGATGACGTCCGGCTTCGCCGCGGCCAGCTTCTGCGCAATGGGTTGGAACTGTGTGGTGCCGCGTTCGTACCAGTTGACCGACACCACCTTCACGCCGAGTTTTTCCCACGCCTGTTGCGCGACCGGTTCGGTTTCCTTGCCGGTCGCGTCGTTGGGATTGAGCATCGCGACCGTCTTGATGGAAGCGTGCTTGTCCTTGACATAGGCATACAGCGGCTCCAGGATTTCGAAGGGCGTCGCCGATTGAGTCAGCGTATAAGGCTTGGTCGGCCCTTTCACGGTCTTGCCCCAGGCCGACGTGAACAGAATGACGTGGTTGCGTTCGGTCAGCGACTGCAGCGCCAGGATGGGCGCGGTGCCGATGCTGCCGACGACGTAACGCGACTTGTCGCGATTCACGATGTTCTGCGCGACCTTGGTTCCCTCGGCGGCGTTGTATTTGTTGTCGTAGGCGCGGACTTCGAACTTGTAGGTCGTGCCGCCGATCTTCACGCCTCCGGCGTCGTTGATCTCCCTGGCGGCCTGTTTGGCAGTCCATTCCTGTCCCAGTCCCCAGGTTGCCGCGGCGCCCGACATCGGTGCGGACACACCCAGTATCAGGGTCTTGGATTCCTGCGCGAAGGCGCCGCCCGACGTGAATGAGGCTGCCGCCAACGATGCTGCAACCAGAACGCTGTTGAAGTTCTTCATCCTGTAGTCTCCGTATTTATAGGTGTAGTGATGCCGGCACGAGCCGGCCTTACCGGATTTCCGGTATGTCGTCACGCGCGGCGGGATGCCTGCCCCGCGTGTGTCCAACGGGCGGCGGCCGTCGGGCCGCCGTCGTCCACGTAGCTGGAAACCTGCTTGAGAAGACCCAGGTCCAGGCTGGCCAGATCGCCCAGTGCCAGGGCCAGATGCAGGTCCTTGCTGACGATGCGGTGGATGGCCGGATAAGCGTCCTCGCTCGGGGCCCACGCGCGGTACTGCGCCCGCCCCACGGCCGCGTCCGCCGTCAGGAAGTTCATTCCCGTGCTGACGGCCAGGATGGGGGCAAGATCTTCGAAGGCCACCCCGTGCGCTTGCGCCAATTCGATGGCTTCGGCGGTCAGGAACATATTGGTCACGCACAGCATGTTGTTGATGATCTTGGCGACCTCGGCCGATCCCAGGGCGCCGCAATGGAAGATTCGCTTTCCCATCGTGCTCATCAGCGGTCGCACCTGTTGTATGTCGGCCCGGCTGCCGCCCAGCATCAGCGTGAGCGTGCCATCCCGGGCCCCGACGATGCCGCCGCTCACTGGCGCGTCGATCAGGCGCGCACCCGCCGCGGCCAGCGGCGCTTCGAGTGTCCGCAGGGTATCGGGCAGGGTCGTGCTCATCATGCACACGACGGGGCGGTGGCCAGGCGGAATCGCGTTTGCCAGCCCGCGCTCGCCCAGCAGGGCGTCCGTGATTTGAGCGTCATTGGCGAGAAGCACGATGATCGCGTCCGCGGCGGCGCAGTCCGCCACGTCGGCGGTCGTCGGGATGCCTTCGCGGGAAAAACTTTCCCGCGTGGCTGGACTGATATCGCAGACCATGACATCGAAACCGCCGCGCCATGCGCGGCGCGCCATCGGCGCGCCCATGTTTCCCGCGCCGATGAAGGCTACCGTTTTGATCGATTCCATGCGATCCGCTCCGCCTAGACGGCGATGTCCGGGTCGAACTTCGACGGGCGCCGTGCCTGCAGCGCGCTCACGCCTTCCCTGGCCTCGGGGCTGCCGAAGCCCATGAATTCCAACGCGAGGGAAGTATCGAAGATGGGGCCGGCCTGGCGCAGCCAGTTGTTCAGGGCATACTTGGTCCACCGCAGCGCCGCCGGCGCGCCTCCCGCGAGTTTCCCCGCGATCTCCAGCGCTTTCTCCTGAAGCGCATCATCTTCTACGCACAGCGAAACCAGGCCCAACGCTTCGGCTTCCTGGCCGCTTACGGGTTCGCAGAGCATCAGGTGGTACTTGGCCTTTGCCATGCCGCACAGCAATGGCCAGATGATGGCTGCATGGTCGCCCGCGGCCACGCCCAGTTTGGTATGGCCGTCCACGATGCGGGCGGATTTCGCCGCGATCGAGATGTCGGCCAGCAAGGCAGCGACCAGGCCGGCGCCGACCGCCGGGCCATGAATGGCGGAGACGATGGGTTTGGAACAGTTGATGATGTTGTAGACAAGATCGCGCGCTTCGCGCCACACTCGGGCCCTGGCCTTGAAATCATCGTTGATTTCTTCGAGCATGCGGAAATCTCCGCCGGCCGAGAAGGCTCGTCCGGCCCCGCGGATCACCACGGCGCTCACTTCCGGGTCGGTGTCGATCTCGCGCCAGACCTCCGCCAGTTCGGCGTGGCCCCTTGAATCCAGCGAATTCATGCGCTCGGGATTGTTCAGCGTCAGGCGCAGGACGCGCTCCAGCGGACGGTCAAATTCGATTGCCGTGTAGTTCTTATAGCGATGGCTTTCAGTCATCCTCGACTCCAACTCCAGACAGGTAATTCGGCGGACGGTCTCGGCGTTGCGTGCGCCCGAGGCCGGCGGAAACGCGCCTTCTTGCGCGTAGCTGCTGGCGCAATTGTGCGATCCGCATTCGCTTTATCAAAGGTCACCGTTGCACCCTTACTGTGCGCTGATGCACAATGAGCCATGGACAAGCACCCCGAATGGAACGACCTGAGAGTTTTCCTTGCCGTCGCCCGGCTTGGCACGATCTCCGATGCGGGAGAGAAACTCGGAATCGAGCACTCCACGGTTTCGCGCCGTATCGACCGGCTCGAAGCGACGTTGCGCGTGGTCCTGTTCGATCGGCGCCGCAGCGGCTATTCGTTGACGGATGCCGGCCATGCGCTGATCCCCCACGCGGAGAAGATGGAAAGCGCGCTGCTCGCGGCGGTGGAGGAGAGCCTCGAGGTCGCGGACTTCATCAAGGGGAACGTGCGCGTGGGGACCCCGGAGGCGTTCGGCATACACGTCCTTGCGCCTGGCATGGCCCAGTTGCGCCAGAAGCATCCCGGGCTGCGCATAGAATTGATGGCCCAGCCCCAGTTCCCCAGCCTTGTGACGCGGGAAGTCGAAATACTGGTCACGCTCGATCCGCCGGAGATGGGCCGTTATAAAGTCGCCAAGCTCGCGCAGATCGATTACTTCCTGTACTGCTCTCCCGCCTACAGGAAGGAGCATCCTCCCATTCGCGAACTCGGCGACCTCGCCCAGCATGATTTCGTGGACTATATCCACGATGGTTCGGTCAGCGAGCGCTATCGCGTGCTCGAGGAGCTGGTCTCCCAGCCCAAGCGATGTTTCACCTCCAACAGCGTGCTCGCCCAGCGCTCAGCCGCCGCGGCCGGGCTGGGGCTGGTGTTGCTCACGCCCTATGTGGCGAATATCCGGAGCGGTGACCTGATCAGCGTTTTTCCCGATAAGCCCCTTATCACCCGCAGTCTCTGGATCGCGGCCCCGGAAGACCTGCTGAGGATCAAGCGTTACCAGTTCGCTTGGCGCTTCATCCGGGAGCAAGTCGAATCCCAGCCGGAGTTTTTCTACCCCCCCTCGTGATCACTGTGCAGAATTGCACAATAAGGTTGCGGCAAATCCATTGTTCCGAACTGCTCGAGTCCCTAGTATCTGGGGGGTTAAACCACGCACTCAACCCCCAATAACTCGGTTAGAGAATGAGAAAGATATTCGGAGATGTGGCCGGCGCCCTGGACGGGGTGATCATGGACGGCCAGACCATTGCCGTGGGAGGCTTTGGCCTTTGCGGCATCCCCTCGGCGTTGATAGAGGGGATGCGCGCCAGCGGCGTCTGCAATCTGACCTGCATCAGCAACAATGCCGGTGTCGATGATTTCGGATTGGGGCTGCTGCTGCAGTCGCGCCAGATAAGGCGCATGATCGCGTCATACGTGGGCGAGAACAAAGAGTTCGAAAGGCAGTACCTGAGCGGTGAACTGGAATTGGAGTTCAACCCCCAGGGGACATTGGCCGAGCGCCTGCGCGCGGGTGGTGCGGGAATTCCAGCTTTTTTTACAAGAACCGGCGTAGGCACCGTCGTCGAGGATGGCAAAGAGACGCGGCAGTTCGGCGGCCAAACCTACATCATGGAGCTGGCGCTTCGCCCGGATGTCTCGCTGGTGAAGGCGAAACGTGCGGATCGCTCCGGCAACCTCGTCTTCGCGCGCACGGCGCGAAACTTCAATCCTGACGTGGCGATGGCCGGAGCGGTGACGATCGCTGAAGTGGAGGATCTGGTGGACGAAGGACACATCGACCCCGACGAAGTGCATTTGCCCGGAATTTTCGTCGATCGCATCGTCGTTGTGCCCAATCCGGAAAAGCGTATCGAGCGCAAGAGTTTCCGTTCACGGCCCCAATAAGGAGAATCCGCGATGGCTTGGACACATGAGCAAATGGCGGCGCGCGCTGCACGGGAACTGCACGACGGCGACTATGTAAACCTGGGCATAGGTCTGCCCACGAAAGTAGTTCAGTATGTTCCCGACGACATGCAGGTCTGGCTGCAATCGGAGAACGGGCTGATCGGCATCGGGCCTCCTCCCTATGAGGATGAAATCGACCCCGACCTGATCGACGCCGCCAAACAAACGGTGACCATGGCGCCCGGCGCATCGATCTGTTCCTCGTCGATGTCGTTCGCCATGATCCGGGGCGGCCATATGGATCTCACGATCTTGGGAGCCATGCAGGTCAGCGTGCGGGGAGATCTGGCCAACTGGATGATTCCCGGGAAAATGGTCAAAGGCATGGGCGGGGCCATGGATCTGGTCGGCGGCGCCCGTCGAGTGATTGTGCTCATGGAGCACAACACGCGAGACGGTGGGCTGAAAATTCTGGACGAATGTTCTTTGCCGCTTACCGGCCGAGGCGTTGTGCATAGAATCATTTCCGACCTGGCGGTGATGGACGTCAGCGAAAAAGGGCTCGTGGTGACGGAGATGGCGCCCGGTGTGTCGCGCGAGGCATTACAGGAAAAAACGGAGCCTCGCCTAGTCTTTGAACTTGCTTAGGGTTCCTTTGAAACAAACCTATTTCCTTTCCGCGGAGCCGCGAAACCGTCGCGCCGGCCGGACGTGAGTGTCTGCCGGCAGCCAAAACGCTTTCTTCAGTAGGGAGAAAATCGGCGGGCGCGCTTTTCCATTCCGTCCGTGTCGCGACGGTTTCGGCGCCCGCCCCAGGCGATGACCCGGCGGGTTCGTCTACTTCGAGCCGCCCGTGTTCGGGTATCCGGGAGGCGGCGCGGCGCCGCCGCTCGGCGTGCTCGGCACATTGTCGTTGGCTTCGCGGTGGTGGCCCGATTTTCCGTTCGTATGCCTGTCCGACTTCATCTGGCCATGCTTGTCCAGGTTGGGCGGATTGGCCGGCGTATTGGGCGTCGCGTTTGGCGCGGGCGGTATTTGCCCCGGCGGAACCGGCTGGTTGGGGGGGACGGCGGTGCCGTCGTTCGGGGTATTGGACGGCGAGGAAGGTGTCGCGGACTGGGCGAACGCCGCCGCCGAAGCCAGTCCTGCCGACAGGGCCAGCGCATAGGTGAGGGCTCGAATCTTCATGGGTACGCTCCTTGTGGGAATGGGCCTGGGCGGATCCGCAAGCGCCATGCCCATTGCTCGGCGCGCGCGTTGGCCGATGGATGGCCCGGAGCGGCATCGGAAAAATGTACCGGCATATGGAATATCTGCGCCAAAAGGCCAAGGCGGCGGACGGTGGACTCAGTCGGACCGGTCGTCGTCGTCCAGCGTGGAAGGCCCGTCGCCGGACGCGCGCGGGGCGCGGATCACGCTGAATTCGCCGTTCGACTCGAGGTAGGCCCTTTCGACTTCCGCCAGGTTGGCGATGCCCTTGAGCCGTAGTTGCTCCATCAGTTCGCTGCGCGTGATGTGTTCGCGCTTGAGACCGCTGGCAAGCACTCGGCCGGACCGGATCAGGCAGACGCGCTGCGGTTCGAGCAGGCGGCGCACTGGGGGTGCGTAGTAGCCCAGCCGGTCGAGCAGATAGCTCCAGCCGACGATGGTGGCGACCACGATGATGCCGTCGCCCATGGAGTACGAGTCTCCGGACATTGCATTGCCGGCGGCGTCCGCCACCAGCACCAGGACCAGCATGTCCGCCATGCCCAGGGAGCCCAGGTCGCGCCGTCCGGAAATCCGCAACAACGCGTAAAGCACCCAGTACATGGTCGTGCCGCGGATGGCCATCTCGGCAAATCCCGCCTGCAGCGCGAAGACTTCGATGAATGTGTCCATGGCGCAGGCGAAGCAAGCGCCGTGCCCCGGGGACGGGCATGACGCTTGCTACGGAACGAGGATTCCGTCCACCCAAGGAGGCCCGCCATGAAATCCAAAGAGAGCAAGCCCAATCCGTCCGGCGACGATACGCCGCGCGAGGCCCAGGCCAGTCATCGCGATGTGCAGAACCGGACCAAGAAGGAAGGCCACGTCGCGCAGATCGGCACGGGACAGGACCAGCAGAGCCAGCGTAATCGCGGCGCCGGCGCGCGAAGCAAGGTCTGAAACCGCCCATCCGGCAGAGCGAGGCGGGCACGGCGTTTGCTTCCCGTGCCGGATCGGAAGACCCGGCAGGCGCAGGCATGCGGGAAGACGGCGCGGCGGTATCGCCGAAACCGAAGTTCAACGCGGGGACTGGCCCCGTACAGGAGAGCAGCATGGAGCATCAAACCAATATCGTTGGCGGACCCAAGGGCTCGCCCACCGGCCCGGGCCCCGAGATCATGGCGGCCGATACCCTGGAAGGCAATGACGTCTACAACGCCGGGGGAGAGGAGCTGGGGTCCATCAAGGACATCATGATCGACGTTCCCCGGGGCCGCGTCGCCTACGCGGTCCTGTCGCGCGGCGGCATCCTGGGCATGGGGGACAAGCTGTTCGCCATTCCCTGGGCCGCCTTGACGCTGGACACGGACCGCAAGTGCTTCGTCCTGAACATCGACAAGGAAGTCCTGAAGAACGCGCCGGGCTTCGACAAGGACGACTGGCCCAGGATGGCGGACGAGACCTGGGCCCTGAGCCTGCACAAGTATTACAACCAGGATCCCTACTGGTAGGCGGCGCGTCCGGCGGGGCCGCGGCCATGCCCGCCTTGCTCTCGCCGGGTTCCGCCTGTCTGCGCGGAACCCGGCGTGTTCACTCCGCCGGAACTTCGTTTCCCCAGCGTCCCTCGTCCCATGCCGGTCGGCCGGCCTTCCGCCATGCACGGTCATCTTCAATTCAACTCCTATTCCGCGGCGCGCGCCCGCAATCCCGTTGGGAAAAGCGTTGCCGCGCGCCCCGCGCGGCGGGATCCGCCGCTGAACGGCTTTTCCTTCGACGTGCCGCCGCCGTTGGCTCGCCGGGTCCGCCTGCGGCTGGCGCAAGCGGAAAGCGAAGCGTGGATGGCGCGCCTGTGGGAGCGCGACGCGACGCTGTGGACAGGCTCGGACGAAGGACAATGGCTGGGCTGGCTGAGGCCCGGAACGGCGCCCCGGGAACTCGGCCACCTGACGGCCGTGTGCCGCCGGCTGTGCGTCGCCGGGTTTTCGGATGCGGTGTTGCTGGGCATGGGCGGCGCCAGCCTGGGCGCCGACGTGCTGGTCCATACGCTGGGCGTCGGTGGCGGAGGGCTGCGGCTGCACGTGCTGGATTCCACCGACGCGGCGCAAGTGTTGGCGTTGCAGTCCGCCGTGGACCTGACGCGATGCCTGTTCATCGTGGCGAGCAAGTCCGGTTCGACGCTGGAATCGTGCATGCTGGCCTCCTACTTCCATGAGCAGTTGGCGCGGAAGCTCGGACGGCAGGAGGCGGGCAGGCGGTTCGTCGCCATTACCGATCCCGGGTCGGCCATGCACGCCCGCGCGCGCGAGGAAGGCTATGCCGCGGTGTTCGATGGAGAGCCGTCGGTGGGCGGGCGCAATTCCGTGTTGTCGCCCTTCGGCCTGGTTGCGCTGGCGCTTCTGGGCCACGATCCGGCCGCGTTTCTGCGCGGCGCCCGGCCCATGCTGCGCGCCTGCGCGGCGGGAACGCCGGAACGCGCCAATCCGGGCCTGCTGCTGGGGGCGTTGCTGGGCGAGGCCGCGATAGGCGGGCGCGACAAGCTCACCATCCTGGCCAATCCCGAACTGGAAAGCCTGGGCTGCTGGCTGGAACAATTGCTGGCCGAGTCCACCGGCAAGGACGGGCGGGGCATCGTCCCGGTGGACCATGAGCCCGTCGGATGTCCGTCCGACTATGGGCGCGACCGCCTGTTCGTCCATCTTGCGAAAAGCGATGCGCCGTGCGCGGAACTGGACGCCCACGTGCGGAGCCTGGCGGCCGCGGGCTTTCCGGTGTTGCGCTGCGACCTGCCGTCGGCCCGCCTGCTGGGCCAGGAATTCTTCCGCTGGGAGATGGCCACCGCCGTCGCCGCCGCCGTCCTGCGCGTGAATCCGTTCGACCAGCCAGACGTGGAGGCGAGCAAGGTCCGCACTCGCGCCCTGGCGTCGCGCCATCAGGCCGGCATCGGCGCCGCGGACGGGAAGCCGTTGCTGGTCGAGGGCGCGCTCGCTTTTCATGGCGAGTTCGAGGGCGCCGCATCGGCGGCCCAACTGCTGGCGTCCTGCTTCGGCGGCCTGGGCGCGGGCGGCTACGCCGCGCTGCTCGCCTATGTCGCGCGGGACGCCGGGCACGAGACGTGGCTCGCGTCGATGCGGGGCCGGCTGAGGCAGGCCACCGGGGCCGCGACGATGGGCGGCTTCGGCCCCCGCTATCTGCATTCCTGCGGGCAGTTGCACAAGGGAGGACCCGCGGGCGGACGGTTTCTGTTCATTACGGCGGATGCGCCGGCCGAACTGGAAGCGCCCGGCCAGGCATTGGGATTTTCCGCTACGCAGCGCGCGCAGGCGCTGGGCGACATGGAGGAACTGGCCGCGCGGGGCCGGCCGTGCCTGCGCGTCCACATCTCCGGGCCGCTCGAGGCGGGCCTGGCGCAACTGGCCGGCCTGCTGGAGCGGGCATTGCCGCCGGAGCCGGTCCGCTAGGCGTTCCGCTCGCCCAGCCCGTGGTATTTCCTGCCGATTTCCATGGTGGCCTGGTAGAAGCCCGCCTTGCTGCCGCAGTCATACCGGGTGCCTTCGTACTCGTATCCGAAGACCGCGTTCTCGCGCAGCAGCGCGGCGATGGCATCCGTCAACTGGATTTCCCCGCCCACGCCCGGCTGCGTCCGGCGCAGGCAGTCGAAAATGCGCGGATCCAGGATGTACCGCCCGACCACCGCCATGTCCGAGGGCGCGTCGGCCGGGTCCGGTTTTTCCACCATGCCGTTCAGCTTCAGGACGCCGCGGGCCAGCGGCGATCCCGACACGATGCCGTATTGGCGCGTGCTGGATGGGGGGACTTTCTGGAGCGCGAGGACGCTGCCGCCGAACTCCCGCGCCACCTTCGCCATTTCCCCGATGACGGGGGCGGGCGCGTCGATCATATCGTCGGCCAGCAATACCGCGAAAGGCTCGTCGCCCACGATAGGCGCCGCGCACAGCACGGCATGGCCGAGACCCAGCGCGGCGGGCTGGGGGGTATAGACGCAGTTGACGTGCGACGGAAGGACATTGCGGACGGAATCGAGCAGCGCGACCTTGTTCTTTGCTTCAAGGTCCAGTTCGAGTTCCGGGACCCGGTCGAAATGGTCTTCTATCGCGCGCTTGTTCCGGCCGGTGACGAACACGAGTTCCGTGAAGCCGGCGGCGACGGCCTCTTCCACGGCATACTGGATGAGCGGCTTGTCGACCACCGGCAGCATTTCCTTGGGCATGGCCTTGGTGGCGGGGAGAAAGCGGGTTCCCAGGCCCGCCACCGGGAAAACGGCAATACGGATGCGCTTCATTTGAGCCCCTCGGTCTATGTGGTGCCGGGGTATAGCAAACGCCGTGCCCAGGACGGCGGGCGTCAGGCGGGGGCTTCATCGGACGGCGCGGCGGGCGGCAGGTGCACGATGCGTTCGGGCAGCGCCAGCGCGATTCCCGCGGCGTCCAGGTCGCGCATGATGCCCAGGTTGATGTTCTGCTGGATATCCATGTAGCGGTTGTAGTCGGCCGTCATTACGTAGTACACGGCCTCGTATTCCAGGGCGTTTTCGCCGAAGCGGGCCAGATGCGCGCGGTCGAAGCGCGTGTCGGGCTGGCGTTCGATCTGCCCGCGGATCAGCGCCGGCACGGCGGCGGCGCGGTCGACATCGGTCATGTAGGTGATGCGGACGGTGAAAATAATGCGCCGCTGCTGCATGCGCTTGTAGTTCTGGATCGTCTGCTTGAGCAGCTCCGTGTTGGAGCAGACGATCTGTTCGCCGCCCAGGCTGCGGATGCGCGTCGTCTTCAGGCCGACGTGTTCGATGCTGCCGGCCACCTGGCCGAACACAATGAAGTCGCCCGCCTCGAAGGGCTTGTCGAGCCCGATCGAAATCGATGCGAAAAGATCGCTCAGGATGGTCTGCACGGCCAGCGCGACAGCGACCCCGCCTATGCCCAGGCTGGCGACCAGCGCGGTGATGTTCACCCCCAGGTTGTCCAGCATGGCGAGGAGGGCGATGACCGACACCAAGGTGCGCAGCAGGAACCGGAACAGGGTGGCCGTGACCGTGCTCACTTGCCCGCGCGAGGCGAGCGCGTGATCCAGCCCCACGTCCACCGCCCGGTCCAGCCACAGCGCGATCTGCAGCGTCAGCAGGACGAACCAGAGATGCTGGGCGTTCCTGCCGCTCCAGGGCAGGGGCGCGCCGACGATCGCGGCGCCGATCAGCATCGACAGGATCAGCAGCACGACGCTGTTCGTGCGGCGCAACACTTCGGACAACGACCTCGCGAGCGGGTGCCCGGGCGTCTCGGCGCGCTGTCGCAGGCGGGACCGCAGGATCCGCAACGCGGCGCTCATCGCGAAGAACAGGGCAGCGCCCGCCGTGAGCGCGAACGCCCACAGCATGATGGGATGATCCGGAAGCGCGGGGATGCCGGAAAGCCAGTCTGCGTGCATGCCGTCTCCAGGGCGGAAACCGGCGGTGCAGCAAGCGGCGTGCCGGCCGGCGCCCCGCGCCGGGACTTCCGGCGGCGGCGGGCACGGCGTTTGCTGATCCGGTCGGCTGCTGCATTCCCCAGCCTTTTCGGAGAGTCGTCATGGACAAGTTCGAGCGCAGTGCGATGGTGGAGCCTTCCGGTGAATTGAGCGAGGGAGAACTCAGGGCGCAACGCACGCTTGAGGCCGCCCGGCGCCTGATGGACCCCCAGTCGGTGGCGCCGGTCGTGTCGGTCGAGGCGGAGCTGAAGCGGTATGTGAAGCAGGCATACCGCCGGCATTCCTACGATTGAGGCGCTAGGGAGGAGGCTCGTCCCACACGGAAGCGCGCCGGTACTGTTCGGCGCGCGCCAGCGTGCGGTAGAAATCCGCACCCGCCTGGATCAGCCTGTCCATTTCCTCGCGGCGGAGCCTGGGCTGGATCGCAGCCAGGCATTCCGCGTAATTGGCCAGTACTTCGGGCCAATCCTGAAAGCTTCGATCGGCCGCCGGGGTGGCGATCATTTGTGCCAATAGTTCCTCTCGATCCATATGCGTGTCCCGCAGCTACCCTATCGTTCTCTACACGCCTGCAGTGCGCGTGTCAGTCCCTCTTCCTGCTTTCTGCCGCCTTGGCCGGGCGCTCATTGCTTCGCCGCGTTGGCCCGTTGTTGAAGGGCCTGCGCCATCTCCAGGTGCTGCTGGAGGACGGGCAGGGTCTGTGTGGCGAATTGCTTGACGTCCGGGTCTTTGACCTCGTTCGAGGCCTCTTCGAAGAGCTTGACCGCGTCCTGGTGCGCGGATACGCCGATTTCGTCGATGTACGCCTTGTCGAAGCTGTCGTCGCGCAGGCCCAGCGCTTTCAGCTTCGCCTGCTGCACCAGGGACGGCTCGGTTGGCGCTTCGTAGCCCTTGCTTTGCGCGAGCGACGCAAGCTGTTGGCCGGCCTTGCCATGTTCTTCGATCATTTTCTGCGCAAAGGCTTTTACGTCCGGATCCCGGGCCTTTTCCAGGGCGAGCTTGCTGCCCGCGACCTCCATATTGCCGGCTTGCGCCGCGTTTTCCAGGAAGTCGCGATCGGCGCTGTCCAGTTTCGCTTCCGACGCCATGGGAGCCGCCGGCGGCGCCGTCTGGGCCTGAGCCGCGGGAGCGGCGGCCAGCGTCATCGTGGCGAGGAGGGTAGCGGTCAGGTAACGGGTTTTCATGGAAACCTCCAAGTTGGGCGCGAGGCGCCGTTGAGAGCCGGTGTTCAACCTCCGCCAGCAATCGTCGTTCCCGGCGAAGGGCCCGCTCACCCGGGGTTCGGGCCGCCGCCCAGTCCGGCGTAGTACTCGGCCAGGCGGACCAGCGCGTAGCGGGCGCTGGCCTGCCGTATGCCGTTCCGGCTGCCGGAGAATCGCCGGGTTTCGGAATAGACGGCAGGCGCCGCGTCGGCGCGGCCCGCCTTGAAGACCCAGGCGAAGCATTGCGTGCCCGCCGGAATGTCGCTGTCTATGGAGTCCGTGACGCCTGTGTTCGAAATGGCGACCAGCGCCGGGCTTTTCCGCGAAGCGCCTTGCGCCATTTCCCGCGCCACCGCTTCGCTGGTGAGGTTGTGCCGCGCGAGGGTCCGCGCCGAAACGCCTAGGCAGCGCGCCTTCGCCTCGGGCGAATAGACCACGAAAGCGCAGTCGAGCAGCGAACCGGCGCCGGGCACGTCGGCCAGCGTGGCGGCGATCAGGCCCGCCGTGCACGACTCCGCGGTGACCAGGGTCAAGCCGTGTTCATGCATAAAGGCTGCGACCCGTTCAATGGC
Source organism: Achromobacter veterisilvae (assembly GCF_037619525.1). Taxonomy (NCBI): domain Bacteria; kingdom Pseudomonadati; phylum Pseudomonadota; class Betaproteobacteria; order Burkholderiales; family Alcaligenaceae; genus Achromobacter; species Achromobacter veterisilvae. The sequence continues at coordinate 5,617,968 of NZ_CP148753.1, read as the reverse complement.
GTTCATGGCGGATGGCGCGGACCGGCCGGTGTCCGCGGCCTAGCCGCCGTTGCGCACTGGGTCGGGCCGCCTGCGCGAGACTCCGGCGTGTTCCGCGTCGGTGACGTGGTCGGCGCCGATGTCGGCGCCCTCATGGTCGCGGTCGCGCGGATTGGCGCTCTCGCGGTCGCCGGTGCCTTGCGAGTCGCTGTCGGTATGGACCAGGTCCGGCGGCAGGTCGCTGGCCGAATCGGAGGAATCGCTCGGCCCGAGGTCGGGGCGGGTCGACTCTTCGGACTCGAGGTCGGGGCGGAAGGGGGAGGGCGAGCGGGGCATGACGGTTCTCCGAATGGCTGAGCCAGCCAGGGATGGCCCAGGCTGTGCAGCAAGCGGCGTGCCGGCCCCGCATTCAGGGCGCGTCGTGGAAGGACAGTTCCAGCCCGACGCGCTCGCCGCCGCGCACGCGGCTGATGGCGTGCTTCAGGTTGACCCGGTAATCGCCGTGGGTTCCGCGGGCGGGGCGGTGCGCGGTGGCGATGAGGGCGGCGTCGCCCAGCCGCAAGGGCAGCACCATGGGCCGCGACTGCATGCGCGGCCGCTGTTCCGTCATCACGAATTCGCCGCCGGTGAAATCCTGGCCGGGTTCGGACAGCAGGGCGACGCACTGCAAGGGAAACACGTGCGCGCCTTCGCCGCGCTGGTGCAGCGCCACGTAGCCGTCTTCGCGCAGCAGGCTGAGGTGCGACAGCGCATGCGCCTGGCCCGCCTGCCGGCCGCGCCGCAGGAAGTCCGCCAGTTCGCCGGGATAGCGATAAGCGGAATCCAGCCGCTCGCTCCAGCGGTTGGCGATGGGAGCGAGATGGCGGTAAAGGGCTTCGCGCCACCCGGCCAAGGGCGCGGGCAGCCCGGCCGGGAAACGGCAGAGGTCGCCCTGGCCCAATCCGCCGTGCGCCAGCGGCGCGCGCCGGAGGCTGGCGGCCTGGCGGCCCAGCGCGCGCGCCTGTTCCGGCGCCAGCCATCGCGGCAGGAGCGCGTAGCCTTCCGCGTCGAGTTGCGCGGCGATGCCGGTCCAATCCAGGCCGTCGATGACGGGCGCGCCCATGCCCAGGGGGATCGGGCTGTCCACGTCGGGGGGCGGCCCCAGGGGCAGTTCCGCCTGCATGGCCTCAGCTCGCGTCATGGAAGATAACCCCCAGCGTGTGCCGCCGCCCGCCCAGGAGCCGGCTGACCCCATGCCGCATGGCGGCCTTGCGCAAGCCGGTCCGCTTGCCGGCGACGGGGCGCCGGTTCACGGTGAATACCAGGGCGTCTCCCTGACGCAAAGGGACCACCTCGGCCACCTGCCCGCCGGAGGAGGTTTCCGTCATGACGAATTCGCCGCCGGTAAAGTCCTTTCCGGGTTCGGACAGCAATATCGCGGTCTGCAAGGGAAACACGTGTTCGCCGTACAGGTCCTGGTGCAGGCAGTTGTAGTCGCCTTCGCGGTATTCGAGGATCAGGGGCGTCGGCCGATGCTGCCCGGCGCGGTGACACCGCGCCAGGAAGTCGTCCAGCGCGCCGGGGTACTGCACGTCCAGGCCCAGTAGGCGGTTCCAGCGGTTGGCGATCGGCGCGAGCCGGGCATACAGCGCATGGCGCAGGGCATCGACGAGCGGCGGGAGCGGGTAGGAAAAATACTTGTATTCGCCGCGGCCGAACCCGTGGCGCGCCATGACGATCCGGGAGCGGTAGCCGTCCTCGCGCGGGTACAGCGCCGCCAGCATCCGGCATTGGGCGGGGCTGAGAAATCCGGGCAGCACGGCGTTGCCGTGGCGGTCGAGCGACCGGCCGATGGCTTCCCAATCCCGCCCCTCGACAGCGTCCAGGCCAGGGGAAATACTGGATTCCATGGTCTTTCACCGGATGTTCGTGGGCAACGCGTCCAGTGTAGATCGCGGGCGCGGGCCCGGGGCTCCGTTTCTTGCGATGGGACCGCCGGGGCAGGCCCCAAGGCGCGCAGGCCGCGCCCTGGGGCCTGCCCGGGATCAGAACCCTACGGCCTGACCGTCGCGCCGCGAATCCGAGGCGGCCACGTATCCGCCCTGCGGCAGGCGGCAGATCAATTGCGCCGAACCGAACTCCAGGCTGTCGGCGGGCGCCACCGCGACGTTGTGGCCGCGGGCGCGCAGCGCGTCGACCACGTCCGCGGGCAAGTGCGATTCCACGTTCACCACGGGACCCTTCTCCACGCGGAAGCGCGGCGCGTCGCTCATGGCCTGCGGATTCTGGCCGAACGCGGCCAGGCGCGTGACCATCTGCAAATGCCCTTGCGCCTGCATCGACCCGCCCATGACGCCGAACGACATCGCGGGCTGGCCGCCGCGCGTGACGAACGCGGGGATGATGGTGTGCATCGGCTTTTTGCGCGGCGCGACCTGGTTGGCGTGGCCGGGCGTGAGCACGAAGTTCAGGCCGCGGTTGTGCAGGCTGATGCCGGTGTCCGGCACGACGACGCCGGAGCCGAAGCCGTGGTAGTTGGACTGGATGAAGGACACCATGGTGCCGCCGGCGTCGGCCGCGGTCAGGTACACCGTGCCGCCGGTGGCCGGCGTGCCCGCCACCGGCACGCTGGCGCGGTCCATGGAGATCAGGCGCGCGCGCTCGGCCAGGTAGGAACGGTCCAGCAGGGCGTTGGCGTCGGTGCGCATGTGGCGCGGATCGGCGACGTGCTGATGCAGGTCCGCGAAGGCCAGTTTCATGGCCTCGATGCTGACGTGATAGTAGTCCGCGCTGTCGCGGCCCATGCTTTCCAGGTCGAACTGTTCCAGCATGCCCAGCGCCATCAGCGCCGAAATGCCCTGGCCGTTGGGCGGGATCTCGTGCAGTTCGTAGCCGCGGAACGACTGCGAAATGGGCGCGACCCATTCGGGGCGGTGTTCCGCCAGGTCCACCGCGCTGAGCGCGCCGCCGGTCTGGCTGGCGAAGTCGGCGATCTTGCGGGCGAGTTCTCCCCGGTAGAAGCTCTCGCCGCCGCTTTCGGCGATCTCGCGCAGCGTCTTGCCCTGCGCCGGAAAGCGCCACCATTCGCCGGCCTGGGGCGCGCGGCCCTGGGGCAGGAAGGCGGCGGCAAAGCCCGGTTCCTGCGCCAGCCTGGGCGCCTGCGCCGCCCACTGGCGGGCGATGGTGGGCGATACCGCGAACCCTTCTTCGGCATAGGCGATGGCCGGTTCGAACAGCCTGGCGAAAGGCAGCTTGCCGAAGCGGTCGGACAGCGTCTTCCAGCCGGCCACCTGGCCCGGCACGGTGACCGTGCCCCAGCCCGTGCCGGGCATGGCGTCGCGGCCGCTGAAATATTCCGGCGTCCAGGCGGCTGGCGCGCAGCCGCTGGAGTTCAGGCCATGCAGGCGGCCGTCGTGCCAGACCAGCGCGAACATATCGCCGCCGATGCCGTTCATGACCGGCTCGAGCACCGTCAGCGCGATCGCGGTGGCGATGGCGCTGTCGACCGCGTTGCCGCCGGCCAGCAGCATGCGCAGGCCGGCCTGCGCCGCCAGGGGTTGGCTGGTCGCGACCGCGTTGGCGGCCAGTACAGGCATTTTGCGGGAGGCGTACGGAAAGGACCAATCGAAGGGTGAGGACATGGGTACTGGAGCTCGTCGTGGAAATTACTGCGGGGTGATGCCGGCCTGGTCGATCAACTGCTTGGTGCGCGGGATTTCGGCCTTGATGAAGGCGGCGAATTCCTCGCGGGAGCCGCCGCGGGGCTCGGCGCCGGCTTCCGCCAGCTTACCGCGCAGCGCGGGATCGGCAAGCACTTTGTTGACGGCGCGGTTGAGCTTGTCGAGCACCGGGGCCGGCGTGCCTTCGGGGGCGACCAGGCCGTACCACGGCGCGATGTCGTAGCCGGCGTAGCCTTGTTCCGCGATGGTGGGGATGTCCGGCGCCAGCGCCGAACGCTTGGAATTGGACATGCCCAGCGCCAGCAGCGCGCCGCTCTTGGCCTGCGGCAGCCCCGTCATGATGGTGTCGAAGTACATCGACACCTGGCCGCTCAGCAGCGCGGGGATGGCTTCGCCCGCGCCCTTGTAGGGCACGTGCAGGATGTCGATGCCGGCCACCGACTTGAGCATTTCGCCGGCCATGTGCGAGGTCGTGCCGGTGCCGAAGGAGGCATAGGTCAGCTTGCCGGGGTTGGCGCGGGCATAGGCGACCATTTCGGGCAGGGTCTTGAAAGGCTGCGAGGGATTGGCCAGCAGGATGTTGGGCGTGTAGGCCACCATCGACACCAGCTCGAAGGCGTCGGGATCGTAGGCCAGGCGCTTTTGCAGATAGCGGTTGGTCACGATGGCGGCCGGGCCGCCCATCAGCAGCGTGTAGCCGTCTGGCGCGGCGCGCGCGACCGAGGCGCTGCCGATGGCGGCGGCGGCGCCGGGACGCGCCTCGACGACGAAGGGCTGGCCCAGTTCCGTCGACAGCGCCGCGCCCAGTTGGCGCGAGATCAGGTCGGTGGCCGAGCCTGCCTGGAACGGCACGACGATGCGCACGGGATGCTGCGGCCAATCGGTGGCCTGGGCGCCGGCCTGGGCCGCGAAGGCCATGGCCGCGGCGCCTGCCAGCGCCCGGATGAGACGAAACTTCATGGATACCCCTTGATCGCGTTATGGAAAGCGTGGAGGGGATTAGACGGGAATGGACCGGACGCCATCTATTGGTGTTTGCATCCATGGATCATTGGATCCAATTTGTGTTATTTTTGCGTTTATCTATCATGGCGGCTTTCCGAGCCGTGGGACGACGATGCTGCAATTCCAGAAGACAGCGATCAGCGCCGAAGACGAGGCGTACCTGCACCTGCAGCGTGAGATCCGGCTTGGGCGCTACGCGCCCGGCCAGCGCCTGGTGCCCGAGGTCGTGGCCGCCGAGATCGGCACCAGCCGCATGCCGGTGCGCGGCGCCCTGCGCCGGCTGGCATCCGAGGGCCTGGTCGAAATCCGCGCCAACCGCGGCGCGGTGGTGCGTGGCCTGAACCAGCAGGAAATGCTGGAAGTATTCGAAATGCGTTCCGTGCTGGAAGGCCTGGCGATGCGCAATGCGGTGCTGCACATGAATGCCGAGCATCTGCGCCGCCTGTCGAATTCACTGGAACTGCTGGAGCAGGGGCCGGGCGAGGACCTGGACTGGACCACCGCCCACCGCGAATTCCACGAGTACCTGTGCAGTTTCTGCCAGCAGCCGCGCCTGCTGCGCCAGATATCCGAACTGCATTCCGTCGTCGAACCCTATATGCGCCTGTGGGCGGCCCAGCCCGGGCGCGTCCTGCGCGTGCGCGAATCGCACCAGGAACTGATCGACGCCTTGCGCACGCGCGATCCGGCGCGCTGCGAGGCGGCGATGCGGCAACACGTGCTGAATACCGTGCCCGCCTTGCAGGCGTTCCTGGAACAGGCTGCCTGAAGGGCCGGGCCTGGCTTAGACTGGGGCCATCCGCAACGCGATGAGCCCTGCCATGACCGACTCCGCCGCCACCCTGATCCGCCGCCTGGACCTGCTGCCGCACCCCGAAGGCGGCCACTACCGCGAAACCTACCGCGCCGCCGATTCCGTGACGCGCGCCGACGGCGCGCGCCGCGCGGCCAGCACCGCCATCTATTACCTCTTGTGCGACGGCGCGTGGTCCACCTGGCACCGCATCCGCGCCGACGAACTCTGGCATTTCCATGCCGGCGCGCCGCTGCATATCCATGTGCTGGCGCCGGACGGCGGCTACCGGCGCCTGCGGCTGGGCAACACGCTGGAGGACGCCGGCGCCGAGTTCCAGGCGGTCGTGCCGGCCGGTAGCTGGTTCGCCGCCGAATTGGCCGAACCCGGCGGCTACGCGCTGACCGGCTGCACCGTCGCGCCCGGCTTCGAATTCAGCGAGTTCGAACTGGCCGACGCCGCCGAACTGCGCCGCCAGTATCCGGCCCAGGGCGACCTGATCGCGCGCCTGGCGCGCTAGCTGGTCCGCGCCTTCGGCGCCGCGGCTGGCGGCTTTTTCCGGCGCGGAAGCTTGGCCTCGCTGGCAAGCACTCCCGCGACGATGAGGCCCGCGCCCACCAGCGCCAGCGCCGGCAGGCGGTCGCCGGCCAGGCGCCCGACGATGCCGCCCCAGACGGGCTCGCCCGCATAGATGACGGTGGCGCGGGTGGGCGACACGGATTTCTGCGCCCAGTTCATGGTCAGTTGGATGATGGCGCTGGCCAGCCCCAGGCCAATGGCCGCGCCAGCCCACAGCCAGGAGAACGCCGGCACCGATTCCCCCATGGCCGGCATCAGGGCGAACGAGACCAGGCCCGCCGTCAGTAGCTGCACGGCGGTCACGCGGCGGCTGTCCACCGACTTCGCGAACAGCCCGATCAGGATGATTTCGGCGGCGATGGCCGCGGCCCCGGCCAGCGTCGCGGCTTCGCCGGCGCTGAAATTCAGGGCGCCCGCCTGCGGGCCGGCCAGCAGGACCAGGCCGGCGAAGGCCAGCGCCACGCCGACCCAGCTCATCAGGCCGGGCGGCTTCTTCAGCACGGCCCATTGCAGCAGCGGCACGATGGGAACGTACAGCGCGGTGATGAAGGCCGATTGGCTGCTGGTGATGGTCTGCAATCCGTAAGTCTGCAGGAAGTAGCCCAGGAACAGGGCGCTGCCGATGGCGATGCCGGCGCCGATCTCGCGGCGGGTGATCGCGGCCATGTGCTTGCGGAACAGCAGCAGCGCCATGGCCCCGGCGATCGTAAAGCGGACGCCTACGAAGAACAGCGGCCCGCTGTGCTGCATGGCGATGTGGATGACGAGGAAGGTGCTTCCCCACAGCATGGTGACCAGCACCAGGGCGATTTCCTGGCGGGACAGGGCGAACATCGATGTCTTGGACGTCACGGCTTACTTTGAGTGCTACGAGTGGGGGCAAATATACTGCGCCGCGCCGGCCGCGGTGCCCGTTCACCGAACAGGTTCTGGGGGCTTCCGCCTGTTCGGCATATAGCCAGGAGTAATATGACGCGTCCGGCGGCCCTCGGTTGCCGGATCACAAGCCGATTCGCGCCTCGTCCTTCCCGCCTTGCCGTCAGCCCCGTCTTCCGCGCGCGCTTCCGGCGGCGTCTACGAACCTGGGCGCGCAAGCGGCCACAAGAAGACATCGAGGAGAAGCATACGTGGACAAGCAAGAGTCGGGCGGCTGGTATTTCGGCTGGAATATCGTAGGCGCCGCTACGGCACTCACCCTGTTGACCGTCGGCCTGCGCATGGGCATCGGGCCGTTTTTCCTGCCCATGGCGGAAAGCCTGGGCTTCACGCGCAGCACGCTGTCGGGCATCGTGGCGATCGGCATGCTCTGCTATGGCCTGGGCATGCCGCTGGCGGGTTATCTGGTCAGCACGCAGGGCACGCGCTTCGTGCTGCTGACGGGCGCGGCCATCGTCGTCGCTTCGTCGATCTGGACGGTGTTCGCCAGCGGGCCCATCGAATTCCTGCTGTCTTTCGGCGTGGCCCTGTCGATCGGCCTGGCCTTCACCAGCCCCGTGGCGCTGACGCCGGTGATCAGCCGCTGGTTCACGCGCCAGCGCGGCATGGCGCTGTTTTTCCTGTCCACCGGCTCGATGGCCGGCATTGCGCTGATGACGCCCACCCTGACCTTCGCGATCTCGGCCGTGGGATGGAAGGAAACGCTGCTGGGGTTCGCGGTCCTGTTCGCCCTGCTGACGGTGCCGGTGGCGCTCTTCGTCATGCGCGACGAGGCGCCCGAACACACGGACCTGCTGCCCCACCAGATCGTCGATAAACCCGGGGCCGCCAAGCCCGCGGCCAAGCGGCCCGCTCCCAATGTGCGCGACGCCTTGCGCACCTTGCCTTTCTGGCAGGTGGCGCTGGGCCTGTTCGCCTGTGGCTTCAGCATGAACCTGCTGGGCACGCACGGCGTGCCCATGCTGATGGACCATGGCTTCGACGCCACCACCAGTTCGCTGGGCATCGGCCTGATCGGCCTGGTGGCGATCTTCAGCACGCTGGTCCTGGGCCGGCTGTCGGACCAGGTCGAGCGGCGCAACATCCTCGCCGCCATCTACCTGGTGCGCGGGCTGGGATTCTTCGCGCTGGTCATGGTGGGCGCGCATTGGGAACTGTACGCCGCGGCCACCATCGGCGGCATCGTGTGGGCCGGCAGCGTCGCCTTGTCGTCGGCGATCCTGGCCGACGTCTACGGGATCCGCCTGGTGGGCGTGCTGTACGGCCTGGCCTACCTGGGCCACCAGGTGGGCGGCATGATCAGTTCATGGCTGGGCGGCTGGGCCTTCGAAGCCTTCGGCACGCATTGGGTCGCCTTCGGCTCGGCCGGGGCGCTGCTGCTGGCGGCGGCGCTGATCTCCCTGCGCCTGCCGGTGCGCGGCCTGCTGCGCGGGCAGGCGGCCGCCGCCGCCGGCGGACGCTGAGCCGGCTAGCGGTCTTTCAGCAGGGACACCAGTTCGGGCACGTAGCGGTCGCCGCCGCCCTGCGTCACGGCCTGGTCGTAGGTGTGCAGCACGGCCGCGCCGATTTCCCGCACGGCGCCCGTTTCGGCGGCCATGGTGTTGTAGTAGGACAGGTCCTTCTGCGCGTTCGACATGAAGAACCGCAGCGAGGACGGGTCCTGTTCCAGCAGGTACGGCTTGATGCGCTCCAGCGCCACGCCGCCTCCGCCGCCCTTGGCCAGCACGTCGGCGAACACGGCGGGATCGATATCCGCGCGCAGCGCGCAGGCCGCCGCTTCCGACAACAGGGCGATCACGCCCAGCGACACGTAGTTGTGCAGCAGCTTCATGCGGTGGCCGGCGCCCACGGGGCCGGCGTGCGTGATGTTCTCGGCAAAGCAGGCCAGCAAGGGCTTGCATTCCTCGAACAGCGCCGCCTCGCCGCCCACCAGCAGGTTGAGCCGGCCTTCGGCGGCTTCCTTGGGGGTGCGCGTCATCGGCGCATCCAGGAAGCGGCCGCCGGCTTGCGCCACGGCCTGCGCCACCTTTTCGGTGGAGGAGGGGATGGCGGTGGAGCAGTCGATGATGACCGTGCCGGGCCGCAGGCCTTCCAGCACGCCTCCCGCCGACAGCAGCACGGCTTCGACCTGCGGGCTGCCGGTGACGCACAGGATGATCACGTCGGACTGCGCCGCCAGCGAGGCGCCATCGGCGACGCTGGCCGCCCCGGCGGCCTTCAGCGCGTCCAGCGGCTGGTTGCCGGGGTGTTCGAGCACCGTCAGCGCGTGACCGTGCTTGACCAGATTGCTTGCGATGCCATGGCCCATGAGGCCGATTCCAACCATGCCGACTTTCGCCATCTTCCAGTGCTCCTGCCATGTAAGGGTGTTTGTTATCGCGTAAATCTTACTCCGACTCGCGGCGCTTCGAATATGCCGAAAGAAGCCTTCGAATCTTTCGGATGGTAAGCGGCGGGAGCCATTCCTAAAATCGTTCCACTGCCGCGGGCCATGCCTGGCGCGGATCGAAATACAACGGAGACAGCCGCCCGCCGGGCGGAACACATCAGCATGCCGCAAACCGAAAACGAGCCGGCCCCCAGCGCCGAACGACACTATTTCGAGCAGCTCGCGCAGGGCCGCTTCGTCATCCCGCAATGCCAGGCCTGCGCCCGGCACCATTTCTATCCCAGGGTGGTCTGCCCGCATTGCGGGTCCGACTCGCTTCGGTGGGTCGAGCCCAGCGGCCGGGGCGAGGTCTATTCCTCGACCGTCGTGCGCGGCAAGGGCGGCGATTACACCGTCTGCCTGGTGGACCTGGACGAGGGCCCGCGCCTGATGAGCCGCGTGGTGGACATGCCCGTGGAGGCCGTGGCCATCGGCCTGCGGGTCCGCGCAAGGATCGACGCCGTGGACGGCGCGCCGCTGCTGGTATTCGTGGCGCAGACGGAGGAACGGGCATGAGCCGAAGCCATCGCGGCGCGATCGCCGTCCTGGGAACCGGCATGGCCGGACTGGGCGATTGCCAAGGCCGTACCGAACAGGAAATCATCGCGCAGGCGTCCCACCGCGCCGTGGCCGCCAGCGGCCTGAAGATGCAGGATATCGACGGCATCATCACTTCCAGCCTGACCTCGCCCTGGTGGGTGATGCGGATGGCGGAGTACCTGGGGATCCGGCCTCGCTTCTCCGACAGCACCATGTTCGGCGGATCGTCGTTCATCGCCGACCTGAAGATCGCGGCGATGGCCATCGAGGCCGGCCAGTGCGACCACGTGCTGGTCTGCTACGGCGCCAATCCGCGCAGCGCGCCCAGCAGCACGCAGATCAACCAGATGCGGGCGGCGCTGGATCCGCAGCCCTACGAGCACCCCTACAAGCCGTTCAACCCGGTATCCAGCTACGCGCTGGCGGCCGCGCGCCACATGCACCAGTACGGCACCACCCGGCGGCAACTGGCCGAGGTCGCGGTGGCGGCGCGCAAATGGGCGCAGTTGAATCCCGACGCCTTCCTGCGCACGCCGCTCACGATCGACGAGGTGCTGGGCGCGAAGATGATCTCGGACCCCCTGACCGTGCGCGATTGCTGCCTGGTGACCGACGGCGCGGGCGCCTTCGTGGTCGCGCGCGCCGACCGGGCCCGCGATCTGCATCCGCGTCCCATCTACGTGCTGGGCACCGGCCATGCGCACTGGCACCGCCAGATATCGTGCATGCCCGACGTTACCGTCACCCCGGCGGTGGACTCCGGCCGGACCGCGTTCGCCGAGGCGGGGCTGACGCCCGCCGATATCGACCTGGTCGAACTCTACGACGCCTTCACCATCAACCCCATCCTTTTCCTGGAAGACCTGGGCTTCTGCGCCAAGGGAGAGGGCGGCGCGTTCATCGGCGGCGGGCGCATCGAGCCGGGCGGCGACCTGCCGATGAACACCAACGGCGGCGGGCTGTCGTTCACCCATCCCGGCATGTACAGCATTTTCCTGGTGATCGAGGCTGTGGCGCAACTGCGCCGCGAAGCGGGCGAGCGCCAGGTGCCCAAGGCCGATGTCGCGCTGGTGCACGGCAACGGCGGGGTGCTGTCCAGCCAGGCCACCGCCATTCTTTCCCATTCCCTGTGACGCACGCCATGATGAACAAGACAGTCGATTCCGCCGCGCAGGCCGTGGCGGATATTCCGGACGGCGCCACCGTCCTGGTCAGCGGGTTCGGCCTGTCCGGACAACCCGTCGAATTGCTCGACGCGCTGGTGGAGCACGGCGCGCGCGGCTTGACCGTGGTGTGCAACAACAGCGGCGCCCGCGACAGCGGCCTGGCCCGCCTGATCCGGCTGGGCCGCGTGCGCAAGCTGATCGCCTCGTATCCGCGCGGCGCGGAGTCGCAGGCCTTCGAGTCGGCCTACGCCGACGGACTGATCGACTACGAATGCGTGCCGCAGGGCACGCTGGCCGAGCGCCTGCGGGCGGCCGGGTCGGGCCTGGGCGGCTTCTTCACGCCCACCGGCTACGGCACCTTGCTGGCCGAAGGCAAGGAGACGCGGATCATCAAGGGCGTGGGCCACGTGTTCGAGGAGCCCCTGCATGCCGACTACGCGCTCGTGAAGGCCTACTGCGCGGATCCCATGGGCAATCTCGTCTACCGCAAGGCGGGACGCAACTTCGGCCCGCTCATGTGCATGGCGGCGGCCACCGCCGTCGTCCAGGTCCATGCGCTGGCGGAGGTCGGCGGCCTGGATCCCGAGCACATCGTCACGCCCGGCATCTTCGTGCAGCGCGTGCTGCGCATTCCCGACGCCCAATTGACCGGAGCCCTGCAATGACCCAACGATATTCCCGCGAGGACATCGCGCGCCGCGCCGCGGCCGACATCCCTGCCGGTTCCTACGTCAACCTGGGCATCGGCCTGCCCGTCAGGGCGCTGGACTACTGGACGCCGGCGCATGGCGTCATCGTCCACAGCGAGAACGGCATCCTCGGCATGCGGGCGCGCTCGGACGCCGATCCGGTCGATCCGGACCTGACCAACGCGGCCAAGCAGAACGTCGCCATGGCCGCGGGCGGCAGCTTCTTCAACCACGCGGACTCTTTCGCCATGATGCGCGGCGGCCACCTGGACTATTGCATCCTGGGCGCCTACCAGGTCTCGGAGACCGGCGACCTGGCCAATTGGTCGCTGGGACAGCCTGGCGTCGCCGCGGCGGTCGGCGGCGCCATGGACCTGGCCGTGGGGGCCAAGCGGGTCCACGTGCTGATGGAACACCTGACCCGCGAAGGCGTGCCGCGCCTGCGCCGGGTATGCGACCTGCCGCTGACGGGCGCGGCGTGCGTGGACCGGGTCTATACCGACCTCGCCACGCTCGACGTCACGCCCGAGGGTTTCGTGGTGCGCGACATGGCCCCGGGCCTGACGCGCGCCGCGCTGCAGGCCGCGACCGACGCGCCGCTGCGTTTCGCGGAGGATCTGCGCGATGCCGAATGACGTTTCGCTGGAGGATTTCCGCGGCGAGGTCCGCGCGTTCCTGCGCGAGCGCCTGCCCGCCGACCTGCGGCGCAAGGTGCTGGACCACCAGCGGCTGGACAAGCAGGATTTCCTGCGCTGGCACCGCATCCTGCATGAAAAGGGCTGGGTCGCGCCGAACTGGCCGGCCGAGCACGGGGGCGCGGACTGGAGCATAGGCCAGCGCAACGCATTCGACGAAGAATGCGCGCTGGCGGGCGCGCCCGAAACCGTGCCCTTCGGGCTGCGCATGGTCGCGCCCGTCATCATGGCCTACGGCTCGGACTGGCAGAAAAGCCACTTCCTGCCGCGCATCCTGAGCGGGGAGGACTGGTGGTGCCAGGGGTATTCCGAGCCGGGCGCCGGCTCCGACCTCGCGTCGCTGGCCACCCGCGCCCGCCGCGAAGGCGACGTCTTCGTGGTGAACGGCCAGAAAACCTGGACGACCTACGCCCAATACGCCGACATGATGTTCTGCCTGGCGCGGACCAATCCCGACGCCAAGGCGCAGGAGGGCATTTCCTTCCTGCTCATCGACATGCGCAGTCCCGGCGTGTCGCTGCGGCCGATCCGGACGCTGGACGGCGGCGAAGAGATCAACGAAGTCTTCCTCGACGACGTGAGGGTGCCCGCGTCGCACCTGGTCGGCGAAGTGGACCGGGGCTGGACCTATGCCAAGTACCTGTTGTCGCACGAACGCTTCGGCGCGGCGCGGGTGGGGCGCGCCAAACGGGAACTGGGCCACCTGCAGCGGCTGGCGGCCAAGCGCAAGGCGGACGGCCGGCCGCTGGCCGAAGACCCCGTGTTCGCCCAGCGGCTGGCGCAACTGGAGATCGACACCCTGGCGCTGGAGCAGACCAATCTGCGGCTGATCGCGCGCGACCAGCGCGGCGCCGGACACGGCGCGGAAGCCTCGATACTGAAGTACCTGGGGTCCACGCTGGCGCAGCGCATCAGCGAGGCGCTGGTCGACACCGCCGGCACGCACGCGCTCGCCTATCGCTCCGACGCGCTGGAGCGCGATTATGCGCAAGGCGGCCCGACCCTGGAAGAAGAACTGGAAGCCATGCCCGGCTTCTACCTGAATCTGCGCAAGATCTCGATCTACGGCGGAACGGACGAGGTCCAGAAGAACATCATCGCCAAGCTCGCGCTGGGCGAGGCCGACGACTATACCGACGACCAGCGCGCGCTCGACGACGCCGTCGGACGATATCTGCAAGGGGAATACCCGCCGCCGGCGGCCCGGGCGGCGCTGCCGGCCGACGCGGACCCCGAGGCCTCGCCGCACTGGCGCGCCTTTGCCGACATGGGGCTGCTCGGGCTGGGGCTGCCGGCGTCGGCCGGCGGGATGGGGGGCGGGCTTGGCGACCTGTGCGTGCTGATGCAGCGTTTCGGCCGTCATCGGGTGACCGAACCGTACGACGCCAGCGCGCTGCTTTGCGGCCAGATGCTGTCGCGCCTGCCCGAGAGCGGGCGGGCGCAAGCCCTGCTGGCCGGTATCGCGCAGGGATCGGCGCCGCTGCTGGCCCATGCGGAGCCGGATTCGGATTGGCCGCTGGACGCGCCCTGCGCGACGGCGGAGCGCGATGGCGGCGGCTGGGTGCTGAACGGCGTCAAACGGCGCGTTCCCTACGGAGCGGGCGCCCGGCAGTTGCTGGTCACGGCGCGCGATGCCGAGGGGATGGCCGTATTCCTGGTCGAGGCCGGCGCGGCGGGGCTGGAGCGCCACGGCGCGCCCGGACTGGACGGCCGCCCCTACGCGGACATCGTGCTGAAGGGTTGCCGCGTCGATGCCGATGCCCGCCTGGGCCTGGCGGGCGAAGCCCTGGAACGGGCGGCCGACGCCACGCGGGTGGCCCTGTGCGCGGAAGCGCTGGGCGCCATGCAGGCGCTGCTGGACGCCACCCGCGATCACGTGGCCGCTCGCCGCCAGTTCGGCCAGCCGCTGGGCCGCTTCCAGGCGGTGCAGCACAGGCTGGTGGACATGCTGCTGGCGCTGGAGCAGGCGCGCTCGCTGACCTGGCTGGCGGCCGGCGCGGACCAGGCCGATGCGCGGCATTGGGCCCGTCTGGTGTCGGCAGCCAAGGCCAGTTGCGGCGCGGCCGCGCGCTACATCGGCCAGCAGAGCATCCAACTGCATGGCGGCATGGGCATGACGGACGAGCTGCCCGTGGGCCATTACGTCAAACGCCTGCTGGCCATCGAACACACGCTGGGCGACGCCCGCCACCATCTCAACCGCTATCAGCGGCTGGCGACGGCCTGAGCCGCGCCGCCGAAAGGGTATACCCATGAGCTTGACCGCCACCTCGCCGTCCCGCGATCTTTCCGACACCGTCCGCTACGCCCTGCATGGGCGCGCGGCCGTCATCTTCCTCGATAACCCGCCCGTCAATGGCCTGGGCGATACCGTGCGCCGCGGGGTCCATGAAGGCCTGGCCCTGGCGCGAGCGGATGCCGGCGTCGACGCCATCGTTATCGCCGGCGCCGGCAAGGCCTTCTGCGGCGGCGCCGACATCCGTCAGTTCAATACGCCGGCGGCGACCGCCAGGCCCATGTTGCGCGACGTGATCGCGGCCATCGAGGCGTCCGGCAAGCCGGTGGTGGCCGCCATCCACGGTTTCGCCTTGGGCGGCGGGCTGGAGCTGGCCCTGGGATGCCATTACCGCGTGGCGCAGGCGGGCGCCCGGCTGGGGCTGCCGGAAGTGAACCTTGGCCTAGTGCCGGGCGGCGGCGGCACGCAGCGCCTGCCGCGGCTGATCGGCGTGTTGCCCGCGCTGGAAATGATCCAGTCCGGCAAACCGCTGGATGCCGCGGCCGCCCTGGCCGCGGGGCTGGTGGATGCGGTCGCCGAAGGCGATCTGCTGGATGCCGCGCTGTCCTACGCCCTCGAGCGCGCGCACCTGGCATCGCATCCGGTCGCTTCGCGCCGCGCCTTGAGCGCGGACGGCGTGGATTTTTCAGCGGCGCGTGCCCGCGTCAATCCCAAGGCCCGCAACGCGATCGCGCAACGCGCGGCGGTCGACTGCGTCGAGGCCGCGACGCGCCTGCCGATCGAGGCGGGTCTGGACGAGGAACGCCGGTTGTTCGACGCGCTGGTCGAAGGCGACGCCTCCAAGGCGCTGCGCCACCTGTTCTTCGCCGAGAAGGAAGCGCCGCGCGTTTCCGGCGGCGGCCGTGCGGGCGAGGTCGGACGCGTGGGCATCCTGGGCGCCGGCACCATGGGCGGGGGGATCGCCATGGCGTTTTCCAACGCCGGCTATTCCGTGACGCTGTACGAACGCGATCAGGCGGCGCTGGACCGGGGCATGGCGCTGATCCGCAAGAACTACGAGATCACCGCCGCCAAGGGCAAGCTCGACGCCGCCGGCGTCGAGGCCCGGCTGGCGCGCATCGCGCCCAGCCTGGACCTCCAGGACCTGGCGCCAGCCGATCTCGTCATCGAGGCCGTGTTCGAGGACATGGCGGTCAAGCAGGCCGTGTTCCGGCAACTGGACGCCGTGTGCAAGCCGGGCGCGATTCTGGCCACCAACACGTCGCGCCTGAACATCGACGAGATCGCGGCCTGCACGGCGCGTCCGGAGGCGGTGATCGGACTGCACTTCTTCAGCCCGGCCAACGTCATGAAGCTGCTGGAGGTGGTGCGCGGCGCGCGCACCGGCGCCGACGTCATCGCCACCTGCATGGCCGTGGCGCAGAAAATCGGCAAGATTCCCGTACTGGTCGGGGTGTGCGAAGGTTTCGTCGGCAACCGCATGCTGACGGGCTACTGGCGAGAGGCCGGCTTCCTGCTGGAAGAGGGCGCCAGCCCGCAGCAGATCGACGGCGCGCTGACGCGCTTCGGCATGGCCATGGGGCCATTGGCCATGGCCGACCTGGCGGGCATGGACATCAATTGGGCCACGCGCAAGCGCCTGGCCCCCACGCGGCCCGCGCACCTGCGCTATTCCAAGGTGGCGGACCGCATTTGCGAACTCGGCCGTTTCGGCCAGAAGACCCAGGCGGGCTACTACCGCTACGAGCCGGGCAGCCGGCAGCCGCTGCCCGATCCCGTGGTGGACGGCATCATCGAGGAATGCGCGCGCGAGGCCGGCATCGTCCGCCGGCCGGTGAGCGACGAGGAAATCGTCGAACGCTGCATGCTGGCGCTGGTCAATGAGGGCGCGCGGATCATCGAGGAGGGCATCGCGCAGCGTGCCTCGGACGTGGACGTGGTCTATGTCCATGGCTACGGTTTTCCGGGCGCGCGCGGCGGCCCGATGTTCTATGCCCAGACGCTGGGGCTGGCGGCGACGCTGGAGAAAATCCGGGCCTTGCAGCGCGTCCATGGCGGGCATTGGGCCCCCGCAGCCCTGCTCGAGCATCGGGTGGAAGAGGGCGCGACGGTTTTCTGACGCGTCCGCGCCATGGCCAGGGCCGCGCCCGGCGTCCAGCCGGCCGCGGCCTTCTTTGCGATACTGTCGTTTCCTAGACCTTGGCCCCAGCCATGACAGACTCCATTCCTTCCGGTTTCGCGCCCTGGCGCCCGAGCAGTCCCTTCATGGCGCACCTGGCTGAGCTCGGCGCGCTGTACAAGCGCGACGCCGACAGCGTGCTCGCCCTGCGCGTGGAGCACGCGCACACGAATATGCACTCCATCGCCCATGGCGGGCTGCTGGCGACCCTGGCCGACAGCGCCCTGGGGCACACTATCGCGCACCAGGCGCAGGTCTCGGTCGTGACCGTGCAGATGTCGGTGGAGTTCTTGAATCCGGTCAAGCCCGGCGATTGGCTCGAGGCGCACGTCCGGATCGACAAACAGGGCCGGCGCCTGATCTACGCCACCTGCCTGCTGCAGGTGGAGGGCCGCGTCATGCTCAAGGCCAACGCGGTGTTCGCCGTGCGCGCGGCGCACACGCCGGCGTCGGACGGCTAGGGCGGGCCGCGGGAGCGGCCCGCCCTAGCCCATCCCGTTTACTCCACCTTGACGCCGGTGGTCTGGACCACGTTGCGCCATTTGGCCGTTTCGTCCGCGACGAAGCCCGCTACCTGCTTCGGCGTCATGGGGCCGAGCGGTTCGCTGTTCTGCCCGGCCAGCCGCTGGACCATCTCGGGCGAGTTCATGATCTGGTTGGTGGCTTCGTTCAGCTTGGCCACGATCGCCGGGTCCGTGCCCGCCGGCGCGTAGAAGCCCAGCCAGGTGTAGACGTCCAGGCCCGGCGCTCCCGATTCGGCGAACGTGGGCAGGTCCGGGAAGAGCTTGCTGCGTTCGGCGCTGGCGACGCCGATGGGACGCAGTTGGCCCGATTTGATGAAGGGCGCCACGCTCATCGCGTCCTGCACCGCGACCTTCAGCTCGCCCGACACGACCGCGTTGGTGGCCGGGGACGCGCCCTTGTAGGGCACGTGTTCCATCGGCACGCCCGTGATCTTCTTCAGCCATTCGCCGCCCAGATGGGTGGAGCCGCCGAAGCCCGCCGAACCGTAGGGCACGCCGGGCTGCGACTTGCCCCAGCTAAGGAATTCCGGGATGGTCTTGACGGGCAGGCCCGCGTTGACCACCACCAGGTTCGGGGCGCGCGCAAGAATCGCGATGGGCTCGAAATCCTTTACCGGGTCATAGCGGACCTTGTCGTTGACCGCCGGGCCGATCACGTGGCCGGTGGCGCTGACCAGCAGCGTATAGCCATCGTTTTTCTGGCGCGAAACCAGTTCGGTGCCGACCTGCCCGGCGGCGCCGGGCTTGTTCTCGACCACGAAGGTCTGGTTGAAGCGCTTGCCCAGTTCGGCCGACAGCAGGCGGGCGACGATGTCGGTCATGCCGCCGGGGGCGAAGGCCACGACGACGGTGACGGGGTGGTCGGGATAGTCGGCGCGGGCGGCGCCCGCGGCCAGGCTGCTCACGAGCAGCGCGCCGAGCGCGCCGCGTCGCAGGATGTTGCGGATCATGGTTGTCTCCAGGAGTCTTATCGTGAGGGGGGCGCGACTGCCAATGCGCCTCCGCGAGGGCAGTATGGCGGCGCCTCGCGCAATACTCCATCCGAAATATTCGAACTCAACGTTCGCGGCTTTCTAACGCGGCGCGGCGGCCCGGCTGGGGCGCTCGCCGCTTGAACGCCGACGAACACAGCGTTCGAAACATTCGACTCCTCGCCGCGCAACGCGGCCGGCATAATTTTCCGGATCGCCTGAATCACGGAGACACTATGCTTCACAATGCCTTGCGCGGCGTCAAAGTCGTGGACTTGTCGCGCATCCTCGCGGGCCCCTGGTGCACGCAGAACCTGTCGGACCTCGGCGCGCAGGTCATCAAGGTCGAACATCCCGGACGCGGCGACGATACGCGCGGCTGGGGGCCGCCAGACCTGCGGTCGGCCGACGGCGGCGCGTCGATGTCGGCGTACTTCATGGCCTGCAACCGAGGCAAGCAATCCGTCGCCATCGATTTCTCCACGGAAGCGGGCGCCGCCCGCGTGCGGGAGCTGGTCGCCGACGCCGACGTCCTGGTCGAGAACTACAAGGCCGGCGGCCTGCGCAAGTACGGGCTCGACTACGCCTCGCTCGCGAGCCTCAATCCGCGCCTGATCTATCTGTCCATCACCGGCTATGGCCAGTCCGGCCCCATGGCCGGCAAGCCGGGGTACGACTATGTGTTCCAAGGCATGGGCGGCCTGATGAGCTACACCGGCCAGCCCGATGGAACGCCGGGCGCGGGGCCGCTGCGCACCGGCGTGGCGGTGGTGGACCTGATGACCGGCATGTACGCCACTTCGGCCGTGCTGGCCGCGTTGCGGCAGCGCGACCAGACCGGGCGAGGCATGCCGCTGGATATCTGCCTGCTCGACGTCGCGGTGGCGCTGAACGCGAACCAGGGCGCCAACTACCTGGTGTCCGGCGAGGCGCCCAAACGCAGCGGCAACGCCCACCCGAACTGCGCGCCGTACGAGGTTTTCGCCTGCGCCGACGGCCACCTCATCCTGGCCATCGGCAACGACGGCCAGTTCGCGCGTTTCTGCGGCGTGGCGGGGCGCCCGGAATGGGCGGCCGATGCGCGCTACGCCACCAACAGCGCGCGCCTGGCGCACATGGACAGCCTGCGGCCGCTGATAGCCGAAACGCTGGCGGCCGCCGCGCGCAAGCGCTGGACGGACGCCTTCGACGCCGCTGGCGTGCCCTGGGGGCCCATCCACACGCTGGACGAGGTGTTCGCGCATCCGCAGGTGCTGCACCGCGGGCTGTTGCAGACCGCCACGCATCCCGTGCTGGGCGAATTGCGCCTGGTGCGCAACCCGCTGCTGGCGGGGACTCCGCCAGCAGCGATGGGCGCCGCGCCGCCGCTGCTGGGCGAGCACACGGATATCGTGCTGCCGAGTCCCGCCACTTTGTGATTCATCCGAGGAGACAACAATGAAATCCATACGATTCCCTCTGGCGGCGGCATGCGCCTGCCTGGTATTGCCGGCAATGGCCGCCGCCGAGTATCCCGACCGGCCCATCCGCCTGGTCGTTCCCTATGCCGTCGGAGGCACGACGGACATCATCGCCCGCGTGGTCGGCAACAAGCTTGGCGAGCGGCTTGGCCAATCCGTCGTCGTCGAGAACCGGCCCGGCGCCGGCGGCAGCATCGGTTCGGCCTATGCCGCCAAGCAGCCCGCCGACGGCTATACCCTGGTGATGGCGGTCGAAAGCTCCCACGCCGTCAATCCGAACGTCTACGCAAGAAGCGCCTACGACCCCGTCAAGGATTTCGCGCCCATCAGCAATCTGGCCGACGTTCCCAACGTGCTGGTGGTGAACCCGGCGCTGCCCGCGCCGGACCTCGCGGCATTCCTGCGGCTGCTGAAGGCGGAACCGGACAAGTACGCCTTCGGTTCTTCCGGCAACGGCGGCTTGAGCCACATGAATGGCGAGCTGTTCCTGAAGACGACCGGCACCCGCATGCTGCATGTCCCCTACAAAGGCCTGGGGCCGGCGCTCAACGATCTGGTGGCGGGGCAGGTACAGGTCGTGTTCGACAATATCCCGTCGTCCAATCCCCTGATCCAGGCGCAGCGTATCCGCCCGCTCGCCGTGGCGGCGAAGCAGCGGCTGAAAGTCCTGCCCGACGTGCCGACCTACGCCGAAGCGGGCCTGCCGGCGATGAACCATCCTTCATGGTTCGGGCTGGCCGCGCCCGCCGGAACGCCGGCCGCCGTGCTGGACAAGCTGAACGCGGCGGTGCGCGAGGCGCTGGCCGATCCCGCCACCGCCGACGCCATCGAGAAGCAGGGCGCCATGCCCAGTCCGATGTCGCGCGACGAGTTCGGCGCGCTGATCGCGCAATCCTACGGCCACTGGAAGACCGTGGTCGAGGACATCAAATTCGAGAAAATGCAGTAACCAGGAACCCTCATGAGCACCAGATCCTTTACCGTTCCCCATGCCCGCGCCGAGATCGAGGCGTCCGGCATCGCCACCCTGACCATGCAGGACGCCGGCGTGCTGAATATCCTGAGCACGCCGGTGATCGATGGCCTTCGAGAAGCGCTCGCGCAACTGCGCGACGACGATGCGGTGCGCGTGCTGGTCCTGCGAGGCGCCAGCGACCGCGCCTTCGTGGCCGGCGCCGACATCGCGGAAATGGCCGCGCTCGACGAGCAGAAGGCGCGGACCTTCATTTCGAACCTGCGCGACCTCTGCAATGCGGTCCGCCACTTCCCGGTGCCCGTCATCGCGCGCATTCCGGGCTGGTGCCTGGGCGGCGGCCTGGAGTTCGCCCTGGCCTGCGACCTGCGCATCAGCGCCGACGACGCGCAGTTCGGCATGCCCGAGGTGAAGGTGGGCATTCCCTCGGTGATACACGCCGCGCTCATGCCGCCGTTGATCGGCGCCGCCAACAGCGCCTGGATGCTGCTCACGGGCGATCTGATCGACGCCAGGCGCGCGCGGGACTGGGGCCTGGTGAACGCCGCGGTGCCCCGGGCCGACCTGGACGCCGCCGTGCGCAAGCTGGCCGAGGGCTTCGCCGCGCTCGGCCCGGCGGCGCTGCGCCAGCAGAAGAAGCTGTTGCGCCGCTGGGAGACGATGTCGGTGGACCAGGCGATCGAGGACAGCGTCGCGGAATTCGGGGCCGCTTTCAATACCGGCGAACCCCAGAAGTTCATGAATGAATTCCTGGAAAGCAAGCGCCGCCGGTAGACCTGGCCCCCACGTTGAATACGTCCCCGGGGTGCCGGACCGCCGTTGGAACTTTCCCGCGCGCCCCGTTACTCAGACCATGAGCCTGGCGGGCAGTCCATGTCCGTCGCCCTTCGGACATCGATTCACGGGAAAGCCATGGTTACGCAAGTGCAGGGAGCCTCGGGCCAACTTCAAACGAATTTGCTCGCCCGCATCGGGAATCAGTTCCAGAATTTCGCCGCGGCGATCGGGCAGGGGCTGAGCCGCGTCCTGGCGCGCGCGCAGGACGATCCCGCACCCCAGTTCGGCCGCCGCTACGCCCCGGTCAACGGAAACGCCTTCCAGGGCAGCGTGGCGGGCTACCGGGTCATGGGCGACAAGGCGAAGGGCGTCGAACCGGGTTTCATCGCCAAGCGCGACTGGACGCCGGGCGACTCCGTCAAACTGCAGAATCCGCAGCACAAGTTCCACCAGGACGCCCTGCGGATGACAGAGGAGTGGCTGGGCCCGCAACCCCCGCAGGGCGCGCCCGGCGACCAGGCCCTGCAGGCCATGCTGAACCAGGTGCTGACGTCCCTCTCCGAGTCCGATTCGCCGCATGCGGAAAATGCCCGGGAACTCTTGCAGTCCGTTAAGGACGGCGATGCGCCGGACGTGCTGGCAAGCCTGCGGGCCGACCAGGACCGGGATCCTGGCTTCACGAACGCATTGGTTTCGGGCCTGGTGCAGGAGGCCTTCGCCGGAAGCGCGCAGACCGCCGACGGGGCGCGCGCCGGGCACGCCAACGAAATGATGGACAGCCTGCGCCACGGCATCATGGAAACGCAGCCGAAGTTCAACAAGAACCACTACATCAAGCTCGATTATTACGAGGCCGACAAATCCGGGGACCGCTACCAGATTCCCAGCGACAAGGCGAAGAACGCGCTGCACCGCTGGTTCACGGGCGCCACCGCCAAGGACCGCAACGAGGGCGCGGTGCGCGAAGCGCTGGCCAACGACCTGATGCGCAGCCTGGGCATCCAGAGCCAGAAGCTCAAGATCGTGGAGGGCGAATATGCCGACGGGACGCCCAAGCTCATGCTGGACGGCACGCACGTGGACGGCACGGACGAGCACTCGTTCAGCGACTTCGACGGCAAGCCCCTGCGAGGCGAACGCTATCTGAAGGATGGCGTGCTGGTGCGCAACACGAAGGCGCAGGGCGATGCGAACGGCGTATACAGCGGGCCGCCCACGCTGGATTCCAGCATGAAGGAACTGGGCCGCAACAAGATCCTGCTGCTGCTGATGGCCGACCGCGACGCGCTCGGCTCCAAGGGCGGAAACAAGGGTTACGTGGGCGACACCTTTGTCGGCATCGATCCCGGCCATGCGCTGGAGGGCGGCCTGCTGGGCCGGCGCGGCGACATCAATTCGGATTTCTCGTTCAAGCAGCCCAGTATCCTCCCGGGCCAGGGCTACAAGAATTTCTCCATGTTCGACCAGAGCCCGCTTTCCGAAAAAATGGAGGGAGTGCGGCAGATCGCCAGGCTGAAAGAATCCGGCGCCGACTCCCAACTGTTCGACCTGTATGCCCAGCAGTTCGGCGACCAACGGCCCGATTCCGCCAATTTCGGCCAGCATATCCAGGGCATCAAGGCTCAGTACGAGGGGCGCCGCGACGACATCCTGCAGATATTCCAGGAGCGGCTTGCGGTGGACGATTTCGATTTCGGCGTCCCGAACACCGGCATCGACCATACGAACCTGCGCGACATTTCCCTCAACCTGCTCGACGGCCTGGAGAAGCTGACCTCCCCGACGACCGCGAAGACCGACAGCGGCATTCCGTTGCGGCATCCGCAGATCTCCGATCCATCGAAGCGCAAGGAATGGCATATCCGCCAGGAAGCAGGCACCAATGACCTGCTGTTCACGTGTTCGGGCTCGAAGAGCGACGTCGCCAAGATGAACAAAGCGCTTCAGAGCTACCTCGGGCCGCTCATGGGCCAGGGGGGGACGGCTCTTACGACGTCCCCCAACGGCAAGGAGGTCTCGCTGCGCGTGCCCGTCGGCATGGTGCCGCATATCGGCGCGATGCTCACCTCCACCTCCATCCTCAACCACAAGCATTGAGCCGTCCCGGCTCCATCCTTTCCGCCTCCAAAGGAAATCCGCAATGTCCATTTCTCTGCCCGCCAAACTGGCGGCCTTGGCGAAGGCCCTGGGCCAGGACGCCACGCTTTTCGACGAGCAGGGCGCGGGCGCGCTGCGGGTCGGCGGCGTTACCCTGCTGTTGCAGTATTTCGTCGAAGGCGAAGTCCAGGCCCTGGTGCTGGCCGCCGACCTGGGCCCCGTGGCGCCGGACGCGCGCGCCCGCGTTTATCCCATGATGCTGGCGGCGAATACCTCGTGGCGCTCGGTCGCCGGCGGCGCGCTGGCCCTGGACGATACGCGCCATCACGCAATGCTGATGCTGCGGCTGGACCTTGCCGAGCTGGACGCCGAAGCCCTGGCGGGCAGGTTCCATGCCTTCAGCGATGCCGCCCTCAACTGGGGCGCCCGGCTGGGCCAGCCGGGCGACGACAATCCGGCCGAGCTTGCCGTTGCGCCCGAACAGCCGATTTTCACGCCGGCCAATTTCGCCTGATTCCGGACTTTCCAGCCGAACGTATCGCCACATGAACATCGACACTTTCCTCGCCCTGGTCAATGCCTATTGCACGCGGGCCGGCCTGCCCCCCGCCGTGCTCGAGAACGAACATTGCGTGCTCCTGCCGCAGCCCGGGCAGGCGGTCGTGCTGGCATGGGACGCCGCGGAAGAAGAGCTGCTGCTGCTGGCCCCCGTGGGCGCCGAGCCGATCGAGCTGGACGGGGAGGCCGCCGTCGAACTGCTGGGCGACGCCTACCTGGGGCAGAACCTGGCCGGCGCCGCCGCCGGCATCGACCCGCAGACGGGCGGGCTGGTCCTGTGGCGCCGCCTGCCCGGTTATGGCCTGACGGCCGACAGGCTGGAGCGCAGCATTCAGCGCACAGTCGCCGCGGCGCAGGCCTGCCTGGGCAGTTGAGCGCTCCCGCGTCCCGCGAGGACGCTCAATCCTGTTCGCGCGTGGCCGCCACGATAGGATCGTCGAGCAGGTATTCGGCCACCTGTTCGACGAAGGGCGAGGGCGGCACGCCGGCCTGGGTGACGAGCGTCAGTTCGCGCAGGGCCCAGGGTTCGCGCAGGGCCACGGCCGCGATCCGCTCTTCGCGCAGCGCGCTGGCGGCAACGCTGCGCGGCACCAGGGACACGCCTACGCCAGCCTCCACCATGGACAGCACGGCGTCGAAGGTATGCACGTGGATGCGCACCTTGGGCGCCTTCCCGGCCAGCTTGGCCATGTCGCGCAGGAAGACGTAATTGCTGCTGGTGCGGCTCATGCAGACGAAATCCAGGTCCAGCACCGCCGGGAAGCGCACCGGCGAGCTTTCCACCACGGGGTGGTTCAAGGGCGCCGCGATGATCAGTTCGTCGACCGCATAGCGCGTTGCGTTGACCCCGGCGGATTCCGCCCGGCCCGCGAAGATGCCGATGTCCGCTTCCTGGCCGGCGATGGCGGCCTCGATGGTATTGCTGGAACGCTCTTCGAGCAGGATATTGACGTTGGGGTTGGCCGACAGGAAGCGGCTCAGGCTGGGGACGATGAAGCCGTTGAGCGAACTGCTGTTGGCGAACAGCTTGACGCTGCCCTTCAGGCCGCTGGCGAAGCCGCTGACCTCCCCGTGCATGCGTTCGACGCCTGCCAGCAGCGAGCGCACGTGTTTCAGCACGAAAGCGCCTTCCACCGTGAGTTCCATGCCGCGGGCCTCGCGCTTGAACAGCGGCACGCCCATCGCGAACTCCAGGTTCTTCAGGCGATAGCTGGCCGAGGACGCGGTCAAGTGCACCGCGTTGGCTCCGCCGGACAGGCTTTTCGCCTCGGCGATCGCGAGAAACAGGCGGAGATCGGTAAGTTCATAGCGCATCGCGCAAGATTACCGTAGTTGCGGCGGCGGCGTCACAAATAGGGCGTTGCCAGCCAGATCACCTTGTTGCGCAGGCGCTTGGCGAAAGGCGCCTGCTGCAGGGTTTCCAGCGTCTCGCGCCGGGCCTGGCCGATCAGTTCGTCGACCCGCGCGGCGATCCAGCGCGCCACGCCGGCGTCGTAGATTTCGGTGTCCAGTTCGAAGTTCAGCCGCAGGCTGCGCGGATCCAGATTGGACGACCCGACATAGGCCCAGGCGTCGTCCACGGTCATCAGCTTGGAATGGTCGAACGCGCCGCGCGAGCGCCAGACCCGGCAGCCGGTGCGGATCACCTGGTCCAGTTGCGCCGTCATCGCGTAGTCGACCAGCCGCAGATTGTTCTTGCCGGGGATGACGATGTCCACCGCCACCCCTCGGCGCGCGGCCGTCGCCAGCGCGCCGATCAGCGTCTGGTCGGGCAGGAAGTAGGGCGACTGGATGCGGACATGGCGCTGCGCCACCGCGAGCGCGCCCAGCAGCATATTGTGTGAACTGCCCAGCGCGCGGTCGGGGCCGGACGGCACGCAGCGCATCGGCACGCAACCGGTGAGCGGTATGGCGCTGGGGTCGAACCAGGGCTTGGCGGGCAGCGATTCGTGCGTGGTGAAGTTCCAGTCGTGCGCGAACACCGACATCAACTGCGTCACGATCGGGCCTTCCACGCGGAAGTGCGTGTCGCGGTTGGTGGCGGGACCGGCCAGCGCGCTGACAAAGGCCGCGCGCACATTCATGCCGCCGGTGAAGCCCACCCGTCCGTCGATGACCAGCACCTTCCGGTGGCTGCGCAGATTGGCGTAGGGCATGCGCAGCACGCCCAGCGGATTGGTCATGAAGCGCGCCACCGGCACGCCGCCGCGGGCCAGCATGCGGACGATGGGAGGGCGGGAGTACTTGGAGCCTATCGCATCGATCAGCACCCGGACTTCGACGCCGCGCGCCCGCGCTTCGATCAAGGCCTGCGCCATTTCGCGCCCGATCGGATCGTTGTCGAAGATGTAGCTCTGCATCGCCACGGCGTGGCGCGCGTCGCGGATCGCCTGCAGCATGGCCGGATAGGCCTCGTCGCCGCCGGCCAGGGGCTGCACCGCGTTGCCGCCCAGAAGGCGGAACCGGCTGACCCGGTCGCCCAGCACCTTCAGCGAGGCGAACTGCGGGCCGGAGATCGGCACCACGTCCACGGGCGCCGTCTCGACCTGTTCCGCGTCCACCACCATTGCTTCGTCGCGCTGCTGCGACAGCCGCGTCTTGCGGATGCGGTTGATGCCGGCCACGAAGTAGAACAGCGCCCCGAACAGCGGCGAAAACAGCGCCACCCCCACCCAGCCGATGGCCGCCCGCACGTCCTGTTTGGTCATCGCGGCATGCACCGCCGCGCCCGTCCCGGCCACGACGCTGATGGCAAATACCAGGTGGGGCCAGTAATCGATCAAAATAGCGTGTATGCGGTCCATGGCGATGGCGAAAGAGACAGCCTCCAGAGGGGATCAATGCGCAAGGATATCAACACGGCGGGGCCTGGCAAGTAGGCAGGCCCCGCCCGCTTCCACACCGTTCAAAAAAACGTGCTAGAATTCGGCCTCTTCGTTGATGAGCGTCTCTTTTCAGAGACAGCGCGGCGAAGAAAGCAGTACCAGAGGTGGCTGTAGCTCAGTTGGTAGAGTCCCGGATTGTGATTCCGGTTGTCGTGGGTTCGAGCCCCATCAGCCACCCCAAAACACCTTGGAAATCAGCCGCTTAAAGCGGCTGTTTTCTTTTGTGCGGCAGGAATTTTCCAATTGCCCGCATACCGGGCTGCGGCGCCCATGGCCATCTGCAAGGGGCATGAACGCGTACCGTTCCCTGCCCCCGCGGCCATCAGCGGGGCGCGTGCGTTTTCAGCCAGTCCCGCAAGGCGGCATCGACCCGCGTCTGCCAGCCGGTGCCGGTGGCACGGAAGCGCTCCAGCACATCCGGCGACAGCCGGATGGTGATGCGCTCTTTCGTGACTTCGGCCTTCGGGCGTCCGATCTTCTTCATCTGCTTCAGGTCGGCGGAACCCAGCTCATAGGTGTCCGGATCGGCGGCGATGCCGCGGTCGATGGTGTCGTCTTCTTCCGGGGTGGGGACCATCGTCCCCGGCTTAAGCTTCGGCATAAAGGTTCACCTCACTCGAATTTGCCTTGCGCAGGCTGATGATGCGCCGTTCGTTGTTGCGGTCCACGTACACCACGCAGCACAGGCGCACATCGATGTAGCCGAGGGCGATCACGCGACGTTCGCCGTATTCACGGCGCATGTCTTCGCGCACCAGGGCGTCATCCCATTCGAACTCTTCGGCATCGGCCAGCGAAACGCCATGCTTGCGCTGGTTGCTCAGATCTCTGGCGGGGTCGAATGTGATGTCCATGCAGTTATTGTATGTACATTAAGTGAGGGCGGCAAGAGATTTCTGTACATACATTTATTCCCCCGCCCCTAGGCGCCGGGCATGCGCCTTGCTGAGCGGGTGGCCATGACCCCCACACCGACAGCCTCCGCGGGCATCGTGGCCGCCTATCCCCGGCGGGCGACCGCATCCGAACATGAAATCGCCTCCCAGGACGCGCTGGCGTTACGCCTGGCCGCGCTGCTGGGCAGGCGCTACGTGCCCGGATACCGTCCCAGCCGCCATCGCGGCGAACCGGCACCCTATTACGTGCCCGACCGCAGCATCGTCGGCTCGGCGCGCGCAGCCATTCTTGGAATCAAGCGGGCGGCCGACCTCTATGGCGGCGTGGTTCCGCAAGCCTTCGTGGCGACGAAGTCGATCAGCCACGGCCTGGTGGGGCCGCACGCACAGTCTCCCCCCGCGTGGGCCCAGTCGTTGCCGGACATGCTGCGCGATGTCGTGCTGACGGGCTATACGGCATTCAGCCCCGAGGACGCGCTGACGGCGGGAGAACGGTTATTGAAGCGCGGGCCTCTGCGCTTGAAACCGGCGGATGCCACGGCCGGGCGGGGGCAGGTGGTGGTAGGCGATCCGGATGCGCTTCGTGCCGCGGTGGCGGCGCAATCTCGCCAGGCGATGAACCAGCTTGGCCTGGTGCTGGAGGAAGACCTGGAAGCGGTCGAGACCTACAGCGTCGGCTGGGCGCGGGTGGGAAAGATGGAGGTGGCCTACGTCGGCACCCAGACGCTCACCGAGGACAATGGCGGCAACCAGGTCTATGGAGGATCGGAACTGCGTGTGGCGCGCGGCGGCTTCGATGCGCTGCGCGGGCTGCAACTGAGCGAAAGGGAGCGGCTTGCGGTCGATATGGCATGCCGCTACGACTCGGCAGTGTCCGCCGCTTATCCGGAGCTGCTCGCGTCGCGGCGCAACTACGACGTGGCGTTCGGGCGCGGCGCGGACGGCGGCCCCCGCGCCGGCGTGCTGGAGCAATCCTGGCGCGCAGGCGGCGCGAGCATCGCCGAGCTTGCCGCGATGCAGGCCTTCGCGCTGTCGCCCGCGCTGAAAGAGGTGCGCGCCGAGACGAAGGAGCGATACGGCGCGGATGAACCGGCTCCGATTGTCCAGCGTCTGGTGTTCCATGGAATGGACGCGGCCGTCGGCCCGATCAGCAAGTCCGGCGGCATTCTGGAGCAGGGCAATGGCCGCGCATAGCAATCCGATCGCGCTGGACGTCGACGGCGTGGCGCTGGACGCCACTTTTCTCACCCCTGAAGACAAGGTGCCGGGCGTGCTGTTCATCCATGGCTGGGGCGGCAGCCAGGAATTCGATCTGTCCCGCGCCAAGGGCATCGCCGCGCTGGGTTGCGTATGCCTGACGTTCGATCTGCGCGGGCATGCCGCCACGCAGGCCCGGCAGCGCCAGGTGACCCGTGAAGACAACCTGCGCGATGTCGTCGCCGCCTATGATCGCCTGGCCACTCACCCTTCGCTGGATTCCGGCTCGATCGCGGTAGTGGGCAGCAGCTACGGCGGCTATCTGGCGGCCTTGCTGTGCGCCTTGCGGCGCGTGCGTTGGCTGGCGCTGCATGTTCCGGCGCTGTACCGCGACGATGAATGGCTGCTGCCGAAGAACCAGCTCAACCGCGACACGCTGCGAGCCTACCGCAGCGCCTATGTGCCGCCGGAAGAGAACCGCGCGCTCAAGGCGTGCACCGAGTTTTCGGGCGACGTGCTGCTGGTGGAGGCCGAGCACGACATTTATATCCCGCACTCCACGATCATGAGCTACCGCTCCGCCTTCCGGCGGTCCCATTCGTTGACGCATCGGATCATCGACGGGGCCGACCACGCGCTGAGCGAAAAGCCCGCCCAGCGCGCCTATACCTCGATCCTGGTCAATTGGGTGACCGAAATGGTGACCGGCGCCCGGATGGGAGTAGGGCGGGCAAGTTTCTGAGGACGTGCCGCGGCCCTGCCTCGGTTCTTGAGATTGAACGTTCTTGTGGTCTTGCCGTTTGCCATCCGGCATTGGCCAGCCTCGGAGTTGGGTTTCGCGGACACCTGGCCATACAGGGAGTTCTCGTTGTGAATCTGGTCCTGGCTGGTCGTGGTCCATCCGTTAGATGCGATGGTCATGGACATACCGCTGGGAAACGTGAAGCCGACGTTGCCTTTCCCTGGTGTTCCAAGCGCCTTGAGAGGGAACAGGCTCGTCTGGTCCCGGGCGGGGACGGCAAAGTACCGCGCGTTGGCATCGCCACGGCATGTCGCGGCCTGGCGGCGAAAGAGCCGTCGAGAGGCCATTCTCGCGCCCGTTTGGAGCAGTCCCGTTGGCTTGCTATAAAGACAGCTACAGCTTTTTCGCAGGGGTAGGGCAAATGTCGATTCAATCGTTGGGCCGCTTTGGCGCCGCGCTGTGCCTGGCCGCACTGGTTTCCGGGTGTTCCTCGATCGGCCTGGGCAAGCCGGAGCGGCAGACTTCCAGCAGCGCTTCGAAGGTCAGCGCCGAGTGCCAGCTCAGCCGCAGCAAATGCCTTTATGAAGGGGCCTACGAGTCCGGGGAGCGGGACTATGCCGAAGAGGAAGCGAAGCGCCTGAACCTAGCCGAGGTCGAGCGGCTTCGCCGCGGCGCCGGCCGCTAGGCGCGCCGTGCTGCCATCAAAAAGCCCGCTGCTTTCGCCAGCGGGCTCTTGCTTCTACCCTTCGTGCTTGTTTCGCTTCCTGCGCCGGTCGATTGCCCGGAGTATTTCCCCTGACTCGAGCCGGTATACGCCGTTACCCTCCCTGATCACGGCGCCGCCCGTGGAAAGGCGGCAGGTCAAGACAGCGAATGCGTCCACGTTCGGATCTGCCGTGGGTTGTTGAACGAGATGTCGCTCGATTCGATACTGGACTCCCGCTGCGGAGACCGCGATCACATCCTCCAATCGTCTACACGATATCGACATGATGAACCTCCCGTACTCGCGCCACGTTGAAACCTGTGGCGCCGGGGTCATCGTCACAACTGGGTCTGGTGCTGTCAATGCCGCAATCCCGCATTAACAGCGGGTTTGCGGCGGGCTTCCCAGGGAGCCTCGTGCATACGCACGAGGCGATGCATGCGTCTGGCCTACGGCGTTTTCACGCAAGATTCGGGGGGAGGCCTATTCGAGCTTTACGTTGGCGGCCTGGATGACCGAGCGCCACTTCTTATGGTCCGCCGCGATCGTCTGCGCGAACTGCGCGGGCGTCGTCGGCATGGCGGTGGCGCCCTGGGCCGCCAGGGCGTCCTGCACGTCTTTCAGCGCCAGGATATTGTTCAATTCCTTGTTCAGGGTCTGGATGATGGGTTGGGGCGTTTTGGCGGGCGCGAGCAGCCCGTACCAGACGCGCACGTCGAAGTCGGGGTATCCCAGTTCCGCGACGGTGGGCACGTCGGGCATGGCGGGGCTGCGCTTGAGCGACGTCACCGCCAGCGGCACGGCGCTGCCTGCCTTGATCTGGGGAGCGGCCGACGGAATGGACGTGAAGATGACGGGCACCTGGCCGCCCAGCAGATCGGCCATCGCCGGACCCGAGCCCTTGTAGGGCACGTGGACCAGCTTGATGCCGGCCTGCAGTTGCAGCAGTTCGGCGGCCAGGTGGGTGATGGTGCCGGCTCCGGGGGAACCGTAGTTGATCGTGCCGGGCGCCTTCTTGGCGGCGTCGATGAGGTCTTTGAGCGATTTGTAGGGGCCGTTCTTGCCCGCGACGACCACCAGCGGGGCTTCGCCGACGATGCCGATGGGTTCGAAGTCCTTGATCGGGTCGTAGGACAGCTTGCCGTAGAGCGACGGGGCCACCGCCAGGTTGTCGACCTGGCCCATGACGATCTCGTAGCCGTCCGGCTTGGCGCGGGCGGCGGTGCCGATGCCGATGGTGCCGCCGGCGCCCGGCCGGTTCTCCGCGACGACGTTCCACTTGACCGAGTCCGATAGCTTGGCGGCCACGGTGCGCGACAGGAAGTCGGTGCCGCCGCCCGGTGTGAACGGCACGATGACGCGTATGGGTTGGTTGGGGTACGGGTCCGCGGCGGAGGCGGGGGCGCAGGCGACAAGCGCGCAGGCCGAGAACATCAAGGCACGTAGCATCATGGTTGTAGTCTCCATTATTTTGCGGGGCGCGTCCGGTCATGGTTGCCGGACGTCGTTGACTGCGGACAGATTCTTGACGCGTACTGCTGATCGCGCGGCGGCGCCGGAGCCAGAGGCGGCGGGCGCCCCTAGACGGCGCCTTTCGCGCGCAACTCCTGTATCCGGGATTCCGGCAGGCCCAGTTCCCGAAGCACGTCCTCGGTGTCCGCGCCCAGGGACGGCGCGGGCGCGCGGGCCAGGCAGGGCGATTCCGCGAACTTGATCGGAAACCCCAGCATGCGCACCTGCTGCCCGTCGGGATGCGGGACGTCGATGGCCATTTCCTGGTCGGCCACCTGCGGATCGTCGAAGACGTCCCGCAGGTTCAGCACCTGTCCGCAGGGCACGCCGTACCGGTTGAGGCGTTCTATCCAATAGCGGCTGCTTTCCTGGCGGGTGCGGGCCTCGATGGCGGCCTTGATCGATTCGCGGTTCAGCATGCGGTCGGCATTGGCCTGGAAGTCCGGATGCGAGCGCAGCGACTGAAGTTCCAGCGCGTCCAGGAACTTCTCGTACATGGCGTCGTTGGACGGCGCGATCGCGACCTGGCCGTCCGCCGTTTCGAACAGCCCGTAGGGCGCGACGATGCCGTGGTCGTTGCCGGTGCGCGGCGGAAGCTCGCCGCTGGCGAAGTAGTTGGCCGCCTGGAAGCTGAGCAGTCCTATCATGCTGGACATCAGGCTGACGCTGATGGAATCCCCGCGGCCGGTGCGTTCGCGGCGCAACAGCGCGGCCAGCACGCCCAGCGCGCCGTTCATCCCGGCGACCAGGTCGCTGATGGGCGGGCCCGCGCGCATGGGCGGATCGCTTTCGCCGCCGTTCAGGCTCATGAACCCGCTCATGGCCTGGGCGATGAAATCGAAAGCGGGCCGGTCGCGATACGGACCGGACGTGCCGAATCCGTTGATGCTGCAATGGATGATGTCCGGACGCAGCGCCTTCAGGGCGTCATCGCCGAACCCCATTTTGTCCATGATGCCGGGGCGGTAATTCTCGATCACGACGTCGCATTTCGGTATCAGCCGGCGCAGGATGTCCTTGCCTTCCTGGCTGTACAGGTCCAGCGTGACCGATCTCTTGTTGCGGTTGTAGTTCGCGAAATACCAGCTCAAGCCGTTCTTGATCACGCCCTGGTGGCGGACCGGGTCGCCTTCTCCAGGCGTTTCGATCTTGATGACTTCGGCGCCCATGTCGGCCAGGATGGAGGTGCAGTACGGTCCCGAGATGATGCGGGTCAGGTCCAGGACGCGGATTCCGGAAAGGGGCATATCGTTTGTCTGTGCAGTATCAGCCGCCCAGGCCGGGCAGCCACAGGGTCAGGGGGGGAAAGGCGCAGATCAGCGCGAGCACGATCAGCGACCAGATGAAGAAAGGAATGATCTCGCGCACGATGGGGCCGATCGGGGTGCGGCCCACGGCGGAGGTCACGAACAGCAGGATCCCGACCGGCGGCGTCAGCATGCCCGTCATCAGGTTCAGGATCAGGATCATGGCGTACTGGATGGGGTCCAGGCCCAGTTGCGCGCCGATCGGCAGCAGCGCCGGCAGGGTGATGATCATGGCCGGCAGCGGTTCCAGGATTTTTCCGACCAGGATGAGGAACACGTTCACCGTCAGCAGCACGACCCAGTGCTCCTCGGAAATGCTCAATATGCTCTTGGCGATGGTGGCCGCGATGCGCGATTCGCTGATCAGCCAACTGAAGGGGCCTGCGGCGGCCAGGAGGAACAGGACGACGGCCATGGTGCGCCCGGCCGCATAGAAGGCCGAGCCCAGTTCGCCGAGCTTCAGTTCGCGGTAGACGGCCAGGCCCACCAGCAGCGCATAGACGGCCACGAAGGCGGCGGCCTCGGTGTCGGTCAAGAGGCCGAAGCGTATGCCTACGATGATCAGCACGGGCATCAGCAGCGCCCAGATGGACGCGCGCGTCACTTTCGCCCGCTCGGGCCAACTGGCCCGCGGGCGCGACTTGTAGCCGTGGCGGCGCGCCTGCCAGGCGCAGATGGCCATGTAGCCGGCCAGCAGCATGAAGCCGGGGATGATGCCGGCCAGGAACAGGCGGATGATGGACAGGTTGGCCAGCACCGCGTAGACGATCATCGGGATCGAGGGGGGCAGGATGGGGCCCAGCATGGCGCCGCAGGCGATGACCGCCTCGGGGTAGCCGCGGCGGTAGCCTTCGCTCTTCATCGAGGGGATCATCGCGGTGCCGATGGCGCTCGCGTCCGCCACGGCGGAGCCGCTGATGCCCGCCATGACGAGGTTGGTGGTCAGGGACACCTGCGACAGGCTGCCGCGCATATGGCCGACCATGGCCATGGACCAGTTGATGAGCCGCAGCGTGACGCCGCCCCGGTTCATCAGTTCGCCGGCCAGGATGAAGAGCGGGATCGCGACCAGGGCCGTCTCGTCGATGCCGCCCAGCATCGACAGCGGCGCCTGCACGATGTCCACGCCGCCGCCGCCCTTGAACAGCATGCCGATCATGGCGGCGGTGATCATCGCGAAGCCGATGTCCAATCCCAACAGGATCAGGACGATGAACAGGACCACCGAGAATAGGATCATGGGTGCGTCCCCGGCATATCGTTCTCTTCTTCGCCGCGCGCGAAGGCGTCGCGCGGGACCGGCGCGTTCGGGATCAGCAGGCGCAAGGCCAGGAACAGCGTGAAGAACGCCATGCCCGCGGTCAGCGCGGCATAGCTCACGGCGTAGGTGAAGGGCGTGCCGACGATGTCCTGGAAGTGCCCCACCTCGACCACGTCCAGGCCCTTGTAGAAGAGGGTTGCGGCCAGCGCCAGCAGGAGGGCGTCGAACAGGCGGTCGCGAAAGCGCCGCGCGCGCTCCGGCAAATGGCTGTCGATGAGGTCTATCACCACGTTGCGGCGTTCACGCAAGGCCATCGCCGCGCCCAGGAAGGCGCACCACAGCATGCCGATGCGCGCGATCTGGTCCCAGGCGTCGAACTGCGTCTTCAGCAGGTAGCGGTCCAGCACCTGCGCGAAGCAGAAGACCAGCACCACGGCCAGCGTGAGCGCGACGCCCAGCCGGCCTATCCAGCAGACGATGCGGTCGGCGCGCAGGACCCGCGCGCGCCAGGGCGATCCCTCGGGCGCCTGCGCTGCGGTCCTGGCCGTGGCCGGCATAGGGGCGCTCATGGTCTACTCTTGCATCTTCTGGATGCGTTCCACCATGCCCGCGGGCCAGTCCTTGCCCTCGTACTGCTGGTAGACGGTGGAGAGGGCCGCCCTGAACGCGGCCTTGTCGGG
Source organism: Achromobacter veterisilvae (assembly GCF_037619525.1). Lineage (NCBI taxonomy): Bacteria > Pseudomonadati > Pseudomonadota > Betaproteobacteria > Burkholderiales > Alcaligenaceae > Achromobacter > Achromobacter veterisilvae. The sequence goes on along the minus strand of NZ_CP148753.1, from coordinate 5,582,538 downwards.
CTGCGTATAGGTCACGCCGGCATCCTTCAGGAGCTTGACCGCGTTGTCGTCCAGTTCCTTGTCCAGCCGGGTGGCGACCTTGCCCCCGGCCTTGGCCGCGTCGACCAGCGCCTGGCGCTGTTTGTCGTCCAGCCCCTGCCAGACGCGTTCGGAGATGAACCAGCCCGTCAGTTCGTACGCATGATCGGTGGCGGCCCAGAACTTGGCTTCTTCGTGGAAGCGCAACGGTATGGACAGGTCGAATCCGTTGTCCTGGCCGTCTATCATGCCGCGGCCCAGCGCCGTGTAGATTTCGGTCATGCCCAAGGGCACCACCTGCGCGCCCAGCTTCTCGAACGTGCTTTTCAGGATGGGAATGGAGGGAACGCGCAGCTTCAGTCCCTTGACGTCCTCGGGCTTGTTGATCGGGCGCGACACGGTCTGCAGCGCGCGGGGAGAGCGGATGCCGAACGCCGCGAACACACGCACGCCGGACTTCTTGGCCACGTCGTCGAAGATCTTGGCGAACTCATCGCTGTTGATGATGCGCTCGGCCTCCTCGCCGCTCTTGAACAGATAGGGCGCATACAGGATGTTCAGGGGCTGCGCGCCGCGCAGGAACACGACGGAGCCCAGGCCGAAGTAGCCCATGTCCAGCGTGCCCAGTTGCATGGAGGACAGGATCTTGCTGATGTCGCCCAGTTGCCCGTCCGTGTAGACGTGGACCTGCAGATCGTTGCCGGACTGCTTCGCGGCCTCGTCGGCGAAGGCGCGCATGGCGTGGTCCCATGGGCTGTTGGAGGCGGCGATGGTCGCGATCTTCATCTCGCGCGCCTGCGCGTCCCGGGCGGGCAGGAACGTGCCCGCGGCGGCGGCAGACAGCGCCAGCACGACGGCCGCGCCACGGGCCAGAAACGGCGATAGCTTCCTGTTCATGATGTCTCCCCCGGAATGTTGTCCTGTCCGGTTATGTGGATCCGCCGTTCTTTTTTGTGGACGGCGGATGGTGCGGCCGAGGCGGCCGCGGGCTACCAGTTCCAGTGCACGGGCTTGAGCCCGGCCACGGGCGAATCGAACACGGCAAGGCTGGTTCCGTTGATGCAGCCCATGAAGGCCGTCTTGCGGTCGTGCCCGCCGAACGCGATGCTGGTGATGTTCTGCAGCTTCTTGCTGTGGTTGTCGTAGACCATCGGGCGGCTCAGCCGGTTGGCCAGGTATTCGGCTTCCAGCCTGTCGATGTGGGCGGGGTCGCCGTCTTCGAGCACCAGTTGCTGGTCCCCCTGGGGGCTGACGCGTATCACCCGGTTGGATACCACGCTGATCACCCAGATGTGGCCCGCTTCGTCGACCGCCATGCCGTCGGGATAGGTGCCCTTGCCGAATTCGGTGATCACCGTCCGCTCGCCGAGATCGCCGTTCGGGGCTACGCGGAAGCGCAGCAGCCGCCGGCCGAAGGTTTCGTTGACGTACAGGTAAGTGCCGGTGGGATCCATGCGGCATTCGTTGGTCCAGTGCACGTCCTGCGCCACGATGCGCGTGCCGCGGCCATCGTGCACGGCGATGAAGCCGTCGGCGATGTCGCGGCGGAACTGGTGGTCGCCCTTGCGCACCGTGCTCACGCAGATCCACAGCCTTTCACGGTCGTCCAGCCAGACGAAGTTGACGCCGGGCAGCGCGACGCCGTCGATCTCCATGATGTGGGGGGCGGCCGAGCCGTCGCGCTGCACGCGCCAGACGCCGCCGTCGTCGGCCAGGTTCGCGATGGCGAACGAACCGTCGCGCAGCAGCGCGAAGCCGTTGGGGATCAGGCCGGCCTGGGCGCCGATCAGGCGGGCGCTGCCGCCGGGCTGGATGTGGCGGATGCCGCCGGCCTTGTCCGATACGTACAGGTCGCCGGCCGCGGTGCTCAGCACGCATTCCGGCCGGTTCAGGTTGACGCCGGCTTCGCGCACTGCGCTCAGAGGAAGCCGCGCGATTTCAGGATTCGGAGGGTTGTCCATTCGGGCCTCCTCAACCGACCGCGCCGACGGCGCCGCCATAGTCGTGCAGATGCAGCCGCGGGCCGGCCTTCATCAACTGGCCCGGCAGGTTCCGGCCGATCACTTGCTCCAGCCGCTGCGCCACCTTGATCAGCGCGCGCAGGTCGATGCCGCTGTCCACGCCCATTTCATCGAGCAGATAGACGAGGTCCTCGGTGCAGATATTGCCCGTGGCGCCCGGCGCGAACGGACAGCCGCCCAGGCCCGCCAGGGAGGACTCGTAGGACGTGACGCCCGCGCGCAGGCCCTCGACCACGTTCACCAGGCCGATGCCGCGCGTGTTGTGGAAGTGCAGCGATATCTTTACGTCGGGATGGTCGGCCCGCAGCGCCTCGACCGTGCGGCGCACCAGTCGGGGCGTGGCCATGCCGGTGGTGTCGCCCAGCGTGACCGCGTCGAAGCCCAGGCGCGCGAATTGGGCGAAGATGGTCCTGATGCGCTCCAGGTCCACGTCGCCCTCGAACGGGCAGCCGAAGGCGACGGCGATGGCGCCCTTGCGCTTTATCGGGTGGTCCTTCAACCGTTCCGCGATTTCCTCGATATCGCGCAGCGACTGTTCGACGGGACGGTTCAGGTTTTTGGTGTTGTGGCTTTCGGTGGCGGACAGGAAGACGACGATTTCGTCCGCCTTCGACCGCAGCGCATTGTCGACGCCCTTGCGGTTCGGCGCCAGCGCGCCCAGCACCACGCCGGGGCGCTTGCGCACTTTCTCCAGGACTTCCTCGGCGTCGCGCATCTGCGGCACCGCGCGCGGCGAGACGAAGGAAGTCGCTTCGAAGTGCCTGACGCCCGCGTCGATCAAGGCGTTCAGTATTTCGGCTTTGGTGTCGGTGGGCACGAATTCGGACTCGATCTGCAGTCCGTCGCGCATGCCGACTTCCACGATTTCAACCCGGTCTGGAAGGCTCACGGCGCTTGTCTCCTGGTGCCCGGTTCCTGCGCCCGCAAGGGCTTGCGCGGCGGTGTCCGGGACGGCGTTGTCGGTCACTATCTTCAGCGATCGATCCAGGCGGGACAATTCGCGAATCTTCGGCGGGGTATCGCGAAATGCGATGCCTCGGGCCGCGGGCGGCGGCGTCGGGAAAACCCCCGCGGTCAATGCTGCGTTGCGGCTTCGGCGATCAGGTGATCAAGCAAGAGACGGGCGGCGCCGGACAGCGATTCATTGCTGCGCACGCACAATTTCAACTGCCGGCGCGCCCAGGCATCGGTCAGCGGGACGATGCAGAGTTCGTCGCAGGCGTATACGGACAGGGCCTTCGCGGGAACGATCCCGATTCCGAGGTCGGCGCGCACCATGGACACCAGCGCGTCGTAGGACGTGACCTGGAAGCGCAGCCGCAGCGTGCGGTTCATGGAGGCGGCCTCGCGCGTGAAGAGGTAGTTCGCCGCGCTGCCCCGGTGCATGCCGACGTGGTCGTAGTCCAGGGTGTCGGCGAACGCCACGTGTTCGCGGCGCGACAGAGGATGCCCGGCGGGCGCCACCAAGGCCATGATGTCGCGGTGGTAGGGGAAGATGTCCAGTCCGTTCTCGTCGTCGGACTGCGTGTAGACGCCGATGTCGGCCGCGTTGTCGGCCACCGCGCGCGTGACGCCGGCGCTGACCGATTCTTCGAGGTCGATCTGTACGTTGGGATGCCGCAGCAGGAAGCGGCGCAGTTCCATGGGCAGGAACTGGGCGATCGACGACAGATTGGCCGCCACGCGCACGCGCCCGCGCAAGCCGGCAGAGTAGTCGCGGATTTCATCCGCCAGGTCCTGCGTCTGGTGCAGCAGGGTGCGCGCGCGCCGAGCCAGTGCGCGCGCGGCGCTGGTGGGCTCCACGCCGCGCGCGTGCCGCTGGAACAGCGGCACGTCCAGTACGCGCTCGAGTTCGGACAGGCGCTTGGACAGGGCGGACGGCGCGATGTGTTCGCGCGTCGCGGCAGCCGTGATGCTGCCTTCTTCCAGCACCGCCAGGAATACCTGCAAGGTGTAGAGATCGAGACGAGGGTTCATGCAGGCCTTCCGGGACACACACGCTCGCGAGGATAACGGGTGTCCTGCAAGCCATGGCTAGGGGATTACGCGTAGGGTCGGCAGCGCTCCGGCATCAAGGCGCCGGCCCCATCATGTCCCGGCGTCGGCCTGCCATGCCGGATTCCAGACGGCTTCCCATACGTGGCCGTCCGGGTCCTGGAAGTAGCCGGCGTAGCCGCCCCAGAAGGTGTCATGCGCGGGCTTGAGGATGCGGGCGCCGGCGGTCTCGGCCCTGGCCATGACACGGTCCACTTCCGCGCGGGAGCCGACGTTGTGGCCCAGCGTCAGATTGGTCGGCGAGGCCGCGCCCAGCGGCAGGCCGGTATCGTGGGCGATGCTGGCGCGCGGCCACAGGGCCAGCCGCAGGCCGGGCTGCATATCGATGAACACTACCGCGCCGTGCTCGAACTCCTGTCCGATGATGCCGGCGGTGGGCAGGCCCAGGCCGTCGCGATAAAAGCGCAGGGCGGCGCCCAGATCGTCGACGCCTAGAGTGATGACACTGATGCCGGGACGCATGGATCATTTTCCCCGAGGGGCAAAATGCCAGTGTATATCGAGGCGTGCCGCGGCTAGCGTTCGTCTATCGTCAGCAGCAGCGCCGAGTCGAACATGGCGGCGGGTGAGATGATGGGTTCCTCCCAGGGCACGTCCGAGCCATAGCGTTCCTGCATTTTGGCGCGCACGGCCGGAGCGCTGAGATCGAACTGCTTGAGCGGGGCGAGCGCCCCGATCTCCACGCCCAGCGCGCGCTGGTAGATCTTCCAGACCAGCTCCGAGCAGTAGATTTTCTCGTCCGGCCACGCAAACAGCAGATCGTACGGCTTGCCCACGAATGCGGCGCCGGCCGCGGCGAGCCGTTCGCGCGCCGGCGGCGCCAGCCGGGCCGCGTCGCGCAGGCGCTTGACCACATAGTGTCCGCGTTCGCCTTGCGCCGCCCATTGGGCGAGCGGCGTGTAGCCGACCTGGGCAGCGGCCTCCAGCACGTAGGGGCGTCCCTGGCGCACCACGATCATGCCCATGTGGCTATACGGCGAATGCGTGGCCTGCTGGATGGCCAGGCTTTGCGCCGACCGGGATTGCTGGAACACGAGGTCGCCCGTCTGGACGTCGGGCGCCGCCGAGGCGGCCAGGGAAAGCGCGGACAGCGCCGCCGCGGCGGCGGCGCGTGCCCATGCGGCCAGAGTCATGAGCGAGCCCGGCTGGCGGCCGGCGTCTCTTTCTTGCCGCGCGGCTTGGGCGCGGGTTTCCTGTCTTGGGCGGGAGCGTCGAACTCCTGCTTGTTGCGTTCGCCCCGCGGGGTATTTTCCGGGTGGGGCTTGGGAAAAGCCCAGGGCTTGGTCTTCTGATCCATTGCATGTACTCCTTGCACAGGCGGAACAGTAGCATTAGCCGTGGCCATGGGTAAGTGAGGGTTGACGTCAATATTCATTACTTCGTGATATCGGATGGAAAAACGCGATGGCTTCGACCCGGATCCGCTCGCGATTGTTCCCGCGGCAGATTGCTGCCCGTCACGGTGCTCATCGACGCGATCGGCAGTTCATCGGTGTTGGCGTCGCGCAGCGCGGGATCGGTCAGCAATCGATAGCCGGACTGCGCGAACTCGCGCCGCAGCGCTTCGTTCATATAGGTCGGCACGCGCTCGCGCATGGCCGGGTCGTCCCGGAAGTCCAGATCGTCGGGCCGGGGCACAGCCAGATCCGGCCGGCGCTCCATCCGGGATCCTGGCTGGGCTGGCTCTGGCTTTCGCCCAGGGACGTGGAATAGTTCTGCGCCTTGGGCAGGTTGGTACAGCCGGCAAGACTGATGGCCGCGCCGCGGGTGGCACCATGAAAAGAATTTTCGTTGGCCCTGGCAATGGAGCCACGGCGGCGGTATGTTGGGAGTTTTCAGCCACCGCCGATTCCGCCATGTACCTGCCGTCCGCCTTTCGCGAAGATTCTCTCGACGTCCAGCACGATTTCATCCGCGCCCACCCCCTGGGCGTGCTCACGACCGCCGGGCAGGGCGGGCTGATGGCGAATCACATTCCCTGTCTGCTCTATCCCGAAGGGCCTTGCGGCGTGCTGCGCCTGCACGTGGCGCGCGCCAATCCGCAACTGGCCGAACTGGCGTCGGGGCGGGAATGCCTGGTCGTGTTCCATGGGCCGCAGGCCTACGTTTCGCCTTCCTGGTATCCGACCAAGGCGGAGACGCACAAGGTGGTGCCGACGTGGAATTTCGTGGCCGTGCACGCCTGGGGCGTGCCCGCGGTCCAGGACGATCCGGCGTGGCTGCGGGCGCAGCTCGACGCGCTGACCGACAGCCAGGAAAAGGCGCGCGCGCAGCCTTGGCGCGTGGACGACGCGCCGGCGGATTTCATCGCCGCCCAGATGCGGGCGATCGTCGGCGTGGAAATCCGTCTTTCGCGCATCGAAGGCAAATGGAAGGTCAGCCAGAACCGCACGGCCGCCGATCGGCGGGGGGTGGCGGAAGGCCTGGCGAACGAGCAGGGCGATGCCGTCATGGCCGGGCTGGTCGCGCGCCGGGGCGGGCTGGAGTGACGCGTCCCAGCGCGAAGCTCGCGATCGCGGCCGCCTGCAGGCAGGCCGCCGCGGCCAGGAACCAGAGCAGCGGATGTCCGGCACGTTCCGACAGTGCGCGCAGGATGCCGAACAGGGCGGGCGCGAACGCATAGGCGCCTTGCGACAGAGCAACGATCAGCGGCACGACGCGCTGGGCGTCGTCCCGCGCGAATTCGGTCTGGGCGATCAGCGGTGGCAGCGAGGTCGCGTTGCCGATGCCCGAACCGAACAGCAGCACGCCCAGCCACACGGCCCACGCATGTTCGGCCGCCAGCATCAGGACGAGCGAACCGCAGATCTGGATGCCATAGGCCAGGCAGGCCACCTTGCGCCGGTCGGCGCCGGCCGGCATCAGCCATCCCACCAGCGTGCGCCCCGCGATGGCGCTGGCAGTGGCCAGGCCCATCGCCAGGCCGGCCGTCTGCGCGCCCAGCAAGGGCGCCAGCAGCGACAGCAGGTGCGCGATCAGCCCGATTTGCGCGAACAGTCCCAGCGCCATGCCCGCGGCCAGGGTCAGGAAGGACCGGTCGCGCCAGAGATCGGGCACGGGCGGCGGCGAGGGCGCCGGCGCGGCGGCCCGGGCTTCCGGCGCCGCGCCGTCGGGGGCCTGTCCGAGCTGTTGCGGCGTGACGGCGAATACCTTGAGCGACAGCGCCGCGATCACGCCCACCATCGCGATTCCCACCCACAAGGCGGCCTGCGCGAAGCCCGCCTCGCCGATGAGGTAGACCCACAGGGGCGAGAACACGATGCCGCCGACGCTGGCGCCGTTGTAGGCCATGCCCAGCGCGGCGGGCCGGCGCCGGACGAACCAGGGCGAGATCAGGGCGTTGACCGCCGCGGCGCCCAGGGCCACCCATCCCATGCCGGAGAACAGCGCGGCGGCATAGAGTTGCCAGGGCTCCGCGGCCCGGGCCCAGCCGTTCGCGCCCAGCGCGAGCAGCACGGCGCCGCTCAGCGTTACCGCGGGTACGCCGAACCGCCCGTACAGGCGGGGCAGGTTGGCCACCACGAGCGTTCCGCACAGGAAGTGCAGGGTGACGGCGCCGGACACCAGCGCGACGCCCCAGCCGGTGCGCTGCGCCACGGCGTGCAGGAAGACGGGCGGGCCGTAGAAGCCGACGCCCCAGCCGAAGATCGCCAGCACGAAGGTGGCGTACAGGACTGTCCAGCCGAAGAATGCATGGGGTTTGCGCATGGGTGTCCGGCGGGCCGGCTGTCTTGTTGGGATGACTCGCAGTATGCTTGACTCTGCACACAATACTTTGGCCTGGAGCGAATCATGGAATCCACGTTCGCCGACATCAATCTTTCCGCGGTGGCGGGCGCCATCGCCGACCCGGCGCGCGCGCGCATGCTGTGCGTGCTGCTGGACGGCCGTGCCCGGACGGCCACGGAACTGGCGGCGGTGGCGGACATCGGCGCTTCCACGGCCAGCAGCCATTTCCAGCGCTTGCGCGAGCAGGGGCTGGTGGAAGTGGCCGTTCAGGGCAAGCACCGCTATTACCGGCTCGCCAACGGCGAGGTCGGGCATGCGCTGGAGGCCCTGCTGGTGGTGGCCGGCGCCGAGCGCACGCCGTTCAAGCCCACTACGCCTTCCGCGCTGCGCGAGGCGCGCACCTGCTATGACCACATGGCGGGCACGCTGGCCGTGCGCATCCACGACGCGATGCTGGCCCGCCGCTGGCTGGAGGACGATGGGCGCGATTACGCGCTGACTCCCCTGGGCGAGGCCGCATTGGCGCAGGTGGGCGTGGACGTCGCGCTGGCGCGGCAGCGCCGGCGGCGCTTCGCCTGCGCCTGCCTGGACTGGAGCGAACGCCGTTCGCACCTGGGCGGCGCGCTGGGCGCGGCCTTGCTGGATGCGCTGCTGCGGCGGGGCTGGGTAGCCAAGGACCTGGATTCGCGCGCGCTGGGCGTCACGAAAAAAGGCGAACGGCAGTTTCCTGCTTTCTTCGGCAAGGCCGAGGCTCAGCCCGCCGGGTTTGAAGCGGCGTGGCCGCGGGGGCGCAAGCATGTCGCCGCATAGTCTCGCCACGGCGGTCTACCGCTGGGGCTGGGCGCTGGCGGACTACATGCGGGCGACGGATATGAATCCGTCTGAAAGTGTGGATACGCAACAGCGCTAGGGTAATCCCGATGAATCGGCGCCGGAGCGCGCGGCCTGAGCATTCCCGTTCGCGCGCAGGCCGCGTCAGGCTTGGCCGCGCGCGCGATGCGCGTTTCCGGCCCGCCTAGGTTGAGAAACGGGGACGCAAGTCTTGCGATGCAACAATGTTTCTAGTTTCTGCCTGAGTTACAAAACATATCCGGACTGTCATGAACAGCCGAGGTATGCTGGACCGTAGAAAGAGGGCATCCGAAGTGCATCAGAACAACTTGATCTACAAGGGATACCGGCTTACGGCCAAAGTGTCCCGGGGCGCCGGCGCCGAGATTGAAGCGCCTCCCAGCGGCCCCGTATTCATTGCGTCGGTGATGGTGGTCCAGGCAGGCGCCGTGCTCGAAGGCGGCGACGAATACCCGGTTCCGTGCTTTGCCGAGGGCGGCTTCGTCTTCAGTCCACGCGAAGCGGTGCATGCGGCCATCCTGCATGGCCGCGAAATCGTCGACGGCCTGACCAACATGTCTTCCTGACTCCTAGCCGGAAAAGACCTCGCGCCAGTCGCGCGTCTTGGCCAGCGTATGCACAGTGGCCGATTGTTCGAGTATGGTCACCGCTTTCTTGAATTCGTCGGCCGAGGCGCCGTCTTCCAGGATGACCATGCGCGAATTGCGCGCGTCGGCCATCTTCACGTCTGACATCTTGCCGTGGGTCTGGTAGACCTGCGTCCAGTCCATCTTCTTGCCGGCCTTCAAGGAAATCGGCTCGATATACGTCAGCGCCGTGCTGCCGGACGCGCGCACCGCGAACGCGAAGTCCGCCGTGTGGCCGCTGCTGCCCTTGGCGCGAGCGCCCTTGACCACGCGGTTCACGCCCACGCCTTCCGCCAGCGCGCGGCCCACTTGCGCGCGAAAGCGTAGCTGGCTGAACCGGGGCATCCACTTGGCGCACTGGAACGACAGCGCCATCGCCAGCTTCACGGCGTCCCACAGGGCTTCCTGCAACTGTTCATTCGGCCCGGACGCGACGATGGCGCCCGTGCGGTCGAAGTGCGCCAGGCTGACGCCCGGCGTTTCGTTCAGCAGATCGATGCGCTTGGCCGGCAGGTCGATACCGTAGCTGGACGCGTGCATCGCGGTCTCACAGGCGTCGGTCAGGTAGAAAGACGCGTCGTCGGGATGGGCGATGAAGAACGCCGCATGCTGCCCGTCCAGGCCCAGCGTCATGGGCGATACGGCGCGGATGGCGTGCTCGCCGGCCGGCAGGACAGTCCAGCCGGAGGCTTCCAGAAAATTGCTCATAGAATCAGTTCGATTTGGCGGCCTTTGAGAGGATGCGCGAAACCGCCGGTCAGCGTCAGGTTCGCCCGCGGCAGGAAATACTGCATCAGCGCGCCGATGGTGTGTAGGGCGGGCGCCACGGGCTCGGCATAGCCTTCGCCGTCGTCCACCCAGATGTGTTCGTGGCTGCGGTCCGCAAGCGGCTTGCGGAATTGCGGCCGGCCTTCGCCCACCAGGCTGGTGTGGAAGGAATCGTCGGTGTCCACGCCGTACACGCGGTGCGGGCCCACGAAGAGGCTGGCGCAAAAGGCCTCGGCCAGGAAAATGGTGGCCTGGCCGTGCACCGCGGTGCGGGCGCTGCGATAGGCCGCGCGGAAGATCACGTCTTCGCGCACTTCCCCCTTGATCCGGCACGGGCTCGCGAATTCCATCCATTGGAGATCGGAGGAGGCGGGCTTCGGAATCCAGGCGATCGGTTTTACGGTTTCCTTGGGTTCGGCAAGGATCTCTTGCACCTCATCGACGGTGATTAACGGTTCGAACTTCTTGGCCATGGAACTGATCTAGGGTCTGGGAATTGCGCGCGCCGGCGGATGGCGCCTGGCGCGTGCCGCGCCGCTCGACCGGCGGCGGGGAAACGCACGCAACACGGCGAGGGGGCGTAATCTTACAAGATGAAGACGCCGCGGCCCCGCGGGCTGTATGGATATACAGGCCCGGAGGGCCGGCGCGGGCCTACAGGGAACTGGCCGAGAACGTGTCGCATTGCTTGATGCTGCCGCTTTCCAGGCCGCGCTTGAACCAGCGCACCCGTTGGGCCGACGAACCGTGCGTGAACGCGTCGGGAACCACGTAGCCCTGGCTCTGCTTCTGCAGGCGGTCGTCGCCGATCGCGGTGGCGGCCCCCAGGGCCTCTTCGACGTCGCCGCCTTCGAGAATGTTGCGCGCCGCGTCGGCGCGCTGCGCCCACAGGCCAGCGAAGCAGTCCGCCTGCAGTTCCATGCGCACCGACAGCGCATTGGCCTGCGAGGGATTGCGCCGGCGCAGGTTGTCCACCTGGTCCGAGATGCCGAGCAGGTGCTGGACGTGGTGTCCGACCTCGTGCGCGATCACATAGGCCTGGGCGAAATCGCCCGGCGCCTTGAAGCGGTTCTGCAATTCATCGAAGAAGGACAGGTCGATGTACACCTTGCTGTCGCCCGGGCAGTAGAACGGCCCCATCGCCGACTGGCCCGTACCGCAGGCCGTGGGGGTGGCGCCGCGGAACAGCACCAGCTTGGGCGCCACGTACTGGCGGTTCAGGTCTTTCTGGAAAATGGCGCTCCAGGTGTCTTCGGTTTCGCCCAGCACCTTCGATACGAAGATGGCCTGGGGATCGTTGGCGGGCGGGCGCGAGGCCGGCGCTTCCTGCTGCATCGGGGGGCCTTCGGCCATTTGCAGGACTACGCTGGGGTCCACGCCGAAGTACATGGCGACCAGGGCCAGTACTATCGTACCGATGCCGATGGTGCCGCGTCCGCCGATCCGCGGGCCACTGGCACGGCGGTCTTCCACGTTGTCGCTTTCGCGCGAGTTATCTAGGCGCATTCCGTTTCTCCGGGCGGGTCGGCGTTCCCGCCATTTTGCATCGCCGCGCTTTACTGAGCGGCCTTCAAGAGTGTTAGGATAAACCCATGGCTCTGTATTTCTCCATTCACCCCGCGAATCCGCAACCTCGCCTGCTCAAGCAGGCGGCCCAATGGCTCACCGACGGTGGCCTGGTGGCCGTTCCCACCGACTCCAGCTACGCGGTCGTCGCCCGCCTGGACGACAAGGACGCCGCCGACGGGTTGCGCCGGCTGCGGGGGCTGGACGAACGCCACCATCTCACGCTGCTGTGCCGCGACCTGGCCGAAATCGGCCACTTCGCGCGCGTGGACAACCGGCAGTACCGCCTGCTGAAGGCCGCGACGCCCGGCCCCTGGACCTTCATCCTGGAAGCCACCAAGGAAGTGCCGCGGCGCGTGTCGCATCCTTCGCGCAAGACCATCGGCATCCGGGTGCCCGACCATCCCGTCATGCTGGGCCTGCTGGAGCAGGTGGGGGCGCCCTTGCTGTCCACCACGCTCATCCCCAAGGACGAGTCCGAGGCGCTGAACGACGCGGAAGACATCCGCGAACGCTACGAACATTCCCTGGCGGCCATCATCGACGCGGGCGCCTGCCCGCAATCGCCGACCACCGTGATCGACCTCACCGGCGACGATCCGGTGGTGGTGCGCGTCGGGCGCGGCGACCCGGCGACGCTGGGCCTTGCCTGAGCGCGCCGGCCGCGCGCGCTTGCGGGCCGGCTCTCGCCGGCTCGCGGCTCATCTACAATCCGGTTCGCCATGAATGACATCATCCAAACCATTGCGGTCTACGCGATACCGGTTATTTTCGCCATCACCTTGCACGAGGCCGCGCACGGTTTCGTCGCGCGCATGTTCGGCGATCCCACGGCCCACCAGGCCGGCCGCATCAGCCTGAATCCCGCGCGGCACATCGATCCCATCGGCACGCTGCTGGTGCCGGTGGCGATCCTGCTGGCGTCCAAGCTGCTGGGCAGCCCGGGCATGCTGTTCGGCTGGGCCAAGCCGGTGCCGGTGGACTTCGGCCGCTTGCGCCGTCCCAAGCAGGACATGCTCTGGGTCGCGCTGGCCGGCCCCACGGCCAATCTGCTGATGGCGATCCTGTGGGCGTTTTCCCTGCGCCTCTTCCTGGAATCGGGCCTGCAGGAATCGTTCTGGTTCGAGATGGCCGTGGCCGGCGTGAACGTCAACCTGGTATTGATGGCGCTGAACCTGCTGCCCATCCCGCCGCTGGATGGGGGACGCATTCTGTTCAGCCTGCTGCCCAACCGGCTGGCCTGGCAGTATTCGAAACTCGAGCCTTACGGCCTGGTCCTCGTCGTCATCCTGCTGGTGACGGACGTGCTCTGGCTTTTGATGCGGCCGGTGCTCGGGTTGGGAACGACAATCGTTCAGTGGTTTCTATAAGATTTTGGCCAATATCCGTTAAACTCAGCGGTTTCACTGATTCTGGCCTTGGGGCATCCTGCCGCGGGGCCGTGGAGCCCCACATTTATGGCATCCCCTGCAACCGCCGCAGGCGTTAATTTCCAGGGCAGCATGGTGGCCCTGGTCACCCCAATGCAGCCCGACGGCAGCCTCGACTACGCTGCCTACCGGTCGTTGATCGACTGGCACGTCCAGGAAGGAACCGACGCGCTGGTGGTGGTGGGCACCACCGGGGAATCGCCCACGGTCTCCATGGAAGAACACGCGGAACTGATCCGCGTCGCCGTCGAGCACGCGGCGGGCCGCATCCCGGTCATCGCCGGGGTGGGCGCCAACTCCACCGACGAAGCCATCCACCTGACGCGCCACGCCAAGGCCGTGGGCGCGCAGGCCGGCCTGTCGGTCGTTCCCTATTACAACAAGCCTTCGCAGGAAGGCCTGTACCGCCATTTCCGCGCCGTCGCGGAAGCGGTCGACCTGCCCACCATCCTGTACAACGTGCCGGGCCGCACCGTCGCCGACATGAGCAACGACACGGTCCTGCGCCTGGCGCAGGTGCCGGGCATCATCGGCATCAAGGACGCCACCGGCGACATCGCGCGCGGCGGCCTGCTGCTGCGCGAGGCGCCCGCCGGCTTCCAGGTCTTCAGCGGCGACGATCCCACCGCTCCCGCCCTGATCCTGCTGGGCGCGCGCGGCAATATCTCCGTCACGGCCAACGTGGCGCCGAAGCTCATGCGTGACCTCTGTGCCGCCGCCCTGGACGGCAATGTGCCCAAGGTGCGTGAACTTAATGCACGCTTGGCACGTCTGAACAAGGCTTTGTTCGTTGAAGCCAATCCCATCCCCGTCAAGTGGGCGTTGGCCGAATTGGGCCGCAGTGCACTCGGCTACCGGCTGCCGCTGGTTGAACTGGGGGCGCAGCACCATGCGACGGTGCGCGCCGCGCTCCAGGATGCGGGTCTGCTCTAAATATCGTGAGGATACGTATGAACAAGCGTCATGCCGGTCTGTCGGCATTGATGTCTCTGGTGTTGTTGGCCGGTTGCAGCGAGGTCAATCAACTCCTGGGCAATGAAGAGTCCGTCAATTACAAAAGCGCCGTCACGCAGCGCGGGGAGCCCCTGAGCATTCCGCCCGACCTGACCCAGGCCAACAGCGATCCGCGTTATCGCGCGCCCGCCTCGGGCTCGACGACGTATTCGCAGTTCCAGCAGCAAGGCGAGGCGCAAGCCAGCGCGCCCAAGACCAGCAACGTGCTGCCTGCCCGCACGGACATGCGGGTCGAGCGCGACGGCGATCTGCGCTGGCTCGTCGTGGACCGTGCTCCCGAGGACGTGTTCCCGCGCCTGATCGACTTCTGGACCGAAAACGGCTTTACCGTGGCCAGCAACAACCCGAGCGCGGGCCTGATCGAGACCGATTGGGCGGAAAACCGCGCCAAGATCCCGGAAAGCTGGCTGCGCCAGGCCCTGGGCATGATCCTGGAATCGGCCTGGGATAGCGGCGAGCGCGAGAAATTCCGCACGCGCGTCGAACGCGTCAACGGCCACACCGAGGTCTACGTCAGCCATCGCCAGATGCTTGAAAAGCGCGTCGGCGCCGACGGCGGCCAGGTGCAATGGCAGAACGGCAAGGAAGATCCGGGCCTGAACGCCGCCATGCTCGCCCGCATGATGGTCTACCTGGGTTCCGACGTCGACAACGCCCGCAAGCTGGTGCAGCAGGCCGAAGCCGCGCCGCAGAAGCCCGCGCTGCAGCAGGACGTCCGCGCGCAGGGCACGTCGCTCATCGTCGGCGAATCGTTCGACCGCGCATGGCGCCGTGTCGGCGTGGCGCTGGACGGCGGCGGTTTCGCCGTGGACGACCGCGACCGTTCCGCCGGCGACTACTTCGTCCGCTACGTCGATACCGACACGGGCGAGAAGATCGAACAGCCGGGCTTCTTCAGCCGCATGTTCTCGGGCGACAAGAAGGCCGAGGCGCCGCAGTACCGCATCCACCTGGCCTCCACCGGCGACCAGACGGAAGTGACCGTGCTGGACGCCAACGGCGCGCGCGACAACAGCGCCACCGCCCAGCGCCTGCTGAGCGTGCTGAAGGACAAGATGTAAGGCAAGCAGCCCGGCGCCGCGGCGCCGGCCGCATGAAGAGGCCCCCTAGTGGGGCCTTTTTTCTTGTTGTTGCCCCAAGACAAAAAGCAAAAAGGCCCCGGCAGTCCGACTGCCGGGGCCTTTCTGCTTCCTCTCCGAGCGGGGGTTCGTCGCTGAGGGGATCAGGACGCGGGCGTGGTCGATCCACCCGGGGTGGTCGAACCGCCGCCCGGCGTGGTGTCGGGCGTGGGGGCCGGAGCCGGAGCCGGCGAAGTGGCCGGAGGCGTGGCGGGGGCAGGCGTGCTGGCGCCCGGAGCGGGGTTGGTCGCGGGCGCCGGGGCATCTTCCTTCTTGTTGCAGGCGCTGAGCGCGACGGCCAGCACCGAGGCAATAATCAAGGTTTTGCTCATCATTTTTAGACTCCTGTAGATGACGACTCTTGAAACCCCGTTAGGGGAAACCAGAATCCAGGCTACAGGAACACGCAGGCCGATCCCGTGTGAAAGTTAAAAAGGTGGCTTCCCAACGGCAACAAACCTTTCAGCTTCGTGTTATGTCTTTCTTGATGTGACGCGTCGAATAGACCTGATTTCGTTCTGTGCAAGACGGATACGTACCCGTTTCCAGATACTACGCCGCCACGTAGCGGATCCAGCCCGAATCCAGCCAGTCCGCCAGGCAGGAGCGCGCCTCGTCGGACAGGCGGGCGCAGGACGGGTGGGCGCAGTCCAGGCTGCGCGCATCGGCAAGCGCGCGCAAGGCGGCGTCCGCCGGCACCATTGCCGTCTCGCCATTGATGAAGAGCTGCTTGCCCCGATACAGCATGCGGCTGCGGCGGTCCAGCACCAGCCTGCCCGACGAGGGCCAATCCTCTTCCAGATCCACGTCCAGGCCTTCGGGCGCGTCGAACACGCTGAGGTTGCTGGGCTCGGTCAGCCAGCAGCCCAGGAAACGCGAGGCCAGCGCATCGTCGAAGCGCAGTTTTTCCACGGTTTCCAGCGTGGCGGCGACCAGCCCGTCGGGCAGCGCGGCCGGGGTGTCGACGGCGGGCTGGCCCGGGTCCCGGTAGACCGCGGACAGCCTGGGGCCGGGCAGTGCGGGTTCGCCGTAGGGGCCGCCCAGCAGGCCGACGCGCGCCATGACCTGGTCGGCGGCCGCTTCCAGCAGGCCGCGCGCCAGCGTCGCCTGCGTGGGGGCGCGGAAACCGATGGAGATGGTCATGCAGCCGTCGCCCACCGCCACGCCGTCATGGGCGGCCTGGGGCGGCAGGTAGAGCATGTCGCCGGGGGCCAGCACGGCCGTTTCCTCGGGCTCGAAGCGGCTCAGTATCTTCAGCGGCAGGCCGGGCTCCAGGGACAGGTCCTTCTGGCGGCCGTAGCGCCATTCGCGCTCGCCCGCCGCCTGCAGCAGGAACACGTCGTAGCTGTCGAAATGCGGGCCCACGCCGCCGCCATGGCTGGCGACGCTGATCATCACGTCGTCCAGGCGGGCGTCCGGAATGAAGCGGAACAACTGCATCAGTTCGGACGCGGCGTCGCTGTGGAGGTCCACGCTTTGCACCAGCAGAGTCCAGTCGCCCTCGTTGTCCTTGGGCAGGCGCGCGAAGGGGCCGTTTTCCATCTGCCATTCGCCGTTCTCGCGCCAGATGAGGCGCGACTCCACGTCGTCGCGGCGCGCGAGCTTCTTGATGGCGGCGATGGTGACGGGCGGCTTGAAGGCGGGGATGGCCTGACGGATCAGCAGCGGCTTGCGCTGCCAATAGCGGCGCATGAAGTCGTTGGGGCTTTGATTGCCCAGAAGCGTCAAGGGGCGGTCGAGGTTCATTGGAGGTGCTTCTTCAGGCGGTAAAGGGCGTCCAGCGCTTCGCGCGGCGTGAGGCTGTCGGGGTCGATGGCGGCGAGTTCGTCGCGCAGGGCGTCCAGGGCCTCGAAGGCGTCGGAGCGTTCGGCCGCGGCATCCGCCTGGGCGTCGGCCTCGGCCGCGGCCGAGAACAGGCCGAGCTGCGGGGTGGGCGCGCCCTGGGCTTCCAGGCGTTCCAGTTCGCGGGAGGCCTGGCGGATCACGGCGGCCGGAACGCCGGCGCGCTGCGCCACCTGGATACCATAGCTGCGGCTGGCGGGGCCTTCGCGCACTTCGTGCAGGAAGACGATGCCGCCCGCGGATTCCGCGGCGGCCAGGTGCACGTTGGCGGCGGCCGGCTGCTCGGCGGGCAGGCGGGTCAGTTCGAAGTAATGCGTCGCGAACAGCGTCAGCGCGCGGTTGTGCGCCAGCAGGCGGCAGGCGATGGCCCAGGCCAGCGCCAGGCCGTCGTAGGTCGAGGTGCCGCGGCCGATCTCGTCCATCAGCACCAGGCTGTTGGGCGTGCTGGCCGACAGGATGGCGGCCGCCTCGGTCATTTCCATCATGAACGTCGAGCGCCCGCCGGCCAGATCGTCGGCCGCGCCGATGCGCGTGAAGATGCGGTCGATCTTGCCGATGCGCGCGCGCGCCGCGGGCACGAAGCTGCCGATGCGCGCCAGCAGCACGATCAGCGCCACCTGCCGCATGTAGGTCGATTTACCGCCCATGTTCGGGCCGGTGATCAGCAGCATGCGGCGGGCGGGCTCCAGCCGGCAGCCGTTGGGCGTGAAGCGTTCGATCGCGTGTTCCACCACGGGATGTCGGCCGGCCTCGATGTCGATGTCGGCCTGCTCCGACAACTCGGGCGCGATCCAGTCGTGGCGGCGCGCATGTTCGGCCAGCGCGGCCAGCGCGTCCAGCTCGGCGAGCGCGGCGGCGCAGTCCGACAGCGGGCGCACGTGCTCGGCCAGCACGTCCAGCAATTGCTCGAACAGCCATTTTTCGCGGGCCAGCGAGCGGTCCTGGGCGGACAGCACCTTGTCTTCCCAGGTCTTCAGTTCAGGCGTGATGTAGCGTTCGGCGTTCTTCAGCGTCTGGCGGCGGCGGTAGTCTTCCGGCACCTTGGCCGTCTGGCCCTTGGTGACTTCGATATAGAAGCCGTGCACGCGGTTGAATTCCACGCGCAGGTTGTTGATGCCGGTGCGTTCGCGCTCGCGGGCTTCCAGTTGCACCAGGAAGTCGCCGCCGTCGGCCGCGAGCGCGCGCAGCTCGTCCAGTTCCGAGTCGAATCCCGGGGCCAGCACGCCGCCGTCGCGGATGGCGACCGCGGGCTCGGCCGCGATGGCGCGTACCAGCAGGGCGGCCAGCGCGGGGTCCACCGACAGGTGCGACACCAGTTCGCCCAGCCGGGGCGAATCCGCCATCGGCTCGACCTGCTCGCGCAGCGCGGGCAGGGCCTGGAGCGCGTCGCGCAGGCTGGCGAGTTCGCGCGGGCGGACCGAGCGCAGCGCCAGGCGCGTGGCGATGCGTTCGATGTCGGGGAAGGCGTTGAGCGCGCCGCGCAGGGATTCCAGCAGGCCGGCCGATCCAAAGGTCTGCTCTACGTCCATGCGGCCGGCCAGCAGCGCCGAGATGGCGTGCTGGCGCGCCTGCGCCTGTTCGTTCTCGCGCAGCGGGTGGTGCAGCCAGCGGCGCAGCAGGCGGCTGCCCATGGGCGTGCGGCAACCGTCCAGCAGGGAGAACAGCGTGGGCGAATCTTCGCCGGACAGCGTCTGCGTCAGTTCCAGGTTGCGGCGGGTGACCGGGTCCAGCAGCACGTACTGGCCGGGACGTTCCACCGACAGGCTCTGTACGTGGGCCAGGGCCTGCGCCTGGGTGCGGGCCGCGTAGCGCAGCAGGGCGCCCGCGGCGCAGACGCCGGCCGGCATGTCCTCGACGTCGAAGCCCGCCAGCGTGTCGGTCTTGAAATGCGCCAGCAGGTGGGCGCGCGCGCTGTCGGCCTCGAAGTGCCAGTCGGGCACGCGCGTGCGGGCGCTTTCGAACGGGAAGTCGAATTCGGCGGTGTCGGCGCAGATGACCTCGGCCGGCGCGATGCGGTGCAGTTCCGATTCCAGTTGGGGCGGCGCGCATTCGGTCACGCGGAATTCGCCGCTGGCCAGGTTCAGCCAGGCCACGCCGGCGCGCGGCGCGCGCGCCGGGCCGGTGACGAAGACGGCGGCCAGCGCCCGGTCGGCCTTGGCCGGCAGCAGCGCGTCGTCCGTCAGCGTGCCGGGCGTCACGATGCGCACGATGCGGCGTTCGACCGGCCCCTTGGAGGCGGCCGGATCGCCGATCTGCTCGCAGATGGCGATGGACTCGCCCATGGCGACCAGGCGGGCCAGGTATTGCTCCATGGCGTGCACGGGTAGCCCGGCCATGGGGATGGGCGTGCCGTTGGACGAGCCGCGCTTGGTCAGCGTCAGATTGAGCAGGCGCGCGCCGCGTTCCGCGTCTTCGTAGAACATTTCATAGAAGTCGCCCATGCGGTAGAACAGCAGCAAGGGACCGGCCTCCGCCTTCAGGCGGAGGTATTGCTGCATCATGGGGGTGTGGCCCGAAAGGGCGTCGGCGGCGGAGTGGGGCGTTGCTGAATTCATGCCCGTAATTGTATCGGGCGGGCGGAGCGCTGCGGGCGGCTACGCCGGGCGCCGCCGGTTTTTTTCGGGGGCGGGGCATCGCTTGTTGATGAGGTTGCCGAGCTTCTTGATGATCTCGCGTTCGGTGTCGGCGCTGGCTTCGGCCGCCTTGGTGCAGCAGGGAATTTGCAGTCCGGCTCCAATGAAACCCGTCCCAGCGTCTATCAGTCCCGAAGCCCGCGCTGGCTGAAGCGGCTCTGGCCAGCACTGCGGGCGGCCTCGATCAGCGCTGTGCTGACCGGATTATCCCCGCTGGCAAAGGCGTAGAAGCGCGCCATCGGCAGTTCGGGCAAGCCATCCTCGCTGCCGAGTATGCGCAGGCCTTCACTGCGTTGGCTGTCGGCGATGACCGTGATGGCGAAGCCCGCACGCGCCGCCGACAGGCAGCCGGCCATGCTGCCGCTTTCAAAGACGATGCGCCAGACCCGATCCGTCTTGCCCAGCGCCCTGACTGCCGATTCGCGATAGACGCACGGCTCGGGAAAGACCGCCAGCGGCAGCGGCGGTTCGGCCGGCAGGGGTTGGTCGGCCGAAAACGCCCAGACCAGCGGTTCTTCCCACAACAACGTGCCGCTGCCCTCGACGCGGCTGCATTGCTTGCCGAAGACCAGCTCCAGGCGGCCGCGTTCCTGCTGGCGCAGCAGATCGGCGGTGATGCCGACCTTCAGTTCGACCGTGGCTTCGGGATTCCATTGCCGAAAGCGTTGCAGCACCTGGGGCAGCCAGGCACCGGCAAAATCTTCCGAGGCGCCAATACGCAGTCGTCCGCGTAATGGCGTACCGCGCAGCTTGGCGCGGGCTTCGCGTTCCAGATCGAGGATGTTGCGGCCGTAGGCGTACAAGGTGTCGCCGGCCTGCGTCAATTCCAGGCGGCGAGTGGTGCGCGCCAGCAGGCTGGCACCCGCGATCTGTTCCAGCCGCCGCATGTGTCCGCTGACGGCCGAAGGCGTCAACGACAGCCGTTCGGCTGCCGTGGCGAAGCTGCCGCTGTCCACGATTTCGAGAAAGGTGCGCAGCAGCACCGTGTCGAGTGGAGGGCCATCGGCAAGGGGAGAAATAGGCATCCTGGAATTCAACGTGAAAAATCATTAATCAATGAAGATTATTCGACAATAGAATGGAATCGTCCAGCTACGCTTGGGAATCTTCACGATGAGAGGTTCCCTTATGCACAACTATCGCTTCGCCTCGACCGAACGGCTCGATATCGCCTATCTGGAATGGAATCCGCATGGCGCGCGAACCGCCGTCCTGCTGCATGGCTGGCCGGATAGTCCGGAGTGCTGGAAGACCGTGGCTCCCATCCTGGCCGAGGCGGGCTACCGCGTGCTGGCGCCTGCGCTGCGTGGCTTTGCGCCGACGCGGTTCCGCGATGCCGCCACGCCCCGCAGCGGGCAGTTGTCCGCCCTGGGCCGTGATTTGCTGGATTTCATCGACGTGCTGGGATTGGCGCAACCCGCGCTGATCGGCCATGACTGGGGCGCGCGCGCCGCCGCCAATGCCTGCGGCCTGCGGGCGGGTGCCGCTTCGCACCTGGTGATGCTGTCGGTGGGCTACGGCACCAACGACCCCAACCAGCCGCTCCCGCTGCCGCAGGCGCGCAACTACTGGTATCACTGGTACATGGCCACGCCGCGGGGAGCGCAGGTGGTGCGCGATGAACGCGAGGCCTTCGCCCGCATGATGTGGGACACCTGGGCGCCGGCCGGCTGGTACGCGCAGGCTGATTTTGACGAAGCCGCGCGGGCGTTCCAGGGCGAAGACTGGGCCGAGATCGTGCTGCATTCCTACCGGCATCGCTGGGGCTTCGCCGAGGGCGACCCGGCCTATGCCGGGGACGAAGCGCGCCTGCACCCCGCGCCAGTGCTGTCGGTGCCGACGCTGGTGTTGCACGGCGGCGCCGACACCTGCAACCACCCCGACAGTTCCAAGGGCCGCGAGACGTTCTTCAACGGCGGCTACGAACGGCAGGTGCTCGATGGCGTGGGGCATTTCCCCCAGCGGGAAGCGTCGCGGTCTGTCGCGGAGGCCATCCTGAGTTTCTGCCGATCGAAGTGACTAGCAAGCCCTGGAGAGGGGGTGAGGAGCAGGCCGGCAAGTTGCGGCGCCGCTATTTTGTTGGCCGCCGATGCGCGACGGCGACCGCGATGGTGCCGTCCGGAAGGCGGTACTTCCCGTCGCGAAGCCAGGTGACCGGCTCGCCCGTGGGCAACGAGCAGATGTATTCGGGCTCTGGTGGAGCCGTCTCGCTGCGCTTTATGACCAGGCGGCGTTGTACGCGGCAGGTCGATCGATCTGGTAGCTTGACGATGACGTCCGCTAACCGGGTGCCTGAGGCCATAGTGTCTCCCTCCTAGACCGGCGCGCCTGCATTCGGGTAATGGAGATGCCGGCAGGCGCATGCTCCCGTGGCGCTTCCATCATTAGCATGAGCGCCTGAGCGGGCAGCATCCGCCGTGAGGGCGATGGCTGCCGGGCGGGGCCCGGCGCACGCGCGCGCGCAAGGTTGCGCGGCCCGCGCCGGCAAATCGAAAGCGCCCCGATGGGGCGCTTCGCGTGGCGGCCGTCGCTGACTCCCCGTGCTCGTCAGCGGCGGGGCCGCCTTCTTTGGCGGCCTTCGGCGCTTCGGCCCGCCCTGCGCAACCTGCTTTCGGATGCCATCATGCATTTCGGCGCCCGCCAAAAGGAGACATCCGGATGGGCGGCGTGAAATAGTGTGAGAGACCGGGCAACAGTGTTGCGAAATCGGGAAAACCAGCGCGCCATCACTTGTTCATGATGTTGCCCAGCTTCTTGATGACCTCGCGCTCGGTGTCGGCGCTGGCTTCGGCTGCCTTGGTGTAGGACGCGGAATCCATGTATTGCGGCGAGACGCCGGACTGCCGCAGCAGGGCCAGGAAGGCGTCGTCCTTGAGCGTGTCGCGGAACGCGCCGTCGAGCCGGGCGATCACGGCGGGGTCCATGCCCTTGGGGCCGGCGATGCCGAAGGGCGAAGTGTGGACCACCGGGTAGCCGGATTCCTTCAGGGTGGGCACGTCCGGCAGGTCGGGCGAGCGGCGGTCGCCCAGCGAGGCCAGGATGCGCACTTTGCCCGAGGCCACGTAGGGCAGGATGGTGCTGGCGCCGACCAGCACCTGGATGTGGCCGCCCAGCATGGCCGACAGCGCGTCGGCGTCGCCCTTGTACGGCACGTGCGTCCATTTGGCGCCGGCGGCCTCGCCCAGTTGCACCATCGCGATGTGCTGGCTGCTGTAGGCGCCCGGCGTGCCGTAGGAGAGGGCATCGGGCTTGGACTTGGCGTAGGCGACCAGGTCGTCCAGCGTCTTCCAGGGCGAGTCGGCGCTGACCGCCACATAGTAGTTGTAGCCGGCGATCATGGAGATGTAGGTCAGGTCCTTGATCGGGTCGTAGCGCGTGCCGGTGATGTGGGGCATGCGGAAAATGCCGATGGGCACCATGGTCACGGTATAGCCGTCGGGCGCGGTGTTGAGCATCTGCGTCGCGCCCAGCGTGCCGTTCGCGCCGGTCTTGTTCTCGACCACGACCGTCTGCCCGAGCCGCTTGCCGGACTGTTCCGCCAGCGCGCGGCCCACCACGTCCGTGACGCCGCCCGCCGAATACGGGATGATCAGGCGGATGGGATGCTTGGGAAAGTCCTGGGCCAGCGCGGGCGTGCCGGCGGTGGCGGCCAGGGCCATCATGCCTGCTGCGAATAGCTTCTTCATTTCATGTCTCCGTTATGTATGCGCGGCCTTCGGTCTTGCGGAGGCCGTTGTAGGGGTCAGTCGATGATGCGGGCGCGGCTTTCGCCGAAACCGATGCGGGCGAATCCGTCGCGGCGGCAGTGCGCCGTCAGCGCGATCTCGTCTCCCGCTTCCAGGAACAGGCGGGTCTCGCCCGACGGCAGTTCGATGGGCCGCGTGCCGCCGCGCGTGAGTTCGAGCAGGCTGCCGTGGCCGCTGTCGTCCGGGGCCGATATGGTGCCCGAGCCGAGCAGGTCGCCGGGGCGCAGGTTGCAGCCGCCCAGCGTGTGCTGGGCCACCATCTGCGCGGGCGTCCAGTACAGGTGGCGCGCGTCGCTGGCGGACAGCCGGCAGGGGCCGAGCGCGAGTTCGCGCATGCGCGCCGTCGACAGCCAGGCCTCCAGCGCGATCGACAGGCCGCCCGCCGCGGCATCGGCCTCGTCGCGCAGGTACGGCAGCAGTTCCGGATCGTCGCCGCCGCGCGCCATGGGCGCGCAGCGGAACGGCGCCAGCGCGTCGGCCGTGACGACCCAGGGCGAGACCGTCGAGGCGAAGTTCTTGCCCTGGAACGGGCCGAGGGGCTGGTATTCCCAGGCCTGGATGTCGCGGGCGGACCAGTCGTTCAGCAAGCCGTAGCCGGCCGCATGATCCGCCGCCGCGGCCAGGGGCACCGGCGCGCCGAGCGCGTTGCCCGGGCCGATCCAGATCGCCAGTTCCAGTTCGAAGTCCAGTTGGGCCGACGGCCGCAGCGCCGGGACGTCCACGCCGGCTGCGGTCCGGACCTGGCCAGTCGGACGCCGCACCGGCGAACCGGACGGGCGGATGGACGATGCGCGGCCGTGATAGGCGATCGGCACGTGCTTGTAGTTCGGCATCAGCGGGCTGTTCGGCCGGAACAGTCTGCCGACCTGCGTGGCGTGGTGGATGCCGGCGTAGAAGTCGGTGTAGTCGCCCACGTCGGCGGGCAGCAGCAGTTCGCACTGCGCCTGCTGGCGCAGCAGTTGCCCCGCCAGCGACGCGTGGCGCGCCCGCCCGGGATGATCGGCGTCCAGCAGGGCGAACACGGCATGGCGCAAGGCCGTTCGCGCCGCGGGCGGCAGAGCCATCCAGTCGTTGAGCGCGCCGGCCGTCAGCGCCAGGCGCGAGGCCGGATCCAGGCCGTCCATCAGGCCCAGTTCGACCGCCGCCCGGGTGTCCAGCACCTGGTCGCCGATGGCCACGCCCACGCGCGGCGTTCCGCCGCCCTGGCGGAACACGCCCAGGGGAAGGTTCTGGATGGGAAAGTCCGGGTGGCCGCGGGTTCCGTCGACCCAGCTCGCCGCCGCGGGCACATGAGTATGATCCAGCATCGTAGTCTCCTCTATCCCCGGCCTCAGGCCGCGGTCGTGCCGCCGTCCATGGCCCATGCCACGCCGCGGACTTCGTCGGCGTCGGGCGAACAGAGGAATTCGCACAGGCCGGCGATCTGCTCCAGGGTCACGAACTTGCCCGAAGGCTGCCGCAGGCCCAGCAGGCGGTCGGTGGCGGCGGCGTTGTCCAGGCCGTCGCGTTCGGCCAGCGCGTCGATCTGCTTCTGCACCAGCGGCGTATGCACCCAGCCCGGGCAGATGGCGTTGCAGGTGATGGTGGTTTTCGCGGTTTCCAGCGCCACGGATTTCGTCAATCCGATGAGTCCGTGCTTGGTGGCGTTGTAGCCCGTCTTTCCCGCCCGCCCGCGCATGCCGCTGATGGACGCCATGTTGACGATGCGGCCCCAGTTGCGCGCGCGCATGGCGGGCAGCGCCGTGCGGATGGTGTGGAAGCTGGCCGAGAGGTTGACCGCGATCATGTCGTCCCATTTCTCGACGGGAAAGGCCTCGATCTGGCTGACGTGCTGGATGCCCGCGTTGTTGACCAGGATGTCCAGCGCGCCGTAGGCGTCGTTCAGTTCCGCGATCATGGCCTCGATCTCGGCCGGCTTGCGCAGGTCGCAGGGCTGGAAGCGCACGGGCACGCCGTAGACGTCCCGGAATTCGGCGCACAGCGCGTCGGCCGCGGCCGCGTCCGCCAGGCCGTTGAGGACCAGGGTGGCGCCGGACCGCGCCAGGCGCCTCGCCACGGCCAGGCCGATGCCGCTGGTGGAGCCGGTAACCAGGGCGACGCGCCCCGAAAGATCAGCCATTGTCATGCCTCTACATCGTGTCGTTGTTCGATGCGTGGCAGGTTAAAGCCGGCGGATTGTGTCGTCCAATTTATTATGGACGTACTATTTATACTTACTGAGTATTAATTTCCGGTTGGTCTTTTACGGAATCCGTCCGATGGAATTGCGCCACCTTCAGAGTTTCATGGTCGTCGCCACCGAGTTGAGCTTTACCCGGGCCGCCCTGCGCCTGCACATCGCGCAGCCGCCGCTGAGCCAGCGCATCCGCGAACTGGAGGACGAACTGGGCGTCAAGCTGTTCGAGCGCAGCACGCGCAAGGTGGCGCTGACGGTGGCCGGCCGCGTGTTCCTGGATGGCATCCAGCCCATGTTCCGGCAACTGGACGGCGCGGTGGAAGCCTGCCGCAAGGCCGGCCGAGGCGAGACGGGCAGCCTGCGGCTGGGCTATACCGGGCGCGCCAGCCACGTGCGGCTGCCGGGGCTGGTGCGCGACTGCCGCCGTCTGTACAGCAACATCGCGCTCGATATCCAGGGGCCGCTGCCCACCGGCGAACTGCGGCTGAAGCTGCTGGACGGCACGCTGGACGCGGCCTTGTGCTTCCTGCCCCTGGAGGGCGGGCACATCGTGTCGCACGAATTCATGCTGAGCGAGTTCTCCATCGCGCTGGCCGATACGCACCCGCTGGCGGCCAGGGCGGACCTGGCCATCGCCGACCTCGCGCACGAACCCTTCATCGCCTATCCCTCGGGCAAGGGCTTCCATCTGCGCGACGCCATGGACGCGATCTGCCTGGGCGCGGGATTCATGCCGCGCGTCGTGCGCGAGACCGAGGCGTCCCAGACCCTGCTTTGCCTGGTCGCGGCCGGCACCGGCGTGGCCATCATCCCGCGCGATATCGAGTCGTTCAACATGGAGGGCCTGGCGTTTCGCCCCTTGCCCGCGGATGCGCCCAAATTGCAGCATGGCATCGCGTGGCTGGACACGAACCAGAACCCGGCGCTGGGGCATCTGCTGGCGCTGTGCGGCGTGCGCCCCGCGGCCGGATGAAGCCCGGGCCGCCGCAACCGCGCTTGCGGCGACGGGACGCCGGCGGCACAATCGCAGCGCGCGGCCTTGTCTTTGTTCTAGCCGCCGGAGCCGCACAGCAATGCAGAATCTTCCCGTTCCCGCGGCGCTGGACGCCAGCGCGCGCATCGCCATCGCCAGCGGGGCGCACCAGGCCGAGTTCGCGCCGGACGGCGGCGGGCGCCTGACGCGCCTGTCCACGGGCGGCCACGACTGGATCGTGCCGCTGACCGCCACCGGATGGCCCGCGGCGCAATGGCCGCGCGCGGGTTCCTATCCGCTGGCGCCCTATGCCAACCGGATCCGGGACGGCGTGTTCGTCTTCAACGGTGCCCGGCATGCGTTGCAGTCGGTGCCGGGCCGTCCGCACGCGATCCACGGCGCGGGCCTGTACCAGGCCTGGCGGGTGCGCAACCATGCCGCGGACAGCGTCGACCTGGTGCTGGAGCAGCCGGCCGGCGTGCTGGGCTGGTCCTGGCCGTTCGAATGCGTGCAGCGCTATCGGCTGGACGCGCGCGGGCTGAGCGTGGCGCTGGCCATCGTCAACCAGGGCGACACGCCTATGCCCTTCGGACTGGGGCTGCATCCTTATTTCACGGCGCAGCGGGTCACGCTGCACGCGCGGCGCCTGTGGCCCGCGGACGCGGACGGCCTGCCGGCCGGCAGCCAGGTCGGCCACGTGCGCGAGCTGCGGCGGTCCGCCGAGGGCTGCGATACGTATCTGTCGCAGTGGGAAGGGCGCGCCACCCTGCATTGGCCGGACGGGCACCAACTGGCGCTGCACGCCGATCCGGCGTTCGCGCACCTGGTGGTGTACACCGCTCCGGGCTCGGGGTTTCTCTGTGTCGCGCCGGTGACCAATGTGGCGGACGCCTTCAATCTGGCGGCCGGCGGCGACACGCGCACCGGCATGCGGGTACTGGAGCCTGGCGAGCGCTTCAGCGCGACCGCCTTGCTGGGCCTGGCCGTGCCCCGCGCCGGTCGTTCATGAAGGGGCGGCGCGGGAATCCACGCCGCGCTTGGAAAGCGCCGCCGCCTGCGGCGATAATCCGGGCAGTCCAAGTCTA
Source organism: Achromobacter veterisilvae (assembly GCF_037619525.1). Taxonomy (NCBI): domain Bacteria; kingdom Pseudomonadati; phylum Pseudomonadota; class Betaproteobacteria; order Burkholderiales; family Alcaligenaceae; genus Achromobacter; species Achromobacter veterisilvae. The sequence continues at coordinate 5,554,886 of NZ_CP148753.1, read as the reverse complement.
GGGAGTCGTTACGTGAAAAAGCTCAGCACCGAACAATTGCAGGCCGCGGCAGAAACGCTGCGCCGGGTGCAGGCAAGGCTGGCGCGCGCCGGCAACTTGCCGCTTGAGCCCACCATCTACGCCTGCGCGAAGGGGTTCCGCCGCAACGTGCCCGACTACGTGTGGGCCTGGCTGTCCGGCCTGCTGGCGCCGCACAAGAGCCTGGCCGCCTGGATGGATGCGCACCAGCCGGGCTGGCGCGAAGGCAAGACGCCGGCCGCGGCGGTCTACGCGCGCAGCGAGAACGGCTGGTTCGAATGGCTGATCGCCGAACTCGAAGCCGAAATCGACGATCCCCACGCGCGCGCCAAACGGGAAGGACGCGGCTAGAAGCCTTCCAGCACCACCTTGCCCCGCGCCTTGCCGCTTTCGATGAAGGCGTGGGCGCGGCGCAGGTTTTCCGCGTTGATCTTGCCGTAATGCTCGCCCAGCGTGGTGCGCAGCGTGCCGTTGTCGATCAGGCGGGCGGCCTGGGTCAGCAGTTCGTGCTGGGCGATCAGGTCGGGCGTGCCATGCAAGGGCCGCGCGAACATGAATTCCCAATGCAGCGACGCCGACTTCGACTTGAGCAGGCGCACGTCGATGGCGGCGGGGTCGTCGATCAGCGCGACCCTGCCTTGCGGCGCGATCGCTTCGGCGATCTGCGCGAAGTGCTGGTCGGTGTGGGTCAGCGCGGCGATGTCGCTGACGTGTTCGAAGCCGATGCGCTTGAGTTCGGCGGCCAGCGGCCTGGCGTGGTCGATGACGTGATGCGCGCCCAGTTCGCGCACCCAGTCCTGGGTCTGCGGACGGGACGCGGTGCCGATCACGGTCAGGCCCGTCAGTTGGCGGGCCAGTTGCACCAGAATCGAGCCCACGCCGCCGGCGGCGCCGATGACCAGCAGGCTGCGCTGGCTGGGGGCGCGGTTGTCCAGCACGCGCAGCCGGTCGAACAGCAGTTCCCACGCGGTGATGGTGGTCAGCGGCAAGGCGGCGGCCTGGGCGAAGTCCAGGTTGGCGGGCATGGCGCCGACGATGCGCTCGTCCACGACGTGCAGTTCGCTGTTGGCGCCGGGGCGGTTCAGCGCGCCCGCGTACCAGACCCGGTCGCCGGGCTTGAACAGGCTGGTCTTGGCGCCCGTGGCGCGCACGACGCCGGCGGCGTCCCAGCCGATGATCTCCGGCCGGCCGTCCGTGGGCTTGCGGTTGGCGCGGATCTTCACGTCCACCGGGTTGACCGAGATGGCGCGGACCTCGACCAGCAGGTCGCGGTCGCCGGGCACGGGATCGGCGACGGTGATGTCCTGCAGCGCTTCGGGATGGTCGGCGGGCAGGTTCTTGAAGTAGGCGATGGCTTTCATGGAGAGGGCTCGATAGGGATCAGATAATGGAGCGGACGACGCCGCCGTCCACGCGCAGCGCGGCGCCGTTGGTGGCGGAGGCCTGGGTGGAACTGGCGTAGACGACCATGTTGGCCACTTCCTCGACGGTGGCCAGGCGGCGCAGCAGCGACGTGGGGCGGTGCTGGGCGATGAAGTCGCGTTCCATGTCGTCTTGCGAGACGCCTTGCTCCTTGGCCATCTGGGCGAAGAACGCCGAGACGCCCTCCGAGCGCGTGGGGCCGGGCAGCACGGCATTGACCGTGACGCCGGTGCCGGCGGTCAGTTCGGCCAGCCCGCGCGACACGCCCAGGAGCGCCGTCTTGCTGACGCCGTAATGGATCATTTCGGCGGGGATCTGCACCGCCGATTCGCTGGAGATGAATACGATGCGGCCCCAGCCGGCGGCCAGCATGCGGGGCAGGTAATAGCGCGACAGGCGCACGCCGCTCATGAGGTTTACGTCCAGCATGTATTGCCAGTCGTCGTCGGTGATTTCGGTGAAGGACTTGGGCGCGAAGTAGCCGGCGTTGTTGATCAGGATGTCCACGTCGGGATGCGCCGCCGAGATCGAGGCCGCGCCGTCGGCCGTGGCCAGGTCGGCCTGGACGGTGCCGAGCTGGGCCGAGGGCAGTTGCCGGGCAATGGTGTCGGCGGCCTGCGCGAGCTTGCCGGCGTTGCGGCCATGCAGCACGACCTGCGCGCCGGCCTGGGCCAGGCCGAAGGCGATCGCCAGCCCGATGCCGCCGGAGGATCCGGTGACCAGGGCTTTCTTGCCGTTGAGTTCGATGTTCATGCGGTGACTCCTTGTGTGTCGGGGATGAGGCATGATTACCCAGTCCGCGGCAATGAAAAACCGGCTAGCATCGCAGTCAGTTTCAATCATTCGTTGAAAATGAGAGCGGCATGGTGCGGTTCGAGGACCTCAAGATCTTTCTGGCCGCGGCGGACCAGGGCAGTTTCTCGGCCGCCGCGCGCGAACTGGACCTGACCCCGGCGGCGGCCAGCGCCGCGCTCAAGCGGCTGGAGCTGGCCCTGGACGCGCGCCTGTTCGTGCGGTCGACGCGCAGCCTGAGGCTGACGGGCGACGGCGAGCGCTACCTCGAATACGCCCGTTCCGCCATTTCGACGCTGGAGGCCGGCAAGAACGCCGTGGCGCGCAGCAAGACCGAGATCTCCGGCACCTTGTCCGTGTCGATTCCGTCCGACCTGGGCCGCCACGTGCTGCTGCCCTGGCTCGACGAATTCCAGGGCGAGCATCCCCGCGTCAGCTTCCAGGTGCGCATCAGCGACCGCCTGGCCGACCTGTACCGCCAGCCGGTGGACCTGGCGGTGCGCTACGGCACGCCGACAGACTCCGGACTGGTGGCGCTGCCGCTGGCCGAGCGCAACCGCCGCGTGGTCTGCGCCTCGCCCGCCTATTTTGCGCGCCACGGTATGCCGCAGGCGCCCGCCGACCTGCGCCGCCACAACTGCCTGTCCTTCGTGCTGGGCGAAACGCTGCACGACCGCTGGACGTTCCAGCGCGGCGACGGTTCCACGCTGACGGTGCCGGTCAAAGGCGACCGCGTGGGGGACGACGGCGAACTGGTGCGCCGCTGGGCGCTGGCCGGCCATGGCGTGGCCTACAAGTCGCGCTACGACGTCTTGTCCGACCTGCGCGCGGGGCGGCTCGTCGAGGCCTTGGGCGACTACGCCAGCGAGCCGTCGCCGCTGTACCTGCTGTGCGTGCACCGCATGCTGCTGTCGCCGGCGGTCAGGCGCCTGCGCGAGTTCCTCCAGGAACGCTTCAGGCAGTTCGAGGCGGGCTAGGGGCGCGGGCTCAGTGCGCGTGGCTGGCCCGCTGATTGGCCGCGCGCGTGCGGGCCGCTTTCTTGGCGGCCGCCGATCGTCCGGCCGCGCCCTTGGTGGCGGCGGCCTTCTTGGCCGCGGCCGAACGGGCCGCCGCCGTGCGCTTGGAGGCGGATGCGCTGGCCTGCCGGGACAGCGCCGAACGCGACGCGGGCTTCGTGCTTTCCCGCTTCAGCGCGGTGGTGGTGGACCGGGCGCGCGTGGCGGACTTGGCGTGTCCGTCGCCGGCCGCGTGGCTGTCCTGCGCGGCCTTGCGCTTGGTGGCGGCGCTGGCCTTCTTGGGGGCGGGCAGCTTGACGCCGGCGCGGCGGGCCTTGGACAGGCCGATCGCGATGGCCTGCTTGGTGGACCGCACGCCATGCTTGCCTTCGCGCACGTGTTCGATTTCCTCTCGCACGAATTCTCCGGCCTGCGTGGATGCGGACTTTCCTTGACGTTTGTCGCGCGCCGCTCGTTCCAGGGTTTTTCGTTCAGGCATGACGGTACCTCCTTGCTTGCGTTGCGGAAGCCGGTTCCGCCGTGCGCGCCGAGTCCGGCGCGGAGACGGAACTCGTAACACCACTCTAGCGCCGTGAGCGTATGCTGTGTGTTCGAATGGATTGCCGGTCGTAAGCGCCGGAACGTCGCCGCCTGGCCGACGATTCACGACTCACCCCCTTCGCGGAGACGAGCTATGTCGAATCATGTCTACAAGCAAATCGAATTGGTGGGCTCATCCACCAAGTCCACCGATGACGCCATCTCGCAGGCCATCGAGCGCGCGTCCGAAACCCTGCGCAATCTGGATTGGTTCGAAGTCACCGAGGTGCGCGGCCACATCAAGGACGGCAAGGTGGCGCATTGGCAGGTCGGCTTGAAGATCGGCATGCGCCTGGAGGGGAACAGTTAAGTTTCCACCCGCTGCTCCTTTCTTGAGCACGGCTTCCAAGTGATTGTCTGATAAGGGCTTTTTCAGCTTGTTATCGGACTGTTCATAGGCTTGTCCACATTCGATGGGGACAAGCGGGGTCCGGTCGCGGCGCGAGCGCCGCGGCCCCGCGCGCATCCGGGCGAACGCGCGGCGTTGCGCGTTTCTTGCCCGGTGCTTTCAAGTCCTTGGTCCATAAGGGCTTTTGGGGAGTACCCGCATACTGTCCTCAGGCTTATCCACATTTCTCGGGGACAACCGCGAGGCCGCGCCATGGTGTTTGGGCCTTTCTTGACCACCCCTTGCAGGCCCTTGATATGCAAGGGGAATCCCGACCTGCCCTCATACTGTCCTCATGCTTTTCCACAGAACGCGGGGACAAATCCACATCGTCGCCGGGCGCGCGGCCAGTCCGGGGCCGCGGCCCGGATTTCAGTGGATAAGTGCGCCGGAAATCATCCAAAAGCAGGATTGCGCATTTTTTGACCGCACCTTGCAAGTGCTTGGCGGGACAGGGGATTTTGGTTCTGCCCCAAGGCTGTCCTCAACCTTCTCCACAGTTGGCGGGGATAAGTGGTGGAAGGGCCCCCACGCCGCGCCTTCGGCTTGCTGCCCCCCAAGGGGGCTGGCCCGCCTTGGGGCGGCCCGGCGGCGGGCCGGCTATTCTTGTGGAGGCTGTTCAACACAGATTTTTAATGTGGCACTGGGCATCTGGCAACGGCTCTGGGGTGTGCGCGCTTGCGCAAAAAAAGCCCCCCGACGTATCGGGGGGCGTGATCGCCTGGAGGTAGGGCAGGCGATCCCTGCCGGCCGGAGCGCAGCCCCTGGCCGGCAGCGGCGGCGATCAGGCGTTGAACTTCTTGATCCAATCCACGTAGCGGTCGATCCAGCCTTGCAGGAACTTGCGCGTGCCTTCGTTGGTGATGTTGTATTGGTCGTCGATGAGGCCTTCCGTGTATTGCAGGAAGACTTCCGGCGTGGTCAGCGCGTTGGCGCCTTCGGCGGCCAGGATGTTGCGCAGGTGCTGCTGCATCAAGGCGGTGCCGGCGGCGCTGGGCGAGGTGCCGACGATGCCGATGGCCTTGCCCGTCCACGAGTTCTGGCCCCACGGGCGCGAGCCCCAGTCGATGGCGTTCTTGATGGCGGCGGGCACCGAGCGGTTGTGCTCGGGCGAGACGAACAGGATGCCCTGCGCGTCCGCGATCTGCTGCTTGAGCTTGGCGGCGGGAGCGGGCAGGTTGTTTTCATTGTCCTGGTTGTACAGCGGCACGTCGCCCAGGCTGACATAGTCGAACTTGAAGTCCGCGGGCACCAGTTTTTCCAGTGCGCGGGCCAGTCGTAGATTGAACGAGGCGGCGCGCAGGCTTCCGACGAAAACAGCGATCTTGTAGGTGCTCATGGGGCGCATGCTCCAAGCGGTGGAAGGGAACGCCCAGTGTAGACCTGTCCGCACTCGGGCTCAATGCGGATCGCGCATATGGTTATTCAGCAAGATGACGCGCCGATGTCCGCGGCGACTGCGCCGTTCGCACCGCCGTGGTGCCCGCCGCGGACGCCTTCACCACGATGGGGTGCGGCGCGGTGCGCGGCGGCCGGCGCGATGGCCGCAGCCACCCGGGAACGCGCCGCCGCGGGGCTGGCACGCCGCTTGCTTGCAGACACCGCATAACACGCTGCACGCTGCCCAGGAGTTCCGCCATGTCCAGTTCCGCCGTTCCCGCCCCTGTCACCATGCTGGTCACCCGGCACATTGCGCCCGAGCGCTACAGCGACTTCCTGTCCTGGATGCGCCAGGGAGAGATCCTGGCGGCCGGTTTTCCCGGGTTCCTCGGGTCGGGCGTGCTGCAGCCGCCGGAGGGCGGGGACCAGTACCAGATCGTGCTGCGCTTCGCCGACGAGGCCAGCCTGAACCGTTGGGAGAACTCGCTGCCGCGCCGCATGTGGCTGGAGCGCGGCACGGCGCTGGTGCGCGCCAGCCACGCCCGCCGCGCCAGCGGCACGGACGGCTGGTTCGCGCCCAGGCTCAGCGCGCCGCCCCGCTGGAAGCAGGCGGTCAGCATCTGGCTGGCCTATTTCCCGGTGCTCCTCGCGTTTTCCGTATTCGCGAGCGACCACTTGAACGTCCTGCCCGTCTTCTGGCGCGTCCTGGTCACCAGCGTGGCCCTGACGCCCATCATGGTATTTGTCTGCATACCGCTCGTGTCGCGGATGCTGCAACGCTGGCTGCGCGCCGGTTGACGGCCAGCCGGCCGCCAGGAGCCGCGATCACGCGGCCCTTGCCTGGCGCGTGGAATACAAGCGGTGCAGCGTGATCTTGCGCACGGCGGCCTGGCTGTCCAGGATGTGCGCGCGCAGCAGGTCCACGGCGCGCTCGGCGTCGCCGTCCAGTATCGCGCCGAGGATCGCGCCGTGTTCCTCGTAGGTCTTGCCGATGCGGTCGGGCTGCGTGAAATCCAGCCGCCGCACGATGCGGATGCGTTCCGTGGCGGCGCGATGCACGCGCGATATTTCGGGGTTGCCCGCCGCGGCGACCAGATCGATGTGGAAACGCTCGTCCAGGTCGGCCAGCCATTCGCAATCGGTGGAACGCCGGTGCGCGTCCACCAGCCAGAGGTCCGCCAGCGCCCGCAGCGGACCGGCGTCTTTGCCGGGCGCGCAGATCGTCTGCACCGCGGCCGCTTCCAGCACGCTGCGCAACTCGTAGAAGTGGTCCAGCGTATTGAAGTCCAGCGGCTTGACCAGCCAGCCGTTGCGCTGCCGCACTTCCAGGTAGCCTTCCCGTTCCAGGCGGAAGAGCGCCTCGCGCACCGGCGTGCGGCTGACCTGCAGCCGGTCGGCGACCTCGGTCTCGGTGAAGCGGTCGCCCGGCGCCAGGCGGAATTCCAGGATGTCCCGTTTCAGCGTGCCGTATACGGTGTCGGCGAGCGTGCGGGGGATGTCGATCGCGGCGAAGGCGGTTTCCATGTGGTGTCTCGGCGTTGCGGTTCAAAGTGGGAGGGTTCGCGCCACGCCCGCCTGTTCCAGGGCCAGGGCGGCGCGCAGGCAGTCGGCCTCGCGCCAGGGCGCGCCGATCAGTTGCACGCCCAGCGGCAGGTGGCCGTCCTGCCCGGTCCCCGGCCATATCGGCGCGGTGCAGACAGGCAGGCCGATGCAGGAAACCGGCTGTGTCAGGATCCCCATGCTTGCGCGCGCCGGCATCCGCTTGCCGGCAAGCTCCAGCCAGTCCGCGCCGATGGGCGTGGCCGGAACCGGCGTGGCAGGCGCGATCAGCACGTCGTAGTCCTCGAACAGCGCCAGCGCTTCGCGGTAGACGCGGTGGCGGATGCGCTGCGCGTGCTGCGTCCAGGCCGCCGGCACCAGGCTGCCCGCGACCAGCCGGTCGCGCGAAAGGGGTTCGTAGTAGTCGTAATGCGTGACGAGCCTGCGGCGGTGCAGCGCGCCGCCTTCCGCCGCGGTGATGACGAAGGCGGCGGCGCGAGCCTGGGCGGCGCCCCGCAGCTCGACGCTGGCGACGGCGCCCAGCGCGCTCGCGGCGATCTCGACGGCGCGGCGGGCTTGCGGTCCGGCCCATTCCGAAAAATAGCCGCCCAGCACGGCTACGCGCAGGCGGCGCGGGCCTTCGTCCAGCGCGGGCAGGACGGGCTCGGCGGCGCGCTGGGCGCAGGCGACGTCGTCCGGGTCCGGGCCCTGCAGCGCGTCGTAGGCCGCGGCGAGGTCGGCGGCGCTGGCCGCGAACGGTCCCAGGTGGTCCAGGCTGCCGACGAAGGGGAAGGAGCCGGCGCGCGACAGCCGGCCATAGGTGGGCTTCAGGCCGAACACCCCGCACAGCGAGGCCGGCACGCGGATGGATCCATTGGTGTCCGAGCCCAGCGCCAGCGGCACCAGGCCGCCCGCGACGGCGGCGGCGCTGCCGCCCGAGGATCCGCCCGCGATGCGCGAAGGGTCGTGGGGGTTGCGGCAGGCGCCGTAATGGGAATTCTCGGTGGTGAAACCGTAGGCGTGTTCGTCCATGTTCAAGGCCCCGACCAGCACCGCGCCGGCTTCGCGCATGCGCTCGACCAGCCTGGCGTCGCGTCGCGCCGGGGGATTGGAGGCATTGACTTTCCCGCCCGCCAGCGTCACTTCGTCGGCGATATCGAACAGGTTCTTCACGGCGTAGGGGACGCCCGCCAGTGGCGGCAGCGGTTCGCCGCGGGCGCGGCGTGCGTCGATGGCCGCCGCTTCCTGCCGCGCGCGGCCCTCGGTGACGGCGGTGAAGCAGTTGTAGCGCGCATCGCGCTCGCGCACGCGGGACAGGGCGGCTTCCAGCACCGCCAGGGCGCTGCGCCGCCCGCTGCGGACCAGATGGGCGATGTCTTGCGCGGGACCGTTCACGGGCGGAACACCGAGGCGGATTCCAGGTCCGCGGACAGGGGTTCGTCCACGAAGCTCGCGGCGATTTCGTGGATGCGCGAGAACTGCTGCACGATGTCGGCCGTGGCGGGCTCGCGCAAGGCATAGCCCGCAAGCGCCAGCGCGCTGCGCACGTATTGGTCGATGGTTTCCTGGGTCATGGCGGTTCTCCGGTGGCCGGACGGATTACTTGCGCACTTCGCGCTGGAAGATTTCCAGGCTCAGCTTCTTCATCTGGACGAAGCTGGGCTCGGACAGCGTTTCCACGGTGCGCGGGCGGGCGTCCCGGTAGTCCAGGATCTCCGCCACCCGGGTGGGGCGCTTGGTCAGCAGCAGGACCTGGTCGGCCAGGTACACGGCTTCCTCCAGGTCGTGCGACACCAGCAGCATGGTGGTGCCCGTCCGCATGAAGACCTCCTGCAGCTTTTCGCGGATGAACAACGTCATCTCGAAGTCCAGCGCGGAAAACGGCTCGTCCAGGAACAGCACCTCGGGTCCCGGCGCCAGCGCGCGCATGATGGACGCGGTCTGCTGCTGTCCGCCGGACAGCTCGTAGGGGTAGCGCTTCAGGTCGAACTTGACGTCGAACGAGGCCACCAGCTCTTCCACGCGGGCATCCACGTCGGCTTTGCTTCGGCCTTCCAGGCGCAGGGGATAGGCGATGTTGTCGATGGTGCGCAGCCACGGGAACATGGCCTCGCGGTAGTTCTGGAAGACATAGCCGATCTTCGTCTGCGCGAGCGATTTGCCGTCGAACAGGATTTCTCCCGAATCCACCGGTATCAGGCCCGCGATCATGTTGATCAGCGTGGACTTGCCGCAGCCGTTGGGCCCGAAGACGGACACGATCTTGCCCTTGGGGATGTCCAGGTCGAAGTCTTCGTACAGCGGCCAGTCGGCGAAGTACTTGGTCAGCCCGCGGATGGTGATGTGCGTGCCCAGCGGGCCTGGCGCGAACGGCGCGCCGGGCGGGGCGGGGGCGATGATGGGATTGATGACGGTGGACATTTACCGGCCGCTCCAATGGACGACGCGCTTTTCCAGCACGAGAAAAAGGATGTTCAGCACGTAGCCGAGCGCGCCGGCCGCCAGGATCGCGGCGTACATGTCGCGCACGTTCAGCACCTGCTGCGCGTTGATGATGCGGTTGCCCAGCCCGCTGTCGGACCCGATGAACATTTCCGCCACGATCACGATGACCAGCGCCATCGAGACGCCGCTGCGCAGGCCCACGAAGGTGGGCTGGAGGCTTTCCCAGATCAGCACGTCCTTGAAGATCCGCCAGCGCGACGCGCCCATGACGCGCGCCGCCATGACGCGCTGTTTGCGCGCGTTGATCACGCCGTAGGCGCTGTTGAACAGGATCACCAGCACCGCCGCGAAGGCGGCGATGGCGATTTTGTTCATGTCGGTGACGCCGAAAATCATCAGGAACAGCGGGATCAGCGCCGATGACGGCGTGGAGCGGAAGAAGTCCACCAGGAACTCGACGCTGCGGTAGGCCTTTTCGCTGCTGCCCAGCAGCACGCCCAGCGGCACGCCGATCACGCCCGCGATCAGGAAGGCCTGCAGGGTGCGGTTCAGGGACGACAGGAAGTCGCCCAGCAGCGGGCCGCCGGCCATGCCCTTGGCCAGCGCGGCGATGGCGGCCGCGGGAGTGGGCAGGAGGACGGGGCTGACCAGGTGCAGGCGCACCACCAGGTCCCAAATCGCGAACAGAACCAGCGGGCCGATCAGCGGCAGCAGGCGCGCGGCGTCGAACCGGCGCGCCGGCCGTTTCGTCCCGGGGGCGGCGGTGATTGCGGTGGCGCCCATGGCTCAGCCCTTGTAAAGCATGGAGGAGACGTCGACCTTCTGCGCGAAGACGCCCTTGTCGGCGAAGAGGTCGAAGAACTTCTGGAAGTACTGGATGTCGCCAGGGGTGAATTCGTTGTAGAGCGTGTAGGCCGCGAGCGGCACTTCCTGCGTCATCGGGCCTTCGATCGCGGTATAGCCCTTCATGAAGGGGCGCGCCTCTTCGGGCTTGCTGCGGATCAGTTCGATGCCGCGGGCATAGGCGGCGATGAATCGCTTGCTTTCCTCGGGATGCTTCTTCAGGAACGCGGTGGTCAGCGACGCCGATCCGCCGAACCAGGGCGCCATCGGGTCGCCCAGCACGTACTTGGCGATGACGCCCGCCTCCAGCACCCGGGTCGTGCCGTTCAGCCGGCCGACGGTGCCGGTGGGCTCCAGCGTGTAGCAGGCGTCCAACTGGCCGGCGGCAACCGCGGCGACGTGCTGGCTGATCGCCAGTTCGACCACGGTTGCCCCGGTTGCGCCGGCGCGCTCCAGCACTGCTTTGGCCAGCGTGGCATTCTGGATGCCGGGTCCAGATCCGACCTTTTTCCCCTTGAGGTCTGCTATGGATTCGATGGGACTGTCTTTCGCGACGATGAACTCGTCCAGCACGTTCCTGGCGTTGCTGGGGTTGGACGCGAAAATCTTGAACAGGCCGGGCGAGGCGATCTCGCCGATGGCCAGGTTGGCCGAGCCGGTGCCGTTGGCGCTGCCGTCGGCGCGGCCGGCGAGCATGGCTTCCATGACCTGCTGCGCGCCCGCGAACTTCAGCGGTTCGACGTTCAGCCCGGCTTCCTTGAAATAGCCTTTTTCCAGGGCCGCGTAGAAGGGCAGGCCCGCCGCGACCGGCCAGAAGCCGATGCGGATGACCGGGCCCGATTGCGCCCGCGCGAGCGCCGGCGCGGCCAGCGTCGCGGCCCCCAGCGCGGCCCCTTGGATCAGCCGGCGGCGGGTGGCGTTGAAGGCATAGGGCGCGTTGCGGTTGAGCATGTGGGACTCCTGGTCTGCGGGAATGGGGCTTGTGGACAAGCTTGCATACCACCCATCAAGCAATACCCGTGCCAACACGCTTGCCGGCGGCGTTGGCGCCGGCAGGCGGACGCGCGGGCCTTGGCATGGTGCCGCCCATGGGCCAGATTGGTGCACGGTGCACCATGGAAGGGGACGCAACCCTGCGCGTCCGGCCGGCCGCCATGGTATGCCGCTGCCGGGCCGCCGGCCCGCGGTTTCGCCGGGCGCGAAGACGCCCGGAGGGGCGCACGGCCCCTGGGCCGAGGGGGGCGGAGGCGTTCAAAAAAACGTCAGGTATCTGAATTCCTCCTGAATTTCAAACGAAAATTGTTTACACTCGCATCCACAAAATTCAAGTCGGAACGGACCGCCGCGGGGGCGGGCCCCGTTCCAAGTTACGGGAGAAAGTCGATGCGCAAGTTGCTATTGGGAGCGGTGTTGGCCGCCGCGGTGTTCGGAGGCACGGCCCAGGCCGCCGTCGAACCCAAGGCCGTGGTCGCCACGTATTCGGACCTGGCGCTGGCCGGCTACGAAGATTCGCTGACTTCCGCCAAGGCGCTGCGCGACGCCATCGACGCGCTGATCGCCAAGCCCAGCGCCGATACGCTGAAGGCCGCGCGCGCAGCCTGGCTGGCCGCCCGCGTGCCGTACCAGCAGACCGAGGCCTACCGTTTCGGCAACCCCATCGTCGACGACTGGGAAGGCCGCGTGAACGCCTGGCCGCTGGACGAGGGCCTGATCGACTACGTGGACGCTTCCTACGGCACCGAGAACGACGAGAACGCCTATTACGCGGTCAACGTCATCGCCAATTCCAAGATTTCGGTGGGCGGCAAGACGGTCGACGTCAGCAAGATCACGCCCGAGCTGCTGTCCGAGGTGCTGCATGAGGCCGACGGCAACGAAGCCAACGTGGCCACCGGCTACCACGCCATCGAGTTCCTGCTGTGGGGCCAGGACCTGAACGGCACCGGCGCGGCGCCGGCCGACCGCAAGGGCACCCCGCAAGAGCGCCACTCGGGCAACCGTCCGCACACGGATTTCGATCCCAAGCAGTGCACCGGCGGCCACTGCGAGCGCCGCATCGAATTCCTGAAGGCCGTGACCGACCTGCTGGTGACCGACCTGGAAGAAATGGTCGGCAACTGGAAGAAGGACGGCGCCGCGCGCAAGGCCGTCGAGGAAGATCCCAAGGCGGGCCTGATCGCCATGCTGACGGGCCTGGGCAGCCTGTCCTATGGGGAGCTGGCCGGCGAACGCATGAAGCTGGGCCTGATGCTGCACGACCCCGAGGAAGAGCACGACTGCTTCTCGGACAACACGCACAACTCGCACTACTACGACCAGATCGGCATCCGCAACGTCTACCTGGGTTCCTATACCCGCGTCGACGGCAAGAAGGTGTCGGGCGCCAGCCTGTCCGAATTGGTCAAGGCCAAGGACGCCAAGCTCGACGCCGAAGTGCGCGCCAAGCTGGACGCCACGGTGGCCGCCATGCAGGCCATGAAGACGCGCGCCGAAACGGTGGAAACCTATGACCAGATGATCGCGGACGGCAACAAGGAAGGCAACGCCGTGGTGCAGGCTGCCATCGATCGCCTGGTCGACCAGACGCGCAGCCTCGAGCGCGTGATCGCGCTGCTGGATCTGGGCAAGGTCGCCATCGAAGGTTCCGACAGCCTGGATAAACCCGACGCCGTATTCAAGTGAAATTCGCATTAGCCGCCGTACTGGCGGCGTCGGCGCATGCCGTCGCTGCCGCAGCACCCGCCGCGCCCGCCGGGCGCGACGATCTGACGCCCGAAGACCAGAAACGCGTGACCGCCATCACCGCGCCCGCGCGGGATTTCTCGAAGGCGGAAACCTTCGAGACCATGCAGGCCGGGGCGGCCACCACCAACAAGCTCATCAACGCCGACATCTTTTCCCAGCCCTCGGCCAACATGAGCTTCGAGGGGCGCCAGGAATTCCAGGTCGGCAACGGCCTGTTCCGCAAGGACTGGGTGTCGGCGCCGGCGTCAACGCAGGCTTCCGACGGGCTGGGGCCGCTGTTCAACGCGCGATCCTGCCAGGCCTGTCATACCAAGGACGGACGCGGCACCGTGCCCGGGTTCGATCCGCTGGAACGCACCGACGCCGTGGCGCTGCTGCTGCGCCTGGCCGTGCCGCAGGGGCCGGACCGAGGCCACCCCAGGCTTGCCGCCGGCGAGATCGCGTCCCTGCCCGAACCGGTGTACGGCGTGCAGCTCCAGAACTTCGCGGTGGCGGGCCTGCCCGCCGAAGGGCGCATGGAGATCGAGTACGAGCCGGTCCCGGTGGCGCTCAATGGGGGCGAGACCGCGACCCTGATGAAGCCGGCGTACCGCATCGAAAACCTGGGCTACGGCCCCATGCGCGCCGACACGCAGATCTCGCCGCGGCTGGCGCCGCCCATGATCGGGCTGGGCCTGCTCGAATCCATCCACGAGGCCGACATCCTGGCCAACGTGGGCGCGGACAAGCGCGACGGCATCGTCGGCAAGGCCAACTGGGTGACCGACGTCCGCACCGGCAAGCGCGTGCTGGGCCGCTTCAATCTGAAGGCCGGGCAGCCCACGGTGGAGCAGCAGAGCGCCTCGGCCTTCTCGAACGACATGGGCCTGTCGACGCCGCTGTTTCCCAGGCATTCGGGCGACTGCACGGCCGCGCAGCCGCAGTGCCTGGACATGCCGCACGGCGCGCAGCCGCGCTTCGGCGCGGAAGAGGTGCCGGGCAAGTTGATGGACTTCGTCACCATCTATTCCACCAATCTTGCCGTGCCGCAGCGCCGCGACGCCGACGACGCGCGCGTGCTGGCGGGCAAGAAGCTGTTCTACGAAGCCAATTGCGTCGCCTGCCACGTGCCCAAGTACGTGACGAGCCGCAACGCCAAGCAGCCCGAGCACCGCTTCCAGTTGATCTGGCCCTACACCGACATGCTGGTGCACGACATGGGCGACGACCTGGCGGACGGCGTGTCCGACGGCGAGGCCAATGGCCGCGAATGGCGCACGCCGCCGCTGTGGGGCATCGGCCTGACCAAGACCGTGAATCCCAACGCCACCTGGCTGCATGACGGGCGCGCCCGCAGCCTGCTGGAAGCCGTGCTGTGGCATGGCGGCGTGGCCAAGCCCGCGCGCGACCGCGTCGTGGAAATGACGCCCGAAGAGCGCGCCGATCTGATCCGTTTCCTGGAGTCGCTGTGATGGCCGGACTAGCCAAGCGTGTATTGAAGCTGGCCGCCGCGGCGGCGATGGCCGGGGCGGCGCCCTGGGCCGTGGGCGCGGGGTTGCCCGCCGACCTGGGCGAACGGCTGGCGCGCGACTACGCCCGTCCGGCCGTCGCGAAGATGGTGGACGCCGCCTCGGCGCTGGACGGCGCGCTGGGCGGCTGGTGCGCCCAGCCCGGCGCGGCCGGGGCCGCGCGCGTCGGCGAGGCGTTCGAGACGCTGGCGCTGGCCTGGTCCGGCGTCGAAATCCTGCGCTTCGGGCCGCTGGTGCAGGCCAACCGCTATGAACGCCTGGCGTTCTGGCCCGACACCCGCGGGGTGATGCCCAAGCAGGTGCAGGCGCTGATCGCCGCGCAGGACGACGCGCTGCTCAAGCCCGGCGCCCTGTCGGGGCGCAGCGTGGCGGTGCAGGGCCTGCCCGCGCTGGAATACGTGCTTTACGGCGAACCGGCGCTGCTCGAACAGGGCGGGGCGCCCGGCTTCGCCTATGCCTGCGGCTACGCGCGGGCCGTCGCCGCCAACGTCGCGGCGATCTCGCGGGACGTGGCCCAGGCCTGGAGCGCCCAGGGCGACTTCGGCCGCCAGTTCGCGCATCCACAGGCGGACAACGACCTGTACCGCGACCCGCAGGAGGTGGCGGCCGAGGCCATGAAGGCCCTGTCGACCGGCCTGCAGTTCGCGCGGGACGTCAAGATCGTGCCGGTGCTGGGCGATACCGCCGCGGCGGCGCGCCCCAAGCGCGCGGCGTTCTGGCGCAGCAAGCTGTCCACCCGCCTGCTGGCGGCCAACGTGGACGGCCTGAAAGCCTTTTACCTGGCGGGCGCCTACCCGTTGCCGGCGGGCGATGCCTGGATGGATGCGTCCGTCCGAGGCGAATTGGCCAGCGCGGCGCAAACGCTGCGGGCGGTGCCGGTTCCGCTGGAGCCGGCGCTGGCGGAAGAGGAGGGGCGCCGGCTGCTGACGCTGGCGTCGCTGACCCTCAAGAACGCCAAGGCCATCGTCGACCAGGACCTGGCGCCCGCGCTGGGCGTCATGATCGGATTCAATGCGCTCGATGGCGATTGACCGGCGCCGCTTTCTGTCGCTGGCGGCCGCGCTGGGCGTGGCCCCCGGCGCCGCCCTGGCCGCCGCGCCCGAGAGCGGCGCGGCGCTGTACCTGAGCGCGCGCAAGCGCGGCGGCCGCGACGAAGCGGTGCTGCTGGACGAGGCCGGGCGCGACCGGGTGGTGGTGCCGATGCCCGCGCGCGGACACAGCTTCGCCATCGACCCCGCCGGCCAGCGCGCCGTCGTGTTCGGACGCCAGCCGGGCTTTTTCGGCCTGGCGTTCTCCCTGGACGGAAAGGGCGATCCAGAGGCGCTGCCGCTGCATGACGAACGGCACTTCTTCGGCCACGGCGCCTATGTGGACGGCGGCCGGCTGCTGGCTGCCACCGAAAACGATTTCGAGGCCGGCCGCGGCGTGCTGGGGCTGTACGACGCCTCGCCCGGCGGCGCCTACCGCCGCATCGGGGAATTCGATACCGGCGGTATCGGTCCGCACGAAGTCGTGTTGATGCCCGACGGCAAGACCCTCTGCGTGGCCAATGGCGGCATCCTGACCCATCCCGACTACGGCAAGCTGGAACTCAACCTGGACACGATGCGGCCGTCGCTGGCCTATATCGACGCAGCCAGCGGCGAACTGCTGGAAAAATCCGAATTCGAGCCCGCGCTGCACCGCCTGTCGATCCGCCACCTCGCGCTGGCCGCCGACGGCAGCGTCTGGTTCGGCTGCCAGTACATGGGGCCGGCGGCCGACCGTCCGGCACTGGTGGGCCGGCACCGGCGTGGCGCCAAGCTGGAACTCTTCGAAGGGCCGGCGCAGGCGCTGCGCCAGATGCGCAACTACGTCGGCTCGGTCGCGGTGGACGCCGCCGGCGCTGTCGTCGCGACCTCCAGCCCGGTGGGCGGGCAGGTGATTTACTGGGACGCGGCCAGCGGCCGCTGCCTGGGCACGACCGAGCTGGCCGACGGCTGCGGCGTGGCTCCCGCGGCGGACCAGGGCTTTCTGCTCAGCAGCGGCCTGGGCGCGATGCTGCGCGTCGACGCATCGGGCGCGGAAAAGCAACCGCTTTTGGCGCCGTCGCGCGAGCTGTCCTGGGACAACCATTTCCGCAAGGTCGCGGCCGCGGCCTGAGCGGTCTTCTTACAAACCTTGACACAACAGGGCCGCGTCGCGGCCCTGTGCGCAAGCCGCATCTGATAAAGTTTTCGGTCGCTTTTTTTTGCCCTCCCTGCCTACGGGCCGGTCCCGGGCAAGCAACATCGCGCTGGCAACATTTACGCAGGAGATTCCATGGAAGAAGCCTTGAAAGAATTTAGCGCCTGGGCTCCCAGGCTGGTGGACCTGGGCGCCAATCTGCTCGTCGCCCTGCTGATCCTCGTCATCGGCTGGTGGGTGTCGTCCCTGCTGGGGCGCTGGGTGCGCCGGGCCGCGTCGCGGTCCAGCAAGATCGACCCCACGATCGTCCCCATGTTCTACAGCACCGTCGTCTGGACGGTGCGCATCTTCACGGTGATCGCGGTGCTGGCGCGCTTCGGCGTCCAGACGGCCAGCCTGATCGCCGTGCTGGGCGCCGCCGGCCTGGCCGTGGGCCTGGCCCTGCAAGGCACCCTGCAGAACATCGCGGCCGGCATCATGCTGCTGATCCTGCGTCCGATACGCGCCGGCGAGTACGTGGCGCTGAGTTCGGGTTCGGACGGCACGGTGGAAGAGGTCGGTCTCTTCCTGACCCGCCTGGTCCAGGTGGACGGCATTCACGTCACCCTGCCCAACAGCACGGTGTGGAACGCCACCATCATCAACTACAGCCGCAACAAGACGCGCCGCCTGGATATCCCGGTGCCGGTGCGCTACGGCGACGACCTGGACGCGGTGCTGGCCAAGCTGAAGGCGCTGGTGGACACCCGTCCGGACGCGCTGAAGAATCCCGAGCCTCAGGTAAAGGTGTTCGACTACAAGGAAAACGGCGTCATCGTGAACGTGCGCGTGTGGGCCGAGGCGAGCAAGTACTGGGACCTGCGCTGGGGCCTCTACCAGCAGATCCGCAGCGAACTCGAGGCCTCCGGCTTCCGGCCGCCGATCCCGCTGCGCGAAATCCAGAACCCGAAGACGGGGGCGGCCGCCTGAGCGCGGACTTCATCCCGGCGGGAACGGAAACGGGCGCGCGGGCGCCCCTTTTTTTTTGCGGCCGTGAACGACGGCGTTCTCTCCGGGAAACGAGGGGGGCTCGCGCAAGCGGGCAGGCAGTGAGCGTCAGGCCTGTACGGCCAGGCGCGCCAATTCGGCCTTGATCCAGCCGGCGATCTCGCGCTGGCGCTGGGCCGGCATGCGGTCGATGATGGCCGTGACGCTGACCGCCAGCAGCGGCGCGCCCTGGGCGTCCAGCAGCGCGCAGCCCACGCCCAGCGCGCCCCGCACCGCATGGTTGCCGACCACGGAGTAGCCGCGGGCGCGGGTATTGTCGATGAGGCGGTACATTTCCTGGGGCGTCATGCCGCCGTATTCGTCCAGCCTGCCGGAATTGCGTTCGACGATGCCGCGCGCCACGTCGTCGGGCAGCGCGGCCAGCAAGGCCATGCCGCCCGAGCCCACGCCCAGCGGTTGCCGCTTGCCCGCGTAGGTGGCCAGGATCTGCACGGGGTAGCTGCCGATCTCGCGATGCAGGCTGATCGAGTCGTCATCGTCGCGCACCACCAGGAATACCGCGTCGCCGGTGCGGTCGGCCAGGCGCCGCAGCACCGGCAGCAACTGGCGCACGCGCGGATCGCGCGAGCGCGTGTCCGGGTCCACCGCCAGTTGGGCGCGGTACTTCTTGGTGCCGGCCACGGGAAGCACCAGGCCGGCGTCGAGCAGGGCGGCCAGGAGGCGATAGATGGTGGGGCGCTGGATGCCCGTCAGGCGCGCGATATCGGTCACGCTGAGGCCGTCGGGCCCCTGGTCCCGCAGGGCGGCCAGGACGGCCAGTCCGCGCCGCAATGTGCGTGGGCCTGCGGCCGCGGCGTCGCTGTCTTGCATGTAAATCTCTGAAAACTAGGGGTTATTCCGGAACGGTCAAGGGAAAACCATTGTCCGTACCGTGGACTCTACCTTGATGCGGTGCCGGTGTATAGATCAAAATGCGTCATCCAATAATTCGAATCGTCCATTTCGTGGACAGTACCTGCACGGAGACACTATGACTACAGGTCAAAAGCCTGGCCTGCGGCGTTTCGCCGCCACCCTTCTGGCTACCGCCGCAAGCGCATTCGCCATGGGCTCCGCCCATGCCGCCTACCCTGACAAGCCCGTACGCATCGTGGTCGGCTTTTCCGCCGGCGGCACCACCGACGTGATCGCCCGCATCATGGCCAAGGAACTGACCGAGAGCCTCGGCCAGTCGTTCGTGGTCGAGAACAAGCCGGGCGCCGGCAGCAACATCGCCACCGACCAGGTGAAGCGCGCCGATCCCGACGGCTACACGCTGCTGTTCGTGGCCGTGACCAGCGCCATCAACCAGACGCTGTACAAGAACGTCAATTTCGACCTGACCAAGGATTTCACGCCGGTGGCGCTGGGCGCCAAGGTGCCGAACATCCTGGTGGTGAACCCCGAGGTGCCCGTGAAGTCGGTGCAGGAACTGGTGGACTACGCGAAGAAGAACCCCGGCAAGCTGGCGTTCGCCTCGTCGGGCAGCGGCACCTCCATCCACATGGCGGGTGAACTGTTCAAGATGCAGGCCGGCATCGACGTGCTGCATGTCCCGTACAAGGGCAGCGCGCCGGCCGTGACCGACCTGATCGGCGGACAGGTGCAGTTCATGTTCGACAACATGCCTTCGTCCTGGCCGCACGTGCAATCGGGCAAGCTGCGCGCCCTGGCCGTGACGACCACCGAACGCTCCAAGAGCGCTCCGGACGTGCCCACGATGAAGGAAGCGGGCTTCGCCAACTTCGACGTGTCGTCGTGGTTCGGCCTGATCGCGCCGGCCGGCACGCCGCCCGAGATCGTGAACACGCTCAACGCGGCCATGGTCAAGGCGCTGGACAAGCCGGACGTGCAACTCAGCTTCGAGAAGCTGGGCGCCGTCGGCGTGAAGACGACGCCGGCCGAATTCGGCCAGTTCATCAAGTCGGAAGTGGAAGGCTGGGCACCGGTGGTCAAGGCCTCGGGCGCCAAAGTAGACTGATCTTCGCGTCCCGGGCGGCCTGCCGCCCGGAGACCGATGCGTGGGGACGGGCTGATGCCCGTCCCTATTTTTTTGTGTCTGACACCTGTACGAGAAGCTCCTGCGCAAGTGTCTCTGCACAAGTGTCTGACACCCGTACGAGACGCTCGTCCGGACTGAAATCAGTGCTCCCGGGTGTCAGACACCCCCGTTCGGTTTGAAACCGCAAGACACCATGTAAGCCTCAAAAGGCCGCCCGCGCGGCCGACGGCCCAGGGATCGAGCCCGGTGTCAGACACCCGGGAACACCGGCGTCAGCTTGGACAGGCTTCTCGTACGGGTGTCAGACACCTTGCCTCAAGCAAAGCCCCGCCGGGGTCGGACACCGGATCGCACAAGTGTCTGACACCCGTACGAGACGCTCGTCCAGACTGAAACCAATGCTCCCGGGTGTCAGGCACCTTGTATCAAGCAAAGCCCCGCTCTCCGCGCAGCGTGCTCAGCGCCGGACCCCTCATTTTTTCTTCAGCATCGCGGTGCACACCCCGCGCATCATGTCCACCTCGTCGCGGGTCAGGGCCAGCCGCGAGAACAGGTGGCGCATGCGGGGCATGAGCTTCTTGGGGTGGGCGGGATCCAGGAACTGGACGCCGACGAGCGCTTCCTCCCAGTGCGCCAGGAAGGCCTGCACCGCCGCGCTGGAGGCCGGCTCGGCCCCGCGCGGGGACTCCTGCGCGGTCGAGGCGGGCAGGAGCGGAGCCCCTTCGGCCACCAGCAGCGCGTAGCGCAGCTCCCAGGCCGCCAATTGCAGGGCCTGGGCCACGTTCAGCGAGCTGTATTCGGGATTCGCGGGAATGTGGCAGATGCGGTGGCACAGCGCGATCTGGGCGTTGGTGAGCCCGGCGCGCTCGGTGCCCAGCACGATGGCGGCGACGCCTTCGGCGGTGTCCGCCAGGTGGCCGCGGGCCAGTTCCGCCGCCTGCCGGATGTCGCAGGGCGGGGGGCCCAGGTCGCGCACCCTGGCGGTCAGCGCGAAAGCCAGCGTCACGGGCCCCAGCGCTTCTTCGAGGGATCCATGGACCCGGGCGCCTTCCAGCACGTCCAGCGCGCCGCTGGCGAGCGCCACGGCCTCGGGCTGGCTGGTTACATCCGGAAACTTGGGTTCCACCAGCACCAGTTCGGAAAAGCCCATCGTCTTGATCGCGCGGGCGGCCGAACCCACGTTTCCGGGGTGGCTGGGGTTCACCATAATGAAGCGAACGCGTGAAAATGCTTGAGTCATTTAAAATGGCACGTTTGGCTTAGTGCCTTCCTGGTTTTTTGGGTCGATTTCCCCGGTTGGGGCAAGGGCGGCCCCGGGGCGCGGCAAGCGGCCTATCATCAAGCCAACTCATCGCATTCGTACGGAATTTTATGCACCCGATGCTCAACATCGCCATCAAGGCGGCCCGGCGTGCCGGCACCATTATCAACCGTGCCAGCATGGATTTGGAACGACTCAGCGTGGCTCGCAAGGGACCGCGGGATTATGTCACGGAAGTCGACCGTGCCGCCGAGGAGTCCATCGTCGAGACGCTGCGCGCCGCCTACCCGGACCACGCCGTCCTGGGCGAGGAATTCGGCCTGCAAGGTCCCGACCAGGCCGAATTCCAGTGGATCATCGATCCCCTGGACGGCACCACGAACTTCATCCACGGGCTGCCCAACTACGCCGTGTCCATCGCGCTGACGCAGCGCGGCCAGGTCACGCAGGCGGTCATCTACGATCCGTCGCGCAACGAACTGTTCACCGCGAGCCGCGGCAGCGGCACCTTCCTGAACGACCGCCGCGTGCGCGTGTCGGGCCGCACCCGCTACCATGACGCGCTGCTGGGCGCGCACTGGCCCAATTCCGGCGACCTGGAGCAGGGTTCCGCGCGTTTTCGCCAGATGGCCGAAGGCAGCACGGGCGTGCGCCGCCTGGGCGCCACGGTGCTGGACCTGGCCTACGTGGCCTGCGGCCGCCTGGACGGCTTCTGCGGCGTGGGCCTGAAGCCCTGGGACCTGGCGGCGGGCAGCCTGATGGTGCTGGAAGCCGGCGGGTTGGTCTCCGATTTCGACGGCGAGCAGGGCTGGATGGATACCGGCAACGTGCTGGCCGCCAGCCCCAAGATCTTCACGCAGATGCTGTCCGCGCTGAATCCGCCGACGGCGGCCTGAGGCAGGGCGGTTTCACCGCAAAAAGCAGAACGCCCCCGACCGGGGGCGTTCTGCTTTTCATGCGCGGCGGACGTTCAGCCAGCCGGATCCTGCATGACCAGCCCGCCGTCGGACAGCGCGAACCAGGCGCGCAGCCCATGTTCGCGGACGATGAGTTCGGTGGCGTCCAGCGGCATGTAGGAAAAGGCCGTGGACAACGCGTCGGCCATGGTGGCGTTGGGCGCCATGACGGACACGCTGCGGTACAGCGGCCGCGCGCGGCCCGTGTGCGGATCGAAAAGATGGGTGAACCGGCCTTCGGCGTCGATGGCCGTGCCATAGCCGCCGGAGGTGGCCAGGGCCTGGTTGCGCAGCCGCGCGGTGCCGAGCATGCGGTTGGGGTCCCGTGGGTCCGCCAGGCCGACCACCCAGTCGGCCGGCGCCGGCCGGGTGTCCATGCCTTGTATTTCGCCCATGTCCACCAAGGCCCGTTCCAGCCCGCCCAGCTTGAGCAGTTCGGTGATCCGATCGGTGATGTAGCCCTGCGCGATGCCGTTGAGCGTGATCCCCATCCCGGGCCGGCGCAAGGCGATGCGGTCGCTGTCCAGCGCCACGTCTTCGTACGAGACCCGCGCCAGCGCCTGCGCCACGGCCGGCGCGGCGGGGCCTTCACGGTCCGCGCCGGGCCGCGAGAAATGCTCCGCGTACAACTGCCACAGCGGCTGCACGGTGGGATCGAAGGCGCCGCCGGTCAGCCTGCCGTACCGCAGGCCGACGCTGAGCAGCCGCAGCAGGTCGGCCGGCGGATTGTCCAGGAATCCCTGGCGGTTCAGTCGCGAGAGGGCGCTGTCGTCGCGGTACAGGCTGAAGATGGCTTCCAGCCGATGCAATTCCTGCAGCGACTGCGCGATCAGGCGCTGCGCCGCCTGCGGGTCCGGGTGGTACAGGCGCAGTTCCGCGTCGGCGCCCAGCGCGACACCCTGCCAGATGGTCGGCGCGATCGATGCGGCGGCGCGGCGCGCGGGGTAGGGAGCGAGCGCCAGCGCGGAAGCGGCGGCGGCGATGCCGATGAAGCGGCGGCGGGTAGGGTTCATGGCGATAGGCTTGCAAAGGTGGCGGGAGCCGCGCGGCGCCGGGCTATTGGGTGAAGACATAGGCTTCCGGCACGTCGGCGAAAGGGACGACCCGGCCGCCGTGGGCCTGGGCGAAGGACTCGGCGTCGGCGCGCCGCGAGAACGGCATGGCGTCTTCGGCGCCCATGCCGCCGATGAAGCCGCCTTCGATGACGTAGAAGGCCTGGCGCGCCTCGACCCAGGCGGCCGGATCGGGAACGCCGTCCGGGCCGGCGGTGGACATGTCGTTGACGTAGATGGCGCTGATGGTCTTGGGTTCTTCGGGCAGCAGGGTGTAGGCGAAGACCTGCTTGATGGACGAGAACCAGACGGGCGCCGCGCGTCCCGTCAGAAAAAGCTGTCCCTTGGGACCGTTGTGTTCGTTCAGCGCCATGCCGCAGTAGTGGCCCACGGATTCCACGGTCACGGGCTGGGGCTGGGGGATTGCCTCGGGGGCGCCGCCGCTGCCGCAGGCGGCGGCAAGCAGCAAGGCGGCGAGGGCCAGGATGAGCCGCAGGCGTCTCATAGCTGTTTCCTCCTGAAGGCCGCCGCCGCCAGCAGGAAGGGAACGGCGATCCACAGCAGCAGCGCGGCGATCAGCGTGGCCAGCGGCAGGCTGGCCTGGTCGCTCAGGCCCGCCATGCCGGCGTACAGCGATATGTTCTCGAAGCCCGTCAGGTTCAGCAGGCGGTACACGTCCGAGGGGTTGAGCAGCAGCAGCGCGTTCAGCAGG
Source organism: Achromobacter veterisilvae (assembly GCF_037619525.1). Lineage (NCBI taxonomy): Bacteria > Pseudomonadati > Pseudomonadota > Betaproteobacteria > Burkholderiales > Alcaligenaceae > Achromobacter > Achromobacter veterisilvae. The sequence goes on along the minus strand of NZ_CP148753.1, from coordinate 5,531,036 downwards.
CCGGGGCTGACGTGGCGCCCCTGGTCCGCCGCCAGGACCCCCAGCAGCGCCATGTCGTAGATCACGACGAAGAACAGCCAGACGCCCAGGGCGATGCCGGCCGCCGTGGCGCGCTCGCGCACCAGTGTGCTGATCAGGTAGCCCATCGCCAGAAAGCTGGCCCCCAGCAGCACGCTGGCGCCGATCAGCAGCGCGAACGGCTGCCAGGCGCTGGCGTCCAGGCCGCCGTAGGCCCATTGCAGCGCCAGCCCGGCCGAGCCGTAGCCCGCGCCCGTGGCCAGCGCCAGGATGGCCAGGTGCCCGATGAATTTGCCCACCAGCACCTGCCAGCGCGATACCGGATAGCTGAGCAGCAGCGCCATCGTGCCGCGGTCGACCTCGCCGACCACGGCGTCATAGGCGAGCAGCATGGCGATGAGCGGGACCAGGAAGATCGACAGGCTCGACAGGCTGACCACGGTGACGGTCAGCGGTTCGGCCTTGACCGTGCCGGTCGGCGAACTGCCCAGCAGGCCCAGGGCCAGGGCCAGGGCGGCCAGCAGCAGCGCGGTCGCGAGCACCCAGCGGTTGCGCATCCCGTCGCGGATTTCCTTGCCGATGATGGTGGCTACCGCGTTCATACGTCTTCCCGTTCAAGCAGATGTGCATAGATGTCGTCCAGCCCCGGCACCTGGATGTCCAGGTCGTGGATGTCGGTCGATATGGCGCCGATGCCGCGGATCGCCGCGATCTTGTCGTGTTCCTGGCAGGCCAGTTCGTATCGGCCCGCCTCGATGCGGCGCCAGGCGCCGGGCGGCGGCGCGTCCGCGTTCGCCAGGGTCAGGCGGATGCGGATGGGCAGGCCGGTCGAGCGCCGCAGCGCCGACATGGCGCCGTCCGCGATCTTCCTGCCGGCCTTCATCACCACGATGCGGTCCGCGTGGCCGGCCAGTTCGGACAGGGCGTGCGTGCTCAGCAGGATGGTGGCCCCGGCCGCGCGCAGTTCATGGACGATGTCGTAGAACATCAGGCGCGAAGCGGGGTCCAGCCCCGTCGTGGGCTCGTCGAACAGCAGGACCCGGGGCTGGCCCAGAAGCGCCTGGGCCAGCGCCAGGCGCTGGCGCATGCCCTTGGAATAGCCGCCCACGCGCCGGCGCGCCGCGCCGGAGATGCCCACTTTCTCGAGCAGGGCGGCATTGTTGGACAGGGGCTGGCGCTTGAGCCGGGCGTAGAACGCCAGCGTTTCCTCGCCGGTCATGGACGGATGCAGCGCGACCGTTTCGGGCAGGTAGCCGATCCGGTTGCGCATCCGCGCCGCGGCGGGACTGTGGGCGTCGTGCCCGAACAGCGCGACGCGGCCGCGGGTGGGGCGGATCAGGCCCAGGATGAGCTTGATCAGCGTGCTCTTGCCCGCGCCGTTGTGGCCGGCCAGCGCGACGCATTCGCCCTCGCGCAGTTGCAGGTCCAGGCCGTCGATGGCCTCTTGCGCGCCATAGTGCTTGCTGACGCCGGACAGCGTCACAAGGTCGGTGTTCATGGGGACTCCTTGGGGCGGCCGCCGGACCGTTGCGGCGGCTGCATGAGCGGGGCGCTGTCGAGGACGCCGCCGGGCAGGATGGCGGGAAACTGCGATTGCGCCCAGCGCACGATGGAGATCGCGGGACTGTTGAGCAGGATCCGCGCCGCGGGCGCGCGCCACAGCAATTGGTCGACCACGTCGTTCGGCCGGTAGGCGGTGTCGGCGATGCCGTCGCCGTCCAGGTCGAAGGCGGTGTTGTCGCTCCAGTAGTTGCCGCGGCCGTCGACCGACCAGTCCAGCGTGCGGGTGCCGACGTACTTCACTTGGTTGCGGTTGTTGATGAAGGCGTTGCCGGAGATCTGGTTGCCTTCCGACCCGGCGGTGAAATGCACGCCGATATCGCAGTTGGAGAACTGGTTGTCCTGGAAGACGTTCCGGTTGGCGTTGTAGATGAACACGCATTTCGCGGCGCGGTCCACCGAGTTGTCCGTGATGCGGGAATGGTTGGCGTAGTTCAGCATCAGGCCTTGCTCGCGGCTGTCGAGCGCCACGTTGCCGCGGACCACCAGCCGGTGCGAATACATGATCGCGTAGGCCACGTCGGTGTGCGTCGAGACGTTGCCGCTGATCTCGCTGTCGTTGGTGTACATGTAGTGCACGGCGTAGCGCAGGTCGTGGAAGCGGTTGCCGCTGAACGTATTGCGCTTGCTGGTGTTGACGAAGATGCCGTCGCGGCCGGCCGAGATGTCGTTGTCGAGCACTCGCGTGCCCGGGGTATTCCACAGCGTGACGCCGTTGCCCCGTTCCGCCACCCTGAGTTCCTTGTTGCCCACGATGCGGTTGCCGCGCACCGTGGCGTCCTCGGGCCCCCAGACGTGGACGCCCACGAGGTTGTCCAGGATGTCGTTGTCTTCTACCCGCGCGCGATGCGCCGTGCGGTCCAGGAAGATCCCCGCGTCCATCTCGGACAGGCTCAGGCCGGAGCGGGTGACGGTCAGGTTGCGCAGCGACACGTCCGCCGCCTTGACCCAGAGCGTGCGCCCCTGGCGCGTGCCGGCGATGACGGCGGAGCGGTCTTCCGGGCCTTCCAGGGTCAGCGGCTTGTCGATGACGATGCCGCCGGCGTAGCTGCCCGGGGCCAGCCTGAGGACGTCCCCGTCCTGCGCGGCCGCGATGGCCTGCGCGAGGTCGGCGCCGGGAGCGACCGCGTGGACGGCCGCCGCCGCGGCGCCGGACAGCGCCAGGGCGAGGGCCGCCAGCGCGGCGCGGGCGGCCCTCCCGCCGCCGCTCTTCAGCATTGCGATGAACGTCATGGACGCTACGCGGCCTTCTTGGGATGGACGATCATCTGGCCGGACATTTCCATGTGCAGCGCGTGGCAGAACCACTGGCAGTAGTACCAGTACACGCCCGGGCGGTCCGCCGTGAACGTGACCGACGACGTGGCCTGGGGTCCGATCTCCATGGCGATGCCGTGGCCTTCGAGGGTGAAGCCGTGCGTCAGGTCCTCGATCACTTCCATGTTCGTCACCACCACGGTGACCTCGTCGCCCTGGTTGACCTCGAACTTCTTGAGGCTGAACATCGGCGCGACCGCCATCATGTACACGTGCACCTTGTTGCCGTCGCGCACGACCTTGGCGGCGTCGTCCAGCGCAACGCCGTCCTTCTTGGCCATCTGGCGGGCGTCTTCCCACATGGGGTCGTCGCGCTTCCAGACGCTCAGGGGATGGACCTTGGAGCGGTGGACCAGGCACATGTCATGCGGCTCGGCGAAGCTCGGGCCGTCGTGCACCAGCTTCATTTCGTCGCCGGAGATGTCGATGAGCTGGTCGTTCTCGGGCTTGAGCGGACCCACGTTCAGGAAACGGTCCTTGGAGAACTTGTTCAGCGATACCAGCCACTTGCCGTCGGCCTCGCGGGTTTCGCCCATCGTGGAGTGGTTGTGGCCGGGCTGGTAGTGCACGTCCAGTTTCTGGATGATCGGGTCGACCTTTTCGCCCTTGTACGCGCGCTTGGCGAGGTCGATGTTCCACTTGACCATCTGGCTGTCGATGAACAGCGTGGTGTAGGCGTTGCCGCGGCCGTCGAACGCCGTGTGCAGCGGGCCCAGGCCCAGTTGCGGTTCGGCCACCACGCAGTCGCGCGGCTTGATCTTGTCGTCGAACAGGTCGTCCAGCGTGCGCACGTCCAGCACCGTCACGGTGGGCGAAAGCTTGCCGTTGAGCACCACGTGGATGCCGTCGGGCGCGGCGTTGCAGCCGTGCGGCGAGTTCGGCACGGGGATGTAGCGGGTGTACTTGGATCCATGGCGCCCGTCGATCACGGGCACGCCGCCCATCATCTTGTAGTCGCCCTTCTTGACGGCTTCTTCGATGCGCTTGAGGTTGAACACGACGACCCAGTCCTGCTCGTTGGCCGACATCTCCTCCACCGTGACGCCCTTCTCGGAGTTGTAGCAGGTGGAGAAGGAGTACTTGCCCTGGTAGTCGGCGTCGCCGTTGTCCAGGTTGCCGTCGACCAGCACCTGCCAGGCGACCTTCATGGTGTCGCCGTCCAGCGCGGTGTAGACGGCGAAGAAGTTCTTCTTGGGATCGTCGAGCACCTTGCCGTCGTTGGGCAGCGGCGAGATGTGCTCGCCGTTGGCGAACACATAGCCGGTGCGCGGATAGCGCTGGGGCCGCAGGCCGTGCACGCCCGACACGTTGGGCAGCTCGGTGATCTTGTCCGTCTTCATCACGTCCAGCCGGATGCGGGCGACGCGGTTGTTGGCCTTGTCGTTGATGAACAGGTAGCGGCCGTCGTAGGTGCGGTCGGTGAAGGACAGGTGGGGATGGTGGGCGTCGCCGTTCAGGAAGACGCCGCCCTTGTCCTTGAGGTATTCGCGGGTTTCGGGGGTGAGGCCCTCGGTCAGGATCTTGCGGCTTTCGTTCGTGCGGCCCCAGCCGGTGGCGCTGCAGTGGTTGAAGACCGGGATGCGGACCAGTTCGCGCATGGACGGCAGGCCCAGCACGCGCACTTCGCCCGATTGGCCGCTGGAGTTGAAGGCATAGTATTCGTCCAGCTCGCCGGGCCCGACGTGGCCCAGGACGCCATTGGCGCCGGCTTTCGCGTCCTTGCCGTGCGCGGCGGGGATATGCGCGCCCGCCACCAGGCCAGCGGCGCCCGTGAAGGCGGCGGTTCCGAGGAAGCTGCGGCGGGTGAGGCCGGCCTTGTCGGGATTCTTGTCGGACATGGATAACTCCTTGGTAGGGACGGCGCCGGGCGCCGTGGTGTAGAAATGGGCCCCCGTGTTCCGGCGGCAAGAAAGGGGTGGATCAGGATTCAGGTTGGGTATTCGGGTTCGGCGCGCGGTGCATGACGACGACCTGTTCGGCCGGTTCCTCCGCTGGCGGGCGGCGCCGCTCGCGCTTGGCCCTTTTCTGGATCAGGTGCGGACATTTCTGGTCATGGTGATAGAGCATCTGGCAATGCAGGCACTGGATGCATTCGTTCGGGTTGATCTCGCCGGTGGGGTCGATGGCCTGCACCGGGCATTCGAGATTGCAGCGTTGACAGGGATTGCCGCAGTCGCGGTAGCGGCGCAGCCAATTGAAGATGCGCAAGCGGGCCGGGATGGCCAGGGCCGCTCCGAGCGGACAGAGGTAGCGGCAGAAGAAGCGCTCCACGAACAGGCCCGCGGCAAGCACCGCCACGGCGAACGCCACGAAGGGCCAGTAGCGGACGAAGCGCAGGATGATCGCCGTCTTGAACGGTTCGATTTCGGAAAGCTGCTCGGCCAGCCCCAGGTCGTACAGCGAGAAGCCGAACAGCAGCAGGAAGATGACGTACTTCAGCGTAGACAGGCGCTGGTTCACGCCATGCCCGATCTTCACCTGGCGCACTCCCAGGCGCCTGGCGGCGCGGTTGGCGAGTTCCTGCAGGGCGCCGAACGGGCACAGCCATCCGCAGAACGCGCCGCGGTTCCAGAACACCATCGAGATCGCCGTGGCGCACCACAGGATGAACACCAGCGGATCCATCAGGAAATATTCCCAGCGGAAGTCGCTGCGCAGCGCCGAGAAGAAGGTCAGCACGTTCACGATGGACAACTGGGCCTGGCCGTACCAGCCGATCCAGAACAGCGCGAACGCCAGGAATGCCAGCCGCAGGCGGTCGTGCAGCAGCGGGCGGCTGGTGAGTTGGTCCTGGAAGAAGAAGATGCCCACCAGCACCAGCAGCGCCACGGTCAGTATCGCCACCTGGCCGGCCTTGCCGCGCCAGATCTGCTTCCACAGCGCGGGCGCGGGGTCGTCGGCCGGGGCGGCCTGCGCCGCCGCCGCGGGATTGCCGGCGGAAGCGGCGGGCGGCTGCGCGCCGTCCGCGGGCCGCGTGTAGGCCCGCGGCAGTTCATAGGTCAGGTCGAAGGTGACGAACGCCTTGTCGTTGACGCTGAGCACGCGCTGCACCATGAGCTGCAGGCGCCAGGGCGCGACGGGGTCGAGCGCGGCGTCGTCGGGCACGACGAACAGCGCGACCTCGCGAAACGCGGGCGCTCCCTGCGCGGCGACGTCGGCCAGGCGCTGGTGGTTGCGGTCCCTGAACCGGAAGCTGCTTTCGTCCTGGATGACTTCGACGCGGTCGAAGATGCCGCCGCGCACGTAGCCCGAACCCTTGAAGGAATAGGCGCCATTGCCCGCCACCAGCACGGCCTGCTGGCCGGGCTTGAGCCTTTCCTTCAGGCGCTGCCATTCCGTGTCGCCCAGCAGGCTGCGGCCGATCGCGGGCACGCTGACGAGCGCGGCGTAAAGGTCGATGAAGGTATCGTCGTCCGACTTGGCTTCGGCGCTGGCCGCGGCGTCGCCCCGGCCGGAGTCCCGGAAGGCCTTGTCGACGTCAGCGGGCGACAGGCGCAGATTGCGCACGGCGCCGGCGTCCAGCAGGGCCTGCCACGATTGGACCGCGTCCTGCGTATCGTCCACGACGCGGGCCGCGGCTGGCGCCGCCTGCTGCGCGGGGGCCGCCGTCTTGTCGATGCCGTAGGCGCGGGCCACGGCGATGGCCGAACGCGTGATGCTGTCGCCGATCACCATCAGCGTGACGGTCGCGCCGCTGATGATGTCCACGGGCGGCGGCGCGCCGTGGCGGGGAGGGGACTCGACGAAATTCAGGCCGACGTAGCCGCCGATGAAGCGGTCCACCTTGGCTTGCGGAATGCCAATGAGCACAATGGGCTCATGGTGTTCGACGAGCTTGGCGCCGACGATGCGCCCGTCGTTCGCCAGGGCCACCAGCACGTCGATGGGCTTGCTGGAGTACCCGCGCGTGTTGACGACGTCGGAGGTGAGATACACCACGCCCACCTGGCGCCCGCCCGCGTAGGCCTTCGCGGCCATCGGCTTGCCGGCCGGAGCGTCGACGCGGTCGGCGCCGGGAAAGAGTTCGCCTATCGGCGTGGCGGCCAGGAAGTCCGGCAGCCGCTGCGCCTGCGCGATGCCGGCGCCCGACGCGCATAGCAGCAGGGCTAGAAATGCCGCCTGGATGAACCGAATGAACCGTAGCCCCGCCGCCGTGCTGCCTTCCATGCTCGAACTCTTCTTGTTTGCAATTGTTTGCAGGCATCCTACGAATATGCCGAAGGGTTCGTATTGCGGTTTGTCAATGGGCGCAATATCGGCGCTTGTATAACGCCAATACCCCTACGAAGCATGGGGATTTCCCGATTTTTCCGCGTCTGAACGGGGCGGCATTGATGTCGGTCAATAGCGCGGGTTGCGCGCCGTCCTAGACTAGTGCGTGGCGGCAGCGACGCAGGCATGTGCCTCGCGCGAGTCGAAGAATGGCCGCCATGTTTACGGAGAGTCTCCATGCTGGCAAAAGCCACCCTAGCCATTGTTCTGTCCGCAGCCAGCCTGCCCGCGCTGGCCGCTCAATGCGAAGCAACCATCGAAAGCAACGACGCCATGCAGTACAACCTGAAGGAAATGGTCGTCGATAAAAGCTGCAAGCAGTTCACCGTGCATCTCAAGCATGTCGGCAAGATGGCCAAGGTCGCCATGGGCCACAACTGGGTGCTCACCAAAGAGGCCGACAAGCAGGGCGTGGCCACGGACGGCATGGGCGCCGGCCTGGCGCAGGATTACGTGAAGGCGGGCGATGCGCGCGTCATCGCGCACACCAAGGTCATCGGCGGCGGCGAGTCGGATTCGGTGACGCTCGACGTATCCAAGCTGACCCCGGGCGAAGCCTATGCGTACTTCTGCTCGTTCCCCGGCCACTGGGCCATGATGAAGGGCACGCTCAAGCTGAGCGACTGATCGGTCCCCGCAAGCGGACGCCGGCCCTGGGCCGGTTTTTTTTTGCCCTGGGGGCGGTCCAGGGCGAAAAAAGCCCTGGTTCCAACGGGCTAAACCGCCCGCGCATCGGGCGTACGGAGGGGCCCGTCACCGGCGTGTCACGGATTTTCCATGTACGATTACCGGTCGTGTAACTTCTGGAGCTCCTGATGGAGTGGCTGCTGGACCCCACCGCGTGGGTCGGCTTGCTTACCCTGGTCGTCCTTGAGATCGTCCTGGGAATCGATAACCTGATTTTCATCGCCATCCTGGCGGACAAGCTGCCCCCTGCGCAACGCGACCGCGCGCGCATCATGGGCCTGAGCCTGGCGCTCATCATGCGCCTGGGCCTCTTGTCGGTCATGTCATGGCTGGTCACGCTGACCTCCCCCCTGTTTTCCATCGGTCCGTTCTCATTCTCGGGGCGCGACCTGATCCTGATGATCGGCGGCCTGTTCCTGCTGTTCAAGGGCACCATGGAACTGCATGAGCGCCTCGAGGGCTCCCAGCACGGCGGCTCCTCGGGGCCGCGCGTCTATGCCAGCTTCTGGGTGATCGTGACGCAGATCGTGGTGCTGGACGCGGTGTTCTCGCTGGATTCGGTCATCACGGCCGTGGGCATGGTGGACCACCTGGCCATCATGATGATCGCGGTCGTCATCGCGATCGGCATCATGCTGCTGGCGTCCAAGCCGCTGACGCGCTTCGTCAACGCCCATCCGACGGTGGTGGTGCTGTGCCTGGGCTTCCTGCTGATGATCGGTTTTTCGCTGCTGGCGGAAGCGTTCGGCTTCAAGGTGCCCAAGGGCTACCTGTACGCGGCGATCGGCTTTTCGGTGGCCATCGAGGCCCTCAACCAGGTGGCGCGCCGCAATCTGCTCAAGCTGGACGCGCGCCGCCCCATGCGCGAACGCACGGCCTCGGCCGTCCTGCGCATGCTGGGCAAGCGCCCGCCGGCCGACGAACCCGACCTGCCCAGCGCCGACGGCCCGGCCATTCCGGCGTTCGGGGTCGAGGAGCGCAATATGGTCAGCGGCGTGCTGACGCTGGCCGAGCGTTCCATCCGGTCCATCATGACGCCCCGCACGGACGTTTCCTGGATCAACATCGACGACGACCCGGAAACCATTCGCCGCCAGTTGACCGAGGCGCCGCACAGCTTCTTCCCCGTCTGCCGGGGCTCGCTGGACGAAGTGCTGGGCATCGCCCGCGCCAAGGACCTGGTGGCCGACCTGATCACCGAGGGCCGGGTGCGCCGCAACCGCCTGCGCGACCCCATCATCGTGCACGAGGCCATCGGCATCCTGCGCCTGATGGACACGCTCAAGCGCTCGCGCGGCCAACTGGTGCTGGTGGCCGACGAATTCGGCGCGATCGAGGGGCTGGTGACCCCCATCGACGTTTTCGAGGCGATCGCCGGCGAGTTCCCCGACGAGGACGAACTGCCCGACATCGTCGCGGACGGCGACAACACCTGGAAAATCGACGGCGCCGCCGACCTGCACCACGTCGAGCAGGTGCTCGAGACCGAGGGGCTGGTCGACGAAGCCCAGGACTTCTCCACCCTGGCGGGCTACCTGCTGTCGCGTTTCGGGCATCTGCCCAAGCCGGGCGACGTCTGCGAATACGAAATCCATCACGACCATTTCCGCTTCGAAGTCCTGGAAATGGACGGCCGCCGCATCGCCCTGGTGCGCGTGGAGAAGCGGCCCCAAGAGCTGCATGCCGACGACGCCTCCCTTGCCAACGACTAACTGGACCGACTCCGCATCGTGACCGAAAACGCGCTATACCTGATCAAAGCTTTCGTCCTGGGCGTCATCGAGGGCCTGACGGAGTTCATCCCCGTGTCCAGCACCGGCCACCTGATCCTGGTGGGCGACTGGATGAATTTCCAGTCCAGCCAGGGCAAGGTCTTCGAGGTCGTGATCCAGTTGGGCTCCATCCTGGCGGTGATGTGGGTTTTCCGCGCGCGCCTGCTGCGGCTGGTCCGCGGCACCTTCACGGGCGTGCCCAGCGAGATGGCCTTCACCCGCAACCTGATCATCGCCTTCCTGCCGGCGGCCGTCATCGGGGCGATTTTCATCAAGTCCATCAAGAGCATCTTCTACCATCCCGGCGTGGTGGTCGTGACGCTGGTGCTGGGCGGCCTCATCATGCTGTACGTCGAGCGCAAGACCCACCACACGCCGGGCGACCAGCCGGGCGCGGCCGACGACACGGCTTCCGACGAACGCGCCACGGCCCGCACGCTGGAACAGATTTCCTGGAAGCAGGCGCTGGGCGTGGGCGTGGCGCAATGCCTGGCCATGATCCCGGGCACCTCGCGTTCGGGGGCGACCATCATCGGCGGCATGATCGCCGGCATCCAGCGCAAGACGGCGACGGAGTTCTCGTTCTTCCTCGCCATGCCGACGATGCTGGGCGCGGCCGTCTACGACATGTACAAGAACATCGACCTGCTCACCCAGCAGGACCTGTCGGGCATCGCGGTCGGCTTCATCGCCGCCTTCCTGAGCGCCATGGTGGTGGTGCGCGCCGTGCTGCGCTTCGTCGCCAACCACACGTACCGCGTCTTCGCCTGGTACCGGATCGTTTTCGGAGCGGTGGTCGCGGCCTGGGTCTTCACCCGCTGAGGGCTTCGCGAGATGGGAGGCCCTTGTAGGATGGGTGGAGCGCGGCAGTTCCTAGGCAAGAACCTCGGTGCTCAGCGCGCGAAACCCATGCGGCCGTGGGCAGACTGTTTTTTTGACCGTTGCGGGGCACTGTCTGCCTATGCAGGTGTCTGACACCCCTGAAACGCTGGTGCAAGCCGAAGGTTGTCTCTTCGGGTGTCAGACACCCCGGGGAAAAAACAGTCTGCCCACGGCCGCATGGGTTTCGCGCGCTGGAGGGCGGTGTTCTAGCTTAAGAACTCTCGCGCTCCACCCATCCTACGCTTCCAGATCGTAGAACTGAAGACCGTCGCGGTCGATGACCAGCCAGCCGCCGCGCGGCGGGGTGACGTGGTCGCAGTCCCAGTCGGGCAGCACCCAGCGTTCGCGCTTCTTGCCGTCGACCTCCAGCACGTGGCGGGCGGGACGGTGCGTATGGCCGTGCACCAGGACGCGCACGCCGGTGTCGCGGAAGATCCCTTCGACGGCGCCGGCGTTGACGTCCATGATCTCCATGGACTTCGTCTGGTTGGCGGCCTGGCTTTCGCCGCGGGCCTGTTGCGCCATCGCCAGCCGCTCCGGGATGGTCTTGGCCAGGAACTCCGCCTGCCACTGGGGGTTGCGGACCATCTGGCGGAACTGCTGGTAGGCGGCGTCGTCCGTACAGAATTCGTCGCCGTGGGTCAGCAGGACCGGACCGAAATCCGTTTCCAGCAGCGCCGGCTCGGGCAGCAGCCGCGCGCCCAGCGCCTTGGCGAGTTCTTCGCCGATGAGGAAATCGCGGTTGCCGCGGCCGAGCCACACGGGGATGCGCGCGGCGGTGTCCCGCAGCGCCGTCAGCGCCGTGGCAAGCCACGGCGGCGCGGCGCGGATCACGTCGTCGCCGATCCAGGCATCGAAGATGTCGCCCGGCAGCAGCAGGGCGGCGGCTTCTTCGCGCGCCGCCTGCAGAAAGCCCAGGAAGGCCTCCGAAGTGGCCGGCGTGCCCGGCCCCAAATGCAGGTCGGACGCCAGCCAGATGGGACCGGGCAGACTGATCTTATTCAAGAACTTCGGCCTTCTCGATGATCACGTCCTCGTTGGGGACGTTCTGGTGAAAGCCCTTGTTGCCGGTCTTCACGCCCTTGATCTTGTCGACCACGTCCGTGCCTTCGGTCACGGTGCCGAACACGGCGTAGCCCCAGCCGTTGGGGGTCGGGGCGGTGAAGTTCAGGAAGTCGTTGTTGGACACGTTGATGAAGAACTGCGCCGTGGCCGAGTGCGGGTCGCTGGTGCGGGCCATCGCCAGGGTGTACTTGTCGTTCTTCAGGCCGTTGTTGGCTTCGTTCTCGATGGGGGCATGGGTCTGTTTCTGTTTCATGCCGGGTTCGAAACCGCCGCCCTGGACCATGAAGCCATCGATCACGCGGTGGAACACCGTGCCGTTGTAGAAGCCTTCCTTGACGTAGGTCAGGAAATTCTCGACGGTCTTGGGCGCCTTGGCGGCGTCCAGGGTGATGACCATGTCGCCTTGGTTCGTTTGAAGCTTGACGCGGGGATTGGTGCTCATGGCTTTTGTGCCTTCAGAGGTGGAGGTGGAGGAATCGGCCGCCGGGGCGGCGCTGACGAGCGCCGGCGCGAATGCGGCCAGCGCGAACGAGCACGCCGTCAGGCGCAGCAGGTGGAGAGGAGAAAAGCGGGACATCATTTGCCTTGTTTATCCTTCAACATGGTTTCGACTTCGCGGGCTTTGTCGTGCATGCCCGGCACGCCGTCGCTGGCGGCCTTCTTGTAGGTGCGCAGGGCCTGCAGGAGCTGCAGGTCGCCCAGGTTGGCGCGCGCGGCGGCGTAGCCCGGGTCGGCGCGCAAGGCCATTTGCAGGGAATCCTGCGCCTTTTCGAGTTCGCCGCGACCTGCATATAGAGCCGCCAGATTGTTCCAGGGTTCCGGAAGTTCCGGGTAACGGGTGGTCATCTCGGTGTAGACGTCGATGGCTTCGTTCGTGCGGTGCAGGGCGGCCAGCGCCCGCGCGTGTTGGAACATCAGTTGCACGTCGGTGCCCCGCTGGCCCAGGGTTTCCGCCTGGCGCTTTTCGATCAGCGCGAGCGCCTCTTCGTTGTCGCCGCGGTTCAGCAGGCGCTCGATGTACGTCGTGATCTGCGAGGGCGAGGGCGCCAGCCGCGTGTCGACGCCGGGCTTGACGGCTTCCAGCAGATTGGCCAGGCCTTCCCAGCCGCCTTCGGGCGGGATGGGATCCAGGGTGGTGCGGCTGGCGTTGGGGTTCTCCCCCGCGCCGCCGGCCATGGACTGGGCCAGAGAGGCTCCAATCGGCGCGCTCGCCAGGGCCAGGGCGAGCAGGGCGACGCGAAAGCGCGGCTTGATAGTCACGTGGTCATCCGTTAAAAGTCATGGCGGGTCATCGCTTACGCGCGCGACCGGGCCGCTTGCTATACTTGACGACCACCATTTTAGCCCCGGTTGGGTTTTGGCTCGACATCAGGCAAGAGGTCCGGCGGTATTGTCGGCGGTATTGGCGAGAAAATCGACGAAGCAATCGACAATGCCGCCAGGAACACAGTCCCGGAAATGGCCGCGCCATGACTCGATGGATAGTAGGGTAATGGCGGGGGGCAGGGGCAAGGGTCGGGGGCCCTGGGCAGGGGTTTGATGCGGGATCGCAATCCGACCCCGGCGGCACGCGCCGAAGGCATTTTCCTTCGGCGGCAACTTTCCGCAACCGCCACGGAAAATTTAGACGAAGCCGAATAGAGCGCCATGCTGCAAATCTACAACACGTTGTCGCGTACCAAAGAACCGTTCAAGCCGGCCCAGGCTGGGCAGGTGCGCATGTACGTGTGCGGCATGACCGTCTACGACTTCTGCCATCTGGGCCATGCCCGCATGCTGGTGTCCTTCGACGTGGTGCAGCGCTGGCTGCGCGCGAGCGGCCTGGCGGTCGACTACGTGCGCAACATCACCGACATCGACGACAAGATCATCCGCCGCGCCGTCGAGACCGGCCGCCGCATCGGCGAAGTCACCGAGTTCTACATCGAGGCCATGCACGCCGACGAGCGGGCGCTGGGCGTCGAGGCGCCGGACCGCGAGCCCCGCGCGACCCAGTACGTGGGCGAGATGCTGGACATCATCGGCAAGCTGGAGCGGAACGGCCTGGCCTACCAGGCCGACGACGGCGACGTGAACTACGCCGTCCGCGGCTTTCCCGGCTACGGCAAGCTCTCCGGCAAGACGCTGGACGACCTGCGCGCCGGCGAGCGCGTCGCCGTGGGCTCGGCCAAGCGCGACCCGCTGGACTTCGTGCTCTGGAAGTCCGCCAAGGCCGAGGAACCCGCCGACACCAAATGGGAATCGCCCTACGGCCTGGGCCGCCCGGGCTGGCACATCGAGTGCTCGGCCATGAGCAAGGCCCTCCTGGGGCTGCCGCTGGACATCCACGGCGGCGGTCCGGACCTGAAATTCCCGCACCACGAAAATGAAATCGCCCAGACCGAAGGCGCCTTCGGCGGCGCGCTGGCCAACATCTGGATGCATTGCGGCCCGCTCATGGTCGACTCGGACAAGATGTCCAAGTCGCTGGGCAATTTCCGCACCATCCGCCAGACCGTCGCGCTCGACGAGCCGGCCGCCGACCAGGCCGCCTACCGCGTCAATCCGCGCGAAGCGGAAATGGTGCGCTTCTTCATTGTGCGCAACCACTACCGCAGCCCGCAGAACTACACGCCCGACAACCTGATCGACGCGCAGAACGCGCTCGACCGCCTGTACCAGGCGCTGCAGAACGTGCCCGCCGACAGCCAGGGCATCGACTGGAACGAGCCCCAGGCCCAGGCCTTCAAGGCGGCCATGGACGACGACTTCAATAGTTCGGGCGCCGTGGCGGCGCTGTTCGAGCTGGCCTCCGAGGCCAACCGCGGCAAGAGCGCGCGCAGCGCCGGCCAGATGAAGGCGCTGGCGGCCCTGCTGGGCCTGCTGCAGCAGGATCCTGCGGCCTATTTCCAGTCGCCCACCCGCTATTCGGCGGCCGCGATGGAGCAGGGCGAGCGCCGCGCGCTGGACCCCGAGGCCATCCAGTCCCTGATCGACGCGCGCGCCGCCGCCAAGGCCGCCCGCGACTTCTCCGAAGCCGATCGCATCCGCGCGGAACTGCGCGAGGCCGGCATTGAGCTGGACGACAAACCGGGTGGCCTGACGCAATGGCGTCGCGCTTGAGCCCCCAGGATACGCCCGCCATGCCTACCGCCGACCTCGAGATTCCCAAGCCTGAGTATTGGGAAGCCGCCGTAGCCCACCTGATGCGGCGCGACCGCATCCTGAAGAAGATCATCCCCCAGCACCCGGAGGTCTGGCTGACTTCGCGCGGCACGCCTTTCGTGACGCTGGCGCGGGCGATCGTCGGGCAACAGATCTCTTCCAAGGCGGCCGACGCCGTCTGGACCAAGTTCATCGACGCCGTGGGCAAGCGCCCCACGCCCGTCGCCGTGCTGCGCGTCGGCGTCGACGGCCTGCGCGCGGCGGGCCTGTCCCAGCGCAAGGCCGAATACGTGCTGGATCTTGCCGTGCATTTCGGCGAACGGCGGGTCCACCCCGAGAAGTGGGCGGCGATGGACGACGAAGCCGTCATTTCCGAGCTGGTCGCCATCCGGGGCATCGGGCGCTGGACGGCGGAGATGTTTTTGATTTTCAATCTGCAGCGGCCTGACGTTCTGCCGCTGGATGATCTTGGGTTGCTCAAGGCAATCTCGCTACACTATTTCAGCGGCGAGCCTGTCTCTCGCTTCGAGGCCCGCGAGGTCTCGCTGGCGTGGCAACCCTGGCGTACCGTGGCGACCTGGTATCTGTGGCGCAGTCTGGAACCGACTCCGGTCCAGTACTGACGCACGCCAGGCAGCCCATCTACGGAACCACACTACATGCGCAATACATTTCTGGAATTTGAACAACCGCTCGCCGAGCTTGAGAACAAGATCGAGCAGCTGCGCTACGTGCAGGCCGATTCGGCGGTGGACATCTCCGACGAGATCGGACGTCTGCAGCAGAAGAGCCAGACCTTGGCCAAGGAGATCTACGCCAAGCTCACGCCCTGGCAGACGGCCCTGGTCGCCCGCCACCCCCAGCGTCCCTATACGCTGGACTACGTGCGCGAAATGTTCACCGACTTCCACGAACTGCACGGCGACCGCATGTACGCCGACGACCAGTCCATCATCGGCGGCCTGGCGCGCTTCAACGGCACGCCCTGCATGGTCATCGGCCACCAGAAGGGCCGCGACACCAAGGAACGCGCCGCCCGCAATTTCGGCATGCCGCGTCCCGAGGGCTACCGCAAGGCGCTGCGCCTGATGCGCCTGGCCGAAAAGTTCGGCATCCCCGTGTTCACCTTCGTGGACACCCCGGGCGCCTACCCCGGCATCGGCGCCGAAGAGCGCGGCCAGTCCGAGGCCATCGGCCACAACCTGTACGCCATGGCCGAACTGAAGGTGCCGGTGATCTGCACGATCATCGGCGAAGGCGGCTCGGGCGGCGCCCTGGCCATCGCCGTCGGCAATGCCGTGCTGATGCTGCAATACGCCACCTACGCCGTGATCTCGCCGGAAGGCTGCGCGTCCATCCTGTGGCGCAGCGCCGACAAGGCCCCGGACGCCGCCGAGGCGCTGGCCATCATCGCTCCCCGCCTGAAAGACCTGGGCCTGGTGGACCGCGTGGTCAACGAGCCGGTGGGCGGCGCCCATCGCGATCCCCGCGTCATGGCCCGCCTGCTGCGCCGCGCACTGGGCGACGCCTTGCGCCAGCTCCAGGGCATGACGCCCGAACAGCTCGTGGAACAGCGCGTCCAGCGCCTGCTGTCCTACGGCGCCTACCAGGAAGTGCGCGCCTGAAGCGGCCCCAGGCGCCGGCCCCGAGCCGGCGTCGCGGCCACGCGCCACGCGCCCTCCCATCATGACCGCCCGCCAAACGCCCGACGCCACTCATCGGGACGAGGCGGGCGCGGTCCATCCGCTCCCCTTGTCTTCCGATCTTGCCGCGGCCTTGCGCCGCGCGCTGCTGGCGCTGCCCGAGCGTCCCGCGCGCATCGCCGTGGCGGTGAGCGGCGGGGCGGATTCGGCCATGCTCGCCGTGCACGCGGCCGCCGTGGCGCCCGAGCTTGGCATCGGCGTCGCGCTCTTCCACGTGCATCACGGCCTGCAGGCCGACGCGGACGAATGGGGGCGGCAGGTGGACGCGCTGGCGGCCCTTCTGGGGCTGCCGCTGTCGGAAGCCCGCGTCGAGGTCGAGCTGGCGACGGGCAAGGGCATCGAAGCCGCCGCGCGCGACGCCCGCTACGCCGCGCTGGCGCAACTGGCGCATGCGCAGGGAACGACCCACGTGCTGCTGGCGCATCATCGCAACGACCAGGCGGAAACCGTGCTCCTGCGCTTGCTGCGCGGCACGGGGCTCGCGGGCATGGCGGCCATGGCGCCCGTTTCGCGGCGCGATGGCGTGGTCTATGTGCGCCCCTGGCTGGAACTCGATCGCGAAACGATCCTGCGGGCGGCGGACGCGGTCCGGGACGCCAGCGGCTGGCGGCCGGTGCAGGATCCCACCAATGCGGACCCCCGCTACACGCGGGCGGCCCTGCGCGAATTGCTGGCGCCGGTGCTGGACGCCCGCTGGCCGGGATGGCGGGCCATCGTCGCCCGGCATGCGCGCCACATGGCGCAGGCGGCCGAAATCCTGGACGAGGTGGCGCGGGAGGATTTCGCGGCGCTCGATCCCGGCGCGGACGGGGCCAGCTTTTCGCTGCAAGCGTGGCGCGGCCTGTCCGAGGCGCGGCAGGCGCACGTCCTGCGGCATTGGCTGGAGCGCAACGGCGCGCGCATGCCCACCGACGCCCGCATGCGGGACCTGCTGCGCCAACTGCGCGGACTGCACAGCCTGGGCCACGACCGCCAACTGCGGGTGGAGCAGGCCGGCCACGTCATCCGCTGCCACCGGGGCAGGGTCTGGGTGGAGCCCAGGGGGTAGCGTATCGTGGCGGGTCCGTCGCGGAATTTCCGCGAATAAGTGCGCCGATAACCGCAGTATGGACAGAAATTCGCGCAAACTGCGCAAAATTTTACCGTCGCGCTAGAATATACGGCTTTGCCCGTCAACCTTTGCGGCGGGTTCCCAGCCAGAGTACGAGATGTCCCTGATCGTTCACAAATATGGCGGTACTTCGATGGGCTCGGTCGAGCGCATCAAGAACGTGGCGCGCCGCGTCGCGAAGTGGCACGCCGCCGGCCACCAGGTTGTCGTTGTCCCGTCGGCGATGGCGGGCGAAACCAATCGCCTGCTGGGCCTGGCGCGCGAGATTTCGCCGCAGCCCGACGCCCGCGAGCTCGACATGATCGCCGCCACCGGCGAACAGGCCAGCAGCGGGCTGTTGGCCATTGCCCTGCAGGCCGAAGGCGTGCCGGCGCGCAGCTATGCCGGTTGGCAAGTGCCCGTGCGCACGGATTCGTCCTTCACGAAAGCCCGCATCAGCTCCATCGAAGACGCCCGCATCCGCGGCGACCTGGACGCCGGCCGCGTGGTCATCGTCACGGGCTTCCAGGGCATCGATCCCGAGGGCCACATCACCACGCTGGGCCGCGGCGGTTCCGATACCTCGGCCGTGGCCGTGGCGGCCGCCATCAAGGCCGACGAATGCCTGATCTACACCGACGTGGACGGCGTCTACACGACCGATCCGCGCGTGGTGCCCGAAGCGCGCCGCATGGCCGTCGTTTCCTTCGAGGAAATGCTGGAAATGGCGTCGCTGGGCTCCAAGGTCCTGCAGATCCGCTCGGTCGAATTCGCCGGCAAATACCGTGTGCCGGTCCGGGTCCTGTCCTCGCTGACCGACCCGCTTATCCCGCTCGAAGAAGAAATGGTCTCGGGCACGCTGATTACTTTTGAGGAAGACGAAAAAATGGAAGCCGCCGTTGTCTCCGGCATCGCCTTCAGCCGCGACGAAGCCAAAATCACCCTGTTGGCCGTTCCGGACAAGCCCGGTATCGCCTTCTCCATCCTGGGTCCGGTCGCCGCCGCCAACATCGACGTCGACATGATCGTGCAGAACCAGTCCGTGGCCGGCACGACGGACTTCTCGTTCACCGTGAACCGCAACGAGTTCGCGCGCGCCGTGGACCTGCTCAAGCGCGAAGTCATCCCCGCCGTGGGCGCGCGTGAATTGTCCACCGACGAGAAGGTCGCCAAGGTCTCCATCGTCGGCATCGGCATGCGCTCGCACGTGGGCGTGGCCAGCCTGATGTTCCAGACGCTGTCGCAGGAAGGCATCAACATCCAGATGATCAGCACCAGCGAAATCAAGACCTCGGTGATCATCGACGACAAGTACATGGAACTGGGCGTGCGCGCGCTGCACAAGGCCTTCGGTCTGGACCAGGCGCCCGCCGAGAAGGCCTGATCAGGGATTCGGCACGATTTTTTTGCGATGAGGGCCCGCCGGGCGGGCAAGAGCGAAAAAAGTCGTGCTAGAATCTCGTTCTCTTCGGAGATGTGCCCGAGAGGCTGAAGGGGCTCCCCTGCTAAGGGAGTATGTGGCTAAAAACTGCATCGTGGGTTCGAATCCCACCATCTCCGCCAGATTTTCTCCGAGTTGGCTCCGGCCGGCATCGGGGATAAAGAACCCGCAATCGTGAAAGCGATTGCGGGTTTTTTCATGGCCCGGCCGCATGAGAGAATTCCGCTTTCCCTTCTTCGCGCCGCTCCCTTGAAACACCTGCTCGCCACGCTCGACCGGCTGGACGATTTCGATGAAGTCATCGACGTGCGCACGCCGCTCGAATTCGCCGACGATCATGTCCCCGGCGCGATCAACGCGCCGGTGCTGAGCAACGAAGAGCGCGTCGTGGTCGGCACGCTGTACCGGCAGGTCTCGCCGCTCGAGGCCTCGCGGGTCGGCGCCGCGCTGGTGGCGCGCAATATCGCCGCGCATCTGGACACCACCTTCGCGGACCGGCGCCAGGGCTGGCGGCCGCTGATCTATTGCTGGCGCGGCGGCATGCGCTCCGGCTCCATGACGACCATGTTCAACATGATCGGCTGGCGCGCGCGGCAGCTCGACGGCGGCTACAAGACCTATCGCAGCTCGACATTGGAGGCGCTGGACCGCTTGCCCGCGGCCCTGCGCTACATCGTGCTGGCCGGGCCCACCGGCAGCGGCAAGACGCGCCTGCTGAACGCCCTGGCCCAGGCCGGCGCGCAGACGCTGGACCTGGAGCGCCTGGCCTCGCACCGCGGCTCGCTGCTCGGGGCCTGGGCCGGCGTGCCCCAGCCCTCGCAAAAAGGCTTCGATACGCTGCTGGCGCAGGACTTGCGCGCGTTCGATCCGTCGCGGCCGGTATTCGTCGAGGCCGAGAGCCGCAAGATCGGCGCGGTCGCCTTGCCGGCGGCACTCCTGGCCGCCATGCACGCGAGCCCCTGCATCGAGGTCAGGTCCACCCGCGAGGATCGCGCCGCCTTCCTGCTGCAGGACTACGCGCGGCTGTTCGACGATCCGGAATCCCTCAAGGCGCAGTTGCGGCGCATGATCGGCCTGCACAGCCGCGAGCGGGTGGGCGGCTGGCAGGCCCTGGTCGACCAGGGCCTGCGCGTCGAACTGGCTCGCGAACTGATAGACTGGCACTACGACCCGGCCTACGCCCGCAGTTGCCACGCGCATTTCGCGCAGTTGCCGCAAGCGCTGCGCCTGGACTTTCGGCCGAACGACGCGGACGTCGTCGAACAGGCCCGCGCGTTGCTGGCCGGGCTGGAAGCGGCGCGCGCCGCTTCCTGAGCTGCGCCCGCATTGGCAAGGTGTCAATGCGCTTCGGCAGGCGGCTCAATCTACCGCTTTCAGAGCCACATTGTCTTGTCCGTCTTTGAAAAGACGGTACTGCGCTTCGGTTCCAAAAAACACTTCGCCAGTGGTTTTGGTGCCTACGCCCTTGATATTGAGCGTGCCGGAATACTGCCAGAGGGTCCAGGGGTTTCGGCCGCTCAGCTTTATTCCGGTCGCGCCATAGCTGCCCAGCCAGATCATGAATTCGTTGGAGCGGTCGTCCAGGAAGGTCGATAGGTTGTGGCGATTTCCATAGAGTAGCGGCGTTTTTTTATAGTGGCCGCGAACCCTGGACGCCAGGTCGAGTATGTCGGTCTTGGCCTTGTCCATCCCGATGGCGTTCAGGCAATCCAGTTGTTTCTTGCTCTCGCCTTTGGGGTGCACGATTTCTATCGCAAACGGCAGGGAGTCGGGATCCATGGATACGATGCCTGCGATGCGTTTCATCTGGTCGCTGGGCGATAGACAGAAGTCATACTTCAGGTAGGCGCCGCGATCCATCTTCAGCGCTTTGGCATTCGACCAGCGGTCCTTGAAGGTCGGGTCGGGGCCAGCCCAGCCTGCGGCTCGGGCATAGATGAATCGCGGGGAGTTTGCCTGGGAAAACGTCTGCCAGTCGATCCGGCCGTCGGCCGATGACAGGTCGAAGCCCTTGATGGGGTAGATGTCGGGCGGTTTGAAGATCTTTATGTCCGGCCTGCCGGGGATGCTGCTGACAGGACCCGGCGGCAAGGTCATCCGTTCGATGGCTTGGGCCTGTCCCGCCGGTGTAGCGGGTTCGGTCGGCACGGCCGCCACAGCGGTGCTCGATTCGGGCGTGCCGAATTTGGCCGGCGTTGAGGGTGAGCCCGGGGCGCCGTAGGCGTTGGCGGCCGTCATGACGCCCCGCGCGCCGCGGTCCGACAAGAAGAAGAACCCGCCCAATGCGGTCCCCGCTTGTGCGGGGCCTATCCAGGGCGCGCTGAGGCTGAATCCAGGGTTGGCTTTGGACTTCAGCCGGGTAATCCTGGCGTAGCTGCTGGAAAGGTAAGTCGTCAACGCAAGCGTGCGCGTGAGGCCTTGCTGTTGGACTTTTTCCCCGTCGTCGCCGACGACACTGTAGGCTTCCCAGTACAGCGGATCGGCCTCGCCGTTGGAGACGCCCTCGATAATCAGATCGAAGAATAGGCTGCCTCGACTCGGATCCAGTGAAAGTACGAAGTCGTCGCTGGATCCCGCTGTAAGCGCATAGGATCCTCGTTTTACAAATGTGTCCGGATTGCCTCCGGCCTTGCCGTTGGTGAAGAAGTTCCCGCCGTAGCATGCATTGACGAGCGTCAGAACATGGAAGTAGCGCGTTGCCAGCGCCTCTACCGCCGAGGCGAATTCCTGCATGCGGTACATGTGCTCGGACCCGCCGGGATCCTTGGCCGGACTTAGCACGAACGCGGCCGGCACATCGGTCTGCCCATCTTGGGTGCCGTACCGGCCGTGGCCGGAATAGGCGATCAGGAGCCTGGCCATCTTGTTGAAGTCGGCCGCGCGGTTGGGCAGGTACTTGTATAGGAAATAGTTAATGTTGTCGGGGGTCGCGTCCTTGTTTCGCAGCACGATGACTTCATCGAATTTCTGTGTCTCGACAAGAAACCGCACGAGCCGGTCGCCATCCACCTTGGCCGCCGGTAGATCGCTATTGGGCATGTTCGGATACGAATCGATTGCGATCACTAATCCGATGGCACGCGTAGCGGCGCTATCGGAGACCCGCAGAGCGTCTCTGATGCGCACGTCCAACTGTTGTTTCCCCGGAGCGGCATTGAAATGCTCGAAATACGGGCAATATTTGGCCTCGTGGGCCGGGGCGCCGTTCGCGCAGGTGCCGGAATAGGGTTCGGGTTCAGCCCCGAGAGCGGTTGCCGTCAGCGAGACGGCAATGCACCCCAGCCTCAATGGCGATGGACGTTTCATTCGAACGCCTTGATGCCGAGAAGGGTGTAGAACGTGGCGGGCTCGCCCTTGAAAATGTTGGCGTCGAAAGCATCGTTAAAGCCGATCGCCATCTTGGCGGAGTCGGTGTATTGCCACAGCACCCATTTGACACCGTTGATGGTTCTGGGAATCTCATTTGCCTGAGATGTCTTTGAGTAGTCGGCTATCCACAGAGGGTATCGTGAAAGTGCTTTGAATTTCTCTTCAGAGCCGATCCGCTCGTTCCACCATGAGCGAGCCGTATAGATCATCGGTTTGCGATTCAGCTCTGTTTCGACGACGGACAGGAAGGCCATGAGTGTTTCGAGAATCTCATCGGGCTTGCGATCCGTCCAGCGGTCCTTCGACGCCGAATTTTCCTTGTCCCACTCCAAGTCTACGACGGGGGGCATGTCTGTTTCCAGCAGGCCGCCGTTGGCCTTGATGACCTTGACGAAGGTCCTGCCTTGGATCTTTCCCCATTCCGCCGGGGCAATTCTGCCGTCGCCGCTGGAAAGGAAATGAAAGGCTCCGCGATGGACTTCGCTGCCTTTCGGCAAGTTTCCGGTTCGGGTCCAGAAGCTTGAGAACTTGGGGTCGAGATACCTGGCGCCTTGGGTGGCCTTCATGTAAATGAAGTGAACCTCGCGCTTGCGCAGTTGTTCAATGGGAAAAGCGGAGTGCGTGTGGTGGCTGATGTCGACGCCGAACAGTGAATTTGTGCGCGGCGTCTTAAGAACCGCATCCACTTTGACGTCGTCAGGGAAGCGGAAAGCGTTGTAGAGATTGAAATACTGGGTAGGGTCTTCGGAGCCGGCGGCCGCGTCAATCTTCAGGATTTCGTTGAAGAGATCCTTGCGGGAAAGATCATCGGTCAGGTAGACCAGCCCAAGGGTCGCGGCGCTTGTCGCGGCAGCCGATTCGGTAGGTGTCGTATCCAGGGCGTGGGCCGATTGCAGGGCAAACAGCGCGGCAATTGCGGCCAGATAGGCTTCCAAGCGGCGAAGACTCGAGAGCATGGAGGCGCTCCTCTTCAAAGATGGTCGACAGACCCCTGCTTGGCACCGTGCGCCACTCGTCTTTGAGCGGCTACACGCGACGCTTGAGCAAGTGGCAGGCCCGGTTGGTTCCACGCACGCTTTTTACTGCCGCGCCGGGGTGCGCCGCAATGGTGAGAACGCACTCCTTCCCGTGCATCGGGCCGGCTTGGCGTTCCTGTGCCCGGGCCCCCTGACTTGCGCAGACCCCGAATTAGGGCTATCATTCAAGGCTTGCTTTGAAACGCGCCCGTAGCTCAGCTGGATAGAGTACCTGGCTACGAACCAGGGGGTCGTAGGTTCGAATCCTGCCGGGCGCACCAGTTCAATGAAGCAAGAGCAGTAAGAGTAAACGCAATAAAAAAGCGGCAAGATTTTCTGATATAATTTTGCCTCTTTGCCGAAGCGCCCGTAGCTCAGCTGGATAGAGTACCTGGCTACGAACCAGGGGGTCGTAGGTTCGAATCCTGCCGGGCGCGCCAAGTTCCAAGTCATTGGGCCTGGCCAATACAGCAAAGAAAATGGAAAGGCCTTTGATCTCGCATCGAAGGCCTTTTTGTTTTGCGGCGCGGGCCTGGCTTCTCAGTGCGCCTGCGTGGCCGGGTGTTTTTCCTTGGCGGCGTCTTGCGGCGCTTCTTCTTCGTCGAAGCCCCAGTCTCCCACCGTGTACCAGTCGTCGCCCAGCAGTTCCGCGGGATGCATGGTGCGGCCCGATCCGTTGCCGCAGGCAAGCGAATCGGTCGGACAGTAGCGGTCGCAGCCCCAGCAGATGCGTTCGGGGTGCGTGGGATGCAGCGGAAACTTCTTGGCCATGGCGGATGCCTGATGTCTGGTCCGCGTCGGGAAAAGGGGTGAATCGCGGCGCGGCGCGGATCCGTCGCGTACGCATCCAGCGTACTGCGCTGCGCGAGCGTTCTCCTTGACCGCGGTCAAACATGGCCGGGCCTGCCAGGCGCCGGCCCGATTTGCGCGCGGCGTTTGTTCCATGGTATAAACACGCCTCTTTCGGGGCGCCCGTAGCTCAGCTGGATAGAGTACCTGGCTACGAACCAGGGGGTCGTAGGTTCGAATCCTGCCGGGCGCACCAACCCAATTCGAGAACATTGCCGCGGTTTTGGCGGAATGTGAAAAAAGCGGCTTGATGATCTGTCATCAAGCCGCTTTTTCTTTCTGCGCGGCATTCATTGTCGGCGCCGGTCCATCGCCGTCAACGCAGTGCCGCTCTTGAGCAACTGATAGGCCTGTCCGCCCAGCCATGCGACCTTGTCGCCCGCGCTGGTGCGGCATACGCAATGGGTCTTGGGGTCGAAGCGCGACGTGCCCAGCGCGGAATACGCGTCAGGGTCCGAGACGAATCGTTCGATGCGGTACAACGTGCCGTCCGGGGCGGTGGCGAGGACGTCGGTAAGTCGTCTTGCTGTGCCGAGCATATTCATACCTCCATGCGCGGGTCAATGATGTGTGCGGCGCCAAAGTCGTTTGAACATTTCAAGAGTGCCAGGCGGGAAGTTCGATGTTCCGGCGCGGGGCAGGGCCTGCCCATCCTTTCAGGACGAACGGGTCCTAATGAAAATGTCCTCCTAACAATGAATCGTCGAGCTGGTCGGGAGAGACGCCCAGGGCTTCGGAGACGCGGTCCAGGATGACCTGCCGGGGCCGTGGGCGCGGCCGTTCCAGTTCGACATAGATGGAGTGGTCGACGCCTAGCCGGGCAGCCATGTCAGCGGTGCTGATATTGAGATGCTCGCGCCATGCGCGTATCAGGCTCCAGTCGTTGCCGGTTTTCAGATTGACGACAGCTAATGGCACGTGCCCTTGGCCCGCGGCAAGCTTCTTGCGCGGCGCAGGTTTCCTGCGGGCATCGTGCACGCCGCTTCTTGCGGCGCTTTTGCGGGATTCGCCGCGAGGCGCGGTGACGACGGATTCGGCGGTGAAGATCGCGCCGCCATTCACTTGGCGATACTGGTCGTTGCCGATCCAACAGAGGGTTTCGCCGTTATCGAGCATGCATTCGCAATCCAGGTGGTAATTGCTGGGCATGTTCTCGAGTTTGGCGATGGTTTCGGTGGTCGTGGCGTGACGCACCACACGGTGCAGGACACCGTCTGGCGAACGCACGAACACGTCGGGAAGTCTCCAGGAAAACGGAATGATGATCTCCACGGCCGAAACCTATTTCGCCACTGTATCCCGCAGTGCGCACGGTGGGATTTGGGGTTTCCCCTGGACTCGCGGGCAGCGTGGATTCAACGCGACACCGTTGGCTGCAATCCTCACGAATCTTCACGCTGCAAGGCCTCCGGATCGCAG
Source organism: Achromobacter veterisilvae (assembly GCF_037619525.1). NCBI lineage: Bacteria > Pseudomonadati > Pseudomonadota > Betaproteobacteria > Burkholderiales > Alcaligenaceae > Achromobacter > Achromobacter veterisilvae. The sequence continues at coordinate 5,505,432 of NZ_CP148753.1, read as the reverse complement.
TGCGCTACGGATCGGAAGGGCGGTCGCCGGCGCCGAATCCCGCGCTGGCCAGCAGCTCGGGCACGATGTCGGCGGCCGCGCCGCGCAGGTTGTGATGGGCGCGCGCATCCAGCGGCGTGGCGGCGGGGTTGATCTGCGCCACGACCGCGCCCGCGGCCAGCGCGCGCTGCGGCAGTTCGGCCGCCGGGTAGACCAGCGCCGAGGTGCCGATGCTCAACAGCAGGTCGCATCGTTCCGCGGCGCGGATGGCGGTGTTCCAGGCGTCGGCGGGCAGGCTTTCGCCGAACCAGACGACGCCGGGCCTCACCGGCGCGCCGCAGCGCGCGCATGCGGGCGGCGCGATGCGCCGGCCTTCCTCCGGTTCGCTCGGCGCGCCTTCCGGAAACGGCTGCGGCGTGCCGCAGGACGAGCAGCGCGGCGCGTGCAGGCTGCCGTGCAGATGCACGACGTGGGCGCTGCCCGCCCGTTCGTGCAGGTCGTCCACGTTCTGCGTGACGACGATGAGTTCCGGGACGCGCCGCTCCAGTTCCGCGATGGCGCGGTGCGCGGCGTTCGGCGCGGCGCGCAGGACCTGGGCGCGCCGCCATTCGTACCAGCCCCAGACGATGTCGGGGTGGGACCTGAACGCTTCGGGCGTGGCCAGCGCCTGCGCATCGAAACGGGACCACAGGCCCGTCAAGGCGTCCCGGAAGGTGGCGATGCCGCTTTCGGCGGAAACGCCGGCGCCGGTGAAGACGACCACGCGGCGCGCCTCTTGCAGCGCGCTCGCCAGCGTGGCGGGTATGTCGTGATGCGGATTTTTCATTTCTTATCTTCGAGACAGTCCGATACGCTGCACGCGCAGGGGCGGCCCTGTCAAGAAAAGCTCGGCGCGATCGCCCGGCCGGCGGCAGGGCCATGAGTGCGCATCCGTCCCGAATCGTGGATACTGTTTTTTCAATCTGGGATATCCAAACGCCTTGGAGAAACGCAATGCCTGAATCTCACGCCGGCCTGGACCGGCTGCGCCATTTCATCGCCACCGCGACGCGGCTGGCGTCGCCGACGGCGCTTGCGCAGACCCCGGCGCTCGAGGCCGCGTTCGCCGACCTGGTGCGCCACGACGACTGGCTGCCCGAGGCCTGTACCGCGCCGCATCCGCAGTATTACCAGCAGTACCTGCTGCACTGCGACCCGCTGGAGCGGTTCTCGCTGGTGAGCTTCGTCTGGGGGCCGGGGCAGGCCACGCCGGTGCACGACCACGAAGTGTGGGGCTACGTGGGCATGCTGCGGGGCGCCGAGGTCAATCAGCGCTACGTCCGCGATCCGGACGGCCGCATCGCGCCCGCGGGGGCTGCGACCACGCTGAAGCCGGGCGACGTGGAGCGCCTGTCGCCGGCCGAGGGCGACATCCACCGCGTGTCCAATGCCTACGCGGACCGCGTGTCCATCAGCGTGCACATGTACGGCGGCAATATCGGCGCCGTGTCGCGCCATGTCTACGACCCCGCCAGCGGGCAGGCCAAGCCGTTCGTGTCGGGCTATTCCTCGGCCAGCCTGCCGAACCTGTGGGACCGTTCGGAGGCCGTCCGGGCGGCCATCGCCTAGCAAGCCTGTTCTCGCGCGGCGTCTCATGCTATGTTTCTGTCCTAAATATTAGGAAAAAACCATGGACAAGACGCTGCTCAAAGGTCTGATGGTGTTGGAGGCGGTGACCGACGTGGACAATCCGCCGCGCACCATCGACGCGCTGGCGGCCCGGGTCGGGCTGACCCGCAGCAACACCCACCGCACCCTGCAGACCCTGATACACGCCGGCTACGTGATCAAGGACGATGACGGCGGCGGTTATCGCGGCGCCGTGCGCCTGTTCGAACTGGCGGCCCGCCAGCTCGCGCAGTTGGACGTGCGCAAGCTGGCCGCGCCCTTCATGCGCGCGCTGGCGGACCAGACCGGCGAGACCGTGCACCTGTCGGTGCTGGACGGTTTCGACGTGGTCTACATCGACAAGATCGACAGCCCGCAGCCGATACGCGCCTATTCGATGGTGGGCGGACGCGCGCCCGCCTACGCGGTCGCCACCGGCAAGGCCTTGCTGGCCTACCAGGCCGAGGGCTATGTCGAACGCTATGCCGACAGGCTGCTGCGCCATACGCCGTCGACCATCGTGTCCATGCCGCTGCTGAAAGACGAGCTGCGCAAGATCGCGCGCGCCGGCTACGCGGTCAACCGGGGCGAATGGCGCGAAGGGGTGGGCGGGCTGGCCGTGACCCTGTTTAACAGCCTGGACCAGCCGGTGGCGGCGGTCGGCATATCCGGCCCGCTGGACCGCCTCAGCGCGGCGAGGATGAAGCAGTTGGCGCCGGATGTGGCGGCCTGTGCGCAGTCCATTTCGCAGGGGATGGGTTATCGCCGGGGCTTTCTGGGCTAGCGCAAGGCTTCTTTCAGCATGGGCGGGCCCTCTCGGGCGCCCGCCCGCGAGATCTCCGCGGCGATGCGGCGCGCCTGGTCGCGCGCAAGCCGCGCATTCACGTCCATGGACGTGGTCCAGAAGTAGGTGCCGCCCGCCAGGCTGCCCAATACTGAGATACCGGGCTGGACCTCGCCCCGCGCGTTCTTCAGGCAGCCCGTTCCGTAGTCCAGCGCCAGGCCGCCATGGGGATCGGCCCGCGCGTGTCCGTCGCGCAGCAGCGAAGCCACCAGCGGGTCTTGCGCGCCCGGCGCATCCACCGAGAAGCTGGTGGCGTTGACCAGGTAGCGGCTGGCGTGCGTGGAGATGGCGCCCGAGGCGCCGCGCAGCCGCGTATGGAACAGCCCGTTGGCGGCGTCGTACCGGCTGTCCAGGTAGCCGGCGCCGACCTGCAACTGGCCCGTGCGGAACAGCGCCTGGAGCTTGAGCGCATTGCGCATGGGGAAGGTGGCGCGCCGCGCCATCCACAGCGAGCGCCATTGCGATTGGAAGCGGCCGCGTTCGGCATCGGGCATCAAGTGCCAGATCTGGTCCACGGCCGCATTGGTCGCCGCCGCCACGGCCTGCCACGGCCGGGCCGCCAGCGCGGACCGCCTGATCTCTTCGTCCAGCGCGATCCGCGCATCGCCCGCCAGGCCCAGCAGGTCGTCCGCGTCCACGCTGCCTCCCAGGGCCAGCACCTCGTCCTTGAGCGCCGCGGCGATCACGTCCACCGACAGGCCGCCGCCGTGCCTGGCGGCAAGCCGCAGCGCGCCGTCGCGGCTCAGGTGGCGCAGGCTGTCCGGCGGACGGTTGTGGGGGCTGCGCACGGCGGGCAGGCGGCCATTGCGCGAGACGCACAGGATAGGGCCGCGATGCGCCGCCTGCTGCAAGGCGGCCACCGCGTCCACGGCGCTCAGGCTCGTGCCGACGATGCAGACCGGCGCGTCGGCGGCGATGCCGCCGGCCAGCGCGTGGACGGGATAGGGGCTGTTGAAATAGCCGGGCGCGTCCCGCAGGCCGGGGAACGCCAGCGAGGGCAGATTGCCGTTGCACAGCACCGCAAGGCGCGCCACGCAGGGCGCGCCTTGCTCGGGTTCGACGCGCACGCCTGCGCCGGCAGACAGCGGCGCCACGCGGCGCACGCGGCTTTGCGCGTGCGTGAGCGCGACGCCCAGCGTGCGCGCCAGGTTCCGGGCCCGCGCGTAGACCGCGCGCATATAGGCCCCGAACAGCGGGCGGGGCAGGAAATCGGCGGGGTCTATCGTCTCCGCGCCCTGGGCGCGCAGCCAGGCGGGGTCCTGTCCGCGCAGCCACTCCACGAAGTCCAGCCTGTGGTCCGCCAGCGCCGACATATTGCCGGCGGGGATGTTGAGCAGGTTGCTGGACAGGTCGTCCTGGTAGGCGCCGCCCGGGCCCGGTTCGGCCTGCGGTTCGTACAGGACGATGGCGGGCGGCGGGCCGGCGGCGGGATCCAGGCGGAGCAGGAACTGGTAGAGAAAGCTGACGGCCACCGAACCGCCGCCCACGATGGCCAGGTCCGCCGCGGGCGGCGAGGACGTTGCGCGCGGCGCCGTCATTTGGCGGCCGACAGGCGCACGACTTCCGCCCAGCGGGCGACTTCCTGCTTGAGCACGCGGCTGGTGTCGGCGGGCGTGGTGGCCACGGCGTCGGCGCCCAGTTTCAGCGCGGCCTGCTGCACGGAAGCCATGGCGGCGGCCTTCTGCATTCCGGCCGACAGCTTGTCCACCACGGCCGGCGGCGTGCCCGCGGGAGCCAGCAGCGCGTAGGTGGTGGCCACCGAATAGTCCTTCACGCCTTGCTCCATCAGGGTGGGCAGGTCCGGCAGCGCGGTGGCGCGCGTGGCGGTCGTCACGCCCAGCAGCCGGATCTTGCCGCTGGCCACCTGCGGCAACAGCGCCGGCAGCGTTTCGATGACCATGTCGATCTGGCCGCCCAGCAGGTCGGTGATGGCCGGCCCGCTGCCGCGGTACGGCACGTGCATGAGCCGGGTGCCGGTCGCGACCTGGAAGAGTTCGCCCGCCATGTGCTGCGACGTGCCGGGTCCGGCCGAGCCGTAGGTGATGGATCCGGGCTTGCTCTTGGCCAGGGCGACGAGTTCCTGGACGTTCCTGGCGGCGATCTTGTCGCTGTTGACCGCGACGGCCATGGGCATGCTGGTGGCCATGGACACGCCGACGAAGGCGGTGCCGAAGTCATAGCCCGGCTTGTCCGGCATGGCGGCGTGGATCGCATGGCTGCCCACGGCGCCCATCAGCAGCGTGTAGCCGTCCGCGGGGGACTTGGCCACGAATTCCGCGCCGATCTCTCCGCCCGCGCCGGCCTTGTTCTCCACCACCACGCTTTGGCCGAGGTAGTCGCCCAGGTGTTGCGCATAGATGCGCGCGGCGGCATCGGTCGCGCCGCCGGGCGGGAACGGTACGACCATGCGCACGGGTTTCGCGGGCCAGCCGTCCGCCGCGGCCGGGCCGGCGGCCAGCGCCAGGACCGCGCCTGCCAGGGCAATGCGCCACAACTTTTTCATGGAATTCTCCTTTGGGTGGATGGGGCCGCCTGTAGTCGCTGCGGCCATTTATTAAGTCCTAAAATATAGGATTCATGTATCAATAAATGGTTTACGTAGAATTCCACACGGTGATATGCTGGTCAACAATTAAGCGATGCACCTAGGGATTGCACTGAGATTCAAGCGGAATCAAGGCGAAATTGGCCAGGCCAGGCCGGATGATGCCATTCCGGGCGGCGCGCTCTTATAATATTTTTCGAATCCCAAATATTGAATTTTCATAACGAGAGGTCAGACATGACACCCAATTCGGCACTGGCCGGCATCACGGTGCTGGAAATTTGCAACGTCGCGGCGGGCCCGTTTTGCGGCATGTTGCTGGCGGATATGGGCGCCGACGTGATCAAGGTCGAGAACCCCGAAGGCGGCGACACACTGCGAAGCTGGCCGCCCATCTCCGACGGCTACAGCGAGAACTTCGCGTCGCTCAACCGCAACAAGCGTTCGGTGACGCTGAACTTGAAAGACCCGGCCGACCTGGCCCTGGCGCGCGAACTGGCGTCGACGGCGGACGTGCTGATCGAGAACAACCGGCCGGGCGTGATGGACCGCCTGGGCTTGGGCTACGCCCAGTTGCGCGAAGTGAATCCCGCGCTCGTCTATTGTTCGATTTCGGCTTATGGCCAGTCGGGGCCGCGTTCGCAGGAAGGCGGCTTCGACCTGACCATCCAGGCCATGAGCGGGCTGATGAGCGTGACGGGCGAAGCTGGCGGGGAACCCGTGAAGTGCGGCGTGCCGGTAGCGGACTTTTCGGCGGGGCTGTACGGGGCCTTCGCCATCGCGTCGGCCCTGCGGGCGGCGCAGGCCAGCGGGCAGGGCACGCACATCGACGTGCCGATGCTGGGCGCGACGCTGGGCATCGCGGCCCTGCAGACCTCGGAGTTCTTCGGCAGCGGCCGGGATCCGGTCAAGCTGGGTTCGGCGCATCCGCGCAACGCGCCGTACCAGGCGTTCCGCTGCAAGGGCGGCTACTTCGGCATGGCTGCGGGCAACCAGGCGCTGTGGAAGGGCGTGTGCGCCGTGGTCGGCCGGGAAGACCTGCTGGCCGATTCCCGCTTTACTGATACCAGCGCCCGCGCGCGCAACCAGACCGAGCTGCGCGAGATCCTGGAGGCCATCTTCGAGGCCGAGGACGCGCAGACCTGGCTGGCGCGCTTCCGCGCCGCCGGCGTGCCGTGCGCGCCGATCAACACTTATTCCGAAGTGCTGGCCGACCCGCAGGTGGAACACATGGGCTGGGTGCAGTCAGTGGAACTGCCTAACGGCGTGCGCACGCGCACCTTCGGCCTGCCGGTGCGCTTCGACGGCGAGACCACGGCCTTGCGCCGCCGCCCGCCCGCGCTGGGCGAGCACAATGACGAAGTGCTGGGCGCGCTGCGCGCGGGCAAGAAGGGGGCGGCGGCATGAGCGGCGCCCTGCGTATCGACGGACAGGGCGACAGCCGCGTGTTTACGCTGTCGCGGCCCGAGAAAATGAACGCGCTGTCGGCCGACCTGGTGGAGGCCCTGATCGCCGCGCTGGACGAGGCCGAGGCGCAAGGCGCCAGGCTCATCGTGCTGAAGGGCGAAGGCAGGAACTTCAGCGCCGGCTTCGACTTCGGCGATTGGGAGGCGCAGAGCGAAGGCGACCTGCTGCTGCGCTTCGTGCGCATCGAAATGCTGCTGCAACGGCTGGCGGGCTCGCCCTGCCTGACCGTGGCGCTGGCGCATGGGCGCAACTTCGGCGCGGGCGTGGACCTGTTCGGCGCCTGCAAGTGGCGCGTCAGCGCGCCGGACGCCACGTTCCGCATGCCCGGGCTGAAGTTCGGCCTGGTGCTGGGCACGCGGCGTTTCGCGTCGCTGGTGGGCGCGGAGCGCGCGCGCGCCATCCTGGAGCAGGCCGCCACGTTCGGCGCGGAAGAGGCCTTGCGAGACGGCTTCGCCAGCCGGCTCGCGGCGCCGCCAGCATGGCCGGACATCGAGCGGCAGGCGCTGGAGACCGCGTCCGCCCTGACGTGCGCCAGCCGCGTCCAGCTATACGCGGCGCTGTCGGCCGAAGCGCCCGACACCGACCTGGCCCGCCTGGTGCGCTCGGCCGCCCAGCCCGGCCTGAAGGCGCGCGTGGCGGCCTATCTGCAGGCGCGCTAGCCCTACAAGACAAAGCAGGCAAGGAGACAACATGGCATCGGGATTCAACCAAGAGAACAAGCGGCGTTCGCTGGCGGAGCTGGCGGCGCTGGTGCCGGACGGGGCGTCGATCGCCCTGGGCGGCAGCTTTCTGCACCGCGGGCCGTTCGCCTTCGTGCGCGAACTGATCCGCCAGGGGCGGCGCGGCCTGGAACTGGTCAAGCAGTCGCCGGGCTACGACGTGGACATTCTGTGCCGCGCGGGCGCGCTGCGCCGCGTGCGCGCGGGCATCGTCGCGATGGAAGGCAACTTCGGCCTGGCGCCGTGGTACCGCAAGGCCGTGGAGCGCCGCGAGATCGAACTGGAGGAGCATGCCTGCGCCAGCCTGACCGCCGGCTTGCGGGCGGCGGCTTTCGGCGTGCCGTTCCAGCCTTGCGGCGGCCTGCACGGCAGCGGGCTGCCCGAACTCAACGGCTGGAAATGCCTGGACGACCCCTACGGCAGCGGCCAGAAGACCTGGGTGGTGCCGGCGATCCGGCCCGACTTCGCCGTGATCCAGGCTTCCGAGGTGGACGCGCGGGGCAACGTGCGGGTGCATGGCACCGCGCACTGGGACCGCATCATGTCGCGCGCCGCGGGCAGCGTGCTGGTGGTGGCCGAGAAAGTCGTCGACAGCGCCGTGTTCGAGGCGAACCCGGAATCCACGCTGATCCCGTTCTTCATGGTGCAGGCGTACGCGGTGGTGCCGCGGGGCGCGTGGCCGGGATCCTGCTGGCCCGACTACGCCATCGACTATCCGGCGGTGGAGGCATACATGGACAAGCAGGGCGATCTGCAGGCGCACATGGCCGCCGCGCCCGAAGCGCAAGAGGTGCATCATGGCTGAGCAATGGTCGGGCTTTTCGTACATCGTGACCAACCTGGCGCGCTTCATCCGCCCGGACGAGATCACCTTCAGCGGCGTGAATTCCACCATGCCGATGCTGGCCTGCCTGCTGGCCAAGCGCGCCTACGACTTCGATTTCGTCTACATCAACGTGGCCGGGGGCGTGAACCCGCGGCCTTCGCACATTCCGCTTTCCAGTTCGGATCCGGTGCTGGCGGAACACACCGCGTCGATCTTCTCGAACGAGGACTTCTACGACCTCTGCACCCGCGGCCGCATGGACCTGACCTTCCTGGGCGCGGCGCAGATCGACGGCGAGGGCTGCGCCAACAATTCCTGCATCGGCGACTGGCACGAACCCAAGGTGCGCCTGCCGGGCGGCGGCGGCGGCGCGGTGATGCTGCCGACGGCCAGGCGCGCCTGCACCTGGCGCACGGAACACTCGCGCCGCACTTTCGTGCCCAAGCTGGACTTCATGACGTCCTGGGGCGGGTTCCACGGCGTGGTGACGCCCATCGCGGTATTCGTCAAGCGCGACGGAAGGCTGGCGCTGCAATCGTGGCATCCCGAGTCCAGCCTGTCCGAAGTGCGCGAGCGCACCGGCTTCGACTTCGACGCGGCGGGGGCGGCGCCCTCCGAGCCGCCCACGGCGGCCGAGGCCCGCGCCTTGCGCGAGCTGGATGCCGATGGGCAGTTCGAACGCGACGCCGCGGTCGCGCTGCGCTAGGAGTCCGCCATGACGATACCCGATGCCACCCTGGCGGCGGCGTGCGCGCGCGCCTGGAGCCAGCCGCAATGGGCGGCGCGCCCGGCCATCGTGACCGCGGAAGGCGCGCTGACGTATGAGGATCTGCATGGCCGGGTCGGGCGGGTCGCGGGCGGCTTGCGCGCGGCCGGCGTCGCGCCCGGAAGTTATGTGGCGATCGCCATGGAGCGGTCGCTGGAGCAGGTGCTGGCCATCCTGGGAACGATGGCGGCGGGCGCGTGCCCGTGCCCCCTGGAGCCGCGGCTGTCGGTCGAAGAGACCGCAAGGCGCGTGGCGGCGGTGGGCCTGGCATGGATGCTGTACGACGAGCCCAATGCCGGAACCGCGCAGGCCAGCGGCCTGGCGCCGGCGCGCCGGCTGGACGCGGGGCGCGTCGCGCAAGGCCCGCTGGACTGGAGCATCGCGGCCGGCGTCGCGCCCGGCGACCCCGGCCTGCTGCTGTTCACCTCGGGCAGCACGGGCCACCCCAAGGGCGTGCTCCTGAGCCACCGCGGCCTGGCCAACAATGCGCGCGGCGTGCTGGCGCACACCGGCCTGACGCCGGAAGATCGCCTGCTGCACGTGATGCCGCTGCACCATACCAACGCGCTGAACAACCAGATTTTCGCGCCGCTGCTGGCGGGGGCCAGCGTGGCGCTGGCGGGCCGCTTCCGCGCGGACGACATGCCGGGCCTGCTGCGCGCGTTCCGACCCACCATCGTCACCGGCGTGCCCACCATGTACGCCCGCATGCTGGAACTGGAATTCGATCCGGACAGCCTGGCGGGCCTGCGCTTCGCGCGTTGCGGCTCGGCCCCGATCACCGAGGCGCTGCACCGGCGCATCGAGGCGTTCCTGGGCTGCCCGCTGGTGGTGTCCTATGGTTTGTCGGAGGCCACCTGCACGTCCACCATGAATCCGCCCGGCGCGCGGCGCGTGGGCTCGGTGGGCACGGTGCTGGCGGGGCAGAGCGTGAGCCTGCGCTTGCCGGACGGCACCGAGGCCGCGCCGGGCGGCGAAGGCGAGATCTGCATCGCGGGCGATAGTCTGATGCTGGGTTACCTGGGCGTGGAGGGCGCGGACGAGGGCGCGTTGCGGCTATTGCGCACCGGCGATCTGGGGCGTTTCGATGAACAGGGCTACCTGAGCATCACGGGCCGCATCAAGGACGTGATCATCCGGGGAGGCGAGAACATCTCGCCCGCGCTGGTCGAGGGCGTCGTTACCGGTTTGCCGGGCGTGGCGGCGTGCTGCGTCGTGGGCGCGCCGGACGCGGACCTGGGCGAAGTGCCGGTGATTTTCGTACAGCGCGCGGGCGATGATGGGCCGGACGCCTCGGCCATCCAGGCCGAGGTGCTGGCCCGCCTGGGCCGCATTTATGTACCGCGCGACGTGCTGTGGCTGGAGCGCCTGCCCGAGAACGCGGTGGGCAAGGTGGACCGCAAGGCCCTGGCGCGGCAGGCCGCCGCTTAGCGGCGGCCTTCCATGGCGCGGGGCCCGCGGGCTCCGCCGTTTACTCGACCTTGCCTATTTTCTGCACCGCCTGCTCCAGCGATACGGAATCCTTCTTCCAGTATTCATCGAAGGCCGGCGCATCCAGGTATTGCACGGGGCTGCCGGTGCCGGCGATCCGGGATTGCACGCCGGGATCGTCAAGGATTTCCTTGACGGTCTTGCGCAGCCGGTCGACGACCTCAGGCGGCGTGCCGGTGCGGGCGAATACGCCGGACCATTGCACGAAGCTGATGTCGTAGCCTTGCGATTTGAAGGACGGCACTTGCGGCAGGCTGTCGAGCCTGCCGTCACCCCAATGCGCCAGCGGCCTGACGCGCCCGGCCTGGATCAGTTGCATGACGCTGGACGGACCGGTGGCCAGCGCGTCGACCTGTCCGCCGACCAGCGCCTGCACCGCCGGGCCGGCGCCGGTGAAGGGCACATGCATCATCTTGATTCCGGCCGAGTTCTGCAGCATTTCCATCGGAACGTGCATGGTGCCGTAGATGCCCGAGCTGCCGTAGCTGAACTTGCCGGACTGGTTCTTGGCGGCGTCGATGAACTCCCGCAGCGTCTTGTAGGAGGCATCGGCGCGCACCACCAGCACCGTCGGATCGGCCGTGATCCGCGCGATCGGCACGAACTGATCCAACTGGTAGGCGGGCTTGCGTTCCAGCAGGCGGTCCGCCGCGGGCAGGATGGAGATGGACGACAGGCTCATCAGGATCGTGTAGCCGTCAGGCTTGGCGCGTCCCGCCTGGCCGATGCCGATGGCGCCGCCCGCGCCGCCCTTGTTTTCGATGACGATGGGCTGGCCCATCTTGTCGCCCATGGCCTGGGCCAGCGGCCGCGCAATCGTGTCGGCGACGCCGCCGGGCGGGAACGGCACGATCATGGTCACGGGATGGTCGGGATAGCCGGCGGCCATCGCGCCGGCCGCGCCAAACGATAGCAGGGCAGCCGCGGCCGCCTGCTTGCAACGCAGGTTCATGTCTCACTCCTTGTGTCGTTAGGTGCCGCGTCGTCGCGCCGTGTCCATGCCGGCGCTTTGTCTTAGACGAAGCGGTTCTCGATCCTGCCGATGCCGTCGATCTCCACCCGCACCACATCGCCGTGCTTGAGGAACTGCGGCGGGGTCAGGCCCTGGCCCACGCCGGCCGGCGTGCCGGTTGCGATGACGTCGCCCGGATACAGCGTGATGCCTCGCGAGCAGGTTTCGATCAAGGTGGGAATGTCGAAGATGAGGTCTTCGGTGTTGCCGTCCTGGCGCAGTTCGCCGTTCACCCAGCAGCGCACGCGGGTTTTCCGGCCGTCCAGTTCATCGGCCGTCACCAGCCACGGGCCCATGGGGCAGAACGTGTCGAACGATTTGCCGAGGTCCCACTGCTGGTGGCGCATCTGCACGTCGCGCGCCGTGACGTCATTGACCACCGTGTAGCCGACCACATGGCTCATGGCCTCCGCGCGCGAGATATTGCGGCCGCCTTTGCCGATCACCACCGCCAGCTCGGCCTCGTAGTCGATTTTGTCCGAAATGCCCGTGGGCAGCCGGACGTCGGCCCACGGGCCGACTACCGTTTCGGGGACCTTGGTGAACACGATGGGCCAGGACTCGGGATTGGCGTCGTTGTCCTTGAATACCGAGTCGCGCAATTCCTTGGCGTGCGCGTGATAGTTGCGGCCGACGCAAAACAGGTTGCGCCGCTGCGCGGGCAAGGGGGCTTCGTGCTCGACCTGGTCCCAGCGGTAGGATGGGCCGGTCGTGGCCGGCAAGGACCGGCCTTCGGCCAGCAATTGGACCGCGGCCAATGCGCCGCCGTCCGCGAGATCCCGCGGGAAGCCCAGCGCGGTGACAGTGGCGCCGTCATCGGAAACGACGCCCACCCGGCGTTCGCCATCGACTCGGAATACTGCAATCTTCATTTCTGCTCCCAGGGCGGCGCTAGCCGCCTTTGATTTAATACCAAAAAATACCAATTAAAGTATTTTCAGGCCCAATTTCGATTGTGAATATACCAAAATAAACCGATTCGGCGAAAAATTCGACATATCATCTCAAATTGGACTGGTTTGGTATCATTGGCGCCGATCATTCCAGGAAAGCCCATGAACAAAGCTTCCGCCTTGCGGGCGGTCATCATCGAGAACCTGCAGTCCGGCGCCTGGCCGGCCGGGCACCGCCTGCCCACGGAGCGCGCCCTGAGCGAGCAGTTCGGCATCAGCCGGTCCACGGTGCGCCGGACCCTGTCCGAGTTGAAGGATGAAGGGCTGATCTCGCAGCGGGTGGGGAGCGGGACCTATGCCAATCCGCCCTCGGCGCTGGCGCAGGCCGAGGCCGTATTGCGCAGCGAAGTGCTATCGACCAGTCCGGCCGAACTGATGGCGGCGCGGCTGGTGCTGGAGCCGGCCATCGCCGCGCTGGTGGTGCGGCACGGCACGCCCGCCGACTTCGCCGCCATGCAGAATGCCTGCCGGGAAGCCGAGGCCGCGACCAGCTTTGAAGCGTTTGAAGTCTGGGATGCCAAGCTGCACGAGCTGATGGCCACGGCCACCCACAATCTCTTTATCGAAAAAGTGTTCGCCTTGATGACGGCGGCCCGATCGCAGGCCAGTTGGGGCGTGCTCAAGCGGAAAAGCCTGACGCCGGAAAGGCGCCAGGCATATCAGGCCGAGCATCGCGAGATTGTCGATGCGCTGCACGAGCGCGATAGCGAACGGGCCATGGAAGCCGTGCGGCGGCATCTGCTGCACGTGCGGGACAACCTGCTGGGATAGCGGGGAGGGGCCTCGCGGGCGGCGCGGCGCGTTTCAGCGCTGGCCGCGCAGCCTGGCCAGTTCGGCGGACAGTTCGGACACCAGTGCCTGGGCGCGCGCGAGCGGATCGTTCCCGGCGGCTTCGGACGCGGCGCTTGCCGCGGGCGGCGCGGTCTGCAAGCGGGGCTGCACGCTTTCGTGGCCCACGCTCACGTCCACGTCGAACACCAATTGCTCCGCGCGGTGCCAGGTGGTGAACCATTCCAGCGGCTGGCCGTGCTGGTCCATGCCGCGGCCCTGCAGCATCAGCAGCGGGGTGCCCACCGGCGTGTCCAGCAGGCCGGCCAGCGCGGCATCGGCGGCGACCGCCCGGATCTGGTTGCGCCCCGCGCCGGGGCGCAGGCCGAAACGGCGCGTGAGCACGCCGTGCAGGGAGGCGTCGGCCAGATCTTCGGCACGCAGTCCGGGGACGGCGTCGGCGGGGAGCCAGGTGCGCACATAGGCCAGCGGCGCTTCGGCCACATGGCGCAGGCGTTCCAGCATCAAGAGGCGGCCGGTGCCGAAGAACTCGGCGACTTCGGCCGGCGGCTCGGCGCGGGCGAAGGTCAGCACGCGCGTTTGCAGGGCCACGCCCGATTGGGCGAATTGCTCGTACAGGCCGGTGGAGCGCTGCACCAGCCGGCGATGTTCCTGCGGCGCCGCGACGGTGGCGGGGCGTCCGCTTTCGCGATGGATCAGACCTTCGGCGGCCAGGGCCGCGAGCGCCTGGCGCACGACGCTGCGCGCCACGCCGAAGCGTTCGCACAGGGCGGCCTCGCTGGGCAGCGCGGCGCCGGCCGCGAGCTTGTTGCCGCGGATGTATCCGCGCAGCAGGGCCGCCACCTGGGCGTGCAGCGGCGTATCGCCGGAGCGGTCAAGAACGGGCAATGCGTCGTGCGTGGCGGGCGCCATGGGAATCAACCTCCGGTTTGTGCCCGCGCAGTTTCCCATACATGCGTCCAGCCCGGGGCCAGGTGTGCGGCGCGCTCGGCGGCCAGGACCAGGCTGTCTTCGCGGGCGATTCCCTTTCCGGCGATGTCGAAGGCGGTGCCGTGGTCCACGGACACGCGCACGACCGGCAGGCCGACGGTGATGTTCACGCCGTCGTCGCCGTAGACCGCCTTGAAGGGCGCGTGGCCCTGGTCGTGGTAACAGGCGATCACGAACTGCCATTTGCCGCGCACGGCCTGCGGGAACAGCGCGTCCGCCGGGATCGGGCCGGCCGCCAGGATGCCCGCGGCATTGGCTTCGGCCACCGCGGGCGCCAGGATGTCGGCGTCTTCGCTGCCGAAAATGCCGTTTTCGCCCGCGTGCGGGTTCAATCCCGACACGGCCACCGGCTGGTCGCCTCGGCCCAGCGCCTTGGCGAACGAGCCGGCCAGGCGCAGCACCGCGCGCATGCGCGCCGGCGTCAAGTCTTCGATGGCCTGGCGCAGCGACACGTGGGTGGTGGCGTGGAAGATGTAGAGGTCGCCGGCCGACAGCACCAGCGAGAAGGTCTTGACCCCGAACTCGTGGGCCAGCAGTTCGGTGTGGCCGGGCCACTTGTGGCCGGCGGCGTGCATGGCGGCCTTGTTCAGCGGGGCGGTCACGATGCCGTCGACTTCGCCGGCGCGCGCCAGGGCGCAGGCCGTGGTGACGAAGCGCACCGATCCGTCTCCCGCGTCCGCGCTGATTTCGCCCTGCTTGACGTGGGCCAGCGACGGGCCGGCCTGCAGCACTTCGATCGTGCCGGGCGTGTTGGCGCAGTCGGCCGCCCGGTCCAGCTTGCGGACGATGGCGGGGTCGCCGCCCAGGCCGCGCACGGCATTGGCCATCACGTCCACGTCGCCGACCACCAGCAGGCGGGCCTTCTGGCGCAGGTCGTCATGGCCCATCAGCATCTTGGCCGTGATCTCCGGCCCGATGCCCGCCACGTCGCCCAGGGTCACGGCCAGCAAGGGCAGCTTGTTGGGTTGGGGTTGTGTCATCGCTTGAATCTCCTGTCGCGGATCGCGCGGACCGCGCGAACCAGTACGTCTTCGGTGCCAAAGCCGCCGGCCTTGGTCACCACGGGCAGGCCGGCGGCCGTGCCCCCGGTCAGCGTGCCCAGGGGCACGCCGCCCATGACTTCGTCCACCAGCGCGATGCCGCGGGCGCCGAGCGCGACCAGGACGCTGCGCGCGCCGTCGCCGCCGGTGGCCACGACGCCGGCCGCCTGCGAGGCGGCGATGAGCTGCGCGGCCAGGCTGCCCAGGCGTTCGGCGACCGTCTCGGAGTCCAGGCCGTCCAGTTGTCCTTCAGGAGCCAGCAGCAGCACGGTGCCGGCTTCCCGCGGGGTTTGCGCGTGCGCTTGCAGCAGGGGGCGGCTCCAGGCCTGCCATGCCGCGTCGTCCGCCAACTGGGCCAGCGACGGCGTCCAGGTGTCGGCGCCCGCGGCCCGCAGGGCGGCGGCTTGCGCGCGCGCCGCGCTGTGCTGGGAGGTCACGACGACCACGACGGGCGCCGTCTGGTCGGCGCCGGCCCAGACCCGGGCCAGCGGCACGGCCAGGCCGCCCGCGCCCACGGGCAGGGCGCTTTCGCCCAGCAGGCCGATGGCGCGCGCCAGCCGTTCCAGGTCGGCGTCGGTGGCCGCGTCGACCACCACAATATTGCCGGCCTGCCGGATGCGCGCCGCCAGCGCTTGCGGCGTGTCGCCGTCCCGCGCCGCCACATGGGCGCAGCCCAGCAGGGTGGGAATATGGCTTTCGGTCACCGGCGTGACCGGGTCGGTGGCGGCCGAGGTTTCGGTGACCGGCTTGCCGTTCACATAGAGAATGCCTTGCTCGACGGTGCGGCCGGTGGCCGGGAACGCGGGGCAGATCACCGCCACCGTGTCCGGGCCCCAGGCCTCGCGCGCCGCGTCGATCTCGGCCTTGAACGCGCCGCGCAAGGTGGAATCCACCTTCTTGTACAGGCGCGACACGCCGGCCGCGCGCAGCCGCTGCACGTTCCGCCGCACGGCCTGGGCCGCGTCGGCGGCGGACAGGGCGCGGCTATTGGTCGTTACCGCCAGCACTTCGACGCCGGCCGTGGCCGGTCCCGACAGCGCTTCGTCGGCGCCGCCGATGGACAGGTGCGTGCTCCAGCCGGCGCGGACGAACTGCACCGCGGTGTCGCCCGACCCGGTCAGGTCGTCGGCGACGATGGCGATCGTAGGATTCAAAGCGCCTCCCCGCGCGCTTCGCGCAGGCCGGCGGGCAGGCCCTCCGGCGCGTCCGCGTCCTCGGACTTGAGTTCACCCGCCCGCTTGAGGAAGTACGAGGCCAGCACCGGCGCCAGGATGGAACTGATCAGCACGCAGGCGGCGACCTGCGCGGTGGCGGCCGACACGTACTGCTGGAAGTTGGGGTCGGCGGCCGCGACCACGGCGGGCGTGGCGATGGCGTTGCCGGCGGTGGTGCCGGCCGCGAAGCCCAGGCCGCTCTTGCCGCCGCGGCGCAGGATCAGGCGATAGCCCAGGTAGACCAGGCCGCCCGTGATGGGGCTGATGACCAGGCCCAGGAGCAGGCCGCTGAAGCCGCCGCTGATGACCGCGCCCAGGTTGATGCCGGTGCCCAGCGCGAAGGCGAAGAACGGGATGACGATGTTGGGCACGGGCTTGAGCACGTCGCGCCACTTGGGATCCAGGTTGCCGACGAGCACGCCCAGCAGGAACGGCACCAGCGCCGCCACCAGGGCGATCATCGGAATGTCGGCCATGCCGGACGCGCCCAGGAACAGCAGGCTGAAGAAGGGGCCGTCGTTGATCGCGCTGGCCACGTAGGCGCCGCGGTCGCGGGCGTCGCCGTATTGGCCGGTGTAGGCCAGCCACAGGCCGCCGTTGCTGTTGTCGAAGGCCGCGAGCATCGCCAGGATCGAGATGCCGAACACACCGTCCAGGCCCACGTAGCTGCCCAGGATGATGATGAGGGTGGCGGGCACGATGGTTTTCATCAGCAGGATGGTGCCGGCGGTGGCCAGGATGGGGCCGCCGGTGCGGGTGTTGACCTGCGTGCCGGTCGCGAAGATCAGCAGCGCGATCAGCGGCATGGCGCTGTTCTTGAACAGGGCGGTGGTGAAACCGCCGATGGTCAGCGCGTCAGGGGCGAAGGTGCCGATCAGGGAACCCAGGATCAGCGGCACCAGCATCAATCCACCGGGGATTTTCTGCATCATGCCAAAAAGGGGCGAGCGGGAAGTTTCGTTCGACACAGTCGGAGTCTCCAGGACGGTTTTTGTGGTTGCAGACGTTCATGCGCGCGTCTGTCGGGCGGTTGAAAAACCGTAGTGTACACCTGTACGTACAGCATGTACGTACAGGTTTTCCCGTCCTGGAGCGGGCGGGCCGGCGCTAGAAGCGGTAGGCGCCGCTGAGCATGACCGTGCGGCGGGCGCCGTAGAAGCAGTCGCCGCGGTCCAGGCAGACTACCTCGTACGTGCGGTCCGCGATGTTGTTCACGTTGAGGGCGTAGCGCCACGGGCCGTTGTCGTAGCTGAGCATGGCGTCGAACAGCGTGACGGCGGGCGTTTCGGGCGCGCCGCCGTCGCGGAACGCCGACAGGTAGCGCACGCCGGCGCCCACCGCGAAGCCGGGCTGGCCGGCCAGCGCGAAGCGGTACTTGCCCCACATGGACGCCATGTGCCTGGGCTGGGCCTCCAGTTGCGGGTCCAGGTCGGTGTAGATGTAGTTGGCGATCACGTCCAGTTCCCTGGTGACGCGGCCGCGCAGTTCCAGTTCCACGCCGCGCGTGCGCGTCTTGCCGGCCTGCAGTTGGTTGTTGGGGTTGTCGGGATCGTTGGTCTGGCGGTTCTTTTCGCGCAGGTCGTAGGCGGCCGCGGTGAACTCGATGTCGGCATCCTTCGGCAGGTACTTGATGCCGGCCTCCACCTGCTTGCCGCGCATCGGCTTCCAGCGCTGGTTGTAGAAGTCGGCGCCCGCGATCGGCGTGAATGATTCGCTGTAGCTCAGGTAGGGCGACCAGCCGTTGTCGGCGGCGTACATCAGGCCGAAGCGCTTGGTGGTGGCCAGGTCGGTTTCCCGGTCCTGGCCCTCGGAGGTGCTGTCCGCGCGGTCGCGGCGGATGCCCGCCAGGAAGATCCAGTTCTTGTCGAACTTGATCTGGTCCTGCGCGTAGAAGCCCAGTTGCTGCTGGTTCAGCTTGGGCGTGTCCGACAGTTCGTACTCGGGCACGTTGCCGTATTCCGGATGGAACAGGTTCAGCGGCGAACCCAGGCCGCTGGCCGTCTTGCCGGTTTCGCGGTAGCGCGAATAGTCCATGCCGAAGATCACCGTGTGTTCGGTGCGGCCCCAGTTCAGCTTGCCTTCCAGGTTCTGGTCGGCCAGCAGGGTGCGCATGCGCGGCTTGTTGACGTAGAAGATGCGGTCGACGGTCTGTTGTTCCGGATCGATGTACGAATCGCCGCGGCGGTCGCCGTACACGTTGGGATAGAGCGTCTTGTAGTCGACGCTGCTGACCGTGTTGCGGAAGTTCTGGCGGACTTTCCAGGTGTCGTTGAACTGGTGTTCGAACAGCCAGCCCACGCTGAATTGCTCGGTGTCGTAGGCGTCGAAGCCGGGCTCGCTCGCGAAGCGCCGCGTCGGGATGCGGCCGTTGGGATTCTCCTGCACCGAACCGCTCCACGGAAGGAACGATTGCGTCGTGCCCGCGCGGTCTTTCTGCCAGGTGGCCTGGAACGTCAGCGAGGTGGCGGCGCTGGGGCGCCACGTCAGCGACGGCGCCAGCATCAGGCGGTCGTCCGGCGCGTGCTGGACCTGGGTGTCGCTGTCGCGCCCCACGGCGACGACGCGGTACAGCCATTGGCCGTCTTCGCTGGCCGGGCCTGTCAGGTCGGCCTGGATCTCGCGGCGGTTGTGGTTGCCCAGCACTACGCCGATCTCGCGCTGCGTTTCCGCCTGGGGGCGCTTGCTGACCAGGTTGACGATGCCGCCGGTGCTGCCCTGTCCGTACAGCATGGACGAGGGGCCGCGCAGCACTTCCACGCGTTCCATCGCGTACACCTCGGTGCGCGGATTGTTGAAGCTGAAATACTGGCGCAGGCCGTCCAGGTACTGCACCGGCTCGACCCCGCGGATGCGCACGTAGTCGGCGCGGTTGTCCACGCCGTAGGCGTTCGGCCGCACCCCGGCGGCATAGTTCATGGTGTCCTGGATGTTCTGCGCGCCCTGGTCCACGATCTGGTCGCGCGGGATCACGGTGATGGCCTGGGGCGTTTCCGACAGCGGCGTGTCGGTCTTGGTGCCGGCGGAACTGCGCGTGGCCACGTATCCCTCGACCGGGCCGGTGGCGGTTTCGCCCGTGCCGGTGACCTGCACGGCGGGCAGGACGGTGGTGGGCTGGGCGGGCTGGGCCCGCGCCGGCGCGCCCAGGCAGGCGGCCAGCGCGGCGGCGATGGGCAACAGGGCCCGCGGCCGCCCGCGCCGGGCGGCCGGGTAAGGATGGTGGTTCAAGAGATCTCCCCAGCGGCCGCGAGTGGATGGCAGCCGATTGAACATACGAATGGAAGCGATAATTATTATTAATTGAATGCCAGGCGCATGTCAGGAAACGGGCCGATCCCAGATGTAAGAAAGCCCTGCGGCGCGGGGGCGGTTCGCAGGGCAATACGGAAAAAGCGCCGTGCTATCAGCGGTTTGCGGATCGTTCGCATGGCAGCGATATCGGCCGCCGTTTGTTGGCGCGGCGCGACAGCCCCGCCTCAGGCGTATCGGGCCCGGCGCGTGCCGCCTTCGCGGCGGCTGGCTTTTTCCGCGACGATGTTGTCTTCCGCCATGCGGCGTCCGCGCTGTTCGATGCGGCCGAGGAAGCCGCGCAGCAGGGCGACCTCGGCGTCGCTCAGGTCCTGCACCAGCAGGTCGTTCAGCCGCGAGACTTCGGGCAGCAGGGCCTGGTAGCGGGCGAGGCCCTCGGCCGTCGCCTCCACGCGCACCACGCGGCGGTCGGCGCTGTCGTGCAGGCGGCGCAGCCAGCCTTTTTCGCATAGCGCGCCCAGGGTGCGCGACGTGCGCGCCAGGTCGAGCTTGGCGGCGGCGGCCAGTTCGGCCGAACTCATGATGCCGCCTTCGACGGCGCAGGCCAGGATGCGCCATTCGCGGCGCGTGATGCCGAACCGCCCTTCGCACAGGCGCAGGAAGACCGGATTGGATTGCGCCCAGGCCTGGTACAGCCGGTACATCAACATGTCCTCAAGGTGGCGTTGGCCGGACGGGGGGACGGTCGGCATGGCTGCTCCTCTTTGACGCGCCGCATATCGTTATGGGAAGTCCTGGATTAGATCAACAAATGCTCCCGTTGCTAAATTCAATTTTCCTATTTGGGAACCGGCCGGGCAGTGACAAGCACAATCGACAGCGGGCCGCTGTCTCCAGGAGAAGACGATGCGTAAATGGATGGCAGGCGCCGCGGTCGCGGCAACGCTGGCGGGCACCGTGCCGCTGGCCTGTGCGGAGCAGGCCCCGCTGGACGGGGCGCTGACGATCGTGGTGGGGTATCCCCCGGGCGGCAGTTCCGACCGCATCGCGCGGCTGGTCGCCGACCGCCTGAAGGAACGGGTCGGCGTGCCCGTCGTGGTCGAGAACAAGACGGGCGCGGGCGGCCGGATCGCGGCGCAGGGCCTGCATGCGGCCGCGCCCGGCCAGAACGTGCTGATGCTGGCGAACCCGGCGGTCATGGTGGTGGCGCCGCTGGTCTATGCCCAGCCCGGCTACGATGCCCAGCGCGACTTCAAGCCGGTATCGCTGGTCAGCCGCTACAAGTTCGCGCTGGCCGTCTCCGCCGGTTCGCCGATCCAGGACCTGGCCGGCATGCGGCAGTGGCTGCGGGCGCACCCCGGGCAATTCACCGTGGGCGTGCCGGCCACGGGCAGCCTGCCGCATTTCTTCGCGCTGATGCTGGGCCGCGAGATCGGCCAGGAGCCGGAAGTGGTCGGCTACCGCGGCTCGGCGCCGCTGATCTCCGAACTGATAGGCGGCATCCTGCCGCAGGGCATCGACACGCTGGATACCCTGCTGCCGCAGCACCGCGCCGGCAAGATCCGGATCCTGGCCGTCTCGGGCGACGCGCGCGACGCCGAACTGAAGGACGTGCCGACGTTCCGCGAAGGGGGCGTGAATCTCGCGGCCGACGGCTGGAACGCATTCTTTGCGCCGGCGGCGATGCCGCAGGCCAAGATCGGACGCCTGGGCGCGGACATCGCGGCGATCCTGGGCGAGCCCGCCATGCAGGAAGCCGTGCGTGCCGCCTACCTGGAGCCGGTGTCCCTGGACGCGCGCGGCACCGCCGATGCGCTGGCGGCCTACCGCGAGCAATGGGAGCCCGTGGTGCGCGCCTCCGGCTTCAAGGCGGAGCAATAGGAGCGGCGATGAGCACGGTGCAGAATGTGTTGTTCATCATGGCGGACCAACTGCGGGCCGACCACCTGAGCTGCTACGGCCATCCGTATCTGCGGACGCCCAGCCTGGACGCGCTGGCGGCGCGCGGCGCGCGCTTCGAGCGCGCCTTCGTGAATTCGGGCGTCTGCGGTCCTTCGCGCATGAGCTACTACACGGGCCGTTATCCGTCGCGCCACGGCGCGACCTGGAACCGGGTACCCCTGTCCGTGAACGAAATCACGCTGGGCGAATACCTGGCGGGGCAGGGGCGCGACCTGGCGCTGGCCGGCAAGACGCACATCATTCCGGACAAGGCCGGCATGGAGCGGCTGGCCATCGACGGGGCATCCGAGCTGGGCGTCCTGCTCGCCCGCGGCGGCTTCACCGAACTGGACCGCTACGACGGCCACCACACGCCCGGCGACGAAAGCGGGTATCCGGCCTTCCTGCGCCGCCACGGCTACGACAGCGCCGATCCCTGGACCGACTACGTCATCGCCGGGGTGGCTGAGGACGGCCGCGTCGTCAGCGGCTGGAACATGCGCAACGTGCACCTGCCCTCGCGCGTGGCGGAGCCGCACTCCGAGACCGCCTACATGACGGACCAGGCGCTGGACTTCATGAAGCGGCGCGGCGGCCAGCCCTGGGTGCTGCACCTGAGCTACGTAAAGCCGCATTGGCCGTACATGGCGCCGGCGCCCTACCACCGGCGCTATACGGCCGACCAGTGCCTGCCGGTGCGGCGCAGCCGCGAAGAACTGGCGGACGCGCATCCGGTCGTGGCGGCCTACCGGCAGCAGGAAGAAAGCGTCAGTTTCTCCACCGACGAGTGCGTGCGCGTGGTGCGGCCCGCCTACCAGGGGTTGATCCGGCAACTGGACGACCACCTCGGCCGGCTGTTCGACTACATGGAAAGCGCCGGCCTGATGCAGAACACGCTCATTGTGTTCACGGCGGACCACGGCGACTTCCTGGGCGACCACTGGCTGGGCGAAAAGGAACTGTTCTACGACACCGTGCAGCGCGTGCCCTTCATCGTGATGGATCCGTCGGCCGAGGCCGACGCCACGCGCGGTCAGGTGCTGGACGACATGGTCGAAAGCGTGGACCTGGTGCCCACGGTGCTGCGCGCGTTGGGAACGCCCGGACCCGGGCACCGGCTGGAGGGCCGGGAACTTCAGACGCTGCTGCATGGCGGGGACGGCGCCGCGCCGTGGCGGGACTGCGTGTTTTCGGAACTGGACTACAGCTTCCGCCAGGCGCGCGTCCTGCGCGGCAAGACGCCGCAGAACGCCCGCGCCTGGTCGGTCCGGACGGACCGATGGCGCTACGTGTACTGGCTGGACGAGCCCGAGCAGCTCTTCGACCTGCATGCCGATCCCGACGAATACCAGGACCTCGGCCGCAGCAGCGCGCATGCCGGCACGCGGCTGGAACTGCGCCAGCGCCTGCTGGACTGGATGCTGCGCGGCAAGCGCCGCACGACGATCAGCGACGAAGCCGTGGAAAAGGCGACCAACGCGCACAAGCGGGCCGGCGTGTTCTTCGGCCAGTGGTAGCGCGGCGCCCGCGTCCTCAGGGCTTGGCCGAGGATGCCGCCGGTTCGGTCTGCTGCGCGGCGGGCTTGAGTTCGCGGCGCAGGATCTTGCCGACGTTGGTGCGCGGCAGGTCGTCGCGGAACTCGACGTAGCGCGGCACCTTGTAGCCGGTCAGATGCTTGCGGCAATGCGCGATCAGGGTCTCGGCGTCCAGGGCGGGGTCCTTGCGGATGACGAACAGCTTGACGGCTTCGCCCGAGCGTTCGTCCGGGACGCCCACCGCGGCCACTTCCTTCACGCCGGGATGCAGCGCGGCCGCGTCCTCGACCTCGTTGGGATACACGTTGAAGCCCGACACGAGGATCATGTCCTTCTTGCGGTCGACCAGGAAAACGTAGCCGTTCTCGTCCACGTAGCCGATGTCGCCCGTGCGCAGAAAGCCGTCCGGGTACAGGACCAGCGCGGTTTCGTCGGGGCGCATCCAGTAGCCCTGCGTGACCTGGGGGCCGCGCACGCAGATTTCGCCGCGTTCGCCGATGCCCAGCTCCCGGCCGTCGTCGTCGCGGATGGAAAGATCGGTGGACGGCACGGGCAGGCCGATGGACCCGGTGAAGACCTGCACGTCCAGCGGGTTGATCGTGACCGCCGGCGACGTTTCGGTCAGGCCATAGGCCTGCGCCAGCGACCGGCCGGTCACGGCCTTCCAGCGGTCGGCCACCGATCGCTGCACCGCCATGCCGCCGCCCATCGTGAGGCGCAGCCGCGAAAAATCCAGGCGCGCGAAATCCGGGTAGTTGAGCAGCGCGTTAAACAGCGTGTTGACGCCGGTGAAGGCGGAAAACGGCACCTTGCCCATTTCCCTGACCAGCCCGGCGATGTCCCGCGGGTTGACGATGAGCAGGTTGCTCGCGCCCATCTTCATGAAGGTCAGGCAGTTCGCGGTGAGCGCGAAGATGTGATAAAGCGGCAAGGCCGTCACGACGCATTCCTCGCCCTCGGTCACCAGCGGCCTGACCCAGGCATAGGCCTGGCTGACGTTGGCCACCAGGTTGCCGTGGGTCAGCATGGCCGCCTTGGCCACGCCGGTGGTGCCGCCCGTGTATTGCAGGCAGGCCAGGTCGCGCTGATCCAGTTCCGCTTCGGCGAAGGGGGCGCCGCGCCCCGCGCGCAGCGCATCGCCCAGCCGGGTGGAACCGGGCAGGGACCACGCGGGCACCATGCGCTTGACGCGGCGGACCGCGAAATCCACCAGGCGGCCCTTCAACGGCCCCAGCAGTTCCCCGATGGAAGTCACCAGCACGCGCTCGATGGCGGTGCCGGGCAGGGCCTTTTGCAGGGTGGCGGCGAAGTTGTCGGCCACCACGATGGCGCGGGCGCCCGAGTCGGCCAACTGGTGCTGGAGTTCGTGGGCGGTGTAGAGCGGGTTGCAGTTGACGACCACGCAGCCGGCGCGCAGGGCGCCGAACAGGCACACGGGGTACTGCAGCAGGTTGGGCATCATGAGCGCGACGCGGTCGCCGCGGCGCAGGCCGTTGGCGTGCAGCCATGCCGCGAAGTCGCGGGTCAGCCGGTCGAGTTCCGCGTAGCGCATCGGCCGGCCCATGCTGAGGTACGCGGTCTTGTCCGCGTAGCGGCGGCAGCTTTCGCGGACGATCGAGACCAGCGTGGTCGTGCCGTCCATCTCGATTTCCGCGGGCACGCCGGGCGGATAGCTTTTCTGCCAGATTCGTTCCATCGTCGCTAGTTCCCCAACAGGGCTTTCTTCAGTGAGGCCTGCGCCGGCTTGTCGCCGAGCCAGACGCGCAACAGGGCGCGCGCGAAAGCGGGGCTGTCGATGCGGCCGCGCGGCGTGCCGTTGGCGGCGACCGAGACGCCGCGGGCATCGAAGTCCAGGTCGACCACGTCGCCTTCGCGGACGGCGCCGATTTCCGCCATCAGGCCGGACAGGCGCTCCGCCGGCGCTTTCAGGGCGGCGAGTTCCTGCGCGGGCGTATTGTCGCGCAAACCGTCCTGCAGGGCGCCGTCCAGGCTCTTGCCGTCCACGTCGCGCAGCAGTTGCAGGCGGATGCGGCGAGGCTGGTCGCTGTCTATCAGCGCGGCGGCGTCGCGGCTCTTTTCGGTGGCGTACAGCGCCGCCACGTAGACCTTGACGACGAACTTCGTGCGCACGCCGGCGCCGTTGAGCACCAGGCCGCGGCCGTCCGGCGACAGGGCCGCCGGCACGCTCACGCCGGCGATCTCCACGCCGGCAGCGTGAGCGGGGCCGCCGGCCAGGCTGGCGGCCAGCAGGATGCTCAGGGCGGCGGATCGCCCTCCGGGGATGCAAGGCATTTGTCTCCTCCTGTGTTCTTCTGCTTGTAGAACGTCTTGTCCGCGATGTAGATCGTGCGCTCCACGACGGCGTAGACGACGCCGTCCTTGTCCTTGAGTTCCACCGTGTAGTGCCGGGTGGTTTCATGGTCGCGGGCCAGGATCCGCCGTATCTCCGCGATTTCACCGGCCGGCAGGCGGAAATCCGCGTACAGGGTGGCGTAGGCGGGCTTGCGGTACCGGATGGACGCCGCCTTGTCCCAGACGACGTGGTCCGCGCCCAGCGCGGCCATCAGCATCGTGGGGTGGGCGCCGTCGGTGACCGCGAAGAGCGAACCGCCGTACATCGATCCGACGATATTGCGGGTGCGGCGCAGGAGCGGCAGTTTGATGCGGATGTGCTGGAAATCCGGCGACACGTGCACGACGCGGCCGCCGGTGGCGCGGAACGCCGGATGCAGGTTGAATCCCACCCGCATCAGGCGCGCGCGCCACTGGGGCGACAGGCTCTTGAACCAATAGGGTTTCATGCTGCCGGCCGCGGTGCCTACATCGCCTCGAACAGGCCCGCGGCGCCCATGCCGGTGCCGATGCACATGGTCACCAGGCCGTACTTTCCGCGGATGCGGCGCAGGCCGTGCGTGATCGTGGCCGTGCGGATCGCGCCCGTCGCGCCCAGCGGATGGCCCAGCGCGATGGCCCCGCCCAGCGGGTTCACCTTGGCCGGATCGAGCTTCAGTTCGCGGATGACTGCCAGGGACTGGGCGGCGAAGGCTTCGTTCAGTTCGATCCAGTCCAGGTCGTCCTGCCCGATGCCGGCGCGCGCCAGCACCTTGGGGATCGCGGCGACCGGGCCGATGCCCATGACCTCGGGCGGCACGCCGGCCACGGCGAAGCCGGCGAAGCGCGCCAGCGGGCTCAGGTTGAATTCGCGCAGGATGCGGTCGGACACCAGGACCACGGCGGCGGCGCCGTCCGACATCTGCGAGCTGTTGCCGGCCGTGACGCTGCCGCGCGCGGCGAACACCGGCTTCAGCCGGGCCAGCGCCTCGGCGCTGCTGTCCGGACGCGGGCCTTCGTCCACCTCCACCAGGCGGCGCACGACGCGCACCGCGCCGCTGGCGCCGTCGGGCAGGTGCGCCACGACTTCATAGGGCGTGGTTTCGGCGCGGAAGTGTCCGGCGGCGATGGCCGCGCAGGCCTTCTGGTGCGAAGCCAGGGCGAAGGCGTCCTGGTCCTCGCGCGAGACCTTCCAGTGTTCGGCGACCTTTTCGCCCGTCAGGCCCATGCCGAACGCCATGCCGAGGTTCTCTTCATGCGCGAAGATGGCCGGGTTCATCGACACCTTGTTGCCCATGATCTGCGGCATGGCGCTCATGGATTCGGTGCCGGCGCCGATCATGATGTCGGCCTCGCCCATGCGGATGCGCGCGGCGGCGTCGGCCACGGCCTGGAGCCCCGATGCGCAGAAGCGGTTCACGGTGACCCCGGCCACGCTTTGCGGCAGGCCGGCAAGCAACAGCCCGATGCGCGCCACGTTCATGCCTTGTTCGGCTTCGGGCATGGCGCAGCCGGCGATCACGTCTTCGATGCGGGCATGGTCCAGCCCGGGCACCTGCGCCAGCGCGCCGTTCAGCGCGGCGGCCAGCATGTCGTCGGGGCGGGTGGTGGCGTAGGCGCCGTTGCGCTTGCCCACCGGCAGGCGCGTGGCGGCGACGATGTAGGCGTCTTGAATCTGCGTGCTCATATCCTTTTCCTCATATATCCCTAGCGAGACCTATCAACCCAGCTCTCCCGCATACACCGGTGCTCCTCCAGCGGGGCCGCGCGGATCCGGCTCCGCCGGTCCGCCACCGGCGCCCCCCTGGGGGGGAAGCGCCGCAGGCGCTGCGGGGGGGGACTAATTCCGCAACGGTTTACCCGTGTCCAGCGTGTGGCGGATACGCGCCTGGGTTTCAGGCGTGCGCAGCAGCGCCATGAACTCCTTGCGCTCCACGGCCAGCAGCCATTCCTCGTCCACCTTCGTGCCGGTGTCGACCTCGCCGCCGCACAGGGCGACGGCCGCGCTGCGCGCCACGCGGTAGTCGTGGGCGCTGATCATGCCGCCCTCGCGCATGTTGACCAGCACCATTTCGAAGTTGGCGATGCCGTTGCGGCCCGCCACGGGAACGTCGCGCAGGCGCGGCGGCGGCGTGTAGCCGGCGTCGGCCGCGGCGCGGGCCTGGCCGATGGCGACGAACAGCAGTTCGGCGGGATGGAACACCACGGCGTCATGGTCGCGCGCAAAGCCGGCCGCGACGGCTTCCAGCGCGCTCTTGGCCACCTGCGCCGTGGCGATGTTCTGGAAGACCGGCTGCAGGTAGGGGAAGACTTCGCCCGGCGTGGCCGTGCGCGCCGCCAGCGCGGCCGCGCGGGCCGCGAATTCCTTGCTGCCGCCGCCCGCCGGGATCAGCCCGACGCCGGCTTCGACCAGGCCGATATAGCTTTCCAGCGCCAGCACCCGGTGCGAGGCGTGCATCAGGAATTCGCAGCCGCCGCCCAGCGCCATGCCCTGCACGGCGGCGACGGCGGGTATCTGGGCATACTTGAACGACTGGGACGCCCGCTGGAATTTCTCGACCGTGGCTTCCAGCATTTCCCAGTGGCCGGCGGCGCAGGCTTCGGAGACCTGCTGCAGGTTGGCGCCGACGGCGAAGGGCGCGTCATGCCAGATCACCAGCCCGTCGAATTCGCGTTCGGCTTTCGCCACCGATTGCAGGATGCCTTCCAGCACCTCCGCGCCCAGCGTGTGGTTCTTCGAGGTGACCGAGAGGATGGCGATGCCCGCGTCCACCTTCGGGAGGTTCCACAGGCGCACGCCTTCGTTTTCCCAGACCGTGACGCCGCGGTCGTCGGCGGCTTCGCCGAAGACGCGTTCGGGGAACAACTGGCGCCGGTACACCGGCAGGGCCGAACGCGGATGCAACCGGCCCGTGCGGGCGGAGTACGACCCTTCGGGCGCATGCACGCCCTGGCGGCCGGGCTCCAGCGCCCAGGCCGGCAGCGGCGCGTCGCTCATGCTACGGCCGGCCGCGATGTCCTCGGCTACCGCGGCGGCGATGCCTTGCCAGCCGGCGGCCTGCCAGGTTTCGAACGGCCCTTGCGACCAGCCGAAGCCCCAGCGCATGGCCAGGTCCAGATCCCGGGCGTTGTCCGCCACGTGCTCGAGCTGGGCCGCGCTGTAGTGGAAGATGTCGCGGAACAGGCTCCACAGGAACTGGGCCTGGGGATGCGCGCTCGCGCGCAGCGCGGCGAAGCGGCGGGCGGGGTCGCGCTCCTTGAGCAGGGCGGCGACCTCGTCGGCCAGTTTGCCCGCGCTGGGCGCGTAATCCTGCGCCTCCAGGTCCAGGACCTGGATCTCCTTGCCCTGCTTGCGGTAGACGCCCGCGCCGCTCTTCTGGCCCAGCGCGCCCTTGGCGATCAGGGCGGAGAGCCAATCGGGCAGCGTGAAGTAGCGGTGCCAGGGATCGTCCGGCAGGTTCTTTTCCATGGTGCCCACGACGTGGGCCAGCGTGTCCAGGCCGACCACGTCGGCGGTGCGGTAGGTGGCGCTCTTGGGGCGGCCGATCTTCGGGCCAGTCAGGGCGTCCACTTCGTCGAAGCCCAGCCCCAGGCGCGCGGTATGGTGCATGGCGGCCAGGATGGAGAACACGCCGATGCGGTTGGCCACGAAATTGGGGGTGTCCAGCGCGCGGATCACGCCCTTGCCCAGCTTCGACGTGAGCCAGGTTTCCAGTTGGTCGAGCACGGCCGGCTGGGTGTGCGGTGTGGCGATGATCTCGACCAGCCGCATGTAGCGGGGCGGGTTGAAGAAGTGGATGCCGCAGAAACGGTCGCGCAGGCTTGCGGGCAGGGCGTGGGCCAGGGCGTCGATCGACAGGCCGGAGGTATTGGAGGCGACGATGGCGCCGGGCGCGACGTACGGCGCGATCCGCTCGTACAGCGCCGTTTTCCAGTCCATGCGTTCGGCGATGGCCTCGATGACCAGGTCGCAGCCGCGCAGCCGGTCCAGGTGATCGTCGTAGTTCGCCGGCTCGATCAGCGCCAGGCGCGCGGCGCCCGCCAGCGGGGCCGGCTCCAGTTTCCTCAGACCGGCCAGCGCCTTCTTGACGATGCCGTTGCGGTCGCCTTCGGGCGCGGCCAGGTCGAACAGCGTGACGGGCACGCCGGCGTTGGCCAGGTGGGCGGCGATCTGCGCGCCCATGACGCCGGCACCCAGGACGGCGACGTGTTTGACGACGAACTTGCTCAAGGAAGTCTCCTGAAAAAAGCGGAGGGCGGGCGGACCCGCCGTCCCGGGGCTAGAAGCGGGCCGACAACTGCACGCCCAGGATGTGGGCATTGCTGTCGTAGGTGCCCGCCACGCGGCCCTTGGTCAACTGGTTGCCGGACGTGGTGTCGATGTCCGTCTTGCGCAGGTACAGATAGGTATAACCCACGTCCAGCGTCGTGTTCTTGGTGGCCTGCCATTGCACGCCGGTCGAGAACCAGTAGCGGTCGTTGTCGGGGAGCGACGTCGGCCGGTCGGATTCCTTGTGCACGGGCGACTGGTCGAAGGCCACGCCGAACTTCCATTTCCAGTCCGGCGCGAACTTGTAGTTGGCGCCCAGGGCGACGCGCCAGGTGTCGCGGAAGTTCAGCGGCAGTTCGTCGTCGCGCGCCCCGGCGCCCGAATTGCGGATCTTCAGGCTGG
This sequence comes from Achromobacter veterisilvae, assembly GCF_037619525.1. NCBI lineage: Bacteria > Pseudomonadati > Pseudomonadota > Betaproteobacteria > Burkholderiales > Alcaligenaceae > Achromobacter > Achromobacter veterisilvae. The sequence continues at coordinate 5,475,425 of NZ_CP148753.1, read as the reverse complement.
GAATGCTGCTCCAGCCCGTCCAGGATACGTCGCCCAGCAGTTCCCAGCGTTCGTTCAACTGGTGCGCTCCGCTCAGCACCAGGGTGTCGGGCAGGGTCACGGTGGCCTTGGAGTCGAACGAGACCGAGTTGCCGAGCGGATAGATGTCGTCGATGTCGGTATCGCCCTTGGCCGTGTGCTTGATCTTGGAACGGTAGGACAGGCCGATGCGGGTGTCTTCGGTGGGCTGCAGCATGAAGCCCACGTTCCAGCCCCAGGCGTCGCCCTTGAGGTTCAGGTCGGCGTCGCCGGTCGTGGCCAGCGGCACGCCGGGAACGGGAAGCACGACCTTCTTTTTGTAGTTGGCGTCGATGTGCTGCCAGTTCAGGCCGAAGCCCATCGAGAACTGCTCGTTGACCTTGTACGCGACCGACGGGTTGATGTTGATCGTCTTGATGTCGAACTTGTTGGAGTGGTATTGGCCCACCCAGTCGTCGTCGTACTCGGTCATCAGGCCGAACGGCGCGCCGATGCCCAGGCCCAGATACCACTGTTCGTTCAACTGCCAGGAGGCATAGAGGTTGGGCACCGCGCCCAGGTTGCCGGCGTCGCCGCCGTTGCCGCCGGTGGGGGCCGAGCCGCCCAGGCCCGAGCCCGGCAGGCCGGGGGCGCTGGGGTTGCGGCTGTCGCCGTTGTCCTTGAACTTGAAGGACGGCTTGATCAGGTTGACCCCGCCCGACACATTGAAGCCCGGAAGGTAAGTCATGCCGGCCGGATTGTAGTAAATGATGCTGGCGTTTTCCGGATTTGCCGCCGAGCCCGCGTACGCGTTGCCCAGCCCGCTGGCGTTCTGCTCAAGGAGCTGAAAGCCGGCCGAGTGGGCCGCCGTGGCGGCTCCCAGTCCGACCACGAAGGCCGACAAGGTGCTCAGGGACAATGAACGTCTGCTCATGGTACTGCCTCCTCGTGTTGGATGTATGCGCTTTAATGCGCCGCGGATTCTGCCATCCCGGAGGAATCCGGTCTGTCGCCGCTTTGGTAATGCATGGGGCCGCCCGTGAAGGGCGCGAACCCCGTTCCGAAAATCACGCCCGCGTCGGCCAGGTCGGCGTCGGCGACGATACCCGCGGCCACGCGCTCGCGCGTGGCGTCGATCAAGGGCTGGATCAGGCGCCGCGCCAGTCCTGGCGGAGCGCCGGCCGGGGCGTCGGCGCTCTTGACCGGCTTGCCGTCGCGCCAGGTGTAGAAGCCCTGGCCGCTTTTCTTGCCCAGTTGGCCGCGCGCCAGCCGGTCGGCCAGGCAGCGGGGCGGCGCGGCTCCGCCCGCCAGTTCTTCGCCCGCGGCGCGCGCGATGTCCAGGCCCACGGTGTCGGCCAATTCCAGCGGCCCCATCGGCATGCCGAAGGCGACCATGGCCGCGTCCACCGCCTGCGCGGAGACGCCTTCGTCCACGCTGCGCATGGCTTCCAGCATGTACGGCGCCAGCACGGCGTTGACCAGGAAGCCGGGGGCGCTCCTGACGGGCAGCGCCAGCTTGTCGATCTGTCCGACGAAGGCGCAGGCGCGGGCCCGCGCCTCGCCCGTGTCGCCCTCCGCGTGCACGACTTCCACCAGCGGCATCTTGGCCACGGGGTTGAAGAAGTGGATGCCGACCAGCCGCTCGGGGCGCGCCAGGCCGGCGCGCAGGGTTTCGAGCGACAGGCTGGACGTGTTGGTGGCGAGCAGGGCGTCCGCCTTCATGCGCGGCTCCAGCGACCGGTACAGCGCGCGCTTGGCCTCGGGCTGTTCGCTGATGGCTTCGATGACGACGTCGGCCAGCGGCACGCCGTCGGCGGCCGGGTCGGGAATCAGGCGGTCGAACGCGGCCCGCGCTTCGCGCGGGTCTTTCAGGCGGCGCGAGAACAATTCGGCCGCGCGCTTCAAGGCGGGCGCGATGCGGGCCATGTCCTGGTCCTGCAAGGTGACGGTCATGCCCTTCAGCGCGCACCAGGCCGCGATGTCGCCGCCCATCACGCCGGCGCCCACCACGTGCGCGCGGCGCGCGGGCGCGATGCCGGCCTGCTTGCCGTTGGCCTTCAGGCGTTCCTGCAGGCGGAACACGCGCAGCAGGTTGCGGGCGGTGCCGGACGTGATGATGCGGTCGATCAGTTCGGGCGCCTGCAGCGCATTGCCGCCGTGCTTTTCCCAGAGATCCACGATGGCGGGCGCGGCGGGATAGTGGCCTTGCGGATCTTTGGCGGCGATCTGCTTGCGGGCGCGCCGGGCGACGATGGCCTTCAGCGGCCAGAGGTTGGCCCAGCCGCCGGGGCCGCGCGCGCGGCGCGGCGCCTTGCCCGACAGCACGGTCTGGCGCGCGGCGGCCAGCAGCAGGCGGGGAGGGACCCGCGCGTCCGCCAGGCCCAGCGCCGCCGCGCGCCGCGCGTCGGCGCCGCGGCCCGTGAGCATCATGTCGAGCGCCGCGGGCGCGCCGATCAGCCGCGGCAGGCGCAGCATGCCGCCCCAGCCCGGGAAAATGCCCAGCATGACCTCGGGCAGCGCGAGCGACGCGCCGGGCTGGTCGGCCACCAGGCGGTAGCGGCAGGCCAGGGCCAGCTCCAGGCCGCCGCCCAGGCAATGGCCCTGGATCAGCGCCAGGGTGGGATAGCGCACCGCGGCCAGGCGCTTGAAGAGGTTCCAGCCGCGCGCGACCAGCGCGCGCGCTTGCTCGGGCGTGTCCAGGCTGGCGAATTCGTTGACGTCCGCGCCCACGATGAAGCCCGTGGCCTTGCCGGACCGGATGACCAGGCCGGCGGGCGGCGCGGCGTCCAGCGCGTCCAGCACGACGGCCAGCTCGGCCAGGGTATCGGCCGACAGGGCGTTGACGGCGCTGCCGGCCCGGTCGAACGTAAGCCAGGCCAGGCCGTCGGGATCGCGGTCCAGGCGCCAGTGGGAAAGCGTATCGATCGTCGTCATGGGCGGTCCTCGTCCAGGGTTTCGACCAGCATTGCGCCGCCTTGGCCGCCGCCGATGCAGATGGCCGCCATGCCGCGCCTGGCGCCCCGGCGCTTCAGGGCGTCGAGCAGGTGCAGCACGATGCGGGCGCCGGAGGCGCCCACCGGGTGTCCGATGGCGATCGCGCCGCCGTCGACGTTGAGCCGGGCGGGATCGAGATCGCCCCAGGCCGCGGTGCCGAGGTGTTCCCGGCAATAGGCCTCGTCGCGCCAGGCCGCGAGGCAGCCCAGCACCTGCGCGGCGAAGGCTTCGTTGATTTCCCACAGGTCGAGGTCATTGAGCCCCAGGCCGTGGCGTTGCAGGATCGGGGTGGCGGCATGCACCGGGCCCAGGCCCATCTGCGCCGGGTCCAGGCCGGCCCACTGGCTGTCCACGATGCGGCCCAGCGGCCGCAGGTTCCATTTGCGGACGGCTTCTTCCGAGGCCAGCGCCAGCATGGCGGCGCCGTCGGTGACCTGCGAGCTGTTGCCTGCCGTGATATTGCCCCAGGGTTTGTCGAACACGGGCTTCAGCGTGGCCAGCTTTTCCGGCGTGGAGTCCGCGCGCACGCCATCGTCTTCAGGGTACAGCCTGCCTTGCGTGTCGATCAAGGGCGCGATCTCGCCCATGGGGCCCGTGGCGCGGGCCGCCAGCGCGCGCCGGTGGCTCTCGGCCGCATAGGCGTCCATCGCGGCGCGGTCGATGCCGAAGCGGGTGGCGAGGTTCTCGGCGGTTTGCCCCATGGACAGGCCGACCACGGGGTCGGTAAGCCCCTTGAGCAGGCCGATGACGGGCGCCAGGTTGCGCAGCCGGAAACGGCGCAGCGCCGCCAGCTTGGCGCCCGCGCCGCGCGCCGCGTACCATCCGGCCAGCCAGCGCACCATGTCGTCCGAGAACAACACCGGCGCGCGCGACAGCGCGTCGGTGCCGCCGGCCAGCACCAGTTCCGAACGGCCGGACTGGATATTGGCGATGCCGGAATCCAGCGCCTGCATGCCGGACGCGCAGTTGCGCATCACGGTCCAGCCCGGCACCTTGTTGCCGCAACCCAGCCGCAGCGCGATCACGCGGCCGATGTTCACTTCGTCGGGGGAAGGGGCGGCGCAGCCCACGATGACCTCGTCGAGGTCGGCGGGCGCGAACGGCTGGTGCAGCAGCAGGGCGCGGCCCGCCTGCACGGCGAGGTCGCCGGCGGAGAAGGGGCCCGGGCCGGACCGCGCCTTGAGGAACGGCGTGCGCAGGCCGTCGACCACGTAAACCGGTTTGAATGCCATCCGATTCCTCCTTCAAGCGGCCTTGCGTTCGGCGGCGGGATCGACCCGATCCACGGTGCCGAGGTCGAAGGCGAAATCATCCACTTTCACCACGGCATCGCGCAAGCGGTTGCGGCGCTTCATCACCGCGTATTCTTCCGCGGTGATGCCCCCGATGGCGAAAGCGGCATCGGCGATGTCGCGCACGTTGGCTTGCGGATTGCCGTCCAGCGCGCCGCGCTTCTCGAGTTCGCGGATCTTGGCCTCGATGGGCTCGGCGTCCAGCGTGGCGGCCAGCGCCTGTTCGATGGCGCCCACGGGTTCCGCGTCGGTGGTGGGCAGGTGGCAGCCCGCGGTCAGGCGGTCGCGGGTGGCGCCAGGCTGGATCAGCAGGCGCGCCACGTCCTGGCCCAGTTGGTCCGACGGCAGGGCCTGGCGGCGGCCCCACGGAAAGATGAGGCGGGCCAGGCACCAAGCCACGGCCCGGTTGGGAAGATTGTCCAGCACGCCGTCGAAGGCCTGCTGCAGCTTGAACAGCGCGTCCTGGATGGACCAGTGCGCCAGGGGTTCGTCGGCGGCCTGGCGGCCTTCGTCCTCGAAGCGCTTGAGCGTGGCGCTCGCCAGGTACATCTGCGAGAGGATGTCGCCCAGCCGCGCGGACAGGCGTTCGCGCCGCTTCAGGCTGCCGCCGAGCACCAGCATCGAGGTGTCGGCCAGCAGCGCGAAGGCGGCGCTGTAGCGGCTGAGCAACTGGTAGTAGCGCTTCATGGCGGGCGCGGCGTCGGCGTTCACGCCGACAAACCGCGCGCCCGTCAAGGCGGTGCCCGCGGCGCGCAGCGCATTCCCGGCGACGAAGGCGGCGTGGCCCCAGAAGGCCCGGTCGAAATCGGCCAGCCCCTGCCGGCGGTCGGACGACTGCGCGGCCTGCATTTCCGCCAGCACGTAGGGATGGCAGCGGATCGCGCCCTGGCCGAAGATGATCAGGCTGCGGGTGAGGATGTTGGCGCCTTCGACGGTGATGCCGATGGGAATCTGCTGGTAGGCGCGGCCCAGGAAGTTGGAGGGGCCCAGGCAGATGCCCTTGCCGCCGATGACGTCCATGCCGTCGTTGACGACCTGGCGGGCGCGTTCGGTCACGTGGTATTTGACGATGGCGGAGACGACCGACGGCTTTTCGCCCAGGTCCACCGCGCCGGCCGTCATGGCGCGGGCGGCGTCCATCATGTAGGTGTTGCCGCCGATGCGCGCCAGCGCCTCTTCCACGCCTTCGAATTTGCCCACGGGCATGCGGAACTGGCTGCGCACGCGGGCATAGCCGCCGACGGCGCGCGCCGTCAGCTTGGACATGCCGGTATTGGACGAAGGCAGCGAGATCGAGCGCCCCGCCGCCAGGCACTCCATCAGCATCCGCCAGCCCTGTCCCGCCATGGCCGGGCCGCCGATGATGAATTCCAGCGGCATGAAGACGTCGGTGCCGCGCGTGGGGCCGTTCATGAACATCGCGTTCAACGGGAAATGGCGGCGGCCGGTGTCCACGCCCGGGTGGTCGTGCGGCACCAGCGCGCAGGTGATGCCCAGGTCTTTCTTGCCGCCCAGCAGGCCGTCGGGATCGTACAGGCGGAACGCCAGGCCCAGCAGGGTGCATACCGGCGCCAGCGTGATGTAGCGCTTGTCCCAGGTGACCTTCATGCCGATCACTTCGCGGCCCTGCCATTCGCCCTTGCACACGATGCCGCTGTCCGGGATGGCGGCGGCGTCGGATCCGGCCCAGGGGCTGGTCAGCGCGAAGGCGGGCACTTCCTCGCCGCGGGCCAGCCGGGGCAGGTAGTGGTTCTTCTGTTCGTCGGTGCCGTAGTGCAGCAGCAGTTCGGCCGGGCCGAGCGAGTTCGGCACCATGACCGACACCGCCAGCGCCGAGGAGCGCGTGGACAGCTTGGTCACGATTTCGGAATGGGCATAGGCGGAGAACGCCAGGCCGCCGTATTCCTTCGGGATGATCATGCCGAGGAAGCCCTCGGCCTTCAGGTAGTTCCAGACGTCCGCCGGCAGGTCGAAGCGTTCCTGCGTGACGTTCCAGTCGTCGACCCCGCGGCAGGCCTCTTCGGCCTGGTGGTCCAGGAAGCGCTGCTCCTCCTCGGTCAGCCGCGGGCGGGGATAGGCGAGCAGGCGGCTCCAGTCGGGCCGGCCGCGGAACAGCTCGCCCTCCCACCAGACCGTGCCGGCCTCCAGCGCATCGCGCTCGGTGTCCGACATCTGCGGCAGCACCTTGCGGTACAGGTTGAAGATCGGCGCCGACAGCAGGGCCCGGCGGATGGGACGCACGCCCAGCGCGGCGGCGGCCAGCACCGCGACGACGGCCAGGGCGAGGATGACTGCGTTCATGTTCTTGTCTCCATGGATGTTCGGATCCGGCCGGCGGGCCGCGGTGCCGGTCAGGGCACCGGCGGCAGGGGGGAGCGCAGGCCCCCGAGCAGGAAGCTCATCAGGCGCGGCAGCAGCAGGTCCGGGTTGTCGGGCTGTTCGGCTTCGTCGATGGTCCAGCCCGTGACCGAGCGCAGCAGGTCCGTGCCGATGATGGCGTACGACGTGGCGCCCAGCATGAACTGGAAGCGCCACATGATTTCCGCGCGGGGCACGTCGGGCAGCGCCGCGAACAGCGCGTTGCGGTAGCGCTCCAGCACGTCCGCGTATTCCTCGGCAAACAGGGCGCGGATGAAATCCGAAGGGTCCGTCATGGTGCGTTCCAGCAGCGGCAGGAAGGTGCTGCCGGCCTGGGCGGGGTCGGCGGCCAGACGCAGCAGCGTGCCGAAGAAGGCGTCCACGATCTGCGACGGCTTGAGGGGCTTGCCTTCGGCTTGCGCCTCCAGTTCGTCCAAAAGCCGCAGGCGTTCGTGGTTCAGCACCGCCAGGCGGCGTTTGAGCACCGCTTGCACGAGTGACTCCTTGGAGCCGAAGTGATAGTTCACCGAGGCAAGGTTCACGCCGGCCGCGCCCGTGATCTGCCGCATCGACGTCGCGTCGTGTCCCTGCTGCGCGAACAGGGCTTCGGCGGTGTCCAGGATCGCTTCACGGGTAGAGGGGGATCTGATTTCTTGCATAAGGTTGAATTCAAACGTTTGTTTAAAAATCATTATGCGTTAGGGATGGCCGAGATGCGAGCCTCGGCTATCCCCAATAGGGTTTACCACTAGCGTTCAGGCGCCCGTCATGTCGCGTTCGTCCGTTTCCGCGCCGGCTCCGCCGCATGGATGAGCGGGACCGTGCGGCTGGACGAGCCGGCGCCTCGGCCGTCCGGACGAGCTTGAGCCTTTTGCCCTCGGGCTGGCGCTCTAGGATAAATGTGGTCTGGAAGACAAGCGCAAAAGCACGCAGTATCGGCGCGAGGGATCGAATGCGCAGAGCCGAAAAAGCCCGCATGCATGGCTAGCCCGTTCGCGGTACGGGCAGGGAAAACGGACTCGCCCCGACACAGGAGCAGGAGAAATGAAGACCTACAGAGTGGGACTGCTGGTTGATGGGTATGAGCAACCCGGCTGGATGCATGAGATGGTCGAGTGGCTCCAGCACAGCCAGGATTTCGCTATTGCTGCTTTGCTGGTGATGAACGGGGCGCTCGACGACAGGCCGCCCCGCCTGGGGGCGCGCGCCCTGTTCGGCACGCTGTCGCGCCTGGAAGCCCGGCTGCTGCCCGCCAAGCAGCGCGACATGCTGGCTTGCCACGACCTGCGCGACAGCCTGCCGCTGGAAGCGGCCGCCGTCGTGCCGCTGGCGCGGGACGCCGCCGCGGCCGAGACGCAGGACGAGGTCGCCGCGCTGGCGCTGGATCTGGTGATCACACTGGGGTCGTCGCCGGCCTCGCGCGAACAGATGGCGGGCTGGGCGCGGCTGGGCGTATGGCAGTTGAGTTATTCCGACATCGCGGTGGCGACCAGCCGGTACGCCGGCTTCTGGGAGGTCTACCAGCGCGAGGACCACACCACCGTGAAGCTCTGGCGCGTCGGGCTCCGCGTCGAAGACGACGAGTTGCTGGACCAGCGCAGTTTCAACACCGAAGTGTTCTGGTTGAAGAACCAGGCCCGCGCGTTCAGCCTGGGAAATTTCATGGTCTATGACGCGCTCCAGGCGCTGGCCCGTTCGCGGCAGGGCGCCGCGCCGCCGGGCATGCAGATCATGAGCGGCCAGCGGCGGGCGGATCCGGCGGAGTGGGATAGCGCGGCTTATATCGCGCGTCAGGCGTGGTTAATGTCCGATTTGATTGTGCGACGCATCATGAAACGCAACGTGCGGTGGCGGATCGGCATGTTCCCGTCTGCCAGGCAGCAGGCCGTGGTGTCCGAGGCCATGGTGTTGCAGCCGCCCAAGGGCAGGTTCTTCGCGGATCCGTTCGTATATACACAGGACAAGAAGCCATATATATTTTTCGAAGACTACGATTTTAATTCCCGCAAGGGCACGATCTCTGTCGCCACCTACTCCGACGGGGCTTTCCGCCTGCTGGGAACCGCCCTGAACCTGCCGTACCACCTGTCGTTCCCCTATATCTTCGAGCACGACGGCGTGACCTACATGGTGCCGGAGACCTGCGGAAACCGCAGTATAGAATTATGGAAATGCACGGATTTTCCGCTGAAATGGGAGTTGGATGTTAATCTGATGACGAATATATCGGCGGTCGATACGATTATTTTCAAACACGGCGAATACTGGTGGCTATTAACTAATATCGACCGCACCGACGGGCAAAGTCATTGCGACGAATTGTTCGCCTTTTTCGCCGATTCGCCGCGCTCGACGGAGTGGACGCCGCATGCCTGCAACCCGATCGTCCGCAACCCGATGCGCGCCCGCAACGCCGGAATCGTTGTGTCGCCTGGCGGAGAGGTGATCCGCTGCGCCCAGTACCAAGGTTTCTGCCACTACGGCAAGGGCGTCTCCCTGAACCGGATCGAAGAACTTTCGCCGTCCAGCTACGTGGAAACGGACGGCGAAATCCACTACGCGAGCTTCCTGAGGAAGCGTCATGCTTCAATGCACCATTGGCACCACCAGGGGGGGCATACGGTATTTGACTTCGCCTATATGGAGTAAATGATGCCGGCCGCGCAAAAATTAAAATGTTACCCATATTTCGAATACGGAAAGCGCCCACGGGCTCGATGTGTCCGAGGAAACATCTAGACAGCTATTGGCCCCGAAAACGGAAGTTCCTGGCCGCGTCCGGCAGATGCCCCGACGCGGCTTTTTCATGGTTGTAACAGCGGCGGCGGCGGCCGGATCCGCCGCCGGGCGAGGCCGCCGTCATAGGGAAAACGGCGTTTGTGGCAGAGAGAATTCCTGGTGGAAACCCTAGCGTCTGAAAGAACGAAAGGAACATCTCATCCGGATTTACGATAGTGATTAAGGCTAACGAATGATTTCTGTTTTTGTCGGATTATATCGCCGCGAAACGTCTTGATTTTGCCAATTTCGAACCATAAGATGGGTTCATGCCATCCGTTATGTTGGCTACCAAAGTTTCCCAGCCCAAATGCCCCGGTTCGGCTTCATTAGATACTCCGGGATATTGCGGACCACCCCCGCGGGGCTGGATAAAAATAGTCTTCAGCACAGCGAAGATCCCTTCTAGGCCCGTCGAAAAACCGGGAGGACACCATGGCCAAGATGGTCCTGATTGAAGCCCATCCGCTCCTGCGGCTGGGGTTGTGGCAGATTCTTAGCAAGTTGGATGATGTGTGGGAAATCGAGGGGATGGGCCTGGCGGACGTTTCCAAGGCCGATGGCGTGCATGCGGGTGCCGATCTCCTCATCTACGGATTGCCGGTGGACACCGACGAGGCGTGGAGCGCGCTGCACGAAATCCAGCGCGTCCTGACGCCCAAGCGGATCCTGCTTCTGACGGACGTGATGCCGTTGCCCATGCCGGTGCAGGGGCTGCCGGGCGCAAGCGTCTACGGCTGCCTGATGAAAACGGCTTCGGTCGAAATCCTGGAAGCGGCCATTCGCCTGGTCATGGCGGGCGGGCAGTGCTTCCCCAGCGAGCAGGCCCTGCAGACTTCCGCGCAGGCGGTCTGCGCCTTGCCTGCCCGGGACGCCGACGATGCCGCTTCCAAGGGTGCCATGCCCGTCAGCGCCGGCGCGCAGTTGCTGCAGATCACGCCGCGCCAATATGAAGTGCTGGTGCTGCTGGCCCGGGGGTATCCGATCAAGACGGTCAGCAGGATGCTCAATATTTCGGTGGCCACGGCGAAGACGCATGCCTGCACGCTGTACCAGCGGCTGCATGTCAAGAACAAGGGCGAAGCCGTATACGCGGCGCTGCAGCGCGGCGCGACCCTGGAATGGCATGAACCCAACGGCAGGGACGTGGATGCCGGGCAGATGTACGGGCGCAAGGTCGGATAGCGGTTGCGGGTTGCGCTGCCTGCCCGGCAGCCTGGAACGCCAGTTCCGGTGCTGCCGGGCCCGCGCATAGCCATCCTGGCTACGTCATACATAGCAGTGAGGTGGTTGCAGCACAAGCGTATTCCTCCACCATTCATCCACCTGAACGAGATTCAGCGAACGTAGCCGCTGATAGCATGGGTTGTGTCCGCAAGCATGGGTCGAAAGGGCGAACCACCGCCGCCTCGCCAATGCGATCCGATGCCGTGGACGAGCTTCCCGTGAGGTCGGTGACGCAAATAGCCTGCCGTTGCAGCAATGATGCGCCAGCGTCATGGGAACCGTGTATGGGCCGTGTGTCACAAGGTTCCCCTCGGGATGACAACCGTACTGATCGAAGACTACGCTCTGCTTCGTGTCGCGATCCAGCATGTGCTGGAGCGTGTGCGGAACGCCGACGACATCCTGGCCATTTCGCCAGCGCATCTGCTCAATATGTCCAGCTCGATCAACCGCCCAGTGGAACTGCTGGTCGTGGGTTGCAGCGGCCTGGCCGAACAGGACGTGGGACTCCTGTCGCAATCGATGGCGTTCTTCATGCCCCGGCTGGTGCTGGTGCTGTATTCCGTGCTGGACCAGGGCGTCATGGCGGCGTGTGCGCGCGCCGGAGTCGCGGGCTACCTGCCCAAGGCGTCCAATCCCGACGCGCTGGCCGCCGCGGTCAACCTGGTGCTCGCGGGCGGCGAATGCTATCCGCAACCCGTCGCCCGGCCCCATGGCGCCGTACACGCGCCGACGCAGGAACTGCGCGAACTGACGCAACGACAGGAAGAGATCCTGCAACTGCTGGTACAAGGCAAGACGATGCGGGAGATAGGCGAGCACGTCGGTATTTCGGTGGCGACCGTGAAGAGCCATGCGCGCACCCTGTACTGGAAGCTGAATGCGCGCAACCAGGCCGAGGCGGCCTATATCGCGGTGCAGATGGGACTGGTCAGGAGCGGCGGCCAAACATGAGCCGGCGCGTAGGATGGGTGGAGCGCGGGAGTTCTTAAGTAAGAACTCAGGTATCCAGCGCGCGAAACCCATGCGGCCGTGGGCAGACAGTGCCCGCAATGCAGGTATCTGACACCCCTGAAACGCTGATGCAAGCCGAAGCTTGTCTCCCCGGGTGTCAGACACCGATGGAGCAGACTGTGCCCGGCATTGGCAGGAAAACAACCGATTGCGGCAGCATGGGTTCCGCGCGCTTGATGTCAATGTTCTTACTTAAGAACTCCCGCGCTCCACCCATCCTACGTCACACGCCAGCCCTCGCCGGTTTTCCCTTGGAGGCGACGACGGCGGCGAATTCGCGTTCGGCCGCGGCCAGCACGGCGTCCACGTGCAGGTGGGCCTGCGCGTACTGGCGCGCGGCGGCGCCCAGCGTTTCCCGGATCTGCGCGTTGTAGCTGAGCTTGCGCACCGCCTCGGCCATGGCCGCGCCGTCCTCGGGCGGCGTCACGAGGCCGCAGCGCGCCACGACGGCCGCCAGTTCCGTGCCGGGCGCGGCGCCGCACACCACGGGCCGGCCGCTGGCCAGCATGCCGGTCAGCTTGGAGGGCATCACGAGGTCGGCCGCGCCGGCGCGCTGCGGCAGCAGATGGATGTCGGCGGTGTTCAAGAGTTCGCCCAGCCTTTCGGCTGGCTGCAGGTCCAGAAAGGCGACGCGGGGGAGCCCCTGGCATTGGGCCTCGAGCGGAGCGCGTTCCGGGCCCTGGCCGCAGAACACGAACCACAGGCGCTGCTCGCGGCCGAGCCGCCGCGCCACGTCCGCCAGTGTGTGCAGGCCTTGCTTGCCGCCCATGTTGCCCGAATACAGCGCGACGACGGCGTTGTCCGGTATGCCCAGCTCGGCGCGGTAATCGCCGCCTTCGCGCGGCGCGATCGCGTCCACGTCGATCCAGTTCGGCAGCAGCACCGCGCGGCCCGGCTCCACGCCCTTGGCCAGCGCCAGGTCCAGCATGCGGTTCGAAATCGTGGAAACGCGGTCGAAGCGGCGCATCAGCCAGCGTTCGGCGCGGCGCACGGCGGCGCGCAGGCCCTTGCCCTTGAGTAAGCCCAGTTCGAACGCGGCATCGACTTCGTAGTCCTGGATGTGCAGCCACGCGCGGGCGCCGCAAAGCCGCGCCGCCAGCCAGGCGGCGGGCGCGCAGAAGAGCGCGGGCTCGACCACGAGGACAATGTCGGGCCGTCCGGCGGCGGCGCGCAAGAGCGAGGGCAGGCTGGACAGGGCGAAGCTCGCCAGGTGGACCAGGCGCTTGAGTCCGCCCGGCTTCCCGGGGACCCAGAGCGGCGCCCGGCGCACCGTGACGCCGCGCCGCGTCTCCTTGGCATAGCGGCCCGCCCGGTAGCCCGGGTGCACCTCCCACTGGGGATAGTAGGGCGGGGCGGTCACCACGCCGACTTCATGTCCGCGCGCGGCCAGCCATTCGGCCATCTCGGCGCTGTATTTGCCGATGCCGGTGAGTTCGGGCGCGTAGTTGATGCCGTAGATGAGGATCTTCATGCCGCGCCAGCCTTGCGCGGCCGGACGGGACGGCACGGGTTGCCGTGGCACACCATGGCGGGCGGCATGTTGCGGAACACCGAGCTGCGGGCGCCGACCACGGCCTCGCGCCCGATCGTCACGCCGGGGCCGACGAATACGTCGGTCGCCACCCAGGCGCCTTCCTCGACGCGGACGGCGCGTTCGCGCAGGGGAAATTCGGGCTGCGCGGCGTCGTGGTCGGCCGCGCACAGATAGCTGCGCTGCGAGACCACCGCGTGGGCGCCGATCTGGATGGGGCCCAGGCTGTAGATCACCGCGTCGTCGCCGATCCACGCGTAGTCGCCTATCTCCACCTTCCAGGGATAGGTCACGGTGGCGGTGGGCCGGATCAGCACCTTGCGGCCGATGCGCGCGCCGAAGCATCGCAGCAGCCACCGGCGGAATCCGTATGCGACCTGCGGCGACCAGCGGAACAGCGTGCCCTGCACCAGCCACCACAACTGCACCGTCAACGCGGAGCGGCCGCGCTGGCCCGGGGCCAGCGCAAAGCGGTCCAGACGCTGGAGCGCGCTCATTTCGCCGCTCCCGCCACGGTGCCGTCGCGCGCCGCGGCGGCGCTGGCCTGGCGCGCCTTCCGGAGTTCCTCGGTCTTGATCCGGATCTGCCAGTAATACATGGCGCGCGCCACGGCGTAGTCGTAGCCGGCCTTGCCGTCCAGGAAGCCCAGCCGGAAAACGTAGGAGTGCAGGAAGGAGATCGGCGCCTTGAACGGCATGGCCTGGAAGATGCGCTTGAGCAGCGCGCGGGCGCCGACGTTGGCTTCGCGCGGATCGTTCATCAGGCCCTTGGTGCGCAGGTTGGCCTCCCAGTCGGAGTAGCGGTTGTGCTTGTCGAAATAGTGATAGAGCGAGTCATGGTCGTTGTGCACCATGCGCTGGCGCAGGGCGAAGGTCCCGCCCTGGACCTGCGGCTGGTAGTGCCCTTCCACTTCCCACATGTGGGCGACGTCCAGGTCGTCGTAGTCCAGGAAGCGCGACCGGTCGCGCGCCAGCAGCGCCAGCTTGTAGACGCGATGGCCGTGTTCCAGCTTCTTGCCGCAGAACACGTAGTCGAACGGCACGAAGGCGCCGCCCGCGCCGGCGGCGAAGCGCGGCAGCGCCTCGCGTATCTCCGCGGCCAACCCGGGCGTCATTTCCTCGTCGGCGTCGACGTACAGCACCACCGGGTGCGAGAAAGGCAGTTGTTCCAGGCACCACTGCTTTTTCTTCGGGTACTTGCCGTTCCATTGGAAGTTGGACACCTTGGCGCCCAGCGCCGCCGCCATCGCGCAGGTGGCGTCCGTGCTGTTGGAATCCACGACGAAGACCTCGTCGAATTCGGCCAGCGCCTTCAGGCACTTGGCGATATTGCGTTCCTCGTTCTTCGTCATGACGACGACCGAAACCGGTATCTTCTGCATGATGCTGTCCTGTTCAGGGCGTGCCGCGCTGCATCAGCGGCTGGAATAGCGCGATGACGTTGCGGCAGTGCCGTTCTAGGGAAAAGGCGTCGGCGCGTTCGGGGCCCTGGGCGGCAAGCCGCTCCCGCATGTCGCCGTCATAGGCCAGCCGGCGCACCGCGGCGGCCAGCGCGGCGGCGTCGCCCACGGGCACCAGCAGGCCGTAGCGGCCGGAGTCCAGGATTTCGGCGGGGCCATGGGGGCAGTCGGTGGAGATCACCGGCACGCCCAGGCACAGCGCCTCCACGAGCACGTTGCCGAAGCTCTCGCGCACGGAAGTCAGGGCGAACGCGCCGGCGCCCGCGATCACGGGGAACGGATTGTCGATGTGGCCGGCCAGCGTGACCCGCGTGCGCGAGCCGTGATCGTCGATCCGCTTCTGCAGGGCGGCATGCTCGGACCCCTCTCCCAGGATGGTGAAGGCGATGCCGGGGTCGTCCAGCAGCGCGGCGGCGTCGACCAGCGTGGCGTAGTCCTTCACCGCTTCCAGCCGCCCGACCGCGACCACGCGGTAGGGCGCCTGGTCCGACGGTTCCTGGGAGCGGTGCGCGCCCTGCTGGCGGACATTGTCCAGCGGCACGCCGTTGTAGATGGTGTGGACCTTGCCGCGCAGCGGAGGGAACATGCTGACCAGGTCCTCCTTCACGCCGCGCGACACGCCCACCACCGCGTCATGGCGCCGGTAGGTCTGGCTGACGAGCCAGTATTTCAGGCGCCGCATGCGCGAGGCCCCGTAATGGATGGCCGGACTGCTGTGCTCGAAGGCGACCGTGCTGAAACGCCCGCGCAGCAGTTTCTTGGCCAGCACCACCAGCATGTTGCACAGCAGTCCGTGCGAGCAGACGATGGCCGGCTTGTCGCGCCTGATCTGGCGAAGCAGGCGGATGAAGGCCATGGGCAGCATCAGCCGCAGCCGGGTGGGCGACTCGATGATGGGCAGCGCGCGCGTCACCTGGGGGTTGGAGACGGGGTACTCCCGGTTGCGCGAACGCAGCAGGAACAGGGCGGAATCCACTCCCTGTTCCGGCAAGGCGTCCACGATGAAGGCGACGCATCTTCCGACGCCGCCGTGCAGGTCCGGCGCGACAAACAAGACATCAGGCATGAGGAATCACTCGTGGTGGAGTCCGGCGCCCGGTGTCCGGACGAGGGCTGGGGGCGGACGGCGCGGTCGAGGGGACGGGCATGGTCTGCGCATTGCGCATCAGCGACAGGCAATAGCACAGCAGGAAACCGGTGAAGGCGGTCTTGGGGGCGTAGGCCAGCCCGCCGGACATCGAGTCGATGAAGATGTAGACGGGCGCGGTCGCCAGCAGGTAGCGCCTGTGCAGCTCCAGGCCGGGATGCGCGTATCGCCTGAGCAGCGTCAGCAGCAGGATGAGCAGGGGCGGCAGCATGATCATGGTCGTGCCGACCACGCCGAATTTCATCAGGTAGAAGGCCCAGGAATTGTGGGCGAAGGTGCTGAGTTCGAAGCCGTTCTCGCCCATGACCCAGCTCCGGAAGCCGGCGCCCTTGCCGAACACGGGGCTTTCCGCGAAGAAATCCATCTGCCCCTGCATCTCCTGGATGCGCGCGCCGTAGCTGGAGTCCTCGTCCAGGCGTTCGACGCTGAAGATGCGGTTGGCCAGCACGTCCAGGTAGCCGATGCTGGCGAAGACCAGCACGCCGGCGATCGCGGCGGGCGCGAACACCAGGATGGCGCGCCGCCGGATCTCGGGGCCGGCGCCCAGCATCACGGCGATCAGGACGGAAACCGCCAGTTGCAGGTATTGGCTGCGGTTGAGCGAAAAGACCAGCGCCAGCAGCATGTAGACCGTCAGCGCATAGGCCTTGGGCCCGGAGACGTTCAGGGTGCGGCGGAAGTACAGCAGCGACACGACGCCGAACGGGATGGCCCAGACGCCCAGGCGCACGTTGCGCAGCGGGTTGGACACGCTGAAGCCCTGCACCTGTTCCAGCAGCATCAGCGTGGCGACGGCGAGGCAGGCGGCCACGATGTACTTCTGCAGCACCGCGTAGGCGGCCGGGCTGTCGATGTCCTTGTAGCAGAGGAAAGGCGTGCACAGGAAATAGAACACGATGCGCAGGTCCCGCGCCACGTCGCCGGTTTCGATGCCGGGGTGGTGCATCGACACCAGCAGCAGGTACACCACCGAGAGGCTCTGGATGCCCAGCAGCAGGCCCAGCAGGCCGCGGGGCAGGGCGTAGGCGGCCGGGTCCGCGAGCCGCAGCGCCTTGACCACCAGCATGGCGACGAACAACACGTCGAAGGGGGACAGCTTGAAGCTGCCTACGCCCAGGACGAAACGGTCGTCGTTCAGGGCGAGCGCCGTGAAGGCGAACAGGCCCAGCAGGTGCAGGGTGGACAGGCGGCGGTGCGGATTCATTGCGGCTTTTCTCCGTGTGGACGGGACCTAGTGCGCGGACCAGTCGTCGCGGCCGAATATCTTGGTGGTCAGTTTGTCCAACAGGTAGGACAGGTCGCCCTGCCGCGCGTGCGCGGCCACCTTGGAGGCGCGGCAGGACAGTTCGAACAGCCGCCCCAGTCCCGGCTCGGTGCGCCGGATGCGCGTCACGATCTGTTCGCGCTCTTCCAGCAGCACGTCCTGCATCAGCGCGGTCTTGGTTTCGTCATGGGCCGTGTACACGCCCATGGCGTCGGGCACGATCAGGTTCTTGCCTTCGCGCAGCAGGCGGCTCCACAGTTCCAGGTCCATGCAGTAGCGCATGCTTTCCTGCAGCAGGCCGTACTTGCGCAGCAGGTCGCGGCGGAAGATGGCGGACTGGTTGGGAATGGACGCCTTCACGACCGTCAGCGTGCCCCGGTTGACCGGCGTGTAATGGATCTTGCGGAAGATCCGGTTGTCCGCGTCCGCCACGAACAGGTTGCCGCTGACGATGGGCGCGCGGCCTTTCGAGGCCGCCGAGCCCAGTTTGCGCAGCGCGCCCGGGAAGTACAGGTCGTCCGAGTTCTGCCAGCCCACGTAGTCGCCGGTGGCGCGCTCGAAGCCCTTGTTGATGGCGTGGGACTGGCCGCGGTCCGGCGTGCTTTCCCAGTAGGTCAGATAGCGCTCGTACTTGCGGATGATGTCCACGCTGCCGTCGGTCGAACCGCCGTCGATAATGATGTATTCCAACCGCGGATAGCCCTGGTTCAGCACGGACAGGATGGTGCGTTCCAGGAAGCGGGCCTGGTTGAACGAGGGGGTCACGATGGTCACTTTCGGCATCAGGCCGCCGGCGATCGGCGCTGGCGGGCGAAGCTCGCGGACGAAGTCGATGAGCTGACGTGAATACTCGTTATGACGCTTGCGCATGTAGGACCTCAGCATGTTGGTTGGTGTGAACAAGCCCTAGCGGGTGGCCGCAGGCAAGGCGCCCGGGAAATCGGGGCGGGATTGACGGATGGCGAGCGCCACGCCGGCCAGCGTGATCGCCCCATAGGCCATGCGGCCCCAGGCCGCGGCGTGTTCGCCCGCGACGTGCACCAGCCCCGCCATGACGCACAGCATCGCCAGTCCGCCCAGGCCGTTCAGGATGGCGATCGCGCGGGAATTGCCGAGTCCCAGCAAGGAGAAATGGGCCGCGGCGTTCAGGGACAGCAGGCCCGACGCCACGATGAGCAACTGGAAGGTCCCGAGATGGTCCCGGGCCACGTCCGCGCTCAGCAGCACGTTCAGGAGCGGACGGCTGACGGCCAGCACCGCGAGCGTCGCGCCGGCGGACAGCGCCAGGTTCCACAGCATCATGCGGCGGATTTCGCGTTCGGCGGCCCCGGGGTAGGGGGGCGAGACGGACAGGCGGCTGACGCGCGGCATGGCCTTCTGGAAAATGGCGACCGACGCGGTGTGGATGATCTGGCCGACCTGCACGCCCACGGTATAGATCGCCAGCGCCGCCGGGCCCATCAGGCTGCCCACCAGCACGCGGTCCACCGATCCGAAGGCCAGGGCGCTCAGGCTGTTCAGCCACGACCAGCGGGAGAACCGGAAAGCGTCCATCATGGCGCCGCGGTCGCGCACGGGGCGCACCAGCAGCCGGCCGTAGGCGCGGGAGAACACGCCCATCTTCACGGAGCCGGCAAGCAGCAGCCCGAGCGCCTGGGCCAGGCCGGTCCAGGTGGGGGAGGCCGTCAGCCAGGCCGCGGCGCAGGCCAACGCCATCGTGCCGCTGCGGCTGAACACCTCGCACAGCGCCGTGGAACGGAAGTCCTCGCGTCCTTTCAGGCAACCGGAGAACAACTGGTCGTACTGCTGCGTCAGGTAGATGGCCAGCGCGGGCAGCGCCAGCATGGTCACCGCCACGCCGCCGAAGGTGGCGCCGGGCCAGCCCAGGCCCACGGCGCCCCAGAGCAGCAGCGCGGCCAGGGTCACGACGCCCAGCGCGCAGCCGATGAGCGACAGGCTCACGCCCGCCGCGCGGTAGGCGCCGCCGGGCTCGTGCAGGCGTTCGGACACCAGCTTGGTAGCGGTCACGGCCGCGCCCAGGTTGGCGGCGTTGCCGAAGCCGGCCAGGGCGATGATCATGGAGTACTGGCCGAAGCCCACCGTCCCCAACTGCCGGAACAGGATGGGCAGGGCCACCAGCGCGGCGACGGGGCCGATGCCGTACTCCACCAGCCCCCAGAAGGAGGCGTTGCCGGCGATGTGTTTCCTGAGCAGTCCAAGCATGGCTAGGGCCTGTTGGCGCGGCCGTCAGGCCACGGGCAGCGCATGCTGGGTGCGCTCGCGCAGAAAGTGTCCGTAGGCCAGCGTGATGCCGTGCGTCAGCGAGATCTCCGGCCGCCATCCCAGCGCCCGCACCCGGGCCGAGTCCATCAGCTTGCGCGGCGTGCCGTCGGGCTTGCCGGTGTCATAGACGATGTTGCCGGTGTAGCCCACGACGCGCGCCACCAGCCTGGCCAGCTCGGCGATCGAAATGTCCTGGCCGGCGCCGATGTTGTAGATGCCTTCGGCCTCGGGATGCTCCATCAGCATGACGCAGGCCTGGGCCAGATCGTCCACGTACAGGAACTCGCGCAGCGGCGCCCCGGTGCCCCAGATGGTCACGCTGTCCTGGCCCGATTCGAGCCCTTCATGGAACTTGCGGATAAGCGCGGGCAGCACGTGGCTGCTGTGCAGGTCGTAGTTGTCGCGCGGGCCGTAGAGGTTGGTCGGCATGGCGCAGATGAAGCGCGCCCCGTACTGGCGCTGGTATGCCTCGCACAGTTTCAGGCCGGCGATCTTGGCGATGGCGTAGGGTTCGTTGGTGGATTCCAGGGGCCCGGTCAGCAGCGCGTCTTCGCGGATCGGCTGGGGGGCTTCCCGGGGGTAGATGCACGACGACCCCAGGAACAGCAGCTTGCGCACCCCCGCCGCGTAGGCGGCGCGGATGACGTTGCACTGGATCATGAGATTCTTGTAGAGGAAATCCACCGGATGCGTCTGGTTGGCCAGGATGCCGCCCACCTTGGCGGCGGCCAGGTACACCACGTCGACCGGCGTGGTCGAGAAAAAGCGGTGCACCTGGTTCTGGTTCTCCAGGTCCAGCTCCTCGCGACTGCGGGTCACTACGTTGGCATAGCCGCGGCGATGCAGTTCGCGGACGATCGCGGCGCCCACCATGCCGCGATGGCCGGCGACGAAGACGCGCTGCTCCAGGTTCGTCATGGCCGACTACTCCTTGTAGGCATAGATTTCATAGCCGTTCTGCTCGACCAGCGCATCGCGCCGCGCGTCCCGCAGATCGCTTTCGATCATTTCCTTGACCAGTTCCGCGAACGTGGTGCGCGGCGACCAGCCGAGCTTCTCGCGCGCCTTGGTCGGGTCGCCCAGCAGGGTCTCCACTTCCGTGGGCCGGAAGTAGCGCGGGTCGACCCGCACGATGACCTGGCCGGGCTTGACGTCGTGCACCGGCGAGAACAGCACGGTCGCGGTCTCGTCCAGGCCTTCGCCCTCCCAGGCCAGCAGGATGCCCAGCTCGCGCGCGGCGGTGTTGATGAATTCGCGGACGCTGTATTGCATGCCGGTCGCGATGACGTAATCCTCGGGGGTGTCCTGCTGCAGCATCAGCCACTGCATTTCGACGTAGTCCCGGGCGTGGCCCCAGTCGCGCAGCGCCGACAGGTTGCCCAGGTACAGGCACTCCTGCAGCCCCAGCACGATGCGCGCCAGGCCGCGGGTGATCTTGCGGGTGACGAACGTCTCGCCGCGCTTGGGCGATTCATGGTTGAACAGGATGCCGTTGCAGGCGTACATGCCATACGCCTCGCGGTAGTTCACGCTGATCCAGTAGGCGTACAGCTTGGCCGCGGCGTACGGGCTGCGCGGATAGAACGGGGTCGTCTCCTTCTGCGGAGTTTCCTGCACCAGGCCGTAGAGCTCGGACGTCGAGGCCTGGTAGAAGCGGGCCTTGTTCTCCAGCTTCAGGATGCGGATCGCTTCCAGCAGGCGCAGCGTGCCCAGGCCGTCGGCATTGGCCGTGTACTCGGGCTCCTCGAACGACACGCCGACGTGGCTCTGCGCGGCCAGGTTGTAGATCTCGTCGGGCTGCACCGACTGCACGATGCGGATCAGGCTGCAGGAGTCGGTCATGTCGCCGTGATGCAGCACGAAATTGCGGGGCTGATCGTGGGGATCCTGGTACAGGTGGTCGATGCGGGCCGTGTTGAACAGCGAAGCGCGCCGCTTGATGCCGTGGACCTCATAGCCCTTGGCAAGCAGGAACTCCGCCAGGTAGGACCCGTCTTGGCCGGTTACGCCGGTAATCAGTGCCCGTTTTGGCATGGTTGTATCCTTAAGACTTAGTAACTGCACGAAAGGAGCCGAAGGCTGCGGTACCAATGTGCAATGAGATTACTGTTGCACCAGCCGCAGAGATATCGGCCAAAAGGTCTAAGAAATCAGCCTGTCGATAGGGAAAAAAGGACTGGATTGATTCATCCAGCGCACCCAGCGCCGAGACCGCCAGCAGGGCCGTCAGCCCGGGGCGCCGGTTGACCGAGAGATAAATGAGCCCGGTCAGGAAGGCGTAGGCCGCAAGGTGCAGGCGCTTGTCCCCGAAGGCGTCGGACATGTCGGACGCCAGCCCGGGCAGATTGCCCACCGTCACCAGCGCGAGGAAGAACAGCCCGGCGGCCGGCAGGCAGATCCGGGCCATGCCGGGGCGCCAAAAAGGAATACGGTCATACCCTTCCATACATGTCCTGGAATCGAACGATGTCGTCTTCGCCGAGATAGGCTCCCGACTGCACCTCGATGATCTCCAGCGGGATCTTCCCGGGGTTTTCCAGGCTGTGGATTTCGCCCAGCGGGATGTAGGTCGACTGGTTCTCGGTCAACAGGTACTGCTTGTCGCCGTTGTAGATGCGCGCCGTTCCCGACACCACGATCCAGTGTTCCGCCCGGTGGTGGTGCATCTGCGAAGACAGGCGCGCGCCGGGTTTCACCGTGATGCGCTTGACCTGGTAGCGCGGCCCCTGGCCGACCGAGTCGTAGGATCCCCAGGGCCGCTGGACCTCGCGGTGGTGGTTGAGTTCCGAGCGGTGCTGGGTCTTGAAGATCTCGACCAGGCGCTTGACGTCCTGCGAGCGCGACTTGTGGGCCACCAGGACGGCGTCGGCCGTTTCGATGACGACGATGTCGTCCAGCCCCACCGAGGCGACCAGCCTGCTGGTGGAGTGGATCAGGCAGTTGCGCGAATCCTCCACCATGACGTCGCCCGTGGTGGAGTTGCCCTCCACCGTCTTCTGGGCGATGCCCCAGACCGCGTCCCAGGCGCCCACGTCGCTCCACGATGCCGCCAGCGGGATGACGACGGCGCTGTCCGTGCGCTCCATGATGGCGTAGTCCATCGAATCGCTGGGGCAGTCCTCGAAGGACGGGCCGTCCAGGTGGAAGAGCGCGTTTTCGCCATGCCCGGCGGCCACGGCCGCCTGCACCTGTTCCAGGATCCTGGGGGCCAGCCTGGCCATTTCCGACAGGAAGACCGAGGCCTGGAAGGCGAACATGCCGCTGTTCCAGTAGTAGCCGCCGTCCTCGATGAAACGTTGGGCGACTTCGGGCGACGGCTTTTCGACGAAGCGGCGCACGCGGCGCGCGGGCTCCATGGCGCCGGGCTCGTCGGCCTGGATGTAGCCGTAGCCGCTGAGCGGAGCGGTCGGCTTGATGCCGAAGGTCACCAGCGCGCCCTGCCGCGCGGCCTGGTAGGCCTCGGCGAAGGCGGCGCGCAGGACGTCGCCGTCCTCCAGCACGTGGTCCGACGGCATGATGAGCATGACCGGGTCTTCGCCGTCGCGCATCGCGCGCAGGGTGGCGGCGGCGATCGCCGGCGCCGTGTTGCGCGCGTAGGGTTCCAGGATCACCTCGACGTCCTTGATGCCCAGCTCCAGCGCCTGCTCGGCCGCGATGTAGCGGTGCGCGTCGTTGCACACCAGCGTGGGCCTGGCCTCGGCGCCGGCCGAGCCCAGGCGCCGCAGCGTGTTCTGCAGCAGACTGCGGTCATCGGTCAAACGGATGAACTGCTTCGGCAGCAGTTCGCGCGAAAGCGGCCACAGGCGCGAGCCGGAGCCGCCGCAAAGAATGACGGCCCGGTACGGGGGAGGGGGATTGGTCATGGCGCTCACTCCTTGAAGTAGGCCTGGGTGTATGGATGCACGCCGGGGTCGGCGGCGATCGCCTCCGCGGGCTGCCAGCGGTAGCTGCGGTGCTGGGCCTGGGGCAGGCTGGAGATGTCCAACGGGATTTCCGCCTCGTAGGCGAGGACGACGTAATGGGTGGAGCGTCCGGCTTCGCCCGCGAAATTGGTGCCATAGAAGTGCTCGTACACGCCCCTCGGCTTCCAGGCCTGTTCGGGGACGGGCACGCCCAGCTCGTCGCGGGCGATGCGGCGCAGCGCGTCGCGCAGCGTTTCGTTCTTGCGGATGCGCCCGCCCGGCACGAACCAGGCGCCCTGGGCGGGCGGGTTCGCGCGCAGGCCGGTCAGATAGCGGCCGGCGGCGTCGCGCAGCAGCAGGTCGATGGACACCAGGGGCAGCATCTCGACCGCGCGGCGGAAGTCGGCGCCGGCCAGCATGCCGTTCTTGCGCGCGGCCGGCTCCGGGCGCGCGGGCCATCCCAACGGTTCAGTAGACATTGCGGCCCGTCCATCCCGATACCGCCGTGCGGGCGATGATCAGCAGGTCCATCCTGAACGTCCAGTTCTGGATGTAGTAAATGTCGTGCTCGACGCGGTCGCTCATCTTGCGCAGCGTGTCCGTCTGGCCCCGCAGGCCATTGACCTGCGCCCAGCCCGTGATGCCCGGCTTGACGCGGTGGCGCATCATGTAGCGCTGCACCAGGTCCTTGTAGAGTTCGTTGTGCTCCAGCGCGTGGGGCCTCGGGCCCACCACGGACATATCCCCCATCAGCACGTTGAGGAACTGGGGCAGTTCGTCCAGGCTGGTGCGGCGCAGGAATCCGCCGATCCGCGTGACGCGGGAATCGTTGCGCGTGGCCTGCGTCACCACGCCGTGTTCCTGGTGCATCGTCATGGTCCGGAACTTGTAGACGTGGAACACCTTGCCGTCCACGCCCAGGCGCGGCTGGGTGAAGAACACGGGGCCGCGCGACGTCGCCTTCACCAGCAGGGCCACGGTCAGCATCAAGGGAGAGAGGCCGATCAGCGCGCAGAAGGCAAAGCTGCGGTCGAAGACCTCCTTGGCCAGGCCCCGCACGCCGGCGGCCGGCAGGCTGTTCAACTGGATGGCGGGCAGGCCCAGGAATTCGCCGATCTGGTGCCCGAGCAACTGGATGGACATCACATCGGGGATCCAGCGGATGTCCACCAGGTCATTGCGCAGGTGGTACAGGACTTCGCGCAGCTCCTGGCCCGCCTCCATCGGAAGCACGATCCAGATTTCGCGGACGTTGTTCTCGTGCACGAAGCCGTGCAGGCCGTCCAGGTCGTGCAGCCGGCGCACCTGGGGCGGCAGGTTCTCGTGGGGCTCGGCGTAGATGCCCGCCACTTCATAGCCCGTGCCGCGGTAGCGCTCGACGCGGCGCCACAGGTCGTGGCCCAGCGCCCCGAAGCCCACCAGCAGCACGCGCTTGCGGTCCAGCCCGCGGTCGCGCGCCGCGCCCAGGGCCGCATAGACCGCGATGCGCACGCCGGCCAGCGTCAGCGCCGCCATGACGAACCACGTAGCCGCCCATATGCGGGATATCGCCGCGGTCTGGTGCATGAGAAAACTGATGCAGATGCCCAGCGCGAACACCGTGGCCCATGCCGCCAGGCTGCGCCCGACCAGGTCGGCCAGCCGCCGGCCGCGCCAGGACACGTACAGCCGGAAGGCGGGGAAGATGGCGATGACCCCGAGGCCGCACAGGTACACAAGGAACAGATGGATCTGGGGAGGATCCGCCAGAGCATCGTCCGAGAATTTCAATCCGGTGGCAGTCAGGCCGCAGGTAATGACGATCGCGGCGTCGAGCAAGCGATAGAGATAGCTTGCTCCGCTGAATCTTGCCGACGTGTCCGCTTGAGACGGGTCCATCGCGCACTCCTGTTCGTGGGGAGCCGCCTTGCCGTGCGCCGGGAAAAACCGTGCACCGCCGCAAAGCGTGGGGCTACCGACAAAATCTTATTGAGTGCCAAGCCCACCCGAAACCTCCAAACGATGTAGGAGAAGGCTTAGGGCATCCGTCGAATGTGCGGGGCCAGGAAAAGGGAGTGGAATGTCGCAACCCGTTACGCATCGGGCTCCTTTCCAAGCAACGAAGTCATTCACAAGTGGATTTGCCATGACTACTTTTTTCGGAACGTTGAGCCGAGCCATAGCCGCTATCGCGCTCGTGTCCTCGCTGGGCGCTTGCGCCCTGTCTCCCGGTATGACCTTTGACGCCAATCAGCTTGCAGACCCGCTGGATCCCAATTCGAAGGCCGTGATCAAGGAAATCACGCCCAGTCTGGTCCTCGACGACCAGCGCGCGCGCGAAGCGCTGCTGGACAACGCCGGCATCGACCGCCTTTATGGCAAGTCCGGACCCTACGTCATCGGCCCGGGAGACATCCTGTCGGTCGTGGTGTGGGACCACCCCGAGCTCGTCCTTCCGACGCAAACCTACGCCATTGGTTCTGGGGTAACCGAACTAGCCATCGGGGATACCGCTTCGGGCATTCCGGGCTATACGGTCTCATCCACTGGATATATCCAATTTCCCTATGCCGGACTGCTGAAAGTGGCGGGGTTGACGGAACTCCAGGCGCGCAATCTCATAGTGAACAGTTCAGGCAAGTACATCCAGGATCCGCAGATCACCGTGCGCGTTCTGGGATATCGCAGCAAGCGCGTCTACGTCGATGGCGAAGTGACGACGCCGGGCACGGTTGCGATCAACGATATTCCGATGACCCTGCTGGAAGCGATCAACAGGGCCGGCGGCATTTTGCCGACGGGCGACCGCAGCGCAGTGTACGTGATTCGCGAGGGGCGGCGTACCCGGGTGAACCTGCCCGCGCTGATCGAGCGCGGCCAGGACCTGAACCAGGTGCTGCTGAAGCCGGGCGACATCGTCAGGGTGACGCCGCGCGACGACAGCAAGGTATTCGTGATGGGCGAAGTCACCGTGCCCACCGCGGCAGTGATGCGCGACGGACGCATGTCGTTGACCGAGGCGCTGGGCTTGGCCGGAGGACCGAACCAGTTGACCGCCAATCCGTCGCAGGTGTTTGTCGTTCGCAGCACGGAGCAGGCGACGCCGCTGGTGTTCCACCTGAACGCCGGTTCGCCGCAGGCCCTTGCGGTGGCGGAGAAGTTTGAGTTGCAACCCAAAGACGTCGTGTTCGTGGATTCGGCCGGCCTGGTGCGGTGGAACCGCTTCATCAGCAACCTGTTCCCGAGCGCGCAAACGGTACAGACCGTGAAAGCCATTGACTAGTTTTTGATCCACGCCTTTGGGGACGCCGCGACCGCAGCGGCGTCTTCTCTTGGAGAGCTGCATGTCGTTGCCCATCGAATCGTTCGAGCCGTCCGTGCCGGCTCGCCAGCAGGAAACCCCGTTGTCGTCCCACGTGGACGCCATCTTCTCCAACCGGTGGATGATCATTGCGATCGCGCTGCTCGCTTTCCTGGGAGCGCTCGCCTACGTGATGGTCACCCCGAAGGTGTTCTCGGCCGACATCATCGTCCAGGTGGAGGAGGAGATGCCGCAGGGCCAGAGCCGCAGCCTGCTCGGGGACGTCTCGACCATGTTCGACACCAAGGCGGAGACCTCGGGCGAAATGGAGGTGCTGCGTTCGCGCATGGTCGTCGGTCCGGCCGTCGACAAGTTCCTGCTGTACATCCACGCCAAGCCGCGCTATTTCCCGGTGGTGGGCGAATGGCTCGCGCAGCGCTACGAAAGCATGCCCTATCCCACGAGCCTGCCGCGCGGCGGCTACGCGTGGGGCGGCGAGGCCATCGCGATCTCGCAGTTGGACGTGCCCAACGAATGGCTGGGCAAGCCCTTCCGCGTGACCACGCTGGGAGAGGGGCGCTTTACGCTGAGCGACAAGCTGACCGGCGCGACCTTCAACGGCACGGTCGGCAAGCCCGAGCACTTCCTGCTGCCGGGCGGCGGGGCCATGGACGTGCACATCGACGCGCTGACCGGGCGCCCCGGCACCGAGTTCGTCGTGTCGCGCAGTTCGCGCCTGGCCGCCATCGAGGACGTGCAGGCGCGCCTGGGAATTTTCGAGCGCGGCCGCACCTCGGGCGTGATCGGCGTCACGCTGGAAGGCAACGATCCCGCGCTGACCACCGCCGTGCTGAACCAGATCGGGCAGGAGTACGTGCAGCAGAACGTGAACCGCAAGTCGGCCCAGGCCGAGAAGTCGCTGGTTTTCCTCGAACAGCAGTTGCCCGTCCTCAAGGGCGAGCTGGACGCGGCCGAGACCAAGTACAACGCGCTGCGCAACAAGCGCGGCACCATCGACCTGAGCGAAGAGGCCAAGCTGATCCTCGCCCAGTCGGTGGACGCGCAGACCAAGGTGATGGAGCTGCGCTCCAAGCGGCAGGAAATGATCACGCGCTTCGCGCCCACCCATCCGAGCATCGTGGCCATCGACCGGCAGATCGCGGGCCTGACCGGCGACGTGAACCGCATCGGCAACAACATCCGGCAACTGCCCGACCTCGAGCAGGACGTGGTGCGCCTGGTGCGCGACGTGCGCGTCAATACCGAGCTCTACACGGCGCTGCTGAACAACGCCCAGCAACTGCGCCTGATCCGCGCCGGCAAGGTGGGCAACGTGCGCATCCTGGACGCCGCCGTGCAGCCCGACAAGCCCGTGCGCCCCAAGGCCGCCATCATCATCGGCGTGGCGACGGCGTTCGGCCTGATCTTCGGCATGCTGTGCGCCTTCGTGCGCAACGCCCTGTTCGGCGGCCTGTCCGAACCGGACGACGTCGAGCGCCATACCGGACTGCCGGTGCTGGCCGCCATCCCCTACAGCGACATGCAGGACAAGCTGTGGCGCCGCAGCCGGCGCAAGAACGCCACCGTGCCCGCGCTGCTGGCGCAGAGCCAGGGCAACGCGCCGCCCATCGAAAGCCTGCGCTCCTTCCGCAACGTGCTGCAGGCGTCGCTGCGCCAGTCGGCCAACAACATGGTCATGTTCACCGGCCCCGTGGCCGGGGTGGGCAAGTCCTTCCTGTCGGCCAACTTCGCCTTCATCCAGGGCGGCGTGGGCAAGCGCGTGCTGCTGATCGACGCCGACTTCCGCAAGGGGCAATTGAACCGCTATTTCGGCGTTCCCAAGGAGGACGGCCTGTTCGAGGTGCTGTCGGGCACGATCCCGCTCAGCCGGGTGCGCAAGCACAGCGTGTCCGAGGGCGTGGACTTCATCGCCACCGGCGCGGTCACCTTCGACCCCTCCGAGCTGCTGGCCTCGCCCGTGTTCGGCGAAACCCTGCGCGAACTCGCTTCCCAGTACGACATGGTGATCCTGGACACGGCGCCCGTGCTGTCGTCCCCGGACGCGGCCGTCGTCGGCACGCACGCCGCCGCGGTCATGGTGGTGGTGCGCTCCGGCATGAACACGGTGGGCGAGATCCGGGAAACGGCCAAGCGCCTGATCCAGGCGGGCGCGCCGGTCGACGGCGTGCTGTTCAACGGTCTCAAGCTCCTGCCGGAACGCTTCGGCTTCCGGTCCAAGTACGGCAGTTACCGCTACTCCCGTGCGGCGTATTACGGCGACTTCAAACAGAACGGCCCTAAGTAAACGCCACCCGGAGAAAATGGCATGCACGGAACATTTGGCTGGGACACCCCGCAAATTCTGGATGCGGTTTTCAAGGCTTATGACATACGCGGCACGGTGCCGGACGAGATCGACGCGCGTTTCGCGCACAGCCTGGGCATGGCGGCGGGCGCCCGGGCGCGGGAGCAGGGCGCGCGGTCGATGGTGGTGGGGCGCGACGGCAGGCTGAGCAGCGTGGAGCTGGCGGCCGCGCTGCAGGCCGGCCTGCGCTCGGCGGGCATGCACGTGATCGACATCGGCATGGCGACGACGCCGATGGTGTATTTCGCGGCCCGCCTGATGGACACGGGCTCGGGGATCGCGGTCACGGGCAGCCACAACCCGCCCGCGCACAACGGCTTCAAGATCGTGCTGGACGGCGCCTCGCTGTACGGCGAGGGCATCACCGCGCTGCGCGACGCGATGCGCCAGCCGATCGAGTCGGCCAGCGTGGCCGGCGGCCGCACGCAGATGCAGATCATGCCGTGCTACGCGGCGCGCCTGATGGGCGACATCCGCATGGCGCGCCCGATGAAGATCGCCATCGACTGCGGCAACGGCGTGGCGGGCGCGGTGGCGCCGCCGCTGTTCCGCGCGCTGGGCTGCGAAGTGACCGAGCTGTTCTGCGAGGTCGACGGCTCGTTCCCCGGCCATCATCCGGACCCCGCCGATCCGCAGAACCTGCAGGACCTGATCTATTGCCTGCGCTATTCCGACTGCGAGGTCGGCCTGGCGTTCGACGGCGACGGCGACCGGCTGGGCGTGGTGACGAAGTCCGGCCAGATCATCTGGCCCGACCGCCAGTTGATCCTGTTCGCGCGCGACGTGCTGTCGCGCAATCCGGGCGCCGAGATCCTCTACGACGTCAAATGCAGCCGCCATGTGGCGCGCGCGGTGACCGAGGCCGGCGGCAAGCCCACGATGTGCAGGACCGGGCATTCGCTGATCAAGGCCAGGATGCGCGAAACCGGCGCGCTGCTGGCCGGCGAGATGAGCGGCCATATTTTCTTCAAAGAGCGCTGGTACGGCTTCGACGACGGCATCTACGCCGCCGCGCGGCTGCTGGAGATACTGTCGGCCGCGCCGGACCCGTCCGCGCTGCTGGAGAATCTGCCGCAATCCTGCGCCACGCCTGAAATCAAGCTGGGAACCGCCGAGGGCGAGCAGTTCGATCTGGTGGAGGCGCTGCGCGCGCAGGGGGAATTCCCCGGCGCCGTCTCCGTCAGCAATCTGGACGGTGTCCGGGTGGACTATGCCGACGGCTTCGGCCTGGCGCGTCCGTCCAACACCACGCCGACGGTGGTATTGCGTTTCGAAGGGGACACCGTGGCCGCCCTGGCCCGTATCGAGGAGGACTTCCGCAACGCGTTCCGACGCATTGCCCCTCATGTTCGTTTACCGTTTTAAGGAGCATCACGCGATGGGAAAGGCCAAATATGCGATTGAGGCGTTGAGGGCGAATTCCGGGCTGGCGGACAGCCCGGAGTGGCTGGCGTTTGCGCAGGCCGCGCACTCCGCCGAGCTGGATGCCGGCGCGCTGAAGGTCATCGAGGCGGCGGGCTTGTGCGTGGACCTGACCATGCAGCGGCAGTCCCCGGCGCTGGACGCCGCGGCGCAGTCGCTGCTGCAGGCGCGCGGGCTGGCGGACGCGCGTCGCGCGCTGTTCGCGGGCGAGCCGGTCAACTGGACCGAAGGCAAGCCGGCCTGGCACACGGCGCTGCGCGCCGGGCGCACGCGCGAGCAGCCGGACGGGCAGGACGCGGATTCCGTCTGCGAGTATTCGCGCATGGCGGACTTCGTCCGCAAGCTGGACCAGGCCGCCGATTTCTCCACGGTGCTGCACATCGGCATCGGCGGCAGCGATTGGGGGCCGCGCCTGGCGATCCAGGCGTTCGGCGGGCCGTCGCAGCGCCGGCAGATCCGCTTCGTGTCCAATATCGACGGGCATGCCTTCCACGACGCCGTGGCGGGGCTGGACCCGCGCCGCTGCCTGGCGGTGGTGTCCTCCAAGTCCTTCACCACGGCCGAGACGCTGCACAACGCGCGCGCCGCCATCGCGTGGCTCAAGCACGGCGGCGTGGCCGACGTGTCGGAACACCTGGCGGCGGTCACCGCCAATGCGTCGGCCGCGCGCGCGCTGGGCGTGCCTTCCAGCCAGGTCTTCAAGATGTGCGACTGGGTGGGCGGGCGCTATTCGGTCTGGTCGGTGGCGGGCCTGTCCATCGCGCTGACGGTGGGCGCGGAGGTGCTGATCGGCATGCGGGCGGGCGCCGAAGCCATGGACCAGCATTTCCAGCAGGCGCCGTTCGCGTCGAACGCGCCGGTGCAGCTCGCGCTGGCGGGGCTGGTCAATTGCAGCGTGCTGGGGCACAACTCCCTGAACATCGCCGCCTACAGCGCGCGCCTGCTGCACCTGGTCACCTACCTGCAGCAACTGGAGATGGAATCGCTGGGCAAGCGGGTCGCGGGCGACGGCGCGGCGGTCGGCGTGCCGACCGCGCCGATCATCTGGGGCATGCCGGGCACCGATGGACAGCACACCTTTTTCCAGTGGCTGCACCAGAGCGAGGACGGCGCGCCGGTGGACTTCATCGCCAGCCTGCAGGGCCATGCCGACAGCCCGGACGCGCACCGCATGCTGCTGGCCAACTGCCTGGCGCAGCGCCAGGCCCTGCTGCGCGGCAAATGCCTGGAACAGGCGCTGATGGACGTCGCGCACATCGACGACCAGGAGCGCGCGCTGAGCCTGGCGCAGCACATGGTGCACCCGGGCGGGCGGCCGTCCTCCCTGATCGTGCTGCGCCAGTTGGATCCGCGCGGACTGGGCGCGCTGCTGGCCCTGTACGAGCACAAGGTGTTCGTGCAGAGCGTGGTGTGGGGCATCAATCCCTTCGACCAATGGGGCGTCGAGCTGGGCAAGCGCCTGGCCACCGGCATCGAGCGCGAACTGGCGGTGCCGGTGTCGGCCGGCCTGGTGGACTGGGGGCACGACGCGTCCACCTCGTACTGGATCGACCGCTACCGCAGCCACGCGCAGGCGCCGCGTCCGCGCCATGCCTGGGTGCCGGGCGTGGCCGCGCACCTGTGACGGCGGAGGCCAGCCCATGCCGGACCTGCATGTATTGGTGACGGGCGGCGCCGGCTACATCGGCACGCACACGCTGGTGGCGATGCTGGCGGCCGGCCAGCGCCCGCTGGTGCTGGACGACTTCAGCAACGGCAGCCGCGAGGCCGTGCGCCGGGTGGAACGCCTGTGCGGCGCGGAGATCCCGCTGGTCGAAGGGGACATCCGCAGCCCGGGCCTGGTCGAGTCGGTGCTGGCCGCCTCGGCGGCCCGCGGCGCGCCGGTGGAGGCGGTGCTGCACCTGGCGGGCAGCAAGGCGGTGGGCGAGTCGGTCGCGGACCCGCTCAAGTACTACGACAACAATGTCGGGGGCTCGGTGGCCTTGCTTCGCGCGATGCGCGAGGCCGGCGTGGCGCGGCTGGTGTTCAGTTCGTCCGCCACGGTCTATGGCGAGCCGCAATACCTGCCTTTCACCGAGGCGCATCCGCTGGCGCCGACCAACCCCTACGGGCGCACCAAGCTGATGGTGGAAGAGATACTGCGCGACGTCTGCGCGGCCGACCCCGCCTTCAGCGCCGTGACGCTGCGCTACTTCAATCCCATCGGGGCGCACCGCAGCGGGCAGATCGGCGAAAGCCCGCGCGATACGCCCAACAACCTGTTCCCCTTCATCACGCAGGTGGCGGTGGGCCGCCAGCCTTTCCTGCGCGTCTTCGGCGACGACTACGACACGGCCGACGGCACCGGCGTGCGCGATTATCTGCACGTTATGGACCTGGCGCAGGGCCACGTGCGGGCGCTGGCGTATTCGGAGGGCCACCCCGGTTTCGTGGCGGTGAACCTGGGAACCGGGCAGGGCACCAGCGTGCTCGAACTGGTGCGGGCCTTCGAGCGCGTCAACGGCTGCCGGATCCCCTTGCAGCCGCAGCCCCGGCGTCCCGGCGACATCGAACGGATGTGGGCCGATCCGGCGCTGGCGGCCTCCCTGCTGGGATGGCGCAGCACGCACGGCGTGGACGCCATGTGCGCGGACGGCTGGCGCTGGCAGCAGGGCAACCCCCAGGGCTACGAGCCGGAGGCCGGGACATAAACCCCTACGCCGTGTCGGAAGGATTCCGCGAAACGGGCGCGAGCGGTTACAGTTGACGGGAATATTGCGAAGCAGCATTGCCCGGCGGCCAGGCCGCCGGGACGATACACCGTCAGCGAGGCATCTCCCATGTTCGATTTCAACCCGTATGCCGGCGCGGCCGGCGCCCGGCCGGAGCTCCGGCGATGAGCGGGCCCACCTACATTGCGCCGGCCCACTGGAACCTGGACAGCATCGTGTCCGGCCTGCGCGAAGCGCGGGTCGCGTGGCGCGGCCCGCGCGGCCGCCTGCGCGAGGACGCCGGCCTGCGCGAGTTCCCGTCCCTGGAAAGCCTGCGCCAGATCATCAAGGAACTCTGTGGCGCCTTGTTCCCGATGCGCCTGGGGCCGATCGACCTGCGCGAGGAGGTCGAGGATTTCTACGTCGGCCACACCATCGGCGCGGCGCTCGACGCGCTCCTGCACCAGGTCTGTCTGGAACTCCAGTACGTGGGCCGGCCCGAGCAGGCCGCGTCCTCGGGCACGCGGCAGCGGGCCATCGAGATCGTGCGCCAGTTCGGCGCCGAACTGCCGCGCGTGCGCGCCGCGCTGGACCTGGACGTGACCGCCGCCTACCAGGGCGATCCGGCCGCGCACAGCGTGGATGAAGTGCTGCTGTGCTACCCGGGCGTGGCGGCGATGATCCACCACCGCCTGGCCAACGTCCTGTACCGCCTGGGCGTGCCGGTGCTGGCGCGCATGGTGGCCGAGATCGCCCACGCCGACACGGGCATCGACATCCATCCCGGCGCCACTATCGGGCGCAGCTTCTTCATCGACCACGGCACGGGCGTCGTGATCGGCGAAACCGCCATCATCGGCGACCGAGTCCGCCTCTACCAGATGGTCACGCTGGGGGCCAAGCGCTTCCCGCCGGGCGAGAACGGCGAACTCAAGAAGGGCCTGGCGCGCCACCCCTTGATCGAAGACGACGTGGTGATCTACGCTGGCGCCACGATTCTCGGCCGCGTCACGATCGGCAAGGGCTCGACCATCGGCGGCAACGTCTGGCTCACGCGCAGCGTGCCGCCGGGCAGCAACGTCACCCAGGCCAGCCTGGTCAGCGACATGCCCGACTGCGGCCTGGGCGGCTGAACGCCGCTGCCCGCGGGCGCCGCCCCGCGCGCCCCGGGGCGGCCGCATTGGAGTCAGGATGGATACACGAGTCTCGGATCTGGCCGCGCTGCGCGGTTTCATCGACCGCCACCCGCGGCTGTTCGTGCTGACCGGGGCGGGCGTCAGCACCGATTCGGGCATTCCCGACTACCGCGACACCGAAGGCGAATGGAAGCGCAAGCCGCCCATGACGCTGCAAACCTTCATGGGCGGCGACCTGGCCCGCGCGCGCTATTGGGCGCGCAGCATGGTGGGCTGGCGCCGTTTCGGCCACGTGCAGCCCAACGCCTCGCACCGGGCGCTGGCCCGGCTGGAATCGCGCGGCCGCGTGGCGCTGCTGGTGACGCAGAACGTGGACGGCCTGCACGAGGCCGCCGGCAGCCGCGAGGTCGTGGACCTGCACGGCAGGCTGGACCAGGTGCGCTGCATGGCCTGCGACTGGCGCGGCGGGCGCCACGCGTGGCAGGAGGCGCTGCAGGACGGCAATCCGGACTGGACGCTGCTGGACGCCACGGACGCGCCCGACGGCGATGCGGACCTGGACGGCGAGGATTTCACCCGGTTCCGCGTGCCGCCCTGTCCGAACTGCGGCGGAATCGTCAAGCCGGATGTGGTCTTCTTCGGCGAGACGGTGCCGCGCGCACGGGTGGACCGCGCCAACGCGGGCCTCATGGGCGCCGACGCGGTGCTGGTGGCGGGGTCGTCCCTGATGGTGTATTCCGGCTACCGCTTCGTGACCGCCGCCGCGCGCAACGGCATGCCCATCGCGGCGATCAACCTGGGCCGCACCCGCGCCGACAGCATGCTGACCCTGAAAGTGGAATTGCCCTGCGCCGTGGCGCTGGATGCCCTGTAACGGACGGGCGGAAGGCCGCCGCCGCCGGCCGGTTTTTGACCGGTTTAAGCAAGTGCTTGCCCCGCAAGGATTTTTTTACGCTGTTACAGACCTTTCCATAGGGTTGTCCACAGGAACTGGGGATAACTCCTAGGGATAACCCCGATTTTTGGACCTTTCCCGGGGCGGATCTGTCAAGCCTCCGCGGCCTCTGCCGCGTCCCCCATTAGCGCCTTGCGCGCCGCATGCCAACTGCCGGCGTCCGGCGCGTACAGCAGCCCGCCGGTCCGATGGGTGGGTTTATAGGGAGATCCGTCGAAGTGCGCCGAGTAGCCGCCGGCCTCCCGGTGCAGCAGCCAGCCCGCCGCGTGGTCCCAGGCGGTCAACTGGTTGTACAGCGCGACGTGGCAGTGCCCGGCGGCCAGCATGCGGTATTCATGCGCGGCGCAGCGCAGCGAGGCCGTGCTGGCCAGGCGCGAGAGGTTGCCGTTGACGGCCGTGCGCAGCGGCTCGGGCAGGGCGCCGGTGGCGATCAGGCCGTCCATGTCCTCGGGAGGCGCGGGGCTGGCCACCGCCAGTGGGACCTGCCGGCCGTTCTCGTACTCCATCCACGCGCCTTCGCCGCGAACGGCCAGCGCGCTGTCGCGGTTGAGGGGATCGTAGATCACGCCGGCGATCACGTCGCCGCGATGACAGGCGGCGACCATCATGCCGAAGAGCGGCAGGCCCGCCACATAATTGCGGGTGCCGTCGATGGGGTCGATCAGGAAGGCCAGGTCGGCGTCGACCAGCATGTTCAGCAAGGCGGGATTGCGGGCCGAGGCTTCTTCGCCGATCAGCACGGCGCCCGGATGCAGCTTGGACAGGCGCGCCGCGATGAGGCGCTCGGCGGCTTCGTCCGCGTCGGTCACGAGGTCGCGCGGAGAACTCTTGCCGCGCACCGCGCCTTCCGGCAGGTTGCGAAAACGCGGCATGACCTCCGTCTGCGCCGTTTCGGCCAGAACGGCCGCAAGCCGGCGGGTGTCCTCGCGGGTAAAGGTTCTGCTCATACGGGCTGGGCCTGCTCATCTGGGGAACGGGCAAATCTACCATGCCTGGCGGGATGGGCTGGTGTCAGACACCCGGGAAGGTTCGCGTCAGCCCGTAAGGGCGTCTCGTACGGGTGTCAGACACCGGGACGGCCAGGCGTCAGACACTGAACGAGATCAGGCGTCAGACACTGAACGAGGTCAGGTGTCAGACACCCGTACGAGACAGCCTCACGAACCAAGGCAGCCCACCCGGGTGTCTGACACCCCCCCGGAACTCAACCCCCCAAATCAACGCAGAGGTACTTGATCTCCAGGTATTCCTCGATCCCGTACTTCGAGCCTTCGCGGCCCAGGCCGGATTGCTTGACGCCGCCGAACGGGCCGACTTCGTTGGAGATGATGCCGGTGTTGATGCCGACGATGCCGTACTCCAGCGCTTCGGACACGCGCCAGATGCGGGCGTAGTCGCGGGTGAAGAAGTAGGCGGCCAGGCCGAAGATGGTGTCGTTGGCCATGCCGATGACTTCCTCTTCCGACTCGAAGCGGAACAGCGGGGCCACCGGGCCGAAGGTTTCCTCGGTCGCGAAGCGCATCGACTGGGTCACGTCGCGCACCACGGTCGGTTCGAAGAACGTGCCGCCCAGCGCATGCGGCTTGCCGCCGGCGATGACCTTCGCGCCGTGCGCGGTGGCGTCGGCGATGTGTTCCTGCACTTTTTCCACGGCGCTGCTGTCGATCAGCGGGCCTTGCGTGACGCCGTCGGCGAAGCCGTCGCCCACCTTCATGGCCTCGACCTTGGCCACCAGGCGCTTGGCGATCTCTTCGTAGACGCCGGCCTGCACGTAGATGCGGTTGGCGCACACGCAGGTCTGGCCGGCGTTGCGGTACTTCGAGGCCAGGATGCCGTCCACGGCGCGGTCCAGGTCGGCGTCGTCGAACACGATGAAGGGCGCGTTGCCGCCCAGTTCGAGCGACAGCTTCTTGATGGTGGGCGCGCATTGCTCCATCAGCGTGCGGCCGACTTCGGTCGAGCCCGTGAAGCTCAGCTTGCGGACCACGTCGCTTTCGCACAGCGCCGCGCCGATTTCACGCGAGCTGCCGGTGATGACGTGGAAAACGCCCGCGGGCACGCCCGCTTCCTCGGCCAGCACGGCCAGCGCCAGCGCGGTCAGCGGCGTCTGCTGGGCCGGCTTGACGACCATGGTGCAGCCGGCGGCCAGCGCGGGGCCAACCTTGCGCGTGATCATCGCGGCGGGGAAGTTCCAGGGCGTGATGGCGGCGGTGACGCCGATGGGCTGCTTGAGCGCCATCAGGCGCTGGCCGGCCTTGGGGCTTTGCAGAATGTCGCCGTCGATGCGCTTGGCTTCTTCGGCGAACCACTCCAGGAACGAGGCGGCGTAGGCGATTTCGCCGGCGGCTTCGGTCACGGGCTTGCCCTGTTCGGACGTCATGATGGCGGCCAGGTCCTTCTGGTGCTGCACCATGAGCTGGGCCCACTTCAGCAGGATCGCGGCGCGTTCCTTGCCGGTCTTGGTGCTCCAGGCGGGCAGGGCCGCCTCGGCGCTGGCGATGGCCTGTTCGGCTTCCTTGCGGCCCAGCTTGGGCACCGACACGATGGTCTTGCCGGTGGAGGGGTTGTCCACGGGGATGGCGGGGCCGTCGCCGGCGCCCACCCACTTGCCGTCGATGTAGCAGGCGTCGCGCAGCAGATCGGGGCGCGCCAGGGGTTGGGTCAGTGCAGTCATTGTTGGAGTCTCCTTGAATGGAATGCGGCCGGCCGGGAAACGCTTGCGGGCGCCGCGGGTTTTCCGGCTCGATGGCCGAGCCGGAAACCGCTACGCCCGCAATGCTTGTGCCTGCCCGCCGGAAATCGGATGCTCAGGCCCCGGTCGTCAGGCCGCCAGCGCCTCGGACAGGATGGCCAGCGCGCGATCGAACTGGGCCTCGGGAATGGTCAAGGGGTACAGGAACCGCAGGACGTTGCCGTACACCCCGCAGCTTAGCAAAATCAGGCCCTTTTCGATGGCGCGGGCTTGCACGCGCTTGACCGCTTCCGCGTCCGGCTTGCCGGTGGCGGGATCGTTCAGCTCCAGGGCGACCATGGAACCCAGGCCGCGCACGTCGGCGATGCCGGGAACCTTGGCGCGCAGGCCTTCCAGGTGCGCGCGCAGCTTGTCGCCCAGTTGGTCGGCGCGTTCGCACAGCTTTTCCTCGGCGATCACGTCCAGCACGGCGTGCGCGGCGGCGACCGCCAGCGGGTTGCCGGCGTAGGTGCCGCCCAGCCCGCCCGCGGCCGGGGCGTCCATGACGTCGGCGCGGCCGACCACGCCCGAGATCGGGAAGCCGCCGCCCAGGCTCTTGGCCATCGTGATCAGGTCGGCCTGGACCGCGTGGTGTTCCATGGCGAACAGCTTGCCGGTGCGGCCGAAGCCGGTCTGGACTTCATCGGCGATCAGCAGGATGCCGTGCTCGTCGCAGACCTTGCGCAGCGCCGTCATCAGTTCGGGCGGGGTGATGTTGAAGCCGCCTTCGCCCTGCACCGGCTCGATGATGATGGCCGCGACGCGCTTGGGGTCGATGTCGCACTTGAACAGCAGGTCCAGCGCCTTGAGCGAATCGGCCACGGTGATGGACTGGGTGGCGTTGGGGAACGGCACGTGATAGATGTCGCCGGGCATCGGGCCGAACGACAGCTTGTAGGGGGCGACCTTGCCGGTCAGCGCCATGCCCAGCATGGTGCGGCCGTGGAAGGAGCCGGAGAAGGCGATGACGCCCGAGCGGCCGGTGGCCGAACGCGCGATCTTCACGGCGTTTTCCACGGCTTCCACGCCGGTGGTGAAGAAGGCGCTCTTCTTCAGGCCGTCGATGGGCGCCAGGCGGTTGATGCGCTCGGCCAGCGAGACATAGCCTTCGTACGGCACGATCTGGTAGGCCGTGTGCGTGAAATTGTCCAGTTGCGCGGAGACCGCGGCCTTGACCTTGGGGTGCAGGTGGCCGGTGTTCAGGACGGCGATGCCGCCCGCGAAATCGATGTATTCCTTGCCGTTGGCGTCCCACAGCGTGGCGTTTTCGGCGCGCACCGCGTAGAAATCGCACATGACGCCGACGCCACGCGGCGTGGCCAGGGAACGGCGGGTATTCAGGTCCTGATTCTTCATCTCAGCCTCGCAGAGCATGATGGGCGGTAAAAAAACCCCACGCCGCGCCTTCGGCTTGCCGCCTCCCGAGGGGGCGTTTTTTACCTGGGGGCGGCCCGGCGGTAATAAACCCTATTTAATGCTACGATGGCCCCATTTGTGGGAACCACTTTGATAAATTAGGTAGAACCAATTGCGTTCCATCGTCGGTGACTTGCTGCTGCTGCGCCTGGCCGATGGGTCCGGCGAGCCCATGAACAAGCGCTTGTACCAGGGCATCCGGGAAGCGATCCTGGACGGGGCCATCGCCGCGGACTCGCGGCTGCCCGCCACGCGCGACCTGGCGGCCGAGCTCGGCATCGCCCGCAATACGGTGGTCCACGTCTACAGCCAGCTCCTCGCGGAAGGCTATACCCGCAGCCGCCAGGGCAATGGCACCTTCGTCAACGCGTCCGTCCCGGATTCCTACCTGGCCAGCGGCCGGCGCCGGCGCCAGCCGCCGCCGGCCCAGCCGCGCCCGGCGCTGTCCCCGCGCGGCGCGGCCATCGTCGATGGCGCGTCGGCCTCGCCCTACCAATGGGGCGCCTTCATGCCCGGCGTGCCCGACCTGACCGAATTCCCGCACAAGAAGTTCGGCCGCATTTTCAGCGCCCTGTGGCGCAATCCCTCGCCCGACCTGCTGACCTACGCCTATGGCGGCGGCCTGCCGGCGCTGCGCGAGGCGCTGGCGCAGCACCTGGCGCTGACCCGTTCCATCGATTGCGACCCCGAACAGATCATCATCACCGAGGGCTCGCACCAGGCCATCGACCTGACCGCCCGCATCCTGGGCGAGGCCGGCGAGACGGCCTGGGTCGAGGATCCGGGCTACTGGGGCGCCCGCACCATCCTGCAGGCCAACGGCCTGCGCACGGTGCACCTGCCCGTGGACGAAGAGGGCATGCGGCTGCCCGAGGCCGTCGCCACGCCGCCGCGCTTCATTTTCGTCACCCCGTCGCACCAGTATCCGCTGGGCCCGGTCATGTCGCTGGCGCGCCGCCGCCAGTTGCTGGCGGTCGCGCGCCAAAGCGGCAGTTGGATCATCGAGGACGACTACGACAGCGAATTCCGCTTTTCCGGCCGCCCCATCGCCTCGCTATTGGGGCTGGAGCCGGACGCGCCCGTCATCTACATGGGCACGTTCAGCAAGACGCTGTATCCGGGCTTGCGGGTCGGCTACCTGGTGCTGCCCAAGGCCCTGACGGCCGCGTTCCAGGCCGCGCACGCGGAGCTTTACCGCG
Source organism: Achromobacter veterisilvae (assembly GCF_037619525.1). NCBI lineage: Bacteria > Pseudomonadati > Pseudomonadota > Betaproteobacteria > Burkholderiales > Alcaligenaceae > Achromobacter > Achromobacter veterisilvae. Next base: position 5,434,985 of record NZ_CP148753.1, on the reverse strand, counting down.
AAGGCCACCTGATGACGCACGCCGCGCTGGCCACCTTCATCTCGGAAGGCCATTACGCCGCCCACATCCGCCGCATGCGCATGCTGTACGGGCGCCGCCGCGCCATGCTCGTCAACCTGATCGAGCGGCGGCTGGGCCCCGACTGGCTGCATCGCGACGCCAGCATGGCGGGCCTGCACCTGGTGCTGACCCTGCCGCGGGACATGGACGACCTGCGCGTCGTGGACGTGGCGCGCGGCAAGGGCGTGCTGACGCGCGCGCTGTCGCGCTACTACGTCAATGAAGAAGGGCGCCGGCCCGGCCTGCTGCTGGGCTACGCCTGCGTTCCCGAGAACGAGATCGCGCGCAAGTTCGAAGTGCTGCTGGAAAGCCTGGCCGAGGTGGCGCGCGCGCCCGCCGCGGATCAAAAGCGCGGCAGCGCCGAGGCGAAGGCGGCGGCGTTGCGCATGCCCTGATCCTCGAAGTTGGTGTTGAACACCGCATGCGCCTGGGCGCTTTGCGCGGCCAGGCGGGAAAAACGTTCGGCCAGTTCCGCCAGTTCCTGTTCCGAATATTCGTACTGGAAACGTCCCGAGGACGCCGCGCCGGCGGCGTTCCACGCGGCCGCGTTGCGGCCGTGCAGGCGGAGCAGGGTCAGTTCCGGATGCGTGTTTTCCCAGACGGCGGGCACCGTGTTGTCGAAGCCCTGCGGCGCGTCGACGACCGTGTGCACCACGCCCAGGTCGCGCTCGAACGCCAGCGTGTCGGCCGTGGCCGCGGGGGTCTCGAACCAACTGCGATGCCGGAACTCCACCGAGATCAAATGTTCTTCCATGCGCCGCGCGCAATCGGCCACGCGCGCCCGCCCGCGCGCATCGCGCCGGATCCAGGACGGAAACTGGAAATGCACCGCGCCGAGTTTGCCGGGCATGCGCAAGGGCTCCAGCGCCAGTTGATACCGGCGCCACAGTTCGCCGCGCAGGTCCTCGGGCATCTGGTCGTGATAGAGGGCGGGCTCGGGGCTATCGCCCAGTTCGCGCCGGATATCCGCCGGCAGCGCGGCAAGCGGCGTCCGGTGCCCGGTGAACAGCCGGAAGGCCTTGATGTTGAAGACGAATCCGTCCGGCGTGCGCTGGTCCCACAGATAGGCGTTTTCCGCGGTGGGCAGGGCGTAGAAGCTGGAATCCACTTCGGCCATCCCGTAGCGCGATGCGTAAAAGCGCAAGCGTTCTTCGGCGCTGCGGGCCTCGGGCGGATAGAAGCGTCCGCAGGCCAGCAGGGTGGGATCGGTCCAGGAGGCGGTGCCGGTCAGGAGGTGCATGGATTCACACGGTGGCGCGTGGCGCGCTAGGCTTGGCGTCGCCCAGATCGCACAGATAACTGATGACCATGTCCGGGATGTGCTTCATGCGGCTGGCCAGGCGCTCTTTCGTGCCCAGGTCCACGTCCAGCACATAAGACAGCGTATAGCGGTTGGACACGAAATAGGAACCCAGGCCGGAGATCGACACGTACAGGTCGATCCAGTCGGCGTCCTGGCGGAACACGCCCTGAGCCTTGCCCTTTTCCAGAATGTTGTGCAAGGCGCGGCGCAAGGGGTTGAAGATCACCGGGATCACGCGCGATTTCTTGATGTGCACAGCCTTGTGCAGGTTTTCGGTGGCCAGCAGTTGAATGAATTCGGGCTGCTCCACGAAGTGCTGGATCGTTTTTTCCACCAGCGTGCGCATGTCGGCCACGGGGTCGTCGCCGGACAATGCCAATTCGTTCTGCCGTTCGCGCATTGCTCCATACGCGCGTTCCATGACCTGGATGAACAGGTCTTCCTTGCCCGAAAAATAGTGATAGATCAGGTTCTTGCTGACCTTGCAGCGGGCCACGATGGAGTCGATGCGCGCGCCATCGTAGCCGCGCGCCGCGAACTCCTTGAACGCCATGTTCAGGATGCGTTCCTTGGTGGCTTGCGCGTTGCGCGTCTGGACCTTTGTCTCGGGCGTATTTTTGGCTGGCATGGCGGATGCGCTGGACCTTTATTGGGATTAGCGTGCAATAGAAATTCTACTCTCAGCGATAGCGTACCCCGAACTGAAAACTAGGGGAAAACCATCTGTACAGGCATATTGACACCAGGATCGTCTGCTCTCTACGATGCATTTATTGTGCTAACCAGTTAGTTAGTTAGATCAGTGTGTAGATCCGATAAACCGCGGATTCCAGGCCTGCCGACAGCACGGCGCAAGGCCGCCGCGATCAGGGGAGTAACGATGGATACAGCAGTGGCAGGCAAGGCCGGAGTACGCGTGGGATGCGATATCGGGGGCACGTTTACCGATATCGTCCTGTCCATGCCGGACGGCCGCATCTTCGTGAACAAGACGTCCACTACGTCGGAAAACCTGGGGCAGGCCATTGTCCAGGGGCTGGGCGCGCTGATAGCCCAGGCCGGCATCCGTCCCGGCGACATCGCGGAAATCGTGCACGGCACCACCACGGCATCCAACACGATCTTGCAGAAGGTCGGCGCCAAAACAGCGGTTCTGACGACGGAGGGCTTTCGCGATGTGCTGGAAATCGGCCGCATCCGCACGCCGACCATGTTCGACCTGGCCTGGCAGAAGCCCGACCCGCTGGTGCCCCGGCGCTACCGGCGGGGCATCCGTGAACGCATCGGCGCCTCCGGCCAGGTCGTGACGCCGCTGGAACTGGACGAAGTCCGCGCCGTGCTGCGGGAGCTGGCCGGCGAGGGCATCGAGTCCATCGCCATCTGTTTCCTGAACAGCTATATCAATCCCGCGCATGAAATCGCCGTGCGCGAACTGATCGAAACCGAGTTTCCCGACATTCTTGTCACCGCCTCGTGCGACGTGCTGCCCGAAATCAAGGAATACGAGCGTACCAGCACCACGGTGGTCAACGCCTATATCCTGCCCGCCATGCGCACCTACCTGGCGCGCTTGAAGGCCGATCTGGCCGACATGGGTGTGACCGCCTCGCTGCAGGTCATGGCGTCCAACGGCGGCATGATGGGGGTGGCGTCGGCGACCCAGAGGCCGGTATTCGCCGTGGCGTCCGGCCCGGCGGGCGGCGTGGCGGGTGCCGCCGTGCTCGGTGCGCTGGGCGGCGAGCACGAACTCATCGTCTTCGACATGGGCGGCACGACGGCCAAGGCGTCCATCGTGACCGACGGCGTGCCGGCGCTGACGACCGAATACGAGTTTCGCGACGGCATCAGCGCCTCCAGCCGCTTCGTCAAGGGCGGAGGCTACGTGCTGAAGGTGCCCGCCATCGATATCGCCGAGGTCGGCGCGGGCGGGGGCTCCATCGCCAGCATCGACACGGGCGGACTGCTCTGCGTCGGCCCGGAATCGGCAGGCGCCTGGCCCGGCCCGGCTTGCTACGGCAATGGCAACCCGCGACCCACCGTGACCGACGCCAATATGGTGCTGGGCTATCTGAATCCGGAAGCGTTGGCGGGCGGCAGCCTGAAGGTGGATCCGCGCCTGTCGCGCGAGGCCGTGCAGGAGCACATTGCCGCGCCGCTGCAACTGGACCTGACCCAGGCGGCGCACGGCATCCGCCGAGTCGCCAACGTGAATATGGCCCGCGCCATGCGCGCGGTGACCATCGAACGTGGCCGCGATCCGCGCGACATGACCATGATCGCCTTCGGTGGCGGGGGGCCCCTGCATGCCGTCGACGTCGCGCGCCTGCTGGGCGTGAAGCGGGTGATCGCGCCCGTCATGGCGGGCGTGTTCTGCTCGGCCGGCATGCTGTCGGCCGACGCCGAGCATTGCTTTGTGAAGGCGGTGCTGCGCCCCTTGGCCGATTGCGACGGCGCGTCGGTCCAGGCCGCCATCGATGCACTGTGTCGCCAGGGGCGCGAGGTGCTGGGTTCGGAAGGGTATGGCAGCCATGCCGTGGACATCCAGGTCAGCGCCGACCTGCGCTATCTGGGCCAAAGCTCGGAACTGACGGTGCCGCTGGCTGGCGCCTTCGCCGATGCCGCCGTCCAGGCCGCGCTGGCGCGCGACTTCAACGTTATGTACGAACGCACGTTCGGCTACAGCAGCGAAGAGCCGCTGGAACTGGTCAACGTCCGCATTTTCGCCTATGGCCGCAGCGCGCAGCGTCTGGACTTTGCCAAGAGCGGCGTGGACGGCAGCGCTCTCGCGGGTGTCAGCGGCGAACGCTATGTCAGCTTCGACCCGGATACCGAACCCTGCCTGACCCGCCTGATGCCGCGTTCGGAAATGACGGCCAAGCCCCTGTCCGGGCCGCTGATCATCGAATCCTACGACACCACCATCGTCGTGCCGCCCGACGCGCGCGCGTGCGCGGACGCCATCGGCAACATCATTATCGAACTTGTCTCGGAGGCCTCATGAACGCAGTCGACCAGCCGCTTGCCGCGGCGCCCATCATCGATCCCGTCACGTTTGCCGTCATCAAGAACGCGATGGACGCCATCGTGGACGAGGTTGCCTACACCGTGCTGCGCACCGCCCGGTCGGAGATCGTCAAGGACGTAATGGATTATTCGGCGGCCATCTGCGACCGCGAAGGCCGCATGATCGCGCAGGCCAAGACCATCGCGCTGCACCTTGGCGCCATTCCCGAAGCCATGGAAGCCGTGAAGCGGCGCTATGGCTCCGACTTGCGCCCGGGCGATGCCGTGATCCTGAACGATCCCTATGAGGGGGGCATGCACCTGCCGGATATCTTCATGTTCGTGCCGTTCTTCTATCGGGACGAGATCGAAGGCTATTGCGTGGTGATCTGCCATCATACCGACGTGGGCGGCCGCGTGCCGGGCTCCAACGCCAGCGATTCCACCGAGATCTACCAGGAAGGCATCCGCATTCCCGTGGTCAAACTGTACGAAGCGGGGCAGGTGAACGATGTGATGGAACGCCTGATCGCCCGCAATGTCCGCGTGCCGGATCGCGTCCTGGGCGACCTGCGCGCGCAGTACGCGGCGGCCAAGGTGGGTGTGCGCGAACTGACCGCGCTGTTCGACCGCTACGGCCGCGAAGGCAGCCGCGCTTACTTCGCCGAACTGCTGGATTACGCCGAGCGCCTGACGCGCGAGGAGATTCGAAGCTGGCCCAAGGGCACGTACCACTTTCTGGACCACATCGACGATGACGGCCTGTCGCCCGAACCGATACCCATCCAGGTGGCGTTGACGGTGCACGAGGACCACGTCAGCGTGGACTACACCGGCACGTCCGAGCAGGTGCGCGCGGCCATCAATTCCACCTTGTCGTACACCAAGTCCTGCACCTATCTCAGCGTGCGCTGCGCGCTCAAGGGGGACGTGCCCAATAACGCGGGCGTGTTCCGCTGCGTGGAGATACACGCGCCCGCCGGCTCGGTGTTGAACCCGCGGGAACCGGCCGCCGTCGCCGCGCGCGCGCTGACGGGCTACCGCGTGTTCGACGCCATGCTGGGAGCCTTGGCGCAAGTGGTGCCCGACCGCATCCCGGCGGCGGGCGAGGGCGGCAATACCGTCGTCTGCCTGTCCGGCAAGAACGACGATCACAAACCGTACATCATTGTGGACATGATTTGCGGCGCCTGGGGCGCCAGGCCCGACAGCGATGGCATCGAGGCCATTACCAACGCCTCGCAGAACCTGTCAAACACACCGGTCGAGGTGCTGGAAGCGCAGCATCCCGTGCGAGTCGAAGCCTACGAGCTGGAGCCGGATTCCTGCGGCGCGGGGCGCTTTCGCGGCGGACTGGGCATCCGGCGCAGCTACCGCGTGCTGGCCGACAACGTGTTGTTGCAGCTACGCGCCGACCGCATGAAGTTCCGTCCCTATGGACTGGCGGGGGGCACAGCGGCCCGCGCCGCCGTCAACCGGCTGGACCGGGTGGGCGAGCCGCCCAGCCTGCTGCCCAGCAAGGTCAGCATGACGATCGGGCGCGGCGATATGGTCACGCATATCCAGCCTGGGGGCGGCGGTTTTGGCGACGCCGCGTTGCGCGATCCGGCGGCTATCGTTCGCGACGTCTGGAACGGCAAGCTCTCGGCCGGCTACGTGCGGGAGCACTACGGCATGGCCGTGGAGGTAGAGTCGGACATTATCGAACGGGTAGCCAGCGGCGCTTTGGCCGCAGTCAGCCGATAGCTCGGCCGTGGCACCGGCGGCTCGGGCCGCCGGCGATCCCACCAACAATCAAGGGGAAATCATGAGTTGGATCAACGATCAAGCGCGGCGCCTGCACCGTCGCGGCATGATGGCGGCGATGGCCTGCCTGCTGGCCGCCGGCCCGGCCGCCGGCGCCGAGAATTTCAAAGTGCGCATGGACTTTTCGCCCTGGGGCATGCACGCGGCGATGCATCTGGCGGTACAGAAGGGATGGTTCGAAAAAGAAGGGCTGAACGTCGAGGTCGAGGACGGCACCGGCACCATCAACACGTTGCAGTTGCTGGCGGCGGGGCGCGTGGATGTGGGCCAGGTGTCGGTCGGCACCATGGCCGTGGCCATGGAGAACGGTTTGGACCTGAAATCCATTGCGGGCTTCGCCCGTACCGGTGACCTGGCCGTCATGACCGACGCGGGCCAGAAGGTGGCCTCGCCCCAGGACCTGCGCGGCAAGAAGATCGTCTGTTTCGCCACCAGCCCATGGGTGCCTTTCATCGATCCGTTCCTGAAGGCCAACGGCATGTCGCGCGGCGACGTGAACCTGGTCATGGTGTCGCCCAGCGCCATGATCTCCACCTACGCCTCGGGCAACAGCGACGCCTTCATGTCGCAGGCGCCGTTCGGCGTGCCGATGGTTGGCCGCGCGCGCCCGGCCACGTCGTTGCTGCTGGAAGACAGCGGCATCAGTTTCCCCAGTTATGGGTTGGCGGCCACGCCAGACACCATTGAAAAACGCGGACCCGCCCTGGCAAAGTTCGTGGCGGTGCAGGTGCGCGCCTGGCAGTACCTATACGACGGACACCTGGAAGAAGGCGTGCAGGCCATCCTGGCGCGGCGCCCGAACGCCAACCTGGATGCCGAGGTGCTGCGCGGCCAGCTTGAGGCCTATCGGCCGTTCTTCAACAGCCCCACCGTCAAGGACGCGCCGATCGGGCGGCAGTACGACAGCGATTGGGCCGCCGCCATCCATAGCATGGAGCAGGCCGGCATGATCAAGCCCGGGCGCAAACCGTCCGACTACTACACCAACGCGCTGTTGCCGGACTGAACCTGCCAGGAGAGTCATATGCCAGGTTTTCTGGAGCTGGATCGCGTCAACCGGATTTATGAGTCCGAGCGCGGGGCCTTGCACGCGCTGAAGGACGTGACCCTGTCGATACAAGAGGGCGAGTTCATCAGCATCGTCGGGCCTAGCGGCTGCGGCAAAAGCACCTTGCTCAAATGCATGGCCGGGCTGGAGCGGGCCTCGAGCGGACTTCTTTCCCTTCAAGGGCGGGCGATCGTCGAGCCGCCGCGCAACATGGGCGTCGTGTTCCAGCGCGACCTGCTGCTGGAATGGCGCAACATCCTGGACAACGTGTTGCTGGCGGCGGAGTTCCACGACGTCAAGCCCCGCGACGTGGAACCCCGCGCGCGCGAACTGCTGACGCTGTTCGGCCTGGGCCAGTTCCTGGAGCGCTTTCCGCGTGAGCTGTCGGGCGGGATGCGGCAGCGCGTATCGATCTGCCGGGCGCTACTGCTGGATCCCCAGTTGCTGTTGATGGACGAACCTTTCGGCGCGCTGGATCCTTTCACGCGCGACGAATTGAACGCTGAACTGCAGCGCACATGGCTGGCCACCGGCAAGACCGTGGTCTTCATCACGCACTCGATCGCCGAAGCCGTCTATCTGGGCTGCCGCGTCGTCATCATGGCGCGCGGACCCGGGCGCATCGAAGAAGTCGTTCCCATCGAGATCGAGCGGCCTCGCGGGCTGGGCGTGCGGGAAACGCCGGCCTTCGTCGATTGCGTCAAGCACATCCGCGATACGTTTCGCGGGCTGGGCATTTACAAGGAATAGCCGCGATGAAATTGGTCTGGTCCAACATTACGCGCCGCTGGGAAGTGCTGGTCACTTCGCTGGTGCTGTTGCTGATCTGGGAAGCCTGTGTGCGGATCTTCGAAATACGCGGTTTTCTGCTGCCCGCGCCCAGCAAGATCGTGGCGCAGTTTCTGGCGTCGCCCGCCTATTTGCTGCGCGAGAGCCTGGATACGATGGTCACCACCCTGCTGGGCTTTGCGCTGGCGGTGGTGCTGGGCATCCTGGCCGCCATCGGCATCGTGTATTCGCGCTTCCTGGATCGCACGCTGTATTCGCTGCTGGTGGCGCTGAACGCCGTACCCAAGGTGGCGCTGGCGCCGCTGTTCGTGATCTGGCTTGGAACGGGCGCCGCGCCCAAGGTGGCCATCGCGATGCTGATCGCCATTTTTCCCATCCTGATCGATACGGTGCTGGGCTTGAAGTCGGCGGATCCGGACATGCTGGCGATGGCCCGGGTCAATCAGGCCAGCCGGGCGAAAATGCTCTGGAAGATTCGCTTCCCGAACGCCTTGCCCAGCATCTTTGCCGGCATGAAGGTCGGTATCTCGTTCGCGCTGGTGGGCACCATCGTCGGCGAATTCGTGGCCGGCGGTTCGGGGCTGGGGCATGTGATCCTCGTGGCGCAGGGCAGCTTCGACACGCCCACGGTGTTCGTCGCGCTGGCCCTGCTGTGCCTCTTGGGCGTGCTGTCATTCAAGGCGATCGAACTGGCCGAGCGCCGGTTGTTGACCTGGCATGCCTCGCAGCTAGGCCTGCACTAGGCTGCTATGATGGCTGGATATATAACCAGTTATAGGGGCCGGGGCGCCTGCAAAACAGGCCCCGCCCGGGTGGCCATCGCGCCGGCCACGCGCCCCTACGCGTCATGTCCGATCAGAATCCTTCCCCTGCGAACCGCCGTCCCGACCCCTTGGCCGACCTCAACCCCGCCCAGCGCGAGGCCGCCGAGTTCGGCGTGGCCGGCGCGCCCGGGGACGACGGCCCCCTGCTGGTGATCGCGGGAGCGGGCTCGGGCAAGACCAATACGCTGGCGCACCGGGTCGCGCACCTGATCCTGAACGGCGCGGATCCCCAACGCATGCTGCTCCTGACGTTCTCGCGCCGCGCGGCGCTGGAAATGGAGCGGCGCGTGGGGTCGGTGCTGCAGCGGGTGATGAACCTGCGCGCCACGCAGCCGCCGCCGTCGCTGCCCTGGGCCGGCACCTTCCACGCGATCGGCGCGCGGCTGCTGCGCGATTGCGCGCAGCGGATCGGCCTGTCCGAAGCCTTCACCATCCACGACCGCGGCGACGCCGAGGACCTGATGGGCATGGTCCGCCATGAACTGGGCCTGTCTTCCACGAAATCCCGGTTTCCGCTCAAGGGCACCTGCCTGGCCGTCTATTCGCGCGTGGTCAACAGCCAGACCCCGGTGGCCGACGTGCTGAAGACGTCCTTTCCCTGGTGCGCCCAATGGGAAGAGGAACTGAAGAACCTGTTCCGCGGCTACGTCGCGGCCAAGCAGGACCAGCAGGTGCTGGACTACGACGACCTGCTGCTCTACTGGGCGGAGATGATGTCGGACCCCGGGATAGCGGCCGACGTGGGGGCGCGCTTCGACCATGTGCTCGTGGACGAATACCAGGACACCAACCGCCTGCAGGCGGCCATCCTGCTGGCGATGAAGCCCGACGGGCGCGGCCTGACCGTGGTGGGCGACGACGCCCAGTCCATCTATTCGTTCCGCGCGGCCACCGTGCGCAACATCCTCGACTTTCCGGCCCAGTTCCCCAAGCCCGCGCGCGTCATCACGCTGGACCGCAACTACCGTTCCACCCAGCCCATCTTGAACGCGTCCAACGCCGTCATCGGCCTGGCGACGGAGCGCTATGCCAAGGATCTCTGGACCGACCGCCAGTCGTCCCAGTTGCCCGAACTGGTGACGGTCAGCGACGAAGCCGGGCAGGCGCGCTGGGTGGCCGACCAGGTGCTGGCGCAACGCGAAGCCGGGGCCGCGCTCAAGTCGCAGGCCGCGCTGTTCCGCACCTCCAGCCACAGCGCCGCGCTGGAACTGGAGCTGACCCGCCGCAACATCCCCTTCGTGAAATTCGGCGGCCTGCGCTTCCTGGAGGCCGCGCACGTGAAGGACCTGCTGTCGTTGCTGCGCTGGGCCGAGAATCCGCGGGGGCGCATGGCGGGTTTCCGCGTGGCGCAACTGCTGCCGGGCATCGGCCCCGCCACCGCGGGCAAGCTCATGGACGCCATGTCCGCGTCGGCGGAACCCTTGCGCGCGCTGCGCGAATTCAAGCCGGGCGCGGCCGCCCAGGAAGAGTGGGGCGGCTTCGCCAATACCTACGCGGCGCTGTGCGATCCGGGATTGAAATGGCCGGCCGACGCGGACCTGGCCCTGCGCTGGTACGCGGGGCAGCTAGAGCGCCTGTACGACGACGCGCGCGTGCGCCGGGCGGATCTCGACCAGTTGTTGCGCATCGCCTCGGGCTACCCGTCGCGCGAACGCTTCCTGACCGAACTGACGCTGGATCCTCCGGACGCCACCAGCGACGAATCGGGCGCGCCGCTGCGCGACGAGGACTACATGATCCTGTCCACCATCCATTCCGCCAAGGGGCAGGAATGGAAGGCGGTCTACGTCCTGAACGCGGTGGACGGCTGCATCCCGTCCGACATGAGCACCGGCACCGCGGAAGAAATCGAAGAGGAGCGCCGGCTGCTGTACGTGGCGATGACGCGCGCCAAGGAACGCCTGCAGCTCATCGTGCCGCAGCGCTTCTACGTGCACCAGCAGACCGGCATGGGCGACCGCCACGTGTACGGCTCGCGCACCCGCTATATCTCGAATGCGATGCTGCCGCTGTTCGACCACCTGCCCAAGCTGCCCGACCTGCCCGCGGGGCGCGGCGCGCCGAAAGAGCCCCAGGCGCCCAGCGTGGACGTGGCCCGGCGGGTGCGCAGCCTGTTCTAGTAGAACGGGCTATCATCGCCCGATACCTACAAGCTGTCCGGCAGGGATCGCATTGCCCGAGGGTGTTTATGTCTACTGAAGAACGTGCCGCCGACCCGACGACGCGCGAGGTCGTGGCGTCGATCGCCTACGTGAACGGACGGCGGGAGCGCGAGGTTCCCATCGACCAGGTCGCGCAGTACGTCGGCCGGGACCAGGGCATGCTCTGGATCGGCCTGCGCAATCCCGGTCCGGAACTGCTGGCCAGGGTCGCGCGCGAACTCGGCGCCTGCGACAAGAACCAGGAAGAGATGCTGGAAGCCCACCGGCGGCCGAAGATCATCGACTACGGGAACATGATCCTCATCGTTGCCATCACGGTGGAGGTCGAGGCCGAGCGGCCCATTTTCGGCGAAACCCAGTTCCTCATCGGCGACGGTTTGCTGGTCACGGTGCGCCGCGGCGCCACCGCCGGCCACAGCCCCCTGCGGGAACGGCTGGAGGCCTCGCCCGATCTTCTCAAGCGGGGCAGCGACTACGTCGCGTCCGAATTGCTGGACTGGCTGGTCGACCGCTACGTCGCGGCGGCCGGCAAGATCGAGACGGTGGTGGAGGGCGCCGAGCAGAAGCTCCTGATCCGGGGCGCCAAGGACTCCGACATCCGCCGGCTGTACCGGCAGCGGCGCGACCTGCTGCGCATCCACACGGTGGTGTCGCCACTGGCCGAGATCTGCCGCCGCCTGGCGCGCGTGGAAATGTCGGCCGTGGACGAACACGCCCGCCCATACTTCGGCGAAGTGGCCGACCGCGTGCTGCGCGTGGACGAACTGTTCAGTTCCCTGCGCGAATCCCTGGCGTTCGCCTTCGAAGCCAGCCTGATGATCGGCCAGGCGGCGCAGAACGACACCACCCGCAAGCTGGCCTCCTGGGCCGCCATCCTGGCCGTGCCCACCGCCATCGCCGGCATCTACGGCATGAACTTCGAATTCATGCCCGAACTGAAATCCCCCTGGGGCTATCCCGTCACCCTGGGCGCCATCGCGACGGCGTGCTCCGTCCTGTACTGGCGCTTCCGCAAATCCGGTTGGCTGTAGGATGGGTGAAGCGCGAGAGTCCTTAAGCAAGAACCCCAGCATCCAGCGCGCGCAACCCATGCGGCCGTGAGAAACCGGCGCCCGGCATCGGCCGACAACAGCCGATTGCGGCCGCATGGGTTGCGCGCGTTCAGCGCTGTCGTTCTTGCTTAAGGACTCTCGCGCTTCACCCATCCTACGCCGCTACTCCCTGTTTTTCGGCTCCCGGCAAGAATAGCCGCCCCGCCGCCGGGCCGCCCCAAGGCGGCGCGGGGGCCGACCATCTATGGCACACTCCCACCGTTTTCCTACCTGGAGCCGGCGGTGCGTCGCAAATCTCCCTTTGGCGGCAGCAAGCTGACCGCCCTGGCCGTGGCCGTGATTCTTGCGGCCGCGGGCGCCATCGTCAATTGGCTGCAGCCCTCGGAGCCGGAAGGGCGGCGGTCGCCCCCCTCCGCCCAGAACCGGCCGGGCCCGGCCCTGGCGGGTGGGATTCCCCAGGGCAGTTACACGCTGACGGGCGCCATCGTCAATGTCGCCGACGGCGATACCGTGACCCTGCGCGCGCCGGACGGCCAGCGCAGGATCCGCATGGACAGCATCGACGCGCCCGAGGAGGGCCATGGCGCCGAACAGCCCGGCCAGCCCTATGCCGAGGCCTCGCGCAAGCACCTGGCCGGCCTGGTCGCGGGCAAGACGCTCACCGCGCAATGCTACGAGCAGGACCAGTACGGACGGGACGTGTGCGCGCTGATCCTGGAAGACGGCCGCTCCGCCAACCGCGCCCAGGTCGAGGCCGGCTACGCCTGGGCCTATACGGCGCGGCAGGGCGACTACCTGCGCGACAAGGCCATGCCGGACCTCCAGCGCCAGGCCAAGGCGGCCGGGCGCGGCCTGTGGGCCCAACAGGGCGCCATGCAGCCCTGGAAATGGCGCTACGACTGCTGGCGGCAGCGCCAATGCGGCTGACCGGCAGCCGGCCGTAGGGGATGCCTGGGTATGGGCCCGGGCCCGTGTTTGCTATCCTCTGTCGCAACGATTCGAAGGGAAGGTTTCCATGCGTGCACTGAAGCGGCTCTGGGCGACGGCCATGCTGTTGTTGCTGGCGTTGGCGGGCTGCTCGCAGGAAAGCCCCATCAACAGTCCCTATCCGTCCGGCGCCGAAGCCCGGAACACGCTGTATTCCGCTTTCGTCAAGCGTTCCCCGAAGTACCTGGACCCGGCCAGTTCCTATTCCGGCGATGAAACGCCCTATACCTACAATATCTACGAGACGCTTTACGGCTACCACTATCTGAAGCGGCCGTACGAACTGGTGCCGCGCGCGGCGGCGTCGATCGATCCGCCGGTCTACCTGGACGCGCAGGGCAACACGCTGCCGGCCGACACGCCGGGCGAGCAGATCGCGCAAAGCGTCTACGACATCAAGATCCGCCCGGGTTCGCGCTTCGCGCCCCATCCGGCGTTCGCCCGCAAGCCCGACGGCGGCTACGACTACTATCCGCTGGCGCCGGGCGAGCTGGACGGCAAGTACTACATTCCCGATTTCCCGCGCACCGGCACACGCGAACTGACCGCCGACGACTACGTCTACGCCTTCCGCCGGCTGGCCAGCCCGCGCGTGGTGTCGCCGATTTCCTCCCTGATGGCCGAGCACGTGGCCGGCCTGAAGGAATACGGCGAACGCCTGCGCCAGCGCGACCAGGCGCTGCGCCGCGGCGCGCCGGGCGGAGCCGGCGCGCCGCCCTGGCTGGACCTGCGCGAGCCCGACGGCTTCACCGGCGTGCAGGCGCTGGATCCGCATACGCTGCGCATCCGCGTCAACGGCAAGTACCCGCAGTTCAAGTACTGGCTGGCCATGACCTTCACGGCGCCCATCCCCTGGGAGGCCGACCGCTTCTACAGCCAGCCCGGCATGGCGGCGCACGACCTGTCGTTCAATACCTGGCCCGTGGGCACCGGCCCGTACATGCTGGTGGAGTCCTTGCAGAACCGCCGCCACGTGCTGGGCCGCAATCCCAATTTCCACGGCGAACCCTATCCCTGCGAAGGCGAGCCCGGCGACCGCGCCGCCGGCCTGCTGGCGGACTGCGGCAAGCCCACGCCCTTCATCGACCGGGCGGAATTCAGCGTGGAAAAGGAAATTACCCCGCTGACGGGCAAATTCACTCAGGGCTACTACGACATGCCGCAGATCGAGCGCGGCGAGTACGGGGTGGCCATGCTGGTCGCCGCCGCCGACAGCCAGGACAAGGCGCGTCTCTACAGCGAGCACGGCATCAAACTGCCCACCACGGTCGAGACCGCCAACTGGTACATGGGCTTCAACTGGCTGGACCCCGTCGTGGGCAAGGGCGATACGCCCGAGCAGGAGGAAAAGAACCGCAAGCTGCGCCAGGCGATCAGCATCGCCTTCGACTGGGAGGAATACGTGGCGGTGTTCGAGAACAGCCAGGCGTCCGTGGCCTACGGGCCGGTGCCGCCCGGCGTGCTCGGCTACCGCGATCCGCCCGAGGGCGTGAATCCGGTGGTCTACGACCTGGTGGACGGCAAGCCGGTGCGCAAGTCCGTGGACGCGGCCAAGCGCCTGCTGGCCGAAGCCGGATACCCGGACGGCCGCAACGCCAAGACCGGCGCGCCGCTGGTGCTGTACTACGACTCCATGTCGGGCGGCGGCTCCAATCCGCAGTTCGACTGGATGCGGCGCCAGCTTGCCAAGATCGGCGTCCAGTTGGACGTGCGCGCCACCGACTACAACCGCTTCCAGGACAAGATGATGCGTGGCGCCGCCCAGATCTTCCTGTGGGGCTGGAGCGCCGACTATCCCGACGCCGAGAACTTCCTGTTCCTGTTGTACGGCCCGAACGCCAAGGCCAAGGGCGGAGGCGAGAACGCCGCCAACTACGCCAGCCCCGAGTACGACCGCCTCTTCGAACAACTGAAGTTCCTGGACGACGGCCCCGAAAAAGAACAGTTGATCGCCAGGATGGTGGCCATCGTGCAGCGCGACGCGCCCTGGATGTTCGGCTATTTCCCGATGTCGGGCGGCGCCTACCAGCAATGGGTGGGCAACGCCAAACCGACGCAGATGGTTCGCAACACGCTCCAGTACATGAAGATCGACCCCGAACTGCGCCAGCGGAAAATCGACGAATGGAATTCTCCGCGGTGGTGGCCCATCGGCGTCTTCATATTGCTGCTGGCGCTGGCGGTCTGGCCTTCCTACGTGGCGCTGAAGCGGCGTGAACGCCAGACGGCATTCGTGCCGCGCGTCGGCAAGGAGCATCAATCATGATCGGCTACGTGATCCGCCGGCTGCTGTACGGCGTGCTGATCCTGATCGGCGTGAACCTCTTCACCTTCATCCTGTTCTTCGCGGTGAACACGCCCGACGACATGGCGCGGCTGGCCATCGGCGGGCAGCGCGCCAACCAGGAAGCGGTGGAAAAATGGAAGGCCGAACGCGGCTACGACAAGCCGCTGTTCTTCAATGGCCAGGCGCAGGGCGCGGCGCGGCTCACCGACACGGTGTTCTACCAGCGTTCGGTGCCGCTCCTGGCCATGGACTTCGGCGCTTCCGACGGCGGCCGCGACATCGGCCGCGAGATCCAGACGCGCATGGGGCCCAGCCTGGCGCTCGCCGTGCCCACCTTCATCCTGGGGCTTTTCGTCAGCATCGTCTTTTCCCTGACGCTGGTGTATTTCCGGGCCACGCGGCTCGACTTCTGGGGCGTGGTGCTCTGCGTGCTGCTGCTGTCCATCTCCAGCCTGTTCTACATCATCGCCGGCCAATGGGTCTTCGCGAAGCTGCTGCGGCTGGTGCCGTTCTCGGGCTTTTCCGGGGGGCTGGACGCGGTCAAGTTCCTGGCGCTGCCGGTGCTGGTGGCCATTGTGTCGCGGCTGGGGCCGGAGGCGCGCTTCTACCGCACCCTGTTCCTGGAGGAGATCGGCAAGGACTACGTGCGCACCGCCCGTTCCAAGGGGCTGGCCGAGCGCGTGGTGCTGTTCCGGCACGTGCTGCGCAATGCCATGCTGCCCATCCTGACCAGCACGGTGGCCGCCTTGCCGCTGCTGTTCATGGGCAGCCTGATCGCGGAATCCTTCTTCGGCATCCCCGGCCTGGGCAGCTACACCATCGACGCCATCAACGCGCAGGACTTTTCGATCGTGCGCGCCATGGTGTTCCTCGGTTCGGCCCTCTACATCGTCGGGCTGATCCTGGCCGACATTTCCTACACGCTGGCCGACCCCCGCGTCAGATTCGAGTAGCCGACATGCCCAAGTTCGTCTTCCTCTGGACCGATATCGCGCTGTGGCTCATGGCGCTGGGCGCCGCGGCCTACGCCTGGCGCGTGCGCCGCAGCCCCAACCTGCGCGCGACCTGGGTCCGCGTCGCCCGCGATACGCCCGCCATGTGTTCGGCCGTGATCCTTTCCGCCTTCGTCGCGGTCGGCCTGCTCGATTCGGTGCACTACCGGCCGCTGCTGCCGCCGGCGCCCGGGGCGGCGGCCGACGCGGGCCCGGTCTATGCGCCCGCGGTCCAGTCGGCGCTGGACGGCCTGCTGGCCGGCAGCGTGCTGACGCGGCCGGAGAAAACCTATTCCGTGCCGCTGGCCGTGCGCCAGTTCACCAAGGAAACCCTGCTCGTCGACGGCAAGCCGGTGCGCGACTTTCCCCGGCTGCGCGGCGCGGGCGTGCACCTGGACGATCCCGACCGGGATCACTTGGGCGATGTGCTCAAGCGGCTGGGCGGGGGCCTGGCCGGGGGGCTGGCGGTCGCGCTGGCGGCGGCGGGGCTGCTGTCTGTCTGCTTGGCGCGGCGCGCCCGGACGGCCGCCGACACAGAGGGCGGCCATGCCGGCGTGCCATGGGTCGCCATGTTGCTGACGTTCACGCTGCTGTGCCTGGCGGTCGGCGCCCTGGCCGGGCTGTCCAGCGGCTACCATGCGCTGGGCACCGACCGCATCGGCAACGACGTGCTGTGGCAGGCGCTGAAAAGCATCCGCACCGCGCTGGTCATCGGCAGCCTCACCACCATCGCCATGCTGCCGCCGGCGATCGTCTTCGGCATCGCCGCCGGCTATTTCAAGGGCAAGGTCGACGACGCCATCCAGTATCTCTACACCACCATCACCTCGATCCCGGGCGTGCTGCTGGTGGCCGCCTGCGCGTTGATGATGCAGGTCTACATCGACAACCACGCCGACCTGTTCGATACCTCCGCCGCGCGCGCGGACCTGCGCCTGTTCCTGCTCTGCATGATCCTGGGGTTCACGGGGTGGGCGGGGCTGTGCCGCCTGCTGCGCGCGGAAACGCTGAAGCTGCGCGAACTGGAATACGTGCAGGCGGCGCGGGCGTTCGGCGTGTCGCACTGGCGCATCATGACGCGCCACCTGCTGCCCAACGTGGCGCACCTGGTGCTGATCACCATGGTGCTGGAATTCTCGGGCCTGGTCCTGTATGAAGCCGTGCTGTCCTACCTGGGCATCGGCGTGGATCCCAGCATGAATTCCTTCGGCTCCATGATCGACGGCGCCCGGCTGGAGATGTCCCGCGATCCCATGGTCTGGTGGAATCTGATGACCGCTTTCATTTTCATGCTGGCGCTGGTGCTGGCGGCCAATCTGTTCGCCGACGCCGTGCGCGACGCCTTCGATCCCCGCACCCGCCGTTACAAGCCCGGCCGCATCGCCCGCTACGGCCTGTTCGGCCGGGGGGCCAAGCCCGCGCTGGCGGCGGACGCCCGCCAGTCCCGGCCGGGAGACGCGCCATGAACCAGGCTCCCTTGCTGGAGGTGCGCGGCCTGGACGTGGACATCGCCGGCGAAAGCGGCATGACGCACGCGGTCAAGCGCTTGCAACTGGCCATCGCCCGGCGGCAGACTTTCGCGCTGGTCGGCGAATCCGGCTGCGGCAAGAGCATGACGGCGCTTGCCTTGCTGCGCCTGCTGCCGGACGCCGGGCGCATCGTGGGCGGGCAGATCGACCTGGACGGAGAAGACCTGAACCGCCTGCCGGAAAGCGCCATGCGCGGGGTGCGGGGCGGCCGGATCGGCATCATTTTCCAGGAACCGTCCACCAGCCTGAACCCGGTCATGCGGGTGGGCGACCAGATCGTCGAAACGCTGGCCGCCCATACGCCCCTGCGCGGCGCGGCGGCGCGCGCGCGCGCCATCGACTGGCTGCGGCGGGTGGGCATCCCCGAGCCCGAGCGGCGCGTCGACGACTATCCGTTCCAGTTCTCGGGCGGCCAGAAGCAGCGCGTCATGATCGCCATCGCGCTGGCGGCCGAACCGTCGCTGCTGATCGCCGACGAGCCGACCACGGCGCTGGACGTCACCGTGCAGGCGCAGGTGCTGGATCTGCTGGCAGACATCCAGCGCGAAATGGGCATGGCCGTGCTGCTGATCACGCATGACCTCGCCGTCGTGAAGAACGTGGCCCACCACGTGGCCCTGATGCGCGGGGGCGAGATCGTGGAGAGCGCCGACGCCGAGGAGTTCTTCCGGGCGCCCAAGCATCCCTATGCGCGGCAACTGTTCGAAGCCATTCCCACCTTCGAGAAGCGCGGCGTTCCCTTGACGGAGCCGGGCCGCGAGGCCATGGCCCGCGGCGGCCGCGCCGCGGACCGGGCCGCGCGCGGCGGCGTGGTGCTCGACGTCCAGGACCTCAAGGTCCATTACCCCGTGCGCAAGGGCCCGCTGCGCCGCATCGTGTCCTGGGTCAAGGCCGCCGACGGGGTCACGTTCACGCTGAAGGCGGGCGAGACTCTGGCCCTGCTGGGCGAGTCCGGCTGCGGCAAGACCACCACCGGCAAGGCGCTGCTGCGGCTGATCGACGGCGCGCGGGTGTCGGGCCGCGCCATGTTGCTGGGACAGGACCTGCTCGTCGCCGACCGCCGCAAGCTGCAGCGCCTGCGGCAGGACATCCAGATCGTCTTCCAGGATCCCTACGCCTCGCTCGATCCGCGCATGCGGGTCGGAGACATCCTGGACGAAGGCCTGGCGTCCCTGCGGCGCGGCATGAGCAAGGAGGCGCGCGCCGAACGGGCGGCGCGCCTGGTCGAACGGGTCGGCCTGCCGGCCAACACCCTTGCCCGCTATCCGCATGAATTCTCGGGCGGTCAGCGCCAGCGCATCGCGATCGCGCGGGCGCTGGCCGTCGAACCGAAAGTGCTGATCTGCGATGAGCCCACGTCCGCGCTGGACGTGTCGGTGCAGGCGCAGATCCTGGACCTGCTGCGCGAGCTGCAGGACGAACTGGGCATCGCCTACCTGTTCATCACGCACAACTTCGGCGTGGTCGAATACCTGGCGGACCGCATCGCGGTCATGGAGGGCGGCCGCATCATCGAACTGGGGCCGGCCGCCGAGGTGCTGCATGCGCCGCGCCAGGACATGACGCGCAGGCTGCTGGCGGCCGTGCCGCGCCTGCAGTTCGGTCCGTCCGGACCCGCCTGAAAGCCGATGCGCCCCGTTCCTCGCGGAACGGGGCGCGCATTGCCATGCCGGGCCGGAGTCCGCCCGTCAGAACGTGCGCTGCGCGCTGCCCGCTTCCAGCCAGACGAGCGTGTCGTGCCGCAGGGCACGCACGCACTGCGCCAGGTAGGCGTGCACCGTTTCCAGCTCCATGGCGTCGTAGCGGCGCGCCGTCGCCGCGACCGCGTCGGCCACCCACTGCCGTTCCTGCAACAGGTGCTGGCACTGTTCCTCGACCGGCCGGATGACGATCATCCGGCGGTCCAGGGGATGGCGGCCGCGCTGCACGTATCCGGCCGCCTCCAGCCGGTTGATCAGGGCCGTCGCGCCGCCCGAGCTGATGCCCATCAACTGGGCGAGCTGCCCGGTGGGCAGGGCGTCGAACTCCATCACCAGCTCCAGCGCCTTCAGGTCGGCCAGTGGGATGCCCAGCTTTTCGGCGAGGGCGGACTGGCACGCCGCGTGGTAGGCGGCGAACTGCCTGCCCAGCATCAGGACGACGTCCTCCAGCATCTCCGGACGCGCTTCGCTTCTGCGCGCATCGGGCATCACGGTCACATGCTCGTGGCGCAGAATGGTCTCTTGTTGCAGCATGGCTTCGCTCCCTTGAGGATGGAGGATCATTGCCGGGCCGACAGGCCGCCCAGCAGGCCGCCCAGGAGGCCGCCGTTGGCGCCGCCGCCGGTAGTGCTGCCGGTAGCGCCGCCGGTCAGGCCGCCCGTGACGCCGCCCAGCAATCCGCCCAGCAGGCCGCCGTTGGCCGCGCCGGCCGACGTTCCGCCGCCTGCGCCTGCGCCCGCGCCGCCGCCGGCCAGGCCCCCCGTCAAGCCGCCCAGCAGTCCGCCGCCGGACGCGCCGCCCGCCGAACCGCCAGCGGTTCCGCCCGCAACGCCGCCAAGCAGCCCGCCCAGCAGTCCGCTGCCGCCAGCGCCGCCCGCCGCGCCGCCCAGGCCGCCGGTGACTCCGCCCAACAGGCCCGTCACCGGGGCCAGCAAGCCGCCCGCGCCGCCCACCGGCGTGCCGCCGATGCCGCCCACGCCGCCGAGAATGCCGGTAATGGGGCTGAGCAGTCCGCCCGCGCCGCCAGCGCCGCCGGTCAGGCCGCCCGTCACGCCGCCGAGGCCGCCGGTCAGCGAGGCGACGGCTCCGGTGGCGTTCGCGAGCGTCGCGCCCAGCGGATTGGCGTTGCCCGGCGTGGCGTGGAGCAGGCCGCCGGCGCTGGCGACCGTGCCGCCCAGGCCTTGCAGCACGCCGTTCAGTCCGGCGGCTTCCCCGGGCAGCGATCCGCCCAGGTTGGTGACGGTGCCGCCCAGGCTGGTCAGCAGGCCGGCAACCGGCGCGCCCAGCCGGGTGGTGTCGCCCACCTGCTGGGTCAACCCGGTCGCGGTGCCGGCGAGCGGGCTGGCGCTGGGATCGAGCGCCGCGCCCAGGCCGGCCAGCGTGGGTTGCAGGCCCAGCGGCAGCACGTTGTCCACGGTCTTGCCGGCATTGCCCAGCGCCGGCTCCAGCAGCGGGGTCGACGGCCCGCCCAGCACGCCGCCGGTGATGCCGGACGCCGCCTGCGTCACGGGATTGAGCAGGCCGCCCTGTCCCGACAGGCCCGCGGTCAAGGCGCCCACGGCGCTGGTGGCGTTGCCCAGCACGGTCGTCAGGGGATCGGGGTTGTTCGCATCGGCATGCAGCAGGCCGCCGGTGCTGGCCACCGTCTTGCCCAGGCCGTCCACCAGGCCGCCGACGCCGGCGCCCAGGCCGCCCGGCAGGCCCGCGCCGTCGACCGTGGCGCCCAGGCCGCCGACCAGGTCGCCGACCTGTTTGGCGGCGCCGTCCACCGGCTGCCCCAGGCCCGTCGCGGCGCCGATCTGCTGGGTCAGGCCCACCACCGTATCGGCCACGGGCTTGACGGTGGGATCCAGGGCCTTGCCCACGCCGCCCAGCGTCGCGTCCAGATTCAGCGGCAGGGTGTTGTCCACGGCGCCGCCGGTGTTGCCCAGGGTCGTTTCAAGCAGGCCGGCCGTGACGGGATTGGTCGGATCGGTGCCGCCGGGCTTGGTGCCGCCGGGGCTCGTCGGGATGCCCGTGCCCGGCAAACCTGCGGATTTGCTGCCGCCACCGCCGCCGCCGCATGCGGCCAGCGCGCTCATCAGCGCGGCGGCCAGGGCCGTGGAAGTCAGGATGCGCGAAAGGCGGCGAACCTCGATTTTGGTATGCATGGCGAACTCCTTGTGTTGGAAGAGTCAGGCGGAGAAACGGCCCGATACACCTACACATGCACAAAGCGTGCCAACATTTTTCAAATTGCGAACCTTGCTTCCGATGCTCGTGATTCGGTTGTAAAAAACCCTTTTATTTCATGGTGTTGAGGGCCAATATCGGGTTTACCCCGATTCTGTGAAACTCACGGATTTACGATCACGCGGAGCCTGCGAATGTTACGAATGGCCGCTTATCCGGCGTAACGTTACGGGTAACGTTACGTTACGCCGGACACGATTGCCGTGCCGGAAAGACGAAGGCCGCGGGAGGGGGGAAGCGCGGGCGTCCAGATGGGTTGCGCGCGCGCGACGGCGTTCAGAACGCGTCGTAATAGAGCGAGTAATTGGCGTTGAACCGCAGGTCGCGATTGTTGTCGATGGTTGCGGATCCCACCGGCTTGGCGACGTTGAAATCGAACAGATAGTATTTGTCGTCCGTGAAGCGGATGCCCAGCGCCACGGAAGACAGATGCCGCTGGTTCAGCGCCTGCAGGCTCTTGTTGTTGTACCAGGTGCGCGCGTAGTCGACCAAGGCATAGGGCTGCACGCCGGACAGGTATTCCCAGCCCGTGCCGAAGCGCCGGTTGATTTCCGCCGACACGCCTATGCCCTTGTCCCCGCTCTGTTCGCCTTGGGGATACCCCATCGCATAGCGCCAACTGCCGTACGAGACCTGCTCCGACGACGGCAGGATGTCGCTGGAATATTGCCCCGCGCCCGAGAAGGTCAGGCCGAACTGGGCGGGCAGCGCAAAGGTCTGCTTCGCGTTGAGGTTGTAGCGGGTGAAGTCCAGGTCGAGGATGGGCTTGGCGGAGTATCCGTAGTTGGTGGAGATGTCCTTCTTGGCGCCGGCCGCGTCGAAGCCCTTGGCCACGCTCAGCGCCACGTCCGTGGCCTGGCTTTCGGATAGCTGGATGTAGCGCAGTTCGGCGCTGGCGGCGCGCACGCGGGCATCCTGCTGCAGCCAGCGGTCGGTGCCGCGGGAGTCGTAACGGTCCTTGGAATTGGCGGCATACACGCCGAGCGTGCCCGTAAGCGAACGCGTGTTGTTCAGCAGGAACGGATAGCTCACTCCGATGCCGATGCGGTCATTCTTCACGCGCCGCTCGAAGCCCAGGTATTCGATGGCGTCGTCCTTGGGCCTGGCGTCGTAGTGGTAGCCGTCGACCTTCACCGCCAGGCCGTCTGCGCCGATCGGCACGCGGATTTCGCCCGACACGTACTTCACGTCGTCGGTGTTGAAGGGCACCGAGGCGGTCAGCTTCACCTGTTCGCCCAGAGGCGTCAGGCTGTTGGCCGCCATGTTCACCAGCGGCTGCATGCCGGTGCCGAGGTCGGCGATGCCGCCGGTGAGGCCGACGGGCTGCCGGCTCGCCGCCAGCACCAGTTCGGTGGCGCCATCGGCGCGGCGCGGCAGATCCAGGCTGGGCGTGAACTTGACCCCGGGCACCGTGCGCATCAGGTTCAGTTGCCGTTCCAGCGTGGCTTGCCTGAGCGGCCTTTCCTCTTTCAAGGGGCCGGCCAGGGTTTCAAGGCGGTCCAGCGCATTGCCGATGTCGCCTTCGATGCGCACCGAGCCGATGAATCCCTCGACCACCGTCACCACGACCAGGCCATTGGCGAAAGCCTGGTTCTGCACCAGCGCGAACGACAGGGGATAGCCCTTGTCGCGGTAGAGCTGGGTGATCTTGTCCACCTGCTGCACCAATTCGCCCAGGCTGATTTCCTTGCCCGCCAATGGGCTCAGCAGCGCGGAAACCTCTTCGAAGGGAATGGCGCGCACGCCGGTCACGTCGAAATTGCGCGGCACGATGCGCTGCGCCAGGCGAGCCCGCAGGGCCAATTGTTCAGGAGTCGCCGTCTGCACGACGGGCGGAGGCTGCGTTGCCGAAGGCGGGCGTTCCAGCTTCGGCATGGCATCGACTGGATTGCCCCGCAGCGGACCTTCCGCGCGGGCATCGGCGCCGGCCGCGAGGGCGCAGACGAGGGCGAGGGAAAGCGGGCCTGCCGGAAGCGTGCGTCTCATGCCTTTTATGTCTCTCGTTTCGGCGGCGCAGTTCAACAGAAGTCCGATATTCGCCGGGTCTCGGATACGGGACGGAACAACGCCTGTAAACAAAATTTGCCGTGAGGTTTCGAATATGGTGCCAGCCGCTCGTTAAAATGACAATTTATTTCAAGCTGCTTAATTGGAAACGGCAAAATACCAACAATGTTGCAAACTTGAAACTGCATGAATAGGAATAAAACAGGGCTAAATAATTGTTTTAAATGAGATATACAAGAATATAGGAATATGAGTTACATATTGAATCCAGCATTATTACGAATATTGGTGAAAACCCTGATGTGTATTAAATAGTAATAGATAAGACTATAAAAAACGTATTTGTAAATGGCACTGGCTCAGGCTACGGGAGTCCATCGGATGAGCAAGGGTGACCGCAAGAAGAACCGCAAGCGCGAGCCGGCCGCGCGAGGCAGCCGGTTTCAAAAAGGCCGGCCATGACCCCGGGCGAAATCGTTCCGCTTTCCTTCAACGGGGGGCTCGTGGCGCTCTCGTTCCTGGTCGCCGTTCTCGGTTCCTACGTGGCCATGCTGGCGGCGGCGGGCATCCGGGCCGAAACCCGGGATGGCGAAATCCGCATCGGCTACATCCTCATCGGCGCGGTCGCGATGGGCGGGGTCGGTGTCTGGAGCATGCATTTCATCGGCATGCAGGCCCAGAACCTGCCGTTCGAAGTGGGTTATCAACTGGGCCTCACCGTGCTCAGTTTCCTGGTCGCCGCCGGCCTTTCCGGTTGGGCCTTCTGGTTTATCGGGCGCGAGCGTTTCACCTTTTTCCGCTGCCTGACCGGCGGCGCCGCGGCGGGGCTGGGCGTGGTGGCCATGCATTATGTGGGCATGAGCGCCATGCGTATGCCGGCCGTATTGCTCTGGAATCTGCCGATGGTGGTTTTGTCGGCGTTTATCGCCGTCATTGCCGCTTCCGCGGCGTTGTGGCTCGCTTTCAATACCCAGAATGAACGCCAGCGTTTTGGATCGGCGGTCTTGATGGCGCTGGCGATCTGCGGCATGCATTACACCGGCGCGGCGGCGGGAACCGTCGTCTGCACGGCGGCCCGGGAATATGCCAGCCTGCAGATCGGCGGCGTCATGCTGCCCTATATCGCATTCGCTTTGTCCGCGGCGACGATGCTGCTCATGAGATGGCATTTGCAGCGGGCATCCAGACGGTTCCGCGCGCGCACCGCGCGGCGCATCGACTCGATCATTGAATCGGCGCCGATGGCGAGTCCGGGGAGATTGCCCGGATCCGCCGCGGGGCCGGGTTAGGGGGGCTCCGGATGCGCGCC
Organism: Achromobacter veterisilvae; assembly: GCF_037619525.1. NCBI lineage: Bacteria > Pseudomonadati > Pseudomonadota > Betaproteobacteria > Burkholderiales > Alcaligenaceae > Achromobacter > Achromobacter veterisilvae. The sequence continues at coordinate 5,409,895 of NZ_CP148753.1, read as the reverse complement.
TGCAAGACAGCGCCGGCGCGCGGGGCGGTTCCGGGGAAAGTGGGCTGATTCCGCCGCAGGCGGGCAGTCCGGTGATAAATCGAGATCGATGGAGCTCGACATGAAAGCAAAACTTGCGCAGTTCTGGAATGACGAAGACGGCATCACCGCCCTGGAGTACGGGCTGATCGCCGGCATGATCGCGGTGGCCCTGCTCATCTCCGTAAAGACCTTCACCGATGCGCTGGATGGCCTGTTCGCGGGAATCGGCGAGGCGTTGAGCGGCAACACGCCCGGCGGAGGCGGCTGACGCGGCCGGACCCGGAACGGGGCCATGCCGCGATGCCGGGCTGCTTCCCGCCATCGCGGCGTCCACCCGCCTGTCCGCGTCCTCGGCTTGAAGAGAACGTCGTCCATCCGGAGGGACGGGCCCGCCGTTGAATCCGATTTCTGAAGGTTCTGCCTTGTATCCAGGGGAAGTATTGTGGTGGCTGCTGTTCGCAAGCTGGATTCTGGTGCTGATCCACAGCGATCTGCGCTATCGCCGCGTCCCCAACGCCTTGATCGTCGCGGGGGCGGCGGCGCAGTTGCTATGGCTGCTGGCCGCGTTGTTCGCGCCTGGCTGGGCCTACCCGCCGCGCTGGTCGGGATGGCTCATGGCATTGCTGGGATTCCTGGCCGCGGTTCCGTTCCTGCCGCTGTGGACCCGGCGCCTGATGGGCGCGGGCGACATCAAGGCGATCGCCGTCCTGGGCCTGCTGCTGGGCCTGGCGCCGCTGCTGGCGGTTCTTGCGATTGCCAGCCTGCTGGCGGGCCTGCACGCCTTGCTGTACCTGGCGGCGTCGCGCTTCGTGACGCTGGGCGGACGGCTGCGCCAGATTCCGTACGCCGCCTACCTGGGCGCCGCCGCGCTCAGCGTGGCGCTTATGCCCTTGAATTCGGCCTGGTATTCGTGGTGTTCTTCCTGGTGTTCTACGGGATCCTGACGTATTCCCTCGTGGCCGCCGCGCAGAACTCCGTCGCGCTTGCCGCGCAGGACGGCGCGCGCAAGGTGTTGCAGTGGCAGGCGGGCACGCCTTCGCTCGCGGCTCGCGCCAACGCGGGACGCGATACCGCCCTGCGGCGCGCGGAATGGATCAGCGCGGTCTCGGCATCGCCGGTCCAGGTGGCGGTCTGCGGCAGTTCGGGCACGCTGAGCAGTTCGGCGGGCGGGGCTTGCAGCGGATTGCCGGTGGCCGCCGGCCAGGTCGAGGTGACGGTTTCCTATGCGTACGGGGCCCACCCCCTGATCCCCTCGGTGCCCTTGCTGCGGACGGCGCTGATGCCGGCCTCCAGCGTGCTGAGCGCCCGCGCCCTGGTGCATCTGGGCGATTCCCTGGACGAGGGAGGCTGAGATGCGCGCGTCTTGCCGGTTCCATGCGCCGAATTCCCCCCGCCGGTCCCAGCGAGGCATCGCGGCGCTGGAATTTTCGCTGACCTTGATCATGCTGCTGATGTTCATCTGCGGCGTGCTCGGCTTCGGCGCCTTGTTCTGGATGCAGCAGCAACTGGCCTCGGCGTCGGCCGACGGCGCGCGCGCCGCCGTCTTCGCGCGGTTCAGCGGCCAGGCCGATGCGCCGTCCGCGGCGTGTTCCGCCGCGATGAGCGCCTTCTCGCCCGGCTCCGGCGTGGCGTGCGCGGCCTTCAGCGCGCCGTGCGACTGGGCCGGCTCCGAAGGGCAGCAGGCCAATTGCGCCACGGTGGCCATGACTTACGACACCCAGTCCTGGCCGTTGCTGGCCACCTTGCAGGGCCTGATCGCCGCTTTGCCCGGCGTGGGGCGGAACTGGATTCCCACCCGGCTGCATTCGCAAGCCGTCGTACAGATATCGCAGGGGGCGCCATGAGCGGTTTGAGCAAGTTCGTCGCGGGGATGCTGTTGGCGGGGGGCCTGGTGTTGGCCTTCATCGCCTGGAGGCTGGCTTCCGCGCCGGCTCCCGTCGCGCCTGCGCCCGCGCCCGCACCGCAGGCGGCGCAGCCCGCCGCGCCGGTCAAGTTCCATCCCGTCGTCGTGGCCAGGGAGCCGATGCCGGCCGGCACGCGCATCGATGCCGCAAAGATGCTGGCGGTGGCCCAGTGGCAGGCGGCGCTGTCGGGCGGCTACGAGACCGTGGCCCCGCTGGAAGGCGCCGTGACGAAGGTGGACGTCGCCGCGGGCGACCCGATTCTGCCCAGCCTGCTGGCGCAGGGGCTGGCCCGCCACCTCAAGCCGGGCGAACGCGCCGTCGCCATCGCGGTGGACGACGTGGTCGGCGGCGGCAACCGCATCGCGCCGGGCGACTGGGTGGACGTGTTCTTCATGATCGACAAGGGACAGGAGGTGCCCGGCGCCCAGGCGCGCCTGCTGCAGGCCCAGGTGCGCGTGCTGGCATACGGCAGGGCGTCCGTGGACGGGCCGGAGGAAAAAACGGCGGGACAGCCGGGCGCGTCCGGCCAGCCCGCGAAGACGGCGATGCTGGCGGTGCCGGTCGAGCAGGTCAACGAACTGATGCTGGCCAGCCGCGCGGGCCGGCTGCAACTGGCGCTGCGTCCGGTGGGCGACGAGAACGTGCCGGACGCGGAACTGTTCGTGCCGCGCGGCGCGGTCCTGGCGGCCCGGGCCGATTTGACGCCGGCGCAGCGCGAAGCGCTGAAGCAGCCGCCGAACCGCGCCTTCGCCGGCGAAAGCCTGGTCCAGCTCGATGGAACGACGGCCGTCGCGCGTCCGCCCGCCGCGGCCGCGCGCAGCGCGCCGGGGGGCGGAAGGACGGTCGAAATCCTGCGTGGAGACAAATCCGAACGAGTGCGCTACTGAACGCAGCCGCGCGTGGCCGGGGCCACCCGCGGCTGGACTCTTGCCTATGACCAGATCCAGTCCAATGAAGAAACCTCAGTGCATCTCTCTCATCCGGCGCCTGTCGGCGATCGCGGCGATCGGCTGCGGCGGCATCGCCCTGGCGCAGTCCGCCGTGCCCGCGGCGGCCGCCGACGCGCCGGTTCCCGTCCGCGATCTTGCCCTGGCCGTCAAGGGCCAGCAGACGCTGCTGCTCGATGGCGCGGCGCCTTCGCGCATCGCGATCGGCGATCCCGACGTGGCCGACGTGAGGATCCTGCCCGCCTCGGGCAAGCGCGCGGGCTCGCTGCTGATCTACGGCAAGAAGCCCGGCACCACGCAGTTGCGGATCTGGAGCGGCGCCAGCCCCGCGCCGCAAGTCTGGAACCTGCGCGTGGGCGGCAGCGTCCAGGGCGCGCTGGCCAGCCGGGGCATCGCAGGCGGGGCCAATATCGATATCGCGGGCGACCGCGCCGTGGTCTCCGGCCATGCCGAAACGCCGATGGGGCAGGTCGCCTCCGTCGCCATGGCCGCCGCCGCCGTGGGCGGCGAGAAGAACGTGGTGGACGTATCGTCCGCCGGCACCAGCGGCGTCGTGCAGGTCGAAGTCAAGGTCGTCGAGGTGTCGCGTTCGGTGATGAAGGAGGCCGGCATCAACTGGACCGCGGGCGGCAGCGGGCCGTGGAGCGCGGCCAGCAGCATGATCCCGGCAAACCTGGGCGCGGCGGCGTCCGGCTTTTCGCTGTTCTACGACACCAACAATTTCTCCGCCAACCTGCGCCTGCTGCAGACCAACGGCATGGCGCGCGTGCTGGCCGAACCCACGCTCGTGGCGCTGACCGGGCAGAGCGCCAGCTTCCTGGCGGGCGGCGAGCTGCCGATTCCGGAGTCCGGGGGGCTGGGAACGGTGTCGGTCGCGTTCAAGCCTTTCGGCATCGGCCTGACCGTCACGCCCACGGTGCTGTCGCGCGACCGCATTTCGTTGAAGGTGGCCCCCGAGGCCAGCGAACTGGACTACAGCAACGGCATCGCGATCAGCAACGGTCCGGACTCCACCTCGATCATCCCGGCCTTGCGCACGCGCCGCGCCGATACGACGGTCGAGCTGGGCGATGGCGAAAGCTTCGTGATCAGCGGCCTGGTGTCGCGCCAGACCAAGGCGATGGTCAGCAAGGTGCCGCTGCTGGGCGACCTGCCGATCATCGGGTCGTTCTTCCGCAGCCTGGACTACAAGCAGGAGGACACCGAGTTGGTCATCGTGGTGACGCCGCGCCTGGTGCGCCCCATCGCGCGCGGCGTGACCTTGCCGCTGCCGGGGGAAAAACAGGAGCGCGCGGACAGCGGCTTCAATGCGTGGGGCTATTACCTGACCGGCCCGGTGGGCGGCCAGCAGATGCCGGGCTTTTCGCGGTGAACAATATGAAAACACATGCTAGCGAGTGGGTGGGCCTGCAAAACAGCAGGCGGTTTCTGTTTTGCTCCCAGGGCGCGGACGTCGCCGCCCAACTGGGACAGGCGCTGGGAGACATGGGGATGCTGACCCAGGAATCGCCCGGCACGGAAGAACTGGCGCGGCGCCTGGCGGAAATAGCGCCGCAGGTGGTGTTCCTGGATTTCACCCTGAGCGGGGACGAGCCCGGGAAACTGTTCAAGTCCGCCGAACTGGCGCGCCTGTTGGCGCGCATTGCGCCGAGCCTGCCGCGGGTGGCGGTCGGACTGCTGAGCCAGCCGGAAGGGGCCATCGCGGCCTTGCGCGCGGGCGTCAGCGATTTCGTGGATCCCACGGTGGCGCCGCAGGAAATCAAGGAAATCGTGCTGAGGCTGCTGGACGCGCAGCCCGGCGACTCGCGTGCGGACGGTTCGCGGCGCAGCGTGCTGCTGCTGGGCGCGCGGCCCGGCGTGGGCGCCAGCACCCTGGCCGTGCACCTGGCCGGCATGGTGCAGGACCGCCTGAAGCATGTGCATGCCGCGCACGCCGGCGCCCATGCGGGCAAGGCCCCCAAGGCCCACGCGGCCGAGCCGGGGGACTTGCTGCCCTTGTCCAGCCGCGTGGCGCTGATGGACCTGGGCTGGCCCGTGGGCGATTGCCAGCTCTATCTGAACATCGGCGGCGATTTCGACTTCGCCGAGGCGGCGCGCAATCTGCGCCGCCTGGATTCCACGCTGCTGGGATCGGCCATGCCGCACACGGCCAGCGGCCTGAGCGTCCTGTCCCTGCCCCGCGACCTGGGGCAGATGCGCGATGTCTCGCAGTCCGACTCGCTGCTGGTCTTCGAGCGCATGCGCCAGCACTTCGGCGTGGTGGTCGCGGATTCGGGCGGCTTCACCAATCCGGAGTTCGTGGCCGGGCTGGCGCGCGCCTCGCAGCAGAACTGGATCGTGACGGACCAGAGCGTCGGCGCGCTGGTGTCGCTGGCGGGGCTGCTGCAGGAGCTGGAGCAGTTGCACGTCGAACGCCGCAGCCTGGGCCTGATCGTCAACCGCTACGACGAGCGCTACGGCATGACCGCGCAGCAGATCGCCGAGCGCTTCCAGTTGGAGCTGGTCGGCACGCTGCCGGACCGCACGCTGGCCCTGATGGTGTGCACCAACCAGGGCCACCTGCTGCACGAGGAAGCCGAGCGGGACATCTACGTGCGCGCGGTGCAGACGCTTGCGGAAAAGCTGTGCGTGGAAGAGAACCCGCCTGGGGGGCGGGCAGGCTGGCTGGCCACCTGGCTGCCCGGCGTGCATCGCCGGATGGTGGTCGGTTAACGGAAAGACGGACGGACAGCGGCGGGATCCGACATGATCATGACAGCGACGGTAGAGTTCGGCGGAGACGGCGACAAGGGCTTTTCGGCGTCGAACCGATTCCAGGAAGTGAAGACGGCGGCGTACGAGCACCTGCTTTCCCGGATCGAGGAACTGGGCGCCGAGTTCGGCCGCTGGGCCCGTTCGGCGATCCAGGAGTTCGTGGACATCGAGGTCGCGAGCTTCGTGCGCCTGCGCAGGGTGCCGATCAACGAAGGCGAAATGCGGCAGATCGCCGAGGCGCTGACCAAGGAACTGGCGGGCCTGGGGCCGCTGGAGGATCTGTTGGCGGATCCGGCCGTGGAAGACATCCTGATCAACGGCTACGACAATGTGTTCGTGTCGCGCCGCGGCGTGCTCGCCCGCGAGACGCTGAGGTTCACCGACAACCAGCACGTGCTGCGCATCGTGCGCCGCATCCTGGCTCCGATCGGCCGCCGCCTGGACGAGTCCAGCCCCATGGTGGACGCGCGCCTGCCCGACGGCGGCCGCCTGAACGTGGTGATCGAGCCGCTGGCCGTGGACGGCCCCATGGTCTCGATCCGCAAGTTCCGCCAGGATCCGCTCAAGCCGGCCGACCTGCTGACCCTGGGCACCTTCGACGAAGAGATCTACCGGCTGCTGCACGAGGCGGTGAAGAACCGCTGCAACATCCTGGTCTCCGGCGGCACGAGTTCCGGCAAGACCTCGCTGCTCAACGCGCTGGCGTTCTTCATTCCGGAAACCGAGCGCGTGGTCACGGTGGAGGACACCGCGGAACTCTCGCTCAACCACCCGCACGTGGTGCGGCTGGAGTCCCGCCAGGGCGGCTTCGACGGAAGCGGCGCGGTCAGCATCCGCGAACTGATCCGCAATAGCCTGCGGATGCGACCGGACCGCGTGGTGGTCGGCGAAGTGCGCGGCGCGGAAGTCATGGACATGCTGCAGGCGATGAACACGGGCCATGAGGGGTCGATGGCCACCATCCATGCGAATTCGCCGCGCGAATGCCTCTACCGGATCGAGATGCTGGCGGGGTTCGCCGGTTTCCAGGGCAGCGAGGACAGCCTGAGGCGGCAGATCGCCAGCGCGCTGGATTTCATCGTGCAGATCGGCCGCCTGTCCAGCGGCAAGCGCCGCGTGCTGTCGGTGACCGAGGTCACGGGCATGGGCGACAGCGTTATTTCCACCCAGGAGCTTTACCGCCACGAGACGTTCATGACGCCCGAGGGCGAGGAAAAGGACCGCTGGAAGTGGCTGGGCATCCATCCCCATACGCCCAAGCTGGCCAAAATGCGTTCCGAGGCGCGCGCCAACGACGCCGCGGCGGGCGATGCCGACGGGGGCGGCGCGGGCGGATTCTGGAGCCGGAGGCGATGATGGATCAGGTCCTGGTACTGGCGAGCCTGGCGGCGGTGCTGGCCGTCGGAGCGGTCCTGTTGTGGCGCCATGCCAGCAGCGGCGCGCGCCGCGCCGCGAGTTCGGCGTTTCTGGAGAACCAGCTCAGCCGGGGCCGCGACGCGCGCCGCGAGAGCGAGCCCTTTTCGGCGGGCTCGCGGGCCATGCGCAGCGGCCTGCTGGGATGGGACCGCCTGTTGCTGCTGGCCGGCGTGCGCCAGAGCGCGGGGCTGTATCTGCGCCTTGCGGCGGCGCCCGTCGGCGGGGCGGCGCTGGCCTGGCTGTTCCTGGGGGGATTGTCCGGCGCGGTGACGCTGGTGCTGGCGGCCGTGCTGGAGTATTTCCTGCTGTGGCTGCGGGCCGACAAACGCCAGCGCCGGATGATTTCGCAGTTGCCCGCGTTCCTGGACAACATCGTTCGCCTCGTCACCATCGGCAACAGCATGGGCTCGGCCTTCCAGACGGCGGCGGCCAACACGGACGAACCCTTGCGCGAGGTGATGGAAACGGCCTCCAGCCTGAGCCGCTCGGCCAAGGAACTGGACGCGGCCCTCGTGCACGTGTCGCGCCTGTACGGGCTGAAGGAGCTGTACATGATCGCCGCCGTCGTATCGCTGGCGATGCGTTTCGGCGGCCGCAGCGACCAGGTGCTGGAACGCATGGCCGCCTTCATGCGCGACGTGGCGCAGGCGCGCAACGAACTGTCGGCGAGTTCCGCCGAGGTGCGGCTGTCGGCCTGGATCCTGGCGCTGCTGCCGGTGGGGATCGCGGGCTTCATCATCGTGGCGAACAACAATCTGTTCATGGGGCTGTGGCACGACCCCGCGGGCTTCAAGATGCTGGCGACCGCCGTGGGCCTGCAGATCGGCGGCAGTTATTGGCTGTACCGCATGGCCAAGTCCATTTGAGGGGAGGCGCCTGATGGACATCCCGCAATCCTGGAACGTCTCCACCGTGCTGGCGATGGCGTTGATGCTCGTTGCCGCGGGGATGCTGGTGCTGGGCATCGGCATCTTGCGGCGCCTGCGCGGGCAGAGCAGAAGCCGGCAGGTCGTGGACCAGGCGCTGACGGCGCGGCGGATGGGCGGCGGATCCGCCGCGGTCCCGCCGGCGCAGGACGGGCAGGGCAGGTTCGCGGCCGCCGCGCGCGCGGCGGATTCGTTCGGCAAGCGGTTGAGCGAGGGCCGGCTGGCCGATACGCTGCTGGCCGCCGAAGACCGCAAATTGGTGGACATGGCGGGCTACGCCGACACGGGCACGGCCCGGTCGCGCTTCGCCGCCGTCCGTTTCGGCCTGGCGCTGCTGCTGCCCGTCGCCGCCGTGGCGGCGGGCCTGCGCTACCGCCATATCGATGCCTGGGAAGAAATGCTCGTCGCCGCCTTTTTCGGGTTCGCGATCGGCTACATGCTGCCCAAGTGGATCGTGCGCCGCCGCGTGGCGCGCCGCCGCCGCATGGCGGCCGACGAATTGCCCTTGCTGGTCGACCTGCTGCGCCTGCTGCAGGGCGTGGGGCTGTCGATCGACCAGAGCCTCCAGGTGCTGGTGACGGAGTTCGGACAGGTCTTGCCGGTGCTGTCCCAGGAACTGCGCCTGGCGTCCGAACTGTATGTGCGCGGCAGGACGCGCGAGCAGTCGCTGGCCAGGCTGGCGGCGGGCTTCGACAACGACGACCTCTCCGCCATCTGCCGCCTGATCGCGCAGGTGGACCAGCACGGGGGCGCGGTGCAGGAACCCCTGAACCGCTTCGGCGAGCGGCTGCGCGAATCGCGGCGGCTGGAATTGAAGGAGAAGGTGGGCAAGGCCACGGTCAAGATGACGGGGGTCATGATCGTGACCTTGCTGCCCGCGCTGTTGATCATCACGGGCGGAGCGGGATTCATCGCGGTGATACGCGCGTTGTCGCGCATGGGGGGAACATGATGGCGGGCGCAATGGAAAGGCGGCGGGGCGCGGCGCGCTGGATGCTGGCGGCCGCGTCGGCGGCGGCGGTCGCCGGCCTGGCCGGATGCAAGACGAACAGCGCGGAATCCGCGTGGCAGCTCATCCAGCAACAGCAGCAGGAACAGGCGCTGGCGCGCCAGAAAGAGGACGAGGCCCAGGGCCGCAACCGGCCGCGGGAACCGGACATGATGCTGTCCATGATCGCCGAGGCGCAGCGCCAGGAACGCTACTTCGCGTCCCTGGCCTACATCGACGCGTACCAGCAGAAGTTCGGCGCCGACAGCCGCGTGGCGGTCATGCGCGCGGACGCCCTGCGGCAGACCGGGCAGACCGCGGCCAGCGAGCAGGCCTATCGCGCGCTGACCCACGGCGGTCAGGCGGCGGAGGGGTGGCACGGGCTTGGCCTGATCGCCGGCGGCCGGGGCCAGTTCGACCAGGCGGCCGACGACTTCGCGCGGGCGGCCAGGCTGGCCCCGATGAACGCGCGCATCCTGGGCGACCTGGGCTACGCGAGATTGAGGGCGGGCGACCTGGACGGGGCGCGGGTGCCGCTGGGGCAGGCCGCCGAACTGGCGCCCGAGAACGGCAGGGTCCTGGCCAATATGGCGGTGCTGCTGCTGGTCGAGGGCGACCCCGTCAAGGCCCGGCGCCTGATGGACCAGGCGCAGTTGGGGGACGAGGCGCGCGGGCAAGTGCAGCGCCTGGCTTCCGAGATCCGCGGCCAGCTCGCGCCCGCGCCCTTGCCCGCCGCCAACCTGCCGGCTACCCGCGTGTCCAGCGGCGCGGGCCCCGCCATGCCGATGATGAGCCCCTTGATGGAGGGCCTGGGCAACGGGCCCATCGTGCGCTAACCCCGTATTCAGGAAAACTCCCATGTCCCACGCGCGCTACCTCGCTTCGTTTTCCCTGGCCATGGCGCTGGCCATGTTGGCGGCGCCGGCCAGCCATGCCCAGTCGAATGCGCCGCTGACCGGCGCCATGTCGGGTGCCGCGCCGCCGCCCGCCGCGCTGCCCGACCGGCCCGTGGTGCAGCAGGTATCCGCGCCGATGCCCGCGGAGGCGCCGGCCATGGCGCAGGCGGGCGCCCAGGCAGCCCCTCAGGCAACGCCCCAGGCCGCGGCCCCCGAAGGCTTCGGCGACGTGACGCGCGGCCTGCTGGCGGCGCAGGCCGACGGCCGGCGGGCGGGCGGAGCGCTGCCCATCCTGGGCCCGGTGTCCACCGCGGCCTGGAACCGCTATCTGGACAGTTTCAAGCATCCCATTCCCGAATGGATGCAGAAGCGCGTCGAAACCAAGAACACCAATTGAGGCCGGGATCCCAGCCCCAGCCGCCAGATCATGCCCGCCTTTTCTTCGCCTCCCGTTCCGTTGCCGCGCCAGCGCGGCAGCGTCACCGTGGCCGTGGTGTTCGCGGTCCTGGTGGGGCTGGTGCTGCTGGGCGCGGTGCAACTGGCCTACGGCTTCTACATGAAGCGCGAAATGCAGAAGGGGGCGGACCTCGCCGCCCTGTCGGCGGTCCAGGTGCTGGGCCAGGGGGCGGCCGCCGATTGCGCGCAGGCCGTCACCGCCGGCCGCGCTTCGGCGCTGCGCAACGTGCCCGATCTTTTCGATTCGTTCACGAACGCCGACATCACCGTCGAGTGCAAGGTCTGGGATTCCGGCCGCGCCGACGCATCCGGGATGCATGTGTTCGACGCCGCCGAGGGGGAACCGTTCAACGCCATGCGCGTGAGCGTGCGCAAGCGGCTGACCGGCATCATCCCCGCCTTTTCAGGCGGCTCGGACGGCGGCACCCTGATCGCGGCCACGGCGGTGGCCACCATCACGCAACCCGTCGCGGCCTTCTCGGTGGGATCGAGGCTGTTGCGCCTGGAGCGCGGCGGCCTGCTGTCGCGGCTGCTTGCGTCGGCGGGCGCCTCGCCCGCGCAACTGGACGTGCTGGACGCGGCCGGCCTGGCTTCGGCCGACATTACGCCGGCGGGCCTGCTGCAGGCCCTGGGCCTGCCGCTGTCCGTCGCGACCGGCGTGGGCACGCCCGAGCAATTGGCCGCCGTCGACAACCTGACCCTGGGCCAGTTGCTGAACGCCACGCTGACCGTTATCGACAAGACGGGCACCGCCAACGCCGACGTGGCGCTGTTGGCCGACGCGATCAATACTGTCCTGGCCGTGATGCCGCTGGACTTGCCGGTCAAGCTGTTCGGCGGCGACGGCGTGATGGACGTGTCCCTCGCTGGCGGCGCCGCGAATTCCGCGCTGCAGGCCAAGGTGAATGCGCGCAATCTTCTCGAGACCGCGCTGGCCGTCGCCAACGGCGAAAACCTGATCGACCTCGGGCTGGGCAGCGCGCCGCTGGCGGGCCTGGAGGCGAAGGTCCGCATTGTGGAGCCGCCCACGGTGGCAGTCGGCGGCAAGGGCACGAGCGCGACCAGCGCCGGCATTCGCGTGTATTTGCGGCTCAATTCCAGCAGCATCCCGCTCTTGGGCCCGCTCCTGGGGAACCTCCTGAGCACGGCCGCGGACATCCCTATCGTCATCGACGTGGCGCGATCCACCGCCACCCTGACAAATATGTGCGAAGCGTCGCTGCCCCCCGGGCAGGCGACCATCGCGGTGACGGCGTCGGCGGCCAATGTCTGCGTGGGGCGTTTCCCCGGCATGCCGGGCGCGGGGGCGACCGCGGCGGAATTCGTGTCGCTGACGAACAGTTGCGAGCCCGACTCGGCCGGCGCCATCGGGCGGTATCAGATATTGAAGCTGCTGGGCGTGCCGTTCACCGCCAAGGCCACGGTGTTCGCGTTCAGCTCATCGCAGGATACGGTCGTGACGCTGACCGAGCCGCCTTCTCCGGATTCCAGCACCACTGTCAATGCCGCGAGCCTGGATCTTGCGGGGCTGGCGTCCAGCGTCCTGAGCACACTGCTCAACGACATCCTGGGTGATGTGATCGCCACGGACCGCCAGGGACTGGCCGCGACGCTGGTGGGCGGCGGCGGCGCCAATGCGGGCAAGACCATCGCGCAGGTGTTCTCCGGCCTGAAGAACGATACGAACAGCCTGAATTCGCGCCTGGCCTCGGGCGGGCTGATCGGCCTGCTGGGCGGCACCCTGCAACTGGTCGGCAATCTTCTGGGCGGGGTGGTGGACGCGCTGGCGACCACCACGGCCGACATTGCCTGCAACCTGGCCGGCGGATTGCTGTTCCCGGATCAGGGGAAGATCCGCGAATGCCGTATCAATTACATCGCCGACAACGCGCTGGGCGGGGGAGCGGGCCATCCGAACGCCGGCTTGCAGTCGATCGTCATGATTTTGCTGGAGCCTCTGCTGGACAGCTTGTCCCTTCTATTGAATCAGGCGCTCGGCCTGCTCGGCGTGAGCCTGGGCCAGACCGACGTGTCGCTGCTTTCCGTGGATTGCGGCCGGCCCCGCCTGGTGTACTGATGATGAATACCGTGATCTTCGCTGCCTCCTTGCCCGCATGGTCCAAGCCATGAGCCAGAAATTCACTCGCGACGAATTCGACCTGTACGTCTGGGAAGGCACGTCCGACATCGCCAGCCGGGCGGAACGCTGCCTGGCCGGCATGGACGTGTCGCTGCTGCGGGCGGACGCCGGCACGGCGTTCCCGCCGCCCCGGGACCCGGGGCGGCCCGCGGTGGCCCTGGTGTCGGTGTCGGTGATGGGCGACACGCGCTTCAGCGGCTACGACTGGCTGGCCGCGCAGGGCCTGCCCGTCATCTGGGTGGCGTCCGAAGCCCGCGGGCGCGATCCGCGCTACTACCCGCCCGAATACTCGTACACCCTGCCGCTGTCGTTCACCGCGTCGGACCTGCGCAAGCTGCTGTTCGAACTGCTGGGCATGCTGGACCGGCTCAGCCGTTCGGCGCCCAGGCGCGAACAGCCGCTCATCGCCGTGTCGGAACCGATGCGGAACCTGCTGGCCGAGGCGGACCTGTTCGCCGACTGCCGCAGCAATGTGCTGATCCACGGTGAAACCGGCGTGGGCAAGGAGCGTGTCGCGCGCCTGCTGCACGACCGCGCGGCCTGGTCCGACGGCCCGTTCGTGGCGGTCAACTGCGGCGCCATTCCCGAGGGCCTGTTCGAGGCGCATTTCTTCGGCCACGCCAAGGGCGCGTTCACCGGCGCGGTCGGCGCGCACAAGGGGTACTTCGAGCAGGCGCACGGCGGCACGCTGTTCCTGGACGAGATCGGCGACCTGCCGCTTTATCAGCAGGTCAAGCTGCTGCGCGTCCTGGAACAAAGCTCGGTGACGCGGCTGGGTTCGACGGTGGAGGTGCCCGTGGACTTCCGCCTGGTCGCCGCCACCAACAAAGACCTGCGCGCCCTCGTGGGGCAGGAGGCGTTCCGGGCCGACCTGTACTACCGGCTGGCCGTCATCGAACTGCGCATCCCCAATCTGGAGGAACGCGGCGGCGCCGAAAAGGCCGCGATATTCCGGGCCTTGCTGGAACGGCTGGGCGCAGAGGACGAGCCGCCCGCGTGGCTGCTGGACCGCGTTTCGCGCACGCGCTTCGCGGGCAACGTCCGCGAACTCTCCAACGTGGCCGAGCGCGTGGCGATCATGAGGCGGCAATTCAAGGCCTGGGACCAGCCCCGCATCGAACGGATTTTCGACCGGATCGCCGAGCCGCCGGGCGCCTTCGGCGCCGCAGGCTCGCAATGCGAACCGCCCGTGTTCACCGACGCGGAGCGCGCCGAGCGCGCCCGCATCCTGGCCGCGCTGGACGTCAACGGCTGGCGGCGGCAGGACACCGCCAATACGCTGGGGATCAGCCGCAAGGTGCTGTGGGAAAAGATGCGCAAGCTGCACCTGGGGGCGGGGCAGGGCGAAACCGCCGAGGGCATTGTGGAGGCATCGTGAATAGGCAATAGGGAATCGCCCGTAGAGAACGACAATCCGTCCCGCGGCAAAGGTAACCCTATCTGCCCGGATCGAAATAAATTGCTATAGTTTCGCAACAATTTTTTTGGGGTAGGCATGAACGTCCACTTTATCCGTGGCGCCGCACGCATGGCGCTGTTGGGCACGGCCCTTTCCGGCCTGGCGGCCTGCGCCGTCGCGCAGCCCGAGGCGTCCCGGCCCACGGTTAAACAGGTGGAGGACACGCAGCCGGCGTCCGAGCCCGTGACGCCGCCCGCGGGCGCGCCGGCGCTCGCCGAGCGTGCGTCGTCCACCGTCGCCGAACTGCAGGGCCTGATCCAGGACCGCCAGGTTTCGGAGCTGCGCACGGCCTATAACGGCACCTACGGCGCCAGCCTGCTGTTCAAGCCCGAGGACCTGACCTACTACGTCGCCCTGTTCCAGCAGAAAGACTTCTGGCGCGTGCTGAAGACCAAGTCGGACAAGCAGGCCGAGGCGACGTACCGGGCCTTCGCCGGCCAATCGGCCAGCCTGGCCGAAGTGGACATCAAGCGGATCAAGCTGCAGGCCCAGTACGCGCACGCCGAAAAGCTGCTGGCCAGCCGCAGCGCGGAATTGAGCACCTTGCAGGCGGACCGCGCCCTGCGCCTGCAGCAGGAAGAACAGGTGGCGGCGCGCCAGGAACAATCGCGCCAGGAAGCCACGGCGCTGGCCGGCCAGGAAAAGGACGTGCGCCAGCAACTGCGCGACCTGCAGCGCCAGATCGACGCCTTGCAGGCCCAGCAGGCCCAGGTGCCGAAACCGCCCGCCCAGAAGCGCGGAAAGTAGGCGCGGCGGCGCCGGGAAAGCGGGCCTGGGGGCCCGCTTTGTCTTGGGCCGCCGGGATGAGGTAAAGCCGCCGGCCGCCGGCGCTTTCTTGTATTCTGCCTATTGCACCCCATATAGATGCCATGGCACTGAAAGTTTTCGACCTCCAGTGCGAACACAGCCACATCTTCGAGGGCTGGTTCGGTTCGCACGAAGATTACGACGCGCAGCAGGCGCGTGGCCTCGTCACGTGTCCCGTCTGCGGTTCGGCCAGCATCACCAAGCGCCTGTCGGCGCCGCGCCTGAACGTCGCCCACCTGCATGCGCCGGCCGCCCGGCCCGCCGTGCCGTCCAATGCCTCCGACGCCGAGAAAATGGCGGCGTTGCAGGCGGTCGTCATGCGCCAGGTGCGCGCCGTGCTGCGCAACACCGAAAACGTCGGGCCGCGGTTTGCCGAAGAGGCGCGCCGCATCCACGAGGGCGACGCCGATGACCGCCCGATCCGCGGCACCGCGACGCCTGAAGAACGCGCGTCGCTGGCCGAAGACGGCATCGACGTGATGGCGGTGCCGGATTTCCTGGACGACGAACGGCTGCAATGAGGGCGCCCTGCCGGGGCTGGCCCGTCTCGGAGCGGCTGTGCTTGCGAGGGCTATCGTTGCAGGTGCCAGACGAAAAAAAAGCCAGGCTCGAAGCCTGGCTTTTTTTCGTCCGTCGCCGATCAGTTGACGCGGCTGCGGTATTCGTTCGTGCGGGTGTCGATTTCGATCTTGTCGCCGATGGCGCAGAACAGCGGCACGTTCAGTTCGTAGCCGGTGTTGATCTTGGCGGGCTTGGTCACCTTGCCCGAGGTGTCGCCGCGGACGGCGGGTTCGGTGTAGGTGATTTCGCGCACGATAGTCGTGGGCAGTTCCACCGAAATGGCGCGGCCGTCGTAGAAGACCACTTCCACGGGCATCGCTTCTTCCAGGTAGTTCAGGGCGTCGCCCATGCTTTCGGCTTCGATTTCGTACTGGTTGTACTCTTCGTCCATGAAGACGTACATCGGATCGCCGAAATAGGAGTACGTGCACTCCTTGCGGTCGAGCTGGACGACTTCGAACTTTTCGTCGGCCTTGTAGACCGATTCGCTGGCCGAAGCGGTCAAGAGGTTCTTGAACTTCAGCTTCACGACGGCCGCGTTGCGGCCAGACTTGTTGTATTCGGCCTTCTGGACCACGAGGGGGTCCTTGCCGACCATAACCACGTTGCCGACTCGCAATTCCTGAGCGGTTTTCATCGATAAAACTCCGGGGGTGATAGGTGCACTCGCCGTGCTAGCAGAAAGCCCTGTCGCATTGGCCGGCGGCCAGTGTTTTCGGCTTCGTGCACACGCCCGGGAGGCGTCATAGCTGAGGCCCGACAGTTCCAGGGTCCTCAGAAAACTCTCTATTCTAACGTTTCTTGGCCAACTCTGCGCAAAAATCGGCCAGATTTTCAGCCAGGTCGGGCCTTGCCGCCTGGCTGGCATCCCATTTCCGGGCGGCCTCGGCCCAGGCGTCCCAGGCGCCGGGCGCCAGGGCGGCGGCTACCGCGCCGGCCGCCAGGCCGGTCTCGGGCTGGTTCCATGCCCGGATGAGGGCCTGGGCGGCTTCCGGGGCAGGATAGCGGGCCAGCCAGGCTTCCAGCTTTTCCAGGTGGACGTTCCCGTCCTGGGGGTAGATCTGCCAGACCAGCGGGCGCGCCGCCCATGCGGCCCGGACGAAGGAGTCCTCGCCCCGCACGAAGTTCAGGTCGCAGCACCAGAGCAGTCTGTCGAAGTCCGGCTGCGCCACGAAGGGCAGCCGGGCCAGCAGGGGCGCGCCAGGCGCGGCGCAGGCGGCTTCCAGCCCGGGCGCGACGCCCTCGGGCGCCAGCAGCACGCTGGGGCGCGGATCGGCCGACAGGGCGCAGACCAGCTCCTTTACCGGAGCGGTGGGGTAGCAAAACAGGGACACGGTGCGAGCGCCGTCGCGGCGGCGCAACAGCAGGTCCGGTCCGACGCCCAGCGTGCGCAGGAAGGCGGCTTGCGCGTCCGCCGACGCCTGCAGCGCGTCCCGTTCGGCCGACAGGCCGGGTTCGCGCAGCAGGCCGCCGGTGGCGGCGGTGAAGCCGGGAAAGAAGAAATGCTTGACCAGCCCGTCCGGCCGCTGCGAGGGCAGGCCGTGGCAGCTTTCCACCCAGGATTCGGCGCTCAGGTATTCCAGGTTGATCCAGGCGGGGTGCGCGCGGCGCATGCTGTCCAGGAACGCCTCGGGGGGATCGCAGGCGAACGCCTCGATCACCACGTCGCGGGCCGTCAGCGCCGGATCCGGGCTGCCGGTCCAGTGCACGACGTCGATGCCGGCCAGCCGCTGGCGCGCCGCGCCGGGGACGATGCCCGGCTGGATGCGGGCGAAGCTGGCCAGGTCGTCGACCCACAAGCGGACATCCCAGCCGCGGCCGTGCGCCAGGCGGCGAGCCAGCCGCCAGCAGACGCCGATGTCGCCGTAGTTGTCGACGACCCGGCAGAAGATGTCCGCTTGCATGGGAGCCTAGTGGAACTTGGCCGGAGAGGCTTCCGCGTCCTCGGGAAGTTCGGCGTGCACCAGTTCGCCCAGCGGGTTCGGGAAGTAGGGCGCGCCGCAATCCTCGCAATACTCGGGCGGCAGCACGCCGGGGATGCGGCGCACTTCGGTGACGCCGTATTCCTTGAGCAGGGCCGCGATTTCGTCGATGACGTCGGGCTGGCCTTCGTCCGCGGGCAGGTCCTCCTCGCGGCCGTACAGCGGCCACACGCAGCCGTAGTAGACGTCGTTGCTGCTGCGCGCCGTGAAGCCGATGCGGTATTCGTCGATCCGGCTTTCGCCGCAGCCGGCCACCACCGCGCGCAGTTGCGAGGCCTCGAGGCTGACCGCGCCTTCGAGCCAGCTTACCGCCGCGCGCAGCGACAGGGGGCGCACCCGCCGGTCCGCCTCGCGGTTGCTCACGTAATAGGCATCCGGCAGCAGGGCTTCGAAGCCGCAGCCGGGCAGCAGGGCGGCCAGCGTGGGCTGGGCCTGGGCCGCCCATTGTTCCTGGCTGGCGTCGCGGCTGGCCTCGGCTTCGCCCAGTTGTTCCTGCCAGCGGAAGATCGGCTCGTTTTCGGGCACGGCCACGGCGGCCACGATGTAGCGCGTGTCGGCCAGCATGTTGGCCGTCTCGGCCTCGGTGTTCAGCGCGGGCTTGGTGGTCTCGGCGCCCAGCGCCTGCGACCCCAGGCGCTGCAGCCATTGCCAGGTTTCCGAGAAGGTGCGGGGCATCTGGTCGACGCTGACCAGCACGGGCATCAGCGCGCTGCGGGCCTTGCTGGACAGGACGTGCCCGTGCAACTGCGCCATCAGGGCCTGCTGCGCGCTGGCGGAGATCGGGCCGGTGGGGATGGCGTAGCGGGTCCAGGCGACGATGGGCGCTACGATCAGCAGGATGTCGTAGCGGACGCCGTTCTTTTCGATTTTCATCGACTCGGACAGGGTTTCCGCCTGTTCGATCAGCACTTCGTAAGCGCCCACGTCGCTTTGCGCGAGGTGGTCCAGGGCCGCTTCCAGGGGGGCGTCCTGCCCTGCCTTGAGCAGCTTCGGGATCGCTTCGCCAAGCTGGGTCTCCCAGAAGACGTCTTCCAGGCGGCTGCCCGAGCGGTTGAGCGCCTGGGCCAGCGCGACCAGCCGGGTGGCGTCACGGGTCATGCGGGGAGCGGATTGGCTGCGGGATCGGGCCATAACTTCGGAGAACGTCCAGAAAGTGTGCAACGCGATAGTTTAACGCCCGCGCGACAGGGCGGCACGGCGGGCAGCCGGCCGGGGCGCCTGCGGGGCGGTCGGCGAGATTGGTGCCAAAACGGCAACATACTATCCCTTTGCACGGGGTTTATTGCTGAATGGAAACAGTGGAGAATGATTTCATCGACTCAATACCAGGAGGCCCCGCCATGCGCTGGCCCACGCTTTTCGTTTCCCATGGATCCCCGATGCTGGCCGTCGAGCCCGGCCTGACCGGCCCCGCGCTGGCGGACTGGAGCGCCGCGCAAGGCCGCAAGCCCAAGGGCGTGCTGGTGGTTTCGCCGCACTGGATGGGCGAGGGGCTGGCGCTGTCCACTCGCGACCGCCAGGTGGCCTGGCACGATTTCGGCGGTTTCCCGCCGGAACTCTATACCTTGCAGTACGGCGCTCCCGGCTCGCCGGCCCTGGCGTCGCGCGTGCAGGCGCTGCTGTCCGGGGCGGGCATCGCGGCCGAACAGGATTCCCGCCGTCCGCTGGACCATGGCGCCTGGGTGCCGCTGCGCTACCTGTATCCCGAGGCCGACGTGCCGGTGGTGCAATTGTCGCTGGATCTGGGGCGCGACGCGGCCGGGCAGTTGGCGCTGGGCCGCGCGCTCGCGCCCCTGCGGGACGAGGACGTGCTGATCATCGGGTCGGGCTCGCTGACGCACAACCTGCGCGATGTCCGCATGCCGCAGAACGCGCCGGCCGTGCCCTACGTGCCCGCCTTCCAGGGCTGGTACGCGAGCAAGCTGGCGGAGCGCGACCTGCCCGCGCTGCTGGACTGGCAGGCGCAGGCCCCGGGCGCGGCGCGAGCGCACCCGCACGACGAGCACCTGATGCCCCTCTACGTGGCCCTGGGAGCGGGCGGCCCGTCGGCCACCCGGCTGACCGACGAGATCTCGTACGGCGCGCTGGCGATGGACGCGTACGCGTTCGAGGACTGAGCGGCGGGGACGCGGCCCTTGCCGCGCACGGCGTCCCGCGGACGAGACCCGGCCGGAAGGCCGGGCCGCCGCGATCAGAAGTTCACCGAGGCGGACAGCATGTAGGTCCGGCCGGCCGCGTACGAAGCGTAGCCGTTGGACCCGTTCTGGCCCGCCGCCAGCCAATAGCGCTTGTCGGCCACGTTCTCGACGTTGGCGCGCAATACGACTTCCTTGCCGGCGATCTCGGTGCGATAGCGCGCGCCGAGGTCAAAGCGGGTGACGCCCGGCAGGCGCTTCTCGTGAGCGTTGTCCAGGTAAACGGCCGAAGTGTAAATGGCGCGGCCATTGACGGCCAGGCCCTGCACGCCGGGCACGTCCCAGTCCAGGCCCAGGCTGAACGCGCGGCTGGGCACGCCCTGCGCGCGATTGCCCTGGTTCACGCCGTCCTGCGTCTTGGTGAGTTCGCTGTTGATGAAGGTGGCGCTGGCCAGCACGCGCAGGCTCGGGACGATTTCGCCAAAGGCGTTCAGCTCCAGGCCGCGGTTGCGCTGTTCGCCGAAATAGCCGTAGAGGTTGTCGTCATTGGCGTAGGCGGACGGCCGCTCGATCTGGAATAGCGCCGCGGTAGTGGTGATGCTGCCCCAGTCGACCTTGACGCCGGCCTCCGCCGACTTGGATTTGTAGGGCTTCAACGTGTCGCCTTCGTTCCCGTAGCCATAGCCCAGCGGCACGGTGCCGCCGCTCGTCAGGCCCTTGGTGAAGTTCGCGTACACGGACACGTTGCGCAGCGGCTTGACCACCAGGCCCACCACCGGCGACACGGCGCTGGAACGATAATCCTCGCTGGACACGCTATCCACGTTTACGGTCTGGTGGCGCGCGCCCAGCGTCAACAACACGCGGTCCTGCATGAAAGACAGCGTGTCGGCCAGCGCGTAGCTGGTCAGCGTCGTGTCGTCCGTCTTGGCCGGCCTGAGCCGCTCGGCCGGCAGCGCCGGCAGCGGGGCGGGGTCGTAGATATTCGAATTGCCCATGCCGCCGGTGGTGAAGGAGTTGCCGTTTTCCTGCGCCATGCGGGTGACGCCGAACGCCACGCGGTGGCCGACGGGGCCGGTCTGGAACGTCGCGGTCAGGCCGGTGTCGCCACTGAAGGTCTTGGAGTAAGAGTCGTAGTAATAGTTATAGATGGTGAAATCGCCGTTGGCGTCCGCGCCGGCCGTCCACGGCAGTAGCTGGCGGTTCTTGCCATCCCGGTAGCCCGCGCCGATGTGGGCCGTAATGTGGTCGGTGAAGTCGTACTCCAGGCGCGACATGATGGTCTGGTCGCGCTGCGTCAGCTTGGCGCCGGGGAACAGGTTGGTATCGCCCTTGGGCGCCTTGGGAATGTCGGCGTCCAGGAAACCCATCTGGCCGCGGAAGCTGTCGGTATCGTATTCCTGGTAAATCGCGTCCAGCGACCAGCGCAGGCGCTCGCCGCGGTAATCCAGCCCCAGCGCGCCCATGTCGAGTTGCTGGTCGCCGCCGCTCACGGTTGCCTCGCCGCCGCGCTTGGCGCCGTTGAAGCGCACCCCCCAGGCGTTGTTTTCGCCGAAGCGGCGGCCCATGTCTATCTGCCCCGTGAAGTTGGATTCGCTCATGTAGCTGGCGGTCACGCGGGTCAGCGGTTCGTCCTCGGCGCGCTTGGTCACGATGTTGATCGCGCCGCCCACGCTGCCTTCCGGCGGAATGCCGCGCATCAGCGTGCCGGGGCCTTTGAGCACTTCCACGCGCTCCATGATCTGCACCGGCACGCGGCTGGACGACACCAGGCCGTACAAGCCGTTCACGCTCACGTCGCCGCTGTTGACCGCGAAGCCTCGGATCTGGAAGTCATCGCTGAATCCACCCGTCGACGTGGTCATGCGCACGGAAGCGTCGTTTACCACCACGTCGGCCAGGGTGCGCGCCTGTTCGTTGTACAGCAGGTCGGACGTGTAGTTGACGGTGGAGAACGGCGTGTCCATCACGTCGGTCGACCCCAGCAGGCCCAGGCTGCCCCCGGTGGCGACCTGCCCGCCCGCGTAGGGCTCGGCCAGCGTGCCGAGAATGCCCGCGCTCACGGTCACCGGCTCGAGCGTCGTCGCTTCCGCCACCGGGCGGGACAATCTGACGTTATTGCCGCTGCGCGTGTACTGGATGTCCGTTCCGGTCAGCAATTGCCGCAGCGCTTCCTCGGGGGCGAGCCGGCCGGACACGGGGCGGGCGGCCAGCCCTGCCACCAGATCGGGCGAAAAGAAGACTTGCAGCGACGTCTGCTGGCCCAGTTTCAGCAATGCGTCGCCCAGCGGCTGGGCGGCGATGCTGACGTTGACGGCTGCATCCTGCGCCCTGACCTGCTGAGGCGCCAGGCTGAACGCCAGCGCGAGGGACAGGGCCAGGGCGGTCATGCCGCCGGCCGATATGGGCCGGCGTTGCGGCCGGCGAACAAGGGTGTGGCTCATGGTTCGGGGTTTTCCTGTGAAAAGCCGGCGCACGCGGACGCGTGCTCCTACACCCTTACAGACGCATAACCCCCTCTGGCACCAGAATAAAAATCATTCCTATAAGGAACTTTTACTTTTTGTCACAGATTTTCGGCCGCCGCCGCAATCACCACGCCGCCGTCCGGCAGCCGCCGCACGTGCACGGGCGCAATGGAAGGCAAGGCGTCGATCATGGCGTCGGGGTCGTCCACGCTGAAAACCCCGGACACGCGGTACTTTCCCGTTTCCGTCCCGGCCAGCCGGGCGGGGTAGGCCAGATAGCGGTTCATTTCGTGCACGACGCTGGCCAATGGCACGTTGTTGAACACCACCTTGCCGCGCTGCCAGGCGGCCACCTCGGCGGCATTGACGCGCTGGATACGCTCCGGCGCCTGCCCGGCGCGGGCGACGATCTGCTGATTCGCGGCAAGCTCCCGGACGCTGCGGCGCCACCAGCGGCCGGACGCCACCTGCACGGATCCGGACTCGACCGTGACCCGCATTGCGTCGGCGTCGCGCCACACGTCGAAGCGCGTGCCTGTGGCGGCGGCCTGCCCCACGCCCGCATCCACCACGAAGGGGCGGCTCGCGTCGGGCGCCACGTCCAGGAATACCTCGCCGCAATGCAGAACGAGCAAACGCTGGTCGTCGCACAAGCGCAAGGTCACACGGGTATCGGAATTCAGGTCGAGCGTCGAGCCGTCCGGCAACGGAACGCGGCGGCGCTCGCCCTTGCGCGTTTCCAGTTCGGCGGCATATTGCGGCGATGCTTCCAGCCAGCCGGCCTGGCGAAGCGCGCCCGCCGTCACGGCCAGCGTACAAACCGCCGCCAGTCCCAGCCCGAAGCGCCGGCGCGAAGACAGCGACTTCGGCGGCGCGGCAGGATCCTCCGCCATGGCGCGCAGGCGCGATTCGGGAACGGACGAGGCGGCGTCCCACAGCCGGGCCAGTTTGTCGTAGCGCCGATCGTGCTCCGGGTCGGCGGCGCGCCAGGCGGCGAACGCCCGCCGCTCTTCTTCGGTCACCTCGCCGGAGTGCATCCGGGCAAACCATTGGGCGGCGTCGCGAGGATGCTCTAGCGCGTCGGGGGTCCGCCCCGCGCGGTGGCCGGGATCGTCAATAGGGCGCATGGATGTCCAGGCGCTCTTCGAGGTGGCGCAGGGCGCGGGTCATGTACTTTTCCACCATGCTGCGGGACAGGCCCATTTCCTGCGCGATTTCGCTGTGAGTCTGGCCTTCGAGCCGATGCCGGACATAAATCTGCCGGCATTTGAGCGGCAGTTCTTCCAGTGCGGATGCCAGGGCATCGGCCAGTTGCCGGCATCGTACGTGGGTCTCCGCGCCCGGCGCGACCGAATGCGAGGCTTCTCCCAGTTCGTCGAGCGGCAGCATTTCCAGCGCCCTGGCATGGCGATGCCGGCTGATCAGGCGGTTGGATATTCCTCGCGCCAGATAGGCGCGCGGGTCCTGGATGGCGCCGACGCCGTTTTCCAGCATGCCCTGTACGGTATCGTGCAGGGCATCCTCGCTGTCTTCCCGTCCCAGGTCTTTGCGCCGCAAAATGCCGAACAGATCGCGGTAATGGGCAAGCCAATCTTTTTTCAGCCTGGCGGACATGGAGGACAACGCAAACGCAGGAAGGTTGCAATTATAATGATTTTGATAATCATTTTCAATTTTTGACGCTGTGACTACACCTTCCGCGGCACGAAGCTGACCCAGGGAGCGGCTCAATAAGATAAGAGGCCTGAGCCCGGTACGGTACCGGACTCAGGCCCTGGCCTTCCTGAACTGCGATCAGGCCGCGAGCAGTTGGCGCAGCACGAAGGGCAGGATGCCGCCGTGCTGGTAGTAGTCGACTTCGATCGGGGTGTCGATGCGTAGCAGCACCGTCACGTCCTGCTTGGAACCGTCCTTGCGGGTGATCGTCAGGGTGACGTCCTGCATCGGCTTGATGCCGTTTTCCAGGCCCGAGATGTCGTACGTTTCTTCGCCGGTGATGCCCAGCGACTGCACGCTGTCGGCGCCCTTGAACTGCAGCGGCAGCACGCCCATGCCCACCAGGTTGCTGCGGTGGATGCGTTCGAAGCTGCGGGTGATCACGGCCTTCACGCCCAGCAACTGGGTGCCCTTGGCCGCCCAGTCGCGCGACGAGCCGGTGCCGTATTCTTCGCCGCCGAACACCACGGTGGGCGTATCGGCCGCGACGTACTGCATGGCCGCGTCATAGATGGACATCTGTTCGCCGGTGGGCTGGAACAGGGTGTCGCCGCCTTCGAAGCGGCTGCCGTCGGGCAGCGCCGGGATCATGAGGTTCTTGATGCGCACGTTGGCGAAGGTGCCGCGCATCATGATTTCGTGGTTGCCGCGGCGCGAGCCGTAGCTGTTGAAGTCGGCCTTCATGACGCCGTTCTCTTTCAGCCACTTGCCCGCGGGCGAGGTTTCCTTGATGGAGCCGGCCGGCGAGATGTGGTCGGTGGTGACCGAATCGCCGAACACGCCCAGCGCGCGGGCGCCCTTGACGGTCGGGATCGCGCCCGGCGTCATGCCGAAGCCCTCGAAGAAGGGCGGTTCGGCGATGTAGGTGGAGTCGGGCCAGTTGTAAGTGTCGCCCTTGACGCCCTTGATGTTCTCCCAGAGCTTGCCCGGGTTGGTCTTGACCTGGCCGTAGTTGGCCTCGAACGCCTTCGGGTCCAGCGCGTACTTCAGCAGGGCTTCGACTTCCTCGGTGGTCGGCCAGATGTCGCCCAGCCACACGTCGCCCTTCTTGCCGCGGCCCACGGGTTCGGTCATCAGGTCGCGCATGACGGTGCCGGCCAGGGCGTAGGCCACGACCAGCGGCGGCGAGGCCAGGAAGTTGGCCTTGATGTTCGGGTGGATGCGGGCCTCGAAGTTGCGGTTGCCCGACAGCACGGCCGAGCAGATCAGGTCGTTGCCGATGATGGCTTCGTTCAGGTCCGGGGTCAGGTCGCCGGCGTTGCCGATGCAGGTCGTGCAGCCGTAGGCGGCGACGTCGAAGCCGAGCTTTTCCAGGTAGGGCAGGAGGCCCGTCTTGGTCAGGTATTCGGTGACCACGCGGGATCCGGGGGCCAGCGAGGTCTTGATGTGCTTGGGCACAGTCAGGCCCGCTTCCACGGCCTTCTTGGCCAGCAGGCCGGCCGCCAGCAGCACGCTGGGGTTGGACGTGTTGGTGCAGGACGTGATGGCCGCGATCAGGATGTCGCCGTTCTTGACCTGGGTGCCGGCGCTGGTGGTGAAGGCGCGGCCCAGCTTTTCGGCGGGCTGGTTGAAGCCGTTCTCGGAGACGGGCTTGGAGTACAGGTCGATGAAGGTGTTCTTGACGTTGCCGATCTCGATGCGGTCCTGCGGACGCTTGGGGCCGGCCAGCGACGGCGCGACGGTGGACAGGTCCAGCGTCAGCAGCTTGGTGAAGTTGATGTCCCCGGCGGCGGGCACGCCGAACATCTTCTGGGCCTTGAAATAGGCCTCGAACGCGGCGATTTCGTCTTCGGTGCGGCCGGTGCCGCGGAAGTAGTCGATGGTGCGCTCGTCGACGGGGAAGAAACCCATGGTGGCGCCGTACTCGGGCGCCATGTTGCCGATGGTGGCGCGTTCGGCCACGGACAGGCTGGCCGTGCCTTCGCCACAGAACTCGACGAACTTGCCCACCACTTTTTCACGGCGCAGCATTTCGGTGATGGTCAGCACCAGGTCGGTGGCGGTGACGCCGCCGCGCAGCTTGCCCTTGAGCTCCACGCCGACCACGTCGGGGGTCAGGAAGTAGACGGGCTGGCCCAGCATGCCGGCTTCCGCCTCGATGCCGCCCACGCCCCAGCCCACCACGCCGATGCCGTTGATCATGGTGGTGTGGCTGTCGGTGCCCACCAGCGAGTCGGGGTAGTAGACGTTGTTCTTCTTGTCCAGGTGCACGCCGCGCGCCAGGTATTCCAGGTTCACCTGGTGGACGATGCCGAAGCCCGGGGGCACGACGCCGAAGGTGTCGAACGCCTGCATGCCCCACTTCATGAACTGGTAGCGCTCCTGGTTGCGCTTGAATTCCAGCTTCATGTTCAGGTCCAGCGCATTCTTGGTGCCGAAGTAGTCGATCATGACCGAGTGGTCCACCACCAGGTCCACCGGAACCAGGGGCTCGATGCTCTTGGGGCTCTTGCCCATCTTGTCGGCCACCGAGCGCATGGCGGCGATGTCGGCCAGCAGCGGCACGCCGGTGAAGTCCTGCAGCACCACCCGGGCCACGACGAAGGGGATCTCGTCTTCGCGGCGGGCGTTGGCCTGCCAGTTGGCGAGCTGCCTGATGTGTTCTTCGGTGACTTTCTTGCCATCGCAGTTGCGCAACACCGATTCCAGGACGATCCGGATCGAGACCGGGAGCCGCTGCACGTCGATGCCGAGGGACTTGCCCAGCGCCGGCAGCGAATAGTACTGACAGGATTTATTGCCGATCTTGAAATTCTTGAGGGTGTCTAGGGTGTTGTGCGGCATGATGGACTCCGTGGTTTTTGCCCGGCTGAAGCCGGCATTTTCTGGCGTTTTTGCGCATTTGTCATTCTATGTGAGACTGGCGCCTGCGCGGCCGTATGTCTTATATCTTATATAAGACTTGGATGGGCCGTCAAAGTTCCCGTCCGGTGATGTGGCGGGCGGCCTTCTGCCTCACCCGATACTCTGGCCGAGGCACGCGCGACTCGCAAGCCTCTTTTATCAAGAAAGTCCTACGCCGGTGTTGCGGCCGCGCGAGGATTCCTACGCAAGAAAGTCGCCCAGCAGCGCGGTCACTTCAGTGCGCAGGAAATCGACCACCGCGCGCTGGGCGGTCGATGGATAGGGGTTGGGCGTGGTCAGGATGAAGAGCTTGTCGCCCGGTCCCAGGGCCTGATAGGCGGGCAGCACCGGCGTCAGCCGTCCGGCCGCGATGTCTTCATGCACCACATAGGCCGGCAGCAGCGCCACGCCCGCGCCGGCGCGGGTGGCCTGCGCCAGAAACGGGAAATACTCCGATTGCAGCCGCGGCGCGAGCTTGGCCTCGTGCAACTGGTCTTTGCGGCGCAGGCGCAGCGTGACCTGGGGCCTGGGGTCTGGCGGGCCCAGGAAATGCAGGCGGGCAAGGTCGCGCGGATGGGCCGGCGGGCCGAACTGCGCCAGATAGGCGGGCGCCGCGCAAAGCACCCATTTCACCTCGCCGAGCGCGCGCGCCACATAGTCCTGCGGCGGCGTGCTCATTACCCGCAGCGCCACATCTATTTCCGACGAGATCAGGTCGCTTACCCGGTTGGAAAACAGCACGCGCAAGGTCAGAGAGGGATGCCGCAGGGCGAAGCTCACCAGCAGCGGTCGCAAGGGGTCCAGCTCTCCCAGCCCGGTGGGAATGCTCAGCCGGACGTGGCCCGTGGGCTCGGAGCCGAGCTTCTGCAGGGCGTGGCGGGCGGACTCGACTTCGCGCGCCATGCGCGTGCCGTGTTCATATAGCACCGAGCCCTGTTGCGTCAGTTCCAGCCGGCGCGTGCTGCGCCGGATGAGCTGGGCGCCGAAGGCGCGTTCGAGTTTCTGCAGGTTGCGGCTCACGTGCGAGCGCGTGACGCCGTGGCGCACCGCGGCCTCGCTCAAGGTGCCGGCGTCGACGATGGTGACGAACAGTTGTATCAGGTTGAGGTCCAGCGCGGGCAGGGCGGGCATGCGCAGTCTTATTGTTGACTGTGAGGAAACATAGTTTACGCAAAGTGCGGGATTGTCGCGGCATGGCGCGGGTTGATATTCTGGTCTTCAACCAACAGGAGACCAGGCCATGCCGCAGACCCCGCCCACCGGAAGCCCCCCTCAAACCATGTTCCGCGCCGACCTGTTCCGCGGCCAACGCATCCTAGTCACCGGCGGCGGCACCGGCCTGGGTCACGCCATGGCGGAACGGCTGGCGTCCCTGGGCGCGTCGCTGCATCTGTGGGGGCGCCGCGCGGCCGTGCTGGAGGAGGCCGCCGCCGGCTTGCGCGAACGCCACGGCGCCGAGGTCCAGGTGCAGGCGGTGGATATCCGCGACGCCGAGGCCGTGGACGCCGCGGTCCAGGCCATCTGGACAGAGCATGGGGCATTGACGGGCTTGATCAACAATGCCGCGGGCAACTTCATCAGCCCCACGGAGAAACTGTCGCCGCGCGGCTTCAATGCCATCGCCGACACCGTGTTTCGCGGCACCTTCTATACCACTCAGGCCGTGGGCAAGCGCTGGATCGCGGAAGGCCGCGGCGGCGCGGTGCTGTCCATTGTGGTGACCTGGGTCTGGACCGGTTCGCCCTTCGTGGTTCCGTCGGCCATGTCCAAGGCCGGCATAGACGCCATGACCAAATCGCTGGCCATCGAATGGGGCCGCCACGGCATCCGCCTGAATGCCCTCGCGCCAGGCGTGATTCCGACCGAAGGGGCCAGCGCGCGGCTGCGGCCCAAGGACACGGGCGCCGATGCTCAGGCCCGGCAGAACCCCATGCGGCGCCTGGGCACCGGACACGACATCGGCGAGCTGGCGGCCTTCCTGCTGAGTCCGGGCTACGACTGGATCAACGGCCAGACCATTGCGCTGGATGGCGGCGATTATCTGGCCAACGGCGCCTACTTCAAGCAGTACGCCGAATGGAGCGATGCGGACTGGGCCGCCGCGCGCCAGGCGATCGAAGCGCGCACGGCGCAGGACAAGGCGCAGCGCAGCACGGGGGGCGCATGACCGGCAGCGGCATCCATGCGGGCGGCCAGAGCCTGTCGGGCGCGGCGCTGGCCGCGCGCGGCGACCAGGTCGCCGCCGGCCTGGCGGCTCGCGGCTTGCGGGAAGGCGACGTGATCGCCGTCCTGCTGCGCAACGGCTTGCCCTATCTTGAAATCATCCAGGCGTGCAAACGGCTGGGCTGCTACTACTGTCCGATCAACTGGCACTTCACCGCGGCGGAAGTGGCGTTCCTGGTTGAGGACAGCGGCGCCCGGCTGCTGATCGCCAGCGCCGATCTGTGGCTGCCGCTGCGCGACGTATTGCCCGCCGGACTGCCCGTGCTGCTGGCCGGTCCCGGCGCGTCGCAGTCCGGGGCCGAGGACTACGACGCCTGGCGCGACCGCCAGCCCCCCTACGACGGGCCGCGCGTGGCGCCGCGCGGCCACATGGCCTATACCTCCGGCACGACGGGCCGGCCCAAGGGCGTGGTGCGCGCGCCATTCCCGCTGGAGCATCTGGCGCGCCATCTGGAGCAGGTCGAGGCCGTCGTGGAAGCGGCCTACGGCCTGCGCCCGGGATGCCGCGCGCTGCTGCCCGCGCCGATCTACCACAGCGCGCCCAGCGTGTTTGCGCAGGTGGCCTTGCGGGTCTGCGAAACCTTCGTCCTGACCGACAGGTTCGATCCCGTCGAAGTCCTGCGCCTGATCGAAGCGCATCGCATCGATACGGTCTACCTGGTGCCCATCATGTACGTGCGCATGCTGAAGCTGGATGGCGCCACGCGCGCCGCGCACGATCTGTCGTCGTTGCGCTTTGTCGCGTCGACCGGCGCGCCTTGCGCGCCCGAGATCAAGCGCGCCATGATCGAATGGCTGGGTCCCGTGGTGCATGAAACCTACGCCTCCAGCGAGGCCGGCATGGTCACGGTCATCGATTCGCATGAGGCGCTTGCCCGCCCCGGCAGCGCCGGCCGCCCCATCGGCGGCGCGCAGGTAAGGATCTACGGCGAAGACGGAACGCCCTGCGCGGCGGGCCAGGTCGGGCGGATCCACGTGCGCCAGCCGGCCTACGCGGATTTCACCTATCGCAACAACCCGGAGGCCCGCGCCGAGGTGGAGAAGGACGGCCTTATCGGTCTGGGCGACCTGGGCTACCTGGACGCGGACGGCTATCTGTACGTGTGCGACCGTGAATCGGACCTGGTGATCTCGGGCGGCGTGAACATTTATCCGGCCGAGGTCGAGCACCAGCTCATGCAGTATCCCGGCGTGGCGGATTGCGCGGTGTTCGGTGTTCCGGACGACGAGTACGGAGAGCGCCTGATGGCGCTGGTGCAGCCCGCGGCGGGCGCGTCGCCCGAACCCGCGGAAATGACGCAATGGCTGGCCGGGCGGATCGCGCGCTACAAGGTCCCGCGTGAGCTGCGCTTGCGTCCGGAGCTGCCGCGCGACGACAACGGCAAGATCGCCAAGCGCAGGCTGCGCGCCGAATTCTGGGCGGGGCGTCAGCGCAAGGTATAGCGGATAGCGGCGCATGGCCGCGATTACAAGAGCTGGATAGCTCGGGAGACAAGCAATGACATACAGACTGACCTCCAGGCTGCACCGCATCGCGGCCGTGGCAATCTTCGCGCTCGCCGGCCCGCCCGCCGCGCTGGCATCCTTTCCGGACAAGCCCGTCAAGCTGGTCGTGCCTTATACCCCCGGCGGCTCGGCCGACCAGTTGTCGCGGATGCTGGCCGAAGGCCTGTCGCGCGACCTCGGGCAACCCGTCGTGGTGGAAAACAAGCCGGGCGCCAACACCATGATCGCCGCCACGCAGGTGGCGCGGTCCGCGCCCGACGGCTATACGCTCTTGCTGGCCAGCAATGCCAGCATGGTGCTCAATCCCATGCTCTACCAGCGCATCGCCTACGACGCGGCGCGCGATTTCCGCGTGCTCGGCATTGCCGCCGAGCTGCCGCTGGTGGTGGTGGCCAACAACGAGGTGCCCGCCGCCACGCTGGCCGAATTCGTCGGCTATGCCAAGGCGCGGCCCGGCAAGCTGAACTATGCCTCGGTGGGGATAGGCAATCCGCTGCAGTTGGCGACCGAGCTATTGAAATCGCGCACCGGCATGGACGTGGCGCACATCCCGTACAACGGCAGCGCGCCCGCGCTGACCTCGCTGATGGGCAACGACACGCAGCTCATGGTCGACGTGATCAGTACCTCGTTGCCGCTGGTGCGGGAGCGCAAGATCAAGGCCCTGGCCGTCACGACCAGCGAGCGGCTGGCCGTGCTGCCGGATGTGCCGACCGTGGCGGAAAGCGGCTTTCCGGGATTCCGCGCGGCCACCTGGTTCGGCGTGGCCGTGCCTGGCGCCGTGCCGCGGGCCGAGGCGCAGCGTCTGCGGGCGGCGGTGGACAAGGTGCTGAAGGATCCGGCCTTCCGCGGCCGCTTCGAGCCGCTGGGCCTGGTGATCCAGGCGCCGCGCAGCCAGGCCGATGTCGATGCCTATGTGGAGGAAGACCGCCAGCGCTGGGGCGCGGTGATCAAGGCCAACGCCATCAAGCTGGATTGAGGCGGGCAGGGCGCGCCGCCCCGTCCGCAGGGGCGCCGCGCCTTCAGGCTTTCTTGCGGCTGCCGCGGCGCGCGTTGCGCGTGACATTGCGCCGCGACATTTCGGAATCCAGGATCAGCCGGCCTTCGAGCTTGCCGTGCATGCGCTTGACCGAGCGCATCGCGTCCTGCATGTGTTCGCTCATCAGCGCGCGCACCTGTTCGACGTCGCGTTCCCGGGCCGCCGCCAGGATCTGGCGGTGAAAGCCCGTGTTCGCGCTGCCGAAGCGCTGTTGTTCGGCCAGCGGCATCTCGTTGTCGAAGACCGTTAGCTGCCGGATCATCTCGTTGGTCATTTCGCAACTGAATCGCAGGAACGGGTTGGGGCAGGCCGCGGCGAAGATGTCGTGGAAATTCATTTCCTCCTGGCGCTGCGCCAGCGGGTCCTCGACATGCTCGGCGGACGGATCGCAGCAGGCGATGTTCTGTTCCAGCGCGGCGAAGTGCGCCTCCGTCAGGAACGGCACGGCGCTGGCGGCCAGCTCGGGTTCCAGGAGCTTGCGCACCTGGTAGATGTCCTCGATCCGCACTTCCTTGAAGAACAGGTAGTTCTGCATCAACTGGAAGGTGCGGTCCAGCGGCACCTCGACCACCGTGGCGCCGCCGCCCGGGCCGGTGCTGACCTTCACCAGCCCCTGCACCTCCAGGGACTTGAGCGCCTCGCGCATGGTGCTTTTGCTGACCGAGAACATGCTTTGCAGTTCGCTCTCGCGCGGAAGCTTGTCGCCGGGCAACAGATTCTTGGCCGTGATCAGCCGCTTGATCTCTTCGGCGACCAGATCGCTGCGCTTGGGCGGGCTGGAGATGCCGCCGGCCGGTAGGTCCTGACTGTCGAACGCCATTGCGTTTCTCCGTTGCGGGTGTGCGGGGGCGCGCCGCTTACGGCTCGCCGCGGCCCAGGGTTATACCTGATACCGCGGCTATTGACAGAGCCGGACCCCCAATCTGATCATAATAATAATCCTATTTATCATAATAAATAGGATGGTAGTCGCGGGATGGGCAGGCCGCGCTTTTCGGGGCGGCCGCGCCCAGGAGCTTGGAGCAGACAGAGTCGGAAAGGGGACGCGCATGGGGCGCGCTCGACATCGTCAATATGCCGCGGCAATGCCGGCGGCAGCCAGGGAGAACCATCTTGAATCGCCGCAACCTGCTGAAAATCGCCGCGCTTGGCGCGGTGCCCGGATCGCTGTGGGCCGCCCGGTCCGCGCTGGCGCAAGCCGACGCCATCCAGTTCGGGTGTCCGGTGCCCATGTCGGGCCCCTTCGCCGCCAACGGCAAGTTCGCCGATCTGGGCATGAAACTGGCGCTGGAGCAATACGGCCGCGCGCTGGACCGGCCGCTGGCCTATACCGTGCTGGACACCGAGGGCAAGCCGGCGACGGCCGTGCGCAAGGTGCAGGAAGTCGCGCAGCAGAAGGGCGTCAAGTTCTTCGCCGGCGGGATCCTGTCGTCGGAAGCGCTGGCCATGGGCAAGGAGGTCGAACGGGCGGGCGGCGTGTTCATCACCACCGCGGGCGCCGACGAGATCACGGGCAAAGACTGCAACAAGGCGACGTTCCGCTGGTCGGTGCCCACCTTCGGCGCCATCGAGCAGACCGTCCGTCCGCTGCTGGAAACGCTGCCCAACGCCAAGCGCTGGTACACGATCACGCCGCAGTACGTGTTCGGCGACGGCCTGCTGAACGCGGCCAAGGCGATCTTCAAGGAAAAGGGCATCGAGCACGTGGGCAACAGCTACCACTCGCTGACCGAGAAGGAATTCAGCGGCTATCTCACCAATGCGATGGCCGCCAAGCCCGACGTGCTGCTGATCCTGAACTTCGGTTCGCAGTCGTCGGACACGCTGCGCCAGGCCGTCAGCTTCGGCATGAAGCAGAACTGCACCATCCTGGTGGCCTGGGCGTCGGGCCTGGAACAGTTCGAAAGCCTGGGCGCCGACCTGTGCGAAGGCGTCTACTTCGGCGCCCAGTACTGGCATGGCATCGATTCGCCGCTGAACAAGGAACTGGTGAAGCTGTCCCAGGAAAAGACCCGCGCCAACCCGAACTACAGCCTGGCCGGATCCTACATCTGCACCCGCATCATGCTGGACGCCATCGTCAAGGCCGGCAGCGCCGATCCGGCCAAGGTCGTGGCCGCGATGGAAGGCATGGCCTACCAGGGGCTGACGGGGCCCGAGGAAATCCGCAAGGAAGACCATCAGGTCCTGAAGAACTACTACCTGCTCAAGGGGCGCGCCAAGAAGGACATGAAGGACAAGGACGACTACGCCGAGATCGTGCATAGCGGCCGGTCCTTCCTGCCGCCCGCGGAAACCGGCTGCAAGCTCTAGCCCGCCCTCGAGGCCGGCCCCGCGGGCGCGCCTGCCGCCCGCGCGGGCCGCGCGTCCCGCGGCCTTTCGTTTCCTCCACCGGGCATCCCCATGAACGTCTATCTGCTCCAGGTCATCAATGGGATCGGGGTGGGCATGCTGTACTTCCTGCTGGCAGTCGGCCTGTCCATCGTCTTCGGTCTGTTGCGCTTCGTGAACTTCGCCCACGGGGCGTTTTATCTGCTGGGCGCCTATTTCTGCTTCCAGGCCATCCAATGGGGCCTGGACTTCTGGCTGGCCCTGGCCATCGTGCCGCTGCTGGTGGGCGCATGCGCCTGGGCGGCCGAAAAACTGGTGCTGCGCCACGTCTACGCGCAGGCGCACGAGTTCCACATCCTGATCACCGTGGGCCTGGCCCTGGTGCTGCAGGAACTGGTCATCGTGGTCTGGGGGCCGATCGGCGACAACGTGGCCGCGCCCGCCTCGCTGCAGGGCGTGGTCATGTGGGGCAGTTTCATCTATCCCAAGTACCGCCTGTTCGTGATCGGCTTCACCGCGGTCTTCTCGCTTCTGCTCTGGTACGTGCTGGAAGGCACGCGGCTGGGCAGCGCCGTGCGCGCCGGCAGCGAATCCACCGAAATGGTGTCGATGCTGGGCATCAACGTGTTCCGCATGTTCAGCCTGGTGTTCGCGCTGGGCGCGGCCACCGCGGCGCTGGCCGGGGTCCTGGCCGCGCCGATCCGCGGAGTGGAGCCCTTCATGGGCGTCGAGGCGCTGGGCATCGCCTTCGTCATCGTGGTGGTGGGCGGCATGGGCAGCTTCTTCGGCGCGCTCGTCGGCGGCCTGCTCATCGGCGTGGTGCAAAGCGTGATGAGCACGCTGTGGCCGGAAGGCGCGCGGCTGATGATTTATGTGGCGATGGCGGCGGTGCTGCTGCTGCGTCCCCACGGCCTGATGGGGAGAGGATGATGACGCGCTTGAAATCGCACGCCCAATTGCTGCTGGCGCTGGCCGTGGTGCTGTTGCTGCCGCTGTGCATGCAGTCCGGATCCCTGGCCGCGGAAGTGCTGATCTACGCCCTGGCGGTGCTGGGCTGCAACCTGCTGCTGGGCTTCACCGGCCTGCTGTCGTTCGGGCAGGGCATCTTCTTCGGCCTGGGCAGCTATGCCGTCGGCATCCTGCTGACGCGCACCGGCATTCCGCTGCCGCTGGCGCTGCTGGCGGCCATGGCGGTCGGGGCGCTGGCCGCGACGCTGGTGGGCTGGTTCGCGATCCGCCAGCGCGGCACCTATTTCGTGATGCTGACCTTGGCCTTCGCGCAGATGTTCTACTTCCTGGCCTACAGCCTGCCGGACCTGACCGGGGGCGACAACGGCCTGCTGGACGTGCCGCGCCCGCCGCTCGCGGTGGGCGGGCTGGAGATCCTGCCGCTGGATTCGCCGTGGCGGTTCTACGGCTTCGTGGCCGGTTGCTTCCTGGCGGTGTTCTGGCTGCTGCTGCGAGTGACCAATTCCGTCTTCGGCCGCACCCTGCTCGCGATCCGCGACAACGAGGCGCGCGCCACGGCGGTGGGCTACAACGTGCGGATGTTCAAGCTGGCGGCATTCGCCATTTCCGGCGCCGT
Organism: Achromobacter veterisilvae; assembly: GCF_037619525.1. Classification (NCBI taxonomy): domain Bacteria; kingdom Pseudomonadati; phylum Pseudomonadota; class Betaproteobacteria; order Burkholderiales; family Alcaligenaceae; genus Achromobacter; species Achromobacter veterisilvae. Next base: position 5,374,791 of record NZ_CP148753.1, on the reverse strand, counting down.
CACGGCGCTGGCGGGCGCCTTTCTGGCCATGATGACCGGTATCGCGCCGCTGTCCAGCATCGAATACCACAGCAGCGAGATGATCCTGGTGATGACGGTCATCGGCGGCACCGGCAATCTGTTCGCCTCGGTGCTGGGCTCGGCGTTCTACGTCTTGTTCGCCGATTGGCTTTCCACGCTCTGGCCCCGCTGGCTGATGCTGCTGGGCTTCCTGCTGATCGCCGTCAGCCTGTTCATGCAGAAGGGGCTGTGGGGCCTGGGAGAACGCATCTGGCTGGCGCTGCGGCATCGCGCTGGCGGCACGGAGCCGGCCGCCAAGGAGACGAACGCATGAATCAGGCCACTTCCACGCCGCTCATGCAGGCGCGCGGCATCGTCAAGCGCTTCGGCAAATTCGTGGCCCTGCACGGGGTGGACCTGCAGGTGCGGCCGCGCACCGTGCATTCCGTCATCGGCCCCAACGGCGCCGGCAAGACCACGCTGTTCCACATCCTGACGGGCACGCTGCGCGCGAGCGAGGGCAGCATCGTGTTCGACGGCCAGGACGTCACCCAGGAGGCCGACTACCAGCGCGTGCAACGCGGCATCGCCCGGTCCTTCCAGGTGACCAGCCTGTTCGCCAACCTGTCGGTGCGCGAAAACCTGCGGCTGGCGGCGCAGGGCGCGCACCGGGCCGGCGCGTTCGATTGCTGGCATCCGCCGACGGGCGCGCGCGCGCAGCGCGAAGTCGTGGACGCGGCGCTGGAGCGCCTGGGGCTGCCGCGGCTGGCCCACGTGGCCGCGGGCGCGCTGTCGCACGGCCAGCAGCGGCGCCTGGAGGTGGGCATGGCCCTGGCGGCGCGGCCCCGCGCGATCTTCCTGGACGAGCCGACCTCCGGCATGGGGGTGGACGACCTGGAGGAAATGAAGCGCCTGATCCGCAGCCTGCGCGACGACCACACCGTGGTGCTGATCGAGCACAACATGAACATCGTCATGGACATCTCCGACACCATCACGGTGATGCAGCAGGGCCGGGTGCTGGTCGAAGGCCCGCCCGACGCGATCCGCAGCGACGAACGGGTGCGCGCCGCGTACCTGGGCAACATGATCACGGGAGGCCGGGCATGATCCTGCACGTCGACGCCATCCACAGTTATTACGGCAAGAGCCACATCCTGCAAGGCGTGTCGCTGACGCTGCCGCAGGGCACGGTGGTCACGCTGCTGGGGCGCAACGGCGCCGGCAAGTCCACCACCTTGAAGACCATCGCCGGCGTGATCGCGCCCAAGGCCGGGGCGGTGCGCTTCGGCGGCCGCGACATCGCCGGGCTGCCGGCCCACAAGATCGCCGCCCTGGGAATCTGCCTGGTGCCCGAACACCGCGGCATCTTCAAGCTGCTGACGGTCGAGGAAAACCTGAAGCTGGGCATGCGCCGCGATTCGCCGTGGCAACTGGACGACATCTACCGCATCTTCCCGCGCCTGAAAGAACGGCGCAAGAACGGCGGCGGCCAGTTGTCCGGCGGCGAACAGCAGATGCTGGCCATCGGGCGGGCACTCATGAACCATCCGCGCGTGCTGATGCTGGACGAGCCGGTCGAGGGCCTGGCGCCCGTGATCGTCGAGGAGATCGTGGCGCAGATCCAGTCCATCAAGCGGGCGGGCGTCACCATCCTGCTGGTGGAGCAGAACCTCGAGGTCTGCACCCAGCTTGCCGACCGCCATTTCATCATCGAACAGGGAACCATTGTCTACGAAGGCAGCAACGCCGACTTCATGGCGGACGAGAACGTGAAGGACCGCTATCTGGGCGTGGGCGTCTAGCCTCATGCGCAAAGACCGCAAGGAAACCACCATGGAAATGAACGCATTGGAGGCCGTCAGCGGCATCCGCATCGACGGCGAGCGCCTCTGGGATTCGCTGATGGAACTGGCCCGCATCGGCGGCACCGACAAAGGCGGCGTGTGCCGGCTGGCCCTGACCGACCTGGACCGCCAGGGGCGCGACCTGGTCTGCGCCTGGGCCCGCGAACTGGGCTGCAGCGTGCGCGTGGACGCCATCGGCAATATCTTCATGCGCCGTCCGGGCCTGCGCGACGACCTGCCCGCCGTCATGACGGGCAGCCATATCGACACCCAGCCCACCGGCGGCAAGTTCGACGGCAATTACGGCGTGCTCGCGGGCATCGAGGTCCTGCGCACCCTGCAGCAGCACGGCATCGCCACCGAGGCGCCGCTGGAAGTGGTGGTGTGGACCAACGAGGAAGGCTCGCGCTTCGTGCCCGTGATGATGGGGTCCGGCGTGTACGCGGGCGCCTTCACGCTGGAGCGTGCGCTGGCGGCGCGGGACCGCGACGGCGTCAGCGTGGGCGACGCGCTGCGCGCCATCGGCTATGACGGGCCCGAGCCGGCCAGGCCGCGGGCGGCGGCCGCGTATTTCGAAGCGCATATCGAACAGGGCCCCATCCTCGAAGCCCGCGGCATCACCATCGGCGCGGTGCAGGGCGCGCTGGGCCAGCGCTGGTACGACGTCGTCGTCACCGGCCAGGAGGCGCATGCCGGGCCCACCCCGATGGAGCTGCGCCGCGACGCCCTGGTGGCCGCATCCCGGCTGGTGCTGGAGATCAATCGCATTGCGCTGGACCATGCCCCGCACGGCCGCGCGACGGTGGGCTGCATCGACGGCTACCCGAATTCGCGCAACGTGATCCCGGGCCGCGTGGCGCTGACCGTGGACCTGCGGGCGGCCGACGACGCCACCCTGGACAGCATGGCCGCCGCCCTGGCGCGCGCCTGCGGCGAACTGGCCGAGCCCGGCCGGCTCGACGTCGAGAGCAAGGAAGTGGTGTACTTCCCGCCGCAGCCCTTCGAGCCCCGACTGGTGCAGGCGGTCCGGGACGGCGCCCGCACGCTGGGGCTGGATTCGCTGGACGTGATCAGCGGCGCGGGCCATGACGCGGTCTACATGGCGCGGGTCGCGCCCACGGCCATGATCTTCGTGCCGTGCAAGGACGGCATCAGCCACAACGAAATCGAGGACGCTCGGCCCGAGCACCTCGAGGCCGGCTGCAATGTGCTGCTGCACGCCATGCTGCGCTGCTGCGGCCGGATCCAGTTCCCCGAAGGAGCGCCGGCATGAAAGTCCTGATCGCCCGCATGAACCACGAGACCAACACCTTCTCGCCGGTGCCCACGCCGCTGTCCGCGTTCGGGCTGGACGGCCCCACCTACGATGCCGGCGCCTATGCCGAGAACCACGGCAAGCGCACCGCCATGTCGGCCTTCATCGACCTGGCCGAAGCGCGCGGCGCGGAACTGGCCACGCCGGTGTCGGCCACCGCCTATCCCAGCGGCCGCGTGGCGGCCGACGCCTACGAAGCCATATGCGAACGCATCGTCGCGGCCGCGCCGGGCTGCGGCGCCATCCTGCTGGACTTGCACGGCGCGATGGCGGTGGAAAGCACCGACGACGGCGAAGGGGATCTGCTGGAGCGCGTTCGCCGCGCCGCGCCGGGCGTGCCCATCGGGGTGGCGCTGGACCTGCACGGCAACGTGACGCCCAAGATGGTCGCGAACGCCGACGTCATCATCAGCTTCAAGACCTATCCGCACATCGACATGTACGAAACCGGCGAACACGCGGGCCGGCTGCTGTTCGACAGCATCGACGGCCGCATCGCGCCGTTCATGGCCTGGCGCCGCCTGCCGCTGGTGTCGCACACGCTGCGCAGCAACACGGGCGAAGGCGCCATGCGCGACGCCGTGGAGATGGCCAGGCGCGCCGAAGCCGAGGGCGCGCTGGGCGTGTCCGTGCTGGCGGGTTTCGGGCTGGCCGACATTCCCCATCCCTGCCTGAGCGTGGTGGCGGTGGCCGACGGCAGCCAGGAGGCGGCCGAACGAGTCGCCAGCGATATGGCCGCGGCGATCTGGGCCCGCCGCGAAGGCTTTCTCTACGAAAGCGAACCGCTCGCGCAATCGCTGGCGCGCGCGCGGCGGCTGGCCGAGAGCGCCGACAAGCCCGTGCTGCTGCTGGACCACGGCGACAACTGCATGAGCGGCGGAACCTGCGACACGATGGACGTGCTGGTGGCGGCGGTGGAGGCGGGCCTGGACGGTATCGTCGCGGGCCTGTATTGCGACCCCGAGGCCGTCGACACACTGACTCGCGCCGGCGTCGGCGCGGAGGTGGAGCTGCCCGTGGGCAACAAGCGGCCCATCGACAGCATCGGACGGCCGGCCAGCCCGGTCACGCTGCGCGGCACCGTAAGCGCGCTCACCAACGGCGAATACGTCATCACGGGGCCCACCTACACCGGCCAGCTCGTCAGCATGGGCCGCAGCGCCGTGCTCGATATCGGCGCGGCCCGGCTGGTCATTACCGAGCGCACCCACGAACCCTGGGACCTGGGCGTGTTCCGCAGCCTGGGGGTCGAGCCCACCGAGGCGCGCTACATCCTGGTCAAGTCGCGCATGTATTGCCGGCCGGTGTTCGTGCCGATTTCCTCGGCGCTGGTGGAGTGCGACAGCCCCGGCGTCACCAGTTCGGACTGGTCGCTCTTCGATTTCCGCAAGCGCGCCGGCCCGCATTTTCCGCTGGAACCGCTGGCCCCGGGCGACTACGACGCCAGCCGCGCGCCGATGGAAGGGTAAGCGGCTGAAGGGCAGGTGTCTGACACCGGCGGTGGCAGTCGTATCTTGGTCAGGTGTCAGACACCCGCGACCACCCCTGCAAACCGTAGCGGCGTCGCGTACGGGTGTCAGACACTTGGTCGCTCTTCGATTTAGGTCAGGTGTCTGACACCCATACGGGGCGGCCTTCAGTTTGCTCCAGTGCTTCCCGGGTGTCTGACACCCGACGTCAGCAATCGCATCTTCGCGGGTGTCAGACACCCGGCGGCAGCAATCGCATCTTCGAGAGTGTCAGACACCCGTGACCACCCCTGCAAACCGTAGCGGCGTCGCGTACGGGTGTCAGACACTGACTCACCTGGCGTTTTTAGGGCCGTTGCCGCTCGGCAACATTCACATGTTTAGCATCTAAGATAAATAATGAGAATGATTCCTCTTTTTCGTATCATGCACGGAAAGAGTTGAAGCCCCATGGCGCCGGAGGCCGGCCGCGTCCCTTCGGGACCGGCGGCGCCCCTGCATGGCGCACACGCCCCATCGGGATTCCGTAGTTCCCCGATTTCTTCCGCATGAACGGACATCCCGACATGAAAATCAAGACCCTAGCCTGCATGGTGGCCGCGCTTCCGTGGTGCCTTCCCGTCCACGCCCAGAACGCCGCGCCGCCGGCTCCCGCCACTGGCCAGGGGCCGGTCGTTTCAATGGATGCCATCACCGTCGAGGCCAGCGCGGACGCGTCGGCCGGCGGCCTGGCCGAGCCCTTCGCGGGCGGGCAGGTCGCGCGCGGCGGCCGCATCGGCCTGTTCGGCACGCAGGACATCATGGATACGCCGTTCAGCATCACCAGCTATACCAACGAGCTGATCCAGGACAGGCAGGCCCGCAGCGTGGGCGACGTGCTGCAGAATGATTCGGGCGTTCGCGTGGCGCGCGGCTTCGGCAACTTCCAGGAGTCGTACTTCATCCGCGGCTTTATTCTCGGCTCCGATGACGTGGCCTACAACGGCCTGTACAGCTTGCTGCCGCGCCAGTACATCGCCACCGAACTGTTCGAGCGCGTGGAAGTGCTGCGCGGCGCGTCCACCTTCCTGACCGGCGCGGCGCCGGGCGGCGGCGGCATAGGAGGGGTGATCAACCTGGTGCCCAAGCGCGCGCCGAACGACCCTCTGACCCGCGTCACCACCGGCGTGTCCAGCGGCGGCCAGTTCCAGTTGTCCACCGACATCGCCCGCCGTTTCGGCCCGGGCGACAGCACCGGCATCCGCTTCAACGCGGCGCAGCGCAGCGGCGACACCGGCATCGACGACGAGCATTCCCGCACCAGCCTGGTGTCCCTGGGCCTGGACTGGCGCTCGGCCGACACGCGTTTGTCGGCGGACATCGGCTGGCAGGAAAACAAGCTCAAGCGCGCGCGTCCCAACGTGACGCTGGGCGCCGGCGTGACCTCCGTGCCCGACGCGCCGGACGCCAGCTCCAACTATGCGCAGCCGTGGTCCTATTCCAATGAGCGCGACGTTTTCGGCACCGTGCGCGCCGAGCACGACTTCAGCGACAAGCTGACGGCCTATGCGGCGTACGGTTTTCGCCGCAGCGACGAAGCCAATTCGCTCGGCAACGTCACGCTGAGCAACGGCAGCACGGGCGCCGGCAGCTTCTATCGCTTCGACAACACCCGCGAAGACAGCGTGAACACGGGCGAACTGGGCCTGCGCGGCAAGGTGCGCACCGGCCCGGTGGGCCACGAGTTCGTCGTGTCGGCATCCTTCTTCGACCTGAAGAAGAAAAACGCCTACGTGATGGACTGGCAGAACACGTTCGCCACCAACATCTACGATCCGGTTTCGTATGACAAGCCGGCATTCAGCGCCGCCGCGCTGCGCGGCAACGACCTGGACGATCCGGCGCTGCAAGGCCGCACCCGCCTGAGCAGCTACGCCATCGGCGATACCCTGTCGTTCCTGGACGACAAGGTCCTGCTGACGGCCGGCATCCGCCACCAGCGGCTGTCCCAGCGGGACTACGCGTACAACACCGGCAAGGAAAGCGGCGCCTACGACGCCAGCCACAATTCGCCCGCCGCCGGCATCGTCGTCAAGGTCGCGCCCAGCGTGTCCCTGTACGCGAACTACATCGAGGCGCTGGTCGCGGGTCCGACCGCGCCCGCGGTCGCTGGCGGCCGGCCGGTGCCCAACGTCGGCGAGAGCCTTTCGCCCTTTGTCTCCAAGCAGAAGGAAATCGGCGCGAAGTACGAATCGGATCGACTGGGCGGCGGCCTCGCGCTGTTTTCCACCGACAAGCCGCGCGCCATGTACAACGCCAACAACGAGCTGACCACCTCCGGCAAGGACCGCCATCAGGGCATCGAGCTGACGATGTACGGCGAACCCGTGAAAAGCGTGCGCCTGCTGGGCGGGCTGACCTGGCTGGACGCCGAGCAGCGCTCGACCGGCACGCCCGCCATCGACGGCAACCGCGTGATCGGCGTGCCGCGCTTCCAGGCGAACCTGGGCGTGGAATGGGGCATCCCCGGCGTTCCCGGCCTGGCCGTGGACGGCCGCATGGTCTACACCGGTTCTTCCTACGCCGACGACGCCAATACGCTCAAGGTGCCCGGCTGGACCCGCTTCGACGCCGGCCTGCGCTACATGATGGACGTGGACGGCCACGTCCTGACCCTGCGGGCGCGGGTGGACAACATCGCCAACCGCAACTACTGGTCCTCGGTGGGCGGCTATCCCGGCAACGGCTACCTGGTGCTGGGCGGGCCGCGCACGTTCTCGCTGAGCGCGAGCATGGACTTCTAAGCCCCGGGGCCGGGGCGGTCACCAGAACCATCCGCCCCGCGTCAGGCTGCTCTCGCAGCCCTTGTACTGCGCGCTGAACTTCTCGGCGCGCGCCTGGACCTTCTGCGATACGGTCTTGAGCCAGGCCTTGCGGTCATAGCTGCGATTGCGGTAGCCCGTCCAGCCCTCGTGGTAGTTCAGGTACTGGCCGTAGGCGTCCCATTTGGAGATGCCGTTGAGGCGCTGGGTCCTGTTCATGTACCAGCCCATGAAGTCCAGGGCATCGGCGAAGTCGTCGCGGCTGGCTCCCCAGCCGCCGGCGTCCTTCTTGTAGTCGGCCCAGGTTTCGTCCTTGGCCTGGGCATAGCCGTAGGCGGAACTGACCCGGCCCCAGGGGATGATGCCCAGGAAGTAGTAGCGCGGCGGCACCGCGTCCTGCTTGAACGAGGACTCCTGGTACATCATGGCCATCGGCACCGGCACCGGCGCGCCCCATTTCTTCTGTACCTTCAGCGCGGCGTCGTGCCAGTCCGGCTTTTCGCGGAAGATGGCGCAGATGTTCTCGGTATTGGACGGCGGCGCGGTGGCGCAGCCGGCCAGCGCCAGCAATAGCGGCAGCGGCAGCAAAAGCCGGGTCATTCGCGGTCTTCCTCCTGGATGGATTGTGTCAATGGTTACCGCGATTGTATGAAAACGTATCGCTCCTGACAGCCAGATCGCGCCGCGGGCCGGGCGCCGAAAAAAAACAGCCCCGGATCGCTCCGGGGCTGTCGTGCAGGCCTGGGCCTGCCGGTAGCGGGCAGGGCCCGCCGGCCGCTTAGACTTCGATGACGTCGGCCACGTCCTTGTAGTCGGCGATCTTGTCGAAGTTCAGGTACTGGTAGATCTGGTCGCCGCTCTTGTTGATGACGCCCATGTCGGCCATGTACTCGTCCTTGGTCGGAATGCGGCCCAGCTTCGAGCAGATGGCGGCCAGTTCGGCCGAACCCAGGTACACGTTGGTGTTCTTGCCCAGGCGGTTCGGGAAGTTGCGGGTGCTGGTCGACATGACCGTCGCGCCTTCGCGGACCTGCGCCTGGTTGCCCATGCACAGCGAGCAGCCCGGCATTTCCGTGCGGGCGCCGGCCGTGCCGAACACGCCGTAGTGGCCTTCCTCGGTCAGTTGCGTGGCGTCCATCTTGGTCGGCGGGGCGACCCACAGCTTGACCGGGATGTCGCGCTTGCCTTCCAGCAGCTTGGAGGCCGCGCGGAAGTGGCCGATGTTGGTCATGCAGCTACCGATGAACACTTCGTCGATCTTGGCGCCGGCGACTTCCGACAGCGTCTTCACGTCGTCCGGGTCGTTCGGGCAGGCCACGATGGGCTCGTGCACGTCGGCCAGGTCGATCTCGATGACGGCGGCGTATTCGGCGTCGGCGTCCGGCTCCAGCAGCTTGGGATCGGCCAGCCAGGCTTCCATGGCCTTGATGCGGCGGCCCAGCGTGCGTTCGTCTTCATAGCCGTTGGCGATCATCCACTTCAGCATCACGATGTTGCTGTTGATGTATTCGATGATCGGTTCCTTGTTCAGGAACACCGAGCAGCCGGCGGCCGAACGTTCGGCGGAGGCGTCCGACAGTTCGAAGGCTTGTTCGACCTTCAGGTCGGGCAGGCCTTCGATTTCGAGGATGCGGCCCGAGAAGATGTTCTTCTTGCCTTGCTTGGCGACCGTCAGCAGGCCTTGCTTGATGGCGTACAGCGGGATCGCGTTGACCAGGTCGCGCAGCGTGACGCCGGGTTGCAGCTTGCCCTTGAAGCGGACCAGCACCGATTCCGGCATGTCCAGGGGCATCACGCCCGTGGCGGCGGCGAAGGCCACCAGACCCGAGCCGGCCGGGAACGAGATGCCGATGGGGAAGCGGGTGTGCGAGTCGCCGCCGGTGCCGACGGTGTCGGGCAGCAGCATGCGGTTCAGCCACGAGTGGATCACGCCGTCGCCCGGACGCAGCGAGACGCCGCCGCGGGTGCTGATGAATTCCGGCAGCGTGTGGTGCGTCTTCACGTCCACGGGCTTGGGATAGGCGGCGGTGTGGCAGAACGACTGCATCACCAGGTCGGCCGAGAAGCCCAGGCAGGCCAGGTCCTTCAGCTCGTCGCGGGTCATGGGGCCGGTGGTGTCCTGGCTACCGACCGAGGTCATCTTCGGTTCGCAGTAGGTGCCCGGGCGGATGCCCTTGCCTTCCGGCAGGCCGCAGGCGCGGCCGACCATCTTCTGGGCCAGGGTATAGCCCTTGCCCGTGTCGGCCGGATCTTTCGGCAGGCGGAACAGCGTCGACGGCGCCAGGCCCAGCGCTTCGCGCGCCTTGGCGGTCAGGCCGCGGCCGATGATCAGCGGAATGCGGCCGCCGGCGCGCACTTCGTCGAACAGCACGTCGGACTTCACTTCGAATTCGGCGATGACTTCGCCGTTCTTGATGGCGCGGCCTTCATAGGGGCGCAGTTCGACCACGTCGCCCATTTCCATCTTGGAAACGTCGAGTTCGATCGGCAGGGCGCCGGCGTCTTCCATGGTGTTGTAGAAGATCGGGGCGATCTTGTTGCCCAGGCACACGCCGCCAAAGCGCTTGTTCGGCACGAAGGGGATGTCTTCTCCCGTGAACCACAGCACCGAGTTGGTGGCCGACTTGCGCGACGAACCCGTGCCGACCACGTCGCCCACGTAGGCGACCAGGTGGCCCTTTTCCTTCAGCGATTCGATGAACTTGACCGGGCCGCGCTTGCCGTCTTCTTCCGGTTCGAACGCGGCGCCGTCGCGCTTGTTCTTCAGCATCGCCAGGGCGTGCATCGGGATGTCGGGGCGGGTCGTGGCGTCGGGCGCCGGCGACAGGTCGTCGGTGTTGGTTTCGCCAGGCACCTTGAAGACGGTGATGGTCAGGCTTTCCGGCAGTTCCGGACGGCTGGTGAACCATTCGGCGTCGGCCCAGCTTTGCAGCACGGACTTGGCGTTGGCGTTGCCCTTGTCGGCCTTTTCCTTCACGTCGTGGAAGGCGTCGAACATCAACAGGGTCTTTTTCAGCGCATCGGCGGCGATGGTGCCGATTTCAGCATCGTCCAGCAGTTCGACCAGCGGGCCAATGTTGTAGCCGCCGAGCATCGTGCCCAGCAGTTCCGTCGCCTTGGCACGGCTGATCAGCGCACAAGCTTCCTTGCCCAGCGCCACGGCGGCCAGGTACGAGGCCTTGACCTTGGCGGCATCGTCCACGCCGGCCGGCACGCGGTGGGTCAGCAGCTCGACCAGGTTCTGCTCTTCGCCAGCGGGCGGATTCTTCAGCAGTTCGATCAGTTCAGCGGTTTGTTTGGCCGTAAGGGGCAGCGGGGGGATCCCCAGGGCCGCGCGTTCGGCGACGTGTTGGCGGTAGTTATCCAGCATGTGAGGCCTGCTCAAAGTCGGGTTGGAAGAAGGGTTGTCGGCCCGAATTGTAGAGGGAAGAGGGGGACGCAAGCAAATGTCTTATATCTTATATAAGACTTGGCTCGATAGCTGTTGCGTAAGGGCGACGCCGGCCGGCCCGGCCCGCAGGGAGGCCGCCCGCCGCCCGGCGGCGCTAGCGCGCGTCCGCGTCGTACACTATTTCCACCCGGGCGAAATTGGCGCCGTGCTGCTTCACGTTTACCTGGAACGGCGCGCTCTCGCCCGGCTTGAGCCTGGGCAGGCGCAACTCCTGGAAAGCGGCGCCCGACAATTGGTCCTGGGCGTCGTAGAGGCTCACCCAGGCCTTGACGCTCTCGACTTCGGCCGGACTGTCGTTGCGCACGCGTCCGTGGACGGTCACGTACTTGTAGCGGTAGCGGTAGGTGAAGTTCAGGGTGCCCGTGCCGACGCTGGCCTCGGTGTTTTCGACCGAGACGTCCAGTTTGGGCCGCGGGCCGGGCAGGGCGGCGCGCTTGGCGGGCAGCCAGTCCGTCTTGACTTCCGTGTAGCGCTCGACGCGCCCGGTCAGCGCCACCGGTACCCGTTCGCCGGGATACAGATGGGCCGGCAGGCTCCAGGCCTGCCTCAGGTCCAGCGCGCGCGAGCCGTCGAATACCGCGATCGCCGCCTTCGGCGACAGGGCCACGTACCGGTCGCTGGTATTGACCACTTCCGCGTACAGCACCGGGCGCTCGATTTCGTCTAGCAGCCGTAGCGGCGCCGACAGCTTGAGCGCGGCCGGGTCGAACAGGGCGAATTGCGGATCCAGCAGTTCTTCGGTGCTCAGGCGCACGTGGTCGATCACCCGCACGTCGGCGGGGCTGACGCGCACGATGCGGCTGGGCGGGGCGTCTTCCCGGGGCGGGGCGGCCGCGGCCGCCGGCGCGGGCCGGGCGGCGGAAGGCGCGCCGCCGGGCAGGAGGTTCGTGTGCTTCCACAGGGCATAGCCGCCGGCGGCAAGCAGGATCAGGCCCAGGCCGGCCATGGCCGGCCTGGACAGGCGCCTGGATTCGGAACGGTCAGCCTTCACTTTGCACCATGTAGTCGTAGGAGGCGACCGCGCCGTCGGCCAGCATTTCGCAGCGCGCGTCGAAGGCCGTCAGCGCGCCGGGCGCGAGCGGGCTGGCGGCGCCGTAGCCGTTGCCGATGCCGATCAGCCTTCCATCGCCGCCGTACAGCATTACCGTGACCTGGCTGCTGTTGGCCGCCTGGGCCCCGTTGTTCTTCAGCAGGCCGACCAGGCGGTAGCTGCCGTCGTTGCGCACCAGTTGCACCTTGCTGGCGGCCACGTCGTTGTTCCTGCCGCGGGCGAGGGCCGGCGGGGACACCTGGAGGTCATAGCGGGTATAGGCCTGGTCCGGGACCGAGACCGTCATGGGCGCGTACTCGCCCGGTTGCAGCGAGCGCGCGGGCGCCGAACCGGACGTGGACGAAAGCGAAAGCTCGCCCTGGAAGAAGGACGCCGTGACGCGCGGCATTTCGATCTTCCGGCCGGTTTCGTTGCGCACGATCATGACGAGCTGGCGGCGGCCCCGGGCCTGGACTTCCCGGACGTCGGTCAGCTTGACCAGCGAGGCGTCGATGGGAGGGGGCGCGGGCGGCAGGCGCGGCACGCCGCGCGTATCCGAGCCCAGCAGCGAAATCGCCACCGACACCGCGATGGCGGCCGCGACGGTGACGGCGATCGCCGCCAGGGCGCCGGGCCCGGGCCGGGCGGGCTGCGCCGGCTGCTGCATGCCGCGCAGGATCTTCTCGAGCCGCTGGGCGACGTTGTCTTCGACCAGCGTCACCGCATGGCAATGGCCGCAGCGGTATTCGTTGGTGTCCAGCTTGGTGAACTGGGCGCTGCCGCAGGTGGAGCAGGTCAGGGTCACCGTGTTGATCGTGGTCTGTCGAGGCGTCATCGGCGCGGGGCGCAATGGGTGGCTGGGCGGCAAGGATAGCGGGCCCCCGCCAAGGGCGGGGTGCATGAGCGCATCTGTTTGTGACAAAACATGTGCGCGCCGATGCTATGATCGCCGGCGACAAGAAATGTAGATCCCAGCGCGCCGTTCCCCCGTCGATCCGCTCCCATGCCGCGTCCATGCGCGGCCCGGGCAGAGCCGAGGCAGGTCAGGCTCTTCCCTTAAGCATGAGTATTTCCCAATATTTGCTGTTCCTCGCCTGCGTGGCGCTCGCCACCTATGCGCAGACGATGACGGGTTTTGCGTTCGGCCTGGTACTGCTGGGCCTGTCGGGCATATTCCAACTGGCGTCGGTGTCCGAGGTGGCCAACGTGGTCAGCGTGCTGTCCCTGGTGAACGCCGCCGTGACGCTGGCGCGGGCCAGGCCCCAAGTGAACTGGTCGGTGATGCGCCCCGCCATGTTCAGCAGCCTGCTGGGCGTGGGGGCGGGCGTCGCCGCCCTGGCGTGGATCAGCGGATCGATGGCCGTCCTGCTGCAACTGCTGCTGGGCGTCACCATCCTGGCCTGCGCCGTCCTGCTGGTGGCGCGCGCGCAACCGCTGGCGCGCGTGTCGTCGCGCAAGTCGTTCCTGTTCTTCGGCGCCGTCTCGGGCGTGCTGGGCGGCCTGTTTTCCAGCGCCGGCCCTCCGATGGTCTATCACCTGTACCGCCAGCCCCTGCCGCTGGCCGCCATCCGCAACAGCCTGCTGATCCTGTTTTCGCTCAATGCCATCGTGCGCCTGACCCTGGTGACCGGACAGGGCGAATTCATGGCCTCGTCGTTGTGGCTGAGCGTGCTGGCGCTGCCGATCGTGATCGGCGTGACCTGGCTGGCGCGCCGCTACGCCACGGCCGATTCGATGAAGACCGTCAAGCGCATGGTGTTCGTGCTGCTGCTGGCCGCCGGCCTGGGGTTGATCGTGCCGGCGTTCAGGACGCTCGCGGCGGGATAGCCGCGAGAGCCCGCCGGCGTCAGCCGCGTTCGCCGGTGATGTAGCGTTCGAGTTCGTGGATGATGAACTTCTGTTCGCTCATGACGTCCTTGACCAGGTCGCCGATGGACAGCAGCCCGATCAGCTTGCCGTCCTCGATGACGGGCAGATGGCGGAAGTGCCTTTCGGTCATCATCGCCATACAGTGCTCGCGGGTGTCGGCGCGGCTGACGTAGTAGACGGAATCGGTCATGATGTCCCGGACCTTCGTGGTCCGGGACGAGCGGTCCTGGAGGACGATCTTGCGGGCATAGTCGCGCTCGGTCAGCATGCCCAGCACCGCGTCCCCCTGCACGACGACCACGGCCCCGATGCCGCGTTCCGCCATGGTCTTGATGGCGTCGAAGACCGACGAGTCCGGCGAAACCGTCACGACGGAATCGTTGGCCTTTTCCCTGAGAAGTTCAGCAACTGTCTTCACGATGTGCTCCCGAATCGCTGGTGAAGTCGAACCCCGGTCCGGCGCCGAAGCGCGAGCCCTGGGGCAGCGCTGCGGCGTGGCCATGCTCCATCCTAAGCCTGCGGGCCATGTTGCCGCAAGCGGCCCGCGTTTATTTGGCGGCCTTGTCCCGGAACGCCAGGCTGGCCATTTCGCGCAGATTGCGCGTGGCGCTGCGTTCCGTGGCGGGGTTCCAGGCCAGTGAAATGCCGATCGAGGCGTCCGCGGGAAAGTCGGCCAGCCGCTTGTAGACCACGTTGGTGCCGGGATGGCGCCGGCCGCCGGCGGGAACCAGGGCGACGCCCAGGCCGCTTTCGACCAGGCTCAGCAGCGTCTGCACCTGCACCGCTTCCTGCGCGATGCGGGGCGTGAAGCCGCGCAGTTGGCAGGCGTTGATCGCGGCCATGCGCAGGCCGGCGGCTTCGGCCGCGGTATACATGATGAAGGCTTCATCGGCCAGGTCGGTCAGCCGGATGCGGCTGCGGCGCGCCAGCGGGTGCGTCTTGGGCACGGCCAGCGCGAAGCTCTCGGTCGTGAGCGGCGCCAGCCGCACGTTCGATCCCATCGCCACCGGCACGCGCACGATGCCGACTTCCAGCGTGTCTTCCTCGAGTTCCTGCATGATGCGTATCGACGTGGCTTCGCGCAGCACCACGGTGACGCCCGGATAGCGCTGGCGGAAAGCCGGCAGGATGCGCGGCAGCACGCCGTGCGTCGCCGATCCGACGAAGCCGATGCGCACCGTGCCGCCTTCGCCGGCCGCGCCCGCGCGCGCGGCCTGCCGGAACTGCTCGGCATGGAACAAGGCGCGCCGCGCTTCGTCCAGCGCCGCCAGGCCGGCTTCGGTCAGCCTGACGCCCTGGCGTCCGCGGATGAACAGCGGCACGCCCACCATCTCTTCGAGCTTGCGTATCGACACGGACAGGGGCGGCTGCGACATGTGCAGCTTTTCCGCCGCGCGATGGAAGTTCAGCGTTTCGGCCAGGACGAGGAATTGCTGCAGGTGACGGAAATCCATGGTGGCGTTCTGAAGGAGGCGTGCCACGGATGATACTGTCTGCATATCGGTTCCCGCATCGGTGCTATCCCTTCACTATCAGGCGATCACGCCTTGCGCGCGCAGGGCGGCCAGCGCCGCCTCGTCCAGCGCCAGCGTGCGCGCCAGCACGGCATCGGTGTGCTCGCCCAGGCGCGGCGGGGCGGTGGGCTCGCGGGGAGGCGTGCCGCGCAGATGCAGGGGAGAGCGCAGCAGGCGCAGCGTGCCGTGGCGGGCGTCGGGCGTGTCGGCGATCATGCCGCGCGCTGCGATCTCGGGCGCGTCCAGCGCTTCGTCCACGCGGCGCACCGCGCCTGCGGGGATGCCCGCGGCGCGCACGCGGGCCAGCCAGTGCGCGGTGTCTTCGGCGGCGAACAGGGCTTCCAGCAGCGGGATGAGGCGGTCGCGGTTCAGCACCCGCGCCCGGCTGGTCGCGTAGTCCGGGTCCGCGCTCCATTCCGGATGCCCGAGCAGGCCGCAGAGGCGGGCGAACTGCGCATCGTTGCCCACGGCCAGGGCGAACGAGCCGTCGCGCGTCGCGAAGATCTGGTAGGGCACCACGGTGGGATGCGCGTTGCCCAGGCGCCTGGGCGCCTGGCCCGCCGCCAGGTAGCCCGAGCCGACGTTGGCCAGCACGGTGACCGCCCCGTCCAGCAGCGCCAGGTCGATGTGCTGGCCGCGGCCGTTGCGCGCGCGGGCCAGCAGCGCGGCCAGGATCGCCTGCACGCCGTTCATGCCGGTGACCAGGTCGGTGATCGCCACGCCCAGCTTCATCGGCGCGCCGTCGGGCTCGCCGGTGATCGACATCAGGCCGCTTTCGGCCTGGATCACGAAGTCGTAGCCCGGTTCGGCGGCGCGCGGCCCGCTGCGGCCGTAGCCGCTGATGGAGCAGTAGACCAGTCCGGGATTGATGGCGGCCAGGTCTTCGTAGCCCAGCCCGAAGGCGTCGAGCGCGCCCAGCCGGTAGTTTTCGACCAGCACGTCGGCCTGCCGCGCCAGGTCGCGCACGATGCGCTGCCCTTCGGGGTGCTTCAGGTTGACGGCGATCGATTCCTTGCTGCGGTTGGCGCACAGGAAATAGGTGGACTCGCCGCCGACGTCGGGCGGGGACCAGCCGCGGGTGTCGTCGCCCTGTCCGGGCGCTTCGATCTTCCAGACTTCCGCGCCCAGGTCGGCCAGCGTCTGCGTGCACCAGGGCCCGGCCAGCACGCGGCTCAGGTCGAGCACGCGGATGCCGGCCAGCGGCAGTTCGTTGCGGGGTTCTGCGTTCATGCGGCCACCTTGCCGTAGAGGGCGCCGCGCAGGTACGACAGCGCGTCGCCGCCGCTGGCCACGGCGCCCGCGCCGATGCGTTCGTGCCAATGGGTCTCCGATCCGCCGGCCAGCCGCCATTCGCGCAGCCGCCGGGTGTAGAGCTGCAAATCGTATTCTTCGGTGACGCCGATGGCGCCGTGCACCGCGTGCGCGATGTCGGCCACCAGCGGCGCGGCCTGGCTGGCGCGCGCCTTGCCGGTCGCGGCCAGCAGGAGGGCGGGCTGCCCGTCGCCGCCCTGGAACGCCAGTTGCGCGGCCATGCGGGCGGCCCATACCTGTTCCGCCATCACGCTGACCTGCTGCTGCACGGCCTGGAAGCGGCCGATGGGCTTGCCGAACTGCGCGCGCTGGTTGGCGTAGTCCAGCGTCATGGCCAGCACCCGCTCCATGGCGCCCGCGATGAGGCCCGCGTAGGCGGCCGCGGCCAGCACGTCCAGGGGGGAGCCGCCGTCGACGCGTTCGGCGTCGCCCAGCGCCCACGAGGCTTCCGCGGCCAGGTTGCCGTGCACGCCGTTGGGCTGGATGCTGGCGGCCTGGACGGGAAGCAGCCAGGCCTGTCCGCCGGCCCCGGCCAGGACATAGTCCGCGGTGCGGACCCAGGGCACGTTGGCGCCGCGCAGGCGCCCGTCCTGGACCGAGAGGCCGTGCGGGGCCAGCGCGATGGAACCCGTCGCCTGCGGGCGTCGCGCGCGGCAGAGCCAGGCGCGCGCCAGCAGCGTGTGGGCGATGGGATAGGGGCACAGGTGGCGGCCCGCCGCCAGCACGATGGGGAGCGCCTCGGCCAGGTCCAGGCCCGCGCCGCCGTCTTCCTGCGGCACCAGGGCATCGCCGAAGCCGGCGTCCTCGCAGGCCTGCCAGGCCTCGGCGGGCCGATGCCCCTGTTCGGCGCGGCGGATGACCTCCGGCGTGCAGGTTTGCGCAAACAGGCGTTCGGCGGCGTCGCCAAAAATGTTGTCCATGAAGTCGTCCTTATCGAAGGCCAAGGCCGCGCGCGATGATGCCGCGCAGGATTTCGCGGGTGCCGCCGCGCAGCGAGAAGGTGGGCGCCACCTGTTCCAGGTAGGCCAGCGTGCGCAGCAGCGGCGGGGGGAACGGCAGGTCGGGGCGGCGCGCCAGCGCATCGCCGATCAGGCGCGGGATGGCCTGCTCCAGTTCGGTGCCCAGGTCTTTCACGAGCGCGGCCTCGGTGGCGGGGCTGAGCCCCGCCGCCAGCTTGCCCGCGATCGACAGGGACATGGCGCGCAGCACGGCCATCTGCGACAGGATGCCGCCCAGGACGGCCTGGCTGGCCGTGTCCTCGGCCTGGCCGCGGCAATGCGCGAGCCAGCATTCCAGCAGCGCGATGCTCGAATACAGGCGCTCGGGCCCGCTGCGCTCGAACGCCAGCTCCGCATTCACCTGCGCCCAGCCGGCGCCTTCCGCGCCGATCAGCGCGTCTTCGGCGAGTTCCACGTTGTCGAAGAACACTTCCGAGAAATGCGCGTCGCCCGCCAGGTCTTCGATGGGGCGGACCGAGACGCCCGGCAGCGACAGGTCCACGATGAACTGCGACAGCCCCTGATGGCGGTCCTCGGCGGTGCCGGACGTGCGGACCAGCGCGATCATGTAGTGCGAGCGGTGCGCGTTGGTCGTCCAGATCTTGCTGCCGTTCAGGCGCCAGCCGCCGGCGGCCGGCACGGCCCGCGTGCGGATGCTGGCCAGGTCGGATCCCGATCCCGGCTCGCTCATGCCGATGCAGAAAAACGCCTCCGCCCGGCAGATGCGGGGCAGATAGAACGCCTGTTGCGCGGGAGTGCCATACTTCAGGATCAGCGGCGCGCTCTGGCGGTCGGCGATCCAGTGTGCCGAGACCGGCGCGCCCGCGCCCAGCAGTTCCTCGGACAGGACGAAGCGCGCGAAGTGGCCGCGCGCCGAGCCGCCATGTTCGCGCGGCAGGGTCAGGCCCAGCCAACCGCGTTCGGCAAGCTGGCGGCTGAAGCCCGCGTCGAAGCCCATCCACGACCGGGCCCGCTTGTCGGGTGCCAGGCCGTCCAGCGTTTGCGCCAGGAATTCCCGGACTTCTGCGCGCAAGGCTTCGTCTTCGGGCGGAATGGCGATGAGTTCCAGCGTATCTATCATGGGGCGCTCCGATGCGGACAGGGCGCCGCAGCATGGCGCCGTAGCCCACTATCCCCCGGCGGGCTGAAAGCCGTCCAATATTATTTTTTTGATTTTCGATATGAATTCAGTATCGAAACACCCAGCCCGCCGATACGCTTACGGTATCGGAATCGCAAAAACTAATATTGGACGGCAGGCCCCCGCGTGCCTACGCTGGTATTGGTTCCGCGCCTGGCGCGCCGGCATTCGAAACAATAGACCGAAGTCTTTCAGCAAAGGAGGGGTCCATGGCGGATCTCGTGCAGTACGAAAAGAACGCGGACGGCGTGGTCACCTTGACCCTGGACGATCCGAAAACCCGCAATGCCTTGACCGGCAGCACGATGGTCGACGAACTGCTCGCGGCGTTCGCCCGCATCGAACGCGACCCCGAGGCGCGTGTGCTGGTCATCGCCGCGGCCGGCAAGGTGTTTTCGTCGGGCGGCAACGTGAACGACATGCAGCGGCAGATCGGCCCCGAGGTGGGCGGCACCGCGCTGCGCCAGGAATACCGCCACGGCATACAGCGCCTGCCGCTGGCGCTGCATGCGCTGGAAGTGCCCACCATCGCCGCGGTCAACGGTCCCGCCGTCGGCGCGGGCTGCGACCTGGCCTGCATGTGCGACATCCGCATCGCCGCCGAAGAGGCGTCCTTCGCCGAGAGTTTCGTGAAGCTGGGCATCGTGCCGGGCGACGGCGGCGCCTGGTTCCTGCCGCGGCTGATCGGCATGGCGCGGGCGGCCGAGATGTCGTTCACGGGCGATGCCATCGACGCGCGCACGGCGGTGGAATGGGGCCTGGTGTCGCGCGTGGTGCCGGCGGCCGAATTGCTGCCCGCGGCGCACGCGCTGGCCGGCCGCATCGCCGCGAATTCCCCCGACGCGGTGCGCCTTACCAAGCGCCTGCTGCGCGAAAGCCAGCATGCTCGCCTGGACACGCTGCTGGAATTGTCGGCGGCCTACCAGTCGCTGGCGCACAAGACGCCGGCGCATGCGGAGGCCGTGCGGGATTTCGTCGCGCGCCGCGCCGCGCGCAAGGCCTGACCGCCGGCGGGCTCGCGCCCGGCCGCCGCCGGGCGCATGTATCGCGAACGCCGCCGCGGAAGAGGCGGCGCATCACCCGCGGCTCATTTTCCGCAGCGCGTCGATGTTGCGGATCTCCAGCCGCCTTCTGCGCACGTTGACCAACTTGGCCACTTGCAGGCGCGCAAATACGCGGCACACGGTTTCGACCTTCATTCCGAGATGGTTGGCGATGTCTTCGCGCGTCATTTTCAGGACGAACTCGCGGGGCGAGTATCCGTTGGCCGCCATTTGCTCCGATATCCCCATCAGGAAGTCCGCCATCCGTTCCTCGGCCGTCATGCAGCCCAGGGCCAGCAGCAGGTGGCGGCATTCGTTGATGTCGTGGGCGATCAGCCGGTTGAGGAGCTGGGCCGCCGTGAAATCCTGGCGGCAGTTGCCCATCAGCTCGGAAAACGGCAGGACGCACACGAGCGAGTCTTCCAGGGCGATGGCGTCGCTGGTGTGCGTGCCGGTTTCGATGGCGTCCAGCCCGAGCAGGGCGCCCGCGACGGGGAATGCCGTGATCTGTTCCAGGCCCGATGGATTGGTGCTGCGGACCTTCACGGACCCGGAGCGCAGCCGGTACAGGTTCTGCAAGGCATCGCCCGCCCGGTAAATGGCCTCTCCCTGGCGGATCGGCCGCCGCGCGCGGAAGGCCGGGGCCGCCGGCAAGGCGTCTTCGTCCTGGATCGCGCGGCAGACGCGCGCCAGGGGACATGCGGCGCAGTCGCCTGGCGCCGCCGCGGGCGGCGGCGATGCGTGGTCGGGGGATGCGAAGAGGATTTCCATGGCCGCGCCTCGCGATGTCGGACAGTCCCGGGACCGGCGCCGGACAGGCATTGCCCGCGATACGCCGGTTCCTGGAAGCAGTATGCGTGGCCGGCAAGCGCCGCGCTATCAGCGCAACCCGCCGGATTTTCGCTGTAATCGCCTACGGCTGTAGGAAATTTCCTACGCTGCGCGGCCGGCGCCGGTGGCTCAGAGGTCCGGGGCATCCTGTTCATCGACCAGGCGGTGCCTGATCGCGTAGCGGACCAGGTCCGCCTGATTGCGCAAGTGCATCTTGACGAGGATGCGGCTTTTGTAGGTGCTGATGGTCTTGACGCTCAGGAACAGGAGCCTGGCGATGTCCGAATTGTTCAGGCCGGAAGCCAGATGCCGGAATACCGACAGCTCTCGGTCCGACAGCAACAGATGGGGCAGGGAATCGGCATCGCCGTGCCGTTCAAAGGCGATGTTCTCGGCCAGGGACCGGCTCAGATAGCGGCCGCCGCCGGCGACCTTCCGGACCGCTTCCACCAGCTCTTCGGCGGCGCTGTCCTTGGTCAGATAGCCGGCCGCGCCCGCCTTGATCGCGCGCACGGCGTATTGCTGTTCGCCATGCATGGTAAGGACCAGGATCGGCAGTTTCGGATGTTCATTCCTGATCTGGCGGATCAGGTCCACGCCATCCCGGCCCGGCATGGACATGTCCAGCACCAGCAGGTCCCAAGGCCGCCGGGCCAGCAATTCCAATGCCTCGGCGCCGTTGCCGGCCTCGCCCTCGACCGAAATGTCGCCGGCATGCTCCAGCAGGCGCCGCAGCCCCGCGCGCAGCAAGGTATGGTCGTCCGCCAGCATGACGGCAATCACGGTGCGCCCCAGGGCGATTCGGGGGGCTGGGCCGGCATGCGGACCTGCAGACGGAAGCCGCCCTTCTTCCGCGTGTGGATGGTGACCTCCCCGTTGAGCAGCCGGACACGCTCGCGTATGCCTTGCAGTCCCAGCGACAAAGGCAGCTTCTTCGCCAGGCTTTCGGGCGCCGCGCCCACGCCGTTGTCCTGGACGGTCAGTTCGCACTGCGACTCCGTGCAGTGCAGCCGTAGCGAAACCTTGCTCGCCTGGGCATGCTTGGCGATATTGGTGAGTGCCTCCTGGACGATCCGGAACAAGGTGGTGGCGACGGGTTTGGAGGGTTCCGCGTTGCCGATCGATATCTCGGCCTCGGTGTCGATGCCGTACCGCGATACGAAATCCGCCACCAGCCATTCGCCGGCCGCGGCCAGGCCCAGATCGTCCAGCATGACCGGCCTCAGATCGGAGGCGATGCGCCGCAGCGAGGCGAAGGTCTTTTTTATCAGGCGCCGCATGGCGCGCACGCGTGCGCGCGCTTCGGCGTCGCCCGGCGGGCAGCCGGCTTCCAGTTGGGAAAGCTCCATGGTCAACGCCGTCAAGGTCTGGCCCAGGTCGTCGTGCAGCTCGCGGGCAATATGCTTCTTTTCCTGTTCGCGCACGTGCAGCAATGCGTTGGAGAGCCGGGTGAGTTCGTCGCGGGAGGCCCGCAAGGCCTGGTCGACCCGCTGCCGTTCGGTGATGTCCCGCAGGAATACGGAGAGGAATACGCCGGCCTCGGACCGCGTCTGGGAAATGGAGGCCTCCATGGGAAATTCCTCGCCGTTCGATCGCAGGCCCCACAGCGGGCCGCCCAGGCCCATCTGCCGGTCGGACATGCCGGTATCCTTGAAGCGGCTGACATGCCTGGCATGGGCGGCGCGGAAGCGCGCCGGGATGAGGATGTCCAGGCTTGCGCCGATGGCCTGGTCGGCGCCGCACAGGAAGACGCGTTCGGCCGCCGGATTGAACATCACGATGCGCTGGCGCTCGTCTATCGTGATGATCGGTTCGGTGGCGGACTGGATGATGTCGAGCAGGGGCGGCGCGCTGAGCGGATGCTTCATTGCGGGAACGTGCGATGTGCCGATGTCGCCTGGTTCGGATGACGACTCATTGCAGCACACATTCCCGCGCCAGGCTACCGGGGCGCGGCGCGGTAATCCAAAAGGGCTAGGGCCCGGCGCCGGGGCGCGGGCTCAGTCGATGGCGGGCAGCACGGGGTCGTCCCAGCCCGCGCGCCCCGCGGCCGCCAGCGTCTGTTCCTTGAAGCGGCAAAGGGATGCATCGCATTCCTCGGCCAGCACGTCGTACTGCTTCAGGAGCAGGATGGAGCGGGGTTTCGAGCCCGCGAGGGTCGCGATGTCGTCGATGGCGCGAAAGCCCCCATAGCCCGACATGACGCAGATCGCCGAGTAGGCCTTGATCAGCCGGCCCTGAGTCTTGAGGAAAGCCCGCATCGGAGCCGCCAGCGACCGCAGCCACACCGGCGCGATCAGGACGACATGGTCCAGCTCGTCCAGCGCCGGGCCGTCGTAGCGGAAGTCGGGGCTGCGCTTGAGCAGGCTGTCGAGGACGCAGCGCGCGTCGCCGCCCAGCCCGAATCTGGGCACCGCGTCCCTGACTTCATGGACGGGCCATCCGCTCAGGGAGGCCAGGCGTTCGGCGGCCGCCCGGGCGGTGCCGGTGCGGGAATAGAAAACGATTCCGATACGGTCCATGGCGGCTTCCTATCGTGTACGCGCGCTCACGCTTCCTGGGCCAGCAGCGCCCGCAGGATATCGCGCCGGCTGACCACGCCGACCAGCTTGCCGTCGCGGGTGACGGCGACGCGCTTGATGCCCCGCTTGAGGAGCAGATCGGCGATCTGCGACAAATCCGCGGTTTCCGCCACCGTAATGACCGGGCTGCTCATGACGGTGGCGGCGGTCTGCTCGCCCAATTGCAGATTGTGCAGGAATTCCAGGTTCAGCGCCTCTCCTTCGGCCAGTTGCGCAAGCCAATGGTCTATTTTCTTCAGGTGCGAGCTATCCTGCCGCCGCACCAGGTCGCCTTCGCTGACCAGGCCGATAAGCTGGCCGTCATCGCCCAGCACCATCACGGCGCTGATGCTCCTGTCCAGCATGGCGCGCATGATCTGGGAAACAGGCGTTCTCGCGTTGACGCAGCAGGGGGCCGGGGTCATGAGGTCGCGCGCGCGCATGGTTGCTCTCCGGGCGCCAGGGGCGCAGTGTTGATGATTCGTCGCTTCCGGACCGATCCGGTCAAGGGGTCCCGTCGGGGGCGCGCACCAGCAATACGGGGACATGGGCGCCTCGCAGGATTCCCTCGGCGCTGCTGCCCAGCACCATGCGGCGCACGCCGCGGCGGCCGTGCGTGCCGATGACGATCAGGTCGGCCTTCCAGGTTTCGGCCTCGGCGATCACGCGCTGCTGCACGGTCTTGTCCAGGTTTTCATAGAGCACGGTATCCGCGGCGATACCTTGCGCCCGCACCGTGGCCAGCGCCTTTTCCAGGATCTCGGCGCCATTCTTGCGCAGGAGGTCCAGCAGTTCGCCCGCTTGATAGCTATAGGCGTCCACCGAGAAGGCGAACGAGAGTTCGTCGATGACATGGATCAGCCTCAGCCTGGCGTGGGTCAATTGCGCCAGCCGTATCGCTTCCGTCAGGCCGAGGTCCGAGGTGTCGCTTCCATCGACGGGTACGAGAATGCGTTGGTACATGAGGAGTTCTCCTGAGGCCTAGTTGATCAGGATGACGGGGATATGGATGGTGTGCAGCACCTTCAGCGTGACCGATCCCAGCAGCAGGCTTCCCGTCGCGCCCAGCCCCCGGGATCCCATCACGACGTGGTCGCATTGCTGCTCCGTCGCGTAAGCCTTGATCGATTCGGCGATATTGCCGACGCGCAGCGCCGCCTGATAGACGATTCCCGATTTGTCCAGAACCGCTTTTGCATCGGACAGGGCGGTTTTCGCCTCGTCTTCGTAGTACTCCTGGATGGTCGTCTGATCGACGAAGGCCAGTACCGTTCCGGAAACGATGGGAAGTTGCACATTGAGCAGGTGGATGGCGCAAGGGCCGTTTTCTCTGATGTGATCGACCATGTAGCGCACGGCGCGCAGCGAATTGGCCGATCCGTCGACGGGGACAAGTACGTTTTTCACAGCGCCTCCGAGAATGGGACGCCCTGGTTTGCATGGAACGCGCACAGGGCATGTCTCCATCATCGCGCCGCGGCCGGCGCCCGAGTTGACGCCGGTCAATTTCGCGCCGGTTTTCTTCGGATGGCGAAAAGCGGCCGGATTTTCGTCCCCGTTTTGCGCTTGACAAAGGTCAACATGGGCGGCGCGCGGCGGAGCAATATGGGATCGAAGGCGGGCCGGTGCCCGCCGCTCATCCGACAAGGAGATAGCCATGCCGCGCTTGACTCAATACAGCCCCTTTTCCGCCGAACCCTTCGCGGACGTGTTCCAGGCCTTTCTTCGGCCGATCCGGCAGAACGTAGACGACCAGGCGCCCCGGATGGACATCGATGTCACCGAGGAAGGGGACAAGTACGTGCTGAAGGCCGAGGTTCCCGGCATCGACAAGAAAGACATCACGGTGGAAATCGACGGGAACACCGTCATGATCTCGGCCAACAAGGAAAAAAGCAGCGAAGTAAAAGAGGCGGGCAACACGGTCCGCCAGGAAAGGTTCTGGGGGCGGATCCAGCGTTCGGTGTCGCTGGCCAGCCCGATAGACCAGGCCGCCGCCAAGGCGGCTTGCGAGAACGGCGTGCTCGTCCTGACGCTGCCCAAGGCCGCCGGCAACCGGAACAAGACATTGCAGATCGAATGAGGGCCGCGGCGGCGCCGCAACCCATCGCTCCTGAAACTCTCCATTTCCCGCGGAGGCAGCCATGTTTCGCCGCATTGCCGTTCATCTGGATCACGGAACCGATACCTTGCGCCGGATCGAGTTTTCCCTGCTGCTGGCCAAGGCGCACGACGCCCACCTCACGGGCATATTCGCCAGCTACATCGCGCCCGGCTACTTCTACGACGAGGCGGGACTGTGGGTGCGGTCCATGGATATGGCCAGGCAGATCAATGAAAAAGGCCGCAGCGCCGCCCAGACGGCTTTCAGCGAGGCGGCAAGAGAGGCCGGCGTGTCCGCATCGTGGCGGCAAGGGGAGGGCACGCCGGCCGAATGCGTGGCGAAGCACGCGCGCTGTTCCGACGTGCTCATCGTCAGCCAGGAGAATACCGACGATCTGGAGGCCGCGACGGGGAATGATTTCGTGGAGCAGGTGCTGATGTCCGCCGGGCGTCCGGTCATCGTCCTGCCGGCTGCCGGCACGTTCAAGGGCGTCGGCGCGCGAGTGCTGTACTGCTGGGACCGCGGGCGCGAAGCCGCCCGCGCCCTTGCCGATGCCGCGCCGTTGTTGCGCAATGCCAATGCGCTCACGGTCCTGACGCTGGACGAGGGCGGAGACGAAGCGTCCGGTCTGGAGGTGCCGTTCGAAGACCTGGAGGCGTACTGCGCCTGCCACGGATTTCCCCTGCCCAGGCACGAATTCCGCAGCACGCGGGACACGGACGTGGGCGACGCGATCCTGAGCGCGGCGGCGGACGCCGGCGCCGATCTCATCGTCATGGGCGCGTACGGGCACAGCCGCATGCGCCAATGGGTCATGGGCGGCGCGACGCGTTCGCTGCTGGAGGCCATGACGGTGCCGGTGCTGTTTTCCCATTGACGGTCCGGGCGCCGGGGGCTTTCGTGCCCTCGGCGCGCTATCCGCAGATCCGGCAGTCCTGGGCGGGCGGTCCATCGAGCGGGCGGAGTTCCGGCGCGGAGGACATGACGGCGTCCAGCTCCGGGTCGGGGCGGAAGATCGTCAGTCCTTTCAGTCCCGTCCGCCATCCCTGCATGAACAGGGCCTGCACGTCCTCGACGCGCCAGCGAGTGGGGACGGGAACCGTCTTCGAGATCGAGGCATCGACATAGGGTTGCAGCGCCGCGAGCATGGCGACATGATCCGCCGGCGCGATGGCCGCGGCTTCGAGGAAGTAGCCGGGCAGGGCCGACGCCCCGGGGTGCAGGCGTTTCCAGAGCCGCCATGCATGGTTTTCCGCCGTCATTTCCGTGGGCGGTTCGCCCCGGAACCGCAGCCGCCGGCGATATGTCCAGCCGTAGGCGGGCTCGATGCCGTTGGAGCAGTTGTCCGCGAAAGCCAGGCTGACGCTGCCGGTCGGCGCGTAGGAAACGAGGTGGCTGTTTCGCAAGCCGTGCGCCGCGATCGCTTTGCGCACCTCGCCGGGAAGCGAATCGCAGGCTCCGCTCGGCGCCAGATAATCGTCGGGTCGGTAGAGCGGAAACGGTCCGCGCTCCGCCGCCAAGGCCGCGGAGGCCGCATAGGCGTTATCCCGGATGCAGCGGGCGGCCGCCTGGGCGGCGGTCCGCCCGGCTTCGCTGTCATAGCGCAACTGCATCATCGCGAGCATGTCCGCCAGGCCCGTGACCCCCACTCCGATCCTGCGTTTGGCGCGAGCCTCTTTCGCCTGGGCGGGGAGGGGCCAGCGCGTCAGGTCGATGACGTTGTCCAGCATGCGCACCTGCGTCCGCACCAGGTCCGCGAGCCGTGTCAGGTCCATTTCCGGCGCGCCGGCCTGGCCGAACGGATGCTTCACCAGGCGGCCGAGGTCGATGGGGCCCAGGACGCAGCAGCCGTATTCGGGTAGAGGCTGTTCGCCGCAAGGATTGGTCGCGCGTATCGTCTCCAGCGCGCGCAGGCGGTTCGTCCGGTTGATGGTGTCCAGGTAGAGCAGGCCGGGTTCCGCGCTGTGCAGGGCCTGGCGGCAGATCTCGTCCCAGATCGCCCGGGCGGAATCCACCCGGTAGCGCCACAGCCCGCCTTCCGAGCGGGCCGCCCCTGCCGCGATCGCCGCCGGGCTCGGCGCGGCGGGGTGCAGCAGCGGCCACGGGGCGTCGCGCTCGACCGCCACGAGAAACGCATCCGTGACCGCGACGGAAACATTGAACGTGCCCCAGCGCTTGCGGCCGTGCTTGGCGCGCACGAATTCGACGATGTCCGGGTGGTCGCAGGACAGCACCGCCATCTGCGCGCCGCGCCGGCTGCCCTGCCAGGGGAGTTGGGTGCAGGCCTGGTCATAGCGGTCGATCGCCTGGCAGACCGGCGGCGCGGCGCGCTGGGCTTCGGCGTCCGCCGCGGCCGGCGGCAGCGGGGAAAAGTCATATCCGACGCCACCGCCCATGGCCAGCGTCGCGCAGGCCTGCGCCAGCCCCTCGTCGAAGGACAGAGCGGAATGCGCGCCGCCGACCGGCTGGACGAAACAGTTGACCATGGTCGCGCGGGCGTCCGTTCCGGCGTTGGCCATGATGCGGCCGGCGCCGATGGCGCCGCATTCCATGTTGCGCAGGAACAGGCGGGCGATTTCCGCCCGCTTCCCGGCAGGCTCGGCCTGCGCCAGGGCGCGCGCGACGCGCGCATAGACGTGCGCCGCCAGAGACTCGCCGGACGCCGCGTAGCGGTCGGCCAGCACCAGGGAGCAGATGGGCTGCGCGGTCAGTCGCATGAAATCAATCGATCTCCAGCCTGTCGTCCACGCCGAGCACGCTCGGCGCGCTCCATGCCGCGCGCTCGGCCGCATAGCGCTCCGGCAGGCTGCGCACCTTTCCGGTCAAGGTTACGTGCCTGCCATGGACCGAAACCTGGATTTCCTCGGCTTCCAGCTCGGCGCTGCGCCTGAGCGCGGTCTGTATTCTTTCCTTGATGTCGCTCACCTGCGCGACGGGGTTCAGGGCGATGAGGTTGGAGACCCCTTTGACGCCCCCGAGCTTGCGCACGGCGCTTTCGGCCGCCGCGCGCTGGTAGTTCCAGTCGACTTCCCCGGTCAGCGTCACCCATCCTTGCTGCACTTTGACCTGCACCGCGTCGGCCGGCACCGACACGTTCCAGCCTATCACGCTGACCGCGCGGGTCGCTATCCGGTCGTCCGCGGTCTGCTCTTCGTACTCGCTGCGGACCTGGATTTCCTGGGCGATTCCCCTCACGCCCCTGACTCCCTGCACGATGCGCTCCGCATCGTACTTTTCGGCGTAGGTCTTTACGTGGCCGGTCAAGGTCACCACGCCGTTGGCGACGGCGACCCCGATACCCGCGGCGTCGACGCGCGGATCGTATTCCAGGGCGTCCAGGGCGCGGCGGCGAAGTTTTTCATCTTCCAATTCCATGACGATTCTCCAATGGCAAGGAATTCCCGGGCCTGCGCGAGCCGTCTTCCGGCGCCCCGGCCCGGGCGGCGGCCGGACTCGCCTCCAGGCTTCGAGTTTCCGCGCATGGGCCGGACGGGGGTTGACAAATATCAGCAAGAAATGGGGCGGCATGGAGCGCCGCGCGGCGCCGTCGCCGCCATTTGGACGCCGGCGCTTGCCCTGACGGACGAAGTGTCGGTCTAATGGGGATGATGCAGAGGCCCGTGGGCGGAAGTCGACACTTACTAAAAAAGCCATTGGATCCGCTGCTTACATCAATAGTAAATTCTCAAGGAATCTCCTGCCATGAATGAAGTCATCGTCGCGTCCGCCGTCCGTACCGCCATCGGCGATTTCGGGGGCGCGCTGAAAGACGTGCCGCCGTGCGACCTGGGCGCCACTGTCATCAAGGCCGCGCTGGAACGCGCCGGCGTCAAGGGCGACGAGGTCGGCCACGTCGCGGTCGGCCATGTGATCAACACCGAACCCCGCGACATGTACCTGTCGCGCGTGGCCGCCATGAACGCCGGCATCGCCAAGGAGACCCCGGCCTTCAACGTCAACCGCCTGTGCGGCTCGGGCCTGCAGGCCATCGTGTCGGCGGCGCAGACCATCCTGCTGGGCGACGCGGACATTGCGATCGGCGCCGGCGCCGAAAGCATGAGCCGCGCGCCCTATATCGCGCCGGCCCAGCGCTGGGGCGCGCGCATGGGCGACAGCGTCATGCTGGACATGATGACCGGCGCGCTGTCGGATCCTTTCGGCCGCATGCACATGGGCGTCACCGCCGAGAACGTGGCGGCCAAATTCGGCATCAGCCGCCAGGACCAGGACGCCGTGGCCGCCGAATCGCACCGCCGCGCCGCCGCCGCCATCGATGCCGGCTACTTCCGCGACCAGATCGTGCCGGTGGTCATGAAGTCGCGCAAGGGCGAGGTCGTGTTCGATACCGACGAACACGTGCGCCGCGACATCTCGGCCGACAGCCTGGCCACGCTCAAGCCGGTATTCCAGAAGGAAAACGGCACCGTCACGGCGGGCAACGCCTCGGGCCTGAACGACGGCGCCGGCGCGGTGGTGCTGATGAACGCCTCGGTGGCGGCCAAGCGCGGCATCAAGCCGCTGGCCCGCCTGGTGGCGTACGCCCACGCGGGCGTGGACCCCGACATCATGGGCATCGGCCCGGTCCCGGCGACCCAGGCCGCGCTCAAGCGCGCCGGCCTGACCGTGGACCAACTGGACGTGATCGAGGCCAACGAGGCTTTCGCGGCGCAGGCATGCGCCGTGTCGCGCGAACTGAAGCTGGACCCGGCCAAGGTGAACCCCAACGGCAGCGGCATCGGCCTGGGCCATCCCATCGGCGCCACCGGCGCGATCATCACCGTCAAGGCGCTGCACGAACTGCAACGCGTGGGCGGCCGCTACGCGCTGGTGACCATGTGCATCGGCGGCGGCCAGGGCATCGCCGCGATCTTCGAGCGCATCTGAAGAGAATGGAGATGCAAGGTGTCGATACGCAAGGTGTCTGACACCCCATGAGATGCTCGTCCAAGTTGACGCTGGTGTTCCAGGGTGTCAGACACCCGGAGGATCGGCGATATGCAAGGTGTCTGACACCCCATGAGATGCCCGTCCAAGTTGAAGCCGGCGTTCCCGGGTGTCAGACACCCGGCGACACTTGCCTCGGCTTGAACGAACAACTCGCATGGGTGTCAGACACTGCACGATCCGCGTTGCGGCCGGAACTTCAAGAGCCTTTCCTCAGCCCAGGTAATCCCCCGCCCACGCCTGGCACTCGGCGCGCAGCAGCGCGCCCATCTGCGCCCGCCGGGGCGCGTCCAGGCGGCTGCTGATCGCGCCGAAGCTGAACGCCACCCAGGTCAGCTCCGACACCCGGAACGCCGCGCCCACGCCGGAGACGCCCGGCGTGATGGTGTCCACGATTTCCGAATAGCCCGCCTTGCGGGCCTGCCTCACCGCTTTCATCAGCGAGGCGCTGGATACGCCGATCTGCGCGTAGCTGGCGGCGTGCCGCGCATAGAGCGACGCGATCTCTTCGTCCGGCAGCGCGGCCATCAGCGCCAGCCCGCCCGCGCCCACGCCCAGCAGGCGCCGTTCCCCCTGGTCGATGGTGAACACCTTCACGGGGAACGAGCCGGCCTCGCGCAACAGGCACAAGGCGTAATCGCCCTGGCGTATCACCAGGAACACCGTGTCGCCCGATAGCCGCGCCAGCTTTTGCGCGAACGGGCGCAGCGCGTCCAGCAGCGGCGTGCGCCGCAGCGCCGCGAACCCCAGTTGCATGGAATCCACGCCCAGGCGGTAGCGCCGCGTGCGCGCGTCGCGTTCGGCGAACTGTTCCTCCAGCAGGCTGCTGAGCAGGCGGTGCGCCGTGGAGCGCTCCAGCCCGGTGGCGGCCATGACGCCCTGCAGATCGATGCCTTCTTCCTGGTGCTGCGCCAGCACGCGCAGCAGGGCCAGGGCGCGCCGCATGCTTTGGGTACCGCCGGTTGAGGCTAGGTTGTTCATAATATGGGAAATAGTTGTTGAATATTTTGTATTTTAGGATTCCAGGTGCGTTAATTCAATCCAAAGGACCGCGCCGCCTTCGAGGGCGCGGCGGAACAAGGACGAGGAGACCATGGAATACGCCACCCTGGCCGTCGAGCGGCACGACTCCGTATGCCGCATCAGCCTGGCGCGCGAGTCCGCGCGCAATGCCCAGAGCCAGCAGATGCTGGACGAACTGGACGAAGCCCTGACCCGGGCCGAGCGCGACGACTCGGTGCGGGTCGTGGTGCTGGCGGGCCGCGGCGCCCATTTTTCAGCCGGGCACGACTTGAAGGAAGCCCAGGCCAAGCGCGCCGACTTCACGGTGGAGGAGCGCTGGGAGTACGAGTCGCGCCGCTATTACGGCTATTGCCTGCGCATCTGGGACTATCCCAAGCCGACCGTGGCCCAGGTCCAGGGCGCCTGCGTGGCGGGCGGCTTCATGATCGCCAACATGTGCGACCTGGTGGTGTGCGCCGACACCGCGTACTTCTCGGATCCGGTGGGCCACACGCTGGCGGCCGCGGCCACCGAGGTGCTGATCCATCCCTGGGTGATGGGGCTGCGCAAGGCCAAGGAAATGCTCTACACCGGCGAAAAGGTCGACGCCCAGGAAGCGCTGCGGATCGGCATGGTGAACCGCGTGGTGCCCGAGGCCGAGCTGGACGCCGCGGCGCTGGCGCTGGCGCAGCGCATCGCGCAGGCGCCGCCGTTCGGCCTGCGCCTGATCAAGCGCTCGCTGAACCGCACGGCCGACGCGCAGGGTTTCCGCACGGCCTTGTCGGCGCACTTCGACACCCATCAGTTGTCGCACCTGAGCGAAGAATTCCAGGCCGTGCGCGAGCGCGGGCTGGCCCAGGCGATCCAGCGCAACAAGGAGGGCAAGACCGCATGAGCGCGTCCCTGGATCCCTTGCTGAATCCGCGCTCCATCGCGATGATCGGCGCCAGCGCCGACGCGGGGCGCATCGGCGGCATGCCGCTGGAACTGCTGACGCGCTTCGGCTATGCCGGCGGCATCTATCCCGTGAACCCGAAGTACCGGGAAGTGTTCGGCCGGCGCTGCTTTCCCGATATCGAATCCGTGCCCGAACCGGTGGACCTGGCGGTGCTGGCGATCGCCGCCGCCGACGTGACGCCCATGCTGCGCCGCTGCCACGCGCGGGGCGTGCGCGCGGCCATCGTCTATGCCGCGGGCTTCGCCGAGGCGGGCGGCGAGGGCGCGCGCTTGCAGGACGAACTGGAGGCCTTCGTGGCGGAAAGCGGCATGGCCGTGGCCGGCCCGAACTGCATGGGCTTCGCCAACCTGAACACCCAGGCATACACGGCGTTCGCTTCCGTGTTCAAGACCGCGCCGGCGCAGAGCGGGCCGGGCACGGTCAGCCTGCTGACGCAGAGCGGCAACGTGTGCGCCGCCGTGTACGCCATCGCGCGCAGGCTGGGCCTGCCGTTTTCGCACTTCATCAATACGGGCAACGAAGCCTGCCTGGATTTTTCGCAGTACCTCGAATACCTGGCCGCGGATCCGCAGACGGAAATCGTGCTGGGCTACATCGAACAACTGCGCGACGGCGAGCGCTTCGCGCGCGCCTGCCGCGAACTGGAACGCCAGGGCAAGCTGCTGATCGCGCTGAAGGCGGGCTCCACGGACAAGGGCGCGCAGGCGGTGCAGTCGCACACCTCGGCGCTGGCCGGGGACCGGCGCGTGTACGGGGCGGCCTTCCGGCAATTGAATGTGATCGAGGCCACCGACTTCGCGCAGATGGCGCACCTGGCCAGTCTCGCCACGTTGCGCCATCGCAGCGCGGGCAAGCGCGTCGCCGTGCTGACGATGTCGGGCGCGCTGGGCGCCATCCTGGCGGACAAGTTCATCGGCGCCGGGCTGGAGCTGCCCGACCTGCCGCCCGACCTGCAGGCCGTGCTGCGCGGCGGCATTCCCGATTACGGCATGGTGGGCAACCCGGTGGACGTGACGGGCAATGTCGTCAACGATCCGGACTTCGTGCGCACCGTGCTGCAGGCGCTGGCCACCAGCGCCGCCATCGACGCCGTGGTGGTGTACGCGCCCGGCTACATGCTCGACCGCATGGCCGAGGCGCTGGCCGACGTGTCCCGCCGGCATCCGCGGCTGTTCGTCGCGATCGACACCGGGCTGGCCCAGAGCCGCGCCGCGCTGCGCGAGGCCGGCGTGGCGGTGTTCGAGGACCTGGGCCTCGCGGTCTCGGCCCTGGCGCCCTACCTGCTGTGGTGCGAGGCGCGCGGCGCAAAGCGCATCGCGCCGGCGCCGTCGCCGGCGGCTGCCGAGGCGCCGGCCCTGCCGTGCAACGAGGCCGACGCCCGCGCCTATGTGGCGGCCTTCGGCCTGCCGCAAGCGCGGGCGAGCGCCGCGCGCAGCGCCGACGAGGCGGTGGCCCACGCGCGCGCCGCCGGCTATCCGGTGGCCCTGAAGATCCTGAGCCCCGATATCGCCCACAAGACGGAGGCGGGCGGCGTGGCGCTGAACCTGGCGGACGACGAAGCCGTGCGCGCCGCGTACCTGGCGGTGACGCAGGCCGCGACGCGGGCGCGGCCGGACGCGCGCATCGACGGCGCGATGGTGCAGAAGATGGAGCGCGGCGTGGCGGAGATCATCGTCGGCGCCACCCGCGACCCGGTCTTCGGCCCGGTGCTGACCGTGGGCCTGGGCGGCGTGCTGACCGAGCTTTACCAGGACACCAGCCACCGCCTGCTGCCGGTCGACGAAGACATCGCCTTGCAGATGCTGCGCGAACTCAAGGCGTACGCGCTGCTGGACGGCTACCGGGGCAAGCCCCGGGCCGACGTGGCGGCCGCGTGCCGCAGCATCGTGGCCGTGGGCGACGCCTTGCTCGCCGCGCCCGCGGCCGTGGCGGAAATCGAAGTCAATCCATTGCTCATCAAAGAGGCGGGGCAGGGCGTCGCTGTGCTGGACGCGCTGATCCTGCCCGCAACCCCGTAGCGCGCGAGCGCAACGCAATCCCAGGAGGAGACAAGCATGATGATGAAGAGACTATTGGCCGGCGTGGCGCTGGCCTGCATCGGCGCGAGCGGCCCGGCGCTGGCCCAGGACAACTACCCCAACCGCCCCGTGCGCATCGTGGTGCCGTTCTCGCCGGGCGGCGCGACCGACATCATGAGCCGCCTGCTGGCGGAGAAGCTCGGCGCCAGGCTGGGCCAGCCGGTGATCGTGGAGAACAAGCCGGGCGGCGGCACGATGATCGCCTCCGACTACGTCTCGCGCGCCGAGCCCGACGGCTACACCTTGCTGATGGCGGCGTCTTCGCTGGGCATCGCGCCCAGCATCTACGCCAAGGTCAATTACGACCCCATCAAGGACTTCACGCCCGTCAGCCAGGTGGCCTCGGTGGTGCACGTGCTGGAAGTGCATCCGTCGGTTCCCGCCAAGAACGTGGGCGAGCTCATCGCCTACCTGAAGGCGAATCCCGGCAAGGTCAGCTATGGCTCGGTGGGCACCGGCAGCTCCACCCACCTGGAGGCCGAACTGTTCAACAGCATGGCGGGCGTGCAGATGGCGCACATCCCGTACAAGGGCAGCGCGCCGGCCTTGAACGATCTGGTGGCGGGCCGCCTGCAGGTCATGTTCGACGCCTGGGCGTCGTCCGGCCCCTTCGTGAAGGACGGCAAGCTGCGCGTGCTGGCGGTGACCACGGCCCAGCCTTCGGCCTCGGTCCCGGACCTGCCGACCGTGGCGGCCTCGGGCCTGCCCGGCTATTCCGCCATGCCCTGGCTGGGCCTGGTGGCGCCCGCCCGCACGCCGCAGCCGGTGGTGGACAAGCTCTACAAGAACCTGGCGCAGATCCTGGAGCAGCCCGACGTCAAGGCGCAGTTCGTGGGGCTGGGGCTGGACATCATCGGCAGCGACCCCAAGGCCTTCGGCGAGTTCATCCGCCAGGACGTCGCGACCTGGGCCAAGGTCGCGCGCGAGTCGAACATCCGCCTGGAGTGACGGCATGACCCAGTTGGAAACCGCCGCGGCGGACGACGAGGCGTTCCGCCAGGACTTGCGCGCCTGGCTGGAGCGGGCCTATGCCGGCTTCGTCCGCGGCTGGCCGGGCGGGGCCGATCCGCGCAACCTGGATTTCCGGCGCGCCTGGGAAGACACCCTTTGCGCCAACGGCTGGTCGGGGCTGGGCTGGCCCACGGAACACGGCGGACGCGCCTTGCCGCTGTCGCGGCAGGCGGTGTTCCACGAAGAGCATGCGCGCTGCGGCGCGCCGCTGGGCGTGAACCTGATCGGGCACGGCATTCTTGCGCCGACGCTGCTGCATTTCGGCACCGAGGCGCAGAAGCGCCGCTTCCTGCCCGGCATCCTGTCCAACCGCGAGGTCTGGTGCCAGGGCTATTCGGAACCGGGCGCCGGTTCCGACCTGGCCTCGGTGCGCACGCGGGCGGAGCCGGCGCCGGGCGGCTACCTCCTGAACGGCCACAAGATCTGGACCTCGTTTGCGGACCGGGCGCAGCGGTGCTTCGTGCTGGCGCGCACGGATCCGCGGGCGTCGCGGCACAAGGGACTGAGCTTCCTGCTCGTGGACATGCGCAGCCCCGGCGTGCGCGTGGAGCCCATCCGCCAGCTCACGGGCGAGGCCGAGTTCTGCGAAGTGTTCTTCGAGAACGTGTTCGTGCCCGGCGAGGACCTGCTGGGCGAGGAAAACCAGGGCTGGAGGATCGCCATGGCCGCGGCCGGCTTCGAGCGCGGCACCTACTTCATCCCGCGGCTGGTGCGGTTCGCGCAGGAACTGCGGCAGGTGCGCGAACTGGCGCTGCGCGCCGACGCCTACGGCCGCGTGCCGGCGTCCTCGGCCGACGTGCGCCACCGCTGGGCGCGGCTGGCCGCCGACAGCCACGTGCTGGCGCTGAAATCGCAGCGCGCGCTGGCTGGCGCCATGCGCGGCGATCCGCCCGGCCCGGAGGGTTCTTCCACCAAGATCCACTGGAGCGAAGCCCACCAGCGCCTGCTCGAACTGTCGATGCAGTTGCTGGGCGACGAGGCCTGTCTGGCGGAAGCGACGGCCGGCCCGGGCGCCGCCGGCCTGGTGCATGCCTACCTGTGGTCGCGCGCCGAAACCATTCTGGCTGGCACTTCGGAGATCCAGCGCAACATCGTCGCCGAGCAGATGCTCGGCCTGCCCAAGGCTTGAATCCCCATGGACCTGCATCCGACCGAAGACCAGCGCATGCTGCAAGACGCGGCCCAGCGCTACCTGGCCGAGCGCCATCCTCCCGCCGAGGCGCACGCCGCCGCCGCCCGGCCCCTGCCGGCACGCCTGGCGCAATGGCGCGAGATCGCCGGCCAGGGCTGGCCGGCCCTGCTGGCGCCCGTGTCGCAAGACGGGCTGGGGCTGGGCCTGCGCGAGGCCTGGATCGTGGCCGAAGCCGCCGGGCGGCACCTCCTGAGCCTGCCGCTGGCGGCCAACATGGCGGTCCTGCCCACGCTGTGCGCGGCGGGCGCGGCCGGACCCGCCGCGCAATGGGCCGCCGCGATGATGGCGGGCGACACCTATTTCGCCGATGCCGTCCCGCGGCCCGACGGTTCGGCCTTCGTCGAGGGCGCGGGCGAGGGCGTGCGCGCGCTGGCGGTGCGCCGGACGGGCGCCCGCGCCTTGCGGCTGGAATTGCTCGCGCCCGCGGCGGGCGAGGCCGGGCTGGACCCGACCATGCCGGTGGCGCGGGTCCGCTCCCCGGAAGTGCTGGAGAGCGTGGACCTGGAGGCCGGCCCGGAAACCTGGACGCTGCTGCGC
The DNA here is from genome assembly GCF_037619525.1 of Achromobacter veterisilvae. NCBI lineage: Bacteria > Pseudomonadati > Pseudomonadota > Betaproteobacteria > Burkholderiales > Alcaligenaceae > Achromobacter > Achromobacter veterisilvae. The sequence continues at coordinate 5,337,784 of NZ_CP148753.1, read as the reverse complement.
ACCCGGCTGCGCCTGTTGCGGACCGCCGAATTGCTGGGCGCGGCGTCGGCCGCCCTGGACGCGGCGGCGGCCTACGCGCGCGAACGCCGCCAGTTCGATCGCGCGATCGGCGCGAACCAGGCGGTCAAGCATCGCCTGGCCGACGACTGGATGGTCCTGGACGACGCGCGGCTGGCCGGCGTCGCGGCCGCCGCCGCGCTCGATGCCGGCGCCGCGTCGGCGGAGCGGGACAGCCTGTTCGCGCCCCTGCTGGCGGCCGAGGCCGGCCGGCGCGCGGCGCAGAACGCCATCCAGGTCCACGGGGCGCTGGGCGTGACCTGGGAATGCGGCGCGCACCTCTACCTGAAGCGCGTGCTGCGCCTGGCGGCGAGCCTGGAGGCGGAAGCGTCCCGCTCGGAACTGCTGGAGCGGATCTGGGAAGGCGGGGGCGGCGGACCGGCGGCTTAGGACGGGCGGGGAGTCCAGCCTACAATCCCGCCATGCACAAATCGACCTTTCCTTCCGAACTCGACCAGCCGACTCTTTCCGAGGTGGACGGCGTCCGCTATCTGCACTTCAACACCGAATGGGTCCAGGGCGCGATGCGCATCAAGAATCCCTCGGAACTGGTGCTGGAATACACCGGCCAGATGATGGCCTGGCTGCTGTTCCTGGACCCGCCCAAGGAAGAGGCCATCGGCATGCTGGGCCTGGGCGCCGGGTCGCTGGCGCGTTTCTGCGTGAAGCACACCCGCAGCCCGTTGCTGGCGGTGGAGTGGAATCCGCGCGTGACGGCGGCCTGCCATATGTTCTTCCGGCTGCCCGGGTCCAACCGGCTCGAGGTCGAGCACGCCGACGCCGGCGCCTGGGTGGCGGATCCGCTGAACGCGGGGCGCTGCCCGGTGCTGATGGTGGACCTCTACGACGCCTCGGCCGAAGGGCCGGTGCGCGACAGCGTGAAGTTCTACCGGGACTGCCGCCGCGTGCTGGGCGAGGTGGGCGTGCTGGCGGTGAATCTGTTCGGCCGCCATGAAAGCTTCGGCAAGAACATCGACAACCTGTCCAAGGCCTTCGACGACCGCGTGGTGCTGCTGCCTGAAATCGACGCCGGCAACCAGATCGTGCTGGCGTTTTCCGGCCCGCGCCTGGCGATCTCGCCGGCCCAGTTGCTGGGCAGGGCAGCGGTGGTCGAGGCCCGCTACGGCCTGCCGGCGCGGCGCTGGGCGCGTTCGCTGACGCGCCACGCCGTGGACGGCATGCTGCACTTCTAGAACCGGCCCCGCCCGGGCGGCGGCGAACCATTAGGGTAGGTACGGAGGCGGAAGGGGGTTTACCTTTCTTCCGGACCGGACCTATCATGGGCTTATTCATAATTATGAATTACAGCGGGCGGCGGCAAGCCCGCCGGCCATCGTCCCATGACCCTACCCATCGTCCGGCAAGCCCTCTACCTGGAAGTCGCCGACCGCCTGCGCGGCATGATCCACGCGCGCTCCCTGCGCAATGGCGAATGGATCGACGAACTGCGCCTGGCGGGCGAGCTGGGTATTTCCCGCACGCCGCTGCGCGAGGCGCTGAAGGTGCTGGCCACCGAAGGGCTGGTGCGGCTGGAGCCCCGGCGCGGCTGTTTCGTCAACGAGCTGTCCGCGCAAGACCTGGAAGACATCTTCCCGCTGATGGCCATGCTGGAAGGGCGCTGCGCCTTCGAGGCCGCGCGCAAGGCCAGCGACGAACAACTGGCCGCGCTGGAACCGCTGCATGCCGCTCTGGCCGGCCATGCCGAGGCCGGGCGCATCGACGCCTACTACAAGACCAACTACCTGATCCACGAAGCGGTGCAGGCCCTGGCCGGCAACCAGTGGCTGTCGGACGTGGTCGGCAACCTGCGCAAGGTGCTGAGCCTGTCGCGCCACCGCAGCCTGTCGCAGCCGGGCCGGATCCAGCAGTCCTGCGCCGAGCACCTGGCCATTTTCGCGGCGCTGAAGGCGCGCGACTGCGAAGCCGCCCAGGCGCTCGCGCACACCCACCTGATGCGGCAGTTGGAAGCGCTGCGCGCATTGAGCCACGCGGACGCCGGCGATCCGGCGTCGTCAGCACCCATCGTCATCGAGGAGCCCGCCCATGTCCGGACCCGTCAATCTCGCTCCCGCGCGCGGCGCGCGCACGCCTGAGCCCGAGGCCGATACCCCCGATGCAGCGGCCGCGGCTGAGAGCGCCGGCCTGATCACCCGGCTCGGCCGCCTGTGGGAACGCGGCCGCCTGCCCAGCGAATCCGAAGTCCGGCGCCTGTTCGAGGCGCGCCTGACCGACGTGGCCGCCAACAAGCTGGCGCGCCGCTGGTGCGAACTGTACGGCGCCGCGGACGGCAAGGACCGCCGGCTGATGCTGGCCGCGCTGGCGCAGGCGCGCGGCGCGTTCCCCGACGGCGGCGCCGAGGGCGCGCGCCTTTTCAAGCGCTTTAACGCCCAGCCCCAGGGGCTGCGCTTCCTGGTGGAATTGCGCGCGGACATGCTGCGCTGGCGCAAGCAGGTGTCGGGCATCCAGGCGCTGGACAAGGACCTGGAAGGCCTGCTGTCCGCCTGGTTCGACGTGGGCCTGCTGGAATTGCGTCCGCTGACCTGGGATTCGCCGGCCTCGCTGCTGGAAAAGCTGATCCTCTACGAGGCCGTCCACGAGATCAAGTCCTGGGACGACCTGCGCCGCCGCGTGTCGCCGGACCGCCGCTGCTACGCCTACTTCCATCCGCAGATGCCCGGAGTGCCGCTCATCTTCGTGGAAGTGGCCTTCGCCAGCCAGATGGCCGACGACGTGCAGGTGCTGCTGGACAGCACGCTGCCGCCGCAGGACCTGGACAAGGCGCGCTGGGCCATCTTCTATTCCATTTCGAACACGCAGCCCGGCCTGAAGGGCATCAGCTTCGGCAACTTCCTGCTCAAGCGCGTGGTCGAGCAATTGCTGGACGAACTGCCCAAGCTCAAGTCCTTCGCCACCCTGTCGCCGATCCCCGGTTTCGCGGACTGGCTGGGCAAGCTGGACGCGGAGGCGGTCGAAGCCATCGTGCGCGAGGACAAGGTCCGCGCCAAGACCCGCAAGCGCGAGGGCGTGCCCGATGGGCAGCGCTGGGTCGCACGCCTGTCCAGGGCGGCCCAGGGCAAGGCGCCGGACGTGGTCAGGCGGGCGGGTTTCCGCCTGGCGGCCAGCTACCTGCAATCCATGAAGAACGGGCTGCCGGTGGATCCGGTGGCGCGGTTCCACCTGGGCAACGGCGCACGCATCGAGCGGCTCAACTGGGCGGCGGACACCTCGGCCAAGGGGCTCAAGCAGTCCTGCGCCATGATGGTCAACTATCTCTACGACCTGGATGAACTGGACGCCAACCTCGCCCGGCTGGGCGAAGGCAAGCCCCAGGTCAGCCGGGGCGTGGGGCGCGTGGCATAGCGCCGGATCGGCGGCGGAACGACAAGACAAAAAGGGCAGGGGACATGACGGAAGACGTGGCTGGCCGCGTGCTGCTGGAGCGCGAGGGGCATCTGGCCTGGGTGACGCTATCGCACCCGGGGCGCCTGAACGCGATCACGGTGGGCATGTGGCAGGAATTGCGCGAGGTGTTCGAGCGCATCGCGGACGACGACGCCGTGCGCTGCGTCATCGTGCGCGGCGAAGGCGGCAATTTCGCCGCGGGCGCCGACATCCGCGAATTTCCCGCCCAGCGCGCCGATATGGCGGGCGTGCAGCGCTACCACCGCGAGGTGCTGGCGCCGGCGCTGCGGGCGGTCGCGCAGTGCCCGCAGCCCGTGGTGGCCCAGATCGAGGGGGTGTGCGTAGGCGGCGGCCTCGAAATCGCCAGCCAGTGCGACCTGCGCATCGCGGGCAGTTCGGCGCGCTTCGGCGTGCCGATCAACCGGCTGGGATTTCCCATGGCGCCCGACGAAATGAGCGGCCTGCTGGCGCTGGCCGGGCGCGCCGCCACCCTGGCCATCCTGCTGGAAGGACGCGTGTTCGGCGCCGAAGAAGCGCGCGGACTGGGCCTCTTGACCCGCATCGTGGCCGACGGCGAGGTGGCCGGCGCCGCCCGCCAGAGCGCCGACCGCATCGCGCGGGGCGCGCCGCTTGCCGCCCGCATCAACAAGCGCCTGTCCCGCAGGCTCGCCTCGGGCGGGGCCTTGACCGAGGACGAATATCGGGATTACTTCTCTTACGCCGAAAGCCGGGACCACAAGGAGGGCGTGCGCGCCTTCCTGGCCGGCGTAGACCCTTCCTTTTCCGGAGACTAGACAAGGTGAGCAACGCCAATCTATATGCTGTCCTGCAAGGCGGCTTTCCCAAAGACCGCCGCAAAGTCGCGCTGGAGACGCCCGACCTGCAATACACCTGGGACGACATCGATCGCGCCACCGCGTGCCTGGCTAATCTGCTGGCCTCGCTGGACCTGCCGGCCGGATCGCGCGTGGCGGTGCAGGTCGAGAAGTCGCCGGAAGCCCTGATGCTGTACCTGGCCACGCTGCGCGCGGGCCTGGTGTACCTGCCGCTGAACACCGCCTACCGCGAATCGGAAATCGAGTACTTCCTGGGCAACGCCGAGCCCGCCGTGGTGGTCTGCTCCGGCAAGAACCTGGAATGGGTGAAGCGCGCCGCCGACCGCGCCGGCTGCGCGCACGTCTACACGCTGGACGAAGACCGCAGCGGCAGCCTGCTCGACGCCGCCGGGGGCCTGCCGCAGACTTTCAAGACCGTGGCGCGCCAGCCCGACGACCTGGCCGCGATCCTGTACACGTCCGGCACCACCGGGCGCAGCAAGGGCGCGATGCTGTCGCACGGCAACCTGGCCGCCAACGCCCGAGTGCTGAACGACTACTGGGGCTGGCGCAAGGACGACGTGCTGCTGCACATGCTGCCCATCTTCCACGTGCACGGCCTGTTCGTGGCGTCGCACGGCGCGCTGCTGGCCGGCGCGAAGATGATCTGGCTGCCCAAGCTGGACGCCGACCTGGCCCTGCGCTACCTGCCGCAGAGCACGGTGATGATGGGCGTGCCCACCTATTACGTTCGCCTGCTGGCGGACCCCCGCTTCGGCCGCGAAGTCTGCGCGAATATGCGGCTGTTCATTTCGGGCTCGGCCCCCTTGCTGGCCGAGACCTTCTCGGATTTCCAGAAGCGCAGCGGCCACGCCATCCTGGAACGCTACGGCATGAGCGAAACCGTCATGCTGACCTCGAATCCCTACGATCCCGGGCTGGGCGAGCGCCTGGCCGGCACCGTGGGCCGCGCCCTGCCGGGCGTGCAGGTGCGCGTGGTGGACGATGCCGGCATCGCGCTGGCTCCGGGCGAGATCGGCAACGTGCAGGTGCGCGGGCCCAATGTGTTCTCGGGCTATTGGCGCATGCCGGAGAAGACCCGCGAGGAATTCACCGACGACGGCTGGTTCAAGACGGGCGACGTGGGCCGCTGGGGCGGCGAATCCGCCGGGCGCGACGTGCCCGCCGACTACCTGTCCATCGTGGGCCGCAGCAAGGACCTGATCATCTCGGGCGGGTACAACGTCTATCCCAAGGAAATCGAGACGCTGATCGACGACATGCCCGGCGTGGCCGAGTCCGCGGTCATCGGCGTGCCGCATGCCGATTTCGGCGAGGCGGTGGTGGCCGTGGTGGTGCCCAAGGAAGGCGCGGCGCTGGACGCGGCCGCCATGCAGGCCGAACTGAAGGCGCGCATCGCCAACTTCAAGGTGCCCAAGCGCGTGCACATCATCGACCAGTTGCCGCGCAACACCATGGGCAAGGTCCAGAAGAACGTGCTGCGCGAAACCTACCAGGCGCTCTGAGCCCGCGGCGGCCGCCTCCCTTACCGGGGGCGCGGCCTTCGCCGCGGGCAGGCAAGCGCGACGCCCGCGGACAGCGGGGCAACCCCATTTTCCAGGAGCCCATTCCCAGACATTCCACCCAAGCCCGAGCAGCTTCATTCAATAAGAAATTCAAGAGACGAGACGCAATAGAACCGCGCCGTCCCCATGCTGCAGCAAGAGGAGACAACATGAAATATCGCACTACCGCCGCGGCCGTCTTCGCCGTGTTCGCCACGGGTTTCGGCGGCGCCGCCGCCGCGCAATGGCCCGAGCGTCCGATCACGCTGATCGTGCCTTTCCCCGCCGGGGGCGGCACGGACACCTTCGCCCGCCCGCTGGCCCAGCAACTGACCACGCAACTGGGCCAGACGGTGGTCATCGACAACAAGGGCGGCGCGGGCGGGACCGTGGGCGCTGGGGTCGCGGCCAAGGCCAGGCCCGACGGCTACACCTTCTTCATGGGCGGCGCGCACCATGCGCTGGCCCCGTCGCTGTACAAGAGCCTGAACTACGACATCCAGAAGGATTTCGTCCCGGTCGCGCTCGTCGCCCAGCCGCCGCAGGTAATCGTCATCAACCAGGGCAAGCTGCCGGTGAAGACCGTCCAGGAACTCATCGCCTACGCCAAGACGCGCCCCGGGGAAATCAACTTCGGCACGGCGGGCAAGGGCAGCACGCACCATCTGGCGGGCGAGCTGTTCGCGATGCAGACGGGCATCAAGCTGGTGGACGTTCCCTACCAGGGCGCCGGGCCGATGCTGTCGGCGCTGATCGGCGGCCAGGTGGACCTGGCGTTCGACGGCCTGGGCTCGTCGGCCGGCCACATCCGCGCGGGTTCGATCACGCCGCTGGCGGTGGCCGCCACCGAACGCTCGCCGTCGCTGCCCGACGTGCCCACCGCGACCGAGGCGGGGGTGCCCAACTACGTGGTGTCGACCTGGTATGCGATCTGGGCGCCCGCCGGGACGCCCAAGGAGGCGGTGGACAAGATGAGCGCCGAGATCACCAAGGCCCTGAACGCGCCGAAGATCAAGGAAACCTGGACCGGCAACGGTTCGGCGGTGCCGACGCTGACGGGCGCAGAGTTCGGCAAGTTCGTCGACAGCGAAGTCGAGCGCTGGGCCAAGGTCGTGAAGGACTCGGGCGTCAAGCTGGATTGACGCGGGCGCGCGCCGCGCCTCAGCGCCAATCGCTGGCCTGGCTGAGCTTGGCCAACTGGTCGTGGGTCAGCGCCAGGCTGGCGGCCTTGACCAGTTCGTCCAGTTGCGCCAGCGAGGTGGCGCTGACGATGGGGGCGGTGATGCCGGGCTGGGCGATCTGCCAGGCCAGCGCGGCCTGCGCGGGCGTGCAACCGGCTTCCTCGGACACTTCGTCCAGCGCCTTCAGGATGCGGTAGCCGCGGTCGTTGAGGTAGGTCTCGACGATCTTGCGGCCCCGCGGGCTCTTGTCCGCGTCCGCGGGGCTGCGGTACTTGCCGCTGAGAAAGCCGCTGGCCAGCGCGTAATAGTTGATCGTGCCCATCTGCTGCGTCTTCACCAGGCTTTGCAGTCCGGATTCGAAGGGCTCGCGGCGGTACAGGTTGTATTCGGGCTGGATGCTCTCGTAGCGCGGCAGGCTGTGGCGTTCGCTGGCGATCAGCGCCTCGGACAGCCGCACGGCGGTGTAGTTGGAGGCGCCGATGGCGCGTATCTTGCCGGACTCGATGTGCTTGGCGTATTCCGCCAGCGTGTCGGTCAGCGGCGTGTCGGGATCGTCCTGGTGCGACTGGTACAGATCGATGTGGTCCGTCTGCAGGCGGGCCAGCGACGCTTCCAGGGCGCGGCGGATGTAGGCGGGCGCCAGGCCCTTGGCATCGGGCCCCATCTCCATGCCGACCTTGGTGGCGATGAGCACGCGGTCGCGCTTGCCCGAGCGCTTGAGCCATTTGCCGATCAGCGTCTCGGATTCCCCGCCCTGGTTGCCCGGGACCCAGCGGGAATACACGTCGGCCGTGTCGATGAAATTCAGTCCCGCGTCCACCAGCGCGTCCAGCAGGGAATAGGTGCCGGCTTCGTCCACGGTCCAGCCGAAGACGTTGCCGCCGAAGGTGAGCGGGGGAACCTGCAGGCCGGAACGGCCCAATGCGCGTTTGATCATGGTGAGGCCTCTGGATGCTGGGATACCTGCTGGAAGGGGGGGCCGGACGGCATGCACCACCACAGGGATTCCCCCCAAAGTCATTTTGCTTGGCGGCAAGTTAGACTATACGGCTTTATGGCGGGACCGGCCGGCGGGGAGCCTCCGGCGGCGCCGTAATAATGGATAAATACCAAGGGTTCAAGGAGCTTACCTATGCTGATCGGAAAAAAACATTTTCTGACGGTTGGCGCCATGGCATTGGCGATGGCTATCGCCGCGCCCGTGGCGGCGCAGCAGAAGTCGGTGGCGGTCACCGCCATTGTCGAGCACCCGGCGCTGGACGCCGTGCGTGACGGGGTGCAGGACGCCCTCAAGCAAGCCGGCTACGAGCCGGGCAAGAACCTGAAGTGGCAATACCAGAGCGCGCAGGGCAACAACGGCACCGCCGCGCAGATCGCCCGCAAGTTCGTGGGCGACAGGCCCGACGCCATCGTCGCGATCGCCACCCCGTCGGCCCAGGCCGTCGTGGCCGCCACCAAGGACGTGCCGGTGGTGTATTCCGCCGTCACCGATCCGGTCGCCGCCCAACTGGTTTCCAGCATGGACGCCTCGGGCACCAACGTGACCGGCGTGTCGGACCTGCTGGCGCTGGACAAGCAGGTCGAACTGATCAAGAAGATCGTTCCCAACGCCAAGCGCGTGGGCATGGTCTACAACCCGGGCGAGGCCAACTCGGTCGTGGTCGTGAAGAAGCTCCAGGAAATCCTGCCCAAGTCCGGCATGAGCCTGGTCGAAGCCGCCGCGCCGCGTTCCGTGGACGTGGCCTCCGCGGCCCGCAGCCTGATCGGCAAGGTCGACGTCATCTACACCAACACGGACAACAACGTCGTGTCGGCCTATGAATCGCTGGTCAAGGTCGGCAACGACGCCAAGATACCGCTGATCGCGTCCGACACCGACAGCGTCAAGCGCGGCGGCATCGCCGCCCTGGGCATCAACTACCGCGACCTCGGCGTGCAGACGGGCAAGATCGTGGTGCGCATCCTCAAGGGCGAGAAGCCGGGCGCGATCCCCTCGGAAACGAGTTCCAAGCTCGAGCTCTACGTGAATCCGGGCGCCGCCGCCAAGCAGGGCGTGACCCTGCCCGACGCGTTGGTCAAGTCCGCCGCGGTGGTCGTCAAGTAAACCGACGCCGTACCCGCCCCGCCATGCCTACCCGGCGTGAGCGGGGTTTTTCTTGAGTTTTTGTCTGACCCAAGTTCCTCAGGGCGGCAGCGTTCACGAGATGCCCGCGGCCCGGCGCGATGTGCTGGTCTTGAATGGCCTGGCGGCCCGCCCTCGCGGCGCGGCGCCCGGCGTTTCTGCTTCCTGAAGGGTCTCGCGGACGCCCGCCGGCGGTTTTTCCCGGCGCGCGGACGCTTTGGCAGGAAACGAGGGAAAATCACGGGTTGGGAAACGTTTATTGCGAAAGCTGGGGTAAAACTGACCCCTAAACGCAAGAAGTCCGACGTTTCAACTCTTTAACATGCTCGTTTCTTACCTACCTTATCTGGATTTGACCCATGTCATTGTTTTCGTTGTTGGGCGCACTGGAGATCGGCCTGATCTTCAGCCTGGTGGCCTTGGGTGTGTTCATCTCGTTCCGCCTGCTGCGCTTCCCGGACCTGACCGTTGACGGCAGCTTCCCGCTGGGCGGGGCCGTCTGTGCCACGCTGATCGCGTCGGGCATGGACCCGTTCCTGGCCACCGTCGCCGCCACGATCGCCGGCGCCGCCGCCGGCCTGGTCACCGGCTGGCTGAACGTGAAGCTGAAGATCATGGACCTGCTGGCGAGCATCCTGATGATGATCGCCCTGTACTCGGTCAACCTGCGCATCATGGGCAAGCCCAACGTGCCGCTGATCACCGAATCCACCGTCTTCACCATCCTGCAGCCGGAGTGGCTGTCGGACTACGTCGCCCGTCCGCTGATCCTGGCCGTCATCGTGGTCCTGGCCAAGCTCGCGCTGGACTGGTTCTTCGCCACGCAGACCGGGCTGGCCGTGCGCGCCACCGGTTCCAACGGCCGCATGGCTCGCGCCCAGGGCGTGAACACCGGCCGCATGATCCTCGGCGGCATGGCGCTGTCCAACGCGCTGGTCGCCATGGCGGGCGCGCTGTTCGCGCAGACCCAGGGCGGCTCGGATATTTCCATGGGCATCGGCACCATCGTGATCGGCCTGGCCGCGGTGATCGTGGGCGAAAGCATCCTGCCGTCGCGCAAGCTGGTGCTGGCGACGCTGGCCGTCATCATCGGCGCCATCGTCTACCGCTTCTTCATCGCGCTGGCCCTCAACAGCGATTTCATCGGCCTGAAGGCGCAGGACCTGAACCTCGTCACCGCAGTGCTGGTCACGATCGCCCTGGTGATCCCGATGCTCAAGCGCCGCCTGGTCGGCAAAAGGTGAAGCCCCGGATGAGGCTCTCCCCCGAAGCGCCCGCGGCGCTCCCCCTCTCAAGGGGTGCCGCCGGCGGACCGGCAAAGCCGGCTCCGCGGCGGCCTGGGTCGAGTTGCATTGGATTCGTGCGGCGCGGGTGCCGCGACTGCACAATGGAGTACTGAAATGTTGTCCGCCAAAGACTTGAAAATTACCTTCAACGCGGGGACGCCCATCGAGACGCGCGCCTTGCGCGGCCTGTCGCTGGAGATTCCGTCGGGCCAGTTCGTGACCGTCATCGGTTCCAACGGCGCCGGCAAGTCCACGTTCCTCAACGCGGTCTCGGGTGACCTGCCGGTCGATTCCGGCCGCATCGACATCAACGGCGTGGACGTCACGCGCCAGCCCGTGTGGGCGCGCGCCGGCCGCGTGGCCCGGGTGTTCCAGGACCCGATGGCCGGCACCTGCGAAGACCTGACCATCGAAGAGAACATGGCGCTGGCGCAGATGCGCGGCGCCCGCCGCGGCTACAGCCGCGCCGTCAAGGCGTCGATGCGCGAAGGGTTCCGCGAGCGCCTGGCCACGCTGGGCCTGGGCCTGGAAAACCGCCTGGCCGACCGCATCGGCCTGCTGTCGGGCGGCCAGCGGCAGGCGGTCAGCCTGCTGATGGCGGCCTTGCAGCCGTCGCGCATCCTGCTGCTGGACGAGCACACGGCGGCGCTGGATCCGCGCACCGCGGACTTCGTGCTGCAACTGACCGCGCGCATCGTGTCGGAAAACCAGCTCACCACCATGATGGTGACGCACAGCATGCGCCAGGCCCTGGACGTGGGCGAGCGCACGGTCATGCTGCACCAGGGGCAGGTGGTGCTGGACGTCTCGGGCGACGAACGCCGCGGCATGGACGTGCCGGACCTGCTGGCCATGTTCGAGCGCGTGCGCGGCGAAAAACTTTCGGACGACGCGCTGTTGCTGGGGTGACGTTGAGTGCGCAGTGTCTGACACCCGTATGAGATGACCAGCGGTTTGCCGCGGTGCTTCCCGGGTGTCTGACACCCGGAGTATTGCGTTCTTTTGCCGGTGTCAGACACCCGGGAAGTCCGGCTTCAGCCGGACGGTCATCTCGTACGGGTGTCAGACACCTCGCACAAAATTATCTCGTACGGGTGTCAGACACTGTCTTTACGGGCCAGCATCTTCAAAGATACCGCCCCGGCCGGAACGCCGCGTGGCGCGCCGCGCCGCCTTCCTCGCACATGAGTTCGCCCAGGATCCTGGCCGTGCCCGGCGCGGTGCTGAATCCGATGTGCTGGTGGCCCAGCGCCAGCCACAGGCCGGGATGGCGCGGCGCCTGGCCGATCATCGGGCGGCTGTCGGGCAGCGTCGGGCGCCGGCCCAGCCAGGCCTCCGGGTCCAGGCGCCGGTCCAGGGGAAAGGCCTCGCGGGCGCGGGCCTCGGCCAGGTCGAGTTGTTCCGGACGGGCCGGCGCGTCGCAGTCATCCAGTTCCACGCCGGTGGTCAGGCGCAGGCCGCGCGCCATGGGCGACAGCACGTAGCCGCCGCCGGTGTCGTGGACGGGGCGCGACAGGCCCGCGCCCTCGCGTCCGCTGTAATGCATGTGATAGCCCCGCTCGAAGGCCATGGGCAGGTCGATGCCGGCCGTCTTCAGCAGTTCCTTCGACCAGGGCCCCAGGGCCACGACCAGCCGGTCCGCCGACAGCGCCGCGGATCCCTGTCCGCCCTGGACCGTCCAGCGCTGCCCGTCGCGGCGGATGGCGCTTGCCGCCATGCGCGTGAACGCGCCGCCCTGGCGGCGGAACAGGGCGGCATAGGCGGCGGCCACTTCGTGCGGATCGTCGACGGAATACGAGCCCTGGATCCACAGGGCCCGGGGGAAGATCGGCGCCAGGGCGGGTTCGAGTTCGGCCAGTTCGGCGGCGTTCAGGGCCTGGGTCGGGACCTGGTGCCGCGCATACGTCCGGCGCGCCAGTTCGCTGCCGTTCCAGGCCTGTTCCGACCGGTACAGCAGCATCCAGCCCGTGTCGCGCAGCCGGCGCGAGGCGCCGGACTCGGCCAGCAGGCGCAGGTGCTCGGGCGCGGACAGGCGGATCAGGCCGTCCAGCGCCGCCACGGTCTCCTGGAAGACCGGGGGCCGGGCGTTCAGAAGGAAGCGCGCCGCCCAGCCCAGGTTCTTCGCCAGGTATCGCCAGCGGTATCGGAACTGGACGGTGTCGTTTTTCAGGAGCCGAGGCAACTGCGCCCACAGGCCGGGGTGGTTGAAGGGCATGAGCGAACTGCGGGCGATCACGCCGGCGTTGCCCAGCGAGGTTTCGCGCCCGGGTTCCTGCCGGTCTACCAAGGTGACCGACATGTCCCGGCGCAACAGCTCAAGCGCGCAGCACACTCCCACGATGCCCGCGCCGAGGACGATGACCTGCTTTCCCATAGGCTTCCACCCGAGTTCCGACCAAAGCCGCCGTGCCGCCGGCGGGACGGCGAATTGTATTGCAGCGGACCGCGCGCCGGGATCAGGCCTGGGGAGGCGGCTGGCCGAGGATCCTGCCCGCCGCCACGACGCCCCACCACGCGGCTTCCTCGAACACGGAATAGCCGGACAGGTCCGCATGCGCGAACAGCACGGGGCCGTCCACCTCGCGCAGCGCCGCCAGGCCCGGGTTGGACAGATAGCCGCACAGCGGCGAGGCCATGGCGTGGCCGCGCACGGTGATCTCCAGCGCCCGCGCGTGCCGCCAGAATTCCCTGCCGTAAGCGGCGACCAGGTCGGCCGCGGCTTCCTCGCGCAAGGCTTCCGGACTGGCGGCGGCCAGCCATTCGCGCGCGGCCCGCGGCGTCTGTCCGCTGAGCGCGTGATAGGCGGTGAAGACGCTGCGCGGCGAGGGGGCCACGCGCAGCAACTGGTGCGTGGACACGACGTAGCCCAGCGCCTTCCCGTCGTAGACCACGTTGTCCCAGGACAGCGGCTCGCCCGGGGCTTCCGCGGGGTAGCCGTCCATGACGAAGTTCGACACCATCCAGGCCGCGCGCGAGGATGCGTGCGCGGCCGGATCGTAGCCGTAGGCGCGGATGTCGGGCAGGATGCGCTGGGCCACGAACAGCGGCATCGCGCACACCGTGCGGCGGGTCTGCACGGTGTAGGCGCCGGGCGCGGGGCCGGGCGCGAGGCAGGTGACCAGCGGGCCGGCGGCCGTGTCCTGGACGCGCACGGCGGTGCCGGCGGCCAGCCAGCCGTCATGGCCGAGCTTGCGCGTGATGGCATCGCGCATGCGGTCCGCCAGCACGGACAGGCCGCCGGGCCAGGTCAGCACCGCGCCTTCGCCCGCATTGGCGGCGTGCCCGTCGCGGCTGGCGAAATAGTGCAGGCCGGCCCAGGCCGACACCGCGTCGTACCGCGCGCCGTAGTCGTCGCGGCAGCAGTAGTCCAGATACCAGTGCAGCGCCGCGGAGGAATAGCCTTCGCGGTCCAGCCATTGCTTGAACGTGATGGCGTCCAGCGCGCGCCAGGCCGGGTCGCGCGATGACAGCGCGAGCGGAATGCTGAAGACCTTGCGGCCGTCGCGGCCGGTTTCGGCGCGCAGGCGTTCGACCCGGGCGAGAAAGCGCCGGTGCTGCGCCAGTTCCGTCTCGGGCAGGCCGGCCATGGGCAGCAGGCCGTCTTCCCAGCGGCCGCCGCGCAGCAGCCGCTCCTGCGGCGAGTGCGCCAGCGCGGCCTCGTCGTAGTAGGGCCGGACCTCGCCCGCGCCGCGCTCGATGATGCCGAAGTCGGCCAGCATCTCGCGCACGTGCGAGGACGCCAGCGACGGCAGCGGCAGGTAGTGCGCGCCCCGCGGATAGTCCAGGCCGCCGCGCCGCCCGGCGGCCGCGTTGCCGGCGAACTCGGGGCCCTGCACCACGATGAAGTCCGTGTAGCCTTCGCGCGCCAGCTTCCACGCGCAGGACAGGCCCGCGACGCCGGACCCCAGGATCGCCACGCCGTGCCGGCGGCTCTCCGTCGGTTGCGGCCAGGACGCGCCGTCGCGCAGCGCGTGGCCGGCCTGCATGCCGGGGTAATCGACGTCGGGCGCCGTCTCGACGATGCGCGACCGCCAGTAGCCGGCGGCGCCGGCGGCCGCGGCCGTGGCCGCGCCCAGCAGGAAGCTGCGGCGGCGCATCAGCGGATGACCTGGCGCCAGTCCTCGTCGAAGTAGCGCACGAGCGACTGTTCATTCAAGCGGTTGGGCGGCATCGCGAGGGCCGGCATGTCGGCCGGGAAATGGAACAGCTCGCGCGTCGTGGCGGGATCCAGGTAGCGCGTGGCCACCGTGATTTTTTCCGGCGGCGCGTAGTCCTTGCGCTTGCCGGCCAGGATGAAGCCCCAGTCGCCGAAGGAGGGCACGTAGGCGTGGTACGGCCAGGTGTTCAGGCCGGCCTCCTTCAGGGTGGCGTCCACGCTCCAGAACGAACGCGGCGCGAAATAGGGCGAGGTGGACTGGACGACCAGGTAGCCGTTTTCCGCCAGGTGGCGCGCCATCAGGTGGTAGACGGGCACCGAGTACAGGCGGCCCAGGCCGAAGTTCGACGGATCGGGGAAGTCCACCACGATGAAGTCGTAGACCTCGGCGTGGGTTTCCAGCCAGCGGCCCGCGTCGTCGTTGATGACCGTGACGCGCGGATCCTTCAGCGAACCCTGGTTCAGCCGGGTCAGCGGTTCGGAGCGCGAGAACAGGCCCGTCATGGCGGGGTCCAGGTCCACCAGCGTCACGCGCTCGATATGCCTGTACTTGAGGATTTCGCGCACGGCCAGTCCGTCGCCGCCGCCCAGCACCAGCACGTTGCGCGCCCAGGGCAGGGCCTGCAGGCCCGGGTGCACCAGCGACTCGTGGTAGCGGTGTTCGTCGCGCGACGAGAATTGCAGGTTGCCGTTGATGTACAGGCGCAGGTCGTCGTGCCAGCGGGTGACGACCAGGCGCTGGTACGGCGTGGTTTCCGCGTGCATCACCTCGTCGCCGTACAGCCCTTTCTCGGCCCACGCCGTCATGCTGCCCGAATACAGAAAGCCCAGCCCGAGCAGCCCGATCACGATGCCGGCGCGCGCGGCCCGTTCGCCGGGCCGGCGGACTTCGGCGCGGAACAGCCAGGTGGTCCACAGCGCCACGCTGGCGTTCAGGATGCCGAACAGGAAGCTGGTGCGCAGCAGCCCCAGCTTGGGGGCGAGCAGCAAGGGGAACACCAGCGATACGGCCAGCGCGCCCAGGTAGTCGAAGGTCAGCACGCGGCTGACGATTTCGCGGAACTCGGTCTTGCGCTGGTTGAACACGCGCATCACCAGCGGGATCTCCATGCCGACCATCAGGCCGATGACGAAGACGCCGACGTACAGCGCGGCGCGGAACGGGGCGGACAGCCACGCGAAGACCAGGAACAGCACCGCGGCGGACACGCCGCCCAGCAGCGCGACCAGCAGCTCGACGTCGATAAATCGATTCAAAACGTCTTCGTCTTTTACATATTTTGACAACCATGAGCCGATGCCCATGGCGAACAGATAGCAGCCGATGACGGAAGAGAACTGGAGGATGGAATCCCCAAGCAAATAGCTGGCGAGCGCGCTGCTGATGAGCTCATAGCCCAAACCGCAGGAGGCGACGATCAATACCGAGAGGATGAGAACGCGGTCGCGCATGGGGTGTCCGACACGGAAAATGCGTTCGCAGTATATCGAAGCCGGCGTATATACTGCGCGCAATTGGGAGGCTGGCAATGGGAGAAGCGATGCATCCGGCGGTGACCTATCTGATCTATATGGCGTCGGCGCTCGCCATGCTGGGCGTCTTCACCCTCGTCTACACCGCCGTCACGCGCTACAAGGAATTCGAACTCATCCGCGAAGGCAATATCGCCGCCGTGCTGTCCTATGGCGGCGCGCTGGTGGGCTTCAGCTTCACCCTGTGTTCCAGCATCGCCGTGCATGCCAGCTTCGTCATGTTCCTGGTCTGGGGCGCCGCGGCCATGCTGGTCCAGATCGTCGTGTACGTGGCGGTGGCGCAGGCCATCCGCGGCATGGACGACGCCATCGAGGAAAACAACATCGCCATGGGCGGGCTGATCGGCTCGATTTCGATCGCCGCCGGCATCGTCAACGCCGCCTGCCTGACCTGACCGCCGCAGGCGCGCCGACTCCGATCCGACAGGAGGACTTTCCATGAGTCTCGGTTCATTCATCCGCAAGCAGTTCATCGACATCCTGCAATGGAACGAGGACCGCGACGGCGTGCTCGCCTGGCGCCATCCGATGCAGGACTTCGAAATCCAGTACGGCGCCAGCCTGACCGTGCGCGAATCGCAGATGGCGGTGTTCGTCAACGAAGGCAAGGTGGCCGACGTGTTCGGCCCCGGCATGTACAAGCTGACGACGCAGACCCTGCCGATCCTGACCTACCTGAAGAACTGGGACAAGCTCTTCGAGTCGCCCTTCAAGTCGGACGTGATCTTCTTCAGCACGCGCCTGCAACTGGGCCGGCGCTGGGGCACGGCGCAACCGGTCACGCTGCGCGACAGCGAATTCGGCATGGTGCGCCTGCGCGCCTTCGGCGTGTATTCGTACCAGATCTCCGATCCGGGCAAGTTCTACCGCGAAATCAGCGGCACTCGCGACGAGTACACCGTCGACGACCTGGAGGCGCAACTGCGCAACATGGTGGTCGCGGCCATGACCACGGCGCTGGGCGGCTCCAAGGTGCCGTTCCTCGACATCGCCGGCAACCAGGGGCTGATGTCGCAAAGCATCGGCGAGCAGCTCGCGCCGGTGTTCGACCGCTACGGCGTCAGGCTGGACAACTTCACGGTGGAAAACGTCTCGCTGCCGGAGGAACTGCAAAAGGCGCTGGACACGCGGATCTCGATGGGCATGGCCGGCGACCTGGGCAAGTTCACCCAGTACCAGACCGCGACTTCGATCCCGCTGGCCGCGCAGAACGAAGGCGGCATCGCCGGCATCGGCGCCGGCCTGGCGGCGGGCGCCGCGCTGGGCCAGACCATGGCGCAGGGGCTGGGCGCGGCCCAGGGCCAGGCCGGCCAGCAACCCGCCCAACCCGCCGCCGCGGGCGCGGACCCGGTGCAGCGGCTGCAGCAGCTCAAGGACTTGCTGGACAAAGGGCTGATCACGGCCGCCGACTACGATTCGGCCAAGGCCGAAGTGCTGAAGAAACTCACCAGCTAGCGCCTAATGCAACAGGTTCTGTGCCCGCAGTGCGGCGCTCCGGTCAAGTTCACGTCCACGGCTTCCGTGATGGCGGTCTGCGGCGCCTGCCGCAGCACCTTGCTCAAGGACGCGGAGTCGGTCCGGCGCATCGGCGAAATGGCCGACGTCCTGGAAGACTATTCGCCCCTGTGCCTGGGCGCGGCGGGCAAATACGAGGGCAAGCGCTTCGACGTGATCGGCCGCATCCAGTTGCGCTACGCGGAAGGCTTCTGGAACGAGTGGTACCTGTGGTTCGAGGACGGCTCCGACGGCTGGCTGTCGGACGCGTCGGGCCAGTACGCCGTGACCCGGCGGCGCAAGGTGAAGGACGCGCAGGGCATGCCGGCGTTCAGGGACATCGCGCCGGGCGACGAACTGAAGCTGGACGGCCAGCGCTTCACGGCCGCCGACCTGCGGGCCTGCAAGGCGGGCGGGGCGCAAGGCGAGCTGCCCTTCGTGCCGGGCGAGGGCTGGCAGGCGAAGGTGGCGGACTTCCGCAGCCTGGACGCGTTCCTGACGCTGGATTACTCCGACGGGCCTGAACCCGAGCTGTACATCGGCAAGGCGTTCGAGCTGTCCGCCATGCAGGCGGCTTCGCTGCGCAGCCGGGAGCAGGTCGAGGAGACCGCCGGCCGCTTCCGCGGCCAGATCAAGGCGCTGGCCTGCCCGAATTGCGGCGGCCCGATAAGCTTCGTGGCCGCCCTGGCCACGCAGGTGGTCTGCCCGTCCTGCGCCGCGGCGGTCGATTGCTCGGGGCCCGCCGCCGAGGTCATCGAAAAGGCCCGCAAGGTCCAGGCGATCAAGACCACGCTGGCGCTGGGGGCGCAGGCCACGATCGACGGCAACGCCTATACCCTCATCGGCCTGATGAAATGCGCCGACCCGGATCCCGAGGACCCTTCGGACTGGATCGAGTACCTGCTGTTCAATCCGGCCAAGGGCTTCATCTGGCTGGTGGAGACGGACGAGGGCTGGGAGCGCGCGCAGGTCTGCGACACCTGGCCCAGCCACAACAACGCGACCAGCGTGCGCTGGCGCTCCCGGCTGTACAGCAAGCTGTACGACTACACCTCGCGCGTCGAGCTGGCGCTGGGCGCCTTCAATTGGCGGGTGACGGCCGGCGACACCACCCGGATCACGGACTACCAGGCCGGCGACCTGAAGCTCACCCGCGAGCTGACCGACACCGAACTGGGCTGGTCGGCTTCCGGTCCCGTGGCGCCGGCGCAACTGGCCGAATGGTTCGGCGACCCCGCGCTGGCCAGGCAGAAGGCCATGCCCCGGCGCGGCGCGGGCGGCGGCTACCGCAAGTGGGCCTGGACGGCGATGATCGCGCTGGGCTTCCTGAACCTGGGCAATATTTTCAGCGGACGCTTCATCCCCATCCTGATCGGCATGGCGTTCCTCTGGTTCCCCGCCACGCTGGCGGACAAACTTTCCGGCAAGGACGAATAGCGCGATGGGCAAACTCCTGTATGCCATCTATGCCGTGGTGGTCGTGCTGGCCGCGACCGGCGCCAGTTCCTCCGGCGGCGGCTACTCCAGCGGCGGCGGCGGTAGCTGGGGCGGCAGTTCGGGCAGTTCGGGATGGTCGTCGGGCGGATCCCACAAGTGACCGGGCACGCCACCCGCGGCCGCCACGTGCTGGCCGATTTCCGCGGCGTGCGGGCGGACCGGCTGACGGATCCGCAGGCGCTGGAACGCCAGTTGACCGACGCGGCGCGGGCCGCGGGCGCGCGCGTGCTGAGCGCCCATTTCCACCATTTCGGCGCGGGCGCCGGCGTCACCGGCGTGGTCATGCTGAGCGAATCCCACATCAGTATCCATTCCTGGCCCGAACACCGCTACGCGGCCCTGGACATTTTCATGTGCGGCGCGGCCAGGCCGGAACTCGCGCTCGAGCACCTGCGGGCGCAACTGGCCCCCGAATCGGTGAGCGTCACGACGGTGGCGCGCGGCTGAGGGCCGCCGCCACTCCTTGATCTGGCTCAATGCCCCGCGCCCGGTGAAATTGACGGGCGTTATATACCTATATATATTTCGTTACCGACATAGCGATTCCTCAGGGAGAAAATCATGTTCCGCAAACATACGATCGTGGCGCTGTCCATGGCGCTGGCCGCCGCATGGGGGACTGGCGCCCACGCCGGCGACCTGGTGGTGTCGGCCGCCGCCAGCCTGACCAACGCGTTCAAGGAAGTGGCGCAGGGCTACGAGAAAGAACACGCCGGCACCAAGGTGATCCTGAACTTCGGCGCCTCGGACGTGCTGCTCCAGCAGATCGTCAAGGGCGCGCCCGCCGACGTCTTCGCGTCGGCCGACCAGAAGGCCATGGACAAGGCGGTCGAGGAAAAGGCCGTCAAGCCGGCGTCCCGCGTGGACTTCGCCGCCAACCAGGTGGTGCTGATCGTTCCCGCGGACAGCAAGGCGAACATCACCGAACTGAAGGACCTGACGCGCGAGGACGTCAAGCGCATCGCCTACGGCAATCCCGCGTCGGTGCCGGTGGGACGCTATACGCAGGGCGCCTTGCAGGCCGCCGGCCTGTGGGACGCCGTGCAGGCCAAGAGCGTGCTGGCCCAGAACGTGCGCCAGAGCCTGGACTACGTGGCGCGCGGCGAGGTGGACGCCGGGTTCGTGTTCGCCACCGACGCGGCCATCATGGCCGACAAGGTCAAGGTGGCCGTGCGCGTGCCGTCGCAGACGCCGGTGACCTATCCCATCGCCGTGACCACGCGCGAGGCGGCCGCCAAGGAAGCCGAGAGCTTCGTCGCCTACGTGCTGTCCCCCGCCGGCCAGGCGATACTGTCGCGCTACGGTTTCCAGAAGCCCTGACACCTGCCGAATCGTAGCCGTCGATGACTGATCCGGTTTGGGTGCCCCTGCTGCTTTCCCTGAAAGTGGCAGGCTGGGCAACGCTGTTGGCCACCGTATGCGGCACGGCCGCGGCCTACGGCCTGTCGCGCTGGCGCTGGCCGGGCCGCGACCTGCTGGACGCCATTCTCACCTTGCCGCTGGTGCTGCCGCCCACCGTGCTGGGCTATTACCTACTGGTGCTGCTGGGCCGCCGCGGCATTCTCGGCGAAACGCTGGCGAGCTGGGGCATCGAACTGGTCTTTACCTGGCAGGGGGCGGTGATCGCGGCGGCCGTGGTCGCGTTTCCGCTGGTGTTCAAGTCCGCCCGCGCCGCCTTCGAGAACGTCGACGGCCACCTGGAAAGCGCGGCGCGCGTGCTGGGCGTCTGCGAGGCGGGCGTGTTCTTCCGCGTGACCCTGCCGCTGGCCGCGCGCGGCATCGCCGCCGGCGTGCTGCTCGCGTTCGCGCGGGCGCTGGGCGAATTCGGCGCCACGCTGATGATCGCCGGCAACCTGCCGGGACGCACCCAGACCCTGTCGGTGGCCATCTATGAAGCCGTGCAGGCGGGTGAGGACGCCACCGCCAACATGCTGGTGCTGGTGACCTCGGTGACCTGCATCGCGGTCCTGCTGCTGGCCGGCCGGCTGGTGCCCGTCAGCGGCGGCCGGCGCGACGGGGGCCTGCAATGAGCGTGAGCATCCAGGTGCGCAAGCAGATGGTGTCGGGCGACCGCCGCTTCGCGCTGGACGTCGCCTTCGATTCCTCGGCCAAGCGCATCGCGCTGTTCGGCCCGTCCGGGGCGGGCAAGAGCCTGACCCTGCGCGCGGTGGCCGGCCTGCTGCGCCCGGATGCGGGCCGCATCGAAATCAATGGTCGCGTGCTGTACGACTCCCAGGCCGGCATCTGCCTGCCCGCGCAGTCGCGCCGCGTCGCCTATCTGTTCCAGGACTATGCCCTGTTTCCCCACCTGACGGTGGCGCAGAACATCGCGTTCGGCTTGCGGCGCGGCTGGCTCAATCCGCCCCGGCGCGAGGTCGGGCCGCAGGCGCAGCGCTGGGTGGATGCCTTCGAACTGCGTTCCATCGTGGGCAGCTACCCAAGCGAGATCTCCGGCGGGCAGAAGCAGCGGGTGGCCCTGGCGCGCGCGCTGATGCTGCAACCGGACATCCTGCTGCTGGACGAGCCGTTCTCGGCGCTGGACGCGCAGTTGCGGGGCAAGATGCGGTCGGAGCTCAACGCGCTGCAGCGGCAGTTGGACGTGCCGATGGTGCTGATCACGCACGATCCCGCCGACGTGGACGCGCTGGCCGACGAGGTGTTCGAGGTGCGCGAGGGCAGGGTGCGCCGCTACGACGCGGATGTGGGTGTGTAGGATGGGTGCAGCGCGAGAGTGCTCAAACAAGAACTCAAGTATCGAACGCGCGTAACCCATCAGGCGGCGCCAGCCGCCGGTTTTCCTGGCAAGCGCAAATGCCGGCTTGCGCCGGCCGATGGGTTACGCGCGTTCAGCGGCGGCGTTCTTGCCGAAGGCTTGCCGCGCTGCACCCATCCTACACGTCGAGGATCACGGTCGTCAGGCGGCGCCAGCCGCCGGTTTTCCTGGCAAGCGCAAATGCCGGCTTGCGCCGGCCGATGGGTTGCGCGCGTTCAGCGTCGGCGTTCTTGCCGAAGGCTTGCCGCGCTGCACCCATCCTACACGTCGAGGATCACGGCCATCAGGCGGCGCCAGCCGCCGGTTTTCCTGGCAAGCGCAAATGCCGGCTTACGCCGGCCGATGGGTTGCGCGCGTTCAGCGTCGGCGTTCTTGCCGAAGGCTTGGCGCGCTACACCCATCCTACTCCAGCACCCCGAGAATCACGCTGGATGCCTTGAAGATCGCCACGGCGTCGGCGCCGACGTCCAGGCCGAGGTCGTTCGCGCTTTCGTTCGTGACGATGGCCGCCAGCGTGACGCCGCCTTCCAGGTCGATCCGGATCTCGCTGTTCACGGCGCCGGGGCGCAGGGCCGAGATCCTGCCGGGTAGCTGATTGCGCGCGGACAGGCGCAGGCCCGGCCCGGGCGCGCCGACGATCACCGACGACGCCTTGACCAGCGCGATCGCCTCCTTGCCTATCGCCAGCCCCAGTTCCTGGGTGCTTTCGCGCGTGATGACGGCCGTGATGGCCTGGCCGCCGGCGATGCGCAGCACGATCTCGTCATTGACGGCTCCCTCGCGGATCTGGATGACGGTGCCCAGCAGTTTGTTGCGCGCGCTGGTCTTGAGCATGAAACGCCTCATGAGGTCGATATCGCCGCTGGCATCCAGGCCGGCGCGGGTCAGGTTTTCCATGAACTTGCGGTGTTCCGCCTCCAGCGCCCGGAAGGTCGCGATCAGGCGGCGGGCGCGGTCGGTCAGTTGCGTGCCGCCGCCGCCCTTGCCGCCGGCCGCCCGGACCACCAGCGGTTCGCCGGCCAGGTTGTTCATGGCGTCGATGGCGTCCCAGGCTCCCTTGTAGCTCATGCCCACGGCGCGCGCGGCGTTCGTGATCGAGCCGGTGGCGTCGATCTGCGACAGGAGGTCTATGCGGTTTTTTCCGCCCCAGGTCTGGGCGCCGGAACGAAACCAAATCGAGCCGTCGAGTTCCAACATCGGTATCGGGCCTGTAGTCTGGGCCGGGAATGGCACAGTGGAAAGTGTAATGGACGGAAGGACGGCGCGGCGCCGCGCCCCTATGTTGAGAATGAGATTCTGTTGATATTTTGCAGGCTTCGCGGCACTATGTTGACGCCTTGGCTCACGGAGATAACGACATGAAAGCGTTGAAATGGCTGGCGGCGGGTTCCATGACGGGATTGTTGGCGGCTTGCGCGTCCGGCCCCACAGTGAAGGGCGACTACGATCACCAGGCCGACTTCGCCCAGTACCGCAGTTTCGGATTCATGTCGCCCCTGGGCACGGACAAGGCGGGCTACAGCACCTTGCTGACCGAGCGCCTGAAGACCGCCACGCGCGGCCAGATGGAAATGCGCGGCTACGTCTACAGCGCCACCAACCCCGACCTGCTGGTCAACTTCGGCGCCAAGCTGCAACAGAAGACGCAGGTCACTCCCGCGCCGCCGATGGGGCCGTACTACGGCTACCGCAGCGGGTTCTACGGCGGCTGGCCCGGCTACGGGTGGGGCGACGACGTCTACCAATACACCGAGGGCACCCTGAACATCGACCTCGTCGACGCGCGCCGCAAGCAGTTGGTGTGGGAAGGCGTGGCGGTGGGTGAAGTCCAGAACCCCGAAACCGCCGGCTCCACGGCCAGCACGGACAAGGCCGTCGCGCAGATCTTCGCGAAGTATCCTTTCCGCGCGGGCGTCGCCGCCCCGCAGTTGCCGGACAAGAGCAAACCGTAGTGTCAACAGGCCTTAGCAAGGAAGCCGCATGAGTGCACGCCGCAAGGCACCGTCCCCGGACACCGGCGATACGCCGTCCTACGAAGTCGTCGCCCTGGTGCTGCAGGGCGGCGGCGCGCTTGGAGCCTACCAGGCCGGGGTCTACCAGGGCCTGCACGAAGCGGGCATCCGGCCCAACTGGATCTCGGGCATTTCCATCGGATCGATCAACGCCGCCATCATCGCGGGTTCGCCCGAGGACGAGCGCGTGGACCGCCTGCGCGGCTTCTGGGAGAGCATCTGCCGTCCGGCGGGGTTTGCCTCCATGCCCTGGGGCGACGCGATGGCGGATATGTTCGCGGGCCTGCCGTTCGGTTTCGGCTCGCCGGTCCTGAACGGGCAGGTCTCGGCCTTCCAGGCCCTGTTCTCCGGGCAGCCGGGCTTTTTCAAGCCGCGCTTTCCTCCGCCCTACCTGGTGCATGGCAAGGGCGCGGCCTCCACCAGTTTCTACGACACCACGCCCCTGATCGAGACCTTGCGGCAGTACGTGGATTTCGACCTCCTCAACAGCGGGGCCGTGCGGGCCAGTTTCGGCGTGGTGAACGTGCGGAGCGGCAACTTCGCCTATTTCGACAGCCTGAAACACACCCTGCGGCCCGAGCACATCATGGCCTCGGGCGCCTTGCCGCCGGGTTTCCCGTCCATCGAAATCGACGGCGAGCATTACTGGGACGGCGGCGTCGTGTCCAACACCCCGCTGGCGCAGGTGCTGACCACGGACAGTATGCGCGACACCCTAGCGTTCCAGGTGGATTTGTGGCCGGCGCGCGGCGGCCTGCCGACTTCCCTGGAAGAGGTGGCCGAGCGGCAGAAGGACATCCAGTATTCCAGCCGCACCCGCCTGGTCACCGACCAGTTGCGGCGCGTGCTCAAGCTGCGGCACGGCCTGCAGCGCCTCCTGGAACGCCTGCCGGAAGCCGACCGCAACGCGGCCGAGTTCGAGGAGATCCGCAGGCTGTCCCACACGCCCGCCACCAATATCGTCAACCTCATCTACGAATCCAAGCACCTGGAACGTTATTCCAAGGACTACGAATTCGGCACCGAGGCCATGCGGGAACACTGGGAGTCCGGGCTGGCCGACATCCGCCACACCCTGGCCAAGCCGGACATCCTGGCCCGCCCGACGGAGGATAGCTGCTTCGTGACCCACGACATCCACCGCAACGGCAAGCGCACCTGAGGCGCGCCGGCCGCCGATTCCGCGCCCAGAATCGGACCCGGCCTGAGATTTGGAACCGCAAAAGTCAGTGATTTCCCCAATAACTGAGTTACATTAACGGGCTATTCACGTGCCTTGATGACGCACGCATTTATTTTGATCGCGGGAAAAGTCGCGGTTAAATACTGCGATTGCTTGCGCGACCACGGTTTACAACGCTTACGCGGGGGTTTCAATGCGGTTTTCGCCTAAACGTGTTTCGGGGCTGGCTTTCTCCGGTGGAGTCCTCGCGCTGATATTGGCGGGTTGCGGTGAAAAACCGCAAATGAACCCAGGCATGCCCCAGGTCAGCGTCATCACGATCCAGCCGCAGCGCGCCCCCATCGTCTCCGAACTACCCGGCCGCGTCGACGCCGTGCGCGACGCCCAGATCCGCTCGCGGGTCACCGGCATCGTGCAGAAGATCACCTTCGAACAGGGCGGCGACGTCAAGGAAAACCAACTGCTCTTCAAGATCGACCCGGCGCCCTACAAGGCCGCCTACGATCAGGCGGCGGCGCAGCTCAAGCAGGCGCAGGCCAATCTGTTCAGCGCCAAGCTGCTGGCCGACCGCTACGCGCCGCTGGTCAAGGCCAACGCCGTCAGCAAGCAGGAATACGACAACGCCGTGGCCTCGTACCGCCAGGCGGACGCCGCCGTCGCCGCCGCCAAGGCCGCGCAGGACAACGCCGCGATCAACCTGGGCTACACCGACGTCACCTCGCCCATCACGGGCCGCATCGGCAAGCCGCTGGTCACCGAGGGCGCGCTGGTCGAAGCCGCGTCCGCCACGCAGATGGCCATCGTGCAGCAACTGGACCCTATCTACGTGGACTTCACCCAGTCCACCGCGGAACTGGCGTCCCTGCGCCGCGCGTTCGCCAGCGGCCAGTTGCAGCAGGTGGGCAAGGACACGGCGCGCGCCACCATCGTCCTGGAAGACGGCTCCGAATACGGCCAGCCCGGCAAGCTGCTGTTCACCGGCATCACCGTGGATCCGTCCACCGGCCAGGTGAACCTGCGCGCCGAAGTCCCCAACCCCGACGGCATCCTGCTGCCCGGCATGTACGTGCGCGTGCGCCTGGAGCAGGGCGTGGACGACAAGGCCCTGATGGTGCCGCAGCAGGCGCTGCAGCGCACCGCGGACGGCCTGCAAAGCCTGATGCTGGTCAAGGACAACAAGATCGAACAGATCCCGGTCACCACCGGCGGCGCCATCAAGAGCGATTGGCTGGTCACCAGCGGCTTGAAGGCCGGCGACGTGGTCGTGGTGGAAGGGTTCCAGAAGATCCGTCCCGGCGCGCCGGTGCAGGCCAGCGAGTGGCACAAGAACGGCGCGCCCGCGCCGGGCGGCCAGGCTCCCGCGCAACCGGGGGCCAAGCCGGCGGAATCCGCCCCTCAGCCCGGCGCCAAACCGGCCGAGCCTGCGCAGCAGGACAAGGCCGCAGGCCAGAAATCTTAAGCGGCACGCGGCGCAAGCGCCGCGTTCCTCTTTGGTGAGCATCGCTTTCAGAGTCAGCCCACATGCCGCAATTTTTCATCGATAGACCGATTTTCGCCTGGGTAGTCGCCCTGTTCATCCTGCTGGCCGGGGTGCTGGCGATCCCGAACATGCCGATTTCGCAGTACCCGGACGTGGCGCCTCCCGCGATCACGATCACGGCCACCTACCCGGGCGCTTCGGCCAACGAAGTGGCCGAGCAGGTCACCAGTATCATCGAGGACCAGCTCAACGGCGCCAAGGGCCTGATCTACTACGAGTCGGTCAGCGATTCCTACGGCACCTCGACCATCACCGCGACCTTCGCGCCCGGCACCAACCCGGACCTTGCGCAGGTGGACGTGCAGAACCGCGTGTCCAACGTGGTTGCGCAGTTGCCCACCGCCGTGCAGCAGCAGGGCCTGCAATACGAGCAGACCAGCACCGGCTTCCTGATGGTGGCGGCGGTATCGTCCACCGACGGGTCGCTGGACCAGACCGCGCTGGCCGACTACATCACCCGCAACATCAAGAACCCGGTGTCGCGCGTGCCCGGCGTGGGCCAGTTCCAGTTGTTCGCGGCGCCGCGCGCCATGCGCGTCTGGGTCGATCCCGCCAAGCTGGTGGGCTTCAACCTGAGCATGTCGCAGGTCAACCAGGCCATCGCCGAGCAGAACGTGGTGATTTCCGGCGGCAGCATCGGCGCGCCGCCCAACCCGGATTCGCAGCGCATCACCGCCACGGTCACGGCCAACGGCCAACTGAGCACGGTGGAGGGCTTCGGCAAGATCGTCCTGCGCGCCAATACCGACGGCTCCAGGGTGCTGCTGCGCGACGTCGCCCGCATCGAAGTCGGCGCCGACAACTACCAGTTCGGCGCCCGCCTGAACGGCAAGCCGACGGCGGCCTTCGCCATCGTGCTGTCGCCGAACGCGAACGCGCTGGCCACCGCGCAGGGCGTGCGCCAGCAGATGGAGGAACTGTCCAAGTACTTCCCCGGCAACATCACCTATTCCATCCCCTACGACACCGCGCCCTACGTGAAGGTGTCCATCGAGCAGGTGGTGCATACCCTGGTCGAAGCCATGGTGCTGGTGTTCCTGGTGATGTACCTGTTCCTGCAGAACGTCCGCTACACCCTGATCCCGGCCCTGGTGGTGCCGGTGGCCATGCTGGGGGCGTTCGCGGTGATGCTGGCGCTCGGCTTCTCCATCAACGTGCTGACCATGTTCGCCATGGTGCTGGCCATCGGGATCCTGGTGGACGACGCCATCGTGGTGGTGGAGAACGTCGAGCGGATCATGTCCACGGAAGGCCTGCCGCCCAAGGAAGCCACCAAGAAGGCCATGCCGCAGATCAGCGGCGCCATCATCGGCATCACGCTGGTGCTGGTGACGGTGTTCCTGCCCCTGGCCTTCATGAGCGGTTCGGTGGGCGTGATCTATCGCCAGTTCTCGATCGCGATGGCCGTGTCCATCTTCTTCTCCGCGCTGCTGGCGCTGACCTTCACTCCGGCGCTGTGCGCCACCATCCTCAAGCCGGTGCCCAAGGGACACCACGAGGACAAGAAGGGTTTCTTCGGCTGGTTCAACCGCAAGTTCGACGCCACCACCCACAACTACCAGAACTGGGTGTCGCGCATCCTGCACAAGGGCGGCCGCATGATGCTGGCCTTCCTGGTGCTGGTGATCCTGCTGGGCTGGCTGTACCTGCGCCTGCCTTCGTCCTTCCTGCCCGAGGAAGACCAGGGCTACGTGGTCAGCAACATCGAACTGCCCACCGGCGCCACCGCCAACCGCACGGTCGAGGTCATCGAGCAGGTCGAGAAATATTTCTCGGGCGTCTCGGCGGTCGAGAACGTCATCGCCGTGCAGGGCTACAGCTTCAACGGCAACGGCCTGAACGCCGCCATCGCGTTCGTCACGCTGAAGGACTTCAGCGAGCGCAAGGCGCGTCAGGATTCCGCGGGCGCGATCGCCTTCCAGGCCTTCGAGAAGCAATTGATGGGCATCCATGACGCGCAGGTGTTCACCCTGGTGCCGCCCGCCATTTCGTCCCTGGGCAACGCCACCGGCTTCGACTTCCGCCTGCAGGATCGCGGCTCGGCGGGTTCCGCCGGCCTGGCGGCGGCCACTGGCCAGTTGATGGGCCTGGTCATGAAGAGCCCGGTGCTGTCGCAGGTGCGGATCACCGGCCTCGGGCCGGGCGCCCAGCTTGGCCTGACGATCGACCGCGACAAGGCGGCCGCGCTGGGCGTGGACTTCAACGAGGCCGCCTCGCTGATTTCCACGGCGGTCGGTTCCGCCTACCTGAGCAAGTTCCCCAACCTGGGCCGGATGCAGAACATCTGGGTGCAGGCCGACGCGCCGTACCGCATGCAGCTCAATGACGTGCTGCAGCTCAACGCACGCAACGCCCAGGGCGGCATGGTGCCGCTGTCCACCTTCGTCAAGGCGGAGTGGAAGCAGGGCCCGGTGCAGGTGGTGCGCTACAACAGCTACGAGTCCATGCGCATCAGCGGCGACGCGGCGGCGGGGTACACCACGGGCGAGGCGATGGCCGAGATGGAACGCCTGGTCGGGCAGTTGCCCCAGGGCTTCGGCTACGAATGGAACGGCCTGTCCTACCAGGAACGCCAGGCCGGCAACCAGGCTCCCATCCTGATGGGCCTGTCGCTGCTGGTCGTGTTCCTGGTGCTGGCCGCCCTGTACGAAAGCTGGGCCATCCCGATTTCGGTGATGCTGGTGGTGCCGCTGGGCATGCTGGGCGCCGTGGCGCTGATCAGCGCGCTGGGCATGTCCAACGACGTGTACTTCCAGGTGGGCATGGTGACCGTGATCGGCTTGGCGGCCAAGAACGCCATCCTGATCGTGGAATTCGCCAAGGACCAGTACGCGCGCGGCATGGGTCTTTACGAGTCCGCGGTGGAAGCCGCGAGGCTGCGGTTCCGTCCCATCCTGATGACGTCGCTGGCGTTCATCCTGGGTGTGGTCCCGCTGGCGATGGCGACCGGCGCGGGCGCCGCCAGCCAGAAGGCGGTGGGCCTGGGCGTGCTGGGCGGCATGCTGGCCGCCACGCCGTTCGCGGTGATCTTCGTGCCGACCTTCTTCGTGGTGGTGCTGGGGCTGTTCAAGACCCGGCCCCGCCTGCTGGGCGCCGAACTGCGCGCCTTCGAGGAAGAACAGGCCGCCAAGAAGGCCGCCGGAGAGACGGCGCCGGAAGCCGCGCAACCCCCCGCACAACCCAACGGTGGCCAGGAGGGCAAGGAATGAAAGCCCTGAAGTTCAAACAGACCGCCTTGTCCGCTTTTGTGGCGGTGGCGTTGGCCGGCTGCTCGCTGGCGCCCGATTACAAGCGTCCCGACGCGCCGGTGTCGGGCCTGTGGCCCGACCAGCCCAAGGTGCAATATGGCGGCTACGCCAAGCCGACGTCGCTGGGCATGCAGCCGTCTACCGGCGTCATGCCGCAGGACGGCACGCCCGCGGCCGACCTGGGCTGGCGCGAGTTCTTCCGGGATCCGCGCCTGCAGAGCCTGATCGAACTGTCGCTGGCGAACAACCGCGACCTGCGCGTGGCGGTGCAGCGCGTGGAAGAGGCCCGCGCCCAGTACGGTGTCCAGCGCGGCGCGCAATGGCCCAGCATCGGCGCCGGCATCCAGGGCCAGCGCCAGCACCTGCCCCCCGACATGCGGACGCCGGGCGCCGGCTCGATCAGCAGTTCGTACCAGGCCGGCATCGGCCTGACCACGTTCGAGATCGACCTGTTCGGCCGGCTGCGCAGCCTGTCCGAGGCGGCGTACCAGCAGTACCTGTCGACGGAACAGGCGCAAAAGAGCGTGCAGATCACGCTGGTCGGCTCGGTCGCGCAATCGTATTTCAACCTGCGCGCCGCCGAGGTCCAGCTTGATCTGACGCAGCGCACCCTGGCCTCGCGCCAGGAATCCTATAACCTGGTCAAGCGCCGCTTCGACGGCGGCGTGGCTTCGGAACTGGACCTGAACCAGGCCAAGACGCTGCTGGACACGGCCTCGGCCGACCTGGCGCAACTGGCCCGCGCCCAGGCCCAGGCGACGAACGCCCTGGTGCTGCTGGTGGGCGTACCCCTGCCACAGGACCTGCCGGCGCCGGCGACGTTCGGCCGCGACCAACTGCTGGCCGCCGTGCCTGCCGGCCTGCCGTCCGACCTGCTGGAACGCCGTCCGGACATCCTGGCGGCCGAAAACCAGCTCAAATCCGCCAACGCCAATATCGGCGCGGCGCGCGCGGCGTTCTTCCCGACGATCTCGCTGACCGGCCTCCTGGGCGTGGCCAGCCCCTCGTTGGGCGACCTGTTCAAGGGCGGCCAGGGGTACTGGAGCTTTTCGCCGTCGATCACGACGCCGCTGTTCGCCGGCGGCAGCATCCGCGAAGGGCTGAACCTGGCCAAGGCGCGCGACAATATCGCCGTGGCGCAGTACGAACAGTCCATCCAGCAGGCGTTCCGGGAAGTGTCGGACGCGCTGGCGGGCGAAGCCACCTACGGGGCCCAGCTCGACGCGCTGCGCGCGCTGCAGGATTCGTCCGCGCGCACGCTGGAACTGTCGAATCTGCGCTATACCAACGGTATCGACAGCTACCTGCAGGTGCAGACCGCCCAGGTGGACTTTTTCAATGCCCAGCTCTCGCTGGTCCAGACCGGCCTGGCGGCGCTGATCAACCGCGTCGAACTCTATAAGGCCCTGGGCGGCGGCTGGGAAGAAACAACGAAAGTGCAATGATGGAACTTGGTGTAAACATCGATCACGTCGCCACGCTGCGGCAACAACGCCACACGGCCTATCCGGATCCAGTCGCCGCGGCGCTGCGCGCGGAAGACGCCGGCGCCGACCTGATCACGCTGCATCTGCGCGAAGACCGGCGCCACATCCAGGACGCGGACGTCTACGCCATCCGTCCGCAGTTGCGCACGCGCATGAACCTCGAATGCGCGGTCACGCCGGAAATGCTCGAGATCGCCTGCGCGGTCAAGCCCAGCGACGTCTGCCTGGTGCCGGAAAAGCGCACCGAGCTTACGACCGAGGGCGGCCTGGAGGTCGCGGGCGCCATGGGGCCGGTGTCGGACGCGGTGGCCCTGCTTACCGAAGCCGGCATCCGCGTGTCGCTCTTCATCGACCCGGACCCGGTGCAGATCGCGGCGGCGGCCAAGGCTGGCGCGCCGGTGATCGAACTGCACACGGGCGCCTACGCGGAAGCCGAAGGCGAGGCCGCCCAGGCCGAGCTGCAGCGCCTGCGCCTGGCGGTGGCGGAAGGGCTGCGCCATGGCCTGCGCGTGAACGCCGGGCACGGCCTGCACTACGGCAACGTCACGCCGGTGGCCGCGCTGGACGGCATTTCCGAACTCAATATCGGCCATGCCATCGTGGCGCAGGCGGTGTTCGACGGCTGGGAGAAGGCCGTGCGCGACATGAAGGCGCTGATGGTGCAGGCCCGCCTGCGCCATGTCTGACATCCCTCGCGCCGCGCCGCCCGCGGGAGCCATCGCCGGCATCGGCATGGACCTGCTGCGCATCGACCGGATCGAGCGCGCGCTGGCGCGCCATGGCGACCGCTTCGCCGAAAAGATCCTGGGCGCCGAGGAACTGCAGAAGTTCCATGCCCGCCGCGCCCGTGATCCGGCGCGCGGCCTGCGTTTCCTGGCGACGCGCTTCGCCGCCAAAGAGGCGTTTTCGAAGGCGATCGGGCTGGGCATGCGCATGCCCATGACGTGGCGGCGCGTGCAGACGCTGAACGCGCCCGGCGGACGGCCCGTGCTGGTGATCGCGCCCGAACTGCTGGACTGGTACGTCCAGCGCTTCGGCGCGGCCCATGTTTCCATTACCGACGAATCCGACATGGCCGCCGCCTACGTGGTGGTCGAACGCAAGCCTTGAGCCGCGGGTTCCGCGCCCGCTGCCCGCCGGCCGGCTTGCCAGACTTAGACAGAAGGACACCCTGACATGGCCAAGAAGAAATCCAGGGCGGTCCTGCCGCCCGGCCCCGTGATGGTCGACGTGGCGGGATACGCGCTGACGAAGGAAGAAAAGAAGCGCCTGCGCCATCCGCTGGTCGGCGGCGTGATTCTTTTCGCCCGCAATTTCGAAAGCCGCCGCCAGTTGACCGCCCTGACTCGCCAGATCCACAAGGCCCGCAAGGAGCCGCTGCTGATCCTGGTGGACCACGAGGGCGGCCGCGTGCAGCGCTTCCGCGAAGACGGCTTCACGCCGCTGCCGCCGATGCGCGAGCTGGGCGCGCTGTGGGACCGGGATCCGCTCCTGGCCATGCGCCTGGCGACCGAGGCCGGCTACGTGCTGGCGGCGGAACTGCGGGCCTGCGGCGTGGACATGAGCTTCACCCCCGTGCTGGACCTGGACTACGGCGTCAGCAAGGTGATCGGCAACCGCGCCTTCCACCGCGATCCGCGCGTGGTCGCCATGCTGTCGCGCGCGCTGATCCAGGGCCTGCAACTGGCCGGCATGTCGGCCTGCGGCAAGCATTTCCCGGGGCATGGCTTCGTGGAGGCCGATTCGCACCACGAGATTCCCGTGGACGAGCGGCCGCTTGCGCGTATCCTGGAGGAAGACGGCGCGCCGTACGCCTGGCTGGGCGACGCCGTGCTGCCGTCCGTGATGCCCGCGCACGTGATCTATCCCAAGGTCGACCGCCATCCGGCCGGTTTTTCCAAGCGCTGGGTGCGGGATATCCTGCGCAAGCGCCTGGGTTACGACGGGGTGGTGTTCTCGGACGACCTGACGATGGAAGGGGCGTCGGTGGCGGGCGACATCCTGGCCCGCGCCAAGGCCGCGCTGGGCGCCGGATGCGATATGGTGCTGGTATGCAACCGGCCGGACCTGGCGGACGAACTGCTGTCGCGCCTGGAGTTCGAGCATCCGCCCGAGTCCGTGGCCCGCATCCGCCGCCTGATGCCGCGCTTCGACGCGCCGGACTGGGACACCCTGCAGGCCGAAACCCGTTACCAGAATGCCCGACGACTTCAATCTCAAATCGTTCCTGGCTGACCTGCCGCACCTGCCGGGCGTGTACCGGCACCTGGATGCGGCCGGGGAGGTCATGTATGTCGGCAAGGCGCGCGACCTGAAGAAGCGCGTCTCGTCGTATTTCCAGAAGAACCTGGCCAGCCCCCGCATCGCCCAGATGGTGGCGAAGGTGGCGCGGCTGGAAGTGACCGTGACGCGCTCCGAGGCCGAAGCGCTGATCCTGGAAAACAACCTCATCAAGAGCCTGAAGCCGCGCTACAACATCCTGTTCCGCGACGACAAGTCCTACCCGTACCTGCTGATCACCGGCCATGCCTGGCCGCGCATCGCCTATTACCGCGGCGCCACCAACAAGCGCGGCCAGTACTTCGGCCCGTTTCCCAATGCCTGGGCCGTGCGCGAGACCATCCAGATCCTGCAGAAGGTGTTCCGCCTGCGCACCTGCGAAGACACGGTCTTCGCCAACCGTTCGCGGCCCTGTCTGCTGCATCAGATCGGCCGCTGTTCGGCGCCCTGTGTGGGCGCCATCGAGGCCGGGGAATACGAGCGCGACGTGGGGCGCGCCGTGCGCTTCCTGAACGGGGAAGCGAAGGACGTGATGGGCGAGATCGAGAGCCGGATGCTGCAGGCTTCCAGCGAACTGCGCTTCGAGGAGGCCGCCGCGCTGCGCGACCAGATGGGGTCGCTGGCGCGCGTGCTGCACCAGCAGACCATGGAGAACGTCAGCGGCGAGGACACCGACATCATCGCGGTGGCGATCGCCGGCGGCAAGGTCTGCGTGAACCTGGCGATGGTGCGCGGCGGCCGCCACCTGGGCGACAAGCCTTTCTTCCCCTCGCACGCCGAGGGCGAGGCGGCGCCGCAGGTGCTGGAAGCCTTCGTGGCCCAGCACTACACCGACAACGCGCTGCCGCCCGTGCTGGTCTGTTCGCACGCGCTGCCGGATTCAGGCCTGATCGACCTGCTGGTGGAGCAGGCCGGCGGCCGGCCCTCGCGGGTGCTGACGCGTCCACAGGGCACTCGCCGGGCATGGCTGGAACAGGCCGGAAAGAATGCCGAGATGGCCCTGGCGCGCGCGTTGACCGAATCCGGGGCCCGCGCGGCCCGCACGCTGGCGCTGGCCGAGGCGCTGGAACTGGATACGGACGAAACGGCCCTGGACGCGCTGCGCATCGAATGCTTCGACATCAGCCACACGGCCGGCGAGGCGACGCAGGCGTCCTGCGTGGTGTTCGAGCACCACGACATGCAGCCTTCGCTTTACCGCCGCTACAACATCGCCGGCATTACGCCGGGCGACGACTACGCCGCCATGCGCCAGGTGCTGACCCGCCGGTTCGCCAAGGTGGCCGACGGCGAAGCGCCGATGCCCGGCCTGGTGCTGATCGACGGCGGCAAGGGCCAGGTGGAAGTGGCGCGCAAGGTGTTCGTGGAGCTGGGCCTGGACGTGCAGACGTTGGTGGGCGTGGCCAAGGGGGAAGGGCGCAAGGTCGGCCTGGAAACCCTGGTTTTCGCCGACGAACGTCCGCCGGTCGCGCTGGGCGGCGAATCGGCCGCGCTGATGCTGATCGCCCAGGTGCGCGACGAGGCCCACCGCTTCGCCATCACCGGCATGCGGGCGCGCCGCGCCAAGGCGCGCAACGTGTCCCGCCTGGAGGAAATCGAAGGCGTCGGCGCCCGCCGCCGCCAGCGCCTGCTGGCCCGCTTCGGCGGCTTCTCCGGCGTGGCCTCCGCCAGCATCGAAGACCTGGCGTCCGTGGACGGCATCTCCCAGGACCTCGCCATCCGCATCTACGAAGCGCTGCGGTAAGGTGGGCCCCCACGCCATTCTTGCGGAGACGGTTCAACATCCGTCGCTCCCGCATATCCCTTCGAGGCAACCTCTACGCACACAACCACTCCCCCAAGCCAGGCCGCGCGGATCCGGCTCCGCCGGTCCGCAGAGGCGCCCCCCTGGGGGGGAAGCGCCTCCGGCGCTTCGGGGGGGGACCTCCTCTTGCTGTTAGCATACGAACACTATGCCAATTAACGTACCCATTATCCTGACATGGCTGCGCATCGCCATGATTCCGTTGGTGGTCGGGCTGTTCTACCTGCCCGATAGCTGGATGTCCGTTCCCATGCGCGACACCCTGGCTGCCTGGGCCTTCATCATCGCGGCCTTGACGGACTGGTTCGACGGATGGCTGGCGCGCCGCTGGAACCAGACGTCCGCGTTCGGCGCGTTCCTGGACCCCGTGGCCGACAAACTGATGGTTTGCGCCGCGCTGATCGTCCTGCTGGATCTCAGCCGGGTCGACGCTTTCATCTCGCTGATCATCATCGGCCGGGAAATCACGATTTCCGCCCTGCGCGAATGGATGGCCAAGATCGGCGCCAGCGCCAGCGTGGCGGTGCACAGACTGGGTAAATTCAAGACGGCCGCGCAGATGGTCGCGATTCCGTGCCTGCTGTATAACCAGCCGGTCTACGGCGTCAGCACCAAGCTGCTGGGCGACGTGCTGATCGTCGTCGCGGCGGTGCTGACGGTGTGGTCGATGCTGTATTACCTGCAGCGCGCCTGGCCCGCCATCCGCGAAAAGGCCCTGTAGTCGGTTTTGCATTACCGGGGTCCGCCCCGCGATACCTAGAATGCGGCGTCCGGCTCCGGACGCCGCCGGAGACAACCCGCAAGGCGCCGCAGGCGCCGCGCACCTTGCCGCCGCCCGCGGCCTTTTTTGCGATGAACACCGCTGCGAATACTTTGGCCATGGACGCCTCCGTCCGCCGGCGCGACTGGAAGATCATCCTGCTGATCGGGGTGGCCCACGCTTCCTCGCACTTTTTCCAACTGGTCCTGCCGTCGCTCTACGTTTCCCTGGGCAACGCCTTCGGGCTGGACTTCGCCCGCCTGGGGCTGCTGGTTTCCACCTTCTACGTGGTGTCCGGCATCGGGCAGGCGTCGTCGGGATTCGTCGTCGACCGGATCGGCGCGCGGCCGGTGCTGTGGTTCGGGCTGGCGTGCTTCGTGCTGTCGGGGCTGCTGATCGGGTCGGCCAACGGTTACGCCATGCTGATCGCGGCGGCCGTGGTGGGCGGCATCGGCAATTCCGTCTTCCATCCGGCCGACTATTCCATCATCAACCATCGCATCACCGCGCCGCGGCTGGGCCACGCGTTTTCCGCGCACGGGCTGACGGGCAACCTGGGCTGGGCGCTCACGCCCGTGTTCATGACGACCATCACCTTGCTGGCCGACTGGCGGGTGGCGGCTTACAGCGCGGCCGGCCTGGTCGCGCTGGTGCTGCTGTTGACCGTGCTGGGGCGCGACCTGCTCGGCGGCCCGCTGCCGCAGGAAGGCCCGGCCGGGCCCGAGGCCGCCAAGCCCGCCGCCAGGCCGGCCGCCAAGCCGCAGGAAGGCGTGCTGGCCACGCTGGGCACGCTGCTGTCCAAGCCGGCCCTGTGGGGCGCGTTCCTGTTCTTCGCCTGCACCTCCATCGCCCTGTCGTCGGTGCAGAACTACACCATCCCGCTGCTGGGCCAACTGTACGACCTGTCCAAGGTCGCCGCCAGCTCGGCGCTGTCGGGCTATATGGTGGCTTCGGCCGTCGGCATGGCCGCCGGCGGTTTCCTCGTGTCGGCCAACCCGCGCACGGAGCGCACCGTCATGGTGGCGCTGATCCTGGCGGGCCTGACCCTGGTGGTGCTGGCGCTGGGCCTGGTGCCGGCCGTGCTGGCCGCGCCCGTGGTCGGCCTGGCCGGCTTCTGCTCCGGCGTGGCGGCGCCTTCGCGCGACATGCTGATCCGCCGCGTGACGCCCAAGGGCTCCACGGGCTCCGTCTACGGGCTGGTCTATTCCGGCATGGACGTGGGTTCGGCCCTGGGGCCGCTGGCCTTCGGCCTGCTGCTGGATGCCGGCATGCGCCAGGGCCCCTGGGTGGGCGCGGGCGTGGCGTTCGCCGCGGCGGCCCTTCTGGCGCAGTGGATCGCGGTGCAGGCGCGGCGGGCGGAACCCGCCGCGGCCAGCGGAGCCGCCGCCCGTTCCTGAACACGCCGGCCGCGACCCTGGCGGCCATTTGATGCGACGCAAAGCCTGGCCGGCTTCAGCCTGATGTAATGACCATGCAACTCAAAAGGTTATTACCCAGGAGAAGAAAATGAGTAAGGCAAGCATATTGCTGGCGGCAGGGATCGCATTGGGCTGTTGGAACAATCTGGCCGCGGCGGCCTCGGACGAACCGATACAGCCGGTGGAGCCGGCCGTGGTCAAGGAACCGGCCAAGGTGGAGCTGGGCAAGAAGCTCTTCTTTGATCCGCGCCTGTCGCGGTCCGGCGCGATTTCCTGCAACTCCTGCCATAACCTGGCCATGGGCGGCTCGGACAACCTCAAGGCCTCCATCGGCCATAAATGGCAGCAGGGCTCGATCAATTCGCCCACGGTGCTCAATTCCAGCCTGAACATCGCCCAGTTCTGGGACGGCCGCGCCAAGGACCTGCGCGAGCAGGCGGGCGGCCCGATCGCCAATCCCATGGAAATGGCGTCCACGCACGAACTGGCCATCCAGGTGCTGAATTCCATCCCCGGCTACCGGGCGGAGTTCAAGCGGGTCTTCGGCAAGGACGGAATCACGATCGAGGAA
Source organism: Achromobacter veterisilvae (assembly GCF_037619525.1). Classification (NCBI taxonomy): domain Bacteria; kingdom Pseudomonadati; phylum Pseudomonadota; class Betaproteobacteria; order Burkholderiales; family Alcaligenaceae; genus Achromobacter; species Achromobacter veterisilvae. The sequence continues at coordinate 5,299,600 of NZ_CP148753.1, read as the reverse complement.
GTGACCGGCGCGCTGGCCGCGTTCGAGGAAACGCTGGTGACGCCCAATTCGCGCTTCGACCAATGGCTGCGCGGCGACAAGAAGGCGCTGACGGTGCGCGAGCTGGCCGGCTACGAGCTGTTCAAGAACAGCGGTTGCGTCGCCTGCCACAACGGCGTGGCGGTGGGCGGCAATTCGTTCCAGAAGATGGGCCTGGTCGCGCCCTACCAGACGGACAACAAGGCCGAAGGCCGCGCTGGGGTCACGGGCAAGGACGCCGACCGCTTCAACTTCAAGGTGCCCACCTTGCGCAACGTGGCGCTGACCTATCCGTACTTCCATGACGGCGAGGCCGCCACGCTGACGCAGGCGGTGGACGTGATGGGGCGGCTGCAACTGGGCCGGACCTTCACGCCGGACGAGAACGCGCAGATCGTGGCGTTCCTGAAGACGCTGACGGGCGACCAGCCGGCGATCCAGTACCCGGTGCTGCCGCCGTCCGAAGACGACACGCCGCGGCCCGAACCCTTCCTGAAGTAAGGGGCTCGCGGGGAGGGGCGCCTACTGGCGGACGGTGCGCAGGTCCGCCGTGGGCGCCGCCTCGAAATTGCTGCGCCACGGATTGATGTCCAGGCCGCCGCGGCGCGTATAGCGAGCATAGACGGTCAGTTGCTCGGGCCGGCAGGCCCGCATGATGTCGGTGAAGATGCGTTCGACGCAGTGTTCGTGGAATTCCGCATGCTGGCGGAACGACACGATATAGCGCAGCAGCGATTCGCGGTCTATCGGCGCGCCGCGGTAGCGGATCTGCACGCTGGCCCAGTCCGGCTGCCCCGTCACGGGGCAGTTCGACTTCAGCAGGCGCGACGCCAGCGTTTCCTCGACGGTATCCCCGGGCCGGGTGCGCAGCAATTCCGGCGCCGGCTCGTAGGTGTCGATCTCGATGTCGAGCTTATCGATATAGATGCCGTCCAGTTCGCCCATGTGCAATTCGGAGAAGCGCTGGGGCAGGAAGAAATCCAGCCCGACCTGAGCGCCCGCCGCGGCGCTCAGGTCGCGTTCCAGTCGGCCGCGCAACGCGGCCGAATTGACCAGCCGGGTCTGGTTGAACGAATTCAAATAGAGCTTGAACGACTTGGACTCGATGATGTTGGGGCTGTCGGCCGGCACCGAGAACGTGGCCATGGCGATGCGGGGCTTGCCCTTGGCGTCCAGCCACGACAACTCATAGGCATTCCACAAGTCCACGCCCGTGAACGGCAGCTTGCCGGCCGCGAGGTTCAAGGCCGCCCGATTATGCGAGCGCGCGATGGGAAAGAGCAGCGTCGGGTCGTATTGCGAGACGTAGGACACGCTCTGGCCGAGCGGGCCGTGGGACAAAGTCATGGCGGAATCACGAAAGCAGGGGGAATGGACGCATTGTAGGCGGTCGGAAAGTGCGTCATTTTCCGCATTGTGAAATGTAACCTTCGCCATATGAAAGTGCCTGCTGCGCAGCAGCGCCAGCCCATTTCACAGACGACAATTGCGTTTCGTAATACGGAATGATGTTTATAACTTATTGATATTAATGAGTAATATTTTTCGTCTTCTATAAGACATCGGCTCACCTTGCTCTGCAGCAGAGGCATAGACTTTGTCCAACGATTCACGCAATGCAAGACGCGAATCTTTTGAAGTCTTTCCCATCACTGACCAGGAGCATCACCATGAGCACCCGCGAAACCGAAATCCGCAATCTGCAGAAGGACTGGGCCGAGAACGCCCGCTGGCAAGGCATCAAGCGCGACTACAGCGCCGAGGACGTCATCCGCCTGCGCGGCTCCATCGGCGTGGAACACACGCTGGCGCGCCGCGGCGCCACCCGCCTGTGGGAACTCCTGCACAGCGAGCCGTTCGTGAATTCGCTGGGCGCCCTGACCGGCAACCAGGCCATGCAGCAGGTCAAGGCCGGCCTGAAGGCCATCTATCTGTCCGGCTGGCAAGTCGCCGGCGACGCCAACCTGGCCGGCGAGATGTACCCCGACCAGTCCCTGTACCCCGCCAATTCGGTGCCGCAGGTGGTCCGCCGCATCAATAATTCGCTCTCCCGCTGCGACCAGATCCAGTGGATGGAAGGCAAGAACCCCGGCGACGAGGGCTACATCGATTTCTTCGCGCCCATCGTGGCCGATGCCGAAGCCGGTTTCGGCGGCGTGCTGAACGCCTTCGAACTGATGAAGGCGATGATCGAGGCGGGCGCCGCCGGCGTGCACTTCGAAGACCAACTGGCCTCCGTGAAGAAGTGCGGCCACATGGGCGGCAAGGTGCTGGTGCCCACCCGCGAAGCCGTTGCCAAGCTGGTGTCCGCCCGCCTGGCGGCCGACACGATGGGCACGCCCACCGTGCTGCTGGCGCGCACCGACGCCGACGCGGCGGACCTGGTGACCAGCGACGTGGACGAGAACGACCGTCCCTTCATCACCGGCGAGCGCACCGTGGAAGGCTTCTTCCGCACCCGCGCCGGCATCGACCAGGCGATCTCGCGCGGCCTGGCCTATGCGTCCTACGCCGACCTGATCTGGTGCGAAACGTCCACGCCCAACCTGGAATACGCCCGCAAGTTCGCCGAGGCCATCCATCGCCAGTTCCCGGGCAAGCTGCTGGCGTACAACTGCTCGCCGTCGTTCAACTGGAAGAAGAACCTGGATGACGGCACGATCGCCAAGTTCCAGCGCGAGCTGGGCGCCATGGGCTACAAGTTCCAGTTCATCACGCTGGCCGGCTTCCACGCGCTGAACTACGGCATGTTCGAACTGGCCCACGGCTACGCCCGCCGCCAGATGAGCGCCTTCGTCGAACTGCAGCAGAAGGAATTCGCCGCCGCCGACCTCGGCTTCACCGCCGTGAAGCACCAGCGCGAAGTGGGCACGGGCTACTTCGACGCCGTCACGCAGACGATCGAAGGCGGCCAGTCCTCGACCACCGCGCTGACGGGCTCCACCGAGGAAGCCCAGTTCGAGCACGGCAAGGCCCAGAAGGCCGCGTAAGCATCGCAGGAGAGTTATGCAGTTGTAGTTGCTGTTGTAGGGTGGATTTCGGGTGCCTTCGGGCACCCTTTTTTTTCGGATGAATGAATCCAGCCAGCGCTACAGATTCTTCGCGTAGAACGCCGTCAGCCTGCCCATCGCCGCATCCACGTACTTGGGAACCCAGTAGGTCTCGATGTGCGTGGCGCCGTCGATCTTGAACAGCTCCTTGTCCTTCGCGCCGGTGGCCTTGGCGAACGCATCCTCGCTCATGTACAGGCTGTCGGCCTTGCCGCCTGCGATCATCAGCAACGGCTGGTCGATCAGGTCGATCTGGTCCGTGGCGTCCCAGCGCATCAGGTCCAGCAAGCTGCTCACCGTGTAGGCGCCGCCGGAATTGGGGTAGGCGCCGGAGTCGGGATGGCCGTGGGTGCGTTCGTAATAGACGGTGCCCTCGCGGTACATCTCGAACGGCATCGCGGCGATCTGCGCATCGGTCGCCGCGGCGCCGCCTCCGACATAGGGAACCTTGCCGCCCGCCGCTTCCTGCGCACGCGCCTCGGAAGCCTGCCGCAAGCGATCCTGGATGGTGTTCAGTTGCGAGTCTTCGAAGCCATTGCGGCGAACGCGTCCCGAGTTGAACATGCTCAGCGTCGCCACCGACTTGAAGCGCTTGTCGGTTTTCGCCGCCGCCAACGAGTAGCCGCCGCCTCCGCAGATGCCCAGCAGGCCAAGACGCTCGGCATCCACGCCCGCATACCGGGTGATGAAATCCGCCGCGCCGTGGATGTCCTCGGTGCGATAGGCGGGCTTGTCTACGTTGCGCGGCTGGCCGCCGCTTCCGCCCTGGTACGCCGCGTCCATCGCGATCGTGATGTAGCCCTGTTCGGCCAAGCGCTGCGCATACAGGCCCGCGACCTGTTCCTTCACGCCGCCGTTCGGATGGGCCACGACGATCGCGGGATACTTTTTCTTCGGATCGTAGTTGGCCGGGGTATAGACGTTGGCGGCAATGTCCAGGCCGCCCAGCCTGTATTTGACAGGGTGGATGTTGACCTTGCCCGGTTCGTTCTTCGCGATGGCGCCGCCGTAGGCCAGGGTGAACGGGTTCTGCCGGTAGTCTTCGGCGAGCGCCGGGCCGCCGGAGCCGCCGACGATTGCGGCCATGAGGGTGGCCTTCAGGACGGTGCGTTTCATGGGAGGGTTCCTTGCAAGTGGGATGGGTGCCGCGGGGCGGCGGCAAGCGCCTGTGTCAGCGCCTCGCTCGCGCGCTTGGCCGCCTGCGCGTCGCCGCGCTCGGCCAGGACCTGCGTCAACTGGCGCAATTGCGCGGCCGTCAGGCCCACGCGCATGCTGGCGGCCATGTGCGAGCGCAACTGCGGCTCCACGCCAGGCATGGCGGCCAGCGCCCCGACCGTGGCCAGTTCACGGCTTTGCCAATCGAGGTTGTCGCGCTCGAAGATGTCGCCGAACAGGTGGGCTTGCAGATACTGGTTGATGACCGGGGCGAAGTCCGTCACTGCGTTCCTGACCGGCGCGCCGGAAATCTTCGTCTGGTTGGCGGTACCGGCCGCGAGCAGCGCATCGCCTGTCGGCACGGGCCGGCTGGGTTCGCGCCCCGGCGCGTCCTGGAGGCCGCGCTGCCTGCGCGCGTCCACCACCGTCAGCAGTTCACCCAGCGCGTTCAGGCTCTTGGGGAAGCCGGCGTAGGCGTAGAGCTGCACCAGGATTTCCTTGGCCTCGCTGATGGTCAGCCCGGCGTCCAGGCCCTGGTTCAGGGCGGTATTGAGCCTGGGCATGTCGCTCGCGGCCATGAAAGACGCGATCAGGGGAATGGCCTGCTGCCTGGCGGACAAGGTGTCCGAGGCCGGCTGGGTAGTCGTCATGGCACGCGGTTCCTGAACGCCAGGGGATTGTGCGGCGGCAAGGCCGGATGGCGCGGCCAAGGCGAATGCGAGCGCGACGGCGCCGCGCTTAGCGGGCGTTGTATTGCTCATCGCTCACCAACTCTTTCCAGTCCGCGCTCTTGCCGTCCTTCATGTAGGCGATGGCGAGGTGGCGCATGCCGTTGGCCTGTGCCGCGCCATGCCAGTGTTTGACGCCGGCCTCGATCCAGACCGTATCGCCCGCCTTGATCTCGCGCCGGGGCTGGCCGTCTTCCTGCACCCAGCCCTGGCCGTCGGTGACGATGAGCAACTGGCCCACCGGGTGGGTGTGCCATGCGGTGCGCGCCCCGGGCGCGAAATCGACCATGCCGACACTGCCGTGCCTGCCGCTGTCGCCCGCCGACTTGATGTCCACCGCCACGTGGCCGCTGAAGTTCCGCGCCGGGCCCAGGGCGGTGGGGGTCGTGCCCGCGGGGGCGATCCGGATGCCTTGGGCGTGCGCTGAAGACGCGCCCATCATCATGATCGACGCGCCCGCGGCGATGAGGTTCTTTCTCATGGGATTTCCTTCCTGTGATCCACACAGACCCCGCGTGCTTCATGAGCATGTGGATGGCCTGCGCCCGATCTGTCTTGACGAAGGAAATCTTAGAGGGCCGGACTGTTTTGATTAAGTCCAAAATCCCGCATTCGGTTTTGAATTGAATTCAGCAATACGGGAACGGGCGCGCGGACGCGCCTACGATGCCGAAGGGCGCTTCGGTTTCGCAGTCTTGCCGGGCTTGCGGGGAGGCTCCCGATGCCGCAGGGCTTCGACGATGACGGCCAGGGCCCCCGACGATTGCCGACGGCTGGGGTAGTAAAGGTGGTAGCCGGTATAGGGCTGGCACCAGTCGTCCAGCACGCGGACCAGCCGGCCCTCGGCGATGTGCTCGGCCACCGCGTCCTCGGGCACGAAGGCCAGGCCCTGCCCGGCCAGCGACGCGCGCACGATGGGCGAAATACTGTTGTAGATCCACTGCCCGGTCACGCGCACCTTGAGTTCGCGCTTGCCCTTGCGGAAATCCCAGACCATGAGTCCGCCGTGGGTGGGCAGACGCAGGTTGATGCAGTTGTGCTCGGCCAGGTCGTGGGGTTTCTTCGGCGGGGGCCTGCCCGCGAAGTAGGCGGGCGAACCAACCACCGCGATGCGCATGTCGGAACTGATGCGGACCGCGATCATGTCCTTGGCGATCTCGTCGCCCAGGCGCACTCCCGCGTCATAGCGTTCGGAGACGATATCGGTGCGGTTGTAGTCCACCGTCACCTCCACGGCGATGTCGGGATAATCCGGCAGAACCTTGGACAGCTTGGGCCATATCAGGTACGTGGCGGGAAATTCCGCCGCCGTGATGCGGACCAGTCCCGATGGCTTCTTGCGCAATTCGCTCACCGCCGCCAGTTCGGCGTCGATGTCCTCGAAGTGCGGCGCAACGCTGGCCAGCAGCCGTTCGCCTGCCTCCGTGACGGAGACGCTGCGCGTGGTGCGGGTCAGCAGGCGGACGTCCAGGCGGGCTTCGAGCGCCCGGATGGCATGGCTGAGGGCGGACGGAGACACGCCCATTTGCGCGGCCGCCCGCGTGAAGCTGCCTTGCTGTGCCACCTGGATGAACGCAAGCAGGTCGTTGTAGCTGTCACGCGGCATTGCCGAATCCCATTCACAGGTCTTGAAGAAATCCAGCATCCGGCCGGATGCCTGGATAGTGACGGCGGTGGAATCGTCCGCGGCAGGCTAGCCCGCGACCGCCGGAGCGCCGCCCAGCGCGGCCAGGCAATCGTCCAAGGGAGGGATGCCCCGCGCCAGGGCCGCGACCGTCTCGGCATCGACCTTGGACAGCGGGGGAATCTCGGCCAGCACGCGCACGTTGCCGAAGCGCTCGATGGCTTCCTTGTTGCCCGCCGAGAGCGGGCCGCTCATGATGACGCCCAGCACGGGCACGCCCCGGCGCTTGAGCGCCTCCAGGCTGAGCAGGGTGTGGTTGATGGTGCCCAGGCCGCTGCGCGCCGCCAGCACCACGGGCATCCCCAGCCGCGCGATCAGGTCGATCATCATGTGCGTGTCGTCGATGGGCACGTAGAGCCCGCCAGCTCCTTCCACGATCAGCGGCGCCTGGGTGGCGGGCGGAACGATGCTGGTCGCGTCGACCACGGCGTCTTCCAGCGTGGCCGCCGCCCAGGGCGACAGCGGCGCCTGCAGCACATAGGCCGGCAGGTGCAGGCGTTCGGGCGGAAGCCCGGCCAGTTGCGCGACGGTTTCCGTGTCGCCCGGTTCCTCGGACACGCCGGTTTGCACCGGTTTCCAGTAGTCGGCGTTCCAGGCGCGCGCCAGGATCGCGGAGACGAGCGTCTTGCCGATGCCGGTGTCGGTGCCGGTCACGAAAACCCCGGTGGGGCGCTGGTTGTTTTTCTTCCACATACCGTAGGCCAGGTGATACGTCACCGAGGCTCCTTGTTCGTCGAACGCCGCCAGCACACGCCGCAGCCCGGCCGCGCTGAGCGGCCGGCTTCCTGGGGCGGGCGTGGTGGCGCCTATGCCTTTCAGGCCTTTCAGGAAATGCAGGCCGTCAGGATGATTATGTATCAGGCGCTCGCTCCGGACGCCACCCGCCAGATTGCCCATGTCCGGACGGATGGCGGCGGCGGCGGGATAGGGCGGCGTGGCCGCGCCGAGGCCGGCCGCGAGATGGGCCGCCCGCCATTCGCGGAAGGTGCCGTCGGCCAGCGTCGCCACCGCCAGGCAGCCGCCCGGGGCCAGCATCGCGGCCAGCCGGCCCAGGCCGGCGTTCAGGTCGGAAAACCATTGCACCGCCAGGCTGGAGCAGATCAGGTCGTAGCCGCCGGGCAGCCCCAGCGGGTGCTCGCCGTCCAGCAACTGGTAGCGGGACGTTCCGGGCAAGGGCGGGTGGCGCTGCGCCGCCGCCAGCATGCCGGGGGAGATGTCCGTCACCGTCCAGTCGGCGGATCCGAGGCGGCGCGCCAGCGCCCGGGTCAGCAGGCCGGTGCCGCAGCCGACCTCCAGGATGCGCGGAAACCGGGGTAGGGGCAGCAGGGCGATATCGCTGGCCAGGCGTTCGGCCGCGATGCGCTGCACGGGGGCATGCTCGTCGTAGCGGCCGGCGGCCGCGCCGAAGCGCGCGCCGACCCGGGCGTTGCGCGGCGCCTGCGTCATGCCCCGGGCGCCACGCGGGCAATGAAGGCGCGGATGTGCCCGGCGCACCAGGGCGCGTCCGAGACCGGCAGCAGGTGGCCGCCGCCTTCGCGCCAATGCAGATCGCCGGCGGGACGATCCGCGAAGGCCGCCCGGGTCATCGGGGCCGGCACGATGGGATCTTCCCCGCCCGCCAGGACCAGCAGCGGCACGCGCAGCGCGGCCAGCGCGGCGCGCTGGTCGTCGTCGCGCAGCGCCCGCAGGTCGCGGCCGAGCGCCTCGATCCGGGGTTCGCCGAAGGGCTCCGCCGCGCCGCAGCGCAGGCGGAAGTCCCGCAGCACCGCCGCGGGGTCCGCGGACAGGCGCTTCCCCATGCGGTCCAGCATGCGGGCCGGCACGCCGTCCTCGAAGCCGGGCCCGGCGGTGAAGCGCGGGAATCCGTTGATGGAAACCAGTCCCGCGCAGTCTTGCGGCAGGCGGCGCAACAGGCGCAGCGCGCCCAGCGAGTGGCCGATGGCGATGGCCGGTCCGGCGAGGTCCGGCTCCTGCGCCGGACCGAAGTAGCCTGCGTCGAAGACCGCCTGCGGCCAGTTGCGCAGCTCGGCGCGCAAGGGCGCCCAGACCGAGGCGTCGAAGGCCCATCCGTGGACGAACAGCAGGGTGGGGCGCGCGGCCGGCGCCGCCATGGAGGACCCGCGCATCACGCCAGCACGGCGGCGAAGCCGTCGATCAGCCGCGAGACGTCGGCGTCTCGGTGAGCGGCGCTCAGCGTGACGCGCAGGCGGCTGGTGCCGGCGGGAACGGTGGGCGGGCGGATCGCCACGGCCAGCAGGCCGCGCCGTTCCAGCCCGGACGCCATCTCCAGGGCGCGGGCTTCGTCGCCCACGATGGCCGGCACGATCTGGGTGGACGAGGCGCCGGTGTCCAGGCCCATCTCCCGCAGGGCGGCGCGCAGGCGGTCGCCGGCGGCCGCCAGCCGGGCGCGCTCGGCGTCCAGCGCGGGCACCAGGTCCAGCGCGGCGTCCATGGCGCCCAGCACCGCGGGCGGCAGCGCCGTCGTATAGATGAAGCCGGAGCACGCGTTGACCAGGTAATCGCACAAGGCGCGCGAGCCGGCCACGTAGGCGCCGAATCCGCCCAGCGCCTTGCTGAACGTGCCCATGGCCAGGTCGATCCGCCCTGGCGCCAGGCCGGCCAGCCCCATGCCGCCGGGGCCGAGCACGCCGGTGGCGTGCGCTTCGTCCAGGTAGACGAAGGCCTGGTAGCGGTCGGCCAGGTCGGCCAGGCGCGCCACGTCGGTGCGGTCGCCGTCCATGCTGAACACGCTTTCCGTGACGATGAAGCGGGCAACGGGCTTGCCCGCCGCCGCTTCCGCCCGCGCCGCCAGCAGGCTTTCCAGGTGGTCCAGGTCGTTGTGCCGGAACCGGATCTGCCGGGCGCCGGCCGCCTGGCAGCCGTGATGCAGGCTGGCGTGGTTGAGTTTGTCGGCGTAGAGCTCGACGTCGCCCTGGCCGGCGGCGGCGCGCAGCAGGGCGGGCAGCACGGCGGCGTTGGCCTGCCAGCCCGAGGCCAGCAGCAGCGCGGCTTCCGTGCCTTTCAGCCGGGCCAGCTTGGCTTCCACCTGTTCGTGCAGGTCCAGGTTGCCGCAGACCAAGCGCGAGGCCTGGGCGCCGGCGCCGTGGCGGGCCGCCCATTCGCGGGCGCGCTCGACCAGCAGCGGATGCCGGGCCAGCCCGAGATAGTCGTTGCTGGAGAAATTCAGGACGGGCGCGCCGCCCAGCACGATGCGCCCGGGGGCGGCGGCGGTGGCCGTGCGCAGGCGGCGGCGCACGCGGCGCGTTTCGGCCCGCGCCAACTCGGAGGAAAATAGCGAATCCAGCTTTGACATCGATCTGCCCTGCGGCGGCCGGGCGGGCGGGGGTGTCCGCGCCAGGCCGTAGAATGCGGGCCATTGTAGTGGAGGCGCAAGCCGCCCTTGCCCGGACGCGCCGGCGCGGGCGCGGCCTGCGCCGGCTTTCAGGAGGTGATCCATGCACACGCCCGACTGGGTGGCCCGGGGCCAACCCCACATCTGGCTTCCCTATGCCCAGATGAAGACCGCGACGCCGCCGTTGCCCGTGGCGCGCAGCCGCGGCAGCCGTCTCGAACTGGCCGACGGCCGCAGCCTGATCGACGGAGTGGCCTCCTGGTGGACCGCCTGCCACGGATACAACCACCCCCACATCGCGCAGGCGGTGCGCGCGCAACTGGACGCCATGCCGCACGTGATGTTCGGCGGGCTGACCCACGAACCGGCGCTGACCCTGGCGCGCCGGCTGGCCGGCCTGCTCGGGCCGGGGCTGGACCGCGTCTTCTATACGGATTCGGGCTCGGTGGCGGTCGAGGTGGCCATGAAGATGGCCCTGCAGTTCTGGCTGAACCAGGGCGAGCGCGGCCGCAGCCGCTTCCTGGCGTTCCGGGGCGGCTACCACGGCGACACCTTCGGCACCATGGCGGTGTGCGATCCGGAGGAGGGCATGCACAGCCTGTACCGGGGCATGCTGGCCGAACACGACATCGTCGACCTGCCGCGCGGCGAGGCCGAACTGGCCGCGCTCGAAGCCCACCTCGACCTCCACGGCGAGCGTCTGGCCGGCATCCTGGTCGAGCCGCTGGTGCAGGGCGCGGGCGGCATGCTGCTGCACGATCCGGAAGTGCTGCGGCGGCTGCGCCGCCTGGCCGACCGGCACGGCCTGCTGCTGATTTTCGACGAAATCTTCACCGGCTTCGGACGCACGGGCACGATGTTCGCGTTCGAACAGGCCGGCATCCGGCCCGACATCCTGACCCTGTCCAAGGCCTTGACCGGCGGCACCTTGCCGCTGGCCGCCACGGTGGCCAGCAACCGGGTGTTCGACGCCTTCTGGTCCGACGACCCGTCCCACGCGCTGATGCACGGCCCCACCTTCATGGGCAACGCGCTGGCCTGCGCGGCGGCCAACGCCTCGCTGGACCTGTTCGAGACCGAGCCGCGCCTGGAACAGGCCCGCGCCGTCTCCGCCGGCCTGGCGGCGGGGCTGGAGCCGTGCCGCGAACTGGACTGGGTGCGGGACGTGCGGGTGCTGGGCGCCATCGGGGTCGTGGAGCTGGACGGCATCGCCGACCGCGAGGCCCTCAAGCGGCGCCTGGTCGAGGCCGGCGTCTGGGTGCGGCCGTTCGGCAACGTGGTCTACCTGACCCCGGCGCTGACCATCGGCGAGGACGACCTGGCCAGCCTGACGCGGGCCGTGGCCGGCGTGCTGGGCCGGCAGCGCCCCTGATTCCGGCGGACGCCCGGGGACGGGGGTCCGGCAAGCCGGACCGGGCGCCTTGATTCAGATCAAGGCATGGGCTCGCCGCGCTGGTTACCATCGGCGCATGCGAGCAAAATCGATCTTCGCCGTCCCGGCCGGCCTGTCCCAGGCCGACCGCCAGCAGCGCCGCCATGCGCTGGTGCGCCTGTCGCTGGCGTGGCTGGCGATGATGCAGGTCATGATGTTCGCCTGGCCCGGCTACCTGCGCAATGACGGCATACCGGCGGACGCCCTGGAAACCCTGGACTGGGCCATCGTGCTGATGAACTGGGCCAGCTTCGCGCTGACCGTTCCGGTGGTCCTGTATTCGGCGTGGCCCATCTGGCGCCACGCGGGCGGCAACCTGCGGCAGGGCCGCGCCGGCATGGACGTGCCGGTGGCGCTGGGCATCGTCGCCGCCTTCATTCCCAGCGTCCACGCCACTTATACCGGCCGGGGCGAGGTCTATTTCGATTCGGTCACGATGTTCGTGGCCTTCCTGCTGACCGCGCGCTACCTCGAACTGTGCGCCCGCCAGTCCTTCGGCGGCGCGGCCGGCGGACTGCGCCATGAACGCATCGAGGCGCAGCGCCTCGAACTCGGCGCCCGCGCCGACCGCCTGGCCTCGCGCTTCGTCATGGTCCAGGTCGCGCTGGCGCTCGCCGCCGCGGCCGCCTGGGCCTACATCGACCCCACGCACAGCATCCCCGTGATGGTGGCCTTGCTGGTGATGAGCTGTCCCTGCGCCATGTCGATGGCGGTGCCCACCGCCATGGCTTCGGCGCACTCCGCGCTGGCCGCCCATCCCAACATGCCCGACGCCGCGCTCGACGCGCTGCTGGCCGAGGCGCGGCGCAAGGCCCGCCAGAACCTCCACGGCTCGGTGGTCTGGCACCTGCTCATGACGCCGCTGGCGCTGGCCGGCTGGGTCACGCCGTGGCTGGCCGCCATCACCATGCTGGTGTCGTCGCTGGCGGTCGCCTACAACTCCTGGCGCCTGTGCCGCCGCGACTGGTCCGGCGACCTGCCTCCCGGCACCGCGCTGGAAGCGTCTCCATGACCATCCTCTACCTGCTGCTGCCCCTGTCCCTGCTGTTCGTGCTGGTCATCGGCGTGTCCCTCTGGTGGGCCGTCTTCAACGGCCAGTACGACGATACCGACGAAGCCGGCACAGCCATCCTGCGCGACGACGACAGCGGGCCCGCCGGCCGCGGCTGAGGCCGCCCGCGGCCGCGTTTTCCGTCGCGCCGGCGGCATTGGTCCGTTGCGCCGACCGCGTGTTCCCCTGCACGGCCAGTAGGGTTTGATCCATATCAACGTCCGTTTACGCGCCAACCCCCATCATTACAGCCTGGATCTATTTGTTTCTCTTTAGGGGAAGGTGATGAACGATTGCGCCGCAATCGCAAGCAAGGCCGATACCTTCAACTACAAGGTCGTGAGGCAGTTCGCGCTCATGACGGTAGTCTGGGGCATCGTCGGCATGGCCGTGGGCGTTTTTCTGGCCGCGCAGCTCATCTGGCCGCAACTGAACTTCGACACGGCGTGGCTGTCGTACGGCCGCCTGCGCCCGCTGCACACCAACGCGGTCATTTTCGCGTTCGGCGGCAGCGCGCTGTTCGCGACGTCGTACTACGTGGTCCAGCGCACCTGTCAGGCGCGCCTGTTCTGTGGCCCGCTGGCCGCGTTCACGTTCTGGGGCTGGCAGATCGTCATCGTCGCCGCCGCCATCACCTTGCCCATGGGTTTCACCAGCAGCAAGGAATACGCCGAACTGGAATGGCCCATCGACATCCTGATCACGCTGGTCTGGGTGGCCTACGCCATCGTGTTCTTCGGCACCATCATCAAGCGCCGGTCCAAGCACATCTACGTGGCCAACTGGTTCTTCGGCTCGTACATCCTCACGATCGCCATCCTGCACATCTTCAACAACATCGAGATGCCGGTCACGCTGTGGAAGTCCTACTCCGCGTACGCGGGCGTGCAGGACGCCATGGTGCAGTGGTGGTACGGCCACAACGCCGTGGGCTTCTTCCTGACCACCAGCTTCCTGGGCATGATGTACTACTTCGTGCCGAAGCAGGCGGGCCGCCCCATCTATTCCTACCGCCTGTCCATCGTCCACTTCTGGGCGCTGGCCTTCACGTACATGTGGGCGGGCCCGCACCATCTGCTGTACACCTCGCTGCCCGACTGGACCCAGTCGCTGGGCATGACGTTCTCGCTGATCCTGCTGGCGCCGTCGTGGGGCGGCATGATCAACGGCATCATGACCCTGCAGGGCGCCTGGTACAAGCTGCGCACCGATCCGATCCTGAAGTTCATGGTGACGGCGCTGTCGTTCTACGGCATGTCTACCTTCGAAGGCTCGATGATGTCGATCCGCACCGTCAACGCGCTGTCGCACTACACGGACTGGACCATCGGCCACGTCCACTCGGGCGCGCTGGGCTGGGTCGCCATGATTTCCTTCGGCTCGCTCTACTACCTGATCCCGCGCCTCTACGGCCGTGAAAAGATGTACAGCGTGAAGGCCATCGAACTGCACTTCTGGATCGCGACCATCGGCGTGGTGCTCTACATCGCCGCCATGTGGATCGCCGGCGTGCAGCAAGGCCTGATGTGGCGCGACACCGCAAGCGACGGCACGCTGGTCTACAGCTTCGTCGAAGAACTGAAGACGCGGGTCCCGTATTACCTGATCCGCCTGCTGGGTGGCACGCTGTTCCTGTCGGGTGTGTTCGTCATGGCCTGGAACGTGTGGATGACGGTGCGCGGCGCGCGCCCGGTCAACCCCGCCATTCCCCTGGACGATCCCCATGCCGCGCGTCCGTCGGTCCCCGTGACCGCCGTGCCGGCCACTGTTTGACGAGGACATCATGGCCAACAAGCAACACGGCTTCTTTTCTCACGAAACGCTCGAGAAGAACATCGGCTGGATGATCATCGCCAGCATCCTGGTGGTGTCCTTCGCGGGCCTGGTCCAGATCGTTCCGCTGTTCTTCCAGCACAGCACGACCCAGACCGTCGCGGGCGTCGAGCCCTACAGCCCGCTGCGGCTGATGGGCCGCGACATCTATATCCGCGAAGGCTGCGTCGGCTGTCACTCGCAGCAGGTGCGGGTGCTGGCTGCGGAAGTGCAGCGCTACGGTTCGTACTCGGTCGCGGCGGAATCGGTCTTCGACCATCCGTTCCTGTGGGGTTCCAAGCGCACGGGTCCCGACCTGGCGCGCGTGGGCGAACGCTACTCCGACGACTGGCACCGCATCCACCTGCGCGATCCGCGCAAGGTGGTGCCGGAATCCAACATGCCCGCCTATCCCTGGCTGGAAAAGACGGTCATCACCGGCGAGAACGTGGACCAGCGCATGCGCGCCCTGCGCACGCTGGGCGTGCCTTACACGGACGAGGAAATCGCCGCCGCGCCCAAGGCCATCGAAGGCAAGACCGAGGAAGACGCGCTGGTCGCCTACCTGCAGGGCCTGGGCGTCGGCATGCGCAAGGCCAAGCAGGCCGAGCAGGCGAAACAGGCGGAAGCGGCCAAGAAGGCGGCCCAGTCCGCCGAGCAGCCGGCCGCGCCGGCCGCCACGGGAGGCTGATCATGCTGGGCTACCTGAGCGCAATCGTCACCGCCATCTCGATGGCGACATTCTTCGGCATCGTCTGGTGGGCCTGCTCGCGCGGCCGCCAGGGCGCCAACCGCGAATCGGCCATGCTGCCGTTCGCACTGCCCGATGAATTCGGGCCGGGACAACAAGATGGAGCGAATCGGTCATGAGCGATTTCGTTAATGGCTTTTGGGGGTATTTCATCTCGATCGTCGCCGTGGGCGGCGTGCTCTGGTGCGTCTGGCTGCTGTACACGCAGCGCCGCTGGCTCAACACCAAGCCGGCCAACGGCCAGGTCGAGGACACGGGCCACGTCTGGGACGGCGACCTGACCGAGCTCAACAACCCGGTGCCGGGCTGGTGGACCTGGATGTACCTGCTGGCCTGCGCCTTCGCGCTGGGCTACCTGTTCTTCATGCCCGGCCTGGGCGAGTACAAGGGCCAGTTGGGCTACAGCAGCACGCAGGAAGTCGCGCAGCAGCAGGCCAAGATGGCCGAGGCCGTCCGCCCGATCTACGCGCGTTTCGAGACCATGGACATTCCGCAGATCGCCCAGGATCCGGGCGCCCGCGAAATCGGCCAGCGCCTGTTCCTGAATACCTGCGCGCAGTGCCACGGCTCCGACGCCAAGGGCGGCCCCAGCTTCCCCAACCTGGCGGACGGCGACTGGCTGCACGGCGGCTCTCCGGAAGCCATCACGCAGACCATCACCCAGGGTCGCATCGGCGTGATGCCTCCGTGGAAGGCGGCGATCGACGCCAAGACGGCCGGCGACATCGCGCAGTACGTGCGTTCGCTGTCCGGCCTGACCGCCGATCCGGTCCGCGTGTTCCGCGGCAAGCGCGAGTTCGCCAACTTCTGCGTCGCCTGTCACGGCGTCGACGGCAAGGGCAACCAGGCGCTGGGCGCGCCCAACCTGACGGACGACGTCTGGCTCTACGGCAGTTCCGAGGCCACCATCGTGAAGACGATTCTGGACGGCCGCGACAACCGCATGCCCGCGCACCAGGACATCCTGTCGCCCGAGCAGATCAAGATCCTGACGGCATGGGTCTGGGGCTTGTCGAACAAGCCCGACGCGGCGCCCCAGGCATCGGCCGAGGCGGCGAAGTAAAGGCATCCGCGGCGCTTGGATAGGGGCGCGAAAGCGCCCCCATATCGATTGGACTTACAGCAGGGAGCAGCAAATGGAAGATGGGTCAACCGCAAGCGTCGGCAATTCGCCTGGCGGTGACCCGCCGCCCTGGCGGCCGCATGTGAGGCCGCCGCGTCCCGGCCAGGAGACCCTGGAACAGACGCTGGCGGGTGTGCGCAGCAAGATCTATCCGCGATCCGTCAGCGGCATCTTCGCCCGCTGGCGCATCGCGTTTGTCTTTGCCACGCAACTGATTTTCTACGGCCTGCCCTGGCTCCAGTGGAACGGGCGCCAGGCGGTGCTGTTCGACCTGGGCGCGCGCAAGTTCTATCTCTTCGGCCTGGTGCTGTGGCCGCAGGACGTCGTCTACCTGGCGGTGCTGCTGGTCATTTCCGCGCTGGCGCTGTTCCTGTTCACCGCGGTGGCGGGGCGCCTGTTCTGCGGCTACGCCTGTCCGCAGACCGTCTACACCGAAATCTTCATGTGGATCGAGCGCAAGGTCGAAGGCGACCGCGTCGCGCGCATCCGCCTGGACGAATCGCCATGGTCCTGGCACAAGGCGCGCCTGAAGCTGACCAAGCATTTCCTGTGGATCGCGCTGGCATGGTGGACCGGCTCCACTTTCATCGGCTACTTCGCGCCCATCCGCGAACTGGGCCACGAACTCTACGCCTTGCAACTGGGGCCGTGGCAGTGGTTCTGGATGCTGTTCTACGGCTTCGCCACCTGGGGCAACGCCGGTTTTATGCGCGAATCGGTGTGCAAGTACATGTGCCCCTACGCGCGTTTCCAGAGCGTGATGGTGGACCCGGACACCTTCGTGGTCACCTACGACAAGCGCCGCGGCGACCCCAGGGGCGGGCGCTCGCGCAAGATCGACCACAAGGCGGCGGGGATGGGCGATTGCGTCGATTGCAGCCTGTGCGTGCAGGTCTGTCCGACGGGCATCGACATCCGCGACGGCCTGCAATACATGTGCATCGGCTGCGGCGCCTGTATCGACGCCTGCGAACAGGTCATGGACAAGATGCAGTACGAACCGGGGCTGATCCGGTACACCTCGGAACGCGCGATGCTCGACGGCCTGTCCGCCAAGAGCGCGCGGTCCCACCTGTTGCGTCCGCGCGTATTGATCTACGGCACGCTGATCCTGGGGCTGGCGGTCGCGTTCGTCGTGTCGCTGGCCATGCGCAACCCCCTGCGCGTCGACGTCATCCGCGACCGTGGCGCGCTGGGACGCGAGGTGGCCGGAGGCCTGATCGAGAACGTCTACCGGCTCCAGATCATCAACACGTCCGACCAGCCCATGCACCTGCGCCTGTCGGCCGAGGGCATGGCGGGCCTGGCCGTGCTGGCCGGCCAGCAGGGTTCCGACACGGTCGACGTGGAGCCCGCGGCCAACAAGCTGGTGCCGATGGTGATCCGCGCCCCGGCCGGTTCGCAGCCCGGCGCCCACGCCATCACGCTGCGCGCGCGCGGCCAGGACGGCGAGAACCGCCAGATCGAAACCGACGAAGCCGCCAGCTTCTACGTCCCCGAGTAAGCACTGAAAAGGATATGTCCATGAACGCCGCCCAACCCGCGAAGCCCGCCAAACCCTGGTACCGTGAACCCTGGCCCTGGATCCTGATGGCCGGGCCCTTCGCGGCCATGGTCGGCTGCTTCGTCACGATCTATTTCGCGTTCACGAACTTCAGCAACCAGCCGATCCAGGAGGGCGTCGTCAAGCGCGGCCTGGTCATCGAGCAGGCCGCGCCGAACGCCAATCCGTAAACGGGGGAGTGCACAGATGGGCTTGCGATCGTTGATGTGGATACTGTGGCCGTCGTTCCTGGCGGCCGCGGCGGGGAGCGCGCTGATATTCGCCCTGATCGACCCCCTGGACGTGGCGATCTTCGGCCACGTTCCGACAGGGCGCACGGGCTTCTACACCGTGTCGTTCTTCGTGCTGTGGGTGATGGCCGGACTGTCCAGCACGCTCACGGCCTACCTGATGCCCAAGCCCGAGGAAGACGAAGACCTGTAGCGGCGCGCGGCGGGTTTCCGCCACGCGCCCGGGGCCCTAGACCTTCTTGACGAATTCCGACTTGAGGCTCATGGGGCCGAAGCCGTCGATCTTGCAGTCGATGTCGTGGTCGCCATCGACCAGCCGGATGCCCTTGACCTTGGTTCCCATCTTGATCACGCCGCCGGAGCCCTTGAGCTTCAGGTCCTTGATGACGGTGACGGTGTCGCCGTCCTGAAGCACGTTGCCGGCCGAATCGCGGTAGACCCGGGCTTCCTCGGCGGCTTCGGCCGCCTGCGGCGGCCATTCGTGCGCGCATTCGGGGCAGATGTAGACGCCGCTGTCTTCATAGGTGAATTCGGACTGGCATTTCGGACAGGCGGGCAGGACGCTCACGGGTAAACCTCTGGTGCAAAAACGGCGCGGTACGCGCAACGCGTAAGTATACGGCGCAGCAGCGCGCGCCGTCCGTTGTAGGCGCGGGTGTCTGACACCCGTACGGCAAGGGGCGACGGGCTTGAAGCAGCGCATCGGGGTGTCAGACACCAATCGGGGTGGCGATAGCGTTTCCCCCGGGGGTGTCAGACACCCGGCTACACCTCTGTAAGCCGTGCCGTCATCTCGTAGGGGTGTCTGACACTTGCCTACCCCCGCGCGCCGCCTCAGGCGCAGGTGTCTGACACCCGTACGGCAAGGAGCGACGGGCTTGAAGCAGCGTAGCGGGGTGTCTGACACCAATCGGGGCGGCAATGCCGTCTCCCCCGGGTGTCAGACACCCGGCTACACCTCTGCAAGCCGTGCCGTCATCTCGTATGGGTGTCTGACACTTGCCTGCCCCGCGCGCCGCCTCAGGCGCAGGTGTCTGACACCCGTACGGCAAGGAGCTACGGGCTTGAAGCAGCGCATCGGGGTGTCTGACACCAATCGGGGCGGCAATGCCGTCTCCCCCGAGTGTCAGACACCCGGCTACACCTTTGCAAACCGTTCCGTCATCTCGTCGGGGTGTCTGACACTTGCCTGCGCCGCGCCCCGCCGCCTCAGGCGCAGGTGTCTGACACTTGCCTGCCCCGCGCGCCGCCGCTGCCTCCGCCAGCTATTTCCAAAACACACTGTTCCGCCCCGCCAAACAAGCGGCAGCGGTGTGACGGGTAAAATCCCTGGCTGTCGATCAAGTTGGGGGCGTGCGTGCAACCGGTCATTTCAATCCAGGACTTATCCAAGCGGTACGCTTCGGGTTTCCAGGCGCTCAAGAATGTAAACCTGGATATCCGGCGCGGCGAAATCTTCGCCCTGCTCGGGCCGAACGGCGCGGGCAAGACGACGCTGATCAGCATCATCTGCGGCATCGTCAACCCCACCGCGGGCAAGGTGCTGGCCGACGGCCATGACATCGTGTCCGAGTTCCGCGCGGCGCGGGCCAAGATCGGGCTGGTGCCGCAGGAAATCTCCACGGACGCGTTCGAGACCGTCTGGAATACCGTCAATTTCAGCCGCGGCCTGTTCGGCAAGCCGACCGACCACGCCTACATCGAAAAGGTGCTGCGCGACCTGTCCCTGTGGGACAAGAAGGACAGCCGCATCATGGCGCTGTCGGGCGGGATGAAGCGCCGGGTCATGATCGCCAAGGCGCTGTCGCACGAGCCCGCCATCCTGTTCCTGGACGAGCCCACCGCCGGGGTGGACGTCGAATTGCGGCGCGGCATGTGGGAAATGGTGCGGCGGCTGCGCGAAAGCGGCGTCACCATCATCCTGACCACGCACTACATCGAGGAAGCCCAGGAAATGGCCGACCGGATCGGCGTGATCCGCAAGGGCGAGATCATCCTGGTCGAGGAAAAGCACGCGCTGATGAAAAAGCTGGGCAAGCGCCAACTGGCGCTGACCCTGAAGTCGCCGCTGCCCGGCATCCCGACGGTGCTGGAAGGCTTCCAACTGGACCTGTCGGCCGACGGCCACAGGCTGGTCTATACCTACGACAACCAGGGCGGCGGCGAGATTTCGCGGCTGCTGCACGAGCTGGGCAGGCTGGAGATCGAATTCACGGACCTGAATTCATCGGAAAGCTCGCTCGAAGATATCTTTGTCAGCCTGGTGCACGGTCAATCATGAATTTCTACGCCATCCGCGCTATCTACCTGTTCGAAATGGCCCGCGCGTGGCGCACGCTGATGCAGAGCGTGCTGTCGCCGGTGATTTCCACGTCGCTGTATTTCGTGGTGTTCGGCTCCGCCATCGGCTCGCACATGGTGGAGATCGACGGCGTGAGCTACGGCGCCTTCATCGTGCCGGGCATGATCATGCTGTCGCTGCTGACGCAGAGCATCGCCAACGCGTCCTTCGGCATCTACATGCCGCGCTTTTCCGGGACCATCTACGAAATCCACTCGGCGCCCATCTCCTATGTGGAGATCGTCATGGGCTACGTCGGGGCCGCCGCCAGCAAGTCCATCGTCCTGGGGCTGATCATGCTGGCCACGGCGCGGCTGTTCGTGGACTTCCACGTGGCGCATCCGGTCTGGATGCTGGCGTTCCTGGTGCTTACCTCGGTGACGTTCAGCCTGTTCGGCTTCATCATCGGGATCTGCGCCGACGGCTTTGAAAGGCTGCAGATCATTCCGCTGATGATCATCACGCCTCTGACCTTCCTGGGCGGCACCTTCTATTCCATCAAGATGCTGCCCCCGTTCTGGCAGGCCGTCACGCTGTTCAATCCGGTCGTGTACCTCGTCAGCGGCTTCCGCTGGGCGTTCTACGGGGTGGCCGACGTCAGCGTGGGCATCAGCGTGGGCATGACGCTGGGTTTCCTGCTGGCCTGCCTGCTGGGAGTGCGCTGGATTTTCAAGACGGGCTACCGGCTGAAGGCCTGATCTTCCGCCGGGCCCGCGCGGTGCCTCAGGCCCGGGGGATGATCTTCCGGTCCATGAGCACGCCCAGCCAGTGCTTGACGGATCGCTCCGTGTCGAAGGTCTGGGTAAAGCCCGCCTGCTTGATCTTGACTGTGCTGACAAAAGCCGGCGGGGGCATTTCCTTCAGGCCGTAGCCGAACCGGGCATCCGCCGAAAAATGGGACTGCCCCAGTATCTCGTCCATGCTCAGGGGCCTCAGGCCGTGCTCCCGCACGAGTTCCGACCAGCGTTGCGCGCGGCTGGGCAGGTATTGCGCCAGCCGGACCGGCCGGTCCGGGCCGGATTCGAGGTGAAAGAAATCCGCCAGGCCGGGCCAGAGATCGCGCCAACTGAAGACTTCCCCGTTGGTCAGGTTGTAATGTTCGCCCCAGGCCGCGGGCGTGTCCGCCGCCCACGCGGCGGCATTGCCGATCAGGCGCACATCCACGGCTTCGCGGGGAAAGGCGATGTGGCCGGGATAGCAGAACGGCTGGCCTTCCGCGCGGCACAGCGACGCATAGACGCCGATGATGGGCACGGTATTCATGGCCACCCCCACATTGGGCCCCACCACGATGGCGGGGCGGAAGATGGTCCAGCCGAATCCAAGCTCGGCGGCCTTCTCCTTGATGTAGTCCTCCTGGAACCAATAGGAGTTCGGATGATCGTCGCGCGGCTCGCGCTCCCGCGCGGGAATGCGGATGGGATGCAGGTGCACGCCGTAGGCCTTCGTGCCCTGGAGCAGGGTCACGTGCCGCAGCCGGGCGGCCCGGCCCAGCGGCTCGATGACGTTCTTGATCATCTCCAGATTGGTGGACATCTGGTCGGCGTCCTGCCAGCCCGCGATCAGGCCGGGCTTTTCGTAGACGGCGGCATACACCACATGCGTCACCTGGGCCAGCGCGCTGAAGCAGGCGCGGCTGGCGTCGGCGTCCCGCAAGTCCACCGACAAATGGGTGAACGGCTTTTGGCTGAAGACTTCGGGGCGCCGGCGGGAAACGGCGATGACTTCCCAGCCTTCATCGAGGAACGCGTCGATGGCGGCGGTGCCGACCAGCCCGCTGGCGCCAGTGATGAGAACAGTGCGTGGCATCCGGTTACCTTGTTCGGTGTGTGTGTGGCCCGGTCAGTCCATGACCAGGTCGATCTGCGAGAACAGTTCCTTGAAGCGGGCGGATTCGTCCGCCATGCGCTTGCCGAACTCCTGCCGGCTGTCCGAGGCCGCCGCGATGCCCAGCGTGGCGAACTTCTGCTGCACGTCGGGATCGTGCACCGCCTTGGCGATCTCCGCGTTCAGGCGATCCAGGATTTCCACCGGCGTGCCGGCCGGCGCCACGATGCCGTACCACGCCACGCTTTCCGCGCCCGGCAAGCCCGCCTCGGCGATCGTGGGCACGTCGGGCAGCATGGGGGAGCGCTTCACGTCGGCCACCGCCAAGGCGCGCAGTCTGCCGGATTTGACGAAGGACAGGATGGGAGGCAGGCCGCTGATGACCATCTGCGTGCGCCCGCCCAGCGTGTCGGTGACGGCGTCGCTGTTGCCCTTGTAGGGGACGTGCAATATCTTGGTGTGCGAGTAGTGCTGGAACAGTTCGCCCGCGATGTGATTGCTGGTGCCCATGCCGGCCGAGGCGTAGCTGACCTTGTCCGGGTTGGCCTTGATGTAGCCGATCAATTCCTGAAGGGTGTTCACCGGCAGCGAGGGATTGACCAGGATCACATTGGGTCCGGTGGCCACCAGCGCGACGGGCGCGAGGTCCTTGGCCGGATCGTAGGGCATGCGCTTGCGGACGTTCGGATTGACGGTGATCGGCCCGGCGGACGCGAAGCCGATGGTGTAGCCATCCTTGGGCGACTTGGCGATGATGTCGGTGCCCAGGTCGCCGCCCGCGCCGGGCTTGTTTTCGACGATGACCGGCTGGCCCATCTGCTCGGACAGGGACTTCGCGACGAGCCGGGCGATGATGTCGATGGAGCTTCCCGGGCCATAGGTGGCGATCAGGCGGATAGGCCGGTCGGGATAGGATGGCGCGGCCGTCTGGGCGGCGGCGAAGGTGGCGGTCGCCCCCAGGGCCAGGCCCGCGAGCAGTCTGGATATCGTCATGATGTTGTCTCCTTGCCGATGCGTTGGCTTTAATTCGTGTGGGAATACATGAGCTTGCCGGGCTGCGGCATCTGGGCGCGCAGGATGACGCCCTGTTCCGCTTCGGTGATGTACAGCGTGCGGCGGTCGGGGCCGCCGAACGCCACATTGGTGGTGCGCAGGCCCGCGCAGGAACGGATGCGGTACAGCGGTTCGCCCAGCGGGCTGAAAAGCCAGACAGTGCCGGCCTGGGCATGCACGACCGCTAGGTTCCCGGCCTCGTCGATGGCCAGGCCGTCGGGCCCCGCCGTGCTGCCCGACAACTGGATGTAGCGGCTGGCCTTTTTCATCCTGCCGTCCGGCTCCAGCCGCAGCGCGTAGATCGCGTTGTCGTGCGTGATGGCGACGTAGAGCACGTTCTCGGCCCGATTGAGCACCAGCCCGTTGGGCCCGGCCAGGCCGTCCATCAACAGGTCCACGGTCTTGCCGTCGGCGCGCAGCCGGAAGACCCGTCCGGTCGGATTTTCAAGCGCGCTTTCGCCCTGGTCGGTGAAGTACAGGTCGCCGTTGGACGCGAAGAACAGATCGTTCAGTCCCCTGAGGCCCTCGCGCATCGCATGCTGCAAATAGGGCTTGATCGTCCGTGCCCGCGGATCCAGCAGCATGAGGCCATGCAGGTGGTCGGCCACGAAAATGCGGCCGTCGCGGTGGATCTTCAGCCCGTTGGGTTCGCCTTCGTAGCGGATCACGACCTCGAAGTTTCCCGCCGGGTCCACGCGCAGGATGCGTCCGTGCGCAAGATCCACGCACCACAGATTGCCTGCGCGGTCGAATGACGGCCCTTCCAGAAAGGAATGCATCTTGACGTGGCGCGCGGCCAGCCAGGAAGAGGGCTCGTCGGTCAGGTAGAGCGAGTCGGGCAGCCGGGCGTAGACGTCGGTGCCGAGATTCTCTGCGGGTGGGTACATGGATACACCTCGGGATTTCCAGGATTACTGAGGGTTGCCGGGCAGTTCGATGCCCAGGATGAGCGAACTGAGCGCCTTGCCATGGGGATCCAGCCGCAGGGACCGCGTCACGCCGCCGGCCAGCACGTCCTGGATGACGAAGTTGAGCGCCCTGAGGCTTTCGATCTCGTAGCGCTGCACCGGGCCCGCTCCCAGGTGCGCATAGGCCTGCCTCACGCGCTCGGCCGTCAATTCCCTGCGCAGCACTTGCCAGGCGGATTCGTCGTAGGCGATGACCGCGACGTTCGAGGTATTGCCTTTGTCGCCGGAACGCGCGTGGGCCAAGTCGTAAACCAGTGTTCCCATGCCTATGCTCCTACCGTGATCACTTGGGGCGTGACCCAGTTCCTGGGAATCAGGACCGAGTCCACCGCGATGACTTCCTTCGCGCCCAGGTTGACCGGGCCGCCCGCGCCGTAGGGGCCTTGCATATTCAGTTGGCGCACATGGTCGCCCAGCAGGTGGGCGCTCTTCTTGTCGGGGCAGCGCGCCGCAATGCGCAGGCGGACTTCGTAAGGGTCTTCGGACGAGGCCCGCGGGCGGTCGCCATGCAGGCTGCTCATGCCGATGAGATCGACCTGGAATTCGGTGGCCGTGCCGCCGTCGAGCCTGAAGCGTTCCTGGACGATCCGGGCGGCCAGTTGCGCCCGCGCCACGGCATTGAGGCCGGCGTACGCCACTTCGCCGGCGCCTATCCAGCCATCGGCATAGCCCACGACGACTTTGTAGGTGTCGGTGCGCGCGCGGGCGTTCGCGCCGCGCACGGCGACGCGGTCGGGCGTCAGTTCCTCGAACGAGAGCCCGTCCAGGCTGAGCACGCAGTCCGGCGTGATATAGGCGCGCGGGTCGTGTATTTCATAGAGCGCCTGCTCGGTGCAGGTCATGCGGTCGAGCCGGCCGCCGGATCCGTCGGGCTTGGCGATGTGGAGTTCGCCGTCGCCGTAGATATCCGCGTAGGGATAGGGCAGCTCGGCCAGCCGCGGCACTTCCTTCCTGCCCGGGTCGGCGAAGTATCCGCCGGTCACCTGGGCCGAGCATTCCAGCAGATGTCCCATGATGGTGCCGGCCGCCATGCGCGGCAGATCGTCATGGGCCCAGCCATGGTGGTGCATGGCCACGCCCAGAAACAGCGAGGGGTCCGCGACGCGGCCCGACAGCACGACGTGCGCGCCGGTGGCCAGTGCGTCGCGCACCGTGTCGGCGCCCAGGTAGGCGTTCGCGGAAGCCAGCCTGGGCAGTATCTCTTCCAGCGGGAGCTTGCGCTCGCGGAGCTGAAGCTCGGGATGCCCGCGCAGGCGGTCGGCGACGTCGTCGCCCACGATCGCGGCGCACTTCAGGTCCTGCCAACCCAGGGACCGGCCGATGGCCAGCGCGGCTTGCGCGGCGCCGACCGGATTGGCCGCGCCCATGTTGGAGACCAGCCGCACGCCTTTTTCGCGGCACAAGGGCAGGAAACTGCGCATGCGTTCGGCCAGCATGGGATTGAAGCCCAGCTTGTCGTCATGCTGGCGCGCGAGCGTTTCGCGCGCAATGGTGCGCTCGGCCAGGCATTCGCACACCAGGTAGTCCAGCTCGCATTGCTCGAGCAGCGCGATCGCCGGCCCCACGCGGTCGTCCGCCATGCCCGCGCCCACTCCTACGCGAAGCCGCGTGCGGGGATCTTTCATGCTCCATCTCCATCTGCGCAGGGTTGCCTGCGTGCCGTCTCGGAAAGCCCCGCCGTTGCGCCGCCTGGACGGGGGCAAGGACCTTTGAGATCAGTATGAAGATATTTTCTTAATGCTCAAAATGATATATTCATATCTCGGTGATAACCAATGCGCATCACGGTGAATAGACTCACACTGACCATCTCTGAACTGGAAGCCGTGCTGTTGGTGGCGGACACCCTCAATTTCCGCGCCGCGGCCGAGCGGGCCAGCATATCGCAGCCGGCGCTCAGCCGGCGGGTGCAGGCGGCCGAGCAGAAGCTCAATGCAAAGCTGTTCGATCGCGACCGGCACGGGGTCTCGCTGACCGACGCCGGCGCCGAGCTGGTGCCCATCGCCCAAAGAATGCTCTCGGAGTTTCGCGACTCGCTGAGCGACCTGTCCGAATTCATCGCGGGCCGGCGGGGCAGCGTGAGCATCAGCGCGCTGCCTTCGGTGGCGGCGGCCATTCTGCCGCAGGCGGCGCAGGCCTTCCAGGAATTCCACCCCCAGGTGCGCCTGGTCATCCAGGCGGTGTCCGCCGGCCAGGTGACGCGGGCGGTCGCGGAGGGCAGCGCGGACATCGGCCTTTCCATCGCGCCCTCGGTGCCTGCCCAGGGAGTCGCCTTCAGTCCTTTGCTCAAAGAGCACTTCGTGTTGATCTGCCCGCGCCACGATCCGCTGGCGCGCAGGAAGACCGTGGACTGGAGCGCCTTTTCGGATCGGCCCTTCATCGCCAGCGGCCCGGCCAGCAGCATCCGATTGCTGACGGACAGGATCCTGGCGGCCTCCGGCCAGGCGCCGGAAGCCAACTATGTCGCGGACAACATTTCGGTGGTCGGGGCGATGGTGGCGGCCGGCGTGGGCATCGCGGCGGTGCCCAAGCTGGCCCTGCGCCTGATGGACACCACCCGCTTGCACAGCGTGGCGCTGCAATCGCCCGCGGCCACGCGCGAAATCGGCATCCTGGTGAAAGAGCAGCGCTCTTTGTCGGCCGCCGCGAAACGCTTTGTCGCCACCTTGCAGCAGGTGGGGGCCGACATGATGAAAACCCTCTAGCCGTCCGCGCCGGTCAGAACGGCCCTGTGGGGGCGGCCCGCGCCATGCCGCCGAAGGCGTCCAGCAGCCGCTCGCGCCAGGCATGGACGGGGTCGTCCGCGGCCAGCAGTTCCAGGGGGCTGGTGCAGCGGGCCCACATGAACATGCCGAATACCGCATAGTCCGCGTAGGCGGGCCGCTCGCCCGCCAGGCAGGGCTGCCTGGCCAGCGTCTGCCGCAGCGGCAGGAGCGCCGCGCGCAGCGCCGCGATCTGCGCTTCGTAGCCCGCGGGCAGGTCCTCCAGCTTGCCGAAGCGCTTTTCGCGCGTCGCGCGGAAGTAGTCCTTGTCCTTGTCGTGGATCAGGCCATGGATGCCGGGCAGCAGCAGGCGGGCCAGGGGCGGCACCAGCGTGGTGTCGGCCCAGGAATTCGCGAACAGGCTCAGCGCGCGTCCGCCCGCGCCGCCGAACAGCGAAGGCCGTTCGGGGAAGGTGTCCTCGAGGTAACAGGCGATCTGCCATGAATCGCTGACCACGTGCGTGCCGTGCACTAGCACCGGCACCAGCTTCTGGCCGGAAAAGTCGATCGCTTCTTTCTCGGTGAAGCGCCAGGGCACGGTGTCGGCGGACAGGCCCTTGTGGGCCAGCGCCATGCGCGTCTTCCAGCAGTGCGGGCTGAAGCGCAGCGACGGGTCGGCGCCCGCCAGGTCATAGAGAGTGAGATCCGGGGTCAAGATTCCGCGCTCCTTGGACAGGGCTTTCGGGAAGGAAACGGAAGTAGGATAACCAAAAAAAGACGCCACGCGCCCGAGGGCGGGTGGCGCTTGCCGCGGCGGGGGGCTGCGGCGGCATTACTGGGCGGCGGGGCCGCCCTTGCTCAGGTTCATCACGCGCTGCTTGAGCTGGGGATCCTGTTGCACGGCCTGGCCGATGCCATTGAATTCCTCGACGCTCAGGCCGTCCGCGCGGACCAGTTGCACCATTTTGGCGTCCGCTTCCTGGACGACCTTCTGCTTGGCTTCGTCCGTCTTGGCGGCGTCGACCTTGGGACGGTATTCGTCCACGACGCCGGATATCTTCTGCGAGGCCGCCGCGTAGCGCTGTAGCTGCTGGTCGGTCGGTTGCACCGCGGCCGGGGGCGCCATCTGCTGCTGCGCCTGGCCGGCCTGTTGGGCAAGGGCGGGGGCACCGGACAGCACCGTCGTCAGCAGGGCGGCGGATAGGAATGCGTAAGTGGAACGCTGCATGAAACCTCCTTGTTCCGGTTGAATGTCTGGCCATGATGACGAGCCGGCCGGTCCAGGGGCAAGTTTCGCGATGTGTTTTCCTGTGTCGGCAGGCCACGGGACGCGCGCGCGGCCC
This sequence comes from Achromobacter veterisilvae, assembly GCF_037619525.1. NCBI lineage: Bacteria > Pseudomonadati > Pseudomonadota > Betaproteobacteria > Burkholderiales > Alcaligenaceae > Achromobacter > Achromobacter veterisilvae. The sequence goes on along the minus strand of NZ_CP148753.1, from coordinate 5,271,416 downwards.
GGGAGGGCGGCCCCGCGGGCGGGCCGGAAACGTTTTGCGCGCTTTCGTAGTCGCTGCTGGCCGCGATGTTTCCTTAGGTGTTCGGCTTGCGGGGCCTAGACGGCCAGCATGCTCAGCATCACCAGCGCCAGCAGCAGCACGTAGACGCGGGCGTGCAGGCGGTCGGGGATGCGGGGGATCAGCGGCGCCGCCAGGCGGATGCCCGCCAGCGAGCCCAGCGCCAGCGCGGCGAAGGCCAGCAGGTCCACATAGCCGACGATCCAGGGCGCCAGGGCCTCGGACAGGCCGCGGGCCGCCGCCATGTAGGCCAGCGTCCCGGCGATGGCGACGGGCAGCGTCAGCGGATTGGCCATCGCGGCCGCCTTGGACATGGGCAGGCCCCGGCGCCGCAGCAGCGGCACCGTCATGACGCTGCCGCCGACGCCCAGGAACGCGGCGATCGCGCCGATGGCCACGCCGCCGCCCACCAGCACGCCCGGGCCCAGGGGGCGCGGGCGCGCGTCGCCCTGCGCCATGAAGCCCTGGCGCAGCAGGCAGTCCAGGATGGTCACGCCCAGGTAGGCGATGAAGGCGTTGCGCACCAGCCCGCCGCTGGCCCAGGTGGCGGCCAGCGCGCCCAGCAGGGCGCCCGCCGCGATGAAGGCCGCCAGCGGCCAGACATAGGCGCGCAGGATGTTGCCCGCGCGCTGGTGCTTGCGCGTGGCCGCGACGGAATTGACGATCATGACGCAGGTGGAGGTGGCCACCGCGATGTGCATGGCCGATTGCCCGATGGCGTCCTGCGCGCCGTGGGTCGCGGTCAGCACGCCGTATAGCACGGGCACCACGACAAAGCCGCCGCCGAAGCCGAACAGCACGGTCGTCACGCCGCTGAGGCAACCGAAAAAAGCCAGAACCAGATAAACCATGCCGCCCGTCCTTCCAGGGAAACCGTCACGATACGGCCGTGGGGGCTGGCTCGCTTTCGAGGATCGGACAATAATGTTCGCATTTCGGCCACAGCATCCGCCGCCCGCAGGCGGCGCAAGCGCCATGCGCAACGCCCACATCGACCGCTACGACCACCTGGACCGCCCCGTCGTCGCCATCGGCAACGACTACCCGCCCGGCCAACTGCTGCCCGCCCACGCGCACCGCCGGGCCCAGTTGCTGTACGGCGCCACGGGCGTCATGCAGGTCGCCACCCGCGACGGCAACTGGGTGGTGCCGCCGCAGCGCGCCGTGTGGATCCCGGCGGGCGTGACGCACGAGGTCCGCATGCTGGGCGTCAGCACGCGCAGCGCCTACATCGAACCGGGGGCGGCGCGCGCGGACGGGCGGGCCTGCGAAGTGATCGAGGTGTCGCCGCTGCTGCGGCAGTTGCTGATGGACGCGGTGGACATGCCCGCCGACTACGACCGCGCCGGGCGGGACGGCGCGCTGGCGGCCTTGCTGCTGCACGAGGTCGAGCGCGCCCCGGTGCTGCCCCTGCATATCCCGCTGCCGCCCGACGAACGCCTGGCGGCCCTGTGCCGGGCGTTCATCGCCGCGCCCGACGCGCGCGCCGCGCCGCAGGCCTGGGCCGATCGCCTGCACATGAGCCCGCGCACTTTCAGCCGCCATTTCCGCGAGCAGACCGGCATGGCGTTTTCGGAATGGCGCCAGCGCGCCTGCGTGGTGCTGGCGCTGTCGCGGCTGGCTTCGGGCGCGCCCGTCACCGCCATCGCGCTGGATTTCGGCTACCAGGGCCCGGCCGCGTTTTCCACGATGTTCCGGCGCGTGCTGGGCCGCCCGCCCACGGAGTACCTGCGCCAGGGCTAGCGGCCTCAGGCCGCGTACCAGAGCACCGCGAAGAAGTGGCAGACGGTGCCGGCCAGCACGAACAGATGCCACACGAAGTGGCTGTAGCGCCAGCGGTTGTCCAGCACGAAGAACGCCACCCCGCCCGTGTACGCCAGCCCGCCCGCCACCAGCCACCACAGGCCGCCGGTGGGCACGCGTTCGATCAGGGGCTTCACCGCGATGAGCACCAGCCAGCCCATGGCCAGGTACAGGCCCGTGGAGACGGCGGGCCGGTTGAGCCGCTTGCTGGCTTTCAGTCCGACGCCGAGCAGGGCCATGCCCCAGACCAAGCCGAACAGGGTCCAGCCCCAGGGGCCGCGCAGGGCGCCCAGCGCGAACGGCGTATAGGTGCCGGCGATCAGCAGGTAGATGGCCGAGTGGTCCAGCACGTTGAAGAACTGCTTGGCGCGGCTGCGGGGCAAGGCGTGGTAAATGGTGGACGCCAGGTACAGCAGGCACATCGACGCCGCGAAGACCGCGGCGCCCGCGATGAAGGCGGCGTCGCCCTGGCGCACCGCGGCTATGATCAGGATGGGCGCCGACGCCACGGCGCCGGCCGCGCCGACGCCATGGCTGATGGTATTGGCGATTTCTTCGCCTAGGGTCTGGGGTCTGTCGTCGGGAAACATGAATGCGTCTTGTTGGCTGGAAGCCACCACCATAGGCGCTTTGCGCCGCCGCCTCAAGGCCGCCGCCGCTTTTTGCGCGCGCGATGCGGGGACGGTTTGATCTTGTGCAAACCCGGGCCTGCCCCGAGGCCCGGGATGCCGCTGGCGGATAGTTACGGTGTGATACATTCCATGCGGTGTCACGCTCAACGGGTTTACTGGCCGAGGCCTAGAATGGCGCGCAGTTTTACCAGTTTGTTCTTCAAAACCGCAAAGAAATTCGGCAGGCTTCAGCGCGCGGCGCTGCGCGCGGCCGCTCCGCAGGCCGCCAAACGGCGCAGCGCGACCCGGCGCAAGGCGACCGTCGCCGCCAGGCAGGCCGCCAAGTCCGCGGCGCCCGCGGTTCCCTCGCTGGGCGGCGGCCGCTGGGAGGCCGCCAGGCAATTCTCCGACAGCCGGGGCCACCGCCTCGGTTTCTCCCGCTATACGCCCGTTTCCGCGCCGGCGGCAGGCATGCCGCTGGTGGTGATGCTGCATGGCTGCAGGCAGACCTCCCAGGCGTTCGCCCGCGGCTCCCGCATGAACCAATGGGCCGATGCGGGCGGTTTCATGGTGCTGTACCCGCAGCAGTCCCTGGCGCGCCAGGTGCAGCGCTGCTGGCGCTGGTTCCAGCCGGACGATGCGCACGGGGGCGCGGAGGCCGATCTGATCGCCGCGCTGATCCGGTCGGAGTCGGCCAGGTTCGGGCTGGACCCGGAACGCATCTACGTCGCCGGTCTGTCCGCCGGCGCCGGCATGGCCGCGCTGGTGGCCCTGCGGCACCCGGAACTGGTCGCCGCGGTGGCCATGCATTCGGGGCCGGTGGTGGGCGATGCCCACAGCGCGGCCAGCGGCATCGGCATCATGCGGCGCGGCACCCTCAAGCCGCTGCTTCCGCTGGTGGAGCGCGTGTCGGATCCGGCCGTGTTCCGCCTCGGCATGCCCGCCCTGATCCTGCAAGGGCAACTGGATCCGGCGGTGGCGCCGCGCAACGCCCGGCAGTTGTTCGAACAGTTCCGGGCGCTCAACGGCCTGCCGCCGGAAAGCGCGCCCGTCGAACACGTGCTGGGCCTGGGCACCGAAAAGGCCTATCGCCGGGTGGACATGCTGCGCGGCCAGAACACCGTGCTGCGCCTGTGCGAGATCACGCGGCTGGAACATGCCTGGAGCGGAGGCGACGCGTCCATCCGGTATCACGCGCGCAGCGGGCCCGACGCGTCGGCGCTGATCTGGCGTTTCTTCCAGGGGCAGCGCCGGCCGGCCGGCTGACGGGCGCGCGGCGCCCGGATATAGGCGTATGCTCGATGGACCGGCGCGCCGTGCGCCGGCCGCCATGCCTTTTCGGGAATCATTGCCATGCCCCTGTCCATGTACCAGGCTTGCGTGCCTGTCTTCATCCGCGGCCTGACCGTCCTGGCCGCCCTGCTGGAAAAGGGCGCCGCCCACGCCGCCGCGGCGGGCGCCGATCCTGCCGGCCTCATCGATGCCCGCCTCGCGCCCGACATGTATCCGCTGTCCGGGCAGGTGCAGCGCGCCAGCGACACGTCCAAGTTCGCGGTGCAGCGCCTGTCCCAGGTGGAGGCGCCCAAGTTCGCCGACGAGGAAACCACCTTCGAGCAGCTACAGCAGCGCATCGCCGCGACGATCGAATACCTGCGGGGCGTGTCGGCGGACAAGCTGGAAGGCGCCGAAAGCCGCAAGATCACGCTCGCCTTCGGCGACTTCAGGCAGGAGTTCCAGGGCGACGATTATCTGCTGACGTTCGCGCTGCCCAATTTCTATTTCCACGTCACGACGGCCTACGGCATCCTGCGGCAGGCCGGCGTGCAGATCGGCAAGCTCGATTTCCTGGGGCCGTACCCGCAGTCCTAGCGTGAACTAGCCCGGCTGCTTCCTGGACGGGTCGCCGCAGCCTTCCATTTCGCCCATTGCCGCCATGTTCCGCTGGATTTCCTCCGGCGTCAGGTCGAGCTTGTGCGTGGCGATGGACCAGCGGTGCCCGAACGGATCCACCACCTGGCCGTAGCGGTCGCCCCAGAACATGTCCGCCACGGGCATCGTCACCTGCGCGCCCGCCGCCACGGCCTGCTTCATGGCGGCGTCGACGTCGTCCACGTACAGGTGCAGAGTGACGGGCGTGCCTTTCAGCGCCTTCGCGCCCAGGCTGCCCCATTCGGGGAAATCGTCCATCAGCATCAGGACGGAATCGCCGATGCGCACGGCCGCGTGCATGATCTTGCCGTTGGGGCCGGGAAGCCGCGCGAGTTCCTCGGCATTGAAGGCTTGCTTGAAAAAGGCGATGGCGTCCGACGCGCCCTCGCACACGATGTGCGGGGTCAGCGTGTGCATGCCTTCGGGAATGGTCCTGGTCGCAGGGGTGCTCATATCGAGTCTCCGGGAGGTTCGGTTGAAGAGAGGCGCGGATGGAATTTCCGGCCGCCTCGGTTAATTGCCCACCAAGGTGCTGAATCCGCCCCAGCACATGCGCTTGAAATCGAATACGCCTTCGCAGGCCATGTCCTTCAGGCGGGGATCCGACATGACCTTGGCGTTGATGCGGTCCCGCTCCGCCTTGCTGGCGTACAGGATCCACGCGAATACGACGGTCTCGCCGTCGCGCGCGCCGGCCGCGGCGGTGAACGAGCCGAAGCCTTCCCCGTCGATGTCGTCCGCCACGCCTTCGCGATAGTCCAGCGCGCCGTGCTCCAGCCACACCGCCTGGGCCTGCTGCGCCATCTTCTTGTAGGTATCGAGATTGGCCTTGGGGACGCTCAACAGGTAACCGTCTATGTACTTTTCCATCGTTGACTCCTTTGGTCCGCGTTGTTCTATCGCGCTTGGGCTCGCCCCGCTGGCCGTCCGCCGCGCAACCCGGATCTGGTTCCGGTAGTGCCACTGTATCGGGATCGGGCGCGGTTTCAGATAGGCGATTGCGACAATCTTGAGGGTGGATTGCGACAGCCCGCAGGCGTATGCTTTGCGGGATGAAAAACATCGCGTTCCTGCTGCCGCTGGGGGCCAATATCGCGTCGCTGGAAACCGCGAGGCACGGCTTCCTGGTCGCCAACGAATACCTGGCCGCGCGCGGGCGCGAGCCCAGGTTCCAGGTGCGCACCCTGGCGCTGACGCGCGAGGTCAGGCTGGATGACGGCCGCATCACCGTGCAGGCCGACATGGTGCTGGCCGACGCCCGCGGCGTCGACATCTGCATCGCTCCGCCGCTGCTGGGCTCGGTGTCCGACGCCGTGCTGTCCAACCGAGAGCTCATCGAGTGGCTGTCGCGGCATCACCGCGAGGGCGGGGAGGTGGCCAGCCTGTGCATGGGCGCCGCGCTGCTCGCGGCGGGCGGCATCCTGGACGGGCAGCAGGCCGTCGTCCACTGGGTCGCGCAGAACCTGTATGCCAATCTGTTCCCCAGCGTGCATTGGGTCAGCGACCGCGTCGTGATGGCGGACAACGGCGTCTACACCAGCGGCGGCGCGTTTTCCGCCGCGCACCTGGTGCTGCACCTGATCGAGAAGTACACCGACCGCGACACAGCCATCTGGTGCGCCAAGTACTTCCAGCTCGACTGGAGCCGCCAGAGCCAATTGCCGTTCTCGGTGTTCATGGGGCAGAAGGCCCATGCCGACGAGGTCGTGCGCGCGGTGCAGGACTACATCGAAGGCCGCTACACGGAAAAGATCACGGTCGAGGAACTGGCCGGCCGCCACGCCATGGGCCGGCGCACCCTGGAGCGGCGCTTTCGCCAGGCCACCGGCAACAGCATCGTGGAATACGTGCAGCGCGTGCGCGTGGAAGCCGCCAAGCAGCGCCTGGAAACCTCGCGCAAGAGCGTGGCGGAAGTTATGTACGAGGTCGGCTACAACGACACCAAGGCTTTCCGCGATATTTTCAGCAAGTACTGCGGCATGTCGCCGGTGGGATACCGCGAGCGCTACCACTACCAGTAGTGCCGGTTCAGCCCTGGTAGCGGTACACCCGGGTATCGCGCATCGCGAAGCCCGCCGATTCGTACAAATGGTGGGCCGACAGCCGGCCGGGATTGGACGTCAGGTCCAGCGTCCTTGCGTTCAGTTCGCGGCTCTTGACGATGGCCGCGTGCGTCAGCGCCATGCCGACCTTCATTCCGCGCGCCTGTTCGTCCACCACCACGTCCTCGATCCAGGCCCGCACGCCCGTGGGGATGCGGAAATGCACCAGCGTCAGCGTGCCGACGATGCGCCGGTCCTCGCCCATGGCGGCGATGAACACGTGGTTGGAGGGCGCGCGGATGATCTCGTCCAGCGCCTCGCGCGACAGCAGCGGGGCGGTCCTGGACAGTTGCGGCAGCAGCCGCGCGAAAGCCGCGACCAGCGCGTCGTCGGCTTGCGTGGCCAGCGTGACTTCGACGTGATTTCCCAAGGGCTTCACCGGGGTCTCCTGCGAGAGCTACCTCGATGTTGTAGCCCACACCCGGTCCGGATACCAAGCGGTGAATTTCATGGCCCCGGCAAGCGCGGCGACCGTCACCGCGATCACGATGGCCTGCGGCGGCCGGGGATGGTGCGCCAGCAGGGCATCGGTCGCCGCCATGGCCGCGAACGCCAGCGCCCAGGCGGCGGCCACCGCATATTTCATGCGCATGAACCGGCGGCTCCGCCAGACGTAGTCGGGTTCTTTTTCGCGCGCGTATTCCAGGGTGAAGGGCCGGCGCAGCGCGATGCTCAGCAGCACCAGGAACAGCAGCCCGCCATCCACCCGCAGGCGCGTTTCGGCGATCGTCCAGGATTCGCCGTCGGCCATCGGCGCGTACACGGTCAGTCCTGTGAACAGCAGGAGCGTGCCGGTTTCCAGGAGCTTCAGGCGGCGTTCCGGGTTGAGCCAGTCGCGCAGCACCAGCCCCGCGGACACGAAGGCGCCCGCGGCCAATCCTTCCAGCGCCCCGACAGCCCTTTCGATGATGACAAACACGATGAAGGGCGCGAACGCCAGCAGGATGTTCATCTCGACTCCCCGACCTTGAGCGCGTCCCGGCGCGCTTGCCGCGCCGCTGTGAGAATCGAGACGCGAACATGTCTATTTCTTCCTGCCCGCCAGGGTGGGGCATATTTCGCCGTTCGTCCATCGGCCGCCTGGATGGGGCCGGATGGAGGAACTCCCACGCCGCATCGGCTGCCCCCTAGGCGGCAACCGGGCCTCAGGCCATCGCGCAGGCCTCGTCGAACGGCAGCCGCGGCAGCCTGCCGCGCAAGGGTGCGGCGGCGGCATACCCCAGGTTGCAGAGGAAGCTGACCTCCGCGCGTCCGCCGGGGAAGTAGCGCCGCGTTACGGCGTCCGCGTCGAAGCCTCCCATGGGGCCGCAATCCAGGCCCAGCGCGCGGGCGGCGATGATGAAATAGCCGTGCTGCAGGCTGGCGTTGCGCAGCGCGGCATCGCGCGTGGAAGCCGGGCTGCCGGTGAACCAGCCGCGGGCCTGCGGCTGGTGCGGATAGAGGAAGTCCAGCCGTTCATGGAAATGCAGGTCGCAGGCAAGCACGGCGGTGACCGGCGCCAGCCGCGTCTGCTCGCGGTTGCCCGCGTCCAGCAGCGGCAGCAGCTCCGCTTTCCCGGCCGCGCTCTGCACGAACACGATCCTGGCGGGTTGGCAGTTGGCCGAGGTCGGGCCCATGCCCATGAGCCGGTACAGCTCGTGCAGCAGGGCCGGCGCCACGGGGCGTTCCTGCCAGGCGCGCGTGGTCCTGGCCTGGAGGAACAGGCGGTCGAGGCAGGCCCCGGCCAAGGGACTGGACCAGAGGGCGCCGTCCGGCGCGTTGCGGCTGTCAGGCATCCTGCCGCCTCGCGCCGCGCAGGAGCTTGCCGGGCAGTTCGCCGGTGGCCGCGCCGTCCTCGAAGATGGGAAGCCCGTCGACCAGCGTGGCGAGGTAGCCGTCGGCGCGCTGGATGAGGCGGCGGCCGCCGCCCGGCAGGTCGAACACCATTTCGGGGCAATGCACTTTCACCGCGCCGGGGTCGATGACGTTGACGTCGGCCTTGTAGCCCGGGCGCAGCAGGCCGCGGTCCAGCAGCCCGTAGACGCTGGCGGTGTCGCGCGTCTGGCGCTTGACCACGTGCTCCAGGTCCAGCAGCGGGCCGCGGCGGCGGTCGCGGGTCCAGTGGCTGAGCATGAACGTCGGCATGCTGACGTCGCAGATGTAGCCGCAGTGCGCGCCGCCGTCGGAAAGGCTGTTCACCGTATTGGGGTGCTGCATCAACTGGTGCAGATGGTCCAGGTTTTCGTACGAATAGTTGAACGACGGGTAGTAGAGGATGGCCTGGCCATCGTTCTCCAGCATGAGGTCGTAGACGAGCTCCAGCGGCGGGCGGCCGCTGCGCCGCGCCATGGCGGCCACGCTTTCCTCGGGCAGCGGCTCGTAGTCGGGATCGCTGCCCAGGCGGTAGATTTTGTGGAAGCTGCTGAACAGCGTTTCGGCGCGGCGGTCGAGCAGGCCGCGCTGTTCGTTCATGATGCGGCGGCGCGTTTCGGGATCGCGCAGCCGGGCCAGCTTTTCCGGCAAGGGCAGGGCGTGCAGGGCCTGGTAGCTCGGGTGCGCGATGAACGGGTGCAGGGAACTCTGCCACGAAAAGAGGATGCCCAGCGGCCGTCCGCTGATGCCCGCCAGCAGCGGCACCCCCTCCTGGTGCGCGCGGTCCAGGTTCAGCACGATCTGCTTCCACACGTCGGGCGCGGCGTCGGTCTGCTGCAGGTTGAAGAGCACGGGCAGGCGGTTGTGGCGGGCTAGTTGTTCCAGCCAGGGCATTTCGCCCTCCATGGCGGGATGGTTCGCCGTCATCTGGAATACGCCGTGGCCCACCTCGCCCATGACCGATCCGAGCGCGGTGATTTCCTCGCCGGTGGCGAAGGTGCCGGGCGGATACTTGCGGTCGTCGTACTTGTGCAGGAACGTGCGGGACGTGGAAAATCCGACCGCCCCGGCGAGCAGCGCTTCGCGCACCACCTCGCGCATGGCGATCAGGTCGGCTGGCGAGGCTTCGTCGTGGTGGATGGCGCGTTCGCCCATCACATAGGCGCGCACGGCGCTGTGCGGGATCTGCGCGCCCACGTCCAGCGCCTTGGGGCGGCGGTCCAGCGCGTCGAGGTATTCGGGGAAGGTCTCCCAATCCCACTGGATGCCCTCGGACAGCACCGAGCCGGGAATATCCTCCACTCCCTCCATGACCTTGATGAGCCAGTCGCGGCGGTCGGGCTTCACGGGGGCGAAGCCCACGCCGCAATTGCCCATGATGGCCGTGGTGACGCCATGCCAGGTGGACGGGCTGAGGTAGGGATCCCAGGTGGCCTGGCCGTCGTAGTGGGTATGGATGTCCACCCAGCCCGGCGCCACCAGGCAGCCGTCGGCCCGGATCTCGCGCCGGGCGGCGCCGGCCTTGCCTTCCGCCTGGACGACGCGGCCGCCGTCGATGGCGAGGTCGCCCGTGTGGCGGGGCTGGCCCGAACCATCGACGATCGTGCCGCCGCGTATGACCAGATCATGCATTGCGCTCTCCTTTGAACTCGCGCGGGATTACTGGAGGACCAGGCCGATGCGCCGGATCACGGCGCCCCAGCGGTCGCTGTCCTTCCGGACGATCTGCGAGAACTCCTTCGGTCCCGCGCCGCTGACTTCGTTGCCTTGCGACACGATGCTCTGCGTCACCTCCGGGGTGTCCAGCGCTTCGCGGAACACCTGGGCCACGCGCTCGGCCAGCGCGGGCGGCATGTCGCCGGGCCCGAAAATGCCTTGCCAGCCGACGATGTCCAGGCCGGCGATGCCCTGTTCCTTCAGGGTGGGCAGGTCCGGCAGCACGCTCAGGCGGCGGTCGGTGGCGGGGCCCAGCAGCTTGACCTTGCCGGCGCGCGCGTTCTCCACGGCGGTCGCCGTGCCGTCGAAGTAGACCTGCACCTCGCCGGCCAGCAGCGCGCGGCTGGCGTCGGCCGTGCCCTTGTACGGCACGTGCACGATGTCGATGCCGGTCTGCTGCTTCAGGATCTCGCCATTGAGATGGGAGGTGGAGCCCAGGCTGTACGAGGCGAAGTTCAGCTTGCCGGGATTCGCCCGGGCGTAGTCGATCATTTCGGCCGTCGTCGAGAAGGGCGCATCCTTGTTGGCGACCAGCACCGTCGCCGAGCGCACCACCTGCAGGACGGGCGTGAAGTCCTTGACCGGGTCGTACGGCAGTTTCTTGTAGAGATGCGGGTTCTGGGTGTGCGTGACGACGATGGTGTAGAGCAGGGTGTAGCCGTCGGGATTGGCGCGCGCCACTTCCTGCGCGCCGATCATGGTGCCCGCGCCAGGCTTGTTGTCCACGATCACCGGGGCGCCGGTCCGCTGCGTGACCTTCATCGCCAGCATGCGCGCCAGCGCGTCCGAACCGGACCCGGCTGGAAACGGCACCACCATCCGGATGGGCTTGCCGCCGCCGGGCCACGGCGGGGCCTGCGTGGCGGGCGCGGCGCCCGCCGAAAGACAGGCCAGGGCGCCCAGCATCGCAGCCCCGCCTTTGCCCAACAACCTTAAAAACGACTTGCGGTCCATGTTGTCTCCTCCTGGGGGTAGGCAATGTCGCGCATTGCTCTGGTCGGGGTGCGCCATCGGGCGGTGTTTTTCTTGCCGCGCAACCTGCGCGGCGGAGGGATTTCCCGTCCTGGCAAGCTGTTTTAGTCTTGCCATTGATCGGAATCAAATGCATATTTAGCCGAATCTTGATGAGAAAAATGCATGAGCCTCTCGATCCGGTCGCTCCAGCACTTCGCGGTGCTCGTGGAGGAAAAACACTTTTCGCGCGCGGCGCAGCGGCTGCACCTGACGCAGTCCGCGCTGACGCGCAGCATCCAGGCGCTGGAGGACTCCCTGGGCCTGGTGCTGGTCGACCGGGCGTCCACCGGCGTCGCGCCCACGCAGGCCGGGCGCACGGTGCTGGAGCGCGCGCAGCGCATCCTGGGGGAAACCCGCGACCTGCGCCGCGAAGCCGAACTGATCCGAGGCCATGACACCGGCCGCGTGAACCTGGGGGTGGGCGTGTTTCCGGCGGCCGGGTTCCTGTCGCCGCTGCTGGTGCGCATCGCGCGCGAGCATCCGGGGTTGAGCGTGCACGTGGAAGTGGAGAGTTGGCAGCGCCTGCTCGACAAGCTGCTGCAGGACAAGCTGGATTTCGCGGTGGCGGTCACCCACAGCCTGCCGCCGCCGGACGACTTCGCGGTCCGGCCCCTGCCGCCCCAGCATGGCGGCCTGTTCACGCGCGCGGGCCATCCGCTGCAGGGCGTGGCCAAGCCCAGGCTGCGCGCCGCGCTCGGGCAATACCGCCTGGCCGCCACCGACCTGCCGCCGCGGGCGCGCGAATACCTGGCCCGCCTCTACCAGGTGGCGCGGCACGACGAATTGCCCATCGCCTTCGAATGCGACAGCGTCGCCGCGCTGCGGGACGTGGCCCTGGGCAGCGACGTCGTGCTCTTCTGCACGCGCGAGGCCATCGCGGCCGAACTGGCGCAGGGCCTGCTCGTGCCGCTGCCGCTGGCGTATCCGGCCACCGGCCCGCTCACCCACAGCATCATCCACCGGGCCCGCCGCACGCTGTCGCCGACCGCCGAGCGCGTGATCGAACTGGTGCAGGAACTGCTGGCCGGGGCGGCCGCGCCCGCGAAGAAGCCGCGCCGGCGCTAGCGTCTCGCCCCGCAGGCATGCCGCGCGTTCAGTCCGGGATCTCGGGTTCGACCAGGCGCTTCAATTGTTCCAGCGAATCCTGCCAGCCCAGGTAGCACATCTCGGCGGGAATCGTCTCGGGGATGCCTTCCTGCCGGATGCTGATTTCCGTTCCGCAGGAGACCTGCCGCAAGGTGACGGTCGTCTGCATCTGGCCGGGCAGGCCCGGATCGTCGAACTGGTCCGAATAGCGGATTTTCTCGTTCGGGACGAGTTCCAGGTATTCGCCGCCGAAGTCGTGGCTGTGGCCGGTGCCGAAGTTGCGGAACGACATCTTGTGCAGGCCGCCGACCTTCGCATCCAGTTGATGGACCAGGCAGGTGTAGCCATAGGGAGGAAGCCAGCGCGCGATCGCGTCGGGTTCCAGGAATGCCCGGTAGATGCGCTCGGGCGCCGCGCGCATGACGCGATGGAGATTGACAGTGCCGGTAGTCATGGTGAGTCCGCCTTTCGGGAAGTTGTGCGTACTGACACGACGTACCAGTGGACCGGAAATCGACACGCCCGGTCTCGGGGAAAACCCTCGATATGCACATCCCGTTACGAAGTCGACGCCGGCTCTCCATCGGCCGGGCGGTTGCGCCGCCGGCGCGCCGCCAGCCACTTGCCCGCGGCGATGACCAGCAGGGCGCCCGCCAGTTCGACGCCCATCTTGAGCATGGGGGCGGGCTGGCCCCAGCGCTCGACGATGAAGATGTCGGTGATCAGCATGCCGCCCGCGATCCAGCCCAGCAGCCCCGCGCCGAACGTGACGGCCACGGGGAAGCGGTCGATCAGCTTCAGGACCAGGGTGCTGCCCCACACGATGATGGGCACACTCACGCACAGGCCGAAGATGACGTAGTAAAGCTGATGGTCGGCCTGGGTGTTCTGGGCGGCGCCCGCGATGGCGATGACGTTGTCCAGGCTCATCGCGAAATCGGCCAGGATGATGGTCTTGATGGCCGACAGCACGGTGGCGCCTCCGGCGACGTTGCCGTGCGCGTCTTCTTCCGGCGCCAGCAGCTTGATGCCGATCCATACCAGCAGGAGGCAGCCCAGGGCCTTCAGGAAGGGGATGTCCAGCAGCACGAGCGCGAAGGCGATCAGCAGCACCCGGAGCAGGACCGCGCCCGCGGTGCCCCAGAGTATGCCGCGGATCCGCTGCCGGGCCGGCAGATTGCGGCAGGCCAGCGCGATCACGACGGCGTTATCGCCGCCGAGCAGGATGTCGATGAGGACGATCTGGAATATGGCGCCCCAATGGAACGTCTCGATGGCTTCGAGCATAGGTATCCCGCCGAAAAGAACAAGGAAGCGCAACGCGTTGCGCGGCCTGTCCAGGCGGCGTCTGCCCCGCGCGTTTTCTTTTCATTCTAGGCAGGGCGGGCGCCGGACCCGCGAGTACTGGCGCTGCGTTCATGGTTATGGAGGCGGCGCGGACGCCGCGCGGCTTCAGGGTATCGGGTCCCGCATGACCAGCGCCGAAATCGTGTGGTTCTTCCAGAAGACCTGATGGATGCGGGGCAGCAGGGTGCGCAGCGCCGCGGCGCTGCAATCGTGGAAGACCACCAGGACGGCCGGGCGCTCGCCGGTGCCGGGAACGCGTTCGATGCGGTCGAACGAAGGAAAGCCGTACTTGATGAGGAAGCTCCTGATCTCTTCGTCGGTGGTGCTTTCCTCCACATGGTTGATGAGTAGTTCAGCCATGATCGTATCTCCTAGGTAATGGCGGCCAGGCCATGGCGCGCGCGGTTCCGTTCAGAACAGCTCGGGAACGTGCCGCAGCGGACGGTTGGGCTCGCGGTAATCCCCCGCCTTCTGCCGTTTCGGCAGCTTGACCTTGGCACGGGGCAGGGGCTCGTATGGAATGCTCGCGAGCAAATGGCTGATGATGTTCAGGCGCACCCGCTTCTTGTCGTCGGACTGCGCCACGTACCACGGCGACAGGTCGGTGTCGGACGCCAGGAACATATCGTCGCGCGCGCGGGAGTAGTCGTACCAGCGGCTGTACGAATCCAGGTCCAGCCTGGAGAGTTTCCAGACCTTGCGCTCGTCGTTGATGCGGGCCTGCAGCCGGCGGGCCTGTTCCTCTTCGCTGACTTCCAGCCAGTACTTCAGCAGCAGGACCCCGGAACCGATGATGGCGCGCTCCATGAGCGGAACGGCCCGGAGGAAGACCTTGGCCTCTTCCTTGGTGCAGAACCCCATCACGCGCTCGACCCCCGCGCGGTTGTACCAGCTACGATCGAAGATCACGATCTCGCCGGCCGCGGGCAGGTGCGGAAGATAACGCTGCATGTACATCTGTGTTTTCTCGCGGTCCGACGGCGCGGGCAGGGCGATCACGCGGAACACGCGGGGGCTCACGCGTTCCGTGATCGCCTTGATCGTGCCGCCTTTTCCCGCGCCGTCGCGGCCTTCGAACAGGATGCAGACCTTGGCGCCTGTCCGCACCACCCATTCCTGCAGCTTGACCAGCTCGACGTGCAGGCGCGCCAGTTCTTTTTCGTATGCCTTGGCCGACAGCTTGGTTTGCGCCGGCTGCTTTTCCTGTCCTGCTGCCTTCTTCCGAGCGTTCATGATGGCACTCCAGAATGCACTGCGGGGAATCTTGGGAAACCTGCGTGTCGTGGCGTGATTCCGACTGTAGCGCCAAGCGGCCGGCGTTGTACATGGGGGCTTCGCGCAAGCCCCTCTGGCGAGAAGCAGGAAAGCTCAATAGAATCGGTTGGCACGGGACTTCCATCATGCAGCGGCGGCATTGCGCCAAGGAGAACAGGCCTCTTTCGATTTCGACCGCCCGGGGCTTGCGCGCGGCCGGCAGTCCCTGCCGGATGGCGCCGGCCCGGGTCCACAGGCGTCCTCGCGGCGTGCCCGGCCATGGCCGGGACGCGGCCTGGACCGTAGCGGTTAGGCTCTCGACCGACCGGATACCCGATGTCGCTGCGGACTTGTTCGAATCGGCTGCCGCTGATCGGCGTTCTCTGCCTCAGCGGTTGCGTGCAACTCGGGCCCGACTTCGAGCCCCAGCGCGAAGCCTGGACGCAAAACTGGAACACGCCGGCGCTCCAGCAAGCCAGCCGCGCGGCCATGCAGCCGGATGCCCGCCAGTGGTGGCGGATCTTCGACGATCCGGTCCTCGAATACCTGATCGCCCAGGCCGACGCCGGCAACGGCGGGCTGCGGATCGCCGGCCTGCGCATCATGGAAGCCCGCGCCCAGTTGGGCATCGCCCGCAGCGGCCGCTATCCGCAGGTCCAGGTGGCCGGCGCCGACGCCTTGTACATGCGCCGGTCCTCGCGTTCGGCTGAAGGCAATCCGCGGCCGGGCAGCTTCTGGCAGTACAGCGCGGGTTTCGACATCGGATGGGAGCTGGATTTCTGGGGACGATTCAGCCGCGCCATCGAGTCGGCCGACGCGGCGTATTTCGAGGCCCAGGCAAATCGTGAAGACGTACTAGTGCTGCTGCATGCCCAGGTGGCCGACACTTACTTCACGCTGCGCACCGCCGAGGCGCGGCTGCGGATCGCCCGCGCCAATGCGGCGATCCAGAAACGCAGCTACGAAATCACGCAACGGCTGTACGCCAGCGGCGAGAGCGACGAACTGGACCTACAGCAAGCGAAGACGCAATACCTGGCCACGCTGAGCTCCATTCCCGAATTCGAAAGCCAGATCATGCGGGCGGGCAATGCGCTCGCGGTTCTGATCGGGCGCGCGCCGGGCCCCATCCCCCAATTGGCGGAGAAGGAGGCGGTCATCCCCTTGGTCGACCGTGCCGTCCTGCAGGACGTCCCCGCCAACCTGCTGCTGCGCCGCCCCGATATCCGCGCGGCGGAACTGCGCATCGCCGCGCAGTCCGCGCAGATCGGCGTGGCCGAAGCGGACCTGTATCCCTCCCTGACCCTGCTGGGCAGCATCGCCTGGACCGCTACCTCGCTGGCGGGCACGTCGGGCGGCATGGCTTTGCTGGCCGGCCCCAGCCTTAGCTGGAACGTGTTCGACCACGGCCGCCTGAAGAACAACGTGCGCGTCCAGGACGCGCGGCTGCAGCAGTTGATCGTCGCCTACCAGGAAGAGGTGCGCCAGGCGGCGCGCGAGGCCGACGACGCGGCCAGCGGCTTGATCAAGGCCCTGGAGCGCGACGGCATCCTGCGGCAGTCCGCGCAGGCGGCGGAGCGATCGTTGACGCTGGCCAACGCGCTCTACCGCGAAGGCTACTCCGACTTCCAGCGAGTGCTGGACGCGCAGCGTTCGCTGGCCGCGCAGCAGGACGCCTACGTGGCCAACCGCGGCGGCGCGGTGGGCGACCTGATCGCCCTGTACAAGGCGCTGGGAGGCGGCTGGCACAGCGAAGAACCGGTGCTCGACCCGGCCTCCCGGGAACAGATGCGGCGGCGCACCGATTGGGGAGACCTGCTGTCCGAGCCGGGAAGCCCCGCCGCCGCGCCCCTCGCGCAAAAGGTGCAGTCCGATGAGTAAACCGCCGCCGTCCTCCCCAGCGCCCGCGCCGCCCGGTCCGGATCCCGCCAGGAAGGGAGTGCGGTGGGTCGTCCTGCTCATCGTGCTGAGCCTCGCCTGGTATCTGCTGGCCGACCGCTACACCCCGTACACCCAGCAGGCGCGGGTGGACGCCTTCGTCATTCCCGTGGCCTCGGAGGTGTCGGGACGCGTCACCAAGGTGTACGTGCGCAACAACCAGGACGTGCAGGCCGGCGCGGTGCTGTTCGACGTGGACCCGGAGCACTACCGGATCGCCGCCGACCGCGCCCGCGCGGATCTCGAATCGATGCGCCGGCAGATCGGCGCCAGCACGGCGGGCATCGACTCGGCGAAGGCCTCGCTGCGCGCCGCGCAAGCGAATGAACTGAAGGCGCGGCAGGACAGCAGCCGGCTCGAACGTTTGTACCGCGAAGACCGGGGCACGATCTCGCTGCGCCGCCTCGAGATCGCCCGGGCCGGCCTGGAGCAGGCGATCAGCCAGGTCGCCGCGGCGCGGGCCGAAGTGCAACGGGCGCGCGAACAGGAGGGCGGCAGCGACGAAGACAACGCCAAGCTGCGCAGCGCCGCCGCCGCCGTGCAGAAGGCCGAACTGGACCTCGCCAATACCCAGGTGCGCGCGCGCTCGGCGGGACTGGTCACCGACCTGCGCACCGATGCCGGGCAGTTCGCCGCCGCGGGCAATCCAGTCATGACGCTGATCTCCATCCACGACGTCTGGATCAGCGCGGAGATGACGGAGAACAATCTCGGCCACGTCGAGCCGGGCACGCCGGTGGGCATCGTCCTGGACGCGCTGCCGGGGCGCATCTTCGGCGGCCGCGTGCGCAGCGTCGGATATGGCGTCAACGTCGGCCCGGGCACGCCGCCGGGCAGCCTGCCTACGGTGCAGAACAGCCGCGACTGGCTCCGCCCCGCCCAGCGTTTTCCGGTCATCGTCGAATTCGACCGCGACGACCTGCCCAGCCTGCGCGACGTGCGCGTGGGCGGCCAGGCCGAGGTCATGGCGTTCCCCACGTCCGGCAACCCGCTCAATCCGCTCGGGCGCGCGTACCTGCGCCTCATGAGCTGGCTTTCCTATGCCTACTGACGCCATGGCCTCCCACCGCGATCCGCGCTACCAGCGCGCCCTGCGCCTGGGCGTCGGCACGGCCCTCTGCCTGGCGATCGGCTTCGGCCTGGACCTGCCCATTCCCATGGTCGCGCCCGTGCTCGGCGTGTTCCTGTTGGCCTCGATGAACCGCCCCTTGCCGCTCAAGAGCGGACTGGCCCTGGTCCTGCTCGTGGTGTTCGCCACGGCGACCGGACTGCTGCTCAGTCCGCTGCTGCGCTACTACCCGCTGGCCGGCGTGCTGCTCATCGGCCTGTGTCTCTTCCTGGCCTTTCGCGCCGGCCTGCGCGGCGGCAACAGCCTGGCCTCGCTTTTCCTGGTGATCGGCCTGACCATCATCTCCGCCGCCGGCACCGTCGATTTCCGGCTGGCCGCCATGGCGGTCGAAGCGCTGGCCAAGGGCCTGCTGGTGGCCGTCGCCGTGCTGGGCTGCTGCCATTGGCTGTTCCCCGAACCCGCCGATGCGCCCGCGCCGCCCGCCGCGCCCGTCCTGCCCGCGCGCGAGGCCGGCAGGATGGCCTTGCGCGCGGCGCTGGTCGTCATGCCTGCCTTCCTGCTGGCGCTGACCGACCCGCTGGGCTACATGCCCATCATCCTGAAGTCGGTCAGCCTGGGACGGCAGAGTTGCGTCACGGCGGCGCATGGCGCGGCGCGCGAACTGCTCGGCTCCACGCTGCTGGGCGGCGTGCTGGCCGTGGTCTTCTGGTGCGCCTTGAGCCTGTTCGTCAGCTTGTGGATGTTCTTTCTGTGGATGCTGCTGTTCGGCCTGCTGGCGGCGCGCAGGCTATATCGGCTGAGCCCCACGCGGCATCCGCCCAGCTTCTGGCTGAACACGCTGGTGACGCTCGTCATCCTGCTTGGCCAATCGGTGCAGGACAGCGTCGCGGGCAAGGACGTCTACACCGCCTTCGCCGTGCGCATGGGGCTGTTCATCGCCGTCACGCTCTATGCCTGCCTGATGTTGCAGTTGTTCGAACCGCGGCGCCGCGCGCCGCGCCCGCCGGAGCTTTCCGCTCCGGCTCCCTCAGACGCCTGAAGAGGAGTCAGCCATGTCATCGCCAGAGAACACGCTTCAATCCAGTCCCAAGACAGGATGGCGCTTCAAGTGCGGGATCGGACTTTTCATCGTGGCCTTCGCGCTATGGTTCCTCATCCCGGTTGCGGCCGCTATCGACGTGCCGGGTTCGCGCATCGCCGCGCTGACCGGCACCATATTCATCGCCAACAAAGTGTTGCTGCTGACTTGCGTCGCCGTCATGGGCAAGGAAGGCTTCCAGCAGCTCAAGGCCATCGTATTCGGGCATGCCAAACGGCTGGCGCCCGCGCAGAAGGTGGGCCCGGTCCGCCACGCCATCGGCCTGGTCATGTTCTTCATCCCCATCCTGACTTCGGTGCTGGAACCCTATCTCGATGAACTGTGGCCCGGCCTCAGGCCAGACATGTGGCAGTTGCAGGTCCTGGGGGACATCATGCTGATCGCGAGCTTCTTCGTGCTGGGCGGCGATTTCTGGAGCAAGCTGAGAGGGCTGTTCGTCCGCACGGTGTAACGGCGGCGCCCCGGCTACGCGGGCGGGCGGATGTGCTTGGGGACCAGTTCGAGCATGGGCGCGATTTGCGAGCCGTTATCGCCGAGCGTATACATGCACTGCACGTGCGAGGCGATCTCCGTCGAGATAGGGCGGAACGCCACCCCCGGGGTGCCCGTGCGCGACAGGCACTCGGGCACCACCGCGATGCCCATTCCTGTCGAGACGAACGACACGGCAGTCAGCCATTGGCCGACCTGATGCTCGATGCGCGGCACGAAGCCGGCCTCGGAACAGATCGACAGGATGGTGTCGAAGTAGAACGGTGACGATTCCCGGTTGAAGATAATGAAGTTCTCGTCGCGGAAACGGTCGATCCGCACCGGACCTTCCGGTACGCGGTACGACATGGGCATGCACACCAGGAACCGCTCGCGGAACAGGTTGACGCACCCTATGCGCGGGCTGTCATGTTGCACCAGGGAGTGCGCGAACCCCATGTCGAGGTCTCCCCGCAGGATGCTGTCGCGCTGGCGGATGGTCGACATCTCGTGCAGGGAAACCTGGACTTCCGGATGCGCGGCGCGGAACGCCTGCATGAGGGAACCCAGGCCGCGGTAGATCATCGATGCGTGGAAGCCCACGTTCAAGCGGCGCCGCAAGGCGCCGTCGAAGCCCCGCATCTCGTCGAAGGACTGGGAGGCCTGCGCGAGCAGGTTGCGGGCCCGGAAATGAAAGGCTCGCCCGGCGTCCGAAAGCTCGACATTGCGGCTGTTGCGCACGATCAGCTTCTGGCCCAGGAAAGATTCGAGCTGCTGAATCGCGACGCTGAATGGCGGTTGCGAAACGTTGCAGCGCGCGGCGGCCCTGCTGAAGCTGAGTTCCTCGGCCAACGCTACGAAGTACCGGAGGTGACGCAGTTCTATGGCTTCCTTGTGCATGGCGGATCAGGTCTGGGTCAGCATGAAAACGCCATTCGCGATGGCGACCTTGGCTCCGTCGGAATCATAGACCACGCCGCTGGCGAAGCAGGTGCGTCCGCCCCGATAGTCGCAGCGGCACTCGGCGAGCAGCGTCGATCGCGACGGTCTCAGGAATTTGGTCGACAGGTCCAGGGTAGCCACCCGCCAATGCAAGGGATCGTGCGCCCGGGCCGCCGCCGCCAGCGTGAAGTCGAGCAAGGCCACGATGGCCGGCCCGCTTACCGTGCCCGCGGCGTTCAGGAAGCGTTCCGACCAGGGCAGGATCGCCGTGGCCGCGTCGTCGGACAGTTCCTGGGCCTTGAGGTCGAACAGATCCACCACCGCTGCCCGGATGCCGAAGAAAGTCCCGTCGTCCAGATTCATGATCGTGCGTACCCGTAATACTCCAGGACTTCGGGAGGGCGATGCGGTCCGGGCTCGAAGATCTCCAGCAGCACGCGGTCCGGCGCCTCCAGCATGAAGTAGCCGCCTCCGTCCGATTCGCGGATACCTTTGGGAACAGGCAGGCCGGCGTGGACCATGCGCGCGTACAGGTCGCGCAGGCCGGCGACCTGGATCCCGAGGTGGTGCACCGCGTTGCGAGGCGCGGGGTCGATTCGTTTTTCGTAGAGATGCATGGCGCCCACGCCGATCTTCATGAAGACATTCCGGGTGCCGGCGAACACGCCGTCCCAGGCCACCTCCGCATCGAACCAGCGTCGGTAGAACGCGACTGTGACGTCGATGTCCGCGCAGATCACATGGGGATGGTGCAGGTGGTAGCGCTTGGAAGAACCATAGGGATAGCGCAAGGGTTCGGGATTGTCCGTCATGGGGTCACGTTTCTGGAAAAAGGGGAGGAGGGCGGCGGTACGTCGGCGGGGTGCCGGACAGGCGGATTGGCGAGGCAATGCCCCGGTAGCCCGGCTCCAGCTCGACGAGCAGTCCCATATGGCTGGTCTGCGGATCCTCCAGTACGTCCTGGACACTGCCGATGACGGCGGCGGGCACTCCGTCGCGCACCAGCTTGTCGGCCAGGATCCGGCCGTCCACGGGCCGCAGCGCGTCCTCCAGCATGGGCCGCAGCAGGTGGCGATGGACCGACCTCGCGGGATTGGTGGCATAGCGGGAATCGGCGGCCACCCCGTCCAGTCCCAGGTGCCGGCACAGCGTGCGGAACTGCGCGTCGTTGCCTATGGCCAGATAAACGCCGGCAGTGGCCGTGTCGAAGCTGTCGTAAGGGTAGATGTTCGGATGGGCGTTGCCGGTGGGAATCGGGCACGTGCCCGTGCCCAGAAAATTCGAGGCATGGGGGTGCAGCATGGAAATCGCATTTGCGTACAGGGTCGTTTCGATGAACTGTCCGCGTCCGGTGATTTCCCGCGCTCGCAACGCCAGCAGAACGCCGATGGCCGCGTTCAAGCCTGTCGTCATGTCGACGACGGGGAGTCCGACGCGCAGCGGTCCCGATTCGGGACTTCCGTTCACGCTCATCAGGCCGCACTGCGCTTGAATCGCCGTGTCATAGGCGGGCAGGCCGCCATAAGGACCGTCGGAGCCGAATCCGGACACGCGGCAGTGAATCAGGCGTGGATTCCGTTCGGAAAACTCGTCCGTCCGCCATCCCCACTTCTCCAGCGTGGACGGCTTGAAGTTCTCGATCAGCACGTCGGCCTCCGACAGCATTTCCATGAAACGCTCCCGCTCAGCCGCAAGCTGGAGATCGAGGACGACGCTGCGCTTGTTGCGGTTGGCCCCGGCGAAGTAGGCTGCATTCGGCCCCAGGTCGGGAGGCCCCCATTGGCGCGTATCGTCGCCTGCGGGCCCTTCGACCTTGACGACGTCTGCGCCATGGTCGCCAAGAATCTGCCCGCAATATGGGCCTCCCAGTACACGAGAAGCGTCGACGACCTTGATGCCGGTCAGAGCCCCGAAGCGTAAATCCATACTGCTCCCTGTCTGTCGTTGATAGGCAATCGGTAAGGCCGATCGCTCTGCGGAATTCTAGGAGCGCCGCCCGTGCGTTCGATACGAACTGCATATGGCTGCATTCGAAGATCGAATCGTTGGCCAATGCGGGCCTGCCTAGAATGCATCACCGATCTTTGGTGAGGAGACAGAAAATGAAAAAAAGGCTGATGGCCTTGCTTTGCTGCGTGGCCGGAATCACCTGCACCGCGGTTTACGCCGATGCCCCCTATCCGGCGCGGGCCTTGACCTTCGTGGTCCCTTATCCTCCCGGCGGCCCCGCCGATCTGCTGGCGCGCGCCGTGGCCCACAAGATGGGCGAGCTCGCCGGGCAAACGGTGATCGTCGAGAACCGGGCGGGCGCCAGCGGGAACATCGCGGGCGATTATGTCGCCCGGGCGCCCAAGGACGGCTACACCCTCATGTTCGGCTCGTCGCCCGTGCTGGTGATCAATCCCGGCCTGTACCGCAATCTCAAGTTCGATCCGCTGAAAGACTTCGAACCCATCGCCGATTTCGGCAGCCTGCCCAACGCGGTGCTGGTCGGCGAAAACCTTCCCGTCTCGTCGGTCCAGGAACTGATCGCCTATAGCCGTCAGCACAACGCGACGTATGCCTCGGCCGGCAGCGGCGGCACCACGCATCTGGCGGGCCTGCTGTTCGCGAAATCGTCCGACGTTTCCTTGACCCACATTCCATACAAGGGTTCGGCGCCCGCGTTGCAGGCGCTGCTGGGGGATCAGGTCACCATGACCTTCACGGATGTCTACACGGCTTTTCCGTATATCCAGGCGCGAAAGCTGAAGGTGCTGGGCGTGACCTCGGCCAGCCGCTCGGACCTGTTGCCCGACGTGAAGACGCTGCAGGAACAAGGCATGAAGGACATGGATGTCAACGTCTTCTTCGCGCTGGTTGCGCCCAAAGGCATTCCCGAAGACGCTCGCGCGCGGCTTGAGACGTTGTCGCGCGAGGTGCTGGCGGACAAGGGCGTGCGTTCGCAGTTCGAGTCGCGAGGCCTGCTGCTGCCCAAGGATCCATCCGGCGCGGCCCTGGGCAGGAAAATGGCCACCGAGACTGCGGCCTGGAAGAAACTGATCCAGGAAACGGGTGCGGCAATTGACTGATCCCGTCCTCCCGCCGGGCGCCGCCGGCGCCCCGCCCGATTCGGCGCGGCGCGGCGAGCTCGTGCGGACGCTGGCACAGGCCAGGCGGCAGGGCCGCCAGGTGCAGGGTGTCGAAGCGATCTACGCCATCGACGATGAGGAACAGGCGTTCCGGCTGATGCTGGACGTCGCGCTGGCGGTCGGCTGGGAACGCCAAGGCTGGAAGATCGCCGCGACGAACCGCATGCTGCAGCGGAAACTGCGCACGCAGGGGCCCGTCTGCGGCGCCACCTTCCGCCGCTTCCATCAGAGCGCTCCGGCCGTCCTGCGCCGCGACGAACTGTTGGACCCGGTCATCGAGTGCGAGTTCTTTTTTACGCTGGGAAAGCCCCTGCCGCCGCGCGCCTGCGTCTACGGCGAGGACGAGGTGGCGGAGGCGATCGGCGCGGTGCACGCCGGGATCGAGGTGGCGGAATGCCGCTATCCGCGCAAGGCATTGCCCGCGGCCTGGTACGTGTACGCCGACGGCTTCGCGTCGGGCCGGTATATCCATGGCCCGGCGATTTCCGACTGGCGCGCCCGCCTGGACCAGGGCATCGACGTCACGTTGTGGCGCAACGGCCAACGGCTGGGGCGGGGAAGCTCGAACGACGTCATGGGGCACCCTCTGCGTTCGGTCCACTGGCTGGCCAACCGCCTGCGCGCGGCCGGCGTACCCCTGCGGGCGGGCGACGTGATCAGTTCTGGTTCCTGCAATATCCTTGCGGCCGCCCGGGCCGGCGACCGGTACATGGCGGATTTCGGCGGGGTGGGTAGCGTCGTCCTGGATATGGTCTGACCCGGCGCCCCCGGTTGCCGGCGCCTGGGGAAAAAAGGGATTGACATGGCTTATGCTCAACACTAGCATAAATCGTGCCCTTTTTTTGATCCATAAATGCTCAAAATGAGTATATAAGTGACGGAGACACCCATGGAAGTCCGCGCCCCACGATCCATCGAATTCGACCTGCCCGCGGCGGCGGGCTGCGCCGTCGGCCGGGCCTGGGCCCAGGTGCCGGAACCCTTGCCCGCGTCCGAGCGCGCCGCCGTCTCGGCCCGGGTGCGGGCCCTGCTCGAGCGCGAAAGCGCCGTGCTGGTGGCCCATTACTACGTGGATGCGGCGTTGCAGGAGCTGGCCGAGGAGACCGGCGGCTGCGTCGGCGACTCGCTGGAGATGGCGCGCTTCGGGCGGGACCACGCGGCGCGGACGCTGGTGGTGGCGGGCGTGCGTTTCATGGGGGAGACGGCCAAGATCCTCAGCCCGGACAAGCGCATCCTGATGCCGGACCTGGACGCCACCTGTTCGCTGGACCTGGGTTGCCCGGCAGACGATTTCGCCGCCTGGTGCGATGCCCATCCCGACCGGACGGTGGTGGTCTACGCCAATACCAGCGCGGCCGTGAAAGCGCGGGCGGACTGGGTCGTCACGTCGTCCATCGCGCTGGACGTGATCGCCGAACTGCATGCGCGCGGCGAAAAGATCCTGTGGGCGCCCGACCGCCATCTCGGCGGCTACATCCAGGGCCGGACCGGCGCCGACATGCTGTTGTGGCAGGGGTCCTGCATCGTGCACGACGAGTTCAAGGGCACCGAACTGGAGTTGTTGCGCGCCGACCATCCCGAGGCCAGGGTGCTGGCGCATCCCGAGTCGCCCGCGGCGGTGCTGGCGCAGGCGGACGTGGTCGGCTCGACCACGCAACTGATCGACGCCGCGCGCAAGCTGGACGCCGGGATCCTGATCGTGGCGACCGACCAGGGCATCCTGCACAAGATGCGGGCGCAGGCGCCGGGCAAGACGTTCCTGGCCGCGCCGACGGCGGGCGACAGCGCCACCTGCAAAAGCTGCGCGCATTGCCCATGGATGGCCATGAACGCCCTGACCAACCTGGCGGAAGCGCTCGAAGGCGGCCGCAACGAAATCATCCTGGATCCATCGCTGGGCCTGCGGGCCAAGACCCCGATCGACCGCATGCTGGATTTCGCCGAACGGCGCAAGCGCCGCGTGCAGGCCAGCGGGGACCTGGCCCGCGACACCGCGCTGTTCGCGCGGGTCGGCCCCGCGTAGCGTCCTCATCGTCCCTTACCGGAGAGCCGGCACATGGAATTCGACGTCATCATCATCGGTAGCGGGCTGGCCGGCCTGGCCGCCGCGCTGGAACTGGCGCCTCGGCGGCGGGTGGCGCTGGTGTCCAAGGGCGCCCTGGCCGACAGCGCCAGCAACCGCGCCCAGGGCGGCATCGCCGCGCCGCTGGCGGACGGCGACAGCGTGGAGGCGCACGTGCGCGACACGCTCGTCGCCGGCGCCGGCCTGTGCGACCTGCCCGCCACGCGGGACATCATCGCCCGGGCCCGCGGTGCGATCGCATGGCTGCAAGAGCACGGCGTCGCGTTCACCGGCGGACGCGGGGGCCTGCACCTGACGCGCGAGGGCGGCCACGGACTGCGCCGCATCGCGCACGCGGCCGACGCGACGGGCAGCGCCATCGTGGCCGCGCTGGGCAGCCGGGCGCGCGGGCGGGACGGCATCGTGCTGCTGGAGCATCACTGTGCCGTGGACCTGCTGCTGGCGGGCGAACCCGGAACCGCCGGGGCCGCCTGCCGCGGCGTGCGCCTGCTGGACGTGCGCGGCGGGCGGGCGTTCGATGCCGCCGCCGCCCACGTGGTGCTGGCCACCGGCGGCGCCGGCCAGGTGTACCGGACGACGACCGCGCCGGCGGCCGCGACGGGCGACGGCATCGCCATGGCGTGGCGCGCCGGGTGCCAGGTCGCCAACATGGAATTCACGCAGTTCCATCCCACGGGCCTGCATCATCCGCAAGCCGGCGGCTTCCTCATCTCCGAGGCGGTGCGCGGCGAAGGCGGCCTGCTGCGCCTGCCGGACGGCACGCGCTTCATGCCGGCGCACGATCCGCGCGCCGAACTGGCGCCGCGCGACATCGTCGCCCGCGCCATCCAGGCCGAGATGGCCCGCCACGGCCTGGACTGCGTGCACCTGGACATCAGCCACCAGCCGCGGGATTTCCTGCAAGCGCACTTTCCCACCATCCATGCACGGTGCCTGGCGCTGGGCATCGACATCGCGGCCATGCCCATCCCCGTCGCGCCCGCCGCGCACTACACCTGCGGCGGAGTCGTCACGGACGTCGCGGGACGCAGCGGCCTGCCGGGGCTGTACGTGATCGGCGAGGCCGCGTGCACCGGATTGCACGGCGCCAACCGCCTGGCCAGCAACTCCCTGCTGGAATGCGCCGTGATGGGACGCGCCGCGGCGCAGGACATCCTGCGGCTTGCGGCAACGCCAGTCCGGGCCGCCGGGGAAGGGCGGCCCGCGGCCGCGGCGCCGCGGCCGGCGTCCCCCGACCTGGCGCGCCTGCGGCAAGACCTGCGCCAACTGATGAGCCGCGACGTCGGCGTCGTGCGCAGCGACGCCGCGCTGCGGCGCGCGGCCGCTTTCGTCGGGCCGCTGCGCGCCGAGATGGACGCGCGGCTGCATCGCGAAGGCCTGAGCCTGGACCTGCTGGAACTGCGCAACCTGGCGCTGGTGGCCGACCTGATCGTGCGCGCGGCGAGCGAGCGCGGTGAAAGCCGTGGCGCGCATTTCAATAGCGATCGCCGGGAGTGGAGCGAAGCGCGCGAGGGCCGCGCGGCGTCTTGCGCGGCGCCGTAGCATCCGGCCGGTGCCGGGTTCAGGAGACGCCGGTCAGCAGGTGCTGCGCGGGCCCGGTGGCCGCGCGCCGGAAGCGGGACGGCGACACGCCCATGTGTTCCCGGAAAAAACGGGAAAAGTTGCCCGGCGTGGAAAAGCCCAGATCCAGCGCCACCGAGGTCAGCGGCTGTTCCTGGTGCGCCAGCAGGCGCACGGCTTCCTCGACGCGCACGGCGCTCCAGAACACTTGCGGCGTCGTGTTGAGCTGGTCCCGGAAGAGCGCGAAGAAATGGCCGCGGGACAATCCCACCCGGCTCGCGACGTCTTCCACCGCGATCGGTTCGTGGACGTGCTCGCGCATATAGGCGATGGCCGCGCGCAGCCTGCGGTCCAGCGCGGGCGCCGCCGATACGGGGCGGTCCGTCCGGCCGGGGCCGGTGGACGATTCGATGGCGGCTTGCAGCAGGGCCTCGACCTCCGCGTCGAGATCGGCGCCCGGGTGCTCGTGCGGGGAGACGATCTTGTCCAGCAGGCGCCAGCAGCCCTGCCGCACGGCGGCGTCGATGGGGACGCCGGGCGCGGCGAAATGGAAGGGACGGCCGGTGGCGGCCCGGCGCTCGTCCAGCCAGGGCTTGGCGATGTAGAGCACCAGGAAAATGGCGGGGCCCGACCGGTCCAGCAGCCGGGCATCGTGCGATTCATAGGTATTGGTTCCCAGCGCAAGGTGTTCGCTGTAGGGCACCAGTGTCTGACCGACGTGGCCTTCCACGCGCGCGCCGCCCAGCCAGAGGGCGAGCTGCACTTCAGCGTGCGCATGCGCGATCAGGTCGTCGCGCAGTTCCAGCACGACGGCGCGGCCGAACGCGCCTTCGTGCAAGGCATAAGTCTCCTGCATCTCTGTCTCCATTTGTATCGTCCCCTCGCGAAAGCGGGCTTCTGCGGGGCGGCGAGTGCTTCGGGCGGGCGCGGCGCTTGCGAGAATTTTATGGGCGTTTGCGCCCTTGTCCGGCGTAGGTGTATTCACCTAGCACAAGATCTGACTCTGCGATAAGTCCGCGGACCCGGCGATAAGCACGTTGCCGCTCGCGCCGATAAAGTCCCGATCACCTGCCGGCGTATCGGGGGTTTGTTCAGGACGAAGAAGGAGACAGCATTGCGCATTGCTAGCTTTATGGTGAATGGAAGGCAGGAGGTGGGCCTGGTATCCGGCGACGGCATGACCGTGGCGCCGCTGGCGCTGGACGCGGAGCAACGGCGAGCCGGAGCCCAGGCCGTGATCGACCTGCTCGCCGCGGGCCGGGCGTTGCCCGGCAAGGGAGAGGCGCTGCCGCTCGCCGAAGTGGCGCTGCTGGCGCCATTGCCCAGGCCGCGCCGCAACCTGTGGTGCGTGGGACGGAACTACCACGCCCACGCGAAGGAACTCTCGGCCTCGGTCTTCAAGGACAACGACGCGAATCCCGAGTCCTGGCCCATCGTCTTCACCAAAGTGCCCGAGTGCGTAGTGGGGCCGCGGGCCGACGTGCTGCTGCCCGCGGGCGTCTCGGACCGGATCGATTACGAGGCCGAGCTGGCGGTCGTGATCGGCAGAGGCGGAAAGAACATCCCGCGCGCCGACGCCCTGGCCCACGTCTTCGGCTACACCGTCGTCAACGACGTCACCGCGCGGGACGTGCAGATGCGGCACCAGCAGTGGGACATGGGGAAGTCGTTCGATACCTTCTGCCCCATGGGGCCGTGGATCGCCACGGCGGACGAATTCGACGGGACCCGCACGCGCGTGCGCTGCTGGGTCAATGGCGAGCTGCGCCAGGACGGGCCGACGGAAAACATGATCTTCGATATTCCGTCCTTGATCGAAACGATTTCGCGCGGCATCACGCTCTATCCGGGCGACGTGATCGCGACGGGCACGCCTGCCGGCGTCGGCATGGGCATGCAGCCTCCCCGCTATCTCGCCGCGGGCGACGTGGTGCGCGTGGAGATCGACGGCCTGGGCACGATCGAGAACACTTTTGTCGAGGAACGGACATGAGCACGCACTACGTCAACGGCCTGGCCGTGGAGATCGACGGCCAGGGGCCGGCGCTGCTGTGCATACACGGCCTGGGCGGTTCGTCCAATACCTGGACGCCCGTGATGGATGCCTTCGAGGGCTTCCGCGTCATTCGCCCGGACCTGCCGGGCAGCGCGCGGTCGGCGCTGGCGCCGCAGGCGCTGTCCATCGATGCGTACGTCGGCGCGCTGGCCGGGATGCTCGATGAACTGGAGGTCGACGCGCTGCACGTCGCCGCGCATTCGCTGGGCACCATCGTGGCCCAGCATTTCGCCGTCGCGCATCCCGCCCGGGTCAGGTCGCTCGCGCTGTTCGGTCCGCTCGCGGCGCCGCCGGACGCCGGCCGGGCCGGCATCCGGCGGCGGGCGGAGCTGGCCCGCGGCGGCGACGCGGCGATGCAGGAAATCGCGGATGCCATCGTCAAGGGGGCAACCAGCGCCCAGACCAAGCGGGACCAGCCCGCGGTGCTGGCGCTGGTGCGCGAGAGCGTGATGCGGCAGCCGCCCGAAGGCTATGCGCAGAGCTGCGAGGCGCTGGCCGCCGCGCAACCCGCCGCCGTGGAGGGACTCGCCGTGCCGGCGCTGCTGGTGACCGGCGACCAGGACGGCGTGGCGCCCGCGGCCAACGTCGAGGCACTGGCGGCCCGCATCGCCGGCAGCCGCCAGATCGTCCTCGGAGATTGCGGCCACTGGACGACCTACGAAAAACCCCACGCCTGCGTCGAGGCCTTGCGGGAGTTCTACGCGGCGCTGCGCTAACTGCCGTTTTCCCGGCGTTTCAACATAAGAAATCGGCCCGCGCCGCGGGCCGGAGGAGACTTGTCATGTCCAGAAT
Source organism: Achromobacter veterisilvae (assembly GCF_037619525.1). Taxonomy (NCBI): domain Bacteria; kingdom Pseudomonadati; phylum Pseudomonadota; class Betaproteobacteria; order Burkholderiales; family Alcaligenaceae; genus Achromobacter; species Achromobacter veterisilvae. The sequence continues at coordinate 5,241,505 of NZ_CP148753.1, read as the reverse complement.
TGCCATCACCAACGTCGCCGTCTTCGATGGCGGCGGCGAGGCGCCCTTCAAAGGCGAGGTGTTGATCGAAGATGCGCGCATCGCCGAGGTCGCGCGTTCGCCGCGCCAAGTGGAAAGGGAAGGCGCGCGCGTCATCGACGGCCAGGGCCGTTTCCTGATGCCCGGGATGACCGAGGCGCACACGCATTTTTCGTGGAATGACCAGCCCTCGCTTTCCGCGATCCAATTCATGCCGCCGGAAGAACACATACTGTGGTGTGTGCGCGTGGCGAAGCGGTATCTGGAAATGGGCTGGACCTCGGCCATCGGCGCCGCGGCGGCCAAACCGCGCCTGGACGTGGTGCTGCGCAACGCGATCGACGCGGGGGAGTGCCCGGGGCCGCGCTATCTGGCGGGCAGCCAGGAGATCACGACAATCGGCGCGCTGGGCGACAATACGCTGCCGCACATGCCGTTCGAGGCGCTCAGCTTCGGCAGTGTGTGCAGCGGCCCCGAAGAGATCCGGCGGTCGGCGCGGACGTTCATCAAGTACGGGGTCGATCATCTGAAAATCAACCTGTCGGGCGAGTACATCGCCGGGTTGCCGGCCGAGATGTCGCCGTTCGCCGAGGACGAGATCGCCATGCTGGCCAGCGAGGCCAGGCGCTATGGAAAGCGCGTCGCGGCGCACGCGCGTTCCAGCGAATCGGTCAAACAGTGCGTGCGCCACGGCATCGAGATCATCTATCACGCCAGCTTCGCCGACGAAGAGGCGCTCGATATGCTGGAGGCCAACAAGGACAGGCACTTCGTCGCGCCGGGTATCGGCTGGCTGGTCAGGACGGCCTTCAATGCCTCCGATTACGGCATCACGCCCGCCATCGCCGAAAAGATGGGCTACAAGCGCGAACTGGAGATCGCCTCGGAATCGCTGCGCAAAATGCACAAGCGCGGCATCCGCATCCTGCCCGGCGGAGACTATGGCTTCGCGTGGATGCCGCATGGGACCAACGCCACCGACCTCCAGTACTTCGTCGACTACATCGGCATGACGCCCACCGAAGCGCTGGTGGCGGCCACCCGGCTGGGCGGCCAGATCATGCTGCGGCCGGATGAAATAGGCATGCTGCGCCCCGGCTACCTGGCGGACATCGTCATGGTGGACGGCAATCCGCTGGATGACTTGTCCTTGCTGGTCGATCCGGAACGGATCAGCCTGGTGATGAAGGACGGGAAGATCTGCAAGGATGCCGGCCCGCGCGGCGCGGACGCGGCGCCGCGCGCGGCCGGGCAGGGCAGCAGGGAGGCGGTCGCGGCGCATTGAACGCCGCGGCCATCAAGCCCCGGCCATGGCCCCCTTCACGCTGGCCGCGAGCAATTGCGCCGTCGCCGCCGAAAGCGTCCATCCCAGGTGGCCGTGGCCCGTGTTGTAGAACACGCCCGGCCGCTTGCCGGGGCCGACCCTCGGCATCATGTTCGGCGTCATCGGGCGCAGCCCGCACCATGGCACCACGCGCGACGTGCGGATGCCGGGGAAGTGCTGGCGGGTCCAGTCGATCAGCGGCTGGACCCGCTCGGCGCGGATGTCCATGTTGAAGCCGTTGAATTCGGCCGTGCCGGCGACGCGGAAACGGTCGCCCAGCCGGCTGGTGACGATCTTGGCGGCTTCGTCGAGCAGGCTCACGCCGGGCGCGGCGGCGCGGCTTTGCGCGTCGTCCAGGTGCACGCTGATGGAATAGCCCTTGACCGGATAGATGTTGAGCGAGTCGCCCAGCCGCTTGGCGAATTGCCGGCTCGCGGCGCCCGCGCAGATGACGATGGCGTCGGCGGATTCGCGCTGGCCGGGCCGCGCGCCGTCTTCGCCCGCGATGTCCAGCAGATAGGCGCCGCCTTCATGGACGATGTCCCGGACCTCGGCGTCCTGCACGAAGCGCACGCCCCGGCGTTCGCAGGCGCGGGCCAGGCCGCTGGTGAACTTGTGGATGTCGCCGGTGGCGTCCGACGGGGTGTAGAAACCGCCATGGCAGTCGGTCTGCAGCGCGGGCTCGATGCGGCGCGCTTCCTCGGCCGACACGGCATAGCGTTCCAGCCCGCCTTCCTGCAGCAGCGCGTTGGCGCGGCGCGCGGTTTCGAAGCTGGCGGCGTCATGGTAGATGTGCAGGATGCCCCGGCGCTCCAGGTCGAAGTCTATGCCTTCCTCTTCGGCCATGGCGAACAAGTGCTGGCGCGCTTCGATGGCCAGGCGCGTGGTGGCGATGGTGTTCTGGCGGTAGTGCCGGATCTGCCCGACGAACTGGGCCAGCCAGGAATACTTGTGCCAACTGAACCTGGGGTTGAGCAGCAGCGGCGCATTGTGGCGCCCGAGCCAGCGCAGGCCCTTCATGACGGTGGACACGCTGTTCCAGACCTCGGCGTTGCTGGCCGACAACTGGCCGCCGTTGGCGTAGGACGTTTCCATGGCGGGATAGCGCTGGCGGTCGTAAACGGTGACGTCGTATCCCAGTTTGTTCAAGGCGTAGGCGGACGTGACGCCGGTGATACCGGCGCCGATGATGGCGATGCGGGGCATGGTCGCTCCAGGGTCGAGTGGCCGCGGCCACCCGGCCGCAGCACCCCATCTGTCTCTGTACCTGAGAGCTTCACCCGTTCGCGCGGACGGCGGCGGGTTCCCCTTCGGTGGGCGCGCGCGGCGCCTCTCTCCAGATTGTCTAGACCGCGCAGTCCTGTTTGCCTGAGAGTTTCCGGGGCGGTTGCTCCGTCGGCGCCCGCCGCGGGGGCAGGTCTCTTCTGCGGGGTTTTGGATCGACTGGGAGAGAATAGCCAAAATTCCACGGAATGAGACCCAGGGTTAGTCCCAGTTTCAACGGACCCTTCGGTAACCAACTCCATCGAAGCGCTGAAGCGCGCGCTGTTCGGCGAAGTCTATGGCAGCCGGGACGAATAGACGATCTGGCCGAAAGCAGGAAGCGCCACGGCTACGAGCGGACGTTTTCCATCCCCCTGCGAATCGATTCATGGGATAGCTGGCTCAGGCGCCTGCCCAGGCCCTGATTGGCGGTTTCCGGGGCGGGGATGGCGGAAAGCACGTCCCCATTTCCCCTGTTACCTCTCTGTTGAACTGCACATTCCTGGTAAAGGAATCCCGGCGAGGATGCGCTATAACCCGTTTTTGTTGCTTCAAGCCGGACCCTTATTCATGCCCCGTGTTATCCGCCGTCCATCTGTTGCGCTGCTGGCTGTCCTGGCGGGCGTCCTGGCAGGGTGCTCATCCCCCAAACCCGAATTCGAAAAAGAAAACTTCGCCCAGAGCGACACCTATTCGCGGACGGTTCCCGCCGGCAGCGCCGCCGCCTGCGACGCCGGCCGCCGCGCCCTGCTGAGCCAGGGCTACAACATCGACAAGTTCGAGGGCGCCCGGGTGACGGGACATAAGAACTTCCAGGGCGAAGACGGCCAGCACACGCAGATCAGCTTCAATATCGAGTGCGCCTCCGACGGCAACTCGAACGAGCGCGCGACGGTGTTCGCCAACGCGGTGCAGGACCGCTACTCGATCAAGCGCACCGCCAACTCGGCCAGCGTGGGCGTGAGCGTGCTGGGCCAGGTGTCCATGCCGTTCGGCGCCAGCGACGACTCGCTGGTGAAGACGGCCAGCCAGACGGTGGCGCGCCCGCAGTTCTACGACGGGTTCTTCCAACTGTTGCAGCGCTTCCTGCCGGACGCCCAGGCCGCCTCCGCGCCGCAGGCGGCGCCCGCGAACCCGGCCCGCGCCAAGGCGCCGCCCAAGCCCGCGCCCGCCGAGCCCGCCGTGTCTCCGAACGCGCCGGCCGATACCTTGAACCCGGCGGCGGCCGCCGACGCGCCCGGCAGCGGCGGCAAGGCCGCGCCCGCGGAAAGCCCGGCGCCGGCCACCCCCGCGACGGGCGCTTCCGCTCCCGCCACCCCCGCGCCGGCGGGCCCGGACGCGGCCGGGCAGGGTGCCGGTTTGCCGTAGCGCAAACGGATGCGGCGCGGCGGTTCCTGCCGGCGCCCGCGAGCGGCGATAATCCGGGCCATGACTTATCAACTCCTGAAAATGCTCCACGTCGCGGCGGTGGCCGCCTGGCTGGGCGGCTCGCTGTTCGTGTCGCTGTTCCTGCTGTCCTCGCAGCCGCAGGAGGGCGACGAAGCCCCGAAAGAACGCAGGATGCTGGGCGCCCTGCGACGATGGACGCTGTTCGTGACCACGCCGGCCATGGTGCTGACCTGGCTGATCGGCCTGCACCTGGCCGTGACCTTCGGCTGGTTCGCCATGAGCTGGATCTGGATCAAGATCGGCTTCGCGCTGGGGCTGTCGGCGCTGCTGGGCATCCAGACCGCGGCCCTGCGCCGCATGGCGGACGGCAGCGCCCGGCGTCCGCCGCTGGTCGACCTGTATGCGCCCGTCACCGTCGTCGCGTCCGCCGCGATCGTGACGCTGGTCGTCGTCAAGCCCTTCTGAGGCCGCGCGCCGGGCTTCCGCCGCCGGCATATGCCGCGCGGCCATAACCAAACAACCCTGTAATAAGGACTCAACGAAGTATTCGTTCGCCGGGCGGACCCCCATCCCTAGAATCGTTTCTCTCATAACCGCTTAGCCTGAGAGGCGATTTCAATATGACTCCCCGTTTTTTCAAGAAGCTGCTTGGCGTGGTGCTGGCCTCGGCGGCGATGTTCCATGGGCCCGCCTTTTCGGCCGACCCCAAGCCTTTGAAGGTCGGCGTGCGCGGCGGCGTCGATGAGCAGATCTGGGAAGTGGTGGCCCAGGTCGCCAAGAAGAACGGCCTGGCCGTGGAGCCCGTGGTCATCACCGGCACCGCCAGCCCCAACGAGGCGCTGAACAACGGCGACCTGGAGGCCAATGCCTTCCAGCACATTCCCTTCCTGAACGACCAGATCAAGCAGCGCGGCTACAAGCTGGTGGCGGTGGCCAATACGCTGATCTCGCCGATCGCGTTCTATTCGCGCAAGTACAAGTCGCTGAAGGACCTGCCGGACGGCGCCCGCGTCGGCATTCCCAACGATCCCAGCAACCAGACGCGCGCGCTGGTCATCCTGCGCGACCAGGGCCTGATCACCCTGAGGGACGGCTTCGATCCGGCCACGGGCACGGCCACGCTGGCGGACGTGACGTCCAATCCCAAGAAGCTCGAGTTCGTCGAAAGCGCGTCCGTCGTGCTGGCGCGCTCGCTGCCCGACGTGGACACCGCCGCCATCGTCAACAGCTTCGCCTACCAGGCCGGGCTGATCGCCACGCGCGACGGCATCGCGGTCGAGAAGAAAGAAAACAATCCCTACGTGAACATCATCGTGGTCCGCGAGAAGGACAAGAACGCGCCGTGGGTGCCCGAGCTGATCAAGGCGTATCACTCGGAGGAAGTGCGCCAGTTCATCCTGAGCAAGTACGAAGGTTCGGTGATCCCGGTTTTCTGAGCAATGATGCAACACGAATTCTCCATCGGGGAGCAGGCCGCCGCGCCGCCGCCCCAGACCGTCGACGCGCACGTCGTGTTCGAAGGACTGCAAAAGCGCTACGAAGGCGCGCAGGGGCCGGTCGCGGCGCTGTCCGACGTGTCGTTCTCCATCGCCCGCGGCGAGGTGTTCGGCATCATCGGGCGCAGCGGCGCGGGCAAGTCCACGCTGCTGCGCTCCATCAATATGCTGGAACGGCCCACCGCCGGCCGCGTGCGGGTCGACGGCGTGGACGTGGGCGGGCTGGACGAGAACGCGCTGGTGGGGCTGCGCCGCCGCATCGGCATGATCTTCCAGCATTTCAACCTGCTGTCGGCCAAGACGGTGGCCGAGAACGTCGCCTTGCCCCTGCGGGTGGCGGGCGTGAAGCCCGCGGCGGCGCGGGCCCGCGTCGATGCCCTGCTGGACCTGGTGGGGCTGCGCGACAAGGCCGACGCCTATCCGGCCAAGCTTTCCGGCGGCCAGAAGCAGCGGGTCGGCATCGCGCGCGCGCTGGTGCACGAACCCGAAATCCTGCTGTGCGACGAAGCCACGTCGGCGCTGGACCCCGAAACCACGCAGGCCATCCTGAGCCTGCTGCGCGACATCAACCGCAAGCTGGGCCTCACGGTGGTGCTGATCACGCACGATATGGCGGTGATCCGCGAAATCTGCCACAAGGTGCTGGTGCTGGACGGCGGCCGCAAGGTCGAGCAAGGCGAGGTCTGGCGCGTTTTCGGCAATCCGCAGGCGGACGCCACGCGCGCCTTGCTGCGCCCCTTGCAGCACGACCTGCCCGCGGACCTGGAGGCCAGGCTGGTGCCGGACCTGCGCGGCCGCAACGGCGTGGCCGTGCTGCGCCTGCGTTTCACGGGGCAGGGGCGGCCCGAGGGCGTATCGCTGCAGGCGCTGGCCGCGCTGGGGCCGGGCGCGACGCTGTTGCATGGAGGACTGGACCGTCTGCGCGGCCACGCGCAAGGCAGTCTGCTGGTGTCGGTGCCCGCCGGCGCATTACAGGAAGAGGCCGCGCGCGCCGCGCTGGTGGCCGATCAGATCAAGGTGCTGGGCTATGTCGCTGCCGATGCTTGACAAGTACCTGCAGGCGTTCCTGCAGACCCTGGCGATGGTGGGCGTGTCGGCCGCCATCGCGATCGTTGCCGGCCTGGCGCTGGCGGTGGTCCTGACCGTGACCGCGCCCGGCAACCTGTATCCCCGGCCGCGCTTCAACAAGGCGCTGTCGATCACGGTGAACACCTTCCGGGCCATCCCCTTCATCATCCTGCTGGTGGCCATGCTGCCCTTCACGCGCTTCCTGGTGGGCACCACCCTGGGCACGTGGGCCGCCATCGTGCCGCTGTCGGCCAACCTGGTGCCGTTCTTCGCGCGCATCGCGCAGGTCAGCCTGAACGAGGTTGACCACGGCCTGGTGGAGGCCGCGCGCGCCATGGGCTGCCGGCGCTGGCACATCGTGCGCCACGTGCTGTTGCCCGAAGCCCTGCCGGGCATCATCGGCGGCATGACCGTCAGCGTGATCGCCATGATCAACGCCTCGGCCATGGCGGGCGCCGTGGGCGCGGGCGGCCTGGGCGACCTCGCCATCCGCTACGGCTACGAACGCTACGAAACCCGCGTGATGTTCGAGGTGATCGTGATCCTGATCGCGCTGGTGTCGATCGTGCAGTTCACCGGGGAATGGCTGTCGCGCCGCGCCGACCACAAACGTTGATTTCCGCGCAAGGGCGGCATGCCCTTGCCCACCCTGACGATAGGAATCCAGAGATGTCCGATACCCCGCAACACGGCTTCGCCACGCGCGCCATCCACCTGGGCTACGACCCGCTGGACGAGCAGGGCGCGCTGTCGCCGCCGCTCTACCTGACGTCCACGTACACCCAGGACAGCATCGAGGCCTTCGACCAGATCCGCCTGGGCGAAAGGCAGGGCTACGTCTACGGCCGCACGCGCAACCCGACGCAGGCGCTGCTGGAGGAGCGGCTCGCGTCGCTGGAAGGCGCCGAGGCCGGCGTGGCCACGGCCTCCGGCATGGCGGCCATCTCCGCGACCCTGTTCACGCTGCTGCAGAGCGGCGACGAAATCGTGGTGGACCAGATCGTGTACGGCACCGCCTTCACGCTCTTCGCGCAAGGCCTGACGCGCTTCGGCGTGCGCGCGGTGTTCGCCGACTTCACCCGCCCCGAAGCCGTGGCCGCCGCCATCGGCCCCAAGACGCGCGCCGTCTATTTCGAGACTCCCGCCAATCCGAACCTGCGCCTGGTCGACATCGCGGCCGTGTCCGCCATCGCCCGCGGCAAGGGGCTCCTGACCATCGTGGACAACACCTTCGCCACGCCGGTGCTGCAGCGCCCGATCGAGCACGGCGCCGACATCGTCCTGCATTCCGCCACCAAGTACCTGGGCGGGCACGGCGACCTGCTGGCCGGCGCGGTGCTGGGGCGCAAGGAACACATCGACGCGATCCGGCTGCAAGGCTTGCGCTACTTCACCGGCGCGACCCTGTCGCCCTTCACGGCGTTCCTGGTGCTGCGCGGCATCAAGACGCTGGAACTGCGCGTGCAGCGCCACAGCGAATCGGCCAGGAAGGTGGCCGAGCTGTTGCGCGGGCACGCCGCGGTGGCCGACGTGTTCTATCCCGGCCTGCCCGATACGCCGGGCACGGAGATCGCGCGGCGCCAGCAGGCGGCCGGCGGAGGCCTGGTCGCGTTCGAACTGAAGGGCGGGCTCGCCGCCGGGCGGACGCTGCTCAACAGCCTGAAGCTGGCCCGGATCGCGGTCAGCCTGGGCGACCCGGAGACGCTGATCCAGCATCCCGCGTCCATGACGCATGCGAGCTATTCGGCCGAAGACCGCGAGCGCTACGGCCTGTCCGAAGGCCTGCTGCGCCTGTCCGTGGGCCTGGAGACCCCGGAGGACATCCTGGCCGACCTCAGGCAGGGCCTGGATCGCGTGTAGCGCGGTGGCGGACCCTGGCTCCGCAAAAATGTTACAACCGTCTATTCAAGTCAAATCCGCGCCGGTTGCCGCGCCCGGTTTCGGCCGTCTGCCGGAAAGGGCGCGGGCCGCCGCGGACCCGACGGCAAGCGCAACCAGGAGAGCACCCGTGACGGACAAGACGCCAGACGCCATCGACCAGGACCTCGCGGCCACGCCGCGCAAGCGCGCCGGCGGCGCCAGGCGCGCCGCGCCGGCCCGCAAGGCCGTCAAGACCGTCGTCACCCCGGTAACCACCAGCCGCAAGGCCGCCCCGTCCAAGACCGCGAAGACCGCTTCCGGCGCGCGGGACGAAGAGGCGGCCGTGCCCGTGCTGGAAATCCGCAAGCGCATTTCCGCGCGCACGGACGCCGCGCGCCAGGAGGCCGTGTCGGTGCTGGCGGACATCGCTCGCCGCCACCGCGTCAGCGCGCCCGACCAGGCGCGCGAGGCCCTGCGTTCGGTCATCGAGGAATTGTCGCCGGACGATGCGCACGCCGTGCACCGCGCCCTGCTGGAAGCGGGCGCGGGAGCGCCGGCCTTGCCCCGCAATCCCGACGACGAACTGGTCGCGGATTGGCGCGAAGGCATCTATCCCTACCGCCACCGCATGCTGCGGCGCAATTACGAAAAGCAGAAGTACCGCTTGCAGGTCGAACTGCTGAAGCTGCAGGCCTGGGTCAAGGCCACGGGCCAGCGCGTCGTGATCCTGTTCGAAGGCCGCGACGCGGCGGGCAAGGGCGGCACCATCAAGCGCATGATGGAACACCTGAATCCGCGCGGCGCGCGCGTGGTCGCGCTGGAAAAGCCGTCCGACACCGAGCGCGGCCAGTGGTACTTCCAGCGCTACGTGCAGCACCTGCCCACGGCCGGCGAAATCGTCATGTTCGACCGCTCCTGGTACAACCGCGCCGGCGTCGAGCGCGTGATGGGTTTCTGCACGCATGAGGAGTACCTGGACTTCCTGCGCCAGGTGCCGGACTTCGAGCGCCACCTCGTCAGCAGCGGCATCCACCTGATCAAGTTCTGGTTCTCGGTCAGCCGGGAGGAACAGCGCCGCCGTTTCCAGCAGCGCAAGGTCCATCCGCTCAAACAATGGAAGCTGAGCCCGGTGGACTTGGCGTCGCTGGACAAGTGGGACGACTACACGCGCGCCAAGGAAGCGATGTTCGCGCACACCGACACGGCCGACGCGCCGTGGGTCGTGGTCAAGTCGGACTGCAAGAAGCGCGCGCGGCTCAATGCCATGCGCTATGTGCTCACCCGGCTGCCGTACGAGGGCAGGAGCGAAGACTCCACCATGTCGCTGGATTCGCTGATCGTGGGCCGCGCGCTCTGATCAGGCGCCCAGCGCGCGCAGGTTCAGTTCGTGGCTGCGCCCGATCCAGACGGCGCGGTCGCGGTGATCGCGCAGGGAATTGCCGGTGTTGGGATGCATGAAGACGTCCAGGGCGCCGTGATGCAGCGCGAGCCAGGTCGCGATCTCGGCGAAGCGCCCGGGCTCGAAGGCGATCTGGTAGCTCCACTGGGGATGCGGGCCGACGGGGCGCTCGTGGAAGCGTCCCAGTTCCATTTGTCCGTCGAACCTCGCCGCGATCCGCTCGCGCAAGGCGAACGCGGCGTCGCGGCTGCCGGCGTCGAAGTACACGTGGGCATGCCAACTGGTGACGTGCGTTGTGGTCGGGTCTGTCATTGTTTGCTCTCGGTCTGGGGTTAGCCGCCGGCGCGCTTGGCGCGATGGCCGTGTTTCTGCAGGGCGTCCATGATCCGTTCGCAATGGTCTCCCTGCACTTCGATCGCGCCGTCCTTGACCGTTCCGCCTGAACCGCAGGCGGCGCGCAATTGCTTGCCCAGCGCCGCCAGCGCGGCGGGGTCCAGGGCCAGCCCCTTGACCACGGTCACGCTCTTGCCGCCGCGCCCCTTGGTTTCGCGCGACACGCGCGCCACGCCGTCGCCCGCGGGCGCGGGCCTGTCGGCCTGCCTGCACAGGCACTGCGCAAGAGGCTTGCGGCATTCCGGGCACATCCGGCCGCCTTCCGTGGAATAGACGAGACCGCCTGCGGAACTGCGTTTCATGATGGGCGCGCGCAAAAGCCTCTATCTTAATCTCCGGCGCGGCCGGCGGGCCGGGTTTTCAGGGACGCATACGTCTTTCCGAGGGCTGTTCAAGCCGGCGCGCGCCGCGTAACGTGTGCGGTGATTCACGCCGTTCCTCCCTTCTCTCGCACGATGGAGCACAACGATGAATACAGTCGCCATGAAAGACGGTACCCGCATCTATTACAAAGACTGGGGGCAGGGCCGTCCCCTCGTGTTCTCCCACGGCTGGCCGCTGAACTCGGACGCGTGGGATCCGCAAATGCTGTTCTTCGCCAACCAGGGCTTCCGCGTCATCGCGCACGACCGGCGCGGCCACGGCCGGTCCAGCCAGCCCCCGCAAGGCAACGACATGGATACCTACGCGGACGACCTGGCCGCGGTGATCGACCACCTGGACCTGCGCGACGCCGTGCTGATCGGCCATTCCACGGGCGGCGGCGAGGTGGCGCATTACCTGGGAAGGCACGGCGCGAAGCGGGTGTCCAAGGCCGTGCTCATCGGCGCGGTTCCGCCGCTGATGCTGAAGACGGCCGCCAATCCCAAGGGGCTGCCGATGGACGTGTTCGACGGCATCCGCAAGGGCGTGGCCGACAACCGTTCGCAGTTCTACCAGGACCTGGCGATGCCGTTCTTCGGCTTCAACCGTCCCGGGGCGAAGGCCGCGCAAGGCACCATCGACGCCTTCTGGGCGCAGGGCATGTCGGGCGGGATCGTGGGGCAGTACGCCTGCATCCGCGAGTTCTCGGAAGTGGACTACACCGACGACCTGAAGAAGATCGACATTCCCGTGCTGCTGCTGCATGGCGACGACGACCAGATCGTGCCGATCGACGCCTCGGCGCGCAGCGCCGAGAAGCTGTTGAAGCACGCGACGCTCAAGGTCTATGCGGGCGCCTCGCACGGCATGTGCGCGGTGGAGGCGGACAAGGTGAATGCGGACCTGCTGGCCTTCATCGGCAGTTGACCGGAACCCGGTCCGGCTACTTGCCGCGCATCAGGTCGATCAGGCGCCGGTCGCGCTTGGTCGGCCGTCCCGCCTCGATGCCCAGCGCCGGCTCGGGCGCGAGGCGGCGCATCTCCGCGGCGCGTTCGCGCGCCGCCACGCTGTCAGGCGTTTCTTCGTAGAGCTGGCGCGCCACGGGCGCGGGGCCGCGCACGCCGCTGACGGCCACGACCCGCACGCGCAGCGCGGGGTCTTCCTTGCGGATGGCGACCAGGTCGCCGGGCGCGACTTCGCGCGCGGGCTTGGCGGGCTGGTCGTTCACCAGCACCCGGCCCTTGCCGATTTCCTGCACGGCCAGGCTGCGCGTCTTGTAGAAGCGCGCCGCCCAGAGCCATTTGTCGAGCCGGATTTTTTCCATGTATCTGTCCCTGCCGGATTGCTGTGCCAGGGACCATGATAGCCGGGCCCGCGGGCCCGGCGCGGCTCAATCCAGCCGCAGGTCGGCTTCCTTCACCACGCGCTGCCACTTGTCGATTTCGGCGCGGCGGAAGGTGTCCAGTTCGGCCGGCGTGGACCCGATCGGTTCGGCGCCGATGCCGGCCAGTTGTTCGGCGATCGCCGGATCCTTCAGCACCTTGGCCAGCGCTTGCGAGACCTGGTCCACGATGGCGGGCGGCGTGCCGGCCGGCGCGAACACCGCGTTCCATTCATAGGTTTCGTAGCCCGGCACGCCGGATTCGGCGATGGTGGGCAGGTCGGGGGCGGCCTTGGAGCGTTCCAGGCCGCCCACGGCCACCGCGCGCAGCTTGCCGTTCTTCACGTGCTGCCAGGCCGAGCCCATGCTGGCGAACATGACGGGCACCTGGCCCGACATCACGTCGATCATGGCCGGGCCGCCGCCCTTGTAGGCCACGTGCTGGAGTTCGGTCTTGGCAAGCAGGTTGAACAGTTCGCCGGCCAGGTGCTGGGCGGAACCGGGGCCGGCCGAGGCGAAGTAGACGTGGTCCTTGGCGCCGGGCTGGCCCAGCTTGATCAGGTCGGCCACCGTCTTCACTTCGTACGACGGCGTGACGACCAGGACGTTGGGCACGCGCAGCAGCAGCGACACCGGCGCGAAGGCGGTCAGCGTGTCGAACTGCATCCTGGAATGCAGCGCGGGGTTCTGCGCGTGGTTGGAGGCGTCCAGCATCAGCGTGTAGCCGTCGGGCTGGGCCTTGGCGACGACGGCGCCGCCGATCATGCCGCCCGCGCCGCCGCGGTTCTCGATGACGACAGGCTGGCCCAGTTCGGCGGCCAGCTTGGGGCCGATCAGGCGCGCGACCACGTCCACGGTGCCGCCGGGAGGATAGGTCACCACCAGGGTCACGGCGCGTTCGGGGTAGGCGGCCGACGCGGCGCCGGCCGCGCCGGCAAGCAGTCCGGCCGCGGCGAGCATCGCGCCGCGGCGCGCCAGGCGGTTCAACAGATGGGTCATGATTCGTCTCCTTGGAATTGGAACAGCCGCAATGGGGTGTCGGCAAGCAGGACGCGCCGTTGCGCGGGGTCGTCGATCCAGGCGTCCCGCCATTGCGTCGCCGCGGGGTAGGACGCCAGGTGGCGGTGCTCGGTGTGGGGCCAGTCGCTGCCCCACATGAGCCGTTCGGGGGTGTACGCCGCAAGCAGCCGTTGCGCGGCCTCGCGGCCCGACGTGGCGCAGGCGGAGGCCGGCCAATTGCGGTAGGGGGCGGACAGCTTTACCCAGACGCGGCCGCTGTCCGCCTGCTGCAGCAGGTAGCGGAAACCGGGATCCGCCGTGCCCAGCGCCGGGTCGGGGCGGCCGAAGTGGTCCACCACGATGCGGCAGCCGGCCGCCAGCAGGGCGGGCACGATGTCCGGCAGCCGCGCGGCCTGCACATGCAGTTCCACGTGCCAGCCGAGCGCGTTGACGCGGGCCAGCAGGGTCTGCCAGGCGGGCGTTTGCAGGCTGGGCAGGTCCAGCCCGATCAGGTTCAGCCGGATGCCGGCCACGCCGGCCTCGGCCAGGTCGTGGAGCGCCGTTTCCGCGATGTCCTCGGCCACGACCGCGACGCCGCGCAGCCGGCCGCGCGCGGCGCGCAGCGCCTGGACCAGGTAGCTGTTGTCCGTGCCCAGGAAACTGGGCTGCACCAGCACGCCGTGGCTCAGCCCGTGGGCGTCCAGCAGCGCGAGGTACTCGGCCAGCGTGGCGTCGTGGTCGGGGGTATGGCGGCGCACCTGGGCAAGCGCCAGGCCTTGCCGGAATACGTGCGCGTGGGTGTCGACGGCGGCGCCATGGGCGGGCGGGGGCAAAACGGTCTCCTTGTCGTGCGCGCGGCCAGGGGCCGGCGGCGCTGTTCTATAAGGCGGGATTCTAGGGAGTCGATATATAATTTTCCATTCTGGAAAATTGCTTTAAATATATCTATCTGATATGGAAACCCGGCACCTGCGCTATTTCCTGGCGGTGGTCGACCACGGCAGCGTCAGCCGCGCGTCGGAGTGGCTGGGCATCGCGCAGCCCGCCCTGAGCCAGGGGCTGGGCCGCATGGAAAAAGACCTGGGCGTGCGGCTGTTCGAGCGCTCGCGCCGGGGCGCCGCGCCCACGCCCGCCGCGCTGGCCATTCTTGAAGACGTGCGCGCCAGCGTGGCGCGCATCGACGCGGCCGCGCAGCGGGCGCGCGAGATCGGCCGCGGCAGCGCCGGGCAATTGACGGTCGGGCTGGTGTCGTCGGCCTTGTTCGATACCTTGCCGCGCGCGCTGCGCGAAATGCGCAGGCTGGCACCGGGCGTCCGCGTGATTCTGTGCGAGATGAGCAACGCCGAACAGGCCGAAGCCCTGCAGACCGGCGAGATCGATATCGGCCTGATGCACACGCCGGTCGCGGTCGGAGGCCGCATGCGCGAACGCCAGCTATTGCGGGACCGGCTGGTGGCCGCCGTGCCGGACGAACTCGATGTGCCCGCCGACGGCCAGGTCAGCATGGCGCAGATTGCGCGGGCCGGCCTGGTGATGTATCCGCAGTCCCAGTTGCCGGCGTTCTACGCCGGTATCCTGGACGCCATGCGCAAGGCCGGGCACGACGCGCACGTGGCGCAAGAGGCGAACCGCACGCTGACGGTGCTGTCCTGCGTGGCGGGCGGCTGCGGGGTGGCCCTGCTGCCCAGTTGGATCCGGTCGTTGAACTTCCGCGGCGTGCGCTTCTGCGAAGTGCGCGACGGCCAGGCGCTGCCCAGCTTCGACCTGAGCGCCATCTGGCCCGCGCGGTCCGTGCCGACGCTGGCGGACCTGTTCGCCAATCTGGACCTCGGCGCGCGCTGAACGCCCTGGCTTTCAATGCGCCTTCAATTGCCCCGCCGAAACGCTTAAGCGAGGCTTAAAACAGGCCTTTCGCCGGAACTCGAAGTACGCCTCCCGTCTAACAAGGAACGCGTATCGGAGGGAACCGGCTCATGGACCTGAATTGGCAGCAGCAACTCGCGGAAAGCGCGCTGTGGCTCGCGCGCGCGTTCGGCATCACCGCCGTCGCCTTGGCGCTGGCCGCGGCCGTGCTCGCGCGGACCACGGACTGGGGGCGCAAGTTCTGGCGGCTGGCGTGGCCGTACCTCAGCCCCCGCCGCGGCTGGCGGCCCTTGCTGACCCTGGCGCTGCTGCTGTTCCTGGCGATGTTCGCAGTGCGCATGACGGTGCTGTTTTCCTTTTGGTACAACGGCTTCTACAGCGCGCTGCAGGCGCTGGACCAGTCCGCGTTCTGGCGCTTCCTGGGCATTTTTTCCGTGCTCGCCTGTGTGCACGTGGTGCGCACCCTGGCCGACAGCTACGCCGGGCAGGCCTTCGATATCCGCTGGCGCGTCTGGCTCAATGAGCGCCTGACGCGCGATTGGCTGGGCGCGGGCGCGTACTATCGCGGCCATTTCCTGGACGCGCCGGTCGACAACCCCGACCAGCGCATCGAGCAGGACATCGCCATGTTCGTCACCGGCTCGCGCACGCTGGCGATCGGCGCGCTGAGCGCCATCGTGTCGCTGGTGGCGTTCACGTCCATCCTCTGGGGCCTGTCCGGCGCGCTGACGGTGGCCGGCGTGGAGATCCCGCGGGCCATGGTGTTCGTGGTGTACCTGTACGTGATCGTGGCGACGCTGTTCGCGTTCAAGATCGGGCGGCCGCTGATCAGGCTGAACTTCCTGTCCGAACGGCTGACCGCGAACTTCCGCTACGCGCTGGTGCGCCTGCGCGAGAACGCGGAGAACGTCGCGTTCTATCAGGGCGAGGAAGTCGAGCGCGCCACCTTGTGGACGCGCTTCACGGCTTACATCGCCAACCTGTGGGCGCGCGTGTACCGGGGCCTGAAGTTCGACGGCTTCAACCTGTCGGTCAGCCAGGTGGCGGTGGTGTTCCCTTTCATCCTGCAGGCGCCGCGCTTCTTCAGCGGCGCGATCAAGCTGGGCGACGTCATCCAGACCTCGCAGGCCTTCGGGCAGGTGCAGGATTCGCTGTCGTTCTTCCGGACTTCCTACGATACCTTCGCGCAATACCGCGCCACCCTGGACCGGTTGAGCGGATTCCTGGACGCCAACGAGGCCGCGCGGGCCCTGCCTTCCGTGCAGTCGGAGGCGCTGCCCGACGGGTTGGAGATCGAAGGCGTGCAATTGCGCCGGCCCGATGGCGCGGTGTTGCTGCGGGATCTCGATTTGCAGTTGCGGCCCGGACAGGCCCTGTTGATCAAGGGGCCCTCGGGCAGCGGCAAGACCACGCTATTGCGCGCGCTGGCAGGCCTGTGGCCGTATGCCGGGGGCCGCGTGCGGCGGCCGCAAGGCGCGTCCGCGCTGTTCCTGTCGCAACGGCCTTATCTGCCCCTGGGCGACCTGCGCGGCGCGGTGGCCTATCCGGGGCTGGCGCAGCCCGAGGATGACGCCCGCCTGGCCGACGCGCTGCGGCGGGTCAACCTGGGTCACCTGGTCGGCCGGCTCGACGAGGCCGCGGACTGGGCCCGGATACTGTCCATCGGCGAACAGCAGCGCGTGGCGTTCGCGCGCGTGCTGTTCAACCGGCCGGCCATCGTGTTCCTGGACGAAGCCACGTCCGCCACCGACGAAGGCCTGGAACACGCGCTGTACAGCCTGCTGCGCGGCGCGCTGCCGTCCTGCATGCTGGTCAGCGTGGGCCATCGCAGCACGCTGGACGCGTTCCACACCCATAGGCTGGACCTGGACGGCGCGGGCAACTGGACGATGGGGCCGATGGAAGCGCGGCGCGAGCCGATGCCGTTGCGCCGCGCCGCGGCCTGATCAGGTGCCCACGCGCAAGGGGGCGGTCAGCTTGCGCAGCGCGGCGACCACGCTTTGCGCGGTGATGCGGCCGGTCTTGGGATTGGCCGAGGGAATGTTCTGGATCTCCATCGAGAACGTGGCCGAATCGGACACGACTTCGACGCGGTGGACATTGCGTTCCAGGGAAGGATCGGCCCAGATTTCGAGGGTCGTGCGGTCGGGCCCGATGCCGGCGAGGGAAACGCTGACCGCCACGTTCAGGTTGGCCGGGAAGCCCACGGCGGCCTCGCGCGGCGATCCGCGGAAGATCAGGCGGGGCTCGGCGATGGCCGAGAGGTCGATGTCGTTTTCGGCCAGGTAGGGCGCGCCCAGCAGGCCGCGCACCGGTTTGCGCGTGATCATCGTGACGGAATGAATGACGCCTTCGGCCGCGGCGGTGATCGCGTCCAGGCCAAGGATGGCGCCGGACGGCACCACGATCTGGCCTTGGTGGGCGCGAGCCAGTTCGATCAGGTCGTCGTGGCGCAGCAGGGCGCCCGAGCTCAGCACCACCAGCTTCTTGCCGGCGCGCAGCACCGGTTCGGCGATGTCGCGGAAGACGGCGGCGGGCGCGCATTCGACGACCACGTCGCAATGCTCGTGCAGCGCGCCGATGGTGGTGAAGGCGGGGGCGCCGTTGGCCCAGCCGAAGGCCGGCGGCGCCTTGGGGTCGCGCACGGCGACGGCGGCCAGGGCAAGGCCGGGCAGCCCGGCGTCCAGGGATTGCGCCACGGCCTGGCCGATGGCGCCGAAGCCGGCTATGCCGACGCGGTAGCGGTTCATAGGGATCCGAAAGGTAGGTGGTGGGGCCACTGTATTCAGCGCGCGGCCCAGCGTCAATGATGAATGGCCGCGAGCCGCGGGCGCTACACTCGCGTGCAGTACCGGCAGGAGCGGAATCATGCAGATTCTTCCAGAAGCGCCCCGCGACCGCGAGGCCATTTTCGCGTTGACGCAGGACGCGTTCAAAGACCATCCCCACAGCCAGGGGACCGAGGGCCGCATCATCGGCGCGCTGCGCGAGGCCGGCGCGTTGACGCTGTCGCTGGCGGCCTGGGAGGACGGAAACATAGTGGGCCACATCGCGTTCTCGCCGGTGACGGTAAGCGACGGTTCAAGCGATTGGTATGGCCTGGGGCCGATGGCCGTGCGGCCGGACCGGCAGGGGCGCGGCATCGGCGCCGCATTGCTGCGGGAGGGCCTGGCCAGGCTTCGGGCGCTGGGCGCGGCGGGCTGCGTGGTGCTGGGCGATCCGGGCTACTACGGCCGCTTCGGCTTTGCCCAGGCGGGGCTGAAGTACCCGGGCGCGCCGCCCGAGTACTTCATGGCGCTGGCCTTTACGCGCCCCGCGCAGGGCGAGGTCGCCTACCACGCCGCGTTTTCGGCCTAACCGCCTTTCCGCGCGTTGGAATCAGGCCGTCATGCCGCGCGCAGCACGCGCCTGGATCCGCGCGCGACGGCCACCAGCAACAGCGCCGCCAGCAGAGACGCGGCGCCCGCGGCGAGCATGGCGGCGTGGAAGCCGCCGGCCAGCGCATCGGTGTACAGCCCGGCCGCGTTGGCGGGCTGCGCGGGCATGGCATGGCGCGTGACGGCGGCGTGCGCCAGGGCCTGCGCGTCGGGCGCGCCCAGCCGCGCCAACGAGGCCGCCAGCGCGTCGATCGCGCGCCCGCTCATCAGCGCGCCCAGCAGCGCGATGCCTATCGTCATGCCGGTCTGGCGCAGCGCGTTCATGGTGGCCGACGCCATGCCGGAGCGCTCGCGCGGCACGGTGGCCATCACGGCCATGCTGGTCGACGGCACTGCCAGCCCCGTGCCCAGGCCTAGCAGCACCAGCAGGGATCCGGACACCGCGTAGGGCGTGTGCGCCTCGAAGCTCGTCATGCCCAGCATGGCCGCGCCGATGAGCGCGTAGCCGGCGATCATCAGCCGCGGCAGGCCGAAGCGCAGATTGAGCCGGCCGAATACGATGGAAACCAGCCCCGCCGCGGCGAACTGCGGCGCCAGTTGCCAGCCGGCCGCCAGCGGCGACAGGCCCCGCACGTGCTGCAGGTAGAGCGAGAAAAAGAACAGGCTGCTGTAGGCGGAAAATCCCAGCACGAAGGAGGCGAAATTGGTGATGGCGAAACCGGCGTCGCGGAACAGGCCCAGCGGCAGGATGGGGCGCGCCGCTCGATGTTCCACCCACAGGAAGGCGAGCAGTCCGGCGGCGGCGACGGCGAGCGCGCCGGCGGCCTGCGGCGCGGCCCAGCCGTGTTCGCCCGCGGCGATCAGGCCGAAGGTCAGCGCGCCCAGCCACAGCACGCTCAGCGCCTGGCCCGCGGGATCGAAGGCGGCGTGCTCGGGATGGGCGCTTTCCGCGATGCTCCAGGCGCCGAGCGCGATGGCCAGCGCGCCCACCGGCAGGTTGATCAGGAAGATGCTCTGCCAATTGAAGTGCGCGACCAGCACGCCGCCCAGCATGGGCCCGACGATCAGCGAGATGGCGTTGCACGAGGCCCAGACGCCGATGGCCTGGGCGCGTTCCTTCGGATCGGGAAACGCCTGCGTCAGCAGCGACAGCGCGCCCGGGACCAGCAGGGCCCCGGCCACGCCCTGCACGGCGCGTCCGATCAGCAGCGCCGTCAGGCCGTCCGCCATCCCGCACAGGGCGGAGCCCGCCGTGAACAGCAGCACGCCCGCCAGCCATGAGCGCTTGCGGCCGTAGCGGTCGCCCAGCGGACCGGCGGACAGCATGAAGGCGGACAGGAACAGCGCATAGGCGTCCACCACCCATTGCAGCCCGGCCATGTCGATGCGCAGGGCGGCCTGCATGGTGGGCAGCGCCACGTTGACGATGCTGATGTCCAGGATGGTGATGAAGCTGCCCAGGTTGACGGCCAGAACCAGGGCGCGGCGGCGTGCGGGATGCATAGCGGCGGAGGAGGTGGGGGAAGGGGTATTCTAGGTGTCGACCGACCGTCGGTCAATTGAAAAAAGAATCGTTCTCAAATTTTGATCGCTGGCGGGCGCGTCCTCTACACTGGCGCCTTGCCGTTCAATGGATCCCTGCCGATATGTCCGCCGCTCCAGACCCGCTTTCCTCGCCCGCAGACCCCGCGGCCGTCCGGAAGCCGCGCACCAAGCCCGCGGCGGTGCGGCTGGACGAGCTGATGGCCGCCGCGGAGGCGCTGTTCATCCAGAAGGGCGTCGAGGCGACCACCATCAACGAGATCGTGGAACGGGCCGGCGTGGCCAAGGGCACGTTCTATCACTACTTCACGTCCAAGAACGACATGCTGGCGGCCTTGCGCGCCAAGTTCTCGCAGGGGTTCCTGGACCATATCCAGCAGGCGGTGGACGCCTGTGCGCCGGACGACGGCGCGGCGCGGCTGCGCGCCTGGACGCGCGCCGGCGTCGAGGCCTACTTCGACGGCTATGCGCTGCATGACGTGGTGTTCCACGACGCCCGCCATCCCGACCGCGGCGCGGCCGAGAAAAGCGCCGTGCTGGACCAGTTGGAAGGCATTCTCGAAGCGGGCGCGCGCGCCGGCTGCTGGACGCTGGACGATGTGGCGCTGACCGCCATCGCGCTGTACCACGGCATGCACGGCGCCGTGGACGCGCGCATCGCGCAGGGCCGGCTGGATGCGCGGGAACTGTCCGGGCCCTTGTCGGCGATGTTCCTGCGCATGCTGGGCGCGCGCGCGGCCTGAACGCCCGCGCGCGGGATCCGAAGTCACTTCGCGATGCGCGCGTCCAGGCTGTTGTCCGCCAGCGCCCGGGCCTGCTCCCGGGACATGCCCAGGTGCTCGTACAGCGCGTGGAAGTTCTCGTTCACGTAGCCGCCGAAGTACGCCGGATCGTCGGAGTTGACGGTGACCTTCACGCCCGCGTCCAGCAGCGACAGGATGTTGTGATGGCGCATGTGTTCGAACACGCGCAGGCGGATGTTCGACAGCGGGCAGACCGTCAGCGGGATCTGTTCGTCGATCAGGCGGGCGATCAGCCTGGGGTCTTCGGCGGCGCGCACGCCATGGTCGATGCGCAGCACCTTGAGCAGGTCCAGCGCTTCCCAGATGTATTCGGGCGGGCCTTCCTCGCCCGCGTGGGCCACGGCGGGCAGGCCTTCGGCGCGCGCGCGGTCGAACACGCGCTGGAACAGGCGCGGCGGGAAGCCCTTTTCGCTGCTGTCCAGGCCGACGGCGATGAGGGCGTCGCGATAGGGCAGCGCGGCTTCCAGCGTGCGCATCGCCTGTTCTTCCGGCAGGTGGCGCAGAAAGCTCAGGATCAGCCCGCTGGTCACGCCCAGCTTCTTGCGGCCGTCTTCCAGCGCCTGGCCGATGCCGCGCAGCACCGCCTCAAAGGGCACGCCGCGGTCGGTGTGGGTCTGGGGATCGAAGAAGGGCTCGGTATGGACCACGTTCTGCTCGCGGCATTTCAGCAGATAGGCCCAGGTCAGGTCGTAGAAGTCCTGCTCGGTGCGCAGCACGTCCGCGCCCAGGTAATAGAGATCGAGGAATTCCTGGAGATTGTCGTAGTCGTACGCGCCGCGCAGCGCGTCGATGTCGGGCCAGGGCAGGGCCACGCCGTTGCGCCGCGCCAGTTGGAACAGCAGCTCGGGCTCCAGCGAGCCTTCCAGGTGCAGGTGCAGTTCCGCCTTGGGCAGTGCGTTGAGCCAGTCGTACATGGGGTTCGGATCCTGAAGATGATGCCTGTTCAGGCCGCCGGCGTCGCGCTCGGCCTGGATGGCCAGCTTGAGCCTCGGAACGGTGCCGTGGCGGCGGCAGGATAGCGATGTGCCGATTATTCTCCCTCGCCGGGCGCTTGGCAACGCGCGCGCGGGATTCGGATATAGTTCGTCGCCATGAACATGATCCGTTTGGCCGCTTGCGGATTGGCGTTGGCGGCGCTGACCGCTTGCGGCGCGTCCCGCCTGGACGGCGTGCCTGTCGCCTGGACCGGCTTTCGCGATGCGCGGCCCATGGTCCTGCCCTCGGATCCGGCGCAGTGCCCGGACCTCGCGGGCGTCTATCGGGCCGCGGGCGAGTACCGCGCCGGCGACAAGGATCCGCAGCCGCTCGCGGACCTGTACCAATTCCTGGCCCATTCTCTCGACCTGCACGGCCCGCAAGGCGACGGCGTGCCCGAGTGGCGGCCCACGCCGCAGGCCACGGTGACGTTCGCACCCGATCCCCGCGGCTGGCGGGTGCAGGCGTGGGACGGGCGGGGCGGGCGCTTCAGCGGACAACTGCCGGCGCTCGACGGCGCGCAGGACGGCCTCGCGCCGCGCGATGAGATCCGCCCGCCCATGCCCGCCGAGATCCGGCGTTACGCCGGCTGCACCCAGGGAAGGCTGTGGGTCAGCGTGCGGTACGACTGGCGGCAGCATGAATCGATGGGCGTGCTGCGCCACGTGGCGCTGTTTCGCCGCGACGCCGGCGGCCTGCTGGTGTCCGTGCAGCGCGAGTCCGACAGCATCGGCATGCTGCTGCCCTGGTATTCCAACGACGGCGGCTCGTTCCAGTATTGGTTTGCGCCGGCTTCGATCTCGGAATAGCGATTCATGACCTTCAAACGGATGCTCGTGTAGACGGCCCTGTGCGCTGAGGCGCCACCGGCTGGAAGATAGCCGCGGGCCGCCGAAGCCGGATCGCGGTACGATCCCGGCTGACTTCGATTTTTCAGGATTGTCATGCGCCAGCGTTCCATTCGCTTTCGAATCGATACCATTTCCCGCGTGCTGATGGGCGCGGCGTTCGCGGCCGCCGCCGCCGGGGCCGCGCACGCGCAGTCGCCCGCTTCCGCCACCGGATCGCGCGCCCAGCCGGCCGCGCCGGCCCAGCCGCTGCCCGCGCCGACACCCAAGCGCAGTTTCGACGACGCGCCCGCCGCGGCGCCCGCGCAGGCCGCGCCCGCCGCCGTTCCCGCTCCGGCGCCCGCCGCCGCCGCGGCCTCTCCCGCCGCCGAGCCCCAGGTCATCGTCCCCACCGAGCTGGACACCAAGGCCTGCATCGCCAAGCTGCGCAAGGGCGCGGCCGCCAACGGGCTGACCGTGGCGGATTGGGACAAGTACACGGCCGGCGCCAAGCTGCTGCCCACGACGGTGGCGTCGGCCAAGGGCCAGCCCGAGGGGCGCGAAGCATGGTGGGACTACATCGCCAAGACGGTGGACGATGAACGCGTGAAGGACGGCAGCGCCGTGCTGTCCAAGTACGGTCCGCAACTGGCCGCCATCAGCCAGCAGTACCAGGTGGATCCGGCCACGCTGGTCGCCATCTTCGGCATCGAAACCAACTACGGCCGCCAGGTGGGCAAGACCGACGTGCTGAACGCCTGGCTCACGCGCGCCTGCACCGAGAACAAGCCGCTGTGGGAAAAGAACGCCTACGCTTCCGTGCGGCTGCTGCGCGACGGCACGGTGCCGGCCGACAGCTTCGTCGGTTCCTGGAGCGGCGCCTTCGGCATGACGCAGTTCATTCCGACCTCGTTCTATGAATTGGCCGCCGACGGAGACGGGGACGGCAAGATCGACCTGTACAACTCGTTGCCCGACGCCCTGGCGTCCACCGCCAACCACTTGCGCAAGCGCCGCGCCCAATGGACGCACGGCCTGCCGGCGGTGGTGGAGGTGCGCGTGCCGGCGGACGTGGCGGCCGCCATCCCGCCCGAGCCCGACGCCGAATACGTCGGGTCGCAGGACCGCCGCACGATCGCCCAATGGGCCCAGGCGGGCCTGAAGCAGGGCGACGGGTCCGCGCTGAAGCTGCCGTCGGGCAACGACCAGCAGGCTTATCTGTTCGCGCCCACCGGCGCCAAGGGGCCCGTGTTCCTGGCCACGGTGAATTTCGACGCCATCCTGCATTACAACCAGTCGCGCCGCTACGGCCTGGCCGTGTCGCTGCTGCTGAACCGCCTGCAAGGCGGCCCGGCGCTCGCCGCGGCCTGGCCCACGGACGATCCCGGCCTGTCGCGCGCGCAGATCAAGGAACTGCAGGAGATGCTCTACGGCCTGGGTTACGACGTGGGCGTTGCCGACGGCATCCCCGGCGCCAAGACCCGCGACGCCGTGCGCGAGGAACAGGCCAGGCGCAGCCTGCCGCAGGACGGGCGGGTCGGCAAGCGCATCTACGACGCGATCAAGGCCACCTGGCCGCCCGACGCGATCCGGGCCCGTCCGGACAGCCAATCGTGACGGCGGTGTCGGGCACGCAGGGCTACGGCGAAAACGCGGCGGCCCTTGCGGACCAATATGAGAGCATCGCGTTCGCGGACGTGCACCGCGACGTGGCGCACCTGATTCCCGCAGCGCCCGCGCGCATCGCGGATATCGGCGCGGGATCCGGCCGCGACGCGGCTGCGCTGGCGCGAATGGGCCACGCGGTGGTGGCGGCCGAGCCCACGCCCGAACTGCTCCAGGAAGGCCGGCGCCGCCATGCGCTGCCCAATCTTGAGTGGGTGGACGACGCCTTGCCCGGCCTGGCCGTCTTGCGCGGACAGGGCCGCGTATTCGACGTGATCATGCTCACGGCCGTATGGATGCACCTCGACGCCGATGAACGCCGCCAGGGCATGGAAGCGCTGGCGGCGCTGCTGGCGCCGCGCGGCCAGATCCTCATGTCGCTGCGCCACGGGCCGGTGCCGCCGGGGCGCCGCATGTTCGAGGTGTCCGCGCAGGAGACGATCGCGCTGGCGGCGGGGCACGGCCTGTCGTCGCACCACCTCGCCGAGCGCGAAGACATGCTGGACCGCGCCGACGTGCGCTGGAGCTTCCTGGGCCTGCGCCGCGGCTGAAGCCGCCGCGCCGTCTCATCCATCCGGACGTGGGCCGGGCGGCGGGCGGCCGGTATGATGGAAGGCATCGCAGCCCCTTTTTCCGCCATGTCCGCAGCGCTGTTTCCCGCCACGTTCGACACCGTCCGCCTGCACGCGCAGCGCATGGACGAAACGCATCTTCCGTTCATCCGCGCCATGCACGCCGATGCGCGCCTCATGGCCACCATGGGCGGCACCCGGGACCTGGCGGCAAGCCGGCTCTACCTGCTGCGCAACCTCGCGCACTGGACCCAGCAAGGCTTCGGCATGTACATGCTGAGCGAACGGGACAGCGGCGTGCCGGCGGGACGCGCCGGCTTGAAGCGCGCCGGCGATGCGGTCGAGGTGGCCTATGCCTTGGTGCCCGGCTGCTGGGGCAAGGGCTACGCCACCGAAATCGCCCGGGCGCTGCTGGCGCTGGGGTTCGGGCAATTGTCCGTGGACGCGCTCGCGGCGGTGGCGCTGGACGGGAACGCCGCGTCCTGCCGGGTGCTGGAAAAGTGCGGCATGCGCCGCGTCTCCACGGCGGGCGAGGGCGCCGCCAGGAAGCGCCGCTACGAGATCCGCCGCGCCGAGTGGCGCGGCGCGATCGGCGCTAACATTTCGGCATGAGCACCAAGCCTATTCCCGACGACGATCCGCAGCCCGTTCCGCCCGAACCGCCCGCGCCCGAAGAATGCTGCAACAGCGGCTGCATCCCCTGCGTCTACGACATCTACAACGAAGCCCTGGACAACTACCGGGAAGCGCTGAAAACCTGGCGGGCCAGGCACGAAGGCAAATCCGGCGGTTAGCGTCAGCCGGCCAGCTTCATGTGGATGATGGGAAACGGCCGGCCCGAATCGTCGTACGCCGAGCGGCCGACGTCCTCGAAGCCGTAGTGCTTGTAGAAGCCGTGGGCTTGCGGATTCTGTTCGTTCACGTCCACCAGCAGGGTGCCGTGCAGCGAGCGCGCGAAATTCAGCAGGCGGCGGCCGGCCCCCTTGCCGCGCTTGTTGGCGTCCACGAATAGCATTTCGACCTTGTTGCCGTTCAGGCCCATGAATCCGGCGACCTCGCCGGCATCGTCCTCGCAGACCCACACCCGCACCGATGGCAGATAGGTGTTGAGCACCTGCGGGTACATGGCCTGGATCTCTTTTTCCGTCAGGAACGTGTGCGTGGCGCGCACCGAACGGAGCCAGATGTCCACCAGGGCGAGGTCGTCGCCGTGATTGCGTTCTCGGATATTCATTTTCTTATTGATGCTGAGGGGCGGGTGCCGCTGCGGGCCGCGCCGATCTCCCAAGGTGTCAGGCGCCGGAATTGCGATGGAGGTCCGTCGCCGCCAGGACGGTTTCCATCTGCACAGTATGCGCGAAAACGAAGCGGTCCCCGTAGACGGTTTCATCCGGAAACTCCGAAATCAGCGCCAGCGGCAATTCTTCCCGATCGCTCTCCGTAACCTGCACGGGGATGCCGTTGAGCACGTCGAATCCGGTTTCGAGCGCATGCGCGTGGAATAGTTCAAGCTGCCGGGCATTGAACTCGACCAGTCCCGGCACGTTGCGGGCCAGCCGCGCCGTGACGCCTTCGATCAGGCGGCGGGCGCGTTCGCCCCAGCCCGGATGATGGCGCAGCACCAGGAAGAAGCCCTTGGGGATCGTCCACAGTTCGAAGTGCCGCGGCAGGTAGCCGGACAGCGGGCGCGTCCATTCGTGGGCGGGGTAGCCGTGCAGGTTGATGTGCAGTTGCGCGCCGCTGATGGCGTGCGCCTGGTGCCGGCCTTCGCGTTCGAAGAACGGGGCGCGTTCGCGGTAGGCGATGTCGTCGCCCAGCGCGCTGTAGCGCGACGCGTGCAGCATGTGGCGCGGATGGTGTTCGCGCAGCCGGTTGAACAGCGCGTAGCCGTCCGGGTTCTCGGCGGCGATGAGGGCGAAGTGGGCATCGCCGCGCGCAGCCAGCGCCTGCGCGGCGCGCAGGGCGCCGACGACGCCGGAGGTTTCGTTGGCGTGTTGCGCGCCCGAGATGAAGACGGCGGGGCCGGGGCCGCGCAGGTAGGTGCCCAGCACTGGCCGGCCCTGGCGCGAGACGGCCTGGAACGTGTCGCCGCCGAAGGCTGCCATGCAGCCGGCGATCTGCGCGGCCGAAAGCGGTTCGCGCACCTGCGCCAGCGGCGTTGCGAGCGCCGCGGGCGCCACCGGCGCGAGCGCGGCGAACGGTTCCAGGGAGATCAGCACGCGCGCCGCGCCGTCGTGGCGGCGGATGTCGGGAATGATCTGGCCGGGCTGCAGGCCGCGGTCGCCCGACGGCCGGCCGGAGTGCTGCTGGAAATGCTCCAGCAGCGAGAAGTACACGTCCTCGTGCAGCGCTTCGAAGGTGCTGACGATTTCTTCGTCCACGGGCAGCGCGAAGTCGATGCCGGGCAGGTCCACGCGGATCTCCAGGCGGTCGAAATAGGGCTCGTGCGCGCCCCAGGCATGGCCGCGCACGGTGTCCACGATGCTGCGGAAGACCTGCTGGAACTCGGTGGCCTGCGCGGCATCGATCTGCGGCACGCCTTCGGCGTCGCGCACGCGCAGCCAGCCGGTGGGCGACAGTTCGGGCGTGCCGTCCTGGGCACGGCCGAGCTGGTTCGGCGCATAGACGCGTTCTTCGATCTTGCGGCCGTCGGCGTAGGTCAGGCTGACGTCGTAGTGCAGGTCGCTGGCGCCGGGCTGCATCGTGACGCGCGCGCCTTCCAGCAGGGCGACCAGCGGGTAGGCCTCCAGCGTGAAGCGCTTGGCCTGGGCGTGTTCGTGCAGGGGGTAGCGCACGACGACCGACGCCAGTCCTTCGCGGTCGACCTCTTCCAGGAAGTAATGCAGCAGCGGTTTGTAGGCGCTGCGAAAGCGGGCGGTGACGCCAGCCTGCGCCAGGCGGGCCTGCGCCGCGCGGCGGGCCTCGGCGCCTTCGAACAGCCAGCCTTCCACGACCGCGCCGCGCCAGGCCGGCGCCAGGTAGGCGTGCGTCCAGGCGTCCAGCGTGCGGTCGAATGTTCTATCCAGCAATACCATCTTCAGCAATCCTTAAAATTCTGGCGGGCAACGGGGGCGTTGCGCAGAGGTGTCCGTGTTCCAGGGGGCGGCGGGCACTTGCTGCATCGGTGTCTGACACCCTTGCCGCGCCCGTGCATGCGGGCTGCCGTCTCCCCTGGGTGTCAGACACCTGGGCGCACCCAGGTGACTCTGATGCTGCATCGGTGTCTGACACCCTTGCCGCGCCCGTGCATGCGGGCTGCCGTCTCCCCTGGGTGTCAGACACCTGGGCGCACCCAGGTGACTCTGATGCTGCATCGGTGTCTGACACCCTTGCCGCGCCCGTGCATGCGGGCTGCCGTCTCCCCAGGGTGTCAGACACCTGGGCGTACCCAGGTGACTCTGATGCTGCATCGGTGTCTGACACCCTTGCTGCGCTCGTGCATGCGGGCCGCCGTCTCCCCAGGGTGTCAGACACCTGGGCGCACCCAGGTGACTCTGATGCTGCATCGGTGTCTGACACCCTTGCTGCGCCCGTGCACGCGGGCCGCCGTCTCCCCAGGGTGTCAGACACCTGGGCCGCTCTGGCGCGAAGCGCACGCCCTGCGCGGGAATAGCCGCCCCGCCGCCGAGCCGCCTCAAGGCGGGGCAGCCTCCTCGGGGGGCAGCAAGCGAGCGCAGCGTGGGGTCTCACAATTTTCCGGTAGGGTCCAGGCGGTCGCGCAGCCAGTCGCCCAGCAGGTTCAGGCCCAGCACCGTCAGCATGATGGCCAGGCCCGGGAACACGCTGACCCACCAGGCCGTCTGCATATATGTGCGTCCGTCGGCAAGCATACCGCCCCAACTGGGGATCATGGGGTCCACGCCCAGGCCGAGGAAGGTCAGGCTGCTTTCCAGCAGGATATTGTTGGCCACGTTCAGTGTCATCAGGATGACCAGCGGGCCCAGCAGGTTGGGCACGATGTGGTGGCGGATCATGGCGAGGTCGCGCACGCCGAAGGCGCGGGCGGCCAGCACGAATTCGCGTTCGCGCAGCGCCAGCACCTGCGCCCGCACCAGGCGCGCGTACTGCACCCATTGCGACACGATCATGAAGAAGATGACGTTGAACAGGCCGCCGCCCAGGATGGCGATGAAGGTGATCGCCACCAGGATGAACGGCAGCGCCAACTGCACGTCGGCGAAGCGCATCACGATCATGTCCCAGAAGCCGCGGTAGTAGCCGGCGATGAGGCCCATGACGATGCCCAGCAGCGCGCCGCCGATGACGGACGCGAAGCCCACCAGCAGCGAGATCTTGCCGCCGACGATGACGCGCGCGAGCACGTCGCGGCCCAGCGGGTCGGTGCCGAACGGGTGCGCGGCGGTGGCGAAGGGCGCGGTGAGGCGGGCGGCCAGGTCCATGGCCTCGCCGCCGTCCGGAAACAGCCAGCCGGAGGCCAGCACCAGCGCGATCATGATGCCGGTCAACAGCGCGCCCAGCACGAATTCCAGCGAGCGGTAGCGGCTACGCGGCTTGGCGGCCTGGGGAGCGGCGGCGGTGGAGGAGGTTGTCTGCATAAGGCTTACCGCGTGCGGATACGGGGATCGACGATGCCGTAGGCGATGTCGACGATCAGGTTGACCAGGACGATGACGGCGGCCAGCACGGTGACCGTGCCTTGCAGCACCGGATAGTCGCGGCCGGAGATCGCGTCGAACGCCAGGGTGCCCAGGCCGGGCCAGTTGAACACCATTTCGATGACGACGATGCCGCCGATCAGGCCGCCGAACTGCAGGCCCAGGTAGGTGATGAGCGGAATGGCGCAGTTGCGCAGCGCGTGCTTGTACAGCACCACGCGTTCTTTCAGGCCCTTGCTGCG
Source organism: Achromobacter veterisilvae (assembly GCF_037619525.1). Lineage (NCBI taxonomy): Bacteria > Pseudomonadati > Pseudomonadota > Betaproteobacteria > Burkholderiales > Alcaligenaceae > Achromobacter > Achromobacter veterisilvae. The sequence continues at coordinate 5,212,070 of NZ_CP148753.1, read as the reverse complement.
CGCCACCATGATGTACTGCGCGGACAGCGTTTCCAGCATCGTGGTGCGCACCAGGCGGATATTGGTGGCGCTGAGGATGATGGCCATCGTCAGCGAAGGCAGCACCAGGCTGGCGGGGCCGCTCCAGCCGGACGGCGGCAGGAGCGGGAAGGTGATCGACAGCAGCAGCACCAGCATCAGCGCCAGCCAGAAATTGGGGAAGGACAGCCCCACCAGCGACAGGATGCGGATGGCCTGGTCCGTGGGCTTGCCGCGCTTGATGGCGGCCTGGATGCCCAGCGGCAGGGAAATCAGGATGGACGCGATGAGCGAGGTGAAGGCCAGCATCAGGGTGGCGGGCAGGGCGTCGCCGATCAGCTTGGCGACGGAGGTGCCGCCCATGAAGCTGCGGCCGAAATCGCCGTGCAGCAGGCCTTGCATGTAGGACAGGTATTGTTCGTGGAAGGGGCGGTTCAGGCCCAGCGCCTGGCGGATGTTGGCCAGGTCTTGCTCGGTGACGCTGCCCGACCCCTGGCTGAGCATCAGCGCGGGGTCGCCGGTCAGGCGCACGGCATAGGAAACCAGCAGCGTCACGGCCACGATCACGAAGACGGCCTGCAACACGCGTTTGATGAGAAATCCGGTCATAAATCGCCACCCCGGCTTTCGCCGAAGAGGGTAGGTGGGGTTAATACTTCAACAGGCACTAAAGCAGGCCTCACAACAGCCATCACAACAACATCCATCGCCCATCCCCCCACTTGCCGCTGTTTTTAGCGGGACGCCGCGGAGCCGGCTTTGCCGGTCCGCGGGCGTGCCCCCCTGGGGGGGAAGCGCGTAGCGCTTCGGGGGGGGATTACTCCACAGAAGCTTCAAGGAAACGGAAGCGGATATCCCCCGGGACTTCCAGGTTCTTCACGCGCTTGTTCACGCCCACGATCGTGTTCAGGCTGTACAGCGGCAGTTCCAGCGCCTGGTCGGCGACGTAGGTGGCGATCTCCTGCAGCATGGCTTCGCGCTTCTTCACGTCATAGACGGTGCGCTGCGCTTCCAGCATGCCGTTGAGCTTGGCGTCGTTGTCGTACGGGTTCCATTTCTGGCCCGAGTGGTACATCAGGTACGCCGTGTTGTCGTAATCGTAGGTCCAGCCGCCCCACTGGTTCTGCCACATTTCGCCGGTCTTGCCGCCGGGGATGATGTCGTTGAGCAGCACGCCGGTTTCGTACGGCTTGATGGTGGCGCGCACGCCCACGCCTTGCAGGTAGCCCGAGACGGCCTGGGCCACTTCGCGGAAGTTCGAGTCGCTGCCGCGCACGTCGATCTGCACCGTGGCGCCCGGCTTCACGCCGGCCGCGGCCAGCAGTTTCTTGGCTTCGGCGGGGTTGAAGGGCAGGGGCTTTTGCTCGGCGTTGTAGCCGAACGATTGCGGGCCCTGGAAGCTGGCGATGGTCTTGGCCTGGCCCAGCAGCAGTTGTTTGACGATGGCGTCGCGGTCCACGGCCATGATCAGCGCGCGGCGCACGTCGCGGTTCTGGGTGATGCCGTTCTTGGTGTTGTAGCGCAGCGCGTAGGCCACCGGCCCGCCCGTGGAAATCACGTCGGCGTTGCCGGACTTCTTCACGGTGTCGATCAGGCCCAGCGGGATCAGCGTGGCGATGTCGACGCGGCCGGCCTGCAGCTCGGCGACCTGTGTGCCCGGTTCGCCGATGAAGCGGTAGACCACCTTGTCCAGCTTGGGCTTGCCGCCCCAGTAATCGTCATTGCGCGCGAGCGTGACGTTGACCTTGGGCTGGTAGCTTTCGAACTTGAACGGGCCGGTGCCGACCGGGTTGGTGTTGAAGTTGTCCTCGCCCTTTTCCTTGATGTACTTGGGCGGCACGATCATGGCGCCGTAGCCGGCCAGCTTCGTCAGGAGGACGGGATCCGGCTGCTTCAGGATGAAGTCGACCGTGTATTCGTCCACGACCTTGACCTCGCCGATCGAGTCGTAGTTGGCCTTCTGCGGGCCCTTGGTGCCTTCCGCGCCCAGCAGGCGTTCGAAGGTGAACTTCACGGCTTCGGCGTTGAAGGGCTCGCCATTGTGGAACTTGACGCCTTCGCGCAGCTTGAAGCGCAGGCGCTTGTTGTCGTCCAGGTATTCCCAGGAGGTGGCCAGGCCGGGCTGCAGCTTCAGGTCGGCGCCGCGCATCGTCAGGCCGTCGTACAGGTTGCTGCCGACCGAGCCCCAGAACGTCACGAAGGTGTCGATCGGGTCCCAACTGCCCGGATCCTGGTTGATCGCGACATTGAGCGTGCCGGCGGCATGGGCGGTCGAGACGACCGCGGGCAGCGCGCCGCCCAGCGCCAAAGCCAGGGCGGTGGCGGTGAAGGTTTTGCGTAGGGAGAGCATGTTCAACTCCAGGGACGGGAAATCGGGCGGGCCGACGTGGAAAATGGGGGGTCAAGCCGCGCGGGCCACCTGGTGGCCGGGCGCGAATTCAATCAGGGGAACGATGGCGGGCTCGTCGCCGACGCGGCGCACCGGGCTGGGGATCTCGCCCTCGATCAGCGAGGTGTCGATGTGGCGGCCGGGTTCGGCCACCGGCACGGCGGCCAGCAGTTTGCGCGTATAGGCGTGCTGCGGCGATTCGAAGATCTGGCGGCGGGTGCCCAGTTCGACGATCTGGCCCAGGTACAGCACCGCGACGCGGTGGCTCACCTTCTCCACCACCGCCATGTCGTGCGTGATGAACAGGTACGACAGCCCGCGGTCTTTTTGCAGGTCCATCAGCAGGTTCAGGATCTGCGCCTGGATGGACACGTCCAGCGCCGATACGGACTCGTCCGCGATGATCAGCTTGGGGTTGCTGGCCAGGGCGCGCGCGATGCACACGCGCTGGCGCTGGCCGCCCGAGAATTCATGCGGATAGCGCCTGGCGTGTTCGGGTTTCAGCCCCACTTGCTCCAGCAATTCGCCCACACGGCGGGCGATGGCGTCATCGCCGTTCAGCAGGCCGTGCGTGCGTATCGGCTCGGCGATGCTGAAAGCCACCGTCTTGCGCGGATCCAGCGACGCGTACGGATCCTGGAAAATGTACTGGATCTCCTGGCGCAGGCGCTGGCGGCCGGCGCTGTCCATCGAGAAAATGTCCTGGCCGTTGTAGCGGACGGCGCCGGAAGTGGGCGCCACGAGCTGTTGCAGGGTCTTGCCGATGGTGGACTTGCCGCTGCCCGATTCGCCCACCAGCGCCAGCGTTTCGCCGGGATAGACGTCGAAGCTCACCTGCTCCACCGCATGCACGCGGTGCGTGACGCGGCCGAAGAAATTGTGGCCCACGTCGAAACGGGTGGTCAGCCTGTCCACCCGCAGCACGGGTTCGTCGTAGCGCGCGGTGTCCTGTTCGCGGGTTTCACCCACTTCGCGCAGCGCGTCGCCGTCCAGCACCGTTTGCGGCGTGCGCAGCGGCAGGTCGCGGCCGGTCAGGCTGCCCAGGCGCGGCACCGCCGCCAGCAGGGCGCGGGTGTACGGGTGCCTGGGCGCGTTGAAGATGTCGTCCACCGTGCCTTGCTCGACCTTCTTGCCGCGCAGCATCACCACCACGTCGTCGGCCATTTCCGCCACCACGCCCATATCGTGGGTGATGAAGATGACGGCCGTGCCCAGGTCGCGCTGCAATTCGCGGATGGTGTTCAGGATCTGCGCCTGGATGGTGACGTCCAGCGCGGTGGTCGGCTCGTCGGCGATCAGCAGCCGCGGCTGGCACGACAGCGCCATGGCGATCATCACGCGCTGGCGCATGCCGCCCGACAACTGGTGCGGGTAGCGGTCCAGCAATTGCGCGGCATCCGGCAGCCGGACCTTTTCGAGCAGCTTGCGGGCCGACTCGCGCGCCGCCGAACGCGATAGCTGCTGGTGCAGCATGATGGCCTCGACGATCTGGTCGCCGATGGTGAACACCGGATTCAGCGAGGTCATCGGCTCCTGGAAGATCATCGCGATGTCGTTGCCGCGGATCGCGCGCATTGTTTCGTCGGTGGCGGCCGTCAGGTCGACTTCGCGGTCGGCGCTGTCGCGAAACAGGATCCGGCCCGTGGAGATGCGGCCGTTGGTGTAGTCCGTGAGGCGCATGATGGCCATGGACGTCACCGACTTGCCCGAGCCCGACTCGCCGACGATGGCCAGCGTCCTGCCGGGGCGCACGTCGAAGTCCAGGTTCTCGACGGCGCGGAACACGCCGTTCTCGGTATTGAAGTCGACCGACACGCCGCGCACGGACAGCAGCGGGGCGGAAGAGGATGCGGTATTGCTAGACAACGTGGGTTCTCACAGCGAGGTGGCCGCGCGGGCGGCCTGGTCGTACAGGCCCGAGAGGGCGCGCAGGGTATGGGCCAGTTGGCGGCTGGCTTCGTCCGCCGCGGGGGAGTCGATGAACGGCTTGACCAGGCACTGCTCGCGCACTTCGGCGTAGCGCTGGATCGCGGCCGCGCCGGCGTCGGTCGCCGAATAGAACACTTCCTTGCCGGTCTTGGCGCTTTGGACCACGCCCAGGCGCTCCAGCTTTTTCAGCGAATAGTTCACCAGGTGGGTGTCTTCGACGTTGAGCGTGAAGCAGATGTCCGCCAGCTTCTTGCCGCGGCCCCGGTGGAACACGTGATTCAGCACCAGGATGTCCAGCGAGGTCAGGTCGGGCAGCCCGGCGCAGGCCATGCAGCGCACCATCCAGCGATTGAACGCGTGCGACGCGATGATCAGGCCGAATTCGACTTCGGACAGCTCCGGCGCGGAGGAAGCGAGATGGGAGGAGGAAACGATGGCGTCCCGGATGGAGACAGACATGGGCAATACGGAAGAGGGACGGATTGACGGTAAAACGTCGGCGAATTATTGACGATTTGTTGAAATCGGGGCATTCGGGATAACCCGGTCTGACGTTCTGCGCGCACGCATTCCGGCGCGCGGAAATACAACCCTGGCGGCCGCCATCAGCCGCCTTTCATGATCGAGTGGCCGCCCGCATTCCAAAATCAGCCTGATCCTATATCTCCGGTTTCCGCGCCTGTCTATCTTCCCCAAATCGAGTCTCGGCGATGGCCTGGAAAAGGAAAGGGGATGCGCAAGCTGTGCTATTTGCTGAAGCGGGCGCTGTTCAGGATGTCGCCTCGGGCGGCCGAAAAGCTGAACATCGATTTCAGGCTGCGCGCCGCGAACCGCCAGTTTCTCGAGCAATCGGTTTTTGGCTACATCAACCGGATGGCCGGGGAGGCCCCCAGCACGATCAAGACGCTGTTCGTGGGCGTCGATAAGCACAATTGGCATTATCCCCGGCTCTTGAAGACGGAGTTCCATTCGCTGGATATCGAGGCGCGCAAGGCGGTGTACGGCCAGCCGGGCAGGCATTGGACGGGCAGCGCCATGAGCATGGCCGGGCATTACGGCGGCAATGTGTTCGATGTGGTGGTGGCGAACGGGCTGCTGGGTTTCGGAATCGACGAGGCCCAAGGGTGCAGGCACCTGCTGGAGAATTGCGAGGCGGTGCTCAAGCCGGGCGGCCTGCTGGTGCTGGGCTACAACGACCGGTCCGATCGGGTGCCGTACGCGGTGCTGCCCATGGCGCTGGGCTTGTTCGACGAATTCACGCCGCCCATCGCGGAAGTGGCTGGCGCCCTGCATCGCGTGGACGATTCCTTCCAGCACGTGTACCTGTTCCTGACGAAGCGCCGGCCGGCTGTCCAATCCGATGCCGCGCCGCCTGCAGACGCTAGGCTTCCAGTTGCCGCAGGTCCGGCGGCCGGTTTTCGATGATGGCTTCCATGCTGAAGAATCCGGTCACGGTGGACAGCTCGAAATCCGTGATCAGTTTCTGGTAGAAGCGGTCGTACCCGGCCATGCCCCGGCAGGCCACTTTGATCAAGTAATCCCAATCCCCGCCGATGCGGTAGAACTCCGTCACCTCGGGCAGGCGCTCGACGTGGCGGCGGAAGCCGTCGGCCCAGTCTTTCGCATGGTGGCTCGTGCGGATCATCACGAACACCGTCAGGTCCAGCCCCAGCTCGACCAGGTTGACCTCGGCCCGCGTGCCGCGAATGATCCCGCAGGCATTCAAGCGCTGCAGCCTGCGCCAGCAGGCGTTCTGCGACAGGCCGACGCGGTCCGCCAGTTCGCGCTGCGACAGCGAACCGTCTTTCAGCAGGCAGGAAATGATGCTTAGATCAAGCTTATCTATTTTTTCCATTTATTAGATCAAACGACCCGTTTTTAAGGATTTTAGGCAAAATTTAGGTAATGTTTCATCATTGCATCCATCGTATGATATTTCGAAACGAACCGGAATGTCGCCCTCCATGAATGCCCCCCTCCCAGCCAGCCCCGCCCACGCCCGGCCATTGCAGCAATTCGAAGCCAGCCTGAAAACGGACGATATCGCCGCGGCGCTGGCCGACGGGCTGATCGGCAAGGATGCGTTCGTCGACGGCCCCTACGGCGCCAAGCCGCTCGTCTACGCCGATTACGTCGCGTCGGGCCGGGCCCTCATGCAGGTGGAGCGTTTCGTCCTCGAGCAGGTGCTTCCGTATTACGCCAACTCGCATACCGAGGCGTCCTATTGCGGCGGCTACATCACGCGCCTTCGCCGCGATGCGCGCGCGGCGATTGCCCGCTGCTGCGGTGCCGGGGACGAACATGCCGTGATCTTCGCCGGCTCGGGCGCCACCGCGGGCATCAACCGCCTGGTGCACCTGTTCGGCGTGCCGGCGGCGCTGGCGGCCGGCAGGAAAGTCCGGGTCATCCTCGGCCCCTACGAACACCATTCGAACATCCTGCCCTGGCGCGAGTGCGGCGCCGAACTCATCGAACTGGCGGAAAGCCCGGAAGGCGGGCCCGACCTGGCCCAACTGGATTCGGCGCTGTCGGGCGCTGGCGGCGCGCTGGTCATCTGCGCGCTGTCCGCCGCCTCCAACGTGACCGGCATCGTCGCGGACGTGGCGGGCATCACGCGGCGGGTCAAGGCGTCCGGCGCGAAAATGCTGTGGGACTATGCCGGCGGCGCGCCTTACCTGCCCGTCCGCATGTCGCCCGCCGCCGATGCCCGCATCGACGCCATCGTCTTCTCGCCGCACAAATTCATCGGCGGCCCGGGCGCGTCGGGCGTGCTGATCGTGCGCCGCGACGCGGTGCTCGATACGAAACCCACCTGGCCCGGCGGCGGCACCGTCAAGTTCGTGTCGCCTGCCGGCCATGACTACAGCGGCAGCCTGGAATCGCGCGAGGAAGCCGGCACGCCCAACGTGGTCGGGGATATCCGCGCGGCCCTGGCGCTACTCGTGAAAGAGGCGCTGGGCGCGGATTTCATGCGCGAACGCAACGCCCAGTTCGTGCGGCGCGCGCTGGCCCGCTGGAAAGACGCGCCCCGGCTCGAACTGCTGGGCTCGCTCACGGCGAACCGCTTGCCGATCTTTTCCTTCCGGGTGCGCAACGGCAAGGGCGGCTTCGTGCACCAGCAACTGGTGACCCGCATGCTGAGCGACCGCTACGGCATCCAGGCCCGCGGCGGCTGCGCCTGCGCCGGCCCCTATGTGCACCGCCTGCTTGGGATCGGCGAGGTCGAATCGAGCCAGATGCGCCAGGCCATCCTCGACGGCCGCGAAATCGAAAAGCCCGGCTTCGTCAGGCTGAACTTCAGCGTCCTGCTGTCGGACGCCAAGGCCGATTTCATCCTGGACTCGGTGCTGGCGTTGGCCGCGGACGCCACCGAATTCGAGCCTCGCTACGGCTTCGATCCCAGCCGCGCCATCTTCTATCCGCAAGGCGCCGAGCAGCGGGCCGCCTGACCGGCCCGCGAGGGGCCGGTTGCACTGGCCGTCCGGCCAGGCTCAGACCTCCAGGAATCCCGCCGCCAGGAAGCCTCCGTCCACAGCCAGGGTATGGCCGTTGACGTAGGCCGCGCCATCGCTTGCAAGAAAGGCGACGGCGCTGGCGATTTCTTCGGGTTCGCCGTAACGGCGCTGCGGCACGTTGCGGTAATACGACTGGCGGGTTTGCGGCGTGTGATGCTCGCGCGTCAGCGGCGTTTCGATGGGGCCGGGCGCCACGCAGTTCGCGGTGATGCCCAAGGGCGCAAGCTCTACGGCCATCTGCCGGGTCAGCGCCATCAGCGCCGCTTTGGAAGCGCCGTAGGCGGTGCGGCCGGGGCTGGCGCGCACGCCGCTGATCGACGCGATATTGACGATGCGTCCCCAGCCCGCGCGGGCCATCAATGCCGCGGCGCGCTGCCCGCACAGCAACGGCCCCGTCAGGTTCACGGCCAATACCTGCGACCACAGTTCCAGCGGATAGTCCAGGAACGGGCAGGCGCCTGCTATGCCGGCGTTATTGACCAGCACATCGCAGCGCCCATGATGGCGCTCGATGTCGTTGAACGCCGCGGCGATGGACGCCGGATCTCCGACATCCATCGGCAGCGCGTGCGCCCGGAAGCCCTGTAGGACCAAGGACGCCGCAAGCGCTTCCGAGCCCGCTGCGTCCCGGTCCGCGATCAGCACGGTCATGCCGTCCGCCGCCAGCCGGGACGCAATCGCCCGGCCTATTCCTTGCGCGCCGCCCGTGACCAGCGCGACGCGGGCAGAGAGAGCGGGTGCGGGGTTCATCGGCGGTCTCCGGCGCGTTCGACCAGCCGGGCGGGCACCCGCAGCGTAAGCGCGACGCCCGCGAAAGCCGCGCATGCCAGCACGTACATGCCCATGGAGGTGGCGCCGGTGGCGTCGCTGACGGCGCCCATCATGTACGGCGCGGCAAACCCCGAAAGATTGCCGATCGAGGTGATCAGGGCGAAACCGGTGGCCGCCGTCGCGCCTTTCAAGAAGGCGGTCGGCAGGTTCCAGAACAGCGGAATGGTGGTGACGATCCCCGCCATCGCCACGATCAGCGCGCCGAACGACCACCAGGGCTGCGCATGCCAGACCACGCTCAGCACCAGGCTGGCCCCGCCCAGGACGCCCGCGGTCGCCAGGTGCAGGCGCCGCTCGCCGGTGCGGTCCGAATTCCAGGCCAGCGCCAGCATGGTGACGACGGCCGCCGCGTACGGCAGCGCGGTCATGAATCCGATTTGGCGTATGTCCGAGAACCCCAGCGTCTTGATCAAGGTCGGCAGCCAGAAGCTGACCCCGTACAGCGCCGCGACGAACAGGAAGTAGATCAGGCACAGCATCCAGACGCGTCCATCCGACAGGCCGCGCGCAAAACTGCCCTCGCGGTGCGAATCGGTGTCGCCGACTTCCGCCTTCAACGCCATTTTTTCCTGGGCGCTGAGCCAGCGCGCGTCGTCGATCTTGTCCGGCACCATCGTCCAGAACAGGAAGCCGAGGAACACGGCGGGCAGGCCCTCGCACAGGAACATCCACTGCCAGCCCTTGATCGGCAGGAAGTCCGGCGCCGCGGTCATCAGCCAGGCGGACAGCGGGCTGCCGATCACGCCCGATATGGGCAGCGCGGTCATGAACGTCGCGATGACCCGGCCGCGCGTGCGGGCGGGGAACCACTGGCTGACGTACAGCATGATGCCGGGCGCGAAGCCGGCCTCCGCCACGCCGAGCAGGAAGCGCACGGCGTAGAAGGACATGGGCCCGGTCACGAACATCGTGCAGGCCGACAGAATGCCCCAGGTCACCATGATGCGGGTGATCCACATCCTGGCGCCCAGGCGGTGGAGCAGCATGTTGCTGGGCACTTCGAACAGGCAATAGCCGATGAAGAAAATGCCCGCTCCCAGCCCGTACGCGGCGTTGCTCAATCCTATGTCGGGCGCCATCTCCAGTTTCGCGAAAGCCACGTTGACCTTGTCGAGCTGATTCACGACCAGGCTGACCAGGATGATGGGTATCAGGCGCCAGAATATCTTGGAGTCGGTGCTTCGATCGACGGGGGCCGGTATGGGCGTTTGCAGCGTGCTGCTCATGAGTGTCTCCATTGACTACGCGATCCTGTCGGCGTAGAGTTATTATCAAACGATAATATATATCGGCATGCGGCCCAGAAGGTGGGTTGTGTGCCCTAGGACTATCCCTAGGCCACCGAGCCCAAGGACCAAGGAGCGTTTATGGATTACTTCTTCGGAAAGACCGTGGCCATCACCGGCGCGGGCAGCGGTATCGGGCGGGCCACTGCCGACGCGGCCGCGGCGCGCGGCGCGCGCGTGCTGGCGCTGGACCGGGACCGGGAGGCGCTGGATTCCCTGCAAGCGGAATTCCAGGGGCGGGGCTGGGCGATGACGCCGGTGCCGGTCGACATCGCGCAGGAAGCCTCCATACGCGCAGCCGTCGCCGAGGGACTGGCTGATGTGGCGGGCGTCGATCTGCTGGTCAACAGCGCCGGCATCGTGTCGCGCGGTCTCTTCGAGACGACCTCCGCCGAGGAATGGCACCGCGTGCTGGGAGTCAACCTGTCGGGCACGTTCCTGATGTTGCAGCAGATGCTGCCCTTGCTGAAGGCCGGCGAGGGCCGCGCGGTCGTAAACGTGGCCTCGCTGGCCGCCAAGCGGGTGTCGTACACCGGCGGCGTCAGCTACACCGCGGCCAAGGCCGGCGTGCTGGGCCTGACCCGCCATGCCGCGTTCGAACTGGCCGGGGAGGGCATCCGCGTCAATGCCGTGTGCCCGGGGCCCGTGCTGACCGCCATGACGGAGCGGCACATTCCGCTGGAAGAACGCAGGAAGGTCGCCGCCATGGTGCCGCTGGGCGACTGGATGAGCCCAGCGGACGTGGCCGAGGCCATCCTGTTCCTGGGCAGCCCCGCGGCGCGCATGATCACCGGAACCACGCTGGACGTGGATGGCGGATTGTCTTTGGTGACCGGCAGCTCTTACGAAGACTACCGGCAGGCCCGGGGCTAGACCCTAGGCTTGATCGCGCTTGCCCGCGAACAGGGCCGCGGACAGGCGTTCGACGTCGTCCTCGCCGTAGCTGGAGCTGGCCATCAGCCGTTCCAGCAGGTTGTTCAGCGCCACGGTCTCGACCGCGCTGAAATCGCGCAGCGCGTAGCGCTGGACTTCCAGGACAATGCGGGTGCCGGCTTCGTGCGCGCGGCGGCCCGGATGGGTCAGGGTATAGCGCGTGGCGCGGCCGTCTTCCGGATCGGGCATGGCCACGACCATGTTCGCTTCGCGCAGTCTTTGCAGGCAGCGTCCGGTCTGCACGGGCGTCAGCAGCATGTCGCGGCCGATCTCGGTCGAAATGCTGCCGGGCGTCTCCGCCAGCTTCACCAGCACGCGCCATTCCAGGGCGCGTATGCCCAGATGCCGCGCGAACAGTTCCTCCGCCATTCCCAGAATGGATTCGGCGATGCGGCGTACCCGATAGGCGGCGAGTTCTTTGAAGTGCATGGAGGCGTTGCGGACACGTTTGCAAGCGGAGATTCTATGCGAGCGCCAAACGGGAGGGGGAGGCGCCCGTGCCACTGTAGCGGAAAAGACTGTGCCGATATATTATCAATTGATAATATATCGGTTTTTAGACAAGACGAGGAGACTGCCGTGGACACATCCCCTGTGGCAAAAGCGCCGGCACGCGGCCAGCGCGAACCGGGCGTATACGTATTCGATGTTTCGGACCGGCCCTGGCAAGGCGTGGGCAAGACCGGGCTGGCGCAGAAGATCGTGCGCAGGGACGACCGCACGGGCCATTCGTTCGGTTTCATGTCTTTCGACACCTTGACGCGGACCGGCGTGCATCAGCATCTGGGGCCGGCGTTCAGCTACTTCCTGGCGGGGGGCTTGACCGACTACCAGGGCACCACCGTGGCGGGCGAACTCGGGATCAATTTCACGGGGTCCACGCACGACGCCATCGCCTACCAGCCCACCCTGTCGGTAGGCCGCATGGAAGGGCCGGTGGCCTACGGTCCCGATGTCCAGCATTCGCTGCACGCCGGCAATCGCCATGCCGAATTCGACAATCAGTTTCCGGAACATCTGCCGGACCTGAACATCGCGCTGGCCTCGGTCACCGTAACCGGAACCCGCGTGGCGGGGCTGACGCGGCGCCTGGTGTACGACTATGCCCATACGCCCCATATGCGCCGGGTGACCCAGCTTATGCTGTTGCCGGGCACCACGGTGCCCGCGCACCGCTTGACGGCGCTGGTCGATATGTATGTGCTGGGCGGCGACCTGACGCTTACGGCGAAGGACGCGGTGTCGCACGCCAGGGCCGGGGACTTCGTCGTGATGGAGCCGGGCACGCAGCTCACGTTCTCGTCGCGTTACGGCGCCAGCCTGTTGATCTGGGCGGACGGCCCGGCTATGTGGGAAGAGGGGCCTGCCAGTCCCGAGCTGTACGGGTTCACCTCGGCGCATGGCGATCCGCTGCGGTTCGGCAACCGGGCGCCGAAGGAAATGAAGCGGCGCTGACACGGCCAGCCGGCGCCGCGCCCCGCTCAATCCTTCATGTGCGGGCCGCAGGTCCGGATCCACGCGGCCTTCAGGTCCGTCAGTTCGTCGGACGCCTCCGTCATGGCGCGGGCCGCCTTTTCCGGAAACGCCACGCCATCGCGGCGGCACGCCTCGAACCGGTCGGCCAGCGCGAACCGGGCGTCCAGCAGGTCCAGCCGGCCCTGGCACAGCGCGCGGTCCAGTTGCAGGTCGTTCGACAATTCGCGCGTGCGCTGCACGTCTTGCGCGCGCGCGATGCTCGCCCGTTCGGCCTCGACCTCGGCGACGCAGCCGCCGGCCGTTTCGGCCGCGGCCGCGCTGGCGCTGGCGGAGATCAACAGAACGGCGAGAAGACGGCGGGGAAGGGCGGGCATGCGTGGAACCTTGGCAGCACGAGGGAAACGGTCTGCATCATAACTGCTGGGAAACTGACGCGTCCCTTCCTGTTGAAGTAGCGTTGTATGGTTATGAAACACCCCCTCAGCCATTCGGGGATGGGAGGCATATATGAGCGTTTCTTATGGTGAAAAACTGTATGGCTGCAAGCTAGTCAAGCGGGAGAAGATCCATCCCGCTCGTACTGTGCCGCCGATATTGACTGTCGAGGATAAGAAGCAGGTTGCGTTGGCGGCGAAGAAAGTCATCGAAGTCCACAGAGACGTTCTCATTGCCTTGAAGGATCGATAGTTGCTCGATCCTCAATCCGTCATTGCCATCCACGACGTCCCCTCGGCTCAGACCTTCGCCGTCAGGTTGACGAACACGCTCCGCGGTTCGCCGTGGTAGATCTGGTTCATCACGCCACCCAGGTAGTACTTCTTGTCGAAAAGACTGTTGAGGTTCGCCTGGGCTCACAGTCGTGAACTGACGTCGTAGCGCGCCATGAGGTTGTAGATCGCGTAGGCCTTCTGGCGCGGTTTGTGGGCTTATCCGTCCGTATTCCGGCGCGCCGCAAGCCTATTCTTCCTCGCCGCGCGGCGCGGCGTCGTCCAGGCGCTGCATGTTCTCCAGCAGCTTCAGCAGGTAGTGCAGCGTGTGGCTGAGGTCTCCCATCGAGAACTCGTCCAGCGCGCCTTCGTAGTATTCGTGGATGCGCGGCAGCGCGTCGTGGGTCCATACCTTGCGGCCGGACTCGGTCATGGTGACCAGGCGCGAGCGGCGGTCCCGCCCGTCCGGCGCGCTCGCGATGTGGCCGTCGCGCTCCATCCGGCCGAGCAGGCCCGACAGGCTCTGCCGGCTGACCATCAGGTAGCGGGCCAGGTCGCCCACGCTGATTCCTGCCTGCGCCTCGGGCCGCGACAGCGCGCCCAGCACGGCCCACTGCTGCGTCGTCAAGCCCAGGTGCTCCACCGCGCGGCTTCCGGTTTTATGCAGCATGTTTGCGCATTGATACAACCTGAAAAAAAGCCGGTTGGCAAGCTCCATTCGCGCTATTTCAGTATTTTTTCTAGGGTTTTCCATAGGGCCTGCTTCGTGTTTTTGGCTTGATTATCCGTGGCGGCGGTCGCTAATATAGGTAAACATATTTACGTATTTTGGTGGCGTATCCCGCCCGCCGGGTAAGGATACCAAGCCTGCAACCTAGGCAGAGGAAATCATGCAGAGACTGAGCGGCAGGACGGCGATCGTGACGGGCGGCGGCGGCGGCATCGGCGGAGCGGCCTGCCGGCGCCTCGCCCGGGAAGGCGCGGCGGTCGGCGTGCTGGACCTGGATCCGGAAGCGGCCGCCGCCGTCGCCGCCGGCATCGAAGCCGAGGGCGGCCGGGCGCTGGCCCTGCGCTGCGACATCACGCGCCGCGAGGAGGTCGACGCCGCCGTGGCGGCGGTCGAATCCGGACTGGGCCCGGTCGACGTGCTGGTGAACAACGCGGGCTGGGACATCTTCAAGCCCTTCACGAAGACCGAGCCCGCCGAGTGGGACAAGCTCATCGCCGTCAATCTGGTGGGGGCGCTGCACATGCATCACGCGGTGCTGCCCGGCATGGCGGCGCGCAAGTCGGGGCGTATCGTCAACATCGCGTCGGACGCGGCGCGGGCCGGCTCCTCGGGCGAGGCCGTCTACGCCGCCTGCAAGGGCGGGCTGGTGGCGTTTTCCAAGACCATCGCGCGCGAGCATGCGCGGCACGGCATCACCGTGAACGTGGTGTGCCCGGGGCCGACGGACACCGCGCTGTTCGCCAGCTACAAGGAGGGCGCGGGCAATCCCGAAAAGCTGGTCGAGGCCTTCACCCGGGCCATTCCGCTTGGCCGCATCGGCCAGCCCGAAGACCTGCCCGGCGCGATCCTGTTCTTCGCCAGCGACGACGCCGCCTATGTCACCGGGCAGGTGCTGAGCGTCTCGGGCGGCCTGACCATGAACGGCTGAGCGGGCCGTTTCCTTTCTTCCCTGGAATCTCCCATGAACTACGAAGACATCCTCTACGAAGTCCGCAATGGCGCGGCCTGGATCACCATCAACCGGCCGGACAAGATGAACGCGTTCCGCGGGCGCACCTGCGATGAACTCATCCATGCGCTCAACCGCGCGGGCTACGCGCCGGAGGTCGGCGCGATCGTGCTGGCGGGCGCCGGCGAAAAGGCCTTCTGCACCGGGGGCGACCAGTCCGCCCATGCCGGGCAGTACGACGGGCGCGGCACCATCGGGCTGCCGATGGAAGAACTGCACAGCGCCATCCGCGACGTGCCCAAGCCCGTGATCGCGCGGGTGCAGGGGTATGCGATCGGCGGCGGCAACGTGCTGTGCACCATCTGCGATTTCACGATCGCCTCCGAACGGGCCGTGTTCGGCCAGGTGGGGCCGAAGGTGGGCTCGGTGGATCCCGGCTACGGCACGGCCTTCCTGGCGCGCGTGGTGGGCGAGAAAAAGGCCCGCGAGATCTGGTACCTGTGCCGCCGCTATTCCGCCGCCGAGGCGCTGGCCATGGGCCTGGTCAACGCGGTGGTGCCGCCGGACCAGCTCGATGCCGAAGTGCAGAAATGGTGCGACGAGATCATGGAGAAAAGCCCCACCGCCATCGCGATCGCCAAGCGCTCTTTCAACATGGACACGGCGCACCAGGCGGGCATCGCGGGCATGGGAATGTACGCGCTGAAGCTGTACTACGACACGGAGGAATCGCGCGAAGGCGTCCGGGCCTTCCAGGAGAAGCGCAAGCCCGATTTCCGCCGCCACGCCAGGTAGCGCCATGCCCACGCACGAGCCCGCCGCCACGTCCGGCGAGCCGCAGGAGACAAGATGAATCCCTATATCGACGAGGACCTGGCCGCGCTGTCGGAGCACGCCGGGCGTTTCGCGGCCGGGCGCGTGGCGCCGGGCTTTCTCGAACGCGACGCGACGCGGACGCTGGACCGCGGGCTGATGCGCGAGATGGGCGGCCTGGGCTTCATCGCGCCCGAGCTGCCCGAGGACTGCGGCGGACAGGGGCTGGGCAGCCTGGCCGCCGGCGTGATTCACGAGCAGATCGCGCGCGCCGATCTCAGCCTGTCGTACATCAATCTGCTGGCGTCCCTGAACGGCCAGATCCTGGCGCAGCACGGCAGGCCCGACGTGGCGCGGCCGTGGCTGGCCCGGCTGACGCGTGGAGAGGCGCTGCTGGCCATCGCGCTGACCGAGCCGCGCGGCGGCTCCGACGCGGCCAACCTGCGCCTGAGGGTGGAGCGCGCCGGCGACCACTATGTGCTCAACGGCGAGAAGGCGTCGATTTCCGCCGCCGACCAGGCGGACGCCGCCGTGGTGTTCGGCCGCAGCGGCACCGTGGAGTCCGGCGCGCGCGGCGTCACCGCCCTGCTCGTGCCCCTGGACTTGCCGGGCATCACACGCAACCGCTACGACTGCCACGGGCAGCGGGCCATCGGGCGCGGTTCGCTGTTTTTCGAGAACGTGCGCGTGCCGGCCGACCACCTGCTGGGGCGGGAGGGCGAGGGCTTCGTCCAGGTCATGCAGGGCTTCGACTATTCGCGCGCGCTGATCGGCCTGCAGGTGCTGGCGGTGGCGCGGGCCGCGCTGGACGAGACCTGGGCGCACGCGGCGCAGCGCGAGGCCTTCGGCAAGCCCCTGTCGGCGTTCCAGGGCGTGTCGCATCCGCTGGCCGAAGGCGAAACCCAGGTCGAGGCCGCGCGCCTGCTGTGCCTGCAGACCCTGTGGCTGAAGGACCGCCAGTTGCCGCACGGCGCGCAGGCCGCCATGTGCAAGTGGTGGGGGCCGAAGCTGGCGTACGACGTGGTGCACCAGTGCCTGCTGACGTTCGGCCATGGCGGCTATGACCGCGGCGTCATGGAGCAGCGCCTGCGCGATGTGCTGGGCTTCCAGATCGGAGACGGCACGGCGCAGATCATGAAGACCATCATCGCGCGCACCCGGGCCGGGCGCGAGGCGGTGCCGGCCTGATGCCGGCCCGGCGCGGATAACATCGGAGAGACGACATGGAATTCGATGCTGTACTGATTGCACCGAGACGGCAGGAGAGCGTTGCGCGCGGCTGGTGGCGGGACCTGACCATCAACGACTTCCTGGACAGGGGCGCGGCCTCGCATCCCGACAAGCTGGCGCTGACGGCCGTGCACACCGACAGCGCCGAAGTCAGGCGCTTCACCTACCGCCAGTTGGCCGCCATGGCCGACCGGGTGGCGGTGGGGCTGGCGCGGCTGGGCATCGGCGCGGGCGACGTGGTGGCCTGCCAGTTGCCCAACGGCTGGCAGTTCGTCGTCACCTACCTGGCCTGCTCGCGCATCGGCGCGGTGATGAACCCGCTGATGCACATCTTCCGGCAGCGCGAGCTGTCGTTCATGCTGCGCCACGGCGAGGCGCGCGTCTTCATCGTGCCGCAGCGGTTCCGCGGCTTCGACTATCCGGCGATGGCCGAAGGCCTGCGCGCCGATTTGCCCCGGCTGGAGCGCGTGATCGCGGTGGGCGGCGCCGGCCCCGACAGTTTCGAGGCCCTGCTGTCCGACCCCCGCTGGGAGGCCGAGCCCGACGCCCGCGACATCCTCGGCCGTTCGCGTCCAGGGCCGGACGACGTGACGCAATTGATCTACACCTCGGGCACCACCGGCGAACCGAAGGGCGTGATGCACACGGCCAACACCACGTTCTCCAACATCGCCGCCTACGCCGACCGCCTGGGGCTGGGCGCGGACGACGTGGTGCTGATGGGGTCGCCGATGGCGCACCAGACCGGCTTCATGTACGGGCTGATGATGCCGCTCTACCTGGGTTGCGGGGCGGTGACGCTGGACATCTGGAATCCCGCCGTCGCGGCCGGGCTGATCCGCGAGCACGGCGCGACGTTCAGCATGGCGTCCACGCCGTTCCTGACGGACCTGGCGCGCGAGGTCGCGCAGTCGGGGCAGGGCGTGCCCACGCTGCGCACCTTCCTGTGCGCGGGCGCGCCGATCCCGGGGCCGCTGGTGGAGCAGGCCCGCCAGGTGCTGGGCGCGAAGATCGTTTCGGCGTGGGGCATGACGGAGAACGGCGCGGTCACGCTGACCCGGCCGGAAGACGACGACGTCCGCGCCTACACCAGCGACGGCTGCCCGCTGCCCGGGGTCGAGATCAAGGTGGTGGATGCTTCCGGCGCGGCGCTGTCCGCCGGCGAGGTGGGCAATCTCTGGCTGCGTTCGTGCTCCAACTTCGGCGGCTACCTGAAGCGGCCCCAGTTGAACGCTACCGACGACGAAGGCTGGTTCGACACCGGCGACATGGCGCGCATCGACGGCCAGGGCTATCTGCGCATCACGGGCCGCAGCAAGGACGTGATCATCCGCGGCGGCGAGAACATCCCCGTGGTGGAAATCGAGTCCCTGCTGTATCGGCATCCGGCCGTGGGCCAGGCGGCGATCGTGGCGTATCCGGACGAGCGCCTGGGCGAGCGGGCCTGCGCCGTGGTCACGCTCAAGCCCGGCGGCGCGCTGGCGCTGCCGGAGCTGGTGGATTTCCTGAAAGGCCAAGGCGTGGCGCTGCAATACATCCCGGAGCGGCTGGAGGTGCGCGACAGCCTGCCCAGCACGCCGACGGGGAAGGTGCAGAAGTTCCGCCTGCGGGAAATGCTGCGGGACGGCGCCTAGCCCGCCGCGCGCTCAGGCGCCGGGCGCGGTTTCCAGCGGCGCCACGGCCGCGCCCTGGATGCCGTGGCGCGCCAGCGCTTCGGCCACGAATCCCGATTTCTTCATGGCCTCGACGAAGGCGCCCAGGTAGGCGCTGGCCTTGTCGCCGCGGCTCTTGGGCACGCCCATGGCCTGGCGGATCAGCATGAAATGGCCGTCCAGCAGGCGCAGGCCGCCCAGGCGCTGCGCATCGGCCTGGAGCTGCTGCTTCACGCCGGCGGCGACTTCCAGGTTTTCGCGCAGGAACGTGTCGACCACGGCGGGCGAGGTCGGCGCGCGGAAGATCTCCGCCTGCTTGAGTTCGCGCGTCAGGTACAGGTCGTAGGCGCTGCCCTTGCCGACCGCGACGCGCCGTCCCTGGCGGTCCACCTCGTCCATGGCGGTGATCGGGGAATCCTGCCGCACCAGGTACGCGCCTTCGATGACCACATAGGGCGCGGTAAAGGCGATCTGCTCGCCGCGCAGCGGATCGATGGCGAAAAAGCCCACGTCCGCCTGCTCGGCGGCCACCGCGTTGACGGATTCGCCGGCGGACTTGAACACCACCAGTTCCAGCTCCACCTGCAGGCGCCGGGCCAGTTCCGTGGCCAGGTCCACCGAGACGCCGCCGGGCCGGCCGGTGGCGGCGTCGGTATTGGCCAGGATGGGATTGCCCAGATTGATGGAGGCGCGCAACGTGCCCGTCGGGGCGAAGGCGGAGAGCAGCTCGTGGTCGGTCTTCATGGTTTCCTTGGCGGGAGGGGCCGCGCCGCCGGGCGCGGACGTTGCGGCAAGCATAGCCGGAAGCGCGCGTTTTGCGCGACGCCCCGGCGCGCTATTGCGCGCGGCGCAGGATGTAGTGCGGGGCCAGCGGGCCCGTGGGGCGCGTGCCGTCGCGGTACAGCATGGTCACCTGGTTTTCGCCCACGAAATAGCGCTGGCTGTCGCCCGAGGCGTCCAGCCGGATGGTGCTGCCGTCGGACTCCCAACTGAAGTCGCCCGTCACGACTTCGGGCTGCGGCTGGCGGTCCAGGTACTGGGTCTGTCTTTCGTAGCGGCCGTCCTGCGTCAAGGTCAGCCGGGTGCGGATGCCGGGGCAGTCCGCGCACGGGAGGGTGCCGTCATAGCTGCCGGCCCAATCCAGCGAATTGCGGGCCGTGTGGCCGTCGGCGGGCGCGCCGCGGCCGGAGACGGTCTGGGAAGGCGCGCAACCGGCCAGCAGGGCGAGCGTCAGGGCGCAGGTCAGGGTGGTCTTCAGCATGGCGAGCTCCTGTGAGGCAAACGCATTCACGATACGGACAGTAACGTGCCCGTGCTGAAACGGGATGTAAGGCGGTCGGTCTTCTTCCGTCGGCGCGCATGCGCTACGCTTGGCGTTTTTCCTTGCCGGGCCGCCCGGCGCCATGACGATCCGAACAGGACGAATCCCATGAACGGCGAACATCGCTACCGCGTCACCGTGGACTGGACCGGCAATACCGGCACCGGCACGTCCAGCTACAAGGCGTATTCCCGCGATCACCTGATACGGGCGGAAGGCAAGCCCGACGTGCCGGGTTCGTCCGATCCCGCGTTCCGCGGCGATGCGGCGCGCTGGAATCCCGAGGACATGCTGGTGGCGTCGCTGTCCGCCTGCCACAAGCTCTGGTACCTGCATTTCTGTTCGGCCGAAGGCGTGACCGTGGTGGCCTACCGGGACGAGGCCGAAGGCGTGATGGTCGAAGACCGCGAGCGGGGCGGGGCGTTCGCCCAGGTCACGCTGCGGCCCGAGGTGACCATCCTCGCCGGCGACGACGCGGGGCTGGCCGCCGAACTGCACGAGCGGGCGCACCATTTCTGCTTCATCGCCAATTCGGTGAACTTCCCGGTGCGGTGCGAACCGCGCATCGTGCGCGCCGGCTGAACGATGCCGTCTCTTCCGCTGCGGCCCGCGATGCCGCCGGCCTGCGCCGACTGGCCCCGGGATTATCCCGCCCTGGGCGCGCCCGGCCTGCGCCTGCGCGCCATGCGCGAGGACGACGCCGCCGATTGGTACGCATACCTGCGGCGGGAGGATGTGACGCGCCACACCAGTTGGAGACTGGACGGGCCGCAGACCCTGGCGGGCCTGATCCGGGCCTATGCGCGGCCCGACCGGTCCCACAGCATGCGGCTCGCCATCGCCGGCCCGGACGGCCGGCTCGTCGGCACCATCGGCCTGAACGAGATCGCGCTGCCGCAGCGCCGGGCCGAGATCGCCTACGACATCGACCCGGCATACTGGCGCCGGGGCCTCGCCACCCAAGCCTGCGCGGCCTTGACGGGCTGGGCGCTCGAGACGCTGGGCTTCGCGCGCATCCAGGCCACCGTGTTGGACTCCAACACGGCTTCGGCGGGCGTGCTGGAACGCTGCGGTTTCCGCCGCGAAGGGCTGTTGCACGCGTACCGGGTAGTGCGCGGCGAGCCGCGCCATTTCTGGATGTACGCCCACACCTGGCCGCCCGCCGAGACCGGAGCGGAGTGCGGCTGAGCCGCACTGGCGCCTGCCTGATTTGGCGGTAGACTGGTCGGCACCTGCCACTTCCGGGAACGCCATGGATTCCGCCTTGATCGTGATCGACGCGCACCACAACGCCACCTTGTCGTCCATCTCCAGTTTCGGCGTGAAGATCGCCGCCATTCCCGCCGCCGACATCGCTTTCGGCGGCGCGGCACCGCGGTGAGCGCCATGGATCCCGAACTGCTTTCCCAGCTGGTCACGCGCACCATGCCCTTCGGCAAGTACCAGGGCCGCCTGATCGCCGATCTGCCCGGGCCGTACCTGGCCTGGTTCGCGCGCAAAGGCTTCCCGCCGGGCGAGCTGGGCCGCCTGCTGGCCCTGATGCACGAACTGGACCACAACGGCCTGTCTTCGCTGCTGGCGCCGCTGCGCCAGTCCGCGGGCAAATCCGCCGGCAAATCCTGAAGCGGCCCCTGCGCGAAACCGCGGGAAACAACTCTGGCGGATTGTGTAGCGTCTTGGCACGCCGCGGGCCGGCGGGCGAGGATACGATAGTGCGGCGCGCGCCGGGCCGGGCGGCCATCGGCTCCTGTCCGCGGCGCGCTTGCCCATCGAAGAGAGGTCGCCATGAAGAAATACCGTATCTCCGCGTTCCTGCTTGCCGCCCTGTGCGCGGCCGGCGTCGCGCAGGCGCAGAACGCCGCGCCCATCACGCAGGAATACCAGTACCCCAGCGTGCGCTCCAAGGACGGCAGCCTCTCGCCGCCCTCCACGCTGCGCATGACGGTCACGCCCGAGGCCGGCTCCGCGCCGGCGGTCATCCGCGATACGCCGGAGAGCCAGGCCGAATACGTGCGCTGCCGCGAAGTCTCGGACCGCGCCGCCGTGTCGAACGCGCAGATGCAGGCCGGGGTGGCGCAATGCCTGAAGGAACTGGAGCAGCGCCGCCAGCAGCAGTAGGGCGCTCACCGCCGGCGCGGGGCCGGCTTCCCGTTTTGGCTGAACGGTAATAATATTCAATCTCATCAACAAACCCGATCCCGCCGCGGGACCGCGACCGTGACCGCCATCTCCCCCGAACCCGACTGGACCGTATCGGCCGCCATGCCCGCGATGTCGCTGGCGGGCGGCACGCTGCGCTTCGGCCGGGAAGAGCGGGTCCACGAACGCCTCGAGCCCGGGCTGAAGCTGGTGCTGGTGCTGGACGGCGAGCTGCGCTATAGCGTGCGCGGCGCGCCGGCCACGCGGGTCAGCGGCCCGCTGCTGCACATGAGCCTGTGCCAGGACGCCATGGGCATGGAACACGAATTCGGCGCGCACGAGGCCCTGCGCTTCGTTTCCTTGCGCACCGGCCTGGAGCACCTGCGCGACACGCTGGCGATGGAGCCGGCGGAACTGGCCGCGCTGCTGCGCGCGCCCGGAGGCCGCCAGCCCTATGCCGATGCCAACCTGCGAGTGGCCCCCGCGATGCAGGCCCTGGGCAACCAGATGCTGGCCTGCCCGGTGCAGGGGGCGCTCAAGCGCATGTACCTGTCGGGCAAGGCGCTGGAGCTGACGGCGCTGGCTTTCGGCGCGCTGCAGCCGGCGGCGTGCCAGGCGCCGGGCCACGGCCTGTCGCGCGGCGACGTCGAGCGCCTGCACCATGCGCGCGACCTGGCCGCCGCGAACCTGCAGGATCCGCCGTCGCTGCCGGAACTGGCGCGGCGGGCGGGCGTCAACGTCAACAAGCTCACCACGGGTTTTCGCAAGCTGTTCGGAATGAGCGTCTACGCCTACGTGCGCGAACGCCGGATGGAGCAGGCCCATGCGCTGTTGGCGGCGGGCGCGCTGTCGGTGTCGGAAGCCGCCTACGCTTGCGGATACACCGACTCGCATTTCACCAAGGCCTTCCAGCGCCGCTATGGCCTGCTGCCCAGCAGCGTCGCGCCGCGCGGCTGAATCCCCGCGCGCCGCCGCTTGCGCGGCGAAACTCCCGCAATCGCCAGCAAGACTTCCGCAATCGCCAGCGGGCGCTTCCCTTCCTCTCTAGAATTATTTGAGAATAATTCTCAGTAACAAACAAAGAGGGATAGCGGTGCGGAAAAAATTCAAGACGGGGGCGGGCGCGGCGCGCGCATTGCAATGGCCGCTGTGGCTGGCGGTGACGGCGGGACCGGCGCTGGCGCAGGACGCGCAATCGCTGCCGGCGGTGACGGTCAGCGGCGAGGGCATCGCGCCGGACACGGCGACGCTGGGCAAGCTGCCGCTGACGGTGCGCGAGATCCCGCAATCGGTCACCGTGATCGGGCTGGAGCGGATGCGGGAACAGAACCTGCAAAGCCTGGACGAGGTCATGCAGCACGCCACCGGCATCACGGTGCAGCCCTACCAGTTGCTGACCACGGCGTATTACTCGCGCGGCTTCAAGGTCGATTCTTTCGAGCAGGACGGCGTGCCGGTGCTGATGGGCAATATGGCCGCCTCGCCCCAGGACATGGCGGTGTACGAGCGCGTGGAGATCCTGCGGGGCGCCAACGGCCTGCTGCACGGTTCGGGCAACCCGGCGGCCACCGTGAACCTCGTGCGCAAGCGGCCGCAGCGCGAGTTCGCGTTCAACGGCACGGTCAGCGCGGGCAGTTGGGACCGCTACCGCGCCGAGGCGGACCTGGGCGGCCCCTTGAACGCCAGCGGCAGCGTGCGCGGGCGCATCGTCGGCGCGGTCGAGGACCGCGGCTATTTCTACGACGTGGCGGACCAGCAGTCGGCGCTGTTCTACGGCATCGGCGAAGTGGACCTGGGGCCGCGGACGGTGCTGTCCGCCGGACTGCAATACCAGCGCATCCGCTCCACCACCAACATGGCGGGCGTGCCGCGCTACAAGGACGGCGGCGACATCGGGCTGTCGCGCTCGACCTACCTGGACGCCGCCTGGGACCGCTTCAACTGGGACACGACCCGGGTGTTCGCCGACCTGGAACACGGCTTCGGCGAAGGCTGGACGGCCAAGATCAGCGCCAATTACCTGACGGCCGACAGCAACCTGAAGTACGCCGGCGCGTACGGCGCGATCGACCGCGAAACGGGCCTGGGTTCGCGGCTGATGGGCGGCGCCTACAAGTTCGACAACACGCAGGCCAGCGTGGACGCCTATGTGAGCGGGCCCGTGCTGCTGTTCGGCCGCCGCCATGAGCTGCTGCTGGGCGGCAATGCGCAGCGCACCACCTCCGAGCAGTACACGGGCATGCTGACCCCGGCGCTGAACGTGCCGGTGAACGTGTTCGACTGGGATCCGCGCAGCGTGCCGGAGCCCGGCGTGGGGCCGTATACCTCGCCCGGCGAAACGCGCCTGAAGCAGCAGGGCGTCTACGCCATGGGCCGTTTTTCGCTGGCCGATCCGGCGACCCTGGTGCTGGGTGGACGCATGAGCTGGTGGAACCAGAGCGCCCCGGGCGCGCGCCAGCGAATCGATCCCGAGTTCACGCCCTACGGCGGACTGATCGTCGACCTGGACAGGCAATGGTCGCTCTACGGCAGCTATGCGCAGGTATTCCAGCCGCAAAGCCAGTTGACCCGCGAAGGCAAGCCCCTGGACCCGGTCACCGGCACCAACTATGAAGCCGGCGTGAAGGGCGCGCTGGCGGACGGCGCGCTGAACGTGTCGCTGGCGGTGTTCCAGATCCAGCAGAAGAACCGCGCGCAGCAGGATCCGGACTGGCCTTGCGTGGGCAACAACTGCTACTACATCTCGGGCGGCGAAGTCCGCAGCCGCGGCTTCGAGGCCGAGGCCAGCGGGCAGGTAACGCCCCATTGGACGGTGGCCGCGGGCTACACCTTCAACACCAGCAAATACCTGTCCGACTCCGTCTCCAACGGGCAGCCGTTCGCCAGCTTCACGCCCAAGCACATCTTCCGCCTGTGGACGAACTATGCGCTGCCCGTCATGGAGCGGCGGCTGAGCGTGGGCGGCGGCGTGCAGATGCAGTCCGGGTATTCGACCGTGTCGGGCCCCGTCACGCTGCGCCAGGGCGGCTACACCCTGGTGGATCTGCGCATGGCGTACCGGCTGGACAAGCACCTGACCGCGGCGCTGAACGTGAACAACCTGTTCGACCGCCGCTACTACCAGAGCCTGTCCGGCACGTCCTGGAACAACCGCTACGGCGAACCCCGCAACGTCATGCTGACGCTGCGCGCGCAGTACTGACCGACACCGGCGGGCGCGCCCGGCGCGCCGCCCGCCAGCACCCCATGGAGGTAATCCGATGAAGGCAGAGGCCTTTTCCGCAACGCCGGTCTTCGACTGGCTCGATCATTTCGTGGCGCTGGGCGACGACGGCGCCATGCGCGACATCGGCAAGCGCCGCCGCCTGTCGCCCGGCGAAGGCTGGCTGGTCGGCGTCAAGGCCGTGGCCAGCGACGCCGACGTGCATGGCGACATGTGGGAACGCCATCCGGCCGGCGAGGAAATGCTGTGCGTGCTGGAAGGCCGCGTGGTGCTGACGCTCGCCGACGAGGGCGGCGCCGAAACCGACGTGCTGCTGGACAGCCGGCGCTGTACCGTGGTGCCGCGCGGCGTGTGGCATCGCCTGCACATCGCCTGTCCCGGGAAAATCCTGTTCGTGACGCCGGGCCTCGGCAGCGAACACCGCCGCGTCGCGGCCCAACCGCAAAGGGAATCGTGAAGATGGATCGCAAGGCAAACGGGCGCTTGTTCCTGATGGTGGCCGCCCTGTATTTTTCGCAGGGCATTCCGCTGGGCGTGGCGATGGAGGCCCTGCCCACGCTGCTGCGCCGCGACGGCGCGGACCTGCAGGCGCTGGCCTGGCTGCCGCTGGTGGGCCTGCCGTGGGTGCTGAAGTTCCTGTGGGCGCCGGCGGTGGACAACCGCTGGAATCCGGCCATGGGGCGGCGGCGAAGCTGGATCGTTCCGATGCAGGCGGCGGTCCTGGCCTGCCTGTCGGGCGTGGCGCTGCTGGGCATCTCCTCGGCCAGCGCGGCCTGGGTGGTGGCCCTGATGGCGGTGGCGTCGCTGGCCAGCGCCACGCAGGACATCGCCACCGACGGCCTGGCCGCGGAGCGTTTCGAGGGCCAGGCCCTGGCGCGCGCCAATGCCGCGCAGGTGGGCGGCACGATGATGGGCTTCTTTTTCGGCGGCCCGGGCTGCCTGATCATGACGGGCTACATCGGCCAGCCGGCCGCCGTCGCCGCGCTGGCCGCCGCGGTGGCGCTCAGCCTGTTCCTGGCCGCGACGTGGCGCGAGACGGACGCTGCCGCGCCATCCGCCCGGCCGCGGGCCACGCTGTCGGGATTCATCCGCCGGCCGGGCGCCTGGGCGCTGGCGGTGGCGGCGTTCCTGTCGGCTATGACGGCCGTGGCGGGCTACGGCCTGTCCAAGCTGTTCCTGGTGGACGCCGGCTGGCGGGTCGAGGACGTGGGCCGCATCGGCATGGCGGGCGGCGTCGTCACCGTGCTGCTGGGTTGCGGCGGGGGCGCCTGGCTGATCGGCAAGCTGGGCGCGCGCGCGGCGCTGGGACTGGGCCTGGCGGCTTCCGGCGCGGCGGCGCTGGGCTGGCTGGCGCAGGCCCAGGGCTGGGCGCCGCGGCAGGCGGGCCTGGCCTATGCCTCGCAGGCCCTGGGTTCCTTCGGGGCGGGGGCGGCGTCCGTCGCCCTGATGACGCTGGCCATGCGTTTCGCGCGCCGCGGCGCGCAGGCGGGAACCGACATGACGGCCGTCCAGAGCGCGCGGGACCTGGGCGAGATCCTGACGTCGTCGCTGATGACGGGCCTGGCGGCGTACGCGGGCTACGGAGGCGGCTTCGCGGCCGGGCTGGCGGTCGCGGCCCTGACCCTGGCCTTCACCGCGAAGGCGCTGGCGCGGCCGGCGGGGTAGGCGGGGGGCTGGGGCCGAAGCGGGTACACTTGTGCGCCGTTTTGCTTTCCGTCCCAGAGTTTTCCATGATTTCCACCGCATGCGGCGTCGATTTCGGCACGTCCAACTCCACCGTAGGCTGGAGCCGCGCCGGCCAACCCGCGCTCCTCACGCTGGAGGACGGCAAGGCCACCTTGCCCTCGGCCATTTTCTTCCACGACGAGGACGCCGAGGTCAGCTATGGCCGCGCCGCCATCTCCGATTACCTGGCGGGCTACGACGGGCGCCTGATGCGCTCGATGAAAAGCCTGCTGGGCAGTTCGCTCATCGACGGCTCGACGGAAGTCCAGGGCCGTTCGATCCCGTTCCGCGTCCTGCTGACGCGGTTCATCGCCGAACTGAAGCGGCGCGCCGAGACCGCGGCGGGCCGCGGCTTCACCCGCGCGGTGCTGGGCCGGCCGGTGTTCTTCGTGGACGACAATCCCGCCGCCGACCGGACGGCGCAGGAGACGCTGGGCGAGATCGCCCGCAGCGTCGGCTTCACCGACATCGAGTTCCAGTTCGAACCGCTGGCCGCGGCCTTCGACTATGAATCGCAGATCGACCGCGAAGAACTGGTGCTGGTCATCGACATCGGAGGCGGCACCTCGGACTTTTCGCTGATCCGCCTGGGGCCCGGCCGGGCCGCGAAGGCCGACCGGCGCGAGGACATCCTGGCCTATGGCGGCGTGCACATCGGCGGGGTGGATTTCGACAAGCAGCTCAGCCTGGGGCACGTGATGCCCCTGCTCGGGCTCGGCAGCCAGTTGCGCAGCGGCAAGGACGTGCCGTCCACGCAGTACGGCAACCTGGCCTGCTGGCACACCATCAACCAGGCCTATACCCGCAAGGCGGCCGAGCACTTCGCCTTCATCCGGGCCGAGGCCGGCGACCGCGAGAAAATCGACCTGCTGCTCAACCTCGTCAAGCAGCGCGCCGGCCACTGGGTGGCGGTGCAGGTGGAAGAAGCCAAGATCGCCCTGTCCGAAACGCCGGCCGCGCGGATCGACCTGTCCCGCATCGCGCCGGACCTGGGCGTGGACGTGACGCGGCCGTCGTTCGACGCCTGCGTGGGCCGGTTGATCGAGCGGGTCGAGGCCTCGGTGGGCGCGCTGCTGCGCGACGCCGGCGTGGCCACGGCGGACGTGGACACCGTGTTCTTCACGGGCGGCTCCAGCCGGGTGCCGCGGCTGCGCGAGGCGGTGTCGGCGCTGGTGCCGCACGCGCGCAGCGTGGAGGGGGACCTGTTCGGCAGCATCGGCGCCGGCCTGGCGCTGGATGCCCGCCGCAAGTTCGGCTGAGGCGTCATGAGGCGGTGGTAAGCTGCATTGCTCCGCGCGGCCCCACGCCGCCGCCGCGCTCCGTCTGGTCCAGGATCCCGTCATGACGCTCAAACCCGATTCCCATCTCGTCGAAAAACTGGTCGCCAGCGAGGCGCCCTACGATGGCAGCTTCCTGAAGATCCGCCGCGATACGGTGAGCCTGCCCAACGGCAATACGGCGATACGGGAATACGTGGTGCATCCGGGCGCCGTGGTGGTGATTCCGCTGCTGGACGACGGCCGCGTCCTGCTCGAACGCCAGTACCGCTACCCCATCGGGCGCGTCATGACCGAGTTCCCGGCGGGCAAGCTGGACCCCGGCGAAGACCCGCTGGTCTGCGGCAAGCGCGAACTGCTCGAAGAAACGGGCTATACGGCCGCCCAGTGGGCGCATGCCGGGGCCTTGCACCTGGCCATCGCCTATTCCACGGAGATCATCCACATCTTTTTCGCGCGCGGCCTGCGCGCCGGGCCCCGCCAACTGGACCTGGACGAGTTCCTGGACGTGGCCAGCGCGCGGCCCGAAGAGCTGGTCGACGCCTGCCGCAAGGGCGAAGTCACCGACGCCAAGACCCTGACCTGCGTGCTGTGGATGCAGAACGTGCTGTCCGGCGCCTGGAAGCTCGACTGGCAGGACGGCGCGGGCTGAGGCGCGCGCGCCCGGTCCTTCCATCATGTCCGCCTCCTTCCCGGTCCTGGTGCGGCCCGCCGGCCTGCGCTTCGACGCGCCGGCCGGCACGTCCGTGCTGCTGGCGGCGCAGGCGGCGGGCGTCAGGCTGCCCAGCTCGTGCCGCAACGGCACCTGCCGCGCCTGCATGTGCCTGATGCTGGAAGGGGCCGTCGTTTACGGCATCGAGCGGCCGGGCCTGTCGCCCGACGAAAAGGAAGAAGGCTGGATCCTGCCCTGCGTCGCGCAGGCCGCGTCCGCGCTGGAAATCCAGGCGCCGCTGGCCGCGCCTATCGAACCCGCGCCGCCGCCCGCGCCGCGCCCGCTGACGGGGGCGCGGCGCTAGGAGCAGGCTCGGGCGGCGTTCAGGCGTGCCGGTGCATGGCGGACACGTGCTTGGTGTCGCGCATGCTGGCGTACACCAGCAGGGACAGGAAGATGACGCCCGCCAGGTAGTAATAGAACCATTCCTCGTGCCCCTGCTGCTTGAAGAACAGGGCGATGGCCGGCGCCGTGCCGCCGAAGATGGATACCGTCACGGCATACGGCACGGCCACGCCGGTGGCGCGGACGTTGGTGGGGAACAGTTCCGCCTTCACCACGGCGTTGATGGACGTATAGCCCGCGGTGAACACCCAGGCCCCGCAGATCAGCAGGAAGGCGATGAAGGGCGAGCGCGTGTGCGACAGCGCCATCAGGATGGGCACGGTGAGCGCGGCGCCCGCCACGCCGAAGAAGATCAGCAGGGGCTTGCGTCCGATCCGGTCGGACAGCGCGCCGTACACCGGCTGCAGGATCAGCGCGAAGATCAGCGAGCCGGCGATGATGTAGGTGGTGACGATGTCCGTGAAGCCCGCGGTCTGGCGCACGAAGGTCTGCATGTAGGTCGTGAAGGTATAGAAGGCCGCGGTGCCGCCGGCGGTCAGCCCCACGACGATCGCCACCTCGCGCGGATACTGCAGCAGGCCGCGCAGCGAACTGGTCTGCGGCTTGGCCGCCTTCTGGGCTTCCTTGTACGAATCGGTCTCGGGCATGTCGCGGCGCATCACCGCGGTGATGATCGCGAGCATGGCGCCGATCACGAAAGGGATGCGCCAGCCCCAGGCCAGGAGCTGTTCGTGCGTGAGGAAGACGTTCTGCAACAGCAGCAGCACCAGGATCGCGCTGAGCTGGCCGCCGATCAGGGTGACGTACTGGAAGCTGGAATAGAAGCCGCGATGCTCGGGGTCGGCGATCTCGGTCAGGTAGGTGGCGCTGGCGCCGTATTCCCCGCCCAGGCTCAGGCCTTCGACCACGCGGGCCAGGGCCAGCAGGGCCGGCGCGGCCAGGCCGATCGTGGCGTAGGTCGGCGTGACGGCGATGATCAAAGAGCCCACGCACATCATCCCGACGGAGACCATCAGCGACAGCCGCCGCCCGTGCCGGTCCGCCAGGTGCCCGAACAGCCAGCCGCCCAGCGGGCGCACGATGAAGCCCGCCGCGAAGAGCGTGGCGGCGTTCAACTGCTGTACGACGGGATCGTGGGAAGGGAAGAAGGCGGGGGCGAAGTAGAGCGCGAAGGCGGTATAGGCGTAGAAGTCATACCACTCCACCAGGTTGCCCATGGATCCGACGAAGATCGCCTTGATGCGGCGCTTGGCGTCGGGCATGTCGAGATACGCTTGCGTCATATCTGTCCTCCAGTTGCGTCTGTCGGGGGCGCCGGACACGCGACCGCGGCCGGCGCCGCGCCGCCTGGACGGACCCGCCGCGGAGGGATCACGCTAGCCGTTATGTTGCGCCTGCCGGCGCGGAAATGCACGTCCTGGAATCGTGTCCGTTTTTCAGTTTTCTGTCAGGACGTTCCGCGCCGCGGCGGGCGCGGAGCCTTATCTGGCACGCGGCGCGATAGCCTCGCAAGGCGCCGCGCCATCGGCCGCCTGGGCGTCTTCGCCCAGCAGCGCGCGCGCGCCGCAGACCGAGCCGAACATGCCCTTGTTGTCGTGCCCGACGCCGGCCACTTCGTAGGCGCGCCGGTGCAGCGCCACGGGCTTGGCGCCGCGGGCGGCCAGCGCGTATTCATACTGCGCGTAGCCCACGCCCCGGGCGAGCCGGGTGGCGCCCTGGGCTTCCGCGCCGCAGGTCTTGTCCAGCAGGCGGTGTTCGGGATTGTTGTCCGCGCCGCCCAGCAGGTAGGTGACGTCGCGGGCCGCGTAGCGCACGAAGAGCCGGGATTCGTCGGTCTCGCGGGCGTAGGACGGGAGCTTGTCCGTGCCGTACTTGTACTGGTTGTACGTCGGGCAGATGCCGCGTTCGTAGG
Organism: Achromobacter veterisilvae; assembly: GCF_037619525.1. Lineage (NCBI taxonomy): Bacteria > Pseudomonadati > Pseudomonadota > Betaproteobacteria > Burkholderiales > Alcaligenaceae > Achromobacter > Achromobacter veterisilvae. The sequence continues at coordinate 5,180,958 of NZ_CP148753.1, read as the reverse complement.
GCGCATAGCCCTTGCCGTCGGCGCGCGGGCGCTCGTTGGTCAGGTAGAGGTAGGACGAGGGATTGGCGATCACGTAGCGCAGCGCCAGGCCGTCGCGCCGCAGCGGGCCGTCGACGTTGTTCAGCACCGCGTAGCGCTGCACCAGTTGCGCGCCTGCCGAATGCCCGGCCAGCGCGATGCCCGCCAGGGCGGGCAGGCGCTTGCGGTCGTCCAGGCTGCGCAGCAGGTCGTCGAGCACCTGGAACGCGCTGACCGGCGCGGGCCGCCCGGCGGCCTGCACGCTGTCTTCGCCGTCTTCCCAACTGGCCTTGCGCCAGGCCGCCATGCCGCCGAAACCCGAGTCGATCGAGCCGGAGTAGCGCGGCGCCAGGATCAGCGTGTCGCGCGCGCGGGCGGGATTGCGCGCGAGCAGTTCGTCGACGGTTTCATAGTAGCGGTCGGCGTCGCGCTTGACGCCATGGATCACGACGATGACCTGCCGGACGTCGCGCAGATCGTCGCGGTCGAGCTTGCGGTTGGCGTAGACCGGCATCTTGTACCGGTGCCCCGGCCTGCCGAGTTCCACGGCCTGCCAGCGCAGCGGCGCCGCGCGCTTGGGCGCGGGCACGGTTTCGTCGTAGTCGTACGGGTCGGGCAGGGGCGTCTGGGCGCTCGCCGCAAGGGGCGCCAGCGAGGCTGCCAGGGCGAGCGCCGCGGCGATGCCGCGCGCCGCGCCGGCGGCGCGGCCCGGCCATGCCCGGCGCGTGAGAGGAGCGGGCGCGCGGCGCATGGCGCGGCGGGCGTTCAGCAGCCTTCTTGGCCCAGCAACTGCTTGAGCGCGGGCAGGTCCAGGATGCGTACTTCGCGCTGGTTGATCTTGATCAGGCCGTCGCGCGCGAAGCGCGAGAACAGCCGGCTGACCGTTTCCAGGGTCAGGCCGAGATAATTGCCGATTTCTTCGCGGCTCATGCGCAGCACGAATTCGGTGGACGAATAGCCCAGCGACGCATAGCGCTGCGACAGGTTGAGCAGGAACGCGGCCAGGCGCTGTTCGGACCGCATCGAGCCCAGCGACGCCAGCATCTGGTGCGAGCGGTTGATCTCGCGGCTCATCAGGCGGCGGAACTGCTGCTGCAGGGACGGCAGGTGCGTCGCCACGCGGTCGATGTCGGCCAGGCGGATGACGCAGACCTCGGAATCTTCCAGCGCCACGGCGGTCGAGACGTGCTTGCCGTCGAGCATGCCGTCCATGCCGACGATCTCGCCGGGCAGATGAAAGCCGGTGACCTGGATCTGGCCGGTGGCGTCTTCCAACTGCGTTTTGAGGCTGCCGAAACGCACGCTGTAGACCGCGTCGAGCGGGTGGTTCAGCGAATAGAGCGGCTTGCCTTTTTCAAGGCGCACGCGTTCTTTGACCAGTTCGTCCAGCTTTTCCACTTCGGCGGCTGCCATGCCGACGGGCACGCACACATGCCCCAGCATGCATGTGGAACAGTGGGCGGCATCAGGGGCAACGGGGACCCGTTTTTGCATACGATGACCTTTATAGTGCCCATTGCTCGGACCAGGGCCGGAATGGGTGTAACGCGTGAAGATAAATTCCATTGTAGTCCGTTGTTACTACGGGCGTCTTACCGGCCTTCCGGGACCGGGCGGGCGCGCCGGTAACAGACCCAGTCGTCGGCGGCGATGTCCACCGCCGCGCCGCGCAGGGACGGATCTATCGGATAGTACTGGCAAGCCAGGTACCGGGCCGCCGCCGGGTCCCGCGCCGGGGCGTCCGGCGGGGATTCCAGGCGCGCGGCGACCTCCCGCCGGACGAAGCAGCAGGGCTTCCCGGGGGCGTATTCCTCGATTTCATCCATCAGGGCGACCAGGGCCGGTTCCACCTGGAAAACGTCGCCCCGCACGCGCCGGCCGTCCTCGACCGGGATCAGCCCGGGCCAGTCGCCGAAATCCACCAGGCGGCCCGGCACGCTGGCGGGGCCGACGTAGCGGGCCGCCGGGAGCCGCCGCCGGGCCGCGGCTTGCGCCAGGTCATTGATTTCGCCCGCGCGTAGCGTGCCGTAGACAAAAACGTATATGCTCATAAGTCGGATTGTTGCTGCACGTCGAAAAAACCATGGCGCGGGCAGGGTGTTGAAATTTTCTCATCCGGCCGCATATTCAGCTTATCGAGCCCGCCGGCACGTATCGGTCAGGCTCTCCAACAAGCCAAATGACCATTATGCGATTCGACAAACTGACTACCAAGTTCCAGCAAGCCCTGGCCGACGCTCAGAGTCTGGCCGCCCGCAACGATCACCCCTACATCGAGCCCGTCCACGTGCTTTCCGCCTTGCTGTCGGATTCCGACAGCGGCGCGGGCAGCCTGCTGGCGCGCGCCGGCGTGGCGGTCAATCGGCTGCAGCCGGCCCTTGAAAGCGCCCTGAAATCCCTGCCGCAGGTGCAGGGCGAGGACAACGTCCAGGTCGGCCGCGACCTGCAAGGCGTGCTCACGCGCACCGACAAGGAAGCCGCGCGCCGCGGCGACACCTATATCGCCAGCGAACTGTTCCTGCTGGCGCTGGCCGACGACAAGGGCGAAGCCGGCCGCATCCTGCGCGAAGCGGGCCTGCAGAAGAAGGCCCTGGAGGCCGCGATCGACGCCGTCCGCGGCGGCGAGAACGTTTCCGGCGCCGAAGGCGAATCCAACCGCGAAGCGCTGTCCAAGTACACCATGGACCTGACCGAGCGCGCCCGCCAGGGCAAGCTCGACCCGGTCATCGGCCGCGACGACGAAATCCGCCGCACCATCCAGATCCTGCAGCGTCGCACCAAGAACAACCCGGTGCTGATCGGCGAACCCGGCGTGGGCAAGACCGCCATCGTCGAAGGCCTGGCGCAGCGCATCGTCAACGACGAAGTGCCCGAAACCCTGCGCGGCAAGCGCGTGCTGTCGTTGGACCTGGCCGCGCTGCTGGCCGGCGCCAAGTTCCGCGGCGAATTCGAAGAACGCCTGAAAGCCGTGCTGAAAGAGCTGGCCCAGGACGACGGCAGCAACATTGTCTTCATCGACGAACTGCACACCATGGTCGGCGCGGGCAAGGCCGAAGGCGCGATGGACGCGGGCAACATGCTCAAGCCGGCGCTGGCGCGCGGCGAGCTGCACTGCATCGGCGCGACCACGCTGGACGAATACCGCAAGTACATCGAGAAAGACGCCGCGCTGGAGCGCCGCTTCCAGAAGGTGCTGGTCGACGAACCCGACGTGGAATCCACCATCGCCATCCTGCGCGGCCTGCAGGAACGCTATGAAATCCACCACGGAGTCGAGATCACCGACCCGGCCATCGTGGCCGCGGCCGAACTGTCGCACCGCTACATCACCGACCGCTTCCTGCCCGACAAGGCCATCGACCTGATCGACGAGGCCGGCGCGCGCATCCGCATGGAGATCGACTCCAAGCCGGAAGTGATGGACAAGCTGGACCGCCGCATCATCCAGTTGAAGATCGAGCGCGAGGCCGTCAAGAAGGAAACCGACGATGCCTCGAAGCGCCGCCTGGGCGTGATCGAGGACGAACTGGAAAAGCTGCAGCGCGAGTACAACGACTTCGAGGAAATCTGGAAGGCGGAAAAGGCCGCCGTCCAGGGCACGCAGGCCATCAAGGAAGAGATCGACAGCGTGCGCGCCGAGATGGCGGAACTGCAGCGCAAGGGCCAGTTCGACAAGCTGGCGGAGTTGCAGTACGGCAAGCTGCCCGACCTGGAGGCGCGCCTGAAGGCGGCCGAAGTGGGCGCCGCCGAGGCGGCCGATGAAGCCGAAGGCGGCGAGGGTCGTCCGCGCCTGTTGCGCACCCGTGTCGGCGCCGAGGAAATCGCCGAGGTCGTGTCGCGCGCCACCGGCATTCCGGTGTCCAAGATGATGCAGGGCGAACGCGAAAAGCTGCTGCACATGGAGGAATACCTGCACAAGCGCGTGGTGGGCCAGGACGAAGCCGTGCGCCTCGTGTCCGACGCGATCCGGCGTTCGCGCGCCGGGCTGGCGGACCCGTCGCGGCCATATGGATCGTTCCTGTTCCTGGGCCCCACCGGCGTGGGCAAGACCGAGCTGACGCGCGCGCTGGCCGAGTTCCTGTTCGACTCCGAAGAGCACATGATCCGCATCGACATGAGCGAATTCATGGAGAAGCACTCCGTGGCGCGGCTGATCGGCGCGCCGCCGGGATACGTGGGCTACGAAGAGGGCGGCTACCTCACCGAGGCCGTGCGCCGCAAGCCGTACAGCGTGGTGTTGCTGGACGAAGTGGAAAAGGCGCACCCGGACGTGTTCAACGTGCTGCTGCAAGTGCTGGACGACGGCCGCCTGACCGACGGCCAGGGCCGCACGGTGGACTTCCGCAACACGGTCATCGTGATGACCTCCAACCTGGGTTCGCACCATATCCAGACCCTGGCCGGCAAGCCGTACGAAGTGATCAAGGAAGTGGTCTGGGACGAGCTGAAGCAGACGCTGCGCCCCGAGTTCCTGAACCGCATCGACGAGGTCGTCGTGTTCCATGGCCTGGAAGCGCAGCACATCGAGTCGATCGCCCGCATCCAGTTGCGCCGCCTTGGCGAACGCCTGGAACGGCAGGAGATGCGCCTGGAAGTGAGCGAGCCCGCGCTGGCGGAGCTGGCGCGCTCCGGCTTCGATCCGGTGTTCGGCGCGCGCCCGTTGAAGCGCGCGATCCAGCAGCAGATCGAGAACCCGGTGGCGCGGCTGATCCTGGAAGGCCGCTTCGGCCCGCGCGACGTGGTGCCGGTGGACTGGCAGGACGGGCAGTTCGTCTTCACCCGAACCTTGCAGTAGGATGGGTGCAGCGCGAGAGTTCTTGAGCCAGAACACCGACGCGCAGCGCGCGGAACCCATGCGGCCGTGGACAGACAGTGCCTGGCAGCGGCCGGAAAACAGTCTCTGCGGCCGCCTGGGCGCCGGGTTTTTCTTCAGAGTATCTCGCGCTGTCCTCGAGCGCACCTAACCCGTCAAGCGGCGCTGCGCCGAAAACTCCTCGAAATTCGAGGAGTTTTTTTTGCGCGCGAATTCCTGGCGGGGAGCTCGTTTCCGCTAATTTTGTTTTTTTAATGTACTAAATTTTCTTAAAACCAAGGGTTAATACTGATAATTTACGAGGTATTTTCGTTCTATAAACACGTCATTGTATTTTTTATGTATTTATAGAAATGAAAATTGCGCTGTTGGGCTGCGGCGAGGTCGGATCCTGCTATGCACAGGCATGGGACGCCGCCGGGCATGCCGTGATCGGGATCTGCGAACTGCGGCAGGACGAGGAAATGGCCGGGCGGGCCCGGCGCCATGGCGCCGGACTGCACGCGGAGCCCGGCCCCTGGCTGCGCGAGGCGGATATCGTCGTGTCGGCCGTCTATGGCCACGCGGCGCGCGAGGTGGCGCAGCGGAGCTTTCCGCATATGCGCCAGGACGCGGTCTACGCCGACTTCACCACGGCCAGCGCGTCCGATATGCAGGCCGCCGCCGCCGCGGCGGCCGAGCGGAACATCGGTTTTACCGACGTCGCGATCATGGGGGCCATTGCCCTGCTGGCGGAGCGCACGCCATTGCTCTGCGCGGGGACCGGCACGGACGCGGTGCTGCGGCTTGCCGAGAGCGGCGGGGCGCCAGCGCGTGCCATACCTGGGGCGGCGGGCGATGCCGTGCGCCTGAAACTGCTGCGCAGCGTAATGACGAAGGGCATGGAAAGCCTGGCCGTCGAATGCCTGGTCGCGGCCGAGTCCATGGGCCTGCGGGCCTCCCTTTACGAAGTGCTGGCGGACATCGACCGGACGCCGCTGACGGCATTCATCGATTCGTTCGTGCGTTCGCACGTGCTGCATGCCCAGCGCCGGCTGGCCGAAGTCCGGGAGGCCCGGGAGCAACTGGTCCAGGCGGGACTGGAGCCCCTGGTTCTCGATGGCGTGGAGCGGCTTTTCGACCGGACCAGCCGGGGCATCGAGGCGGCGCGGGCGGACGGAGATTTCAACCTGCCGGATTCCGTCGAGGCGCGCCTGGCCTGGCTGACGCCATTGGCGCGCCAGCACTGAGCGCGCGCGCCGCGCCACGGCGCATTGAATTGCGTATCGAACCAAACAAAACCAACTGTGTGAGGAAGACAATGAAACGCTTGAAGACCCTTCTGGCCGCCACGCTCGTGCTGGGCTGCGCCGCCGCCAACGCGGCCGATATGGGCAACGCGCCCATCACGCTCATTTCACCTTTCCCGCCCGGGGGCGGCACCGACACGCTGACACGCATGATCGGAAGCGCGATCGGCCAGGACAAGGGCTGGAATATCGTGGTGGAGAACAAGCCTGGCGCGGGCGGCAACCTGGCGCTGGATGCCACCGCCCGCGCCCGGCCGGACGGACACACGCTGGTGATGGCCCAGACCGACAACATCGTGCTGAATCCGTGGCTCTACAACAAGCTCAGCTACGACACGTTCAAGGATTTCAAGCCGGTCGGCCCCGTGGCGACGTCGCCAAGCGTTTTCGTGGTTCTGCCCGACTCCCCCTATAAGACGATCGGCGACGTGGTCAAGGCCGCGCAGGCGCGTCCCGGCCTGGTTTCGCTGGGGATTCCCGGCATCGGCGGCACGGGCGATCTGACCGGCTACCTCTGGCGCAAGGCGGCGAACATCGAGTTGATGCACGTGCCTTACCGGGGCTGGGGCCAGGCGTTCCCGGACCTGGCCAGCGGCCGCATCGACATGTATGTGGGTTCCGTCGCTTCGCTGTTGCCGCAGATCCGCGGCGGCAAGGTCCGCGCGCTTGCCGTGGTCGCGAAGGGGCGGTCGCCCGCCTTGCCCGACGTTCCGACGTTCGCGGAAAACGGATTCCCGACGATCGACCAGTCGATCTGGTGGGGCTTGATGGCGCCTGCGAAGACGCCGGATGACGTGGTCGCCGCGCTGAACCAGGCGTTGCAGGAGGTCCAATCCCAGCCCGAATTGGTGAAGAAGCTGGAAGACGCGGGCTATAGCGTGCTCAAGGGCACGCCGGACGACCTGGCGCGGCAGCACCGATCGGACCACGACATCTTCGGCAAGGTCGTGCAGGAAGCCGGTATTCCCAAGCAGTAATGGCAAGAATCGCTATTTCCCCCAGGAGCAAAGATGATCGGCTTTGAGATCCATACGCGCACGCGCGCGGTGAGCAAGGAAACCGTGGACAAGTTCAGCGGCGTTCCGGTCGCCAACATCAGCGACTGCATGTCGCGCATGACGGCCGGCGGCGCGCGTTTGCAGCCCATGCACGATGGCCGTCCGCTTGCCGGCCCGGCGCTGACCGTGCGCACCCGCCCTGGCGACAATCTGCTGGTGCACAAGGCGCTGGATCTGGCGCGGCCCGGCGATGTGATCGTGGTGGATGCGGGCGGCGATCTGACCAACGCCATCATCGGCGAAATCATGACCAGCTATGCGCAATCGCGCGGCATCGCGGGCATCGTGATCAACGGCGCGATCCGCGACTGCGGCGCGATCCGCCGCGGCTCGTTTCCCGTCTATGCGGCCGGCGTGACCCACCGGGGGCCCTATAAGGACGGGCCCGGCGAGATCAATTGCGTCATCGCCCTGGACGGCATGACGATCGCGCCGGGGGATCTGATCCTGGGAGACGAAGACGGCCTGTTGTCGATCCCGTTCGAGCAAACGGAAGCGCTTTACCTGGCGGCTTCGTCCAAGCATGAGCTGGAAACGAAAATGCTGGCCGATATCGCGGCGGGCACGCTGGACACGTCCTGGGTCGACGCCAGGCTCAAGCTCCTGGGCTGCGTAGAGGCGAAGGCATGAGCCCGGCGGCGCGGTCCTTGGACAGGATGCGCGTCGTCCGGCTGGATCTCTGGATCGATCCGGTGTTCGACGCGAGCATCGAGCGCGACGAAGCCTTGAGTCTCGAGGTCCTGCCTGCGCGCGGCGGCGCGGTCACCGCGTCGGGGCTGGCCGGCGCGCAGGCCTATCACGTCAGCGCGGCCAAGGATGAAGTCCCCGCGCGCTGGTGGGTGTCGGAAAGCCTGCTGGCCCAGTGCCCGGAACTGCTTTGCGTTTCCTCGGGCGGCGCGGGCTACGACACCGTGGACGTCGCGGCCTGCACCCGGGCCGGGGTGGCTGTCGTGAATCAGGCCGGCGCCAATGCCGCGTCAGTGGCGGAAATGACCTTCGCCTTGCTGCTATCGCTGGTCAAGCGCCTGCGTGAATCCCAGGCCGCGCTGCAATCGGGAACCGCCGCGTCCCGGGAGGCCCTGATGGGCCGCGAGATCGAGGGGCGCGTGCTGGGTCTCGTGGGCATCGGCGAAATCGGGCGCAGGGTGGCCCGCGCGGCCGCGGGCTTCGGCATGCGGGTCATGGCATTCGATCCGCTGCTGTCGCCCGAGGAAATCCGCAGCCGGGGAGCCGAACCGGCCGGCTTCGCGGCGCTGCTCGAAGCGGCCGATGTGGTGAGCCTGCACTGTCCGTTGAACGACGATACGCGCGGCATGCTGGGGGCCGAGGCCTTCGGCGGGATGAAGCCCGGCGCGCTGTTTATCTCGACCGCCCGCGGCGGCATTCATGACGAGGGGGCGCTGCTTTCCGCCTTGCAGGCGGGGCGGCTGGCGGGCGCCGGCCTGGACGTCTGGAGCCAGGAGCCTCCATCGCCCGGGAACGGCCTGCTGCTGCGTTCCGACGTGGTGGCGGCCTACCACACCGGCGGCGTCACGCACGAAGGCCGGCGCAAGGTGGCGCAAGGGTCCGCCACCCAGATCGCCGAGATGCTGGCCGGCCGCCGTCCATCCCGGCTGCTGAATCCGGAGGTGTGGCCGCGGTTCCTGGAACGGCTCGCGCAACGCCAGCGTTGACGCCGCCGCCGTCGATTCCCGGGATACGCTTCCGGTATAGTTCGAGAACCCTGGTCTGGAGTCACGCGCCATCATGTCAAGCGCCCGCGATTACGTATATGGAGAGTTGCGCCGCCGGCTGATGGCGGGCTCTTTCATGCCGGGCGAACGGCTGCGCGAAGAGCACATCGCCGCCGAGCTTTCCGTCAGCCGCACGCCGGTGCGCAGCGCAATCGAGCGCCTGGTGACGGACGGCCTGGTCAAGCACGAGGGCCGGCGCGGCGCGGTGGTGCTGGGTTGGCAAGACCGGGACATCGATGAAGCGTTCGAGCTGCGCATGCTGCTCGAACCCTATTCCGCCAAGGCGGCGGCCGAACGGGCAAGCCCGGAGCAGATACTCGAACTCGAGCGCATCAACCAGTGCATGCTCGACGCGATCAACGACGACGCCGACGACAGCGTCGCGCGCGTGCAGCACTTCAATAACCAGTTCCACCACGCCTTGCTCGAGGCCGCGCAATCCGCCCGCGTGCGCTCCATGGTGGAAAGCCTGCTCGACATGCCCATCATCATCGGTTCGTTCTACTTCTACACCAAGGACGACATGCTGCGCAGCGTGGAGCATCACCGCCAGATCATCGCGGCGCTGCGCGCGCGCGACGCCGAGTGCGCCCAGATCGCAATGCGCTTCCACCTGGCTTCCACGCACCTGCTTTTCCGCAGCCACCGCAAATCAGGCCAATAGCGGGGCGCCGCCGGATGGGCGTTCCAGGCTATTCCTTCGCGGGGCCGGCCTCCGCCAGCGCCTGCTTGATGATGGCGCTGGCCGTCCAGCGCACCACCTCGGTGAGTTCGGGCAGTTCCAGCTTCCAGATGTCCTTCAAGACCAGGAATACCTCGGTGCCGTAGACCAGCGACAGGGCCTGGGCCACGCGGTCCTGCTGCGCGGGCGTGAGGTCGGCGGCCAGCGGCGCGATGGCGCGCTTCAGGATGTCGACCCGGTGGCCGCGCACCAGCCGCGGTTCGGCGCCCGCCTTGCCGGCGCTGGCTTCGGCGTGCTGCTGCAGGGACACCATGATGGCCGCGCGCAGCGGGGCTTCGTGCGATTCGAGCCGGGGATAGGCGAAGCGCAGCAGTTCGTCGACCCGCGCGGCGGCGTCTGGCGCGGCCGAGTCCCAGGCCAGGATGGGCCCCAGGCTTTCGTCCACCACGGCCGCGATCAGCGCGCTCTGGCTGGGGAAGTAGCGGTAGGCGGTGGCGCGCGAGACCCGGGCGTGTTCGGCGAGTTCGGCGACCGAGGGCGTGATGCCCTGCGCCATCAGCCGCTGCGCCGCGTCCAGCAGGGTCTTGCGCATGCGCGCCCGCGGCCCGTGCGGCGGTTCGCCGCTGGCCGCGGCCTGGGGGCTGGCGGGCGCGATGAGCCGCGCCGCGCCGGCGTTCGCCGGGGCGTCCTTGGCGGGGGATCGGGTTTGACGTGAGACAGGTGTCTCAGTATGATTCTTTCGTCTCATTTCTAGATTCTACAGGCCTTGCGGCCCCACATATCGAGGCGCGCACCGAGTGTAGCCGCCCGCGGAGGAGTCATGACGCATTCGAACCGGCGGGTCTACGTGGCCGCCACCTACGACACCAAGGGCCAGGAAGCCGAGTACGTGGTGGGCCTGCTCAAGCGGGACGGGCTGGACGCGGTGTCCGTGGACGTGTCCACGTCCGGCGCCGCCAGCGCGGCCCAGGTGCAGGCGCGCGAGGTGGCCGCGTGCCATCCCGAAGGCGCCGAGGCCGTTTTCACCGGCGACCGCGGCACGGCCATCGCCGCGATGGCGCAGGCCTTCGAACGCTATGCCGCCGGCAACCCCGCCATCGGCGCCTTGCTGGGCCTGGGCGGCTCGGGCGGCACTGCCCTGATCACTCCCGCCATGCGCGCGCTGCCCATCGGCACGCCCAAGCTGATGGTGTCCACGATGGCCTCGGGCAATGTCGCGCCCTACGTCGGCCCGTCGGATATCGCCATGATGTATTCCGTGACCGACGTCGCGGGCCTGAACCGCATTTCCCGCCGGGTGCTGGCCAACGCCGCCGGCGCCATCGGCGGGGCCTTCCGGCAGGCGGCCAGCGCCGTCGCGGACGACGGCCGGCCCGCCGTGGGGATCACCATGTTCGGGGTCACCACCGCCTGCGTGCAGCAGGTGGCGCCGCTGCTGGAGCCACGTTACGACTGCCTGGTGTTCCACGCCACGGGCACGGGCGGGCAGTCGATGGAAAAGCTGCTGGACAGCCGCTTGCTGGCCGGGGTGCTGGACCTGACCACCACCGAGGTCTGCGACTTTCTTTTCGGCGGCGTGCTGGCCTGCACCGAAGACCGCTTCGGCGCCGTGGCCCGCACGGGCGCGCCCTACGTGGGTTCCTGCGGCGCGCTGGACATGGTGAACTTCGGCGCCATGGACACCGTCCCGGAACGCTACCGGGGCCGCAAGTTCTACCCCCATAACCCGCAGGTGACGCTGATGCGCACCACCGCGGAAGAGAACGCCCGGCAGGGCGAGTGGATCGCCGCCAGGCTGAACCGCTGCCAGGGCCCGGTGCGCTTCCTGATACCCGAGGGCGGCGTGTCCGCGCTGGACGCGCCGGGGCAGGCATTCTGGGACCCGGAGGCCGACGCCGCGCTGTTCGGCGCGCTGGAGGCGAACCTGGTGCAGACGGCCGACCGCCGCCTGGTGCGCGTGCCTTGCCACATCAACGACCCGCTGTTCGCCCAGACCGCGGTCGAACATTATCTTGAAATCGCCACACACTGAGGATTGCCGCCATGCCGCGTTTTGACCGCAACGAGCTACTGGACAAGTTCCGCGCCATGGTGCGCGCGCGCACGCCCATCGTGGGCGGCGGCGCGGGCACGGGCCTGTCGGCCAAGTGCGAGGAAGCGGGCGGCATCGACCTGATCGTGATCTACAACTCCGGCCGCTACCGCATGGCGGGCCGCGGTTCGCTGGCCGGCCTGCTGGCCTATGGCAACGCCAACGAGATCGTGGTGGACATGGGCCGCGAAGTCCTGCCGGTGGTGAAGAAGACCCCCGTGCTGGCCGGCGTGAACGGCACCGATCCGTTCTGCGATTTCGACCTGTTCCTGGACGACCTGAAGCGCCAGGGCTTTGCCGGCGTGCAGAACTTCCCGACCGTGGGCCTCATCGACGGCACCTTCCGCGCCAACCTGGAAGAGACCGGCATGGGCTACGCGCTGGAAGTGGACATGATCCGCCTGGCGCACAAGAAGGGCATGCTGACCACGCCCTACGTGTTCAACGAGGACGACGCCGCGGCCATGGCGAAGGCGGGTGCGGACATCATCGTCGCCCACATGGGCCTGACCACCGGCGGCTCGATCGGCGCCGAGACCGCGCTGACGCTGGACGACTGCGTGGCCGCCATCGACCGCATCGCCGAGGCCGCGCTGGCCGTGCGCCCGGACGTCATCGTGCTGTGCCACGGCGGCCCCATCGCCACGCCCGAGGACGCCGCGCACGTGCTGCGCGCCTGCAAGCACTGCCACGGCTTCTACGGCGCCAGCTCGATGGAGCGCCTGCCCACCGAACAGGCCCTGACCGCGGCCACCCGAGAGTTCAAGAACCTGACCTTCTGAATCCGTTTTCCGCTGTTTCCCCTTTCCAGGGCCGCGCGCCCGCAGGAGTCCGTATGCCGCACACCGTACACGTCAGCGCCATCGTCCACGCCCCGCTTCAAGCGGTCTGGGCCCGGTTCCGGGACTTCGACGGCCTGGCCGGCTGGCATCCCGGCATCGCGCAGAGCCGGCTGGAAGAGGGCGGGCGGCACGACGCCGTGGGGTCGGTGCGGCACCTGACGCTCAAGCCTTCCGGCTTCGTCCGCGAACGCCTGCTGATGCTGGACGATCCCGGCACGGCGCTGCGCTATTCCATCATCGAGACCGACCTGCCCATGCGCGACTACGTCGCCGGCGTGTCGCTGCATCCCGTCACCGAAAGCGGCCACACGCTGGTGCAATGGTGGGCGGATTTTCGCGTCGAGGGCGCGGAACTGAGCGAGGTGGCGGACGCGGTGGGCAAGGGCGTGTTTGCTGCCGGCCTGGCTGCGTTGGATGAGAAGTTGCGAATGCCGGGTGTCTGATATCGGGGGTGTCAGACACGGTGCTTGGGGGTGTCAGACACCCGGAGGCGCCGAGGCAAGATGGCGTGCGTCTCGTACGGGTGTCAGACACGGTGCACGGTACATGGAAAAGGTGTCTGACACCCGTACGAGATGGCCTCGCAGACTGGCGTCCGTCTTCCCGGGTGTCAGACACCCACTTTCAATCAACGACCGCCCCTAGCTCTTCTGGCGCCCGCCCGCAACCCGCTTGCAGCCCGCCGGCAGTTCCGCCGTGCGCAGATAATCCCGGATCGCGGCGATCAGCGCCTCGGCGGCCGGGCTCAGGGGATACTCCTTGTGCCGGATGATGCAGACCGTGCGCAAGACGGTCGGGCGCGCCAATAGCGCATAGGCGAGCCCGGGCTCCAGCACCCGCTGGGCGGCCAGCGCCGGCAGCAGCGCCACGCCCAGCCCCGCCTTCACCAGCGCCGCCTGCGAGGTGGTGCTGGAAGCTTCGTAGAAGGGCGCGGCGGCCTCGATCGGGAGGTCCGCCCGGGCGCGCAGCAGCGCCATGATGCCGGTTTCGTCCACCACCCCCACCAGTTTGTGTCCGGCCAGCTCGGACCAGCGCATCGTGCCGTCGCGCGCGGCGCGCAGGCTGGCGTCGTCTTCCCGGTACAGCACGCCGAAGCGGTCTTCCAGCAGGGCGTCGAACTGTAGCCCCGGCGCGTCCGCCCAGCGGCTGGTCAGGCCGAAGTCCACTTCGCGCGCCGCGACCTTGCGCTGGATGCGGCCGGAGTTGTCGTCGCCGAGGTACAGGCGCACCCCGGGATACTGGGCGGCGTAGGCCGCGGCGGCGGGCGCGATGATCTGCGTGATGGCCGACGGCGCCGCCGCCACGCCCACGCGCCCGCGTTCCAGCGCGCCGAAGCGCACCACGTCCTCGATCGCGCCGTCGAAGTCCGCCAGCAGGCGCATCACGCGGGGCAGGAACTCCTCGCCCGCGGCCGTCAGCAATACGCGCCGGCTGGTGCGCGCGAACAGTTGGGTGGCCAGCGCTTCTTCAAGCTGCCGGACCAGGCCGGTCACCGACGACTGCGTCTGGAACAGGCGCTTGGCCGCATGCGTGAAGCTGGATTCCTGCGCCACCGCGACGAAGGCGGTCAGGTGCTTGAGGGTGACGTGCTTGGGCAGGCGATTCATTTCAAATCACGATAGATGGATCAACAAAAACGATTTTCCCAGATTGATCCGGCCGACGATACTACGCCCTTTCGGCATCCAGCGGCCCCGGCGCAACGTTCCGGGGCCCAATCAAGGCGGAAGGACATGGACACTCTGGACCTCATCATCGAAGGCGGCTGGGTCATCGACGGCCTGGGCGGCCCGCGGCGGCGCGCCGACGTGGGCGTGGCGGGCGAGCGCATCGCCGCCATCGGCGACCTGGCGGGCGTGGCGGCCGGGCGGCGCGTGGATGCCCGGGGCAAAATCGTGGCCCCCGGCTTCATCGACGTGCACGGCCACGACGATCTGATGTTCGTGGAACGGCCCGGCCTGGAATGGAAGACCAGCCAGGGCATTACCTCGGTCGTGGTGGGCAATTGCGGCGTCAGCGGCGCGCCCGCGCCGCTGCCCGGCAACACCGCCGCGGCGCTGGCCCTGCTGGGGGAAACGCCCCTCTTCGCCGACATGGACGCCTATTTCGGCGCGCTGCGCGGCCAGCGGCCCATGATCAACGTGGCGGCGCTGGTGGGGCATGCCAACCTGCGCCTGGCCGCCATGCGCGATCCGGCCGCCCAGCCCACGGCCCAGGAGCAGGACGCCATGCAGCGCATGCTGGACGACGCCCTGGCCGCGGGCGCGGTGGGGTTCAGCACCGGCCTGGCGTACCAGCCGGGCGGGGCGGCCCGGCCGCCGGAGCTGGAAGGGCTGGCGCGCGTGGCGGCGGCGCGCGGCGCGATGCACACCAGCCATATCCGCAACGAAGGCGACGAAGTCGAGGCCGCGGTCGACGAAGTGCTGTCCGTCGGCCGCAATACCGGCTGCGCGACCGTGCTGTCGCACCACAAATGCATGTTGCCGCGCAACTGGGGCAAGAGCCGCGCCACGCTGGCCAACATCGACCGCGCCCGCGGCGAGGGCGTGGACGTTGCGCTGGACATCTACCCGTACCCGGGCAGTTCCACCATCCTGATCCCGGAGCGCGCCGAGACCATCGACGATATCCGCATCACCTGGTCCACGCCGCATCCCGAATGCGGCGGCGAATACCTGAGCGACATCGCCGCGCGCTGGGGCTGCGACAAGACCACGGCGGCGCGCCGCCTGTGTCCCGCGGGCGCCATCTATTTCGCCATGGACGAGGCCGAGGTCCAGCGGATTTTCCAGCACGAGCGCTGCATGGTCGGCTCGGACGGGCTGCCCAACGACGCGCATCCGCATCCCCGCCTGTGGGGCAGCTTCACGCGCGTGCTGGGCCGCTACGTGCGCGAAGCCCAGTTGATGACGCTGGAGGCGGCGGTCGCCAAGATGACCGCCTTGCCGGCGCGCGTGTTCGGCCTGTCCGGACGAGGCCGGCTCGTGGAGGGCGCCTGGGCGGACATCGTGGTGTTCGACGCCGACACGGTCGAGGACCGCGCCACCTGGGAAGCGCCGACCCTGGCGTCGGCCGGCGTGGAGCACGTGCTGGTCAACGGCAGCCAGGTCCACCCGGCCGTCGCGGGCATGCCGCGCCCCGGCAAGATCCTGCGGCGCGAAACGATGGCGTCCGGCGTCGCCCGATAAAACATACCCCATCCCTACAGGAGACAAACACCATGATGCGCAAAACCTGCATCGCCCTGGCGCTGGCCGCCGTGCTGCCCGCCGCGCAGGCGGCCTTTCCCGACCATCCCATCACCCTGATCGTGCCGTTCCCCGCGGGCGGCCCGACCGACATCGTCGGCCGGCTGGCCGCGGCGAAGGCCGGCGAGATCCTGGGCCAGCAGATCGTGGTCGAGAACCGCACCGGCGCCTCGGGCACGATCGGCATGACGGCGACGGCCCGCGCCAAGCCCGACGGCTACACCGTGGGGTTGGCCACCGTCAGCACGCACGGCACGGCGCCGCACCTGTTTCCCAACCTGGCCTACGATCCGGTCAAGGATTTCACGCCCGTCAGCAACCTGGTCACCAGCCCCAACATCCTGAGCGTGAATCCGCAGTTCCCCGCCAGGAATCTGGCCGACTTCGTGGAGCACGTGCGCGCCAATCCGAACAAGGACGGCTACGCCAACGCGGGCGCGGGCGGCGTGAACGACCTGGGCATGATCTGGTTCCTGCAGATCATCGGCGGCAAGATGAACAGCATTTCGTACCGGGGCTCGGCGCCCGCGCTGACCGACACGGTGGGCGGCGTGGTGCCGGTGATCTTCGACAACTTCCCGTCTTCGCTGCCCTACCTGAAGAGCAATCACCTGCGCGCCCTGGCGATCACCGGCACCGAGCGCAACCCGCGCCTGCCGGACGTGCCGACGTTCGCCGAGCAGGGCTACAAGGACTACGACGTGACGGCGTGGTACGGCGTGGTGGGTCCGGCGGGCCTGCCGGCCGATGTGCGCGACAAGCTGGCCCAGGCCTTCGCCCAGGCGGTGCGCGATCCGGCGACCGCGGCCAAGATGGAAGAGACGGGCGCGTTTCCGCTGGGCAACACGCCCGCCGAATTCGGCGAGCAGATCCGCGCCGAGCGCGACCGCTGGAAGACGGTGATCGACCGCGCTCAGATCAAGCTGCAGTGACGCCGCGCGCTCAGTACACGTCGCGCCGGTAGCGGCCGTCGCGCTGCATGGCCTGCAGCCGCGCGTCGCCCAGGATGTCCTGCAGGGCGGCGTCCACGCCGCCGGCCATGCCCTGGAGGCTGCCGCAGACGTAGATGGCGGCGCCATCGTCCACCCAGGCGCGCACGGCGTCGGCCTGTTCGCGCAAGCGGTGCTGCACGTAGCGGCGCTCGGCCTGGTCGCGCGAGAAGACCGCGTCCACGCGTTCCAGGGTGCCGTCGCCGCGCCAGGCGGCGATGTCTTCCCGGCAGAACCAGTCGTGCGCGGCGTTGCGCTCGCCGAAGACCAGCCAGTTGCGCCGGTGGCCGGCGGCGCGGCGCGCCTTGATCAGGGCGCGCAGGCCGGCCAGGCCCGTGCCGTTGCCCACCAGGATCAGCGGCCGGGCGTCGGCCGGCGCGTGGAAATTGCGGTTGACGCGCACGCGCAGGTCTATCGGGTCGCCGGGCTGGGCGATGTGGGTCAGCCAGCCGCTGCCCACGCCCAGGGCGCCGTCCGCGCCGCGCATCTGGCGCACGAGCAATTGGATGGCGCCGTCCTCGGGCAGCGAGGCGATGGAGTATTCGCGGTGGGCGTGCAGCGGGCCGCCGGCTTCGCGCCGCGGGCCGATCTCGGCGATGTCGCCGGCCTGCCAGCCGCCGTCCGCGCCGGCCGGCGGCGTCAGCGTCAGGAGGTAGCAGGGGCCGCCCTGGCTGCCCGGATTGAGCCGCTCGCGGGAGGCCAGGCGCCAGGACTGGTACGCGGGCGCCTGCCAATCGGGCAGGTCGCTGCGTCCGGCCAGCAGCCCCAGGTGATGCTGCCAGTGCCGCAAGGCGGCCGGATCGCCGTTGTCGACCTCCACCAGGTCGAACAGCGGCGCGGCGCCCTGGGCGTGCAGCCATTCGTCCAGGCGATGGCCGAAGCCGCAGAACTGCGCGTATTCGCTGTCGCCCAGCGCCAGCACCGCGTATTGCGCGCCGCCCAGCGCGGGCGCGCCCGGCAGCATCTGGTCGGCGAAGGCCGCGGCGGCGTCGGGCGGATCGCCTTCGCCATAGGTGCTGACCACGAACAGCATGCGGCGATAGCCGGCCAGGCGCGCCGCGTCCAGTTGGTCGAACGCGGCGACGCGCACCGTCAGTCCGCCCGCGCGCAGGGATTCGGCGGTCTGCGCCGCCAGCGACTCGGCGTAGCCCGTCTGGGTCGCGTAGGCGACCAGCAAGGTGTCTTCGGGAATGGGGGCGTCCAGCGCCTGCCGCGCCAGCGCGTGCTGCGTTTCCTGGCGCATGGCGCGGCGCCGCGCCCACAGGCACAGCAGCAGCCACAGCCCCACCACGCACGCCGCCGCGATCAGCCGGGTCGGAGCCATGGTTTCAGCGGGGGAAGGCCCGCGCCTCGAACGCCGGGGTGGCGACGGCGCGGTAGGCCTCGGGTTCGCGCAGGATGAAGAGCGCGGCCAGATCGTGGCGGCAGGCATAGGCCAGCCCCTCGTCCGGACCCAGCACCGTCAGCGCCGTCGCCAGCGCGTCGGCCTGCATGCAGCCCGGATGCAGCACGGTGACCGAGGCGAGGTTGTTGCGCACCGGCCGGCCGCTGCGTGGGTCGATGGTGTGGGCGTAGCGTTCGGCGCCGCTGCCCGCGTGGCGCCGGTAATCGCCCGAGGTGGCGATACTGCATGCTTCCAGCGGCAGCGTCAGCGCATGGCCGTCGCTGGCGTCGGGCACTTCGACGGCGACGCGCCAGGGCTGGCCGTCGGGCCGCCTGCCGCGCGCGCGCAGTTCGCCGCCCACTTCCACCAGGTAGTCCGCGATGCCCAGCGCGTCGAGCGCCATCGCGGCGCGGTCCACGCCGTAGCCCTTTGCGATGGAGGACAGATCCAGATAGGTGCCGCCTTCCTGCCACACCGCCTGCCTCCCGGCGTCGAGCCGCAAGCGGCGCCAGCCGCAGCGCTCGCGCGCGGCCTCGATGGCGGCGGGCGAGGGCGGCTCGAACGCGCGCTGATGCGGGCCGAAGCCCCAGGCGTTCACCAGCGGGCCGACGGTGGGGTCGTAGGCGCCACCGGTATCCTCGGCCAGCGCCAGCGCGTGGCCCAGCACGTGGAAGAATGCGGCGGGAAGCGTTTGCCAGCCGGGGCCGGCCCGGTTGTAGCGCGTGATGTCGGAGTCCGCTTCCCAGGTGCTCATCTGGGCGACTACTTCGTCCAGCGCGGCCTGGATGGCCTGCCGCGCGGCCGCTTCCGCGCGCCCGGCGGGCAGGGCCATGCGCGCCGACCAGGTGGTGCCCATGGTGGCGCCGGCCAGCGCCGCCGGCCGGGCCGGCATGGCGCCATAGGCGACGCGGGGCGCGGGAACTGCCGCGCCGCGCGGGGCGTAGGAAGGGGGATTCGCCATCCGGCCGGGAGCGGCTTAGGGTTGCAGCACTTCGACCGTGCCCGCGTAGGACAGGCGGCGCTTCTTGGCCTGCGGCACGCTGACCTTGGCATCTTCCATGCCGGCCTCGATCCAGTACAGGCCGGGTTGCGGCCACTTCACCGAGAACTTGCCGTCCTTGTCGGTCTTCAGCTTGATTTCGCCGACCTTGTCGCGATAGCGGCTGCCGCCGGGAACGACGTTGACTTCCAGCTCGGCGGCGGGCTTGCCGTCCAGCAGCATCTGGAAGGTGGCGGGCTCGTCGGTGAACAGGTCGTTCGGGTGGGTGACGGGGGCCAGTTCCAGGCCGCGGCCGACCGGCTTGACGGCCGTCGGCTTGCCGGCGGTCACGAAGGTCTCGACGCGGCCCAGGCTCTGGGAGATTTCCAGTTCGTCGGCCTTGGCGGGCACGGCCTGCGCCAGGCCTTCGGCCTTGCCGAAGTAGCGCTTGTTCTTGCCGTCTTCCTTCCAGCGCGCGAACACGCCGTCGTTGACGACGGCCACGCGGTAGGTGCCGCTCTGCTTGAGCTGCAGGTCGAAGGTGCTGCGCAGCTTGCCGCGGTTGAGGTTTTCGGCTTCGGCGGGATTGCCGTCCGGCGCCGTTACGGCCAGGCCGTCCAGGCGCAGCGGGGCGTGGTTGAAATAGAACTTGTCGTTGCCGACGGCGGCGTCGACCGTGACCCAGCTATCGGTGCCGGACAGCACCGTCGAGGACGGCACGATCCAGACGTCATGCGCGTGGGCGGCAAAGGGCAGGCAAAGCGCCAGGGCGGCGGCCAGTTTGGCGGCGGATTTCATCGTTGCGCTCCTTGAGGGCATCAGGGTTTCAGGTCGAGCGCGATGGCGCCCAGTTCGTGTTCGCCGCGGGCGGTCAATTGCTCGGCCTTCTGCGGCGGCCATTGGAAGGGGATGCGCAGCAGCTCGCGGCCGCCGACTTCGCGCGCCGCCTCCACCACCACGGCGTACTGGCCGGGCTTGAGCTGCGACAGGGGCTTGCTGGCCGCGTCGAAGCTCAGCGCGTGCTTGCCCACGGGCTTGGTCGCGCCGCTCACGCCGTCCACCGGGAACTGCTGGTTGCGGCCGCTGCGGCGCCACCATTGGCGCATGTCCTTGAGCCACTCGGTGCCTTCGTTGTTCTTCTTGGCCACGTCGTACCAGACCGCCAGGTCGGCGGCGACGCTCTGGTCGGGGTTCTCGATCCAGATCGCCACGTAGGGGCGGTGGTATTCCGCGACGTCCAGGCGCGGCACCTCGATGGACAGGCCGATGTCGGCCGCGTGGGCCGTTCGGGCGATCAGGCCGGCCAGCAGGGCCGACAACAATAGCTTGCGCATGGAGGTCTCCAGGGCGGATCGATGGAATCAGTGAATGAAGAGCAGGGCCAGCACGACCGGGATCACGACGCCGAGCCCGACCATCGGCCAGGTCGCGCTGCGATTGCCCGCGTGCATCTTCAGCAGCACCAGCCCGGTCAGCGAAAAGACCAGACAGGCGGCGGCGAAGATGTCCAGGAACCAGCTCCAGGCCAGGCCGGTGTTGCGGCCCTTGTGCAGATCGTTCAGGTACGAGATCCAGCCGCGGTCGGTGCGTTCGTATTCGACGTCGCCGCTGGCCAGGTCGATGGACAGCCAGGCGTCGCCGCCGGCGCGCGGCAGCGACAGGTAGATCTCGTCGGGGGACCATTCGGCCGCCCTGCCGGCGGAAGCGGCGTCCAGCGTGTCGTCCAGCCAGCGCGCCACGGCGGCGGGCAGCGGCGCCTTTTTCTGCGCGGGCGGCGGGGACAATTGCGCCAGCTCGGCGGCGGGCAACTGGACCTGGCGGCTGGTCACCACCGCCTTGGCCTCGATGTGCGAGGCGTTGTTCAGGGTCAGCCCCGTCACCGCGAACAGCAGCATCCCCAACAGGCACAGCGCCGAACTGATCCAGTGCCATTGGTGCAGCGTCTTGAGCCAGTAGGCCCGGCGGCGAGGGGTGGGTTGACTGTCCATTGAGTATCGGGTGAAAGCCCGCGGATTCTAACATTTAATGAGAATGACTCTTATAAATGCCGCCGCCGGGCGCACAAGGAAATTTCAATCCATTTCGGGGCCGCTCCCCGGGGGCGGGGCAGGCCGGCGTGGCGCGCGCGCGCCGGCGGCGATAAGATAGGCCACCCGTTACAAACACCGGAGGTCGTCATGCTCGAACAGCAAGTCGCGGATCGCATCGGTCGTCATTGGGGGTGGGTGGCATTGCGCGGCGTCGTCGCCATCCTGTTCGGCCTCATGGCCATGTTCATGCCAGCCATCACGTTGTCCGCCCTGGTGCTGGTGTGGGGCGCCTTCGCGCTGGCCGATGGCGTGCTGGCGCTGGTCGCCGGCGTGCGCATCCGGGACGGCGGCAAGCCGCTGTGGGCGCTCATCGTCGTGGGCCTGCTGGGGATCGCGGCCGGCATCGTCACTTTTCTCTGGCCGGGCCTGACGGCCCTGATCCTGCTCTACATCATCGCGATCTGGGCGCTGGTGTCGGGCGTGTTCCAGATCATCGCCGCCATCCGCTTCCGCAAGGAAATCCGCAACGAATGGCTGCTCGGCCTGTCGGGGCTGGTATCCGTGCTGTTCGGCGGCATGCTCATCATGCAGCCCGGCGCGGGCGCGCTGGCGCTGGTCTGGGTCATCGGCATCTATGCCGTGTTCTTCGGCATACTGCTGCTGGTCTTTTCCTTCCGTCTGAGGCAGCACAACGCGGCCTAGTACCCGATGTCCGTCTATCAAACCCTGATTCCCCTGAACTTCCTGGCCGTGGGCCTGGGCGCCATGTTCGGCGCCTGGGCCCGCTGGCTGGTCGGCCTGTGGCTGAATGTGGAGGCCTGGCCCTGGGGCACCTTCGCGGTGAACCTGGCCGGCGGCTACCTGGTGGGGCTGGTGCTGGCGCTCGTGGCCGGGCATCCCGAGTGGCCGGCCTGGGTGCGGCTGGGCGCGGTCACGGGCTTTTTGGGCGGCTTGACCACGTTTTCGACGTTCTCGGCGGAAACGGTGTCCATGCTGGAGCGCGGCGCCTATGGCTCGGCGCTGAGCTACGCCGGCTTCAGCCTGGCGGGTTCGCTCGCGCTGACGGCGGCGGGCCTGGCCACCGCCAGCCTGCTGCGCTAGCCGCCGGCGGGCTTGCGGGCCGGCGCCGGGCAGGCGGCGGGCAGCCAGGTGGGTTGGCCGGACGTGTCGTGGGCCTGCATGTTCATGCGGTATTCATAGCGGTCGGGCCGGTACAGGGCATGCAGCCATTCGACCGGGCGGTCCGAGTCATCGCGCACGACGCGGTGCAGGCTGAGCAGGGCCGAACCCACCGGCACGTCGAGCAGCTCGGCGACGCCGGGTTCGGCAAGCACCGCCGAAATCGATTGCTCGGCACGCGCCACCCGCAAGCCCAGGTCGCGGAAAATGGCCAGCAGCGGTTTCGATCCGAGGTCTTTGCGGCGTATGCGCCGGCCGATGTCGCCGGGCACGAAGGTGGTCAGGTGCGAGAAGGGCTGGCCCTCGTGGCTGCGCACCCGCACCGCGCGCTGCACCGGGGCGCCGGCAGCCACTTCGAGGCGCGCCGCCACCAGCGGGGGCGCCGGCGCGGTATCGAGTTCCAGCAGGCGCACCTGGGTGTGCATGCCCATGCGGGCGAGGTGGGCCATCAGGGAATCGATGTCGGAACCGTTCTGCGGGGCCGACAACTGCGCCTGGCCGGCGGCATAGGTGCCGCGCCCCTGGCGGCGCCGGATCAGGCCGTCGGATTCCAGCAGATCGAGCGAACGCCGTATCGTCAGGCGCGATACGCCGTATTCGGCCGCCAGGGCGTTTTCGCCCGGCATGGCCGTGTCCTCGGCGAATCCGCCCGCCTGCAAGCGTTGCTTCAGCAGCAGATACACCTTGTGATAAAGAGGCAGCGGGCTTTCGGACACGGCGGGGGCTCCAGTCAGGGGAAAAATCAATCGACCGTGGCGCCGGTGAACTTGACGGTCTCGGCGTAGCGTTCGATGTCTTTGCGCACGAAGGCATCCAGTTCCTGCGGGCTGCTGCTGACCGCGCTGGCGGCTTCGCGCTCGAGCAATTGGCGGAACTCGGGCGTATCGACCGCCTTGCGCGCCGCGGCATTGAGCGCCGCGAGCGTCTTGGGCGGCAGCCTGGCCGGACCGAACAGGGCGAACCACGCGTTGGATTCGAAGCCCGTGATGGTATCGCCTATGGGCGGCACGCCGGGAAACTGGGGCAGCGCCTGCGGGCTGGTGACACCCAGCGCCCGCAGCGCGCCGCTCTTGATATGCGGCAGGGCATTGAGCGAACTGGCGAACATCATGTCCACCTGGCCGCCCAGCAGGTCGGTGATGGCGGGGGCCGTGCCCTTGTACGGCACGTTCAGGATGTCCAGGCCCGCCATCATCTTCATGCGTTCGCCGGCCATGTGCAACGACGAACCGATCGCGCCCAGCGCCATGGTGTACTTGCCGGGGCTGGCCTTCACCGCCGACACGAACTCCGGCATGGACCGGGCGGGGAAGTCCTTGCGCACGACCAGTACGCTGGGTACGTTGGCCAGCATGCTGATGGGCGTGAAATCGCGCACCGGGTCGAACGGCAGGCTGCGGTACAGGGAGGCGTTGATGGAAAAGCTGGTGAACGTGACCAGCAGGGTGCTGCCGTCGGCCTTGCTCTTGGCCACGTAGTCGGCGGCGATGTTGCCACCGGCGCCCGGCTTGTTCTCGACCAGCACGGTGCGGGAGAGGTCCTGCGATATGTGCTGGGCGATGCTGCGCGCCACGGTATCGGTGGTGCCGCCCGGCGGCGCGCCCACGACCAGCTTGATGGCGTCACTCTGCGCCAGGGCGGGGGCCAGCGGCAATGCCAGCGCGCCCCACAGCGCGAAGCCCGCGCCGATGCGATGCAGTCCCTGCATGATTTGTCTCCTGATATGTTGTATTGATGACAATACAAGTATATTGAGGCCGGCCCCTGGACGCCAGGTCTTCCGGACGGGACGCTAGCGCGAGGGACGCTCGAGCGCCGCCTGCGCCTTGGCGTATTCCACGACGGCGATGTCGCGAAAGGCCTGGATCAGCGCCAGCCGCGGCGACACGCGCGACCAGATCAGGCCGAAACGGCGGGGTTCGCAGTGGGCCGGCAGCGGCAGCGTCAGCAGGCCCAGGCGTTCAATCGCGCCGTTGGTCGAGCGGGGCAGGATGGCGACGCCGAGGTCCCGGCTCACCATGACCGCGATCGACTCGATCGCGTTCAGTTCGAAGCGTTCGCGCGGCGTGATGCCGGCGCGCCGCAGATAGTCTTCGACGTGGCGCCCGCTCCAGTCGTTGCGCTGGTAGCGGATGAACGGCTCCGCGGTCAGCAGGTTGTGCGGGTGCCGGCCCGCGTGGCGCGGAGCCGCCGCCAGCACATAGGGTTCCTCGCGCAGCAACTGCCAGCCCAGGCTCTTGGAGAGGGGATAGGGCGCCTCCAGCGCGATGGCGGCGTCGAGTTCGCCGCTTTCGATGGCGGGATAGAAGCGCGCCGAGTGTCCGGGCTGGATTTCCACGCTGATCAGCGGATGGCGCCTGACCAGGTGTTCCAGGATGGCCGGCACCATGGAGTTCAGCGCCGTGTTGCCGGCGCCCAGCCGAAGCTCGCCCATCATTTCATCGGACCTGGCCAGATAGCGGATCTTCTCGATGCGCTCCAGGACCTCGCGCATCGGTCCGATCAGTTCGATCGCCTTGGCGGTCAGGTGCACCGTGCGGCCGGCGCGCGCGACCAGCGGCACCCCGAGTTCCTGTTCCAGCTTGCGCACCTGCTGCGCGACGGCGCCATGCGTGAGCCCGAGGCGGCGGGCGGCCTCGGCCATGGAGCCGTGCTGGGCCACGGCGGCCAGCGTGCGCAGGAAGTCGGTGTTCATGATGATAGATATTCTATCTTCTTATCATATCCCGGCTTTCCCCTGACGCGATCCGGCGGGATCACAATGCGTTCAGGAGACATCAATGAGAAGCAAGCTTTTTGTGCCGGCATCGCGCCCGGAATTATTCGAGAAGGCCTTCGCCAGCCAGGCGGATGCGCTGTCCTTCGATTTGGAGGACGCCGTCGCGCCGGCACGCAAGCAAGCCGCGCGGGAAGGCCTGGCAGAGTGGCTCGCCTCGCCGGCCTTTGCCGCCGCGCAAGCCCGACATCACAAGAAAATTATCGTGCGCGTGAATGCGGCCGATACCCCGTACTTTGCGGGCGACCTGGCCGCGCTGGGCCGCCTGCCCGTCGATGTGCTGAACCTGCCCAAGGTCGAGAGCGCCGCCGGGCTGCACGCCGCCGCCGTCCAGGCCATCGCGGCCGGCTTCCAGGGCGAGTTCCTGGTCACCGTGGAAACGCCGCTGGCGCTGGCCCGCGCGCCGGAACTGGCGGGCGCGCACCCGCGCGTGGCGGGCCTGCAATTGGGGCTGGCCGATCTGTTCGAGCCGCTGGGCATCGACCGCTACCAGTCCGAGACCCTGCGCGCCGTGATGCTGGCCTTGCGGCTGGGCGCAGGCTGCGCCGGCAAGTACGCCATGGATGCCGCCTATGCCCGGGTGCGCGACGCCGAGGGGTTTCGCGCCGAAGCGCAACTGGCGCGGTCCTTGGGCTTCCTGGGCAAATCCTGCGTGCATCCCAGTCAGGTCGCCATCGCCAACGAGGTATTCGGTTTTAGCGCCGAAGAGGTCGAGGCGGCGCAGCGGATCGTGGCCGCCAGCCGCGAACAGGACGGGGTGGGCGCATTCCTGCTGGACGGGAAGATGATCGATGCGCCTTTCGTGCGCCGCGCGCAGGACGTATTGCTGGCCGCGGGCCGGCCCGCCTGAACCGGGCCGATGCCGAGCGCGGCGCGGCCCAACGTTATTTTCGAGTGATAGTCACGATGGAACATGAAACTCCCGCTCAACTTCCGCTGGAAGGCATCAAGGTCCTGGACCTGAGCGCCTACATCGCGGGCCCGTACGGCTGCACCTTGCTGGGCGACATGGGCGCGGACGTGATCAAGGTCGAACCCCCCGAGGGCGACAATCTGCGCAAGTATCCGTCGACCCTGGCCGCCGAGAGCCGCGCGTTTCTGGGCATCAACCGCAACAAGCGCGGCCTGTGCCTGAACCTGAAGGAAGCGGCCGGCTACGAAGTCCTGGTCAGGCTGGTGCGCGAGGCCGACGTGCTGGTCCACAATTTCAGGCCGGGCGTGCCGGAACGCCTGCGGATCGACTTCGCCACGCTCTCGCGGATCAATCCGCGCCTGGTCTATTGCGCGATGACGGGCTACGGCGCGGCCGGCCCCATGGCCGGCCATGCCGGCTACGACCAGGTGCTGCAATCCATGACGGGCATGTGCGCCTCGCAGGCCAAGCCCGGCGGCCCGCCGGAAGTGCTGTATGGGTCGGTGGTGGACTATTACGGCGCCTCGCTGATCTCCAACAGTGTCTCGGCCGCGCTCTACAGGCGCGAGAAGACGGGGCGGGGACAGGCCATCGAGGTATCGCTGCTGGGCAGCGCGCTGGCCATGCAGTCGGCCCGCCTGGTCTGGGCCGAGGGCGAGCCCCGCCGCGTCGAGCGCGACATGCGTTCAGGCGGCATCACCGGCATCCACCCCACCCGGGAAGGCCATCTCTACCTGTCCGCCAACACGCCGCATTTCTGGCGCGCATTGTGCGGCCATCTGGACCTGCCCGGCCTGGCCGACGACCCCGACTACGACACGGTGAAAAAGCGCGCGGAGCAGGCGGCGGTGCTGGTGCCGCTGGTGCGCCAGGCGCTGGCGCGCGCCTCGGCGCGCGAGTGGGCCGAACGTTTCGGCCAGAGCGTGCCCTGCGCGGAGGTCAGGCCGGTCGAGGACATGTTCGAGCATCCGCAGGTGGAAGCCATGGGGTTCATCAAACCGTATCGCAACGAAAACGCCGGCGGCTACCTGGGCCTGGCGCAATGGGCGCATTTCGGCCCGGCGGCCGCGGACCCGGCGCCCGGCGGCGCGGCCCTGGGCCGCGGCGCGCCGGGGAAGGGCGAACACAGCCGGAACATACTGTCCACCCTTGGGTACACCTCGGATGAAGTGGAGCAATTGATGTTGTCCGCCGTGGTGCAATAGGCATCGACAACGATGACAAGAATCGCCCGGAATCGGGCGAGGAGACAAGAATCATGAGTCAAGCGCAGCGCTACCTCCGCCGCCCCGACGGATCGAACTGGGGCGATTTCGGGCATGACGACCAGCTCGGGACGCTCAATCACCTGGACAGTCCTGCGCGGCTGGCCGCCGCCGCCGAAATCCGGACCGGGCTTTCGTTTTCGCTCAGCCTGCCGCTGACCGTGCCACGGGTCCCCGTGCTCAATCCGCGCCGCAAGGGGCCGGTGATCCAGCCGGCCGAGAAGAACGGCGTGCCCGTGTACCGGTATCCGCTCGCGCGCGATGTGCCGGGCGCCACCGACGTCATCAGCGACGACCGCGTCACGCTCTCGCCCCAGTACTCCACGCAGTGGGATGCGCTGGGCCACGTCGGCTCGATGTACGACGCGCACGGCACCGGGCAGGCGCAGCCCGTGGGCTACAACGGCTTCGCGGTCAGCGAGCCCCGGGCCGAGGGCTTTGCCGGCACGCGCGACCTGTCCATCGCGCCGATGGCGCGCCACGGCATCCAGGGGCGGGGCGTGATGGTGGACCTGCGCGCCCGCTTTGGCGACGCGCGCCGCAAGGTCTCCTATGGCGACCTGATGGACGTCATGCGCGCCGACGGCGTGCAGGTCCGGCCGGGCGACGTGCTGTGCCTGCATACCGGGCTGGCGGACCTGGCGCTGACCCTGGGCGACGACGAACAGGAACGGCTCATGACGAGTTGCTGCGTGCTGGATGGCGCCGACGCGGAACTGCTGGCCTGGATCAAGGACAGCCGCATCGCCGCCATCGCCGCGGACAACCACGCCGTGGAACTGCGCAACCATAGCCTGGACGCCGGCAGCGGGCCGCTCTTGCCCTTGCACGAACAATGCCTTTTCAAGCTGGGCTTGCCGCTGGGCGAGCTCTGGCACCTGACCCCGCTGGCGCGATGGCTGCGCCAGCATGGCCGCCACGCCTTCTTCCTGACCGCCGCGCCCATGTACGTGCCCGGTCTGGTGGGCGCGCCGGTCAACCCCATCGCGACCGTCTGACCCCGCCGGGCAGATCGCGCCGCGATCCATGAGTACTTCAACATCCCCCTAGGGGAGGCACGAGGAGCACAGATGAAGAACATCCGTCACACGGCGTTGGCCGCATTGCGTCCGCTGGCCGCCGCCGCCGGCCTGGCCGGCGCGTTGGGCGCGGCCCATGCCGCCGGTTATCCCGATCAGCCCATCACCGTGGTGGTGCCGTATTCCGCCGGAGGCGGCGCCGACAACGCCGCGCGCATCATCGCGCAGGGCATGGGCGAAGTCGCCGGCCAGAGCGTGGTGATCGAGAACAAGGGCGGCGCCAGCGGCTCCATCGGCGCGGCCTTCGTGGCGCGCGCGAAACCCGACGGCTACACGGTGCTCTATGACGCCTCAGCCTTCGCCATCAATCCGGTGCTGCGCAAATTGCCCTACGACGCGAAGAAGGATTTCGTGCCGGTCTCGCAGGCCGTCAGCGTGCCGAACATCCTGGTGGCGGCGCCCGCCTCGGCCTTCAACAATCTGCCCGATTTCATCAAGGCCGCGCGTGCCCATCCCGGCAAGTACACCTTTGCGTCGTACGGGCCCGGCAGCCTGGCGCAGATGGCCGCCGAACTGCTCAAGAAGGACACGAGCGTGGACGTGGTGCACGTTCCCTACAAGGGCGGCGCGCCGGCCATCGTGGATGTCATGGGCGGGCAGGTCGATGTCTATTTCGCCAATGCCGCGTCCAGCCTGAACTACGTCAGCGGCGGCAAGCTGAAGGCGCTGGCGGTGTCTTCGGCCAAGCGCATGCCGGAACTGCCGGACGTGGCCACCGTGGGCGAAAGCGGCGTCAAGGACTTCGACGTGGTCGAGTGGAACGGCTTTTTCCTGCCGGCCGGCGCCGATCCCGAGGTGGTGGCCAAGCTGCAGGACCTGGTGCAGAAGGCGCTGGCGCGCCCCGAGACCCGCGACAAGCTCGCCAAGCTGGGGCTGACCCCGGTGGGCAGCAGCGCCGCGGACTTCGCCAGGTTCGTCGACGCGGAGCAGGTCCGCTGGGCGGAAGTCGTGAAAGCCAATAACATCACGGTGAATTGATCCACGCGGGAGAGCGGGCCCCCGCCCGTTCCCCGCGTCCCCAGGAACCGAAGAGGGATCCATCAGATGAGCCGGGAAGACGATTTCGAGCGCGGCCTGGCGAACCGCCGCGCGGTACTGGGCGATGCGTGGGTGCAGCGTTCGCTGGAGCGCGCCACCACGTTCACCGCCGACTACCAGAACCTCATCACGCGCTACGCCTGGCACGACATCTGGAGCCGCCCGGGCCTGCCGCACAAGGCGCGGCGCATGATGGTGCTGGCGGTGACCCTGTCGCTGGGCCGCTGGGAAGAGTTCGAACTGCATGTGCGCGCCGCGCTGACGGCGCCGGACGCGTCGCGCCTGACGCCGGACGAGCTCAAGGAAGTGCTGCTGCAGAACGCCATTTACGCCGGCGTGCCGGCCGCCAACACGGCCTTCAACCTGGCCCAGAATATCCTGCGCGAGGTGGCCGCGCAGATCGGCTACGACCTGGCGGCGGCGGACCCGCGCCAGGCCGATCTTTTCGGCGGCGGCCCGGCCTGAGCCGCCTGCGCGCGGGTTTGCGGACGGCGGCGGGCGCGGATGCCCGCCCCGTCCGCGTCAGTCCGCGCGGGGATTCAGCACGCGTGCGGCCTGCAGGCCGCTGCGCACCGCGCCTTCCAGCACGCCGGGGTAGCCCGTGTCGGTCCAGTCGCCGGCAAGCGCCAGCGTGGGCCAGGGCGTGGAATTCAGCGGACGGGTCAGGCCCGGCACCGCCGCGAAGGTCGCGCGCTTTTCGATGAACAGTTCCGCCGCCGCCACTTCCGGCATGGAAGGCAGGCGCGCGGGATGGCGCGAGGCCTGTTCGGCCACCTGGTCGATCAGCGCCTCGATGGTCTGCTGGCGGTTGCGGTCCGCGATGCCGGTGGCGACGCTGGCCACCACGGCCAGTTCGCCCGCCTTGGTGTCGCCGGCCAGTTGCGCGCGGTCGAACACCCATTGGCCCACGTGGCCCCGGGCGGACTCCTCGCGCAGCATCATCATGGGCTCGGGCAGGCGCCAGGGCTCCGCCAGGCGCAGGTTGAGCGTGGCGATGGGCAGGTAGTCGAAGGCCTTCAATGCCCCCAGCAGGCCGGTGGCGCCGGCTTCGCGCAGCGGCGCGTCCAGCAGCCGGGCCGCGAAGGCCGGGGGCACCGCCAGCACCGCCGCGTCGAAGCGTTCCTGGTTGATGTCGATGCCTTCGGCCGACGGGCGTATCTGGCGCACCGTGTTGCCGTAGCGCATGGTGACCTGGCGGGCGGCGGCGTCCGGCCACAGCGCCGACAGGTCGGTGCAGGGCAGCAGCAGGTCGCTGTCCTCGCGGCTGCCCGCCAGGCTGTCGCGCAGCACGCGGGCGAACAGCGCGGCGCTGGCGGTGGCCAGCGGCGTATTCAGCGCGGCCAGGCACAGCGGTTCCCAGAGCTGCCGGACCAGCGCGTCCGATTGCCCGTGATAGTGCAGCAGATGCTGCACGGTCCAGCCGCGCGGCGGCGTCCAGGACATGGCCTTCAGCCCGCGCATGAGGCGCAGGGTGGCCAGGCGGTCGGCCCAGGACAGGCCGCGGGCGCGCAGGATGGCGACGGCCATGTGCAGCGGCGCGGGCAGGCGCGGGGCGGACAGGTGGAAGCGGCCGTCCAGGCTGGCCAGCCGCAGCGGGCGGCGCATCAGCAGGGCGTCCGGGTTGCGGCCCACCCGGCGCATCAGCGCCAGCGTGTGCGTGTAGGCGCCCGACAGCAGGTGCTGGCCGTTGTCCAGCGGCGAGTCGAATTCGGTGTGGAAGACGCGCCGGGCGCGCCCGCCGGGCGTATGGCCGGCTTCGAACACCGTGACCTTGGCGCCCGCTTCGCGCAGGGCGACGCTGGCCGCCAGGCCGGCCCAGCCCGCGCCGACGACCGCGGCCTTCACCGCGTCAACCGGCGGACGAGTCCGCGTCCGCCGCCCACCCAGGTCTTCCAGGCCAGCCACAGCTTGCGCAGGGGCGTGAGCGAGATCCGCTGGTGCAGCACCTGCCAGTCGTCGCGCTCGATCTCATCGAGCAGCGCGTGATAGATGGCGGCCATCATCAGGCCGGGCCGCTGCGAACGGCGGTCGGCCTCGGGCAGATTGCTCATCGCTTCGCGGTACAGGCCGCGGGCGCGGTCGGCCTGGAACTTCATCAGCGCGCTGAAGCGGTCGGAGTATTCGCCGTTCAGGATGTCCGAGGCCTTGACCTCGAACTGCTGCATGTCGTTGACGGGCAGGTAGATGCGGCCGCGGCGGGCGTCGTCACCCACGTCGCGGATGATGTTCGTCATCTGGAACGCCAGGCCGAGCTTCTCCGCGTAGACCAGGGTCTTGGGGTCGGAGTAGCCGAAGACGCCGGCGGACAGCTCGCCCACCACGCCCGCGGCGTGCCAGCAATACTTGCGCAGGCCGGGCCAGTCCAGGTAGCGGGTCTGGTCCAGGTCCATTTCCATGCCGTCGACCACGGCCTGCAGGCGTTCGCGCGTGATCGAACAGCTTTCGAGGTGCGGCTGCAGGGCGCGCGTCACGGGATGGTCCGGCTTGCCGTCGTACATCTGGTCGATCTGCGTGCGCCACCAGGCCAGCTTGACGCGGGCCAGCGACGGGTCGGTGCATTCGTCCACGACGTCGTCGACCTCCCGGCAATAGGCATACAGCGCCGTGATGGCGCGCCGGCGTTCGGGCGGCAGGAACAGGAAGGCGTAGTAGAAGCTGGAACCGCTTTTGGCGGCTTTTTCCTGGCAGTATTCGTCAGGGGTCATATCAGGTAATTGCGCGCCACAACATGATGGCCCAGTCTTTGGCGCCCAATTCGGGGCGATTCATGAATACATCGTAGCCGCTCGCCTCGATACGCTCCAGCACGCGCAGCCCGCCTTGCACCACCAGGCGCAGCTCCAGGCCCATGCGGCCCGGCAGGCGGCGCGCCAGCGGAGCGCCGAAGTGTAGCAGCGCCCGGGCGCGCTCGACCTCGAACGCCATCAGGTCGCGCCACGCGGGCGTCAGCCGGCAGGCGGCCAGGTCCTCGTCGGTCACGCCGTGGCGGCGCAGGTCTTCCTGCGGCAGGTAGACGCGGTGCTTGTGCCAGTCCACCCGCACGTCCTGCCAGAAGTTCACCAACTGCAGGCCGGTGCAGATGGCGTCGGCCTCGCTCACGTTCTGCGGGTTGGTGGCTTCGAACAGATGCAGCATCAGCCGGCCGACCGGATTGGCGGAGCGGGTGCAGTAATCGGCCAGGGTGTCGTAGTCTTCGTAGCGCTTGACGCCGATGTCCTGCTCGAAGGCGGACAGCAGGTCGTAGAAGGGCGTGATCGGCAACTGGTGGCGGGCGATCGTGGCCGCCAGCGGCACGAAGATGCCGGCCAGCTCGGGCGAGCCGGGCTCGGGCGTCGTGCCGGGCTCGGCGCCGATGCGGTGCAGTTCGGCGCGGAACGCGGCCAACTGGCTCAGCCGTTCCTCGTCGGTGGCGCTGCCTTCGTCGGCGATGTCGTCCGCGGCGCGGGCGAACCGGTAGATATCGGTCACGGCGCGGCGCAGCCTGCGCGGCAGCAGCAGCGAGGCGACGGGGAAGTTCTCGTAGTGATCGATGGACATAAAGCGGCTGCGCGGTTGCGGCCCCGAAGGACCCTGACCAGCCCATTTTAAGGTGAACGGGCCTCGGCCGTTTTCCCTGGCGCGGCGCAATGCCGCGAGGGCGCGGATCAGTTAGACTTAAGCGCCACAGGATTGCACATCATGCCGCGCCCAATTTCAGCCTCCGTCTCCGTTTCCGCCCTCGCGCACAACCTTGCCGCCGTGCGCCGCCATCTCGACCAGACCGCCGCCGCCGCGTCGGGGCTGCCGCCTTCGATCTGGGCGGTCATCAAGGCCAACGCCTACGGCCACGGCATCGAACAGGCGGTGGCCGGCTTCTCGAAGGCGCAGGGGCTGGCGATGCTGGACCTGGACGAAGCCGTGCGCTGCCGCGAGGCGGGCTGGGGCGGGCCGATCCTGCTGCTGGAAGGGTTTTTCAACCCGTCCGACCTGGACATCGTCGACCGCTACCACCTGAGCGCCACGGTGCACAACCGCGAACAACTGGACATGCTGGCGCGGGCGCGCCTGTCGCGCCGCGTGGACATCATGCTCAAGCTCAACAGCGGCATGAACCGGCTGGGCTTCAGCCCGGCGGCCTATGCCGCGGCGCACGAACGCGCCATGCTGCTGCAACAGCAGGGCACCCTGGGCTCCGTGGGCAAGATGACCCATTTCGCCTGCGCCGACGGGCCCCAGGGCGTGAACGAACAACTGGGCGTGTTCAATTCGGTGACGCATAAGATGCCGGGCGCGATCAGCGTCTGCAACTCGGCGGCCGCGCTGCGCTTCGCCGAGATCGCCGTCGGTTCGGAAACGCAGGCGCACTGGGTGCGTCCCGGCATCTGCCTCTACGGCGCCTCGCCGTTCGCCGATGCCGAGGCCGCCTCCTTCGGCCTGAAGCCGGCCATGTCGCTGCGCTCGGAAATCATCGCCGTGCAGGAACTCAAGGCGGGCGATTCGGTCGGCTACGGCGCCATTTTCCGCGCCGACCGCTCCATGCGCATCGGCATCGTGGCCTGCGGCTACGCCGACGGCTACCCCCGCCACGCCGCGACCGGCACGCCGGTGGTGGTGGCCGGCATCCGCACCCAGTTGCTGGGCCGCGTGTCCATGGACATGCTGATCGTCGACCTGGGGCCCGTCCCCGCCGCCGGCGTGGGCGCGCCCGTCTCGCTCTGGGGCGAGGACGGCCCGTCCGTGGACGAAGTGGCCCAGGCCGCCGGCACCATCGGCTACGAACTTCTGTGCGCCCTGGCGCCGCGCGTCCCGGTCGCGCGCGACGTCTGAGCCGTCCGTCCGGCGTGCAAGAATTGCTGCGCAATTTGCAAGACAGATGGCGCCGGATGGTGTCTACTTGGAAAACCGGGCGCTCTAGCGCCCGTTTTTGACCAAGAACCAGACTACGAGGTTTCAACCCATGAAGGACAAATGCGTGCTCATCACGGGCGCCACCAAAGGCATAGGCTGGGCCCTTACTCAGCGGCTGTCCGACATGGGCTGTCACGTGGTGGGCATCGCGCGCAATACCACCGACGTGGATTTCCCCGGCTATCTCTATGCCTGTGACCTCGCCGACGCCGGCCGCACCGAAGAAGTGCTGCGCGAAATCCGCGAGAAATTCCCGGTCGACGCCGTGGTCAACAACGTCGGCATCGTGTCGCCCCAGCCCCTGGGCGAAATCGACCTGGCCACCCTGTACAACGTGCTCGACCTGAACGTGCGCGTGGCCGTGCAGGTCACCCAGGCCTTCATCGAATCCATGAAGGTGCGCCGCGCCGGCCGCATCGTCAACGTGGTCAGCCGCGCCATCCATGGCGGCCTGGACCGCACCGCCTATTCGGCCGCCAAGAGCGCGCTGGTGGGCTGCACCCGTAGCTGGGCGCTGGAACTCGCCGAGTACGGCGTCACCGCCAACGCGGTCGCGCCCGGCCCGATCGAAACGGAAATGTTCCGCGCCACGCGGCCCGCGGGCAGCGACGCCGAAAAGCGCGCCCTGGCCTCCGTGCCCATGAAGCGGCTGGGCACGCCCGCCGAGGTCGCGGCCGCGATCGCCTTCCTGCTGTCCGACGACGCCGGCTTCATCACCGGCCAGGTGCTGGGCGTGGACGGGGGCGGCAGCCTGGGCGGGCGTTCCTAGGGCCCTGCTTTCTGCAGCGCGCCCTTGTTCAATGCCGCCCTGCGGGCGTTTCTTGGGGCGGCGTAGCGCCGCCCGGCGATCAGTAGGGGCCTTTCGAGGCCGCCGGCGCGGCGATGTCCTTGAACTGGCCCGCCAGCCGTTCCGCGGCGCGCGCCAGCAGGATGGCGTCGACGCCCACGGCCACGAAGCTGGCGCCCAGCGACAGGTAGTGCCTGGCCTGTTCGACGCCGCTGTGCAGGATGCCGGCCGCCTTGCCGGAGCGGACGATGCGCTGGATGGCGTCGTCGATCGCGCGGGTCACTTCAGGGTGGTCCGGCTGGCCCAGGTAGCCCATGTTGGCCGACAGGTCGGCCGGCCCGATGAAGGCGCCGTCCACCCCGTCCACGGCCAGGATCTCTTCCAGCGCGTCGACGCCGCGCGGGGTCTCGATCTGTACCAGCACGCACATCTGGTCGTTGGCGCGCTGCAGGTAGTCGGGGATGCGGTTCCAGCGCGACGAGCGCGCCAGCGCGCTGCCCACGCCGCGGATGCCCTGCGGCGGATAGCGCACCGCGGCGACGGCGGCCGCGGCTTCCTCGGCGGATTGCACCATGGGCACCAGTACCGTCTGCGCGCCCGCGTCCAGGATCTGCTTGATCTGGACCGCATCGTTCCAGGCGGGCCGCACCACCGGGGCCACGGGGTAGGCAGCCACCGATTGCAGTTGCGCCAGCGTGGTCTGCAGGGTGTTGGGCGCGTGCTCGCCGTCGATCACCAGCCAGTCGAAGCCGGCGCCGGCGACGATCTCGATGGAATAGGCGCTGCACAGGCCCGCCCACAGGCCGATCTGGGGCTTGCCGGCTTGCAGGGCGCGTTTGAAGGTGTTGGTCAGGAGGTCCATGGACGACGGGTCGCTCAAATGAAATGGCAATTGACGGAGCCCAGCGCGCCGTAGTCGACGTTGAAGGTATCGCCGGGACGGGCGGCCACCGGCCGGGTGAAGGAACCCGACAGGACGATCTCTCCCGCCTCCAGCGCCACGCCGTGGGCGGCCAGCTTGTTAGCCAGCCATACTACGCCATTCGCGGGATGGTTCAAGACGCCGGCGGCCACGCCCGTTTCCTCGATGACGGCGTTGCGCGACAGGATGGCGCCGATCCAGCGCAGGTCCAGTTCGCCGATCTTCACGGGCCGTCCGCCCATCACCACGCCCGCGTTGGCGGCGTTGTCCGCGATGGTGTCGAATACCTTGCGGGGGCGCTTGGTGTCGGGGTCGATGCCGTGCGAACGCGCGTCGATGATTTCCAGCGCCGGGACCACGTAGTCCACCGCGTCGTACACCTGGAACAGCGTGACGCCGGGGCCTTGCAGGCGCTTGCCCAGCACGAAGGCCAGCTCGACCTCCAGCCGCGGCAGGATGAAGCGGCCGGCGGGTATGTCGGCGCCGTCGTCGAAGAACATGTCGTCCAGCAGCATGCCGAAGTCGGGCTCTTCGATCTGCGAGGCCTGCTGCATGGCGCGCGAGGTCAACCCGATCTTGTGTCCGCGCTTGATGCGCCCCTCGGCGAGCTTGAT
This sequence comes from Achromobacter veterisilvae, assembly GCF_037619525.1. Classification (NCBI taxonomy): domain Bacteria; kingdom Pseudomonadati; phylum Pseudomonadota; class Betaproteobacteria; order Burkholderiales; family Alcaligenaceae; genus Achromobacter; species Achromobacter veterisilvae. The sequence continues at coordinate 5,144,341 of NZ_CP148753.1, read as the reverse complement.
GTCCATCCAGGCGCGCTGGATGGCATAGGCGTCGGCGATGCCGATGTCGGGATGTTCCAGCGAGATCTGGCGGATCTGCCGGCGGGTGCGTTCGGCGTCGTGCAGGCGCGCGGCGATGGCGCGCACGGTGTGGGTGTCCAGCATGCGGATTCCTGGTGGATGCGGATTCAAGACGGAAAGGGGACCAGCGTGTTGACCAGCCGTCCGATGCCTTCGATTTCGGTCACGACCTCGTCGCCGGGCTGGACGTTGACGATGCCGTCGGGCGTGCCGGTCAGAATCAGGTCGCCGGGCGACAGCGTCATGAAGCTGCTGAAATATTCGATCAGCGCGGGCACGTCGAACACCATGTCGCGGGTATTGCCGCGCTGGGTCTCGACGCCGTTGACGGTGGTGCGCAGGTTCAGGTTCATGGGGTCGGGCACGTCGTCCCGGTCCACCAGCCACGGGCCCAGCGGCGTGCAGGTGTCGCGGCTTTTCACGCGCAGGTTGGGGCGGTACCAGTTTTCGAGGTAGTCGCGCAGCGCGTAGTCGTTGGCCACCGTGTAGCCGGCCACGTAGTCGTAGGCCTGGCCGCGGCCGACCTTGCTCGCGGTCTTGCCGATCACCACCGCCAGTTCGCATTCATAGTGCATGAAGGCGACGTCGGCGGGGCGCAAGGTCTGCGCCCGGTGGCCGATGAAGGTGTTGGCCGCCTTCAGGAAGCCCAGCGGCTCCTCGGGCGCCTTGAACGCCAATTCCTTGGCGTGGTCGGCGTAGTTGATGGCCAGCGTGAAGGTCGTGCGGGGCTCGATGGGCGGCAGCCACGCCACCGCGTCCTCGGGCAGTTCGCGGCCGTCGGCCAGACGGATCCGGCCGGGGCCGGCTTCGGTCGCGGCGTGGATGGCGCCGTCCAGGGAAATGCGGGCATGTTTCATGGCGGGGTTCCTTCGGTCACGGGGCGGCGCGGCCGGCCGCCAGCGCGTTGCCCAGCGTGCCCACCTGCGAAATGCTGATGTCGTAGCGCTGGCCGGCGCGCGCGCGCGGCGCGCCTTGCGGGGCGCCGACCAGCAGGATGTCGCCGGCCTCCAGGCTCATGAACTGCGTGACGTCGGCGATCAGCCGGGCCACCGGCCGGATCAGGCCGGCCGTGCTGGCGCGCTGCGCCACCTCGCCGTCGATGCGCACTTCGATATCCAGCGCGTCGGGGTCGGCGACCGCGGCGGCGGGCGCGAGTTCCCGGCCGATGGGGCAGAAGCCGTCGCGGCACTTCTGCTTGAGCGCGGGGCGGAAGTAGCTTGCGTGCGGCACGGACAGGTCGGCCACGACGCGATAGCCCGCCACGTAGTCCAGCGCCTCGGCCTCGTCGACGCGGGTGGCGCGGCGGGCGAACACCACGCCCAGGCAGGCGCCCACTTCCACTTCATCGACGTCGGCCGGCAGGACGATGGTGGCGCCGTCCTGCGCATAGGTGTTGGCGGGCTTGATGTACAGCACCGGCGCCTTGGGGGCGCCCTTGTAGGGAGCTGCGTCCACGGCGTCGCCCAGCGCGGCCAGCGCTTCGCGCGCGTTCAGCGCCGCGCCCACCACCGTCCGGGGCCAGGGCGCGGCCGCCGCCGCGGCGCGCGCCGCCAGGTAGCCGCGGTAGTTGTTGAACTTGTAGTTCAGCACCGGATCGGCTTCTTCGATCTGCAGGGAAATGCCCAGCGGGCGCGCGGCCGCCTGCGGCGCCAGCGCCTCGTTCAGCGCCTGGAACACGCGCGCGCCCAGCGCGGCTTTTTGCTCGTCGCTGCGGCCGTGGCCGATGCGCAGCACCGCGTGGACGAAGGCGTTGTCCGGGTGGCCGTCGACGATCAGGTAGTCGTCCACGCGCACCGCGCGGGTGCGCGCGCCCGCCAGCGGAAACAGGCTGCCGTCGCCCACGGCGGCGTCCTGCACCGTCCGCATCAGCGCGCGCGTATCCAGGGCCAGGTTGCCCGAATACTCAATCCAGATATGGGGCATGGCCCGCTCCGCACAAAGTAGTTATCATGTTAACTATCATAATGAAAAAACGCCGGCGCGACAATGCGGGAAAGGAGGGCGCCGGTTCGGGGTTTCCCGGCGTTGACAGGCCGGTTCGGCCAGCATAACGTTAACGTGTTAATTAAATTTGTCCGGAGCGTCCCGGCGCAATCCGCCGCCAGGGAACCGCCCGAATCCACAAGAACGAGGAGACAACCATCATGGGCAAGCTCGCGCTGGCGGCCAAGGTGACACATGTGCCGTCCATGTATCTGTCGGAGCTTCCCGGCAAGCACCAGGGCTGCCGGGAAGCCGCCATCCAGGGGCACCGCGTCATCGGCCAGCGGTGCCGCGACCTGGACGTGGACACCATCGTCGTGCTGGACGTGCACTGGCTGGTCAACGCCGGCTATCACATCAACTGCAACGCCGGCTTCAAGGGCCGCTACACCAGCAACGAACTGCCGCATTTCATCAAGGACATGGATTACGCCTACGGCGGCAATCCGCAGTTGGGGCGGCGCATCGCCGAGTGCGCGAACGCGGCCGGCGTGGGCACGAGATCGCACGAAATCGACAGCCTGGAACTGGAATACGGCACGCTGGTGCCTATGCGCTACATGAACGGCGACGGCCGCTTCAACGTGGTGTCCGTCGCGGCGTGGTGCGCCTGGCACGCGCTGGACGAAAGCCGGCGCTTCGGCGCCGCGCTGCGCCAGGCCATCGAGGCGGGCGACGGCCGCGTGGCGGTGCTGGCCAGCGGCTCGCTGTCGCACCGCTTCAACGACAACGGCAGCCCCGAGGCCGCGATTCACCAGATCAGCCGCGAGTTCTTCAGGCAGGTGGACCTGCGCGTGGTGGAACTGTGGCGGCGGGGGGACTGGAAGACGTTCTGCGCCATGCTGCCCGACTACGCCGAACTGTGCGTGGGCGAGGGCGGCATGCACGATACCGCCATGCTGCTGGGCTTGCTGGGCTGGGACGGGTACGACAGGCCGGTGGAGATCGTCACCGACTACTTCGCCAGTTCCGGCACGGGACAGATCAACGCGATCTTTCCGGTGCCGGCCTGATCAGGCCTCCTCGGGGCCGCGCGGCGCGTCGGCGTCGCGCTTGATCAGGTCGACCATCGCGTCCACGTCGCGATACAGGCGTTCCAGCAATTCCTTGCCGATCCTGGCCTCGATCTCCAGGTACTTCGCGTCCACTTGCGGGCGCATGCCGTCGATCAGCTTGTTGCTCTTGGGCGTGAGCGAGATTTCCTGGCGCCGCTGGTCGGAGCTGGAACGCACGCGCTTGATCAGGCCCTGTTCCTGCATGCCGGCCAGCATGCGGGTGAGGCTGGGGCTGAGGATCTGGCAACTGCGCGCGATCTGGTTGGGTTCCATGGCGCCCACTTCGCTCAAGGTGCGCAATACCCGCCATTGTTGTTCGGTGACGCCCGCCGCGTGCAGGATGGGGCGGAAATGCGCCATCAGCGTTTCGCGCGCGTACAGCAGCAGGTGGGGAAGATTGCGGTGGTGGAAGCTCGGGCTCATGCGGATATGTTAGCAAGAAGCCGGGCGATTCCTGGACGGGCCGCGCCGCGTGTCCGGCCCACGGACCCGCAAGGCGCGGGTCCGTTGTCGGGGCCGGATGGGGCGTTCAGGCGGGGTTCTGGTCGGCCAGTTCCTGCAGATCGTCGGGCAGGGTCAGGTCGGGGGCGCCCTGCTGCAATTCGCGCAGCGCCTGCACGGCGTCGTCCTGCTGGTCGGCCTGCATCAGGGAACGGATCTGGGCCACGCGGGCCTCGATGTCCTGTTCGCCGAACGGCGCCGCCTCGGCGGGGGCGGCCTCGGCTTGCGGCGCCTCGGCCGCCTGCCGGGCGGCCGCGGGCGGCGCTTCCTGTGCCGGGACGGCCTGGGAAGCGGGCGCGGCGGCTTCGCGCTGGATGGCGGGCGCGGCCTGCGGGGCCGGGGCTTCGGGCTGGGCGGACGGGGCGGAGGCGGGCGGCGCCTGGCTCGTTTCGGATTCGTGGGGAGCGATCAACTGCGCGGCCTGGTCGGCCAGGTCCTGTTGCGCTTCGCGCATGTCGGTCCATGCGAACAGGCCGACGACCATCGCGGCGCAGGCGGCGGCGCCCCAGCCCGGGTGCCAGCTATGGCCAGGATGCCAGTTGCGGCGCACCGCCGCGTCCAGCTCGGGAGTGGCCGCGGGGCCGGGCCGGCGGTACAGGGCGCGCAGATCCCGTTCATCGTCTTCGTCGAAAGGGGGGCGGTAGGTAATGCTCATGCGCGTACTCCTCGCGCATGCGCCTGGTGGCAGGGCGCATCCGCGTTTGACCTCCGCATGCGCCGCGCCGGTTCGTCCGGCGGTCTCGTCGCAGTTCGGGTCCTGTTCCGGTTCAGGCGGCTTCCTGGAAAGCCGCGGGTGAATGCGCCGCGATTCCCGCCGCCGCGCCGGTGGGGCGTACGGCTTCGGGTATGCCGCCCTGGACCGGGCGGTTCGACAATGCGCTGCACCTGCCGATTATGCGCGATTTGAAAAAATCCGGCAGGAAATTTCTCGGCTTTGCATCGTGCGGCTTCGTCTCGTCCCTGTTTCTGAAAGCGGAATGACAGCTTCATGCGCCGCGCCCCGCGCATTGCCCGCGCGCGCGCCGGGCGGCCGCGCGGGGATGCCGGTACACTTTCGCGCATGGCCAAATCCCGAACCGTATACGTGTGCGCCGATTGCGGCGGCACCACCCCCAAGTGGCAGGGCAAATGCCCGCACTGCAACGCCTGGAACACGCTCGAAGAGACGGTGGAGTCCTCGGCGTCCGCCGCGTCCGCCCACCGCTACGCGCCGCTGGCCTCGAGCAGCCCGGTGCGCAGCCTGTCCGAGATCGAGGCCCGCGAAACGCCGCGCCAGCCCACCGGGCTGGATGAATTCGACCGCGTGCTGGGCGGCGGCCTGGTGGCCGGCGCCGTCGTGCTGATCGGCGGCGACCCGGGGATAGGCAAGTCGACGCTGCTGTTGCAGGCGCTGGCGTCCCTGTCCGCGACCACCAGCGTGCTGTACGTCACCGGCGAGGAATCCGCCGAGCAGGTGGCGCTGCGCGCGCGGCGCCTGGGCCTGCAGACCGGCAACGTCAACCTGCTGGCCGAAATACGGCTGGAAGCCATCCAGGCCGCCGTGTCCGAGCAGAAACCCACCGTGGCGGTCATCGACTCCATCCAGACGCTGTACAGCGGCGAACTGAGCGCGGCGCCGGGTTCGGTGTCGCAGGTGCGCGAATGCGCGGCGCAGCTTACGCGCCTGGCCAAGCAGACGGGCATCGCCATCGTCATGATCGGCCACGTCACCAAGGACGGCGCGCTGGCCGGGCCGCGCGTGCTCGAACACATCGTGGACACCGTGCTGTATTTCGAGGGCGACACGCATTCGTCGTTCCGCCTGGTGCGCGCCTTCAAGAACCGCTTCGGCGCGGTCAACGAACTGGGCGTCTTCGCCATGACGGACCGCGGGCTGCGCGGCGTGGCCAATCCGTCGGCCCTGTTCCTGTCGCAGCACGAGCAGCAGGTGGCCGGCTCCTGCGTGATGGCCACGCAGGAGGGCACCCGGCCGCTGCTGGTGGAAATCCAGGCGCTGGTGGACTCCTCGCACGCGCCCAACCCGCGCCGGCTGACCGTCGGCCTGGAAGGCAACCGGCTGGCGATGCTGCTGGCCGTGCTGCACCGGCACGCGGGCGTGTCCACGTTCGACCAGGACGTTTTCGTCAACGCGGTGGGCGGCGTGCGCATCACGGAGCCGGCGGCCGACCTGCCGGTGCTGCTGGCCATCATGTCCTCGCTGCGCGACAAGCCGCTGCCGCGCGGCCTGATCGCCTTCGGCGAAGTCGGCCTGGCCGGTGAAATCCGGCCCGCGCCGCGCGGGCAGGAACGCCTGCGCGAAGCGGCCAAACTGGGCTTCTCGGTCGCCCTGATCCCGAAGGCCAACGCGCCGCGCCAGCCCATCGAGGGCCTGGAGATCTGGGCCGTGGACCGGCTGGACGCCGCGCTGGACAAATTGCGCTGACGCGGCGGCCCGGCAGGGCCCGCGGCGACGCTTCGAACATCCGTATTCTGATTGCCCGCCCGGACCGGACGGGCCTGCTGGAGCAAGACTTGAGTCTGTTAGTCATCGCCGCCTGCCTGGCGGCCGGAGGCCTGATCGGTTTCATGGGCGGCGCGCTGGGCATCGGCGGCGGCCTGATCGCGATTCCCGCGCTGGTGCTGCTGATGGGCATGTCGCAGCAACTGGCGCAGGGCACCGCGCTCATCATGGTGCTGCCCACCATCATGATGGCGGTGCGCAAGTACAACCAGCAGGTGCGCATCGACAAGCGCGTGGCGCTGGCGGGCGCGGCCGGCGCCGTGGTGTTCACCTGGGTGGGCGCGCGGCTGGCGCTGGGCATCGATTCCAGCGTCCTGCGCCGTAGCTTCGCGGTGTTCCTGTTCTTCATCGCGCTCTTCTACGTGTGGCAGACCTGGCGCGCGTCGCGTCCCGCCGCCGCGCGCAAGCCGGCGGCCAGGCGCGAAGCGCCGGTCTTCACGCCGCGCCGGGCCAGCGTGCTGGGCATCCTGTGCGGCACGCTGGGCGGCTTCTTCGGAGTGGGCGGAGCGGTGCTGGCCGTGCCCATCATCACCACCGTGTTCCGCCTGTCGCAGACCGCCGCGCAGGCACTGGCCCTGAGCATGGTGATACCCGGCTCCATGATCGCGCTGATCACCTATAGCTGGGCGGGCCAGGCCGACTGGCTGGTGGGCGCGCCGCTGGCGGCCGGCAGCCTGCTCTTCGTGCCGGTGGGCGTCAAGCTTGCGTACCGGCTTCCTGAACGCAAGCTGAGAGCCTGCTTCGCGCTCATGCTCTTCGCGACCGTCGCGCTGCTGGCATTCGAGCGCTGATGCTTGCGAAGTCATTTCGAACCCATGTCGAACCGTTAGCGGCCGAAAATTTCTGGTTCCGCGCTGAACCTTCTGAAGGGGCCGTGCTCCAACCGGATACGGGTCAAGCGGCGATGTCGCCGCCCCGTGTCGGAGAAAGGCCCACGCCTTTATACATTCAGGAGTTCATGAAATGACGACTCACTCCCGTATTGCTGCGTTCCTGTCCACCTCGGCCCTGTGCCTCGGTCTTGCCGCCGCGCCTAGCGCGTTCGCGGCCGGCGCCGATGCCTCGGGCAAGACGGGCGATACCAAGACCCACGCGCAGCACAAGCATCACAAGTCCGACAAAACCTCCGCCAAGCACGAGGCGGGGAAGTCGGGCGGGGCCGCGAAGATGGATAAGTCCGGCGCCGCGACGCCGGCCAAGTAATCGCGGCGGGCCGCGAGGCCCGGGTTCCTTTGCGCAAAACGACTGCCGGTTCCCGCGGGGGCCGGAAAGTCGAAAGCCTCTCGGTATGGGCGCCGAGAGGCTTTTTCATGGGCTTTCGGTTCGGGCGGCCAGGCGGTGCAGGGCCGCCCGGGGGCGGCGCGCCTACTCCGCCGGCGTGATCACGCGGCCAGTGTCGAAGTACGCCTGCAGGTTGTCCAGCATCAGGTTCTCCATGCTCAGGCGCGTCTCCAGCGTGGCGCTGCCGATGTGCGGCAGGACCACGGCATTGTCGCTCGTAACCAGGGCTTCGGGCACCTTGGGCTCGTGCTCGAACACGTCGAGCGCGGCGCAGCCAAGCTTGCCGGCCTGCAGCGCGGCGACCAGCGCGGCTTCGTCGATCACGGGGCCGCGCGCGATGTTGACGATGATGCCGGTGGGACCGAGCGCCTCGAGCACTTCCTGGTTGACCAGGTGGCGCGTGCCGGGGCCGCCGACCGTCGCCACGATGAGGAAGTCCGCCCATTTGGCCAGATCCGTGAGCGAGGCCTCATAGCCGTACTGCACGTCGTCGCGCTTGCGGCGGTTGTGGTAGCGGATGTCCATGTCGAAGCCCGCGCCGCGGCGCGCGATGGCGTCGCCGATGCGGCCCAGGCCCACGATGCCCAGTTTCTTGCCGCTGACGCGCAGGCCCAGCGGGATGCTGCCGTGCACCTGGCCCTTGCCCCACAGGCCCGCGCGCACGAAGCGTTCGCCCTGGCCCATGCGGCGGGCGCCGGCGATCAGCAGTCCCCAGGCCAGGTCCGCCACGCAGTCGGTCAGCACGTCGGGCGTGTTGCTGACCTGCACGCCGCGCTGCTTGGCGGCCTGGATGTCGATGGTTTCGTAGCCCACGCCCCAACTGCAGATGGCTTTCAGGTCGGGCAGGGCGTTGATGAGTTCGGCGTCGGCGCCGTAGTTGGCGGAGGTGACGACCGCGGCGATGCCCTTGCCGTGCTCGGCCAGCGCGGCCTTGCGGTCCGGGTACTTCCACAGCTCGACGACGTCGTAGCGGTCGGCGAGGTTCTTGTTGGCGGAGGGGGAACCGGCCAGCGAGCCGACCTGGATGATGCGATGCTTGGTGGTCATGTTGTCGTACACGTGGGTGGCAAAATACCGATGCTACTTGATCCGGTCGCGAAGCAGGCCGGGAATGCCCTCGGGAGGCATCCCGGCGCGCGGCTTCCGGGCTTACTCCAACTGGATGCCGGCCTGCTTGATGACGTCCTTCCAGCGCTTGACCTCGGCCTGCTGGAAGGCGCTGAACTGCTGCGGCGTGTTCGCCACGACCTCGAAGCCCAGCCCTTGCAGCGTCTTCTCCGTCTGGGGCTCGCGCAGGGCGGCCTGCAGCGCCTTGGACAACTGCTGGACCACGGGCGCCGGGGTGCCCTTGGGCACGGCGAAGCCTTGCCAGGAATACACCACCATGTCCTCGATGCCGGCTTCCGCCAGGGTCGGCACGCCGGGCAGGTCGGCCGCGCGCGCTTCGCCGGTGATCGCCAGCGCCTTGAGCTTGCCCGCCTTGATGTGGGTCTGGACCGCGCCCAGGTTCTGGAACGACACGTTGACCTGCCCGCCGATCAGGTCGGCGATCGCCGCGCCGCCGCCGCGGTAGGGCACGTCCACCCCCGTGCTCTGCGTGCGCTGCCGGAACAGCACCGCCGACAGGTGGTCGGAAGAGCCCGTGCCGGAAGATGCGTACGACACCTTGCCCGGATTTTTCCTGGCGTAGTCCACCAGTTCGGCGACGGTGGCGGCGGGGAAGTTGGGCGCGGCCACGAGCACATTGGGATTGCGCACCGCCTGCGTCAGGTATTCGAAGTCCTTGCTGGGGTTGTAGGACAGGGTCTTGTACAGGGCTTCGTTGATGGCGAAGGTGCCGATCGAGCCCACCATCATGGTGTAGCCGTCCGGCGTGGCGCGCGCCAGCGCCTGCGCGCCGATCGCGCTGTTCGCGCCGGGCTTGTTCTCGACCACGAAGGTCTGGCCCAGCAGCTTCGTGAGCGCGGGCGTGACCGACCGCGCGGTGATGTCGGATGAACCGCCAGGGACGAAGGGAACGATCATCGTGACGGGCTTGTCGGGATAGCCGGCCGCGTGCGCGGCCGGCCCGCCGGGCAGGGCGGCGCCCGCCGCCGCGACGGCCGCCGCGGCGACGGCGCTCAGTAGTCTGTTCATGGTGTCTCCAGGTTCGCGCGATGATGTGATGGGCCCGCCACCCACGCGTTGCGGACGGGCCCGGATCGGCGCTTGGTCAATCGACCTTGGCGCCCGATTTCTTCACGACCTCAGCCCACTTGGCGGTTTCCCGCGCCATGAACTGCTTGAATTCACCTGGGGTATTGCCGGACGGCGTGGCGCCCTGCGCCTGCAACTGCGCGCGCACGGCCGGGAGCCGCAGCGCGGCCGCCACGTCGCGCTGGACCTTGTCGACCACCGCCGGCGGCGTGCCCGCGGGCGCCAGCAGGCCGAACCAACTGGACGCGTCGTAGCCCGCCACGCCGGCCTCCGCCATGGTGGGCACGTCGGGCAGGGCGGGGGAGCGCTGGGCGCCCGTGACGGCCAGCGGGCGCAGCTTGCCGCTTTTGAGAAAGCCCATGGAGGAGGGCAGGTTGTCGAAGATCAGGTCGGCGGAGCCCGCCATCACGTCGGTCAGCGCGGGGCTGCTGCCCTTGTAGGGCACGTGCGTCATGCGCGTGCCCGTCATGTTCTGGAACAGCTCGCCGGACAGGTGCGTGGACGTGCCGTTGCCGGTGGACGCCATGTTGACGCTGTCCGGATTGGCCTTCAGGTAGCCGATCAGGTCGGCGACATTGCGGATGCCGTGCCGGTCGGCGAACTGGGGATTCAGTTCCAGGATGTTCGGCACGGGGATGACGAGCGTCACCGGCACGAAGTCCTTGACCGGATCGTAAGGCAGCTTGGCGTAGACCGACTGGTTGATCGCGTGCGTGCTGACCGTGCCCATCAGCAGGGTGTAGCCGTCCGGCGCGGCGCGCGCCGCCTCGGCCGTGCCGACGTTGCCGCCGGCGCCTGCCTTGTTGTCGACCACGACGGGCTTGTTCCAGGCCTTGCCCAGTTCCGCGGCGACGACGCGCGCCGCGATGTCGGTCGTGCCGCCCGCGGGGAAGGGCACGATGATCCGGACCTCGCGTTCCGGGTAATCGGCCTGGGCCGGCGCGGCCGGCAGGACGGCGGCGGCCAGGGCGGCGGCAAACAGGGCGGCCGCGGCGGACCGGCCTCGCACAGGGGCTGCATGCATGGAATTCGTCTCCTCGGTGTGCGCGTGGCCGCGCATCGTTGATGGGTATTCCGCCCCTGGCATCGCCCGAGGCCCACAAGCCGCGGAACCTCCGCGGCGCTTTGCGTTCGTGCTGCCGGTACTTGTAAAACAAATATATGTATTGAGCTTATGCTTGTCAACCAAGTATACTTTTTGAACCCCAGCCATCCGACCCCCGGGTCAGCCAGGAGCCGCCCATGAAAACTTCCCCGGTCACCGCGCAGGATCTGCAGCGTTCGGTCATCGCGGTGCCGCCGCTGGCGCGCCGCGACGACCTGTCCCTGAACGCGGAGGCCAACAAGGCCCTGCTCGGCCACCTGGAAGCCGGCGGCGTGCGCAACGTGATGTATGGCGGCAACGCCAATTTCTATAACGTGGCCGTGAGCGAATACGCGCGCATCGTCGACATGCTGGCCGGGATGGCGGGCGAGGACACCTGGATCCTGCCCTCGGTGGGGCCCGACTACGGCAAGATGATGGACCAGGCGGCGATCCTGCGTTCGCGCGCGTTTCCCACGGCCATGCTGCTGCCCATGTCCTTCCCCTACACCGACGCGGGGCTGGCCGAGGGCGTGCGCCGGTTCACGGACGCGCTGGGCAAGCCCGCGGTGGTCTATCTGAAATCGGCCGATTACCTGGCGCCGGCCACGGCGGCGCGCCTGATCGAGGAAGGCCGCATCGTGGCGTTCAAGTATGCGGTCGTGCGCGACGACCCGTCGCGCGACGCGTATCTGTCGTCCCTGCTGCAGGCCGTGGATGCGCGCTGGATCGTCAGCGGCATCGGCGAACGTCCGGCCATCGTCCACTACCGCGGCTTCGGCCTGAAGAGTTTCACGTCCGGCTCCGTCTGCGTGGCGCCGCGCGGGTCGATGCGCCTGCTGCATCTGCTGCGCGACGGCCGCTACGAAGAGGCCGAGGCGGTGCGGGAAAAATACCTGCCGCTGGAGGATTGCCGCGACGGCATCAGCCCGATCCGCGTGCTGCACGACGCGGTGACCCTGTCGGGCGTGGCGGACATGGGGCCGATGCTGCCGCTGCTGACGGGCTTGTCCAGCGCCGAGCGCGAACGCGTGGCGCCGGCCGCGCGCGCGCTGGCCGCGTGGGACCGGGAAGCCGCGGCGGCGTGAGCATGCGCCGCGCGGCGGACCCGGGCATGCGCATTGACGGTACGATGGGCGCTGTTCCGCCTCTGTGAACAGGCCCCAGTATCGAGGAGGTTCCGTGGCCCGACCCAAAGCATCGCCCCCGCCCGCGCCCCAGGCGCCTGCCGAACCGGACGCGCATGGCGCGCTGGTGCTCGAACGCGGGCACCGGGTGCGGCTGGCGGACCAGCTCTACGGGCAGATCTTCGAGCAGATCGTGTCCGGCGGACTGAACGTCGGCGACAAGCTGCCCTCCGAAAACGAAATATCCGAACGGTTCGGCGTGTCGCGCCCGGTCGTGCGCGAAGCGCTGCTGCGCCTGCGCGCCGACGGCCTGATCACCGCGCACCAGGGGCTGGGCACTTTCGTCAGCCATCAGCCCGCGCCGCGCCTGAAGACCTTCAACGACGTGCAGAACGTCAGCGCCTACCTGCGGGCGCAGGAGGTCCGCGTGGCGCTGGAGGGCGACGCCGCGCGCCTGGCGGCGCTGCGCCGCACGGACGAGCAGCTCAGGAAGATCGAGGACGCGCACGCCGCCTTCGCCGACAGCCTGGCGCGCGGCCAGGTATCCGCCGAGGCGGACCTGGCGTTCCACGCCAGCATCGCCGAAGCCAGCGGCAACGATTTCTACCTGGGCGTGCTGGAGAGCATCCACGAATCCATCAGCGGCTTCATGCGGCTGACCCTGAACCTCACCCGCACCGGTTCGCGCCAGCGCGCGCAGCGGGTGGTGGACGAGCACGCCGCGATCCTGGACGCCATCCGCGAGCAGGACAGCGAGCGCGCCCGCGTCGCGATGCAATTCCACCTGGGCCAGGCCCGCCACCGGCTGGTGGACCGGAACCGCGACTGATCCCGCGCGCCGCGGCCCGCGAACCACGACAGGAGACAACAGAGTGCGAGGCAATGGAGCGACAGCGACGGACGTGCCGGTGGAGCAGGTCCGCGAGCAGATCCTGCAGGTGCTGATGGCATGGGGCATGGCGCAGGACCTGGCGCACGTCACCGCCGGCCTGATGGCGCGGACCGACCTGCTGGGCATCGATTCGCACGGCATTTCGATGCTGCCGGCCTACGAGGAAAAATGGCGCGCCGGATCCCTGCGGCTGGAGGCGCGCGCGCGGATCGTGCGCGACGGCGGCGCCAGCGCGCTGATCGACGGCATGGGCGGGCTGGGCTATCCGGTCGCCGCGCAGGCCATGCACCTGGCCGTCGACAAGGCGCTGGAGTACGGCGTGGGCGCGGTGTCGGTGTGCAATTCGCATCACTTCGGCGCGGCCGGCATTTATGCGCGCATCGCCGTCGAACGGGGCGCGGTGGGGCTGGTGGCCAGCAGCGCCAACGGCGTGATCATGGTGCCCACGCGGGGCGCCATGCCCATGCTGGGCACCAATCCCATCGCCTTCGGCGCGCCGGCGGCCTATAACGAGCCCTTCCTGCTGGACATGGCGACCACCACCGTCGCGGCCAACAAGGTCAAGGTGTACGACTTCCTGGACAAGCCGCTGCCGCCGGGCTGGGCGGTGGACGGCCAGGGCGGCGCGGTGACCGACGCGGCCGCCGCCATGCAATTCATCTTCGAGCACCCCGAAGGCGGACTGACGCCCTTGGGCGGCACCGGCGCCATGAGCAGCCACAAGGGCTACGGCCTGGCGATGATGGCGCAGATCCTGGGCGGCACGCTGAGCGGCAGCGCGTTCGCGGCGCGGCGCGCGCCGACCCGCCGGCCGGGCGAGCCCGACGACGTGGGGCATTTCTTCCTGGCGCTCAACCCCGACGCCTTCCGCGCGGCGGGGTCGTTCGAGTCCGACATGGACGACATGATCGACGCCATGCACGACACGCCGCCCGCGAATCCCGGCGAGCCGGTGCTGGTGGCGGGCGAGCCCGAGGCCGCCGAGCGCGCGCGCCGGCTGCGCCAGGGCATTCCCATTCCGGCCGCGCTGGCGCAGCGCCTGCGCGGCATTTGCGAACGCGCGGGCACGCCCTATCTGCTGGGCGGCGCCTGATTTCCAATAACCCCTCGCCCGAGAGCAGAGGCATCGAGACATGAGCCATTCAGACAAGCGCAAGAAACCCGAGGAACTGCGCAGCCACCGCTGGTACGGCGTCAAGGACCTGCGGTCCTTCGGCCACCGTTCGCGCACCGCGCAGATGGGCTATCACCGCTCGGACTACGCCGGCAAGCCCGTCATCGCCATCATCAACACCTGGAGCGACATCAACCCCTGCCACAGCCATTTCAAGCAGCGCGTGGAAGAGGTCAAGCGCGGCATCTGGCAGGCGGGCGGCTTCCCGGTGGAAATGCCGGCCATGAGCCTGTCGGAACCATTCCAGAAGCCCACGACCATGCTCTACCGCAATCTGCTGGCGATGGAAACGGAAGAATTGCTGCGCTCCTATCCGGCGGACGGCTGTGTGCTGATGGGCGGCTGCGACAAGACCACGCCGGCGCTCATCATGGGCGCGGTGTCGATGGACCTGCCGACGATCTTCGTGCCGGCCGGCCCCATGCTGCGCGGCAACTGGAACGGCAACACCCTGGGCTCGGGCTCGGACACCTGGAAGTACTGGGCGGAACTGCGCGCCGGCAATATCACCGAGGAAGACTGGCAGGGCGTGGAGGACGGCATCGCGCGTTCGCCCGGGCACTGCATGACCATGGGCACCGCGTCCACCATGACGGGCGCGGTCGAGGCGCTGGGCCTGTGCCTGTCGGGCGCGTCGTCCATCCCGGCGCCGGATTCGCGGCATGCGCAGATGGCCAGCCTGACGGGCAAGCGCATCGTGGAGATGGTGTGGGAAGACCTGAAGCCGTCCGACCTGCTGACCGCCGCGTCCTACGACAACGCCGTGCGCACGGTGCTGGCCCTGTCGGGGTCGACCAATTCCGTGGTGCACCTGATCGCCATGGCCCGCCGCAGCGGCTTCAACCTGGACCTGGACCGGTTCGACCACCTGGCGCGCACGACGCCGGTGCTGGCCAACCTGCGGCCGGCGGGCAAGTACCTGATGGAAGACTTCTATTACGCGGGCGGCTTGCGCGCGATGCTGGTGCAGTTGGGCGATCTGCTCGACACCGCGCAGCGCACGGTCGACGGCCGCACGCTCGGCGAGAACATCGCCGGCGCGCGCATCTTCAACGAAGACGTGATCCGGCCGCGCTCGCAGGCGCTGATCGAGCGCGACGGCCTGGCGGTGCTGCGGGGCAACCTGGCGCCGGACGGCGCGGTGATCAAGCCGCCCGCGATGGAAGCGCACCTGCAGGTGCACACCGGCCGCGCCGTGGTCTTCAAGGACTACAACGACATGGCGGCGCGCATCGACGATCCGGACCTGGACGTGGACGCCGACAGCGTCATCGTGCTGCAGAACGCCGGGCCGCAGGGCGCGCCCGGCATGCCGGAATGGGGGCAGTTGCCGATCCCGCAGAAACTGCTGAAGCAGGGCGTGCGCGACATGGTGCGGATCTCGGACGCGCGCATGAGCGGCACCAGCTACGGCGCCTGTGTGCTGCACGTGGCGCCCGAGGCCTATGTCGGCGGCCCGCTGGCGCTGGTGCGGGACGGCGACCGCATCGCATTGGACGTGCCCGCCCGGCGGCTGGAACTGCTGGTGCCCGAGGCCGAGCTGGCCGCGCGCCGCGCCGCATGGCAGGCGCCCCCGCCGCGCTTCGAGCGCGGCTACGGCGTGCTCTACCTGAAGCACATCGGCCAGGCCGACATCGGCTGCGATTTCGATTTCCTCCAAAGCGAAACGCGCGCCGCGGCCGCAGGCGAACCCGAAATCCATTGATGCCCCCAGTGTCTGACACCCTCAACATTCAAGATGCCCCAGTGTCTGACACCCGTACGAGAACCCCCTACAAGTCCAAAACACGCTTCCCGGGTGTCTGACACCCTCAGCATCCAAGATGCCCCCAGTGTCTGACACCCGTACGAGAAACCCCCACAAGTCCAAAACACGCTTCCCGGGTGTCTGACACCCCCATCCAAGAAGAACCCACAAAGAGGAGACAACCATGCATCAAAACCCATCCAAGGCGCGCAGACGCCTGATCGCACTGGCCGCCGCAACGGCAGGCGCGCTGGCCCTTCTGCCCGCCGCCTCGATGGCGCAGGCCGACGCCTGGCCGGCCAGGCAGTTGAAGCTGGTCGTGCCCTTCCCGGCGGGCGGCAGCACAGACTCCGTGGGCCGCCTGCTGGCGGCCGAGCTGTCCAAGGAACTGGGCCAGACCGTGGTCGTCGAGAACAAGGGCGGCGCCAACGGCAACATCGGTTCCGACGTGGTGGCCAAGGCGGAACCCGACGGCTATACGCTGCTGCTGTCGGGGGTCGGCTCCAATGCCATCAGCTACGCGGTCTACCAGAACATGCCGTACCGCAACAGCGATTTCGCGCACGTCTCGCTCCTGGCCACGGGCCCCAACGTGCTGGTGGCCAACAACGACTTCCCGGGCAAGACCTTCGCGGACTTCATCAAACTGGTCCGCGAGAATCCGGGCAAGTACACGCACGCGAGTTCGGGCAGCGGCTCCTCCGGCCATCTGGCCATGGAAATGCTGGAGCAGGACGCCAAGATCGACCTGGTGCACGTGCCCTACAAGGGCGGCGCGGCGGCCATCACCGACATGATCGGCGGCCGCGTGTCAGTGATGTTCCTGAACCAGGACACGCTGCTGCCGCAAGTCACCTCGGGCAAGCTGCGCGCCCTGGCCGTGGCGAGCGCCAAGCGCAATCCCGCCTATCCCGATACGCCCACCGTGGCGGAATCGGGTTATCCAGGCTTCTCGGCCGAGTCGTGGTTCGGCCTGTCCGCGCCCGCCAAGACCCCGCCCGCCGTGATCCAGAAGCTGAACCAGGCGACGGTGAAGGCCTTGTCCTCGCCTGAAATTCGGCAGAAGCTGGAGAGCGTGGGCTTCGTGGTGGTGGCGGACGACCCGAAATCGTTCTCGGCCTTTGTGGACAACGAGATCGCCAAGTGGGGCAAGGCGGCCAAGGCGTCCGGCGCGAAACTGGATTGATCCCGCGGGGCGCCTCCCCGGCTGTCGGATGGCCGGGGCAGGCGCTCCCAACGAATGGCAACTTATTTTTCCTGATACGAAGGCAGCAATGAATTCACCCTTACCCAACCGTTTCCGGCAACGCATCCTGGCGCGCGAACGGCTCATCGGTTTCTGGATGTGCATGTCCAGCCATATCACCGCCGAACTCGTGGGGCTGGCGGACTTCGACTGGCTGCTCCTGGACGGCGAGCATTCGCCCAACGAGGTGCCGATGTTCCTGCAGCAGTTGCAGGCCCTGCAGGGCAGCGCCAGCGCCGCCGTGGGGCGGCCGTCCTGGAACGATCCGGTGGAGATCAAGCGGCTGCTGGATATCGGTTTCTACAACCTGTTGATTCCGTTCATCGAGTCCGAGGACGACGCGCGCCGGGCCGTGGCCGCCACGCGCTATCCGCCGCAGGGCATGCGCGGCGTGGCGGGCGCCCAGCGCAGCAACCGTTATGGCACGGTGCCGGATTACCTGCACACCATCAACGACAACATCTGCGTGCTGCTGCAGATCGAAAGCCGCCCGGGGATAGACGCGGTGGACGAGATTGCGTCGGTGGAAGGGGTGGACGGCGTATTCATCGGGCCGTCCGACCTGGCCGCGGCGCTCGGGCATATCGGCAATCCCGGCCACCCCGAAGTCCAGGAGGCCATCCGCCACCTGTACCAGCGGGTGTCGGCCCAGGGCAAGGCCGTGGGCATCCTGGCGCCGGTGCACGCGGATGCGCGGCGCTACCTGGACATGGGCATGCACTTCGTGGCGGTAGGGACCGACCTCGGCGTGTTCAAGCAGGCGACCTTCGCCTTGCGCGAGGCCTTTCCCACCTGAGCGCTCACAGCCACGTGTCTACTCCAAGTGTCTGACACCCGTACGAGAAGCTCTTGCGAACACTAGTTCCTCTTCCCGGGTGTCTGACACCGGCAGTATCTGACAGTCTTTCAAAGCAGGCCGGTGTCTGACACCCGGGAAGACTGCCTTGATCTCTCAGGCCGTTTCGTACGGGTGTCAGACACCTGGAGGGGTTACTCTTCCAGCGCCAGCAATTCCCCTATCGTCTGCCGCCTGCGGATCAGCCGCGCCTCGCCTTCATCCAGCAGCACTTCCGGCGCCAGCGGCCGGCTGTTGTAGTTCGAGGACATGGACGATCCGTACGCGCCCGCGTCGTGGAACACCAGGAAATCGCCGATGCGCGGACGCGGCAGCAACTGGTCGGACACGACGCCGCCGGCGTCCTGGGTGAACACGTCGCCCGATTCGCACAGGGGGCCGGCCACCGCGATGCGCGTTTCCGGCGAGCCCTGCGGCTGGCCGCCGTCCGGCGCGTGCACCGAAATGCGGTGATAGCTGCCGTACATGGCCGGGCGCATCAGGTCGTTGAATCCCGCGTCCACCAGCGCGAAGTCGCGCTCCGGGCGGCGGTTGATCGAATGCACCTCGGCCACCAGGGCGCCGGCCTCGGCGACCAGGAAGCGGCCCGGCTCGATTTCCAGGCGGACGTCGTGGCCCAGGCGCTCGGCGATGCGCTGGCGCGCCGCGTCCCACTGTGCGAAATAATGATCGCAGTCGATGCGCGAATCGCCGTCGCGGTAGGGGATCGACAGGCCGCCTCCCGCGGAAATGGCCTCGATGTCGTGGTCCAGCGACGCCACGACGTCGACCATGGCGTTGCACACGCTGGACAGGTGGCCGTAGTCGACGCCCGAGCCGATGTGCATGTGGATGCCGACCAGCTTCAGGCCGTGGCGGCGCACGATGGACATGGCCTGGGCGAGGTCGCCGATCCAGATACCGTGCTTGCTCTGCGGGCCGCCGGTGTTGGTCTTGTTGCTGTGGCCGTGGCCGAAGCCGGGGTTGATGCGCAGCCATACGCGATGGCCGGGCGAAGCCTGGCCGACGCGGGCCAGCATGTCCAGCGAACCGGCGTTCACGGTGATGCCGTGCTTGAGCACGGCGGCCAAGGTGGCGTGGTCGATCAGGTCCGCGGTGAAGACGATGCCTTCCGGCTCGCCCCGCGGCTGGAAACCGGCCGCCAGGCTGCGTTCGATCTCGCCCAGGGACACGGCGTCCACCACGGCGCCTTCCGCGCGCATCAGGCGCAGGATGTGCAGGTTCGAGCAGGCTTTCTGCGCATAGCGGATGGTGTCGAAGCGGCGCAGTTGCGCGATGCGTTCGCGGATGACGGCGGCGTCGTAGACCCATAGCGGCGTGCCGTGTTCGGCGGCGAGTCGGGTGAGTTGGCGCGGATCGAATGCCATGGCTGGCGAAACCTCAGGGGAGTGAAACCAGGCGGCATGATGCCCGGCTTCGGTCATCCAGTAAAATGCTTATGTTTCCTTGATCAATTCAATATTGATATGGAGAAGCCATTGTCGAAATTCATTGGGCCTGGAATCCAATCGCGTTGCATGTAACGCCAACACAGCGTAAAATTACATGAAACGCGACCAGGAGGCTAATCATGGAGGCATCAATCATCAACGCCCGAGTGCAAAAGCACAGGGATGCACTACGCAAGGCGGGGTTGCGCCCGGTGCAAATCTGGGTGCCTGACACCCGGCGACCGGGGTTTGCCGAGGAATGCCGCCGCCAAAGCCTTGCGGTAGCCGAGTCGGACAAGGCCGACGAGCAATTGGAACGCCTGATGGATGAGACCGCTGCCGACGTCGATGGCTGGACGGAATGATGGCGTATGAGAGTATGCGCGGGGCGCTCGTTACCGTTGCAATGCAGGGTGATTTCGGCAAACCCAGGCCAGCGCTTGTGATCCAGGCCGACCAGTTCAGCGTACACCCCAGCGTAACGGTACTGCCAGTGACAAGCATGCTTGTCACCGCTCCCTTGCTGCGGGTCACCATCGAGCCGACGCCAGAAAACGGTCTGCAAAAGCCGTCGCAAGTTATGGTTGATAAAGTGCTGACGGTCAAGCGCGAAAAGCTCGGCCCACCCATCGGCCGTATCGACATGGCCGTGATGGTTCAGGTTGAACGCTGCCTTGCCGTTTTCCTGGGCATCGCCAAATAGGAGCCGCCCTGAATCCGAGCGAACACCGCGCCAGCGTTGTCGCTGTGTTCAATCTGGGCGACACAAATTCCAAACTCAATGGAATTCGACAGCCATGCTGACGCACCGGCATATCGAGGTCTTCCGGGCGGTGATGATCGCCGGCAGCGTGACCAAGGCGGCCGAGCTGCTGGGCTCGTCCCAGCCGACGGTAAGCCGCGAACTCGCGCGCCTGGAGCAGGGCATCGGCTTTGCGCTGTTCGACCGGGTGGGAGGGCGCCTGCGGCCCACCATGCCGGGCCTGGCGCTGTTCGACGAGGTCCGCCAGTCCTATGCCGGCCTGGAGCGCGTGGCGTCGGCCGCCGCGCGCCTGCGGGCGTTCAAGGGCGGGCAGTTGTCGGTGATCGCCTTGCCCGCGTTTTCCCATTCGATCCTGCCCGAGGCCTTCCGGCGGTTCCACGAGCGGCATGGCGGCGTGAGCCTGGCCGTGGAAACGCAGGAGTCGCCCGTCCTGGAGGAATGGCTGACGGCCCAGCGGTACGACCTGGGCCTGACCGAGCACGACGCGGCGCCGGCGGGCACGCGGGTGGAGCTGTTGTTGGAGGTGGACGAGGTCTGCGCGCTGCCCGATGGACACGCGCTCTTGGCGCGCCCGCGGATCGAGCTGGCGGACTTCGAGGGACATGCCTTCGTCAGCCTGTCTTCCAGCGACCCCTACCGGATCCAGATCGACGAGGCCTTTGCCGAAGCGGGCGTGCTGCGGCGGTCCATCGTCGAGACGCCCACCGCCGTGTCGGTCTGCACCTTCGTGCGCCAGGGGCTGGGCCTGGCCATCGTAAACCCGCTGACCGCCCTGGATTTCGTCGGGCGCGGGATGCACATCCGCCCCTTGGCGCGTTCGTTCCCGTTCCGGGTCAGCGTCGTGTTCCCGGAGCATCGCCCGGGCAATCCGCTGGTCGGCGCGTTCATGGCGTCGCTGCGCGAGGCGGCGGCGGCCGTCGAGAGCCGGCTGGCGGCCAACCTGAATTAGTGTGTTTTTTTTGCTTGGCGCCAGAAACAAAAAAGGATGCCCGCGGGCATCCTTTTCTATTTGCCGTATTCGTGACGCCCCGGCAGGCCGGGGCGGCAGAATGGCTTAGGCCAGCGCCTTGATGGCGGCAGCCAGGCGGCTCTTGTGGCGAGCGGCCTTGTTCTTGTGGATGATGTTCTTGTCGGCCACGCGATCGATCACGCTCGAGGCCTTCTGGAACACTTCGCCTGCCGCAGCCTTGTCGCCAGCGGCGATGGATTGGCGAACGCGCTTGATGGCGGTGCGCAGCATCGAGCGCAGGCTGGAATTGTGCTTGTTGCGCTCAACGGATTGGCGAGCGCGCTTGCGGGCTTGGGCGGTATTGGCCATGTTGCTATATAAGTTGAATTCGGCAAAGTCGAACATTGTAGCAAGTCCCTACGGGATTGCAAGCTTTTAATGTCAAGTCTACCGATGGAGCGCCCGTCAACCGGGCGGGGGGCGCTGGGAGGAATGTCCCTGGGTTGGAGGACCCTTGCGGACGATTTCCGGAAAAGCCCGGAGAAAATCCGGCCTGGAGGAAAACCCGCGGCGCCTACTGGATAAAAACACCGTGCCAAGTATACAACGAAGCCGGCCCGGCGGCACGGACGCGCGCGCGGGCGTTGTCAGGTGGCGACGTTGATCGAGACGAACCAGGGCGTGAAGCGGCGGACGTGGATCGGCATCATGTCCTTGAGCGTGTCCAGTGCGGCGTCGGTGTCGTCCAGCGGGAAGTGGCCGGAGACGGGCAGGCCGCCGGCCGCCATGGACACGCGCAGGGTGCCGCTGCGGTAGGGGCGCAGGGCGGCGATCACCTCGGCCAGCGGACGGCCGCGGGCCTCGACCCAGCCGGCTTCCCAGGCGGCTTCGGCCATAAGCTCCGCGCGCGGGGTGTCCATGCGGGAGGCGTCGAAACGGGCGCCCGTGCCGGCGCGGACGGTGCCGTGCGCCCCGGACATGGTTTCGACCTCGACCTCGTGTTCATGCACCACCACCACCGTGCGCTGGGCCTGCTGCCGCACCATGTAGCGCGTGCCCAGGGCGCGGACCGTGCCTTCGGCCGTCTGGACGAGGAAGGGGCGGCGCGCGTCGGGCGCCACGGATACCGTGACCGCGCCATCCAGCAGGCGGACCTGCCGGTAGGCGGGGGTGAAATCCAGGTTGACGCGGCTGCGGGCGTCCAGCAGCAACTGGCTGCCGTCGGACAGCACGTAGCGGCGGCGTTCGCCCGTGGCCGTCGCGGCGTCCGCGGCGACGTTGTTCAAGGGGTAGAAGGCATTGCCTATATAGGCGGCGCAGGCGCCGGTGCCGGCGAGCGCCAGCGCGCCGGCCAGGAAACGGCGGCGTGGCGGCGCGATGGCCAGGGGCGGCGGTGCCAGCGGCGTCTGGGGGGCGGGGCCCGCGGCGGCGTACCCGGCGGGGTAGGCGTCGCCAAGCCGGCCGAACGTCGACCCCTCCAGCGAGCCCGTCAACTGTTGCCAGGCATTCTCGTGGGCAGGGTCTGCCGCTCGCCAAGCCAGGAAGTCGTTGTAGTCCTGCGCCGTCGCCTTGCCTGAGCGCAACAGCAGCAGCCAATTGATGACCTGGTCCGCCATGGGTTGTCCTTGGGCGTACTTCACTTCATGTCCCCGCATATGTTCCCGGGGGGGGTCCTTTCGATGGCAACTTGTAAATAATAAAGGTTTTTTACCAAAGATTACGGGGCGATTGTCAATTCTTGACGAACCTAGTGCAAAAAAGCCGGCACTAGGCCGGCTTTTGGGGGGAATCTAGGCAGAATTGCCGAATTTAACGCGTCGGGCGTCGCCCAAAGTCCCGAGGGCGAAAGCCAAACAGTAACAACATTCCGAAGTAGACCGCGCCGCTGGCGGCCAGCACGCCGGCCAGCCAGGCCACGCGCAGCCCGGCGTGCGCCTGCAAGGCGATCCAGTCGATCCGCCCGTCCGCGTACCAGAGCAGCGCCGCCAGCCCCGCCAGGGCGGGCAGCAGGCGCAGCGTGAACGCGGCCCACCCCGGACCGGGCTGGTAGAGGCCGCGGCGCAGCAGCCCGATCAGCAGCGCCAGCGCGTTCAGGCAGGCGCCCAGGCCGATGGCCAGCGCCAGGCCGGCATGCGCCATCAGGGGCACCAGCGCCAGGTTCAGCAACTGCGTCACGATCAGCACGCCGATGGCGATCTTCACGGGCGTGCGGATGTCCTGCTTGGCGTAGAAGCCGGGGGCCAGGATCTTGACGGCCAGCAGGCCGATCAGCCCCGCGGAGTAGGAGATGACCGCCAGGCGCGTCTGGGCGACGTCCTGGGCGGCGAAGGCGCCGTAATGGAAAAGGGTGGCGACCAGGCCGTCGGACAGCAGCGCCATGCCGATCGCGGCCGGCAGCCCCAGCAGCAGCACCAGGCGCAGGCCCCAGTCCAGCAGCGCGCTGTAGCCGCCGTGGTCGTCGCTCGCATGGGCCGCCGACAGGCTGGGCAGCAGCACGGTGCCCAGCGCGACGCCCAGCAAGGCCGTGGGGAATTCCATCAGGCGGTCGGCGAAGGACAGCCAGGTCACGCTGCCGGGGGTCAGCCAGGTGGCGATATTGGTATTGATCAGCAGGGAGAGCTGGGCCACGGACACGCCCAGCGTGGCGGGCGCCATCTGCTTCAGGATGCGCTGCACCGTCGGATCGCTCCAGGCTTCGCGGAACCGCGGCGAAAACCTGGGCGTCAGGCCCAGCCGCGCCAGGGCGGCCCATTGCACCGCCAACTGGGCCACGCCGCCGATCATCACGCCGATGGCCAGCGCGTAGATGGGCACGTCCATGCGCGGCGCCAGCCAGAGGCAGGCGGCGATCATGGAAAGATTGAGCAGCACCGGCGTGAAGGCGGGCACGGCGAAGCGGCGCCAGGTGTTCAGCACGCCCGAGGCGAAGGCGATCAGCGACATGCAGAAGATGTAGGGGAACATCATCCGCGTCATCCAGACGGCCGCGCCGAATTCGGTGTCGCGGTCCGCGCCGCGCAGGCCGCTCGCCATGGCCGACACCACCCAGGGCGCCGCGACGATGCCGGCCAGCGTGATCAGCATCAGCGCCATGGTCAACAGCAGAGCCACGCGGTCGAGCAGCGTGCGGACCTCTTCCGGGGAACGGTTGTTGCGCGCCGCGCCCAGGATGGGCACGAACGCCTGCGCGAAAGCGCCTTCGGCGAACAGCCGGCGCAGCAGGTTGGGAATGCGGAAAGCGACCCAGAACGCGTCAGTGATGGGGCCGGCGCCGAAGGCGCGGGCCACCAGGATGTCGCGGACCAGGCCGGAAATGCGGGACAGCAGCGTAAAGCTGCTGACCGTGGCCGCCGAACGGAACAGGCTCATGGGGAAGGCTATGTAATGAAAAAGGGGCCGACTGGCCCCGCAAGACAGGATCTTCGCCCGAAAGGCGCCGCGCCCGCAAGAATGTACGGTCTCCGGCGGCGCCTTGCCGAGTCTGCAAGACTAAGCGCGGAGACCGATGGTCGTTTTGACGACCGTCGTAAAAATAGCCGCGCCGCCGCCGGGCCGCCCCAAGGCGGCGCAGCCCCCTCGGGGGGCAGCAAGCACACGCAGTGTGCGCGGCGCGGGGGCCTCACTTCGGCGGCATGCGGATGGCGCCGTCCAGGCGGATCGTTTCGCCGTTCAGCATATCGTTCGTGATGATGCTGTGGACCAGCTTGGCGTAGTCTTCCGGGCGGCCGAGACGGGCGGGGAAGGGGATGCTGGCGGCCAGGGAATCCTGCACTTCCTGCGGCATGCCGAAGATCATGGGCGTGCCGAAGATGCCCGGGGCGATGGTCATGCAGCGGATGCCGGTCTTGGCCAGGTCGCGCGCGATCGGCAGGGTCATGCCGGCCACGCCCGCCTTGGACGCGGCGTAGGCCGCCTGGCCGATCTGGCCGTCGAAGGCGGCCACGGATGCGGTGTTGATCATCACGCCGCGCTCGCCGGTGGGCTCGGGCGAGTTCGCGCTCATGGCTTCGGCGGCCAGGCGCATCATGTTGAAGCTGCCGATCAGGTTGATCGACACGACCTTCTGGAACAGATCCAGCGGGTGCGCGCCGTTCTTGCCGACGATCTTGGCGGCGGGCGCCACGCCGGCGCAGTTCACCAGGCCGAAGAGCGCGCCCAGTTCCTTGGCCGCGGCCACGGCGTTCTTGCCGTCGGCTTCCTGCGTCACGTCGCAATGCACGTAGCGCTGGCCCAGTTCCTTGGCCAGGGCCTCGCCCGGCTCGTCCTGGACGTCGGCGATGACGACCTTGGCGCCGTTCTGCACCAGCATGCGCACGGTGCCCGCGCCCAGTCCGGAAGCGCCACCCGTAACGATGAATACCTTGTTCGCGATTTCCATGTGTCTACCACCAGATCAATTCAAGGGATGAAAGCGGCGCGGCAGGCGCCGAATGTGACAAGGCCTTCGGGCCGGGGCGGGAACGCGTCGCGTCCCGCCGGCGCCGAAGGCCTTCAAGCCATCGCGGCGCCCGTCAGTTCTTGACGGCCTCGAAGAGGCGCGACTTGATTTCGTCGACCGCGCCGACGCCGGAGATCTTGCGGTACTTCGGCGCGCCGGCGGAATCCTGCTGCGCCCAGGTCGAGTAGTAGTCGACCAGGGGGCGGGTCTGTTCGCGGTACACGGACAGGCGGTTGCGCACGGTTTCCTCGCGGTCGTCGTCGCGCTGGATGAGTTCCTCGCCGGTGACGTCGTCGCGGCCTGCCGTCTTGGGCGGGTTGAAGCGCACGTGGTAGCTGCGGCCGCTGGGCTGGTGCACGCGGCGCCCGCTCATGCGTTCGATGATGTCTTCTTCGGGCACTTCGATTTCCACCACGTAGTCCAGCTTGACGCCGGCGCTCTTGAGCGCGTCGGCCTGCGGGATGGTGCGGGGGAAGCCGTCGAACAGGTAGCCGTTGGCGCAGTCGGACTGCTTCAGGCGGTCCTGCACGAGGCCGATGATGATCTCGTCGGAGACCAGGCCGCCGGCGTCCATGACCTTTTTGGCTTCAATACCCAACGGCGTACCCGCCTTCACGGCCGCGCGCAGCATGTCGCCGGTGGAGATCTGGGGGATGCCGAAGTGCTGGGTGAGAAACGCGGCCTGGGTGCCTTTGCCGGCGCCGGGGGGTCCGAGCAAGATGAGACGCATGAGTGCTCCTGATGGGGTTTATTTTTTGTGATCCGGGGAATTATGCCGCAATGCAGCAGCCGGTGCGGCGCTGCGCTATAGGAAATAACCCTTATGTCTGATTGGCGTAGGCCAGCCGGACGCGTTCCAGGTCCGCCGGGGTATCTACGCCCGCCGCCGGAGGGTGGGACGCCCGATGGACGACGATGACGTGCCCGTGTTCCATGGCGCGCAGTTGCTCCAGCGACTCGAAACGCTCCAGCGCGCCTTGCGACAGGGTGGGGTAGCGGCGCAGGAACGACACGCGGTAGGCGTACAGCCCGATATGGTGCCAGGCGGGCAGGCCCTCGGCCAGCACGCGTTCGCCGGAGGCCAGCGCATCGCGGGCCCAGGGGATGGGGGCGCGCGAGAAATACAGGGCGCGGTCGTCCGCGGCGCAGACCAGTTTCACGACGTTGGGGTTGAATAGCGCTTCGGCGTCGGCCAGGGGGCAGGCGCAGGTGGCGATGTCCGCCTCCGGACAGGCCTGGAGCTTGGCGGCGACGGCGTCGATGAGGCCGGGCTCGATCAGCGGTTCGTCGCCCTGGACGTTCACCACGATGGCATCGTCGGGCAGGCCGAGCTGATCCACGGCTTCGGCCAGGCGGTCGGTGCCGGTGGGATGGTCGCCGCGGGTCATCAGCGCCTGCAGGCCATGGGCCTGCACGGCCTGCTGGACCCGCGCGTCGTCGGTGGCGACGTAGACGCGGGCAGCGCCGGACTGGGCGGCGCGCTCGGCCGTGCGCACCACCATGGGCTTGCCGGCGATGTCGGCCAGCGGCTTGTCGGGCAGCCGGGTCGAGGCGGTGCGCGCCGGAATCAGGGCGATGAAGCTCATGCGGTGGCGGTTCAACTGGCGGCGGGGGCGTCGTCGAGCGCGCGGGCTTCCGATTCCAGCATGACGGGGATGCCGTCGCGCACGGGGAAGGCCAGGCGGTCGGCGCGGCAGACCAGTTCGGCCTGCTGCCGGTCGTGTTCGAGGCGGCCCTTGCACAGGGGGCAGACGAGGATGTCGAGAAGGCGGGATTCCATGACCGGAATTCTAAAGCAGTTTGCCCCGGGCCGGACCGGCCTGGCGGGTGCCCGAAGCGGCGGCGGGACGCCTTTTGGCGTCGTTTTCGACCGATTTGTTAATTAATGTCATATTTTGAATTGAGTCCTGCGAATTGCGGGACGGATCGTCGCTATCATCCGCCGCGATTCTCGGCAGAACACAGGAAACGCGATGGATTCCAACACTATCAGGATCGGCTTGATGCTCATCGTCCTGGCCTGGACGGTGGTGAGCGGGATCACCTACATGGCCCGGCGCAGCGGCAACAAGGGCGCGCTGCGCGAACTGAAGCAGGACGGCCAGCCCTTGCGGCGGATGACGGCGGCGGAGCGCGAGATGCTGCAGCCATTCCTGATCCATCCGGCGGGCCCCAGGAAGACGGCGCGCCTGGCCAACGACGGGATCTTTCCGCTGCGCGGCGCCTTCGTGCGCCACGGCATCTCGTCGAACCAGGGCGGTTCGACCATGCACGACACGCTGGGCGGGGTGGACGTGGTGCTGCCCTACGACGCCCGCGACTATCTGCGCGAAGACAACGTGGCCGAAGTGGCGATGACGGAAAAATACGCCATCGTCGTCGCCCTGAACGGCGAGTTCGACCTGGCTGGCGGGCGCGAGCGCGACCAGCGGCGGGACAGGCAGGAGCGGCAATGGTCCGCCGGCAAGACCGGGGCGATGCAGAATATCGCCGATCCGGAAACCGAGGCGCCTGGCGCGGCGCGCGAGCAGGACGGGCACGAACTGTCCGAGGCGATGCGGGTCGAGATCCTGGGCCAGCGCGACGAGACGCCCGCGGAAATCGCCGATCGCCGGCATCCGGGCATCGCCTTCTGGATCTCGATGCTGTGGCTGCTGGTCTTCGCCGGGCTGGCCGCGACGGCGGCGGGCGGCGGCGCGGCGTTCGCGGGCGCGGCCGCGGCGCTGGCCGTCCTGGCGCTGTGGCTGACCTGGCGCAAGCGCGCCCTGGGCGCGCCGCAGAAGGTGAACCGCGCCAGGGGCGAACTCCACGCCATCGTGCTGACCAATCCCGACAACGCCCAGGCCGTGTCCGCCCAACTGTTCCTGGGCGACAAACTGCCGGTCAAGCTGCCGGACCATTGGCGCGCCACGCTGGAGTTGCCCGACGACGGCCGCGTGGACGTGGACATGCGCGTGGAGGACTATTCCGTCGTGCGACTGGGCGGCAGCCATTCGGTGGATGAGGAGCAGCGCCTTTTCCCGCGCGTTTTCTGGGGCCGCCATGCGACGCTGGCGCTGACGGGGTTGCTGGCCGGCGCGGCGCTGTACGCGTCGGCGGACAGCCTGAAGGGCGATGCGGCGCTGGCCAGCGCCTGGCTGCGGGGCGTTCCGCCGCGCGCCTATGCCTCGGCGGCCGAACTGGCCCAGGATCCGCCGGGCTTCGGCGTGCCCGTCTCGCTGCAGGGCCGCGCGCGTTGCGAGTTGCGGCCCGGCGGTTCCGGCAAGGTGGATTTCGACTGCGGCCGCTTGCGTTGGGACGGGGCGGCGCCGCAGCCCGGCCGCCTGGAAGTGAACGCGGCGGTCATGCAGCTATATTCCGGCGATTTCCTGAAGACCCGGCCCAATCCGATGCTGGACGTCCTGCTGGTCAGCCAGATCTACAGCCGGATGCGCGACAACCCCATGGCGGGCTACGCCGCGCGCAACGTTTCGGCGCTGAGCGTGGCGGGCTTGAGCAAGACGGTGCTCACCATCGAGCAGGCCTGCGATCTGGCCACCGGCGAATCGATCGCTGCGTGCGACGAGCTGAAGCGGGCATTCGCCGCCAACGTCCTGCTGGCGAAAGAAGGGGCCGGCAGTTGGCTCGAACTGCACAGGCTGGCGGAAGAGGGCGCGTTCCAGGGCAAGGGACGCGGCGACGACGGCGTCATGTTCTCGCGCTATGTCGACGAGGTCCGCCGCCTGGCGCGGTCCGGCATGCACACGCTGATCGAGGCGGCCCTGGACCGCGCGTCCCGCGGCGCCATGGAAACGCAGCGGGGCGGGGTGGTGCTGCGCGTGCTGCCGGGGCCGTACGCGACGCTGCCGCGCCTGCGCGATACGGCCAACGAGGGGCTGCTGGCGGCCTGGAACCAGCAGTTGCACGTTCTGTCGCCCGACGGCGCGATGCCGTTCAAGGTCAGCGGCATGGTGGCGGGCGCGGGCACCGATTCCTCGGGCGCGCCGGAGATCGCCGTGGACGCGGGGCGCAGCCTGGACGATCCGTGGCCGTCGCTGGCGCGCATGGCCTGGCTGCTGCTGGCGGGGTTGCTGGTGCTCGCGCACCTGCCGCTGGCCGTCGTCCGCAAGCGGGAGTCCTCCGCCCGCGAACGGGGCCTGCGGGAATATGCCGAGCGCCGCCGCGCGGCCAAGCCCGCGTTCTTCTAGTGTCTGGGCGGCTGGCGCAGGGACCGGGCCAGCCAGTCGAAGAGTTCCGGGTCGGAAAAACCGGCCCGCACCGGGACTTCCCACAGGCGCGCGTCGCCCAGGGCGGCGCACTTGATCGCGTCCTTGGAAGTGACCAGGATGGCGTCGGCCGCCAGCGTCCGGAAAGGCGATTCGGCGTAGTCGTGGTGGTCCGGCAGCGCCAGGGTGGTTTCCGGCGCGATGCCCGCGGCGCGCAGCGTGGCGAAGAAGCGTTCGGGGTTGCCGATGCCGGCCGCTGCCGCCACGCGGGGCTGCCCGGCGAAGGCCGCCAGGGGCCGCGTGCCGCCGCCTTCGATCTGGCGCGCTTCGCCCGGCTCCAGCCACATGCGCGCCTGGCGCGGACGGCCGCCCGCGCCGCTGGCGGCTTGCGGCGTTCCGCCGGGGGCGCCGGCGTTGGTCACCACCGCATCCACCTCGCGCAGGCGGCTGGCGGGTTCGCGCAAGGGGCCGGCCGGCAGCAGGCGGCCGTTGCCCACGCCGCGCTCGTCCTGCACCACGATCTCGACGTCGCGGGCCAGCGCCAGGTGCTGAAGCCCGTCGTCCGACACGATCACGTCCACTTCGGGGTGCGCTTGCAGCAGGGCCTGGGCGGCCAGGGCGCGCTTGGGATGCACCGCCACCGGGGCGCCGGTGGCGCGGGCGATCAGCGCCGGTTCATCGCCGTAGCGGGCGGCTTCCAGCGCGCCGGTCCCGACGCGGGCTTGCGGGCCGACCTCGACCCCGTAGCCGCGGCTGACCACGCCCGGCGTGTAGCCGCGCGCGCGCAGGCCTTCCACGGTGGCGATGACCATCGGCGTCTTGCCGGTGCCGCCGACGTAGACGTTGCCGATCACCACCACCGGAACGGGGGCGCGGTAGGCCTTGCGGGTGCCGTCCAGGTAGCGCTTGCGCTTGCGCGCCACCGCCCAGGCGGTCAGCCCGGACAGGGGGCGCAGCAGGGTGGACAGCCAGCCGCCGTGCTGCCATTGGCGCGCCAGCAGCGTCGAGGCGCGCTTCGCGGTCACCGGGCGGTCTGCGCGGCGAAGTTGACGCGGCCGATGCCGGCCAGCCGGGCGGCTTCCATGACGTTGATCACGGATTGATGGGTGGCCTGGGCGTCGGCGTTGATGACGACGAGGGGCTCGGTCTTGCCGGCCGCGGCCTGGCGCAGGGCGTCGGCGATTTCGGGCGGCGTGGACACGTCGATGAGCGTGCCGTTGAGCGCGTAGCGCCCGTCCTGGCTGACGGCCACTTCCAGGGCCGGCGGCGTGTCCTGTTCCGTGGAGGCCTGGGGCAGGGTCACCTTCAACTGCGTGAAGCGCGCGAACGAGGTGGTCGCCGCGAGGAAAATCAGGATGACCAGCAGGACGTCGATGAGCGGGATCAGGTTGATGTCCAGCTCGTCGCGGCCGCCCCGGGAGCCTCGGAAATTCATGAACGGCCCTCGCGGGAGGCGGCGGAATAGGGCGATACGGCGCGGACCAGGCGCGACGCGGCCTGCTCCATGGCGCTGAGGTAGCCGTCCACGCGGCCGCGCAGGTAGCGGTGCGCGATCATGGCGGGAATGGCGATGAGGATGCCGAAGCCGGTGTTGTAGAGCGCCATCGAGATGCCGCGCGCCAACTGGGCGGGGTCGCCGCCGCCGGGCGTATAGGAGCCGAAGATCTCGATCATGCCGACCACGGTGCCGAACAGCCCCATCAGGGGCGCGATGACGGCGATGGTGCCGATGGCGGAGATGTAGCGGCTGAGATCGTGGGCGACGGCGCGGCCGGCGTCCTCGACCACGTTGCGCAGTTCCTCGCGCGGCAGGTGGCGGTGGCGCATCACCTCGGCCAGCACGCGGCCCAGCGGCGAATTGCGTTCGAGCCGGTTGATCGATTCGGGGGTGTCCTGGTGGTTGCGCAGCATTTCCGCCACCTGCTCGTTCAGGCCGCGCGGCATGACCAGGCCGCGGCGCAGGGACAGGAAGCGCTCGAAGATCAGCGCCAAGCCCAGGACCGATGTCGCCAGCAGGGGCCAGATGGGCCAGCCGGCCTCGCGCAAGATGGAAAGCAAAGCGTTCAACTCCCGGGGGGGCGCCATGCGCGCGGGAACGGCGCGCGCCGGCTTCTGATCAAGCTGAAACTGTAACGGGGCGGCCGGGGCGTGGCAAGTCGGAACGACCCGGAAGCTATCCACAGATCTTGTGGATAATTCTGTGTAAAACTTCCCCGGAACGCTTGTGGGCACAGGGCTTGCACTTGATTGCTTCAATTTCGAGCAGTCTGTTTTTTATAAAAATCCTATATAAATCAATAAGTTGCTTTGAATTTGCTGGCTATCGGGGCAATTGGGGCAAACAAGCGGGGACGCGGTATGATGGCGGCCCGCTACGCGTGCCCTGTGGACAGGTATGCATCGGAAAGCCTCATGACAATTGAATTTGCAGTCACAAACAACGCATTTGCGCGGGATATCCTGACGGTTGCCCAGTTGAACCAAGCCGTGGGGCAGTTGTTGGAGCGCAGCATCCCGGCGTTATGGGTGCGCGGGGAGATTTCCAACTTCACGGCCGCGGCTTCCGGGCATTGGTACTTCACGCTCAAGGACAGCCGGGCTTCCGTGCGCGCCGTCATGTTCCGAAGCCGCGCCAGCGCGGTGGGTTTCGTGCCCCGGGCGGGCGATCAGGTCGAAATCCGGGCCCGGGTCTCCCTGTACGAGCCCCGCGGCGACTACCAGTTGCAGGCCGACGCGATGCGTCGGGCCGGAGTCGGCAATCTCTATGAAGCGTTCCTGCGGCTGAAGGAGCAATTGGCCTCCGAAGGCCTGTTCGATCCGGCTCGCAAGCGCGAGCCCGCCAGGCTGCCCCGGGCGATCGGGGTCATCACCTCGCTGCACGCCGCCGCGCTGCGCGACGTGCTGTCGGCCCTGGCCCGCCGCGCGCCGCAGGTGCCCGTGATCATCTATCCGGCCCCGGTCCAGGGGGCGGACGCCGCCGGGCGGCTGGCCGCCCAGGTGCGCCTGGCCAATGAACGCGCCGAAGTGGACACCCTGCTGCTGGTGCGCGGCGGGGGCAGCATCGAGGATCTCTGGAGCTTCAACGACGAGGGCCTGGCCCGCCAGGTGGCGTCCAGCGGCATCCCGGTCATCAGCGGCGTCGGGCACGAAACGGATTTCACGATCGCCGATTTCGTGGCCGACGTGCGCGCGCCCACGCCGACGGCGGCCGCCGAACTGGCCTGCGTGCCGCGTTCCGAATTGCTGGGCCGCGTCATGCAGGCGGCCCAGGCCATGGCGAGAGGCCAGCAGCGCCGGCTCGAGCGCGCCGCCCAGCGGCTGGACCGCGCCGCCGCGCAGCTCGTGTCCCCTGCCCAGCGGCTGGAGCACCAGCGCGAACGGCTCAACAGCCTGCGCTTTCGCCTGGCGTCCGCCTGGGCGGGGCCGCAGGGCCGCCGCGCGGCGCGGGTCAACCTGCTGGCGCAGCGGCTGGCGCATCGCGTGCCCGACACCGGCCGCGCCGCCGACCGCCTGAACGGCGCGTTGCGCCAACTGGGCCAGGCGCACGCGCGGCTGCTGGCGCAGCGGCGCGACCGGCTGGCGGCCGCGACGGCGCAGTTGCGCGCGCTGGATCCGGGCAATACGCTGGCGCGCGGCTACGCCATCGCCCGCGACGCGCAAGGCCGCATCGTGCGCGACGCGGCGGCGCTGGCGGCGGGGCAGGCGCTGGATCTCAGCTTCGCGCAAGGCGGCGCCCAGGTCGAAGTCACGCAGACCCGCGGCGCGCGCGACGCTTCCTGAACGCGTCTCAAAAACGGTGTGTCCGTTAACCCCGAGCCACCGCGGGGTTAACGGGGTATCCTCATGAGTTGCCGATACAATTGACCGGCTTGATCGTGCACTCAACAGAAGGAACTTTCACATGGCACATACTCTTCCCCCCCTGCCTTACGAACTGGACGCGCTGGCTCCGCATATCTCCAAGGAAACGCTGGAGTTCCACTACGGCAAGCATCATCAAACCTACGTCACGAACCTGAACAACCTGATCCCGGGCACGGAATTCGAATCGCTGTCGCTGGAAGACATCGTGAAGAAGTCCTCGGGCGGCATCTTCAACAACGCTGCCCAGGTCTGGAACCACACGTTCTACTGGAACAGCCTGGCCCCCAAGGCCGGCGGCGCTCCCACCGGCAAGCTGGCTGACGCCATCAACGCCAAGTGGGGCAGCTTCGACGCTTTCAAGGAAGCGTTCAACAAGTCGGCGGCCGGCAACTTCGGCTCGGGCTGGACCTGGCTGGTCAAGAAGGCCGACGGCTCGGTCGACATCGTCAACACCAGCAACGCCGCCACCCCGCTGACCACGGCCGACAAGCCGCTGCTCACCTGTGATGTCTGGGAACACGCCTACTACATCGACTACCGCAATGCCCGTCCCAAGTACCTGGAAAACTTCTGGGCGCTGGCGAACTGGGAATTCGCGGCCAAGAACTTCGCCTGACCCGCAAGCCCAGGCCGACGGGCCGGCGCGCGCCGCGCCCGTAGAAACCCCCTCGCCTCGGCGAGGGGGTTTTTTCTTGTTTTTTCTGCCTGTCGATTGTCGACTTCATTGCGGCGAAATGACGAGGAAACAACCTTTTCTTCAGGGTTACCCCTGGAAAATCCAACCGCTATCGTTGCGCCCGGTCTGCGACTGAACCACGGGGCCCATGACCGCGGCACGCCCGCCATAAACCGGGGTAACTACAGGGAAGGGAAGCATGTTGCGGTTTTTTTCAGGGATGCGCATCGGCGCGCGCCTGTCGGGCGCGTTCTTGCTGGTCGCGGTGATAGGCGGCGCGATCGGGGCCTTCGGGGTATGGGGCCTGACGCGCATCAATGCAATGAACGACCGGCTTTACGATACCGAGCTGCGCGGCCTCTCGGACATCAAGGAAGCCAACATCAATCTGATCTACGCCGGCCGGGCGCGCAACGGCTACCTGGCCGCCTCGACCGAGCAGGAGCGCCAGGCCCTGCGCAAGCAGTTCGACGACGCCATCAAGAGCATGGACGCGCTGCGCGAGAAGGCCGCCGCCAATTTCCATTCGGACGAAGGCAGGCGCCTGCTGGCGCAGTTCGCCGATACCGAGCAGGTCTGGAAGCGCGAGTCGGCGGCGTTCTTCGCCGCGGCCCAGTCGCAGCCGCTGACCCAGGCGGAGCCCCGCGTGGCCGAGATCGAGGCGCGTTTGGTCGCGGCCTCGCAGAAGCTCGACGACACGATGACGACGCTCGCGCAGGGCAAGGAAAGCGTCGCCGCGCAGACCGTGCGGGAAGGCACGGACCTGTACGGCACGGTCCGCGCCGTCATGATCGCCCTGGCGGCCGCGGGCGTGGCGATCGGCCTCCTGCTGGGCTGGCTGGTGACGCGCGGCATCGTGCGCCCGCTGGACCAGGCGGTGCAGGCGGCGCGCCAGGTGGCGGCCGGCGATCTCACGACCGACATCCAGGTGGCCACGCGGGACGAAACCGGCGAACTGATGAGCGCGCTCAAGGCCATGAACGAAAGCCTGGCCCGCATCGTGAAGGACGTGCGCGACGGCTGCGAAAGCATCGCCTCGGCGTCGTCGCAGATCGCCCAGGGCAACGCCGACCTGTCGCAGCGCACCGAGGAGCAGGCCTCGTCGCTGGAGGAAACCGCGGCGTCGATGGAAGAGCTGACGAGCACCGTGCAGCAGAACGCCGCCAATGCCAATGAAGCGGACCGGCTGGTCAATCTTGCGTCCAGCGTGGCGGTCCGGGGCGGCGAAGTGGTCGACGGCGTGGTCCAGACCATGAGCGCCATTTCCGACAGCTCGCGCCGCATCGCCGACATCACCGGCGTGATCGACGGCATCGCCTTCCAGACCAACATCCTGGCGCTCAACGCCGCCGTGGAAGCGGCCCGGGCGGGCGAGCAGGGGCGCGGCTTCGCGGTGGTGGCGGGCGAAGTCCGCACGCTGGCGCAGCGTTCCGCGGTGGCGGCCAAGGAAATCAAGGCCTTGATCGACGAATCCGCGGCGCGCGTCGAAGGCGGCACGCGCCAGGTCGACGAAGCCGGCCGCACGATGCGCGAGGTGGTGGACGGCGTGCGCCAGGTCGCGACGCTGGTGCGCGAAATCGCCAGCGCCTCGGAAGAGCAGTCCGCGGGCATCGGCCAGGTCAACCAGGCCGTGGCGCAGATGGATGCCGTGACCCAGCAGAACGCCGCCCTGGTGGAAGAGGCCGCGGCGGCGGCGGCCAGCATGCAGGAGCAGGCCGGGCGCCTGGCGCAGGAAGTGCGCCGCTTCAAGGTCGAGGCGGGCGGCTCGGCCCGCGACGCGCAGGTCCGGCTGGCGCGGGCCGTGCCCGCGGCGGCGCGCCAGCCGGCGGCGGCGCCGGCCCGGCGCGCCCTGCAGGCCGCGGGCGAGGATTGGTCCGCATTCTGATCCGCGGCGCGGGCGGCAGTGGTAAGGTTGGCGGCTTTCCCCAATCCGCCATGCCCATGACCCCGCCCGATGCCTTTCGCCGGATACTGGCCGCCCCACGCCGCTGGGCGCACCGCAAGGTGCGCCAGATCAACCGCCTGTCTCGCAAGAGCGTGCAGATGGGGCTGCTGCTGGGCGGCGCGGGCCTGGTGGCGCTGATGTCGCTGGGCTTCGCCTACCTGGCCGACAAGGCGCTGGAATGGAATCGCGCCTGGGTCTCCCACAGCGGCTGGCTGGCCTTGCTGGTGCTGCCTCCGGCCCTGGCCGTCCTGCGCTGGCTGACGCTGCGCTACGCGCCCAACGCGTCCGGCAGCGGCATCCCCCAAGTCATCGGCGCCCTGTCGCTGCCGCCCGGCGCCAGCCAGAACAGCCTGGTGTCGCTGGGGCAGACCCTCTGGAAGATCCCGCTGGCGTTCTTCGGCATGCTGGCCGGCGCCTCCATCGGCCGGGAAGGGCCGTCGGTGCAGGTCGGCGCGGCGCTCATGCTGGCCTGGGGGGATTTCTGGAAGCGGCGCGGCGTGCAGTTGCGCGGGTTCCACGCCAATGAACTGATCGCAGCCGGCGCCGCCGGCGGCCTGGCCGCCGCGTTCAATGCGCCGCTGGCCGGCGTCATCTTCGCCATCGAGGAACTGGGCCGCGGCACCGTCCTGCGCTGGCAGCGCCTGGTGCTGATCGGCGTGCTGGCCTCGGGCTTCCTGGTCGTGGCCGTGGTGGGCAACAACCCGTATTTCGGCGTCTTCGGCGGCGCGCCGCTGGCGCACGGCATGGTGATGTGGGTGGCGATCTGCGCCGCGCTCAACGGCGCGCTGGGCGGCATTTTCGCGCGCCTGCTCGGCAAGGGCGCCGCGGGCAGCGCGCCCCGGTCCTGGCGCGCCTGGATCCGCGCGCATCCGATCTGGCTGGCCTTCATCATGGGCCTGCTCCTGGCGGCGATCGGCCTTTCGACGGCCGGCAGCGTCTACGGCACGGGGTACGGCGTCGCGGCCGACCTGCTGTCGGGCCGCGACACGGCGCCGGCGAGCTTCGGGCTGGCCAAGCTCGCCGCCACCGTCGCGTCGTATTGGGCGGGCATACCCGGCGGCATCTTCACCCCGGCCCTGACCACCGGGGCGGGCATCGGCCATCACATCTGGCAACTGGCGGGCGAGGGCGTGGACCACCGCGTGCTGGTGCTGGTCTCGATGGCCGCCTTCCTGGCCGCGGCCACCCAGGCGCCGCTGACGGCGAGCGTGGTGGTGATGGAAATGACGGGCAGCCAGCCCATGCTGTTCTGGCTGCTGGTCGCGTCGCTGCTGGCCTCGGTGGTGTCGCGCCAGTTCTGCCCGCAACCGTTCTATCACCTGGCCGCCGGGCGTTTCCGCCGGCAGGCGATCGTGGACGCGGCGCGCGCGGCCCGGCCGCCCGGCGGCGCATCCGCGGCGCCGCCCAGGTGAACACCCACCGGACACTGTCCGTGTGGCGGACATCCCGCCGATGCGCCAGTATGGTGCGCGGGCCCTGCGTTAAGATCGTCCGATCCGGTTTTTTCTTACTTACTTCGAGCTTCCCATGACCGTGCATGCTTATATCTGTGATGCGATCCGCACCCCCTTCGGCCGCTACGGCGGCGCGCTGGCTTCCGTGCGCCCCGACGATCTTGCAGCCGTAGCCATCAAGGCCCTCGTGGCGCGCAACCCCGGCGTGCGCTGGGAAGAACTGGACGACGCCATCATGGGCTGCGCGAACCAGGCCGGCGAAGACAACCGCAACGTGGCCCGCATGGCCACGCTGCTGGCGGGCCTCCCGATCGAAGTGCCCGGCGCCACCGTCAACCGCCTGTGCGGTTCGGGCCTGGACGCCATCGGCACCGCCGCCCGCGCCATCCGCGCCGGCGAAGCCGGCCTGATGCTGGCGGGCGGCGTGGAAAGCATGAGCCGCGCGCCGTTCGTCATGGGCAAGGCCGACAGTGCGTTCTCGCGCAGCGCCGCCATCTATGACACCACGATCGGCTGGCGCTTCATCAACAAGCTGATGAAGGCGCAGTACGGCGTGGATTCCATGCCCGAGACGGCCGAGAACGTCGCCGACGATTTCAAGATCAACCGCGAAGACCAGGACCTGTTCGCGCTGGCCAGCCAGCAGAAGACCGCGCGCGCCCAGAAGGAAGGCGTCTTCGACGCCGAGATCGTGCCGGTGTCGATCGCCCAGAAGAAGGGCGATCCCGTCGTCGTCAGCAAGGACGAGCACCCGCGTGAAACCAGCCTGGAAGCGCTGGCGAAGCTGAAGGGCGTGGTCCGCGAAGGCGGCACCGTCACCGCCGGCAACGCGTCGGGCGTGAACGACGGCGCCGCCGCGCTGCTGCTGGCCGACGAAAAGGCCGCCGCCCGCCACGGCCTGACCCCGCGCGCCCGCGTGGTCGGCATGGCCACGGCCGGCGTGGCGCCGCGCATCATGGGTATCGGCCCGGCGCCCGCGACCCTGAAGGTGCTGGCCCAGACCGGCCTGACGCTGGAACAGATGGACGTGATCGAACTGAACGAAGCGTTCGCCGCCCAGGGCCTGGCCGTGCTGCGCCAGTTGGGCATCGCCGACAACGATCCGCGCGTGAACCCCAACGGCGGCGCGATCGCCCTGGGCCACCCGCTGGGCGCCAGCGGCGCCCGCCTGGCCACCACCGCGATCAACCAGTTGCACCGCACCGGCGGCCGCTACGCGCTGTGCACCATGTGCATCGGCGTGGGCCAGGGCATCGCGATGATCATCGAACGCGTGTAGGCGCCCAGCGCCGAGCATTCCCGCCGCCGGTCCGGGGCGGGAATGAAAAGGGAGCCTCGCGGGGCTCCCTTTTTCATGTCCGGACCACGGTCCGCAAGCCCCGCGCGCGTCAGGGCAGGCCGTCCAGCTTCTTGCCGGCCTTGATGCCGTGCTGCGCGAACCAGCCCTGGGCCATTTCCAGGGCGTAGCGCACCGGCTTCTTGGCGCAATGGGGGTCTTCGGTCTGGGGCGCCATGTCTTCAATGTTGACGATCGTGCCGTCGTCGGCGATAAAGGCAATCGAGAGCGGCAGAATGGTGTTGCGCATCCAGAAGCACTGCACGTCCGGCTGCTCGAAGACGAACAGCATGCCGTCGTTGCCCGGCAGTTCCCGGCGGAACATGAGGCCGTTGCGGCGGGTTTCGTCGGAGTCGGCGACTTCCGCGCGGATAATATGGATGCCTGCGGAGAGCTGGACGGTGGGCAAGGGCGGCTGCGGGCCGGTTTGCTGGGCGCCGGCGGCGGCGGGCAGCGCCAGCGCCGCGGCGGCCAGAAAGAGCGCTGCCGCTTTCGGCAGGGCCGCCTTGAAGAACGATGATTTAAACGGCGTACGACTGATGGAAAACAAAGCGGCGTTCTTGGACATGGCCCTGGCGACGGAAGAAAATAACAAGGCGGGGCTCGAAAGCCCCGCCTGAATAATGGCGCAACCTGGCTGTTGCGCTTTAAAGGGTAACTCAGGCAGCGGTGATATTCAGCGCCTGTTTGCCCTTGGGCCCCTGGATAATCTCGAAGGCCACTTTCTGGCCTTCCTTCAGGGTTTTAAAACCATTCATTTGGATGGACGAAAAATGGGCGAACAGATCTTCACCGCCGTCGTCGGGCGTAATGAAGCCAAACCCCTTTGCATCGTTGAACCATTTGACGGTGCCCGTCGATTTGGGATTGTCCCCTTGGACGGCGGTTGCGGTCGTATCAGACATGCGGACTGCCTCATTGAATCGTATGTTGACAGAAGGGCATCGCGGCCTAGACCCCTGTCCCCCCTCCGGCTTCCTGGCAGATTTTCGATGAGTTGAAAACCCCAGAATGCGTGGATAATGCGCCGCTTTTCTTTGCGGCGTCAAGTATGGAAACTACGCATTTCTACGTGTAATTTTCCGTAAGTTACATGCTAGCCGTCCCCAGTTTAAATAGAATAGCGGCCCTATGAGTTCTACCTTGGATACCCAGCATGATTTGGCCGTCGAGAAGGCACCGGCTCGCGCCGCGCCGCCTCCGATGTACCAGGTCCTGTTGCTCAATGACGACTACACCCCGATGGAATTCGTCGTGAAAGTCTTGCAGAAATTCTTCAATAAGAATCACGAGGAAGCGACGCGGATCATGCTGCAGGT
The DNA here is from genome assembly GCF_037619525.1 of Achromobacter veterisilvae. Lineage (NCBI taxonomy): Bacteria > Pseudomonadati > Pseudomonadota > Betaproteobacteria > Burkholderiales > Alcaligenaceae > Achromobacter > Achromobacter veterisilvae. The sequence goes on along the minus strand of NZ_CP148753.1, from coordinate 5,104,260 downwards.
GCATCACGAAGGACGCGGAGTATGCGGGGTGTATCCCCGCGACCTGGCCGCCACGCGGATCGCGCAGGTGGCGCAATACGCGCGGGCGCGGCAGCATCCCCTGCAATGCGTGATGGAACCTGTCTGAACCCCTGAATCGAATGCGCCGCCGCCATGGCGGCGTTGTGCTGCCCGGTTAATTTGGTAGCGGTGCCCGCGTACCGGAGAAGCACGCGGGATGGTCGGTCGGCAGCTCCGCCGCAAAGGAGCAGCGCAATATTGGAAAGTAAGCGGGAGATTTGCCGTGAGTGGAAAGAGCAGCAAGACCTGGCTGGCGACAGCCGGGGTCGTCGTATTGGCGGGCGCCATCGGCCTGGGCTGGTGGATGGGGAAGGAGCGCCAGGCGGCTCCTCCCGCACCCGCCGTCGCGTCCCAGCCGGCCAGCCAGGCGGTTCCCGCGGCCGGGGGCGACGCCGCGCCGGCCTTGCCCGCCGCCGCGGTGGTCGGCGCGGCCGATCCCTTCGCGGCGCTGACCTGCCAGCCTCGCCAGTACAACGATGCGCTGTCGCTGGCCGTGACGTTCACCCAGCCGGTGGACGCCAAGGCTGAACTGGACGCTTTCCTCCAGGTCACGGATACGGGCTCCACGTCCGGCGCGTCCGACCAGGATTCCGAGTCGGGCGCCAATGCCGGCGACCAGCCGGCGTCGGTCCAGCCGGGCGACTCCGCGCCCAAGGGCAAGATCCTCAAGGGCAACTGGGTGGTCGGCGACAACCCGCGCATCGTCTATTTCCCCTACGTGCAGCCGCAGCGCTCCTACGCGATCACGATGCGCGCCGGGCTACCCGGGGCGGGCGCCTCGGGCAAGCTGGCGCAGGTCGCGCATTGCGAGGTCAAGACGCAGGCCATGCCGCCGTCCTTCTATTTCGCCAGCCGCGGCGTGGTGCTGCCGGCCGGCCAGAACGGCGGCCTGCCCGTGGCCACGGTGAACATCCCCGAGGTGGACGTGCAGTTCCTGCGCGTATCGCCCGAGCGCGTGCCCGAGCTGTTCGACACCGTCCTCGGCATCGGCCGCGGCGCCGCCTCGTCCCGCGATGAAGAAGACAGCGGCAGCGACTACGAAGACGAGTGGCGCTATTCCGACAACCGCAGCCTGAAGGGATCGGTCAGCAACTGGGACCTGGACCGCCTGAACTCGCTGACGACCAGCGTCTACCAGGGCCGTTTCGTCACCGACGACAAGCCCAACCGCCGCCACGTCACGTTCCTGCCGGTCGAAGGCATCAAGGAACTGCAGGAACCGGGCATCTACGTCGCCGTGATGAGCCAGCCCGGCCGTTTCCGCTATGAATACCAGGTGACGTATTTCTATGTCAGCGACATCGGCCTGCACGCGCGCCGCTACGCCGACCGCGTCGAGGCCTATTCGGTTTCGCTGAAGAGCGGCACCGCGATCCCGGGCGCCGTGTTCGAACTGGTGGACGGCGCCGGCAAGTCGCTGGCCAAGGCGGCCGCCGACGGGCAGGGGCACGTCCGCTTCGACGGCAGCTTCGCCAACGCGCGCGTCATCCGCGCGTCGCGCGACAAGGAAATGACCGTGCTGGCCCTGGGCGAACCGGCCCTGGACCTGTCCGAGTTCGACACGGGCGGGCATACGGCGCGTCCCAACAACCTGTTCGTCTATGCCGGGCGCAACCTGTACCGCCCGGGCGAAACCTTCAATGTGTCGGTGCTGCCGCGCGACCTGGACGGCCGCATGCTCGCCCCGTCGCCGCTCACCGCCACGCTCAAGCGCCCGGACGGCCGCACGGTGCTGACCACGCTGTGGCATCCCGCCAAGGACCTGCCGGGCTACGTCGAGCGCAGCGTCGAACTGCCGCCGGACGCGCAGACCGGCACCTGGCTCCTGGAACTGCGCGTGGACCCCGCGTCGCGCGCGCCGGACGCATCCTGGAAATTCCAGGTCGAGGAATTCCTGCCCGAGCGCATGAAGATGGCGCTGACCTCCGAACAAGAGGTGCTGAGCCCCGAGGAGACGCTGACGGTGGACGTGCAGGGCGACTATCTCTATGGCGCGCCCGCGGCCGGCAACCGGCTCCTGTCCAGCTTCCAGGTCAAGCGCGACCGCTATGCGCTGCCCCAGCAATGGCCCGGCTTCATCTTCGGCGACGTGGCCGACGATTCCCGCCGCCATTTCGAAGAACTGCCCGAAGCGGCGCTGGACGACAAGGGCCGCGGCCAGCTCGAAGTCGATCCGCGCACCGGCGGCACGCATTCGCCGATGAAGGTCCGGGTCTCGGCCAGCCTGCTGGAATCGGGCGGCCGCCCGGTGGTGCGCTCGATCGAGCGCAGCGTCTGGCCCGCCGATCGCCTGATCGGTGTGCGTCCGCAATTCGACAGCGACGTGGCCCGCGAAGGCGCGCCCGCCGCGTTTGAAGTGATCCGCGCGAATGCGCAAGGCAAGATCGAGCCGCTGGCGCAGGCGCAGGTGCGCCTGTTCCGCGAAGACCGCCAGTACTACTGGCGCTTCGACGACCAGCGCGGCTGGAACAGCGGCTACACCGAAACCGAGGAACTGGTGGATTCGCGCGATATCGCGCTGAACGACCGCGCCCAGTTGACCGTGCCCGTGAAGTGGGGCCGCTACCGCCTCGAAATCTCCGACCCCGAAACGGGCGAAACGATGCGCTACCGCTTCTACGCGGGCTGGAACGCGCAGGACGCCGACGCCATGGGCAACCGCCCCGACCGCGTCCAGATGAAGCTGGAAGGCGTGCCGGCCAAGCCGGGCGACAGCGTCAAGCTGACGCTGACCCCGCCGCATGACGGCCAGGCGCTCATCACCGTCGAAGGCGACCGCATGCTGTGGTCCACCTGGGTGGCCGTGAAGGCCACCGGCACGCAGGTCGAGATTCCCGTCGACAAGAGCTGGAAGCGGCACGACCTGTACATCGCCGCGGCCGTGTTCCGCCCCGGCAGCGAAGGCGACCGCGTAACTCCGGCGCGCGCGCTGGGCCTGACTTTCCTGCCCATCGCCAGCGCCGACCGTAAGCTCGACGTCAAGGTCACGGCCGCCGCCAAGGCGGTGCCCGAAACCAGGACGACCGTGCGCGTCAAGGTCGACGGCGCCCAGGACAAGCAGGCCACGGTGACCCTGTCGGCCGTGGACGTGGGCATCCTGAACATCAACCAGTACAAGACGCCCGACCCGCTCGACTACTTCTTCGGCAAGCACCGCTACGCGCCCGAACTGCTGGACATGTACGGCAAGCTGATCGAGAAGATGGACGGCACCAAGGGCAAGCTGAAGTGGGGCGGCGACGCCGCCATGCGCGGCGACAGCAAGAGCCTGCCGAAGAAGGTCAAGCTGGTGGACCTGTTCTCGGGCCCGGTGAAGCTGAACGCGCAGGGCGAGGCGGACATTCCGCTGGACCTGCCCGACTTCAACGGCACGCTGCGCCTGATGGCGGTGGCCTTCACGCCCGACAACTACGGCAGCACCGACGCCGAAATGGTGGTGGCGGCGCCGATCGTGGCCGAATTGAACACCCCGCGCTTCATCACGCCGGGCGACCAGGCCGCGATCGCGCTCGACGTGACCAACCTGAGCGGCGCCGAGCAGAAGGTGACCGTGAAGCTGGAAGCGCTGGATCCGCTGGCCATCGTCGACGGCGTCAAGACCGTGACGCTGAAGGACAAGCAGCGCGCCACGCTGCGCTTCAACGCCACCACCACCGGCTCGTACGGCCTGGGCCTGTTGCGCCTGACCGTCGACGGGCAGGGGGGCGGCAAGCCCGTGCACATCGTGCGCGAATCCGTGCTGCAGGTGCAGCCGGCCCACGCGGCCGAGCGCCAGGTGCGGCGCCTGCGCCTGAACCCGGGCGAATCGAACGCGCCGCAGGCTTCGTGGGTGGCGTCCTATTACCCGGACTCCGCCACCGTCAGCCTGACCGTCTCGAACCGTCCGCCGTTCAACGTCAACCGCCTGGTCGAAGGATTGCTCAACTATCCCTACGGATGCACCGAGCAGACCATCAGCGCGACCCTGCCGTGGGTGATGATCGACGAGGACTCGGCCAAGCAGTTCGGCCTGAAGCCGCGCACCCAGGCCGAGCGCGCGGCCAAGGTGGCCGGCGCGGTCGGCCGCCTGGCCGGCATGCGCAACGCGGTGGGCTCCTACAACCTGTGGAGCAGTTCCTCGGGACGCGACGTGTGGCTGACGGCCTATGCCGTCGGCTTCCTGCAGGACGCCCGCGACAAGGGCTTCGAAGTGCCCGAGGCGGCGCTGGACCGTTCGCGCCAGTGGCTGCTGGAGCAGGTGCAGCAGAGCACCGGCGCGTTCGGCACCTGGTCGGCCAACCTCAAGCGCAACGTCGAGTCGGGACGCTTCGATTCCAGCGACGCCAACATCCTGCGGGAAGACCACCGCCGCTTCGCCGGCCTGGCCACCGCGATACTGGCGCTGGCGCGCGACAACAAGGCGCCGCTGTCCACCGTGCGCCAGTTGTTCGACAACTACCAGGAGCGCGCGCGCTCTCCGCTGCCGCTGATCCAGTTGGCGGCCGCCTTCAAGCTCATGGGCGACGAAGGGCGCATGAAGACCGCGCTCGACCTGGCCATGGCGCGCGAGTACGGCATCACCCAGCGCCGCAGCGGCGGCTACTACGACGAATGGCTGGGCGACTACGGCAGCGGCGTGCGCGATTACGCGCTGGCCTATGCCCTGGCGCAACAGTACGAGCTGCGCCACGAGCGCGTCGACAATCTGATGACGCAACTGGCGGGCCGGCTGGGCAACCGTTCGTACCTGTCGACGCAGGAGCAGATGGCGCTGCTGCTGGCGGCGCGCGCGATGGGCGGGGACAAGGCCACGCCCTGGGAAGCCGCGCTGACCGTGAACGGCGCGCGCAAGCCGCTGGCCGGCGGCAAGAGCGACCAGACCGTGCCGCTGTCGGCGGCCGACCTGGCCGGCACGCAACTGGTCAATACCGGCAGCCAGTCCCTGTTCGTCGAATACGACATCCAGGGCAGCCCGACGTCGGCCCCCGCGCCGCGCAGCGACATCATCCAGCTCAAGCGCGGCTGGTATCGTCCCGACGGCCGTCCGTGGGACGGCGGCACCCTGCAGACCGGCGACATGCTGGTGGTCTGGGTGCAGGCCAGCGCCAATCAGAACATCCCGGACGGGCTGCTGGTGGACCGCGTGCCGGCGGGCTTCGAGGTCGAGAACCTGAACCTGTCGCAAAGCCCCGAGATGCAGGACTGGTCGATCGGCGGGCGGCGAGTGGCCGAGGCCATGGCCGATCCCAACGTCAAGCATCGCGAGTTCCGCGACGACCGCTATGTGGCCGCGGTGGCGCTGGGACGCGGCAAGGTGGACGTGTTCTATCTCGTGCGCGTCGTGACGCCGGGCCGCTACGCGGTGCCGTCGACGGTGGCCGAGGATATGTACCGGCCGGAAATCCGGGGCGTGGGCGAGCAATGGAGCACGGTGGAAATCCGCGACCGCGGCGCCAAGCGTCCTTGAACGCCGCCGACACCGCGGCGGCGGGCGCCCGGCGCGCCCGCCGCTGGCGGCGGCGGGGAATCTTCACGGCCAGCGCGTTGTTTGCGCTGGCCGCGTTGTTATTCGCGCTGGACCGCCTTTATCCCCTGCCGCCCGTGGACTCGGGCGGGGCCGCGGTGGTCGTGGCCGCCGACGGCACGCCCCTGCGCAACTATCCCAGCCGCGACGGCATCTGGCGCTATCCGGTCAAGCCGGACCAGGTGTCCGCCCGCTACCTGGAAACGCTGCTGACCTACGAAGACCGCTGGTTCTACTGGCACCCCGGCGTGAATCCGGTGGCGCTGGCGCGCGCCGGCTGGCAATGGGCCACCAACCGCCGCATCGTGTCGGGCGGATCCACCCTGACCATGCAGGCCGCGCGGCTGATCGATCCGGAACTGGCCGGCAGGCCGTCGCGATCCCTGTCCGCCAAGCTGCGCCAGGCCTGGCGCGCCGTCCAATTGGAGATGCACTACAGCAAGGACGAGATCCTGTCCCTGTACCTGACCCACGCGCCGATGGGCGGCATCGTGGAAGGGGTGGAGATGGGCTCGCGCCTGTGGCTGGGCAAGCCCGCCCGCGACCTGAGCCCGGCCGAGGCCGCGATGCTGACCGCCTTGCCGCAGGCGCCGTCGCGGCTGCGCCCCGATCGCCACCCCGAAGCCGCGCAGGCCGCCCGCGACAAGGTGCTGGACCGCATGGTCGAACTGGGCCGCTGGACGCCCGCCGAGGTGGCCGACGCCAAGATCGAGCGCGTGGTGGCGCCGCCGCTGCGGGCCCGCTGGCTGGCGCCGCTGGCCGCGCAGCGGCTGTTGCAGGAAGCGGGCGCGAAGCGTTCCGGCGCCCAGCGGCCCGGCGAGCGGCCGGCCCTGGTGACGTCCACCCTGGACGCGGACATGCAGGCCTCGGTTGAACGCATGCTGCTGGACCGCGTGGACGGCCTGCCGCCCAAGGTGTCGATGGCCGTCCTGGCGATGGACAACGACACGCTGGAGGTCAAGGCCTATGCCGGCTCCGCCGATTTTTCCGACGATACCCGCTATGCCCACGTGGACATGGTGCGCGGGGTGCGGTCGCCCGGGTCCACGCTCAAGCCCTTCCTGTACGCGCAGGCGCTGGACGAGGGCCTGATCCACTCCGAAAGCCTGCTGATGGACGCGCCCATGTCCTTCGGCGGCTATGCGCCGGGGAACTTTCAGGCGGCGTTCGCCGGTCCCATCAGCGTGGCGCAGGCCTTGCAGCGGTCGCTGAACGTGCCGGCCGTGGACCTGCTGGACCGGGTCGGGCCCAGCCGTTTCGCCTCGGCCATGCTGGCCGGCGGGGTGCGGTTACGATTGCCCGCCGGCGCCCAGCCCAATTTGAGCTTGATTTTGGGCGGGGGCGGCACCACATTGGAAGAACTGGTGGGCGCTTACCGGGCCCTGGCCCGGGGCGGCGTCGCCGGCCGGCCCCGCCTGCGGGCGGAGCAGCCGGTGGTCGAGTCCCGTATGATGAGCCCTGGGGCGGCCTGGATCGTCCGCGATATTCTCGAGGGCGGCGGCCACCCCGACCGGCCGTTCTACCAGTCGGGCAGCCCGGCCCGGCGGCTGGCCTGGAAAACCGGGACGAGTTTCGGATTCCGGGATGCCTGGGCGGTCGGAGTGACCGACAGGTGGACGATCGGCGTCTGGGTCGGCCGGCCCGACGGCACGCCCAACCCGGGTTTTTTCGGGGCGAACGTGGCCGCGCCGCTGCTGCAGGATATCGTGGCGGCCTTGCCAGAAGGCGCGCAGCAGGTCCGCGTCAGGCCCGCGGCGGTGCAGTCCGCCGTGACGTGCTGGCCGCTGGGCTACAGGCTGGGCAGCGTGCCGTCCGGCGCTTGTCCGGAACAGCGCGCGGCGTGGATCCTGAACGACACCGCGCCGCCGTCGTTCGCCGGCTATGCCGACGCCTCGCAGGGGCCCTTGCGCCTGGGAGGCGTGGCGGCCGGCTCGGTGCTGCGGCCCGTGCCCGGCGGACGGCGGGTGGCGCTGGACGTGGATGTGCAGGGAGCCGAAGGCGAAGTATGGTGGATGCTCGACGGGCGCGTGGTCAGCCATGGCGCGTCGGGTCATCCTTTCAATTTAGTGCTGGCGCAGGACGGCCGGTATACCCTTACAGTCATGGATGCACTAGGGCGCCACGACAGTGTGGTTTTTGAAATCGCTGGCGTTACGCCATGATCGGCATAGAATATGAATCGTGTATTTGACCGCTTCGATGCGTCACGGAGGAAGCGTGATTTCTCAAGAGCTTGAAGTCAGCCTGCATATGGCTTTCGTCGAGGCCCGTTCGGCCCGGCACGAATTTATTACCGTCGAGCATCTGCTGTTGTCGCTGCTCGACAACGCTTCGGCTGTCGAGGTCCTGCGCGCCTGCGCCGCCAACCTGGATGATTTGCGCCGCAACCTGCGCCAGTTCGTCTCGGAAAACACGCCCGTGATTCCGAGCGGCGCCGAAGTCGACACCCAGCCCACGCTGGGATTCCAGCGCGTGATCCAGCGCGCGATCATGCACGTGTCCGCGGGAGGCACCGGCAAGAAGCCGGTCACCGGCGCGAACGTGCTCGTGGCCATTTTCGGCGAAAAGGATTCGCACGCCGTGTACTACCTGCAGCAGCAGGGCGTCACCCGGCTCGATGTCGTCAATTTCCTCTCGCATGGCATTACCAAACAGCCACAGGTGGAGTCCGCCGCCGTGCAGAAAGAGCAGCAGACCAATGGTGAAGAACAGGGCGAATCGCGCCAGTCGCCGCTGGACCAGTACGCTACCGACCTGAACGCGGCCGCGCTGGCCGGGCGCATCGATCCCCTGATCGGGCGCGAGCACGAGGTCGAGCGCGTGATCCAGGTGCTGTGCCGCCGCCGCAAGAACAATCCGCTGCTGGTCGGCGAGGCCGGCGTAGGCAAGACCGCCATCGCCGAAGGCCTGGCCTGGCGCATCACGCGCGGGGAAGTGCCCGAGATCCTGCAGGCCGCCCAGGTCTATTCCCTGGACATGGGCGCGCTGCTGGCCGGCACCAAGTACCGCGGCGATTTCGAACAGCGCCTGAAGGGCGTGCTCAAGCAGATCCGCGGCAATCCCGACGCCATCCTCTTCATCGACGAAATCCATACGCTGATCGGGGCCGGTTCGGCTTCCGGCGGCACGCTGGACGCCTCCAACCTCTTGAAGCCGGCCTTGTCGTCCGGGCAGCTCAAGTGCATCGGCGCGACCACGTATACGGAATACCGCGGCGTCTTCGAAAAGGACCACGCGCTGTCGCGCCGGTTCCAGAAGATCGACGTGCCCGAGCCCAGCGTCGAACAGACCGTGCAGATCCTGCGCGGCCTGAAGAGCCGCTTCGAGGAACACCACAGCGTCCGCTATTCCGCCGCCGCGCTGTCGGCCGCCGCGGAACTGTCGGCGCGCTTCATCAATGACCGCCACCTGCCCGACAAGGCCATCGACGTGATCGACGAGGCCGGCGCCGCGCAGCGCCTGCTGCCGCGCTCGCGCCAGAAGAAGGTGATCGGCAAGGTGGACATCGAGAACATCGTGTCCAAGATCGCGCGCATCCCGCCGCAGTCCGTCTCCAACGACGACCGCAGCAAGCTCGCTACGCTGGACCGCGACCTGAAGACCGTGGTCTTCGGCCAGGACAACGCCATCGAGGCCCTGTCCGCCGCCATCAAGATGGCGCGTTCGGGCCTGGGCAAGCCGGAAAAGCCGATCGGCGCCTTCCTGTTCTCCGGCCCCACCGGGGTGGGCAAGACCGAAGTGGCGCGCCAACTGGCGTTCACGCTGGGCGTCGAGTTGCTGCGCTTCGACATGTCGGAATACATGGAGCGCCACGCGGTGTCGCGCCTGATCGGCGCGCCTCCGGGCTACGTCGGGTTCGACCAGGGCGGCCTGCTGACCGAGGCCATCACCAAGCAGCCGCACTGCGTGCTGCTGCTGGACGAAATCGAAAAGGCGCATCCGGATGTGTTCAACATCCTGCTGCAGGTCATGGACCACGGCACGCTGACCGACAACAACGGCCGCAAGGCCGACTTTCGCAACGTCATCCTCATCATGACGACGAACGCGGGCGCCGAAACCCTGAACCGTCCGTCCATCGGTTTCGCCAATTCGCGCGTGGTGGGCGACGAAATGGCGGAAATCCGCCGCATGTTCACGCCCGAATTCCGCAACCGCCTCGACGCGATCATCCCGTTCGCGCCGCTGGACCGCGAAATCATCCTGCGCGTGGTGGACAAGTTCCTCATGCAACTGGAAGACCAACTGCACGAGCGCCGCGTGGAAGCCGTTTTCACCACGCGCCTGCGCGAGCATCTCGCCAAGGAGGGGTTCGACCCGCTCATGGGCGCGCGTCCCATGCAACGCCTCATCCAGGACACCATCCGGCGCGCGCTGGCCGACGAGCTGCTGTTCGGCAAGCTGGTCGAGGGCGGCACGGTCACGGTGGACCTGGACGACGAAGGCAAGGTGACGCTGAACTTCGAGGACAGCGGCAAGCCGCCGTCCTCGGATGCGCCCGACAAGCAGGAAGTCGAACTGGTCGACTAGGCAAAAGGGCATGCCTCCCTCATGACCGCGGACCGCCAGCCGCTGATCGAGTGCGAACACTGCGCGAGCATCTATCGCCGGCATCGGCTCGAACCTGGCGAGACCGCCAATTGCGCCCGCTGCGGCGCCATACTCTGGCGCTACAGCGGGCTGACTTTATCCAATTGGCTGGCGCTCGCCATCGCCGCCCTGATCGTCTTCGGGGTGGCCAACGCCTATCCCGTCGCGTCCATGGCCGTGCAGGGCATGACGCAGCAGGCGTCCTTGCTGGACGCCATTTCCATCACCTGGCGCCAGCGGCACGAGGTGGTGGCGGTGATGACGGGCCTGGCGGGCTTCGCGCTGCCCCTGCTGCAACTGACCGTCCTGCTCTGGGTGCTGGGGCCGCTGTCCCGCGGGAGCGAGCCCGTGGCCTTCCGGGCGGCCATGCGCCTGCTGGGCGTGCTGCGGCCCTGGTGCATGATTCCCGTGTTCCTGCTGGGCGTGCTGGTGGCGGTCGTGAAGCTGGCCGGCATGGCGGCGGTGTCCCCCGGGATCGGGCTGGGCGCGTTCGGCCTCCTTACCATCCTGCTGACCATGCTGGGCCGCCTGTCGCCCCACGTGATATGGCGCTACGCCGAAACCATGGAGGTGGTGCCGGTGCACGTGCCGCGGGCGAAGCCGGACGAGGTCCTGACCGGCTGCCACGTCTGCGGCCAGGTCCAGGCCCTGCCGCGCGACGCCGAAGAGGCCGAGCACCACTGTGTGCGCTGCGATGCGCTGGTGCACTACCGCAAGCCCGACCACCTAGCGCGCACCTGGGCGCTGCTGCTGGCCGCCGTGGTGTTCTACATCCCCGCCAACGTGCTGCCGGTGATGAAAGTCAGTTCGGTGCTGGGCGACAGCGCCCACACGATCCTGGGCGGCGTGGTCGAACTGTGGGAAATGGGATCCTGGGACATCGCGCTGATCGTCTTCATTGCCAGCGTGGCGGTGCCGCTCACCAAGCTGCTTGCGCTGATCCTGCTGCTCCTGACGGAACAATGGCGCAGCACGACCAACCTGCGTCCGCGCACCCGCCTGTACCAAATGGTCGAATTCATCGGCCAATGGTCGATGCTGGACGTTTTTGTCGTTATATTGCTTGCGGCGCTGGCGGATTTCCAGGGCTTGATGGAGATCAGCGCGGGGGCGGGCGCGGCGGCGTTCGGCGTGGTCGTGATCCTGACGATGTTGTCCGCCATGAGCTTCGACCTGCGCCGTAGCTGGGATCTCGAAGGGCAAAGTGAAATAGAATCAGCGCCGGTCGAAGGCCGGCGCCAGCCGGCGCCGGGCGCCGGCCAGGAAATGGGCTAGGCCGCGGGTTCCGCCCACGAAAAAGGAAGAATAGATGTCCGAGCAAGCCCCCGGGTCCGGTGAGGAGGCGTTCGCCGCACCCGCGATCTCGCGCAAGCAGAAGAGCCGGATCTCGTGGATCTGGCTGGTGCCCATCGTGGCGGCCCTGATGGGCCTGTCGCTGGTGGTGCGGACCTGGATGCAGGCCGGCCCCGACATCTCCATTTCGTTCAATACCGCCGATGGGCTGGAAGTCGGCAAGACCCAGCTCCGCTACAAGGACGTGACCATCGGCACCGTGAAGTCCATCGGCTTCAATGACGACCGCAGCAAGGTGGTGGTGCAGGCCGAGCTTGCCAAGGAAGTCTCCGATCTCGCGCGCGAAGGCACCAGTTTCTGGGTGGTGCGGCCGCGCCTGGACGTGAGCGGCGTGTCCGGCCTGGGCACGCTGCTGTCGGGCGCCTACATCGGCGTGGACGCCGTCGAGGGCAAGGACGGCAACAAGGCCACCAAGCTGCATTTCGACGGCCTGGAAGTCCCTCCCGCGGTCACGCATGACCGCGCCGGCAAGCGCTTCAAGCTGAAGGCGTCGGACCTGGGGTCCCTGGACATCGGCTCGCCGGTGTATTTCCGCCGCATCAACGTCGGCCGCGTGATCGGCTACGCCCTGGACCAGAACGGCAAGGCCGTGAACGTCGAGGTCTTCGTGGACGCGCCCAACGACAAGTTCGTCACCAACGGAACGCGCTTCTGGAACGCCAGCGGCGTGGACTTCAGCGTCAACGCGGACGGCCTGAAGGTGCGCACCCAGTCGCTGGTGTCGATGGCGGTGGGCGGCGTGGCGTTCGAGCCGGTCCTGACCGCCCGCGACGCCGGCGCGGCGGCCCCGGCCGATGCCCAGTTCGATCTCTATCCGACCGAGACGGCGGCCAAGGCCAATCCGGACGGCGAGGCGTTCCCGATCCGCATGCGCTACGACCAGTCGATCCGCGGGCTCGCGGTGGGCGCGCCCATCGATTTCAGCGGCATCACGCTGGGCAACGTCACGCAGATCAACCTGGACTTCGATCCGGCCACCAAGCGCTTCTACTCGCTGGTGGACGCCACGCTGTATCCGGAGCGCCTGGGCCGCGTGTTCGACGAAGTGCGCGAACGCGCCGTCCAGGACGGCGACGTGGCGGGCGGCCGCCTGCTGGGCGGCATGATCAAACACGGCCTGCGCGCCCAATTGCGCACCGCCAACCTGCTGACGGGCCAGCTCTACGTGGCGCTGGACATCTTCCCGAACGCCAAGCCGGTCGAATTCCAGATGTCCGAGCCCGCGCTCATTCCGACGGTGCCCGGCAATCTGGACCAATTGCAGCAGCAGGTCAGCAACATCATCGCCAAGGTCGAGAAGATCCCGTTCGACAAGATCGGCGAAGACCTGCGCGCCACGCTGGCCAGCACCTCCAAGCTGATGGGCCGCCTGGACAAGCAGGTGGCGCCCGAGGCGCAGGCCATGCTGAAGCAGGCCAGGGAGTCGATGGCGCAGATCAACGCGCTGCTGGCTGCCGATGCGTCGCTGCCCGTCAATACCGAGCGGGCGATGCAGGAACTTGGCCGCGCGGCCCGGTCGCTGCGCGCCCTGGCCGACTTCCTGCAATCCAACCCCGAGGCCTTGCTGCGCGGCCGCGGCCCAGACCCGATCCCCGGCGCCGGTCCTGTCAGGAACTGAAACCCATGAATAGACGCCCCTCCCGCTGCGCCCGCCCGGCCAGCCCCTCCCGCGAGACAGCCTCCATCCCGGCGAAGCGGTCCGGGACGGCCCCCCGCGCCGTGTCCGTGCTGGCCCTGGCGGCCGCGCTGGCGGGCTGCGGCGCGTCGGCGCCCGTGAACTATTACACCTTGCAGGGGCCGTCGGCCCCCGCGGCGGCGGCCGGCGGCGCCCCGTCCGCTCCCTACCTGGTCGACGTGCAGCCGGTCAACGTTTCGACCCAGGCCGATCAGCCCCAGTTGATGGTGCGCACCGGCGACGGCAGCCTGTCGGCGCTGTATTCCGAGCGCTGGAGTTCGCCGCTGGGCGACGAACTGCGGGGCGCGCTGTCCGATTCGCTCAAGCGGGAACTGGGCGCCCTGGACGTGCAGATGGTCAAGCCCGGGCCCGGCGCCGCGGTCTGGCGGGTCCAGACGGACGTGCAGCGCTTCGAACTGGTATCGGGCAGCATGGCGCAACTGGATGCCACCTGGCGCGTGCGGCCGGTCAACATGAAGGGCGCCGGGCTGTTGTGCCGCAGCGTCGTCACGGAAACGGTGACGGAAGCCGGCGTGCCCGCGCTGATCGCCGCGCAGCAGCGCGCGGTGGCCGGCCTGGCGACGACGATGGCCTCGGCCATCCGCGGCCAGTCGCCCGCCGGCACGGCCTCGGTCCAGGTGCTGGGCTGCTCGGCCCTGAACGACTGAAGGGCGCCCGCGCAAAACCCGCCTGATCTCAAGCGGTTAACCTAGGGTTAACCGCAATACAAACGCGGTTGCAACCTGTCTAGCATACGGTCCTACCCATGCTGGGTCCCGGCCCGGCATTACCTCTGCCATGCGACAGGAAGCAATCTCTTATGGCCAGCACGACCCTAGGCGTCAAAGTCGACGACGCGCTCCGCGACCGGCTCAAGGCCGCCGCGCAAAAGCTCAATTGCACGCCGCACTGGCTGCACAAGCAGGCGATTCTTGCCTACCTGGACAAGATCGAACGCGGCCACCTGCCCGCGGAAATGTCGCACCTGGGCGCGGACGCGGGCGGCGAGGACGAGGCGGGCGACGGCCAGTCGGCGCCCACGCCGCCGTTCTACGAGTTCGGCCAGGACGTGCAGCCGCAGTCCGTGCTGCGCGCGGCGATCACGGCGGCCTACCGCCGGCCCGAGTCCGAGTGCGTGCCGCTGCTGCTGGGGCAGGCCCGCATGCCGAACCTGGAAAAGATCCACGCACTGGCCGCTGGCCTGGTGAAGAAGCTGCGCGGCAAGCGCAGCGGCGGCGGCGTGGAAGGGCTGATCCAGGAGTTCTCGCTGTCCAGCCAGGAAGGCGTGGCGCTGATGTGCCTGGCCGAGGCGCTGCTGCGCATCCCCGACCGCGCCACGCGCGACGCGCTGATCCGCGACAAGGTCGCCCGCGGCGACTGGAAGTCGCACATGGGCGGCTCCCAGTCCCTGTTCGTCAACGCCGCCACCTGGGGCCTGATGATCACCGGCAAGCTGGTGGCGGTCAGCAGCGAACAGTCCCTGTCCAAGGCGCTGACCCGCCTGATCGGCAAGGGCGGCGAGCCCCTGGTGCGCAAGGGCGTGAACATGGCCATGCGCATGATGGGCGAACAGTTCGTGTCGGGCCAGACCATTTCCGAGGCGCTGGCCAACAACCGCAAGATGGAATCGCGCGGGTTCCGCTATTCCTACGACATGCTGGGCGAGGCCGCCACCACCGCCGAGGACGCCGACCGCTATTACGCGTCCTACGAACAGGCCATCCACGCGATCGGCAAGGCCGCGGCCGGCCGCGGCATCTATGAAGGCCCGGGCATCTCGATCAAGCTGTCGGCGCTGCACCCGCGCTATTCCCGCGCCCAGCGCGAACGCGTGATGGCGGAACTGCTGCCGCGCGTGAAGGCCCTGACGCAACTGGCCCGCAGCTACGACATCGGCCTGAACATCGACGCCGAGGAAGCGGACCGCCTGGAGATCTCGCTCGACCTGCTGGAGGCGCTGTGCTTCGAGCCAGAGCTGGAAGGCTGGAACGGCATCGGTTTCGTCATCCAGGCCTACCAGAAGCGCGCGCCGTTCGTGATCGACTACGTGATCGACCTGGCCCGCCGCAGCCGCCACCGCGTGATGGTGCGCCTGGTGAAGGGCGCGTACTGGGACAGCGAGATCAAGCGCGCCCAGGTCGACGGCCTGGAGGGCTATCCGGTCTACACGCGCAAGGTCTACACGGACGTGGCCTACCTGGCCTGCGCCCGCAAGCTGCTGGGCGCGCCGGAGGCGGTGTACCCGCAGTTCGCCACGCACAACGCCTACACCCTGTCCGCCATCTATCAACTGGCCGGCCAGAACTACTACCCGGGCCAGTACGAGTTCCAGTGCCTGCACGGCATGGGCGAACCCCTGTACGACGAAGTGGTGGGGCCGCTGGCGCAGGGCAAGCTGAATCGTCCCTGCCGCATCTACGCGCCGGTGGGCACGCATGAAACGCTGCTGGCGTACCTGGTGCGCCGCCTGCTGGAGAACGGCGCCAACACGTCCTTCGTGAACCTGATCGGCGACGAGAGCATCCCGGTGGAGCAACTGGTGGCCGATCCCGTCGAGGCGGCCTCGCGCATCGTGCCGCTGGGCGCGCCGCACGACAAGATCCCGCTTCCGCGCGAACTCTATGGCGACCCGCAGGACGGCGCCCGCGCCAACTCGGCGGGGCTGGACCTGAGCAACGAGCACCGCCTGGGCTCGCTGTCCGCGGCCCTGCTGGCCAGCGCCGCGCTGCCGTGGCGCGCGGCGCCGATGCTGGGCGAGGGCGGAGAGGCCTGGGACGCGGCGCGCGCCGTCGAAGTCCGCAACCCCGCGAACCTGCGCGACCTGGTCGGCCACGTCATCGAAACGCGGCCGGAAGAGGCCGAGGCCGCCCTGCGCGACGCCGCCAACGCCTCGCCCATCTGGCAATCCACGCCGGTGGCCGAGCGCGCCCAGTGCCTGCGCCGCGCGGCGCAATTGCTGGAAGAGCAGATGCAGACCCTGCTGGGCCTGATCGTGCGCGAGGCCGGCAAATCGCTGCCCAACGCCATCGCCGAAGTGCGCGAGGCCGTGGACTTCCTGCGCTATTACGCGGACCAGGCGGAAACGGAATTCAGCAACGACACGCACCGTCCGCTGGGCACCGTGCTGTGCATCAGCCCCTGGAATTTCCCGCTGGCCATCTTCACCGGCCAAGTCGCGGCCGCGCTGGCCGCCGGCAACACCGTGCTGGCCAAGCCCGCCGAACAGACTTCGCTGATCGCGGCGCAGGCCGTGTCCATCCTGCGCGCCGCGGGCGTGCCGCCCGGCGCCGTGCAGTTGCTGCCGGGCCGCGGCGAAACCGTGGGCGCCCAACTGGTGGCCAGTCCCGGCGTGCGCGGCGTGATGTTCACCGGCTCCACCGACGTCGCGCGGATCATTGCGCGCACGCTCGCCGACCGCCTGGACGACGCCGGCCACACCATCCCGCTGATCGCGGAGACGGGCGGCCAGAACGCCATGGTGGTGGATTCCTCGGCCCTGGCCGAGCAAGTGGTGTTCGACGTGCTGACCTCGGCCTTCGATTCCGCCGGCCAGCGCTGTTCGGCGCTGCGCGTGCTGTGCGTGCAGGAAGACAGCGCCGACCACGTGCTGACCATGCTGCGCGGCGCGATGCGCGAACTGACCGTGGGCAATCCCGACCGCCTGTCGGTGGACGTGGGGCCCGTGATCGACACGGAAGCCCGCAACGGCATCCAGCGCCACATCGAAGCCATGCGCACCGCCGGCCACCGGGTGGACCAGGTGGAACTGAACGGCGAATGCCGTCATGGCACGTTCGTGCCGCCCACCATCATCGAGATCGACCACATCGGCGAATTGACGCGCGAAGTGTTCGGCCCCGTGCTGCACGTGGTGCGCTACAAGCGCGACGAACTGGACGCCTTGCTCGATGCCGTCAACGGCACGGGCTACGGCCTGACGTTCGGCGTGCATACCCGCATCGACGAAACCATCGCGCACGTGACCGGCCAGGTCCATGCGGGCAACGTCTACGTCAACCGCAATATCGTCGGCGCCGTGGTGGGCGTGCAGCCGTTCGGCGGCGAATGCCTGTCCGGGACCGGCCCCAAGGCCGGCGGCCCGCTGTACATGTACCGCCTGCTGGCCACGCGCCCGGCCGGCCTGCCGCCGGCGCTGGACGCGTCGGCGCCGCTGCCGCAGCGCATCGTGCTGCCGGGCCCCACGGGCGAGACCAACACCTACATGGTCGAACCGCGGGGCGCGGTGTACTGCGTGGCGGCCACGGAACCTGGGGCGCGGGCGCAATGGTCGGCCGCCAGGCTGACCGGCAACCACGCCTGGTTCGCGGACACGCCCGCCGCGCAGGCGCTGCTGTCCTCGCTGGACGCCGAGCAGCGCGGGCAGGCGGGCATCCTGGCCGACGAAGACGTGGACGAGGCGGACTACCAGGCCGTGCTGTTCGAAGGCGATGGCGACGCGCTGCAGGCGCTGAACCAGCGCATCGCCCGGCGTCCCGGCCCGATCCTGTCCGTGCACGGGCTGACGCCGGACGCGATCGCCGCGGGCGCGGGGTACGTGCCGGACCGCCTGCTGGCCGAGCGCTCCATCAGCGTCAATACGGCGGCGGCGGGCGGCAACGCCAGCCTCATGACCATCGGCTGAGGATCGCGGGGCCAACCTGCCGGTATCCAAGGGTTATCTCCAATATCGGGCAAGGTTGCACTCGAACGAAAATCCGGTCGCACCTCAAATCCGGATGTCGCAACCCGACATCCGGATTCTGCAAAAGATGCATGCGCAAGACCTCGGCACCATCGGGGCTTGCGGTAGTAAAAAAAACCAGAGGCCTGGCTAAAAGCTCAGGTATAACAAGGTCTTAAGTCCGACACCCCGGAGGATATCCATGAAGTTCCGCACCACTTTGAAGCTCGCCGCCGCCAGCCTCGCCGCCGCCGGCGTGGCCGCCGCCGCGCAGGCCGCCGACGTCAAGTTCGGTTTCGCCGCGCCCTTGACGGGCCCGCAATCGCACTATGGCGAAGACATGCAGAACGGCCTGAACCTGGCCCTGGAAGAAGCCAACAAGAAGGGCATCAAGGTCGACGGCGAGCCGGCCAAGTTCGTGCTGGTGTCGCGCGACGACCAGGCCGATCCCCGCGTCGGCGTGCAGGTCGCGCAGCAACTGGTCGACCAGGACGTCGTCGGCATCCTGGGCCACTTCAACTCGGGCACCACGATTCCCGCTTCGCGCGTCTACCACGAAGCCGGCCTGCCCCAGATCGCGATGGCCACCTCGCCCGAATACACCAAGCAGGGCTACGAGACCACCTTCCGCATGATGACCAGCGACACCCAGCAGGGCGCCGCCGTGGGCAAGTTCATCGTCGAAAAACTGAATGCCAAGAAAGTCGCCATCATCGACGACCGCACCGCCTACGGCCAGGGCCTGGCCGACGAGGTCGAAAAGGCCGTCAAGGCCGCCGGGGGCCAGGTCGTGCGCCGCGAGTACACGACCGACAAGGCGAACGACTTCACCGCCATCCTGACCAACATCAAGGGCGTGGCGCCCGACGCGATCTTCTACGGCGGCCTGGACGCGCAATCCGGTCCCATGAAGCGCCAACTGGCGACGCTGGGCCTGAAGGCGCCGCTGGTCTCGGGCGAAATGACCCGCAGCGACACCTTCATCAAGCTGGCCGGCGACGCCGCCGACGGCACCTACGCTTCGCTGGCCGGCGTGCCGCTGGACAAGATGGCCGCGGGCAAGGACTTCGAGCAGCGCTACCAGGCGCGCTTCAAGAAGGCCCCCGGCGTCTATGCCCCGTACGCCTACGACGGCGCGTGGAACATGATCGCCGCCATCGAGCAGGCCGGCTCGGCCAAGCCCGAGAAGTACCTGCCGGTCCTGGCCAAGCTGAACCGCAAGGGCGCGACCAGCGAGCACATCTCGTACGACGCCAACGGCGATCTGAAGGAAATCTCGGTCACCATCTACGAAGTCAAGAACGGCAAGTGGGAGATGGTTGAAACGATGGTCAGCCAGGCCAATTAACGGCGGCCGACCGGGGCGGGGCGGCATGGCCGCGCCCGCCCGCCATACCGCGTGCGCGCCGTCCGGCGCGCGCGATGCGCGGCGGCGCGGCAGGCCCGAGGGCCGCCGCCGCACGATACGCGCGATTTTTCCAGGCTTATTTCCGCGGCCCCTATGGATATCTTCATTCAACAACTGATTAACGGCGTCACGCTCGGCAGCGTGTACGCCCTGGTCGCCCTCGGCTACACCATGGTGTACGGCATCATCGGGCTGATCAACTTCGCGCATGGCGACGTCGTCATGATCGGCGCGATGGCGGCCACCACGGTCGCCATTTCGCTGGTCGGCGGCGACCCGGGCGCGTCCGCCTTCGTGGTCCTGGGCGTGGGCCTGCTGGTCTCGGTGCCGCTGTGCATGGCGGTGGGCTGGACCGCCGAGCGCGTGGCCTACCGGCCGCTGCGCCGGGCGCCCCGGCTGGCCGCCCTGATCACGGCCATCGGCGTGTCCATCATCCTGCAGAACGTGGCGATGATGGCCTGGGGCCGCAACTACCTGAACTTCCCGCAGGTGCTCTCGCCGCAGGTGTTCGAGTTCGCCGGCGCCCGGATGAGCACGCTGCAGATCGCCATCGTGGCGATCGCCGCGCTCATCATGGGCGGGCTGCTGGCCGTGGTGCACAAGACCCGCCTGGGCACGGCCATGCGCGCCACCGCGCAGAACCGCGAAGTCGCCGGGCTGATGGGCGTGAACATCAACACCGTCATTTCCGCGGCCTTCCTGATCGGCTCGGCGCTGGCCGCCGTGGCGGGCATGATGGTCGCCACCTATTACGGCGTGTCGCAATACACCATGGGCTTCATGCTCGGCCTGAAGGCGTTCACCGCCGCGGTGCTGGGCGGCATCGGCAACCTGGTGGGCGCGATGGCCGGCGGCCTGCTGCTGGGCGTCATCGAATCGCTGGGCGCGGGCTACATCGGCGACCTGACCGGCGGCTTCCTCGGCAGCCACTACCAGGACGTGTTCGCGTTCTTCGTGCTGGTGCTGGTGCTGATCTTCCGTCCGTCGGGCCTCTTGGGCGAACGCGTGGGAGATCGCGCATGAGCGGAAACCTGAAAAGCAGCGGGTTCTCGACCCGCAACCTGATCGGCATCGCGCTGATCGGCGTCGTGCTCGCCGTGCTGCCCTTCGTGATCGGCATGGCCGGGCAGAGCTGGGTGCGCATCCTGAACTTCGCCCTGCTGTACGTGATGCTGTCGCTGGGCCTGAACATCGTGGTGGGCTTCGCCGGGCTGCTGGACCTGGGCTACATCGCGTTCTACGCGGTGGGCGCCTACACCTGGGCGCTGCTGGCCTCGCCGCATTTCGGCCTGCACCTGCCGTTCTGGGCGATCCTGCCGATCGCCCTGGCCGTGGCCTGCCTGTTCGGCGTGCTGCTGGGGGCGCCCACGCTCAAGCTGCGGGGCGACTACCTCGCCATCGTGACCCTGGGCTTCGGCGAGATCATCCGCATCTTCCTGAACAACCTGAACGCGCCGGTGAACATCACCAACGGGCCGCAGGGCATCAACCGCATCGACACCTTCAAGGTGGGCGAATTCGCGTTCGGCCGCACCGAAAGCCTGCTGGGCTTCCGGGTGACGGGGCCCGAGAAGTACTACTACCTGCTGCTGGCGCTGACCCTGCTCATCGTGGTGGTGTGCGTGCGCCTGCAGAATTCGCGCATCGGCCGCGCCTGGGAAGCCATCCGCGAAGACGAGATCGCCGCCAAGGCGATGGGCATCAATACCCGCAACATCAAGCTGCTGGCGTTCGCGATGGGCGCGTCCTTCGGCGGCGTGGCGGGCGCGCTGTTCGCGTCGATGCAGGGCTTCGTCAGCCCCGAGAGCTTCTCGCTGATGGAATCCATCTCCATTCTGTGCATGGTGGTGCTGGGCGGCATGGGCCATATCCCGGGCGTGATCCTGGGCGCATTGATCCTGGCGGCGCTGCCCGAGTTCCTGCGCGCGGTGGTCGAACCCTTCCAGCAGATGGTGTTCGGCGCCGTGGTGCTGGACCCCGAAGGCATACGCATGCTGCTGTTCGGCCTGGCGATGGTGTGCGTGATGCTGTTCCGCCCCGCGGGCCTGTGGCCGTCGGCGGTGCGCAAGCGTGAACTGGCGACCAAGGCCCAAGGAGGCGCGGCATGAGCAAACTGCTGCAAGCCCAGGGCCTGGGCAAGCGCTTCGGCGGCCTGCAGGCCCTGTCCGAAGTCAGCTTCGACATCGAGCACGGCGAAATCTACGGCCTGATCGGCCCCAACGGCGCCGGCAAGACCACGCTGTTCAACGTGCTGACCGGCCTGTACATCCCCGAGGAAGGCTCCTGCACCTTCAACGGCGAATCCCTGTCGGGCAAGAAACCGCACGAAGTCGCCTACGCCGGCCTGGCGCGCACGTTCCAGAACATACGCCTGTTCGCCAACCTGAGCGCCATCGAAAACGTCATGATCGGCCGCCACATGCGCACCCGGTCGGGCGTGTTCGGCGCCGTGCTGCGCACGCGCGGCACGCGCGCCGAAGAGGCGGCCACCGAAGCGCGAGCCCAGGAACTGCTGGAATACGTCGGCATCGGCCACCGCGCCAACGACGTCGCCCGCTCGCTGCCCTACGGCGACCAGCGGCGCCTGGAGATCGCGCGCGCCCTGGCGACCGATCCCAAGCTGCTGGCGCTGGACGAACCGGCGGCCGGCATGAACGCCTCGGAAACGGTGGTGCTGCGCAAGCTGATCGAGAAGATCCGCGCGGACGGCATCACGGTATTGCTCATCGAGCACGATATGAAGCTGGTCATGGGACTGTGCGACCGCGTGCTGGTGCTGGAATACGGCAAAGTGCTGGCGATGGGCAAACCCGCCCAGGTGCAGCGCGATCCCAAGGTCATCGAAGCGTATCTGGGCGCCGGCGCCGCCCAGGATCCGCTGATTCATCAGGAGCGCCCGGCATGACGGCAGCATCCCAACCCTTACTGGAATTGCGGGGCCTGCAGGTCGCCTACGGCGGCATCCGGGCCGTGCGCGGCATCGACCTGCGCGTGGACGAAGGCGAACTGGTGTGCCTGATCGGCGCCAACGGCGCCGGCAAGAGCACCACCTTGCGCTCCATCTGCGGACTGGTGCCGCTGGCCGGCGGCGAAGTGGTCTACGCCGGGCTGTCCATCGGCGGCCACAAGTCGCACGAACTGGTGCGCCGCGGGCTGGTCATGGTGCCGGAGGGCCGCGGCATCTTCGGCCAGCTCACCATCGAGGAAAACCTCGCCATGGGCGGTTACGTGCGCCGCGACGCGGCGCAGGTCCGCCAGGACACGGACCGGGTCTTCACCCTGTTCCCGCGCCTGGCCGAACGCCGCAAGCAGGCGGCCGGCACCCTGTCGGGGGGCGAACAGCAGATGGTGGCGATGGGCCGGGCGATGATCGCGCGGCCCAGGCTGCTGCTGCTGGACGAGCCCTCGATGGGGCTGGCGCCGCTGATGGTCGAGAAGGTCTTCGAGGTGGTGCGCACCATCGCCAGCGAAGGCGTCACGATCCTGCTGATCGAGCAGAACGCGCGGCTGGCGCTGGAGAACAGCCACCGCGGCTACGTGATGGAGTCCGGCGAGATCATCCTGTCCGGCCCGGCCGGCCAGATGCTGCACGACCCCAAGGTGCGCGCGGCCTATCTGGGCGAGACCGAGTAAAGCGCGGCCGCTGCAGGGCTGCGAGCTTGCGGATATTGGGGTCCTAAACCGCCGAGGCTGCCCTGCGCCATTCCGATGCTCGCCCCGCTGGGGCTGCGCTTCGGATGGCTCCGGGGTCCTCGGTTGACGGCGGCCTAATGCGTTGGTTCTTGCCCCTCGTTCATGGACAGATGCCGTGAGCCGGTGGCCGGACGGAGGGATCCGAAGCGCAGCCCCATCGGGGCGAGCATCGGAATCCCGCAGTCCGGCCACCGGCGGCTCAAGAAACCGGCCTCACAAAACCGAACGCCAACAATCCAGCCAAAGATGTTCCAGGCCGGTCCGCGCCCGGTCAGGCCGGCAGCGGCTGCGCGCGCTTCCTGCCTATCATCAGCGCGATGACGGCGGCGGCCAGGCCCGTCGTGCCCGAGATCACGAAGGCCATCAGATAGCTGCCCTGCGATTCGCGGATCGCGCCCGCCATCCAGGCGGCGCTCGCCGCGCCCAACTGGTGGCCCGCCACGATCCAGCCGAACACGATCGAGGCGTCGCGTTCGCCGAACGCTTCCGTGGTCAGGCGCAGCGTCGGCGGCACGGTGGCGATCCAGTCCAGACCGAAGAAGATGGCGAAGATCGACAGGCTGTAGAACGAGAAATCGGAATAGGGCAGGTAGATCAGCGACAGGCCGCGCAGCCCGTAGTAGGCGAAGAGCAGCTTGCGGGGGTCGTAGCGGTCCGTCAGCCATCCCGACGCGGTGGTGCCGATCAGGTCGAAGATGCCCATCAGCGCCAGCAGGCCGGCGGCCTGCACTTCCGGCATGCCGTGGTCGCCGCAAAGCGCGATCAGGTGCGTGCCCACCAGGCCGTTGGTGGTGAAACCGCAGACGAAGAAAGTGGCGAACAGGAACCAGAACGTGCGGGTCCTGGAAGCGCGCGCCAGGGCGCCGAAGGTGGCCGCCAGCAAACCGGTGCGCGGCGCCGCCGCGATGGGCGCGGCGTGGGGGTCGCTGCCGAACGGGGTCAGGCCCACGCTGGCGGGGCGGTCGGGCACCAGCCACCAGGCCAGCGGCACCAGCGCGGCCGCCGCGCCGGCCACCGTCCACACCACCCGGGTCCAGTCGCCCGACGAGGCCAGCGCCGCCAGCACGGGCAGGAATACCAGCGTGCCGGTCGCGGAGCTGGCGGTCAGCAGGCCCATCATGACGCCGCGGTGCCGCGCGAACCAGCGGTTGACGACGGTGGCGCCCAGCACCACGGCAACCGCGCCGGAGCCGATGCCCGAGAACACGCCCCAGGTCATGAGCAGGTGCCAGGGCTGGGTCATGTAGGCGCTGGCCGCGCTGGACGCCGCCATCAGGGCGAGGGCGCCGATCAGCACGCGCCGCAGGCCGAAGCGCTCCATCGCCGCGGCCGCGAACGGCCCGACCATGCCGTACAGGAAAATGCCCAGGGCGGCGGAGAAGGAAATCGTGCTGCGGCTCCAGCCGAAGGCTTCTTCCAGCGGCACCAGCAGCACGCTGGGCGACGAACGCAAGCCGGCCGACACCAGCAGGGACAGGAAAATCACTGCGACGACGACAAAAGCGTACTTCTGGCCGGCGCGCCGAAACGGCATGGGAGGGTGGGCTATACTCATGTTACTGACCGGTACGTATGCAGGTTTGCGAATAGTACGTACCGGTCAGTAACATGGTCAAGCGCTTTTTGGCGCCCCTGGTTTCAGGCGGGACCGTCCCGCACGGATCCGCCCTCGGAAAAGGAGCCTACGTATGGTCAGCAAGACTGCCGGCCCCCGTCCCGCCAAGCCGCCGCTGGCGGCCGACCGCATCCGCAAGACCGCGCGGGAGATGTTCTACCGGGACGGCATCCGCGCCGTGGGGGTGGACGCCATCGTCAACGAGGCGGGGGTGACCAAGCCCAGCCTGTACCGCAGTTTTTCCTCCAAGGACGAACTGGCGGCCGCCTACCTGCGCGACTACGATGCCGAGTTCTGGGCCCGCTTCGACGCCGCCCGCGACGCGCATCCGGGCGACCCGCGGGCCCAGATCCTGGCGTACCTGTCCGGCCTTGGCCAGCGCGCCGTGCAAAACGGCTACCGGGGCTGCGGCCTGACGAACGCGGCGGTCGAATACCCGGAACCCGGCCATCCCGCGCGCGCCGTGGCGGTGGCCCACAAGGCGGAACTGCGGCGACGGCTCGCGGCGATGGCGGCGGAAATGGGGGTGGATGATCCCGAGGCCCTGGGCGACGGTCTGCTGCTGCTGCTGGAGGGCGCGTTCGTGTCCAGCCAGCTCTTCGGCGAAGCCGGGCCGGCGGGCCGGGTCGCGCAAATGGCCGACAAGCTGATCCAGGCGCACCTTGCGCCTTGAGCCGGATGCGCGAAAATGGTGCACGGCGTAGTGCCGGATGCACCGTTATTAAGCGTTTGTACCCATTGTGCAACGAACAAAAAAATGCTTGGAAGTTTTTATTGCGACGCAGCAAACACAGATCTAAGATGGACTCGTGTTGTTCCACATCGCGCTTTTCTCAAGGAGAGAATCATGAGCGATACCGCAATGAAGAACGCCCGCATGTCGGATGAGCTGGAGCGGTCCCTGATCCGCGACGCCATCGAGGCGGAGAGCCTGTCCGGCCCGCACGGCCGCGGCGGCTGGCGGCGCCTGAAGCTGCGCCTGGCCGCGCTGGGCGGGGCGGTGGGCGAAGTCCTGCACGATATGGACGCAGGCCGGCAGCAGCACCCGGTGGTCTCCGCCTACCACTGAGCAATCCTTCCCAAGAAAACCCAGGATGCGTCCTGGGTTTTTTTTTGTCGCGATGTCCATACTTGGGACGATCCAGTGCGCCAAGCTGCCCCGGCAGCTTGATCCTGTTGATGTTTATTCGTCAATAAACGAAAATGATTGCCTACAGGATTGAACACTACCTGACGGCTGACGAGCAGGAAGACCTTTACCTGGAGTGGCTAAGTCGCTTGCATCGTGCTGCTGCTTTGCGGTGGCGACAAGCATAGGCAGAACGCCGATATCGACCGGGCTGTGGGCTATTGGCAGGACTGGCAGCGGAGAAACGACGATGAGAAGCAGAGGACATGATGAAGCGATGGCCGAGCTGTATCGCAGCGATCCGGCGCTGGCGCTGGAGGTGATCAACGGTATTCTGGAAGATGGCGATCAGGCGGAACTGCTGACCGTGCTGCGTCAGCTTGCACAGGCATTTGGAGGTGTGCAGGCGGTGGCGGAACAGGCGCGATTGAATCCGACGCAGCTTTACCGGACGCTTTCCCCGAAGGGGAATCCTGCATTGAGCAGTCTGGCGGCCATTCTCAAGGCGATGGGGTTGCGGTTGGCTGTACAGCCGATAGGTTCGTCTGCGTCCATCCATACGGCTTGATGCAGGAGCATGCCCGTGTGATCGGGCGGGCTGCGGCGCCCGCTCGGTGAACTCGTTGAGGGCGGCCATGGCATTGGCCGAAATAGTCTGGGTGAGTTGTCCGGCCTCGTCGGGACTTTTAATTTAGATTATGCTAAATTAAGAAAAACCTGAATTAAGCACGCCCGCCTATCTCCCCAAAACATGACCCAACGCAAATCCGACATCGAAGTTCTGCAGGACAGTGCCGTGCAGGCCGCGGCATTGCTGCAGGCCGTCGGCAACCCCAACCGCCTGCTGGTGCTGTGCCTGCTGATCGCCCAGGGCGAGATGAGCGTCGGGGCGCTCAACGAGATGGTGCCCCTGAGCCCGTCGGCGCTCTCGCAGCACCTCGCGCGGATGCGCGAGGAAGGGCTGGTGGCCTACCGGCGCGAGGCGCAGACGCTGTACTACCGCATCGATGACCCGAACGTGGCCAAGCTCATCGCCACGCTCAAGGACATCTTCTGCCCCTGATTCATTGAGCTGTTTTCCCTTTCACCTTTCGCAGGAGTTCTCATGAAATCGAATGTAGGCGGCGTGGACCGTGTAGTGCGCGTCGTGGCCGGAATCGTGCTGATTGCGCTGGCCGCGACGAATACCGTGGGCTGGTGGGGATGGCTGGGAGTGCTGCCTCTGCTCACCGGATTGGCGGGCTTTTGCCCCTTTTATCCGCTGCTGGGGCTCAGCACTTGCCCGCTGAAGAAAGGCAAGTGAACCGATAGGCGCATTCATGCAAGGGCCGCCCTGGGGCGGCCCTTATCGTTGCGGCGGAAGCGGGCGCGCGGGTCACGCCACCATGTCGACCAGCAGGTAGCCGTCCAGCGCCATGATGCATGCCGTCGCCGCCATCGCGGCCCAGGCCCAGGCGCCGCGCAGGGCGTAGCGCCCCATCAGGTCCTTGCGCCGGGCCAGCGCCACCAGCGGGCCCAGCGCGAAAGGCAGGGCCAGGCTCAGGATCACCTGGCTCAGCACCAGCAGTCCGTCCGGATCCTGGCCGCCCGTGAAAGCCAGCAGGGCCGCGGCCGCGCCGCCCGCGGCCACGCGCGTGGCCAGCGCGCGCCGGCGGTCGGACCAGCCGTGGCCGACCTGGAACCCGTTGGACAGGATGCGGCCGGCCAGCACGCCGGTGAGGGTGGAGCTTTGCCCCGCGGCGTACAGCGCCACCGCGAACACGACGGCCGCGCCGACGCCCAGCGTGCGGCCGATCACCGCGTGCGCGTCGTCCAGGCTGGACACCATCATGCCGGCGCCCGACAGGGACGCCGCGGCCACGATCATGATGGCCGCGTTGATCAGCATGGCCACGCCCAGCGACACGACGGTGTCGTTGCGCGCCACGCGCATGGCGAGGCCGCGCGCGGCCGGCGGCAGTTGCTGCGCGCGCTGCGCGAGCGTGCCGGAATGCAGGTACAGATTGTGCGGCATGAGGGTGGCGCCCAGGATGCCCAGCGCGATCAGGAAGCCCTGCGGATCGCGCAGCGCATGGCCGGTCCGGGCGACGCCGTGCGCCACTTCGGTCCAGGCCGGGTTGGCCTTGAACAGCAGGAACACGAACGACATCGCCACGACCGCCAGCAGGACGGCGATGACGCGCTCGTGCCGGTCGGCGTTGCCGCGCGCGAGCGCCAGCACCGCGAAGGTGCCGACGCCGGTGACGGCGACGCCGGCGATCAGCGGCAGGCCGAAGAGCAGCCGCAAGGCGATGGCGCCGCCCACGAGTTCGGCCAGGGCCGTGGCGAGAATGGCGGCTTCGCCGGCCAGCCAGGCGGCCCGGGACAGGCGCGGGGAGAGATGGCGGGCCGTCAGCGTGGCCAGGTCCTGGCCGGTGGCGAGCGCCAGGCGCGACACCAGGATCTGGAAGCCCAGCGCCAGGACGGCGGACACGATGACGACCATCAGCAGGCCGTAGCCGAAGCCGCTGCCGCCCGCGATGTCCGTGGCCCAGTTGCCCGGGTCGATGTATCCCACGGCCACCAGGATGCCGGATCCGATCATGCGGCGCAGGTTGGCCGACACCTGGACGTCTTGCGCCAGGACGGCCTTGCCGCCCGATATCGCGTAAATGAAACGGGTCATGATCGCTCCTGATAACGATTCTCATTATCTGGAGGCGGCCGCCGGCCGTCAAATTGATTTTGGGCAAGCAGGGGATAGGGCGGCCCAATGGCGCCGCCCCGGCGGGACGGGCCACGGGCCATGCGGCGGGGTCAGGACTTGAGCTTGGCGTCCATGGAAATCTTGGCGTTGAGCACCTTGGACACAGGGCAGCCCTTTTCCGCCTTGCGGGCGGCGTCCTCGAAGGCCTGGGCGCTGGCGCCCGGAATGACGGCTTCGACGGTCAGGTGGACGGCCGTGATGGAAAAGCCGTCGTCCACCTTGTCCAGCGTGACTTCGGCCTTGGTGTCCAGGCTTTGGGCGACCATGCCCGCTTCGGCCAGGATGTTGGACAGCGCCATGGTGAAGCAGCCGGCATGGGCCGCGCCCAGCAGTTCCTCGGGGTTGGTGCCGGGCGTGTCGCCGAAGCGGGTGTTGAAACCGTAGGGCTGCTCCTTGAGCGCGCCGCTTTGCGTGGAGATCGTGCCTTTGCCGGTCTTCAGGTCGCCCGACCAGGCGGCGGTTGCGGTTTTCTTCATGCGTGACTCCTGTAAAGGGGCCGCGCCCGTCGCGAGCGCGTCCGGTGGTGGGAGCGGGCCGCTGGCGGGCGGCACGCGTTGCCTGGGGTGGCATCGTCGATGATACGGCGGGCGCGGGCCCGCGACGCGGAAACCGCCCTTGCGCAACGGCAAGCCGATGTAACGGCGCAAGCGGGCACGCGGCGGGCTTCGCCGCACATCAGGCAAAATAGAAGCATCCTCTTCAAACCTCCTGAGAACCGCAGTCATGTCTCTCGATCTACTCCGCTGCGCCTGCGCCGTCGCGCTGGCCGTTCCCCTCTTTTCCGCCCAGGCCGAGGTCGTCATCGGCGTGGACGTGTCCACCACCGGCCCGGCCGCCGCGATCGGCATCCAGACCAACAACGCGATCCGCCTGTGGCCCGCCACGCTGGGCGGCGAACCGGCGCGCTACGTGGTGCTGGACGACGCCACGGACGTCAGCCGGGCGGTGAAGAACCTGCGCAAGCTGACCTCGGAAGACAAGGTCGACGCGATCGTGGGCCCCAATACCACGGCGGCGGCGCTGGCGGGCCTGGACGTGCTGGCCGAAACCGGCACGCCGATGATCGCGCTGGCGGCCTCCAGCGTCATCGTCGAGCCGCTGTCGGATCCGAAGCGCGCCTGGGCGTTCAAGATGCCGCAGAACGATTCGTTGATGGCCACCGTCCTGGTCGACGACATGAAGAAGAAGGGCCTGAAGAACGTGGCCTTCATCGGTTTCGCGGATTCCTATGGCGATAGCTGGTGGAAGGAGTTCAACGCCGCGGCCGGATCCGACCTGAAGATCGTGGCCCAGGAGCGCTTCCAGCGCACCGACGCTTCGGTGGTGGGGCAGGCGCTGAAGATCATCGCCGCCAAGCCGGACGCCGTGCTGATCGCCGGCGCGGGCACGCCTTCGGCCCTGCCGCAAAAGACGCTGCTGGAGCGCGGCTACACCGGCGCCATCTACCAGACCCACGGCATCGGCACGCTGGAGTTCCTGCAGGTCGGCGGCGCGGACGTGGAAGGCACCCTGTTCCCGACCGGCCCCGGCGTGGTGGCCCGCGAACTGCCGGACGACAACCCCGTCAAGAAGGTGGCGGTGGCGTTCGCCGACAAATACGAAGCCCAGTATGGCGCCCATACGCTGACGCAGTTCGCGGGCGACGCCTACGGGGCCTGGATGCTGCTGGATTCGGCCGTGGCCCGGGCGCTGAAGACGGGCGCCAAACCCGGCACGCCGGCGTTCCGCGCGGCGCTGCGCGACGCGCTGGAGAACACCCGCGACCTGATCGTGCCCAATGGGGTGCTGAACATCTCCAAGGACGACCACCAGGGCTTCGACGAGCGCGCCCGGGTCATGGGCGTGGTCAGGAACGGCCGGTTCTCGTACGCGCAATGACGGCAAAGGGGCGGGCGTCATGGGCGCCAACCCTTGGTAACGTGTCCTAACGCCCCATAGGGCGGGGCGATGGAAAAGCAGGCCGCGGCCTGCTTTTTTTCGATCATATTATTAGTGTAGAAATGATTTATTGTCGTATCATTTTTGGTGAAGCCATGTACCTAGAAATAAATTAGGGAGAAATCACCCATGAACCCATCCTCGACCTCGATCCGATCCCGGCGATTCCTGCTGGCCCTGAGCCTGGGCGTGCTGGCCGCGTGTTCCGATTCGGGATCCGACAAGCCCGCCCCGGCCGCGGCGAACGCGCCGGCGGGCGGCTCCACCCTGGAAGCCGCCAAGGCGGCCGGCAAGATACGCATCGGCTACGCCAACGAGGCTCCCTTCGCCTATATGGACAGCAAGGAAGCGAAGGTCACGGGCGAATCGGTCGAGATCGCCCGCGTGGTGCTCGAGCGCATGGGCATCGGCGAGGTGGAGGGCGTCCTGACCGAGTTCGGGTCGCTGATCCCGGGCTTGCAGGCCAAGCGTTTCGACATCATCGCGGCGGGCATGTACGTCACTCCCGAACGCTGCCAGCAAGTGGCGTTCTCCGACCCCACCTATGGCGTGGGCCAATCCTTCCTGGTCAAGCAGGGCAATCCCAAGAACCTGCACAGCTACGAAGACGTAGTGAAGAATCCCGACGCCAGGCTGGGCGTGGTGGTGGGCGCCATCGAGGCCGAGTATGCCTCCAAGTCCAACGTGCCGCCCGGCCAGGTGGTGGTGTTTCCGGACGCGGTCAGCGCTTTGTCCGGTGTGCAGGCCGGGCGCGCCGACGCCTACGCGGCCACCGCGCTCACGGTCAACGACCTGATGGGCAAGACCAGCGCGGGCAGCGACCTGGAGAAGGCCGAGCCGTTCAAGGATCCCGTCATCGACGGCAAGGACGTGCGCGGCTACGGCGCCTATGCGTTCCGCGCCGACGACAAGGCCTTCGCCGAAGCCTTCAACGCCGAACTCGCCAAGTTCGTCGGCACCGAAGAGCACCAGAAACTGGTGGCGCCTTTCGGCTTCACGCCGCAGGAGCTGCCCAAGGGAGTCACCGCGGCCCAGTTGTGCGCCGGCCAGTAAGGGGGCGCCGATGCAGTTGATATCCGAGCATTTCGCCGAACTGGCGCCGCCGCTGCTCGAAGGCCTGGGCGTCACGCTGCAGGTCATGGCGGGCGCGGTGGTGCTGGCCGTTCCGCTGGCGCTGGCGGCGGGCATCTGCCGCCTGTCGGCGCTGCGCCCCTTGCGCTGGATCGCGTCGGTCTATGTGGAGGTGTTCCGGGGCACGTCGGCGCTGGTGCAGCTTTTCTGGTTCTATTTCGTGCTGCCGCTGTTCGGCGTGCAGTTGCCGGCCATGCTGGTGGGCATCGTGGTGCTGGCGCTGAACGCGGGGGCCTACGGCGCCGAAGTGGTGCGCGGCGCGATCCGCGCGGTGCCGCCGGGCCAGCGCGAAGCGGGCGTCGCCCTGAACCTGACGCGCGGGCAGATCATGCGCCGCATCGTCGTGCCGCAGGCCGTGCCCGCCATGCTGCCGCCGGCCGGCAACCTGCTGATCGAACTGTTGAAGAACACCGCGCTGGTGTCGCTGGTCACCATCACCGACCTGACATTCCGGGGCCAGTTGCTGCGCAGCGAAACCCTGCGCACCACCGAGATCTTCACCTTGATGCTGCTGCTGTACTTCGCGGTGGCCTTGCTGATCACGGCCGGGGTGCGCCTGCTGGAGCGGAGGGTCCGGGTCCGATGACACCGATATTCGATTGGTCTTTCGCCCTGGAAATCCTGCCCACGCTGGGCTTCGCGCTGATCGTCACCATCCAGGCCACGCTGCTGGGCATGCTGGTGGCCGTCACGCTGGGCCTGGTGCTGGCGATGCTGCGGCGTTCGCGGCTGCGCATCGTGTCGCTGCCCGTCGCCTTCGTGATCGAGTTCGTGCGCAGCACCCCCTTGCTGGTGCAGATGTATTTCCTGTTCTACGTCCTGCCGCTGAGCGGCGTGAGGATGTCGCCGCTGGCGACCGGCATCGTCGCGCTGGGCCTGCACTATGCGACCTACTGCGCGGAGGTC
This sequence comes from Achromobacter veterisilvae, assembly GCF_037619525.1. Classification (NCBI taxonomy): domain Bacteria; kingdom Pseudomonadati; phylum Pseudomonadota; class Betaproteobacteria; order Burkholderiales; family Alcaligenaceae; genus Achromobacter; species Achromobacter veterisilvae. The sequence continues at coordinate 5,071,832 of NZ_CP148753.1, read as the reverse complement.
TACCGCGCCGGCATCGAGGCGGTGCCGCGCGGCCAATGGGAAGCCGCCACCGCCCTGAACCTGTCGCGCTGGCGCACTGCGGCCGACGTGGTGCTGCCGCAGGCCATCCCGCCCGTGGTGCCGGCGCTGGGCAATTACCTGGTCGCCATGTTCAAGGACACCCCGCTGCTGTCCGCGATCACCGTGGTGGAACTGCTGCAGCAAAGCAAGATGATCGGGTCCGCGACGTTCCGGTACACCGAGCCCCTGACCCTGGTGGGCCTGCTGTTCCTGGCCCTGAGCCTGGTGGCCGCATGGGGCGTGCGCGGCCTGGAGGCCCGCCTGCAACGATATGGAGGAAAGCGATGAGCGCCAGCGTAAGCATCAAGAACCTGCGCAAGCAGTACGGAGACCTGGAGGTGCTGCGCGGCATCGACCTGGAGATACCCGCCGGCCAGACGGTGGCCGTGATCGGGCCCTCGGGCTCGGGCAAGTCCACCTTGCTGCGGGTGCTGATGACGCTGGACCGGCCCAGCAGCGGCGACATCGAGATCGACGGCGTGCCGATGTGGACGGACGCCCGGGGCCGGCCCGCCGGCTCCAATTCGGAGCACCTGCGCAAGGTGCGCGGCAAGATCGGCATGGTGTTTCAGCACTTCAATCTGTTCCCGCACATGACGGCGCTGGGCAACGCCATGGAAGCGCCGCTGCGCGTGCTGGGCATGTCCCGCGCCGAGGCCCGCGAACGGGCCGTGGAGTATCTGGAGATGGTCGGCCTGGGCGACAAGCTGGACGTCTATCCCGCGCAGTTGTCCGGCGGGCAGAAACAGCGCGTGGGCATCGCGCGGGCGCTGGCCATGTGCCCCGGCATCATGCTGTTCGACGAGGTGACCTCGGCGCTGGATCCGGAACTGGTGGGTGGGATCCTGCAGATCCTGCGCGACCTGTCGGCCCGCCGCAGCATGACGATGATCATCGTGACCCACCAGATGAAGTTCGCCGAGCGCAGCTCGGACCGCACCCTGTTCTTCGACCAAGGCAACATCGTCGAGGACGCGGAATCGTCCGTGCTGTTCAGCCAGCCCCGGGAGGCGCGCACGCGCCAGTTCCTGGACTCCGTGATCGAAGGCCAGTAGGCCCCCGGCCCCGGGCCGGGTTTGACCCTGCCGCCGCGCCGGGATTCGCGCTGCGCGCGGGGCGCGGGCGCTATGCTGTGGCATCCAATGCCACGGAGGCTTCCAGCATGACCCATCTATTCAGTCCCACCTCGATCGGCAACCTCGAACTGGCCAACCGCATCGTCATCGCGCCCATGTGCGAATACTCGGCGGAAGAAGGCCGGGCCACCGATTGGCACATGATCCACCTGGGGCATCTGGCGTTGTCGGGCGCCGCGCTGCTGTTCGTCGAGGCCACGGCCGTGGAGTCGGACGGCAGGATCTCGCCGGGCGACCTCGGCCTGTGGTCCGACGACACCGAAAGCGCGCTGGGCCGGGTCGTGGACGCCGTGCGCCGCTATTCGCCCATCAAGCTGGGCATCCAGCTTGGCCATGCGGGCCGCAAGGCGTCCAGCGCCGAGCCCTGGAACGGCGGCCAACTGGTGCCGGCCAGCGAAGGCGGCTGGCAGGGCTGGGCGCCTTCGGCCGTGCCGCACAACGCCTCCGAACCCCCGCCCCATGCGCTGGACGCGGCGGGCCTGGCGCGCGTGCGCGACGCCTTCGCCGACAGCGCCCGCCGCGCGGTCCGCCTGGGCTTCGACGCGATCGAACTGCACGCCGCGCACGGTTATCTGCTGCACCAGTTCCTGTCGCCGCTGGCGAACCGGCGCGACGATGCCTACGGCGGATCGCTGGAGAACCGCATGCGCTTCCCGCTGGAAGTGTTCCAGGCGCTGCGCGAGGCCGTTCCGTCGTCGGTGGCGCTGGGTGTGCGCGTGTCCGCCACCGACTGGGTCGACGGCGGCTGGGACCTGGCGCAGACGCTGGTCTTCGCGCAGGCCTTGAAGGACCGTGGCTGTGAATTCATAGACGTCTCCAGCGGCGGCGTATCGTCGCAGCAGAAGATTCCCATCGGGCCGAATTACCAGGTGCCCTTCGCCGATGAGATCAAGCGCAAGGTGGGCATGCCCACGATCGCCGTGGGCCTGATCACCGAGCCGCAACAGGCCGAGGACATCCTGGCCCGCGGCGAGGCCGACATGGTCGCGCTGGCCCGCGGCATGCTGTACGACCCCCGCTGGCCGTGGCACGCCGCGGCGCAACTGGGCGGGCAGGTCGCCGCGCCGCGCCAGTACTGGCGCTCGCAGCCGCGCGAGCACAAGGCGCTGTTCGGCGAAACGCGCTTCGGGCAGCGCTAGGCGCGGCCGGCTTAGGCGCGGCCGGCTCAGGCGCGGCCGGGCCGCGCGCCCTCGTAGGCGTCCTGCAATAGCGCCCGCAACGCCGCGCGTTCCAGCGGGCGGGGGTTGGGGTAGGGCGTCTGCAAGGCGATGTCGCAGGCCCGGTCCAGGTCTTCCTCCCGCATGCCGATCTCGCGCAGGGCGGTGGGCGCGCCCAGCGATTTGGCGAGGTCGAACACGCCTTGGGGGGCGTCTGCCGCGCCCAGCGCCGCGGCGATGCGCTCCATCGCCCGCGGCGCGGCGGGCGCGTTGTAGGCCAGGGCTTGCGGCAGCACCACGGTATGCACTTCGGCGTGCGGCAGGTTGAAGCTGCCGCCCAGCGTGTGGCAGAGCTTGTGGTGCAGGGCCATGCCGACGCTGCCCAGCACCGTGCCGCAGAGCCAGGCGCCGTAGAGCGCGTCGCCCCGCGCCGACCGCAGCGCGTCGCCGTCGGCGCCGCCCGCGATGACGGGCAGGGCGCGCGCCAGCGCCCGGATGCCTTCCTGGGCCATCAGATCCATGACCGGATTGCCGTCGCGCGCGTACAGCCCCTCGGCGGCGTGGGCGATGGCGTTGATGCCGCTGGTCACGCTCATGGCCGCCGGCAGGGCCAGGCTCAGTTCCGGGTCGTAGACCACGCTGCGCGGCAGCACCCGGTCGTCCTTGCCCGTCTTCTTGAGGCCCGCCTCGGTGATGCCGTAGATCGGCGTCATCTCGGAACCCGCGTAGGTGGTGGGCACCGCGATGATGGGCAGGCCGGAATCGAGTGCGATGGCCTTGCCCAGGCCGATGGTGGAGCCGCCGCCCACGGCCACGGCGCAGTCCGCGCCGAGTTCGCTGGCGGCCTGCCGGGCCTGGCGGGCGGTCTCGATGGGCACGTGCATCACGGCCTGGTCGAAAATGCCGGCCACCCGGGGGGCGCCCAGCAGCGCGGCGGCCTGTTCCGCCTGGGCGCGCTGCTGCGGCGTGCACAGCACCAGCGCGCGCTTCAGGCCCAGCGCGTCCAGCTCGGCCGCCAGGCCGCGCAGGCTGCCGGGGCCGAAGACCACGCGCTGCGCGCGGCTGGCGTAGACGAAGGGAGGCACGGCGTTCGGATAGGGCAGGCCGGTCATTGCGTCACGATTCCCCGGGTCTTGATGAGCTGGCCCCAGCGTTCGGATTCGGCGCGCACCAGCGCGTCCATGTCCGCGCGTCCGCCGGCGACCACTTCGAAGCCGGCCGCCGTGATGCGGCCCTCCACGGCCGGATCGCGCAGCGTGGCGATCGTGGCCGTCTCCAGCTTGTCCAGGACAGCGGGGGGCGTCTGGGCCGGCGCCACCATGCCTACCCAGGAATAGATCTCGAAGCCCGGGTAGGTTTCGGCGATGGCGGGCACGTCGGGCAGGGCCGCCACGCGCTTGGGCGCGGTGACCGCCAGCGCGCGCAGCTTGCCGCTCTGGATGTGGGGCAGCACCAGCGGCAGGCTGGCGATGATGGAATCCACGTGGCCGCCCATCAGGTCGGACAGGGCCGGGCCGCCGCCGCGGTACGGCGTATGGATGCCGCTGGTGCCCGCCTGCTGGTGGAACAGTTCGGCCGCCAGGTGATTGGAACTGCCGGCGCCCACCGAGGCGAACGATACATCGCCTTTCTTCGCGGCCGCGACGTAGTCGGCCAGCGTCTGGTAGGGGCCGCTGCCCGTCACCGCCAGCACCATGGGCGAACGCACCATGTAGGAGACGCCGGTGAGGTCGCGCTCGGTGACGTAGGACAGCTTGGGATGGATGAGCTGTTCGGTGGCGTAGGAATCGAACACCATCTCCACCGTGTAGCCGTCGGCCGGCGCCTTGGCCACCAGCGCCGTGCCGATGGTGCCGCCGGCGCCGCCGCGGTTGTCGATGACCACCGGCTGGCCCAGCTTCTCCTGCAGCGATTGCTGCACCTGGCGGGCCACGTTGTCCACTGTGCCTCCCGCGGCGAACGGCACCACCACGGTGACGGGTTTGCTGGGATAGGACTGCGCCGCGGCCGGGCCGGCGGTCCAGGCGGAGGCCGCCAGGGCGGCGCCCGCCAGCAGGGCGAGGGGCTTGCGGCGAATGTCGGTGAATCGGGGCATGAAGTCTCCTGGGCGTGTTGTCGTCGTTATCGCGGCTGCCAGGACTGGGCGATCTTTGTGAAAATTGCCAAGGTGCAGCCATGCACGCTATCGTAAGTGCCAACGCCCGCAGGAAAGCAGGCGCCGAACGCCAAACCCTTTTGCGTAGTACGCACAAATGAAAGCCGTCAAATTTGCCGAAAACCTGTCCATCTTCGTGGACGTCGCCCGCGCGCAGAGCTTTTCCGAGGTGGCCCGCCGCCGCGGAATGGTGGCCTCGTCCGTGGCGCGGCAGATCGGGGCCCTGGAATCCGAACTGCAGGTGCCGCTGTTCGTGCGTTCGACCCGCGCCCTGGTGCCCACCGAGGCCGGAGAGGTGCTGTACGAACGGGCCGTGAAGATCCTGCACGACATGACGGAGGCGCGCTCGGAGGTCATTTCGCTGGAGCAGACCGTGCAGGGCCTGCTGCGCGTGAGCTGCCTGCCCGCCTTCGCGCGCCGCTACGTGGTGCCCATCCTGCAACAGTTGGGCGAACGCCACCCGCAACTGCGGGTGGAACTGGAACTGACCGAGCGAGTGGTGGACCCGGTGGTCGAGCGCATGGACGTCGTGGTGCGCGTGGGGCAGCAGCCCGACAGCAGCCTGATCGGCCAGCGCATCGGCAGCCACCGTTACCTGATCTGCGCCGCGCCGTCGTATCTGGAGCGCCACGGCGTGCCGCGGACGCTGGCGGACCTGTCGCGCCACCGCCTGATCGACCGGCGCCACAGCACCAGCGTGCGGGGCTGGCGCGAACTGGGCGACGGCCAGTGGGCGCAGGACGCCAGGTTCGTGCTGGAGTGCGATGACTGCGATGCGCGGCGCCAGGCGGCGCTGGAAGGGCTGGGCATCGCGCTCATGCCCAATTGGTCGGCGGGGCCGGACATCGGCGCCGGCCGCCTGGTGCAGCTTGCGCTGCAGGATGCCAGCCCGCCGCCCGACAGCGGCATCTACCTGCTGCGGGCCATGCCGCGCGCCAACGCCCGGATACGCGCCTTCACCGAGCAGTTGCGGCGGCAGGTGGGTTCGCCGTCGGTCTGGGACGTGGCCATCGATTCGGCGTGCCCGCCGGCTGCCGCGCCCGCCGCGCGCGGGGCCTAGAGGCGGGAGTAGGCCTGTTCCAGTTCGCGATGCAGCGCGTCGGCGAAGTCCGCGCTGGCGGGATCCTGCTGCGACATCAGCCGGGCCAGCACGACGTTGTCTTCCTCGCCGTTCCAGATTTTGACGTAGGTGCCTTCCTTGTAGCCGTGCCGCTGGCGGAAGATGTTCAGCACGTTCTTGGACACGTACTGGGTATAGGCGTCGTTCCAGCTCATTTCGCACGCCGCCATGGTTTGTTCCAGCACCTTGAAGCTGGCGCGTCCGCATACCGCCAGGCCGCCGATCAATTCCAGCAGTTCGGGCACGTTCAGCGCGTCCAGCGCGTAGGCCTTGCCGTCCAGCGAGACGGAAGCGGGGCCCGCCAGGTCGGCGACCAGCGCGTCGGCCGCGCCGCCGATGGCGCCGCCGGCCTCGACGATCGTGTGCGACAGGTAGAAATGCAGGATGTCCACCAGTTCCATCTGGACCTGGGGCAGGTCGATGGTCTGCTTCTTCCACCACTTCCAGCCGTAGTGCTCCAGCGCCTCGGCGGATTCGACGAAGGCGGCGCGCAGGAAGCGGGCCCCGCCGTTCACCCAGTCCGGATTGATCATGGTGTTCAAGTGGTCCTGCAACTTGAGCATCGTGGCCGCCTGGGCCTGGTTCAATCCGACAACGTTATTCACTTTCACTCCGGGGTTCGTGGGGCCTTTGCGGCTGCGGCGGAAATGTTAGCACCATTGCCTTTGCGCGCCGCCCGCCCGCGGCGTCAGGCGCCGCCGTCCTTGCGGTAGGACGAGGGCTTGAGCGGCGGCAGTTTTTCCAGCGGCGTCTTGCGCGGATTGCGCGCGCTGCCGGCCGCCTTGAACAGCATGACCGCGAAGAACACCAGGAAGATGGCGGGCATCAGTTCGTCCAGGTCGAACCGCGGGCTGCGCAGGACTTCGAAGACGATGCGCGCCGCGGCCCAGCCGGCCAGCACGCCGGCGACCGTCAGGATGATGCCGATCTTGCGCTGCCGCGCGCGCCGCGCCAGCGGCACCGCGGCGGGGTCCTCGTGGCCGGCGGCGGGAGGAGGCGCGGCGGCGCCGGATCGCGAGGGCAGGGGCGGCGGCGCGGATTTGCCCCAGGGGGCGGTGGACAGCGGTTCGGGCGGCGCGGACGGCGCGGGGACGGGCTCGGGCACGCGCCGGGCGGCCTCGCGCTTGGGCGGGACCCTGCCGGGCGTCGCGCCGCCGGCGCGCGTCAGGTTTTCGATATAGCGCGCGAAATCGCCGTCCTTCGGCTCGGCATCCATGGCCATTTCCTTCTCCGGTTCAGTTGCCGCGGCGTTGCCGCGCCGGCACGCGGCGCTTGCGCAGCATGGCTAGCAGCAAACCGCATCCTAGCAGCACCGAGAGCCCCGCGCCGATCATCATGGCGATCTGCTGCGCGTTGTCCGCCGCGCCCAGGCTGCGCGCGGTGAGGTATCCCGGCGCCAGCATCAGGGGCAGCCACAGGACGGCCGACGTGACGTTGGCCAACTGGAAGCGGGCGTGCGCCATGCCCATGACCCCGGCGACGGTGGGAATGGTGGAACGGATGGGGCCCAGGAAGCGGCCGATCAGCACGGAAGCGAAACCGTAGCGGTGGAAGAACAGCCGGGCGCGCGCCACGCCGGTGCGCTGCTGCTTCAGCGGCCAGCGGCGCAGCACGCCCGGCCCGGCCCAGCGGCCCAGCCAATAGGACAGGGCGTCGCCGACGATCGCGCCGGCGATGCCCCAGGCGACGACGCCCCACGGGCTCAGCGTGCCGGCGCCGATCAGGCCGCCGGTCAGCAGCATCAGGGCGGTGGCCGGGATGAACAGGCCCAGCAGCACCATGGATTCGCCCAGGGTCAGCAGGAAGGTGATCGGCCCCGCCCACGCCTGGTTGGTCTCGATGAACAAGGCTATCTTGTCGACGTATAGGTCCATAAGCGGAAACTTGAAAATTAGCTGAATGCAATCAGGTATCTTAACGCCTGCATGGACGGCCGCGCGGGGCGTAGTCCGTCCGGTTGAAGCTTATCGTCGGGGAATTATGGATTCGGTTACGCAAGCGGTGCTGGGCGCGGGGATACAGGGCGCCCTGATGGGGCGCTTCCAGGGACGGCGGGCGCTGATCTACGGCGCGGCGCTGGCCACGGTGCCGGACCTGGACGTGCTGATGAGCTATCCGGATCCGGTGTCGCTCATGACCTACCACCGGGGGTTCTCGCATTCGGTCTTCGTCCTGACCGGCCTGGCCGCCTTGCTGGCGTGGCTGATCCGCAAATACTGGCCGCAGGCGTCCTACGGCGGGCGCCGGCTGTTCCTGACCCTGTGGCTGGTGCTGGTGACCCATCCGGTGCTGGACGCCTTCACCGTCTACGGGACGCAGCTCTTCTGGCCGCTGGCGCGCATTCCGGAAAGCTGGTCGGCCATCTTCATCATCGACCCGGTCTATACCGTGCCGCTGCTGGCGGGAATGCTGTTCGCCACCGCTTTCGGGATGACCCACACCGCGCGCCGCCTGCTGGCCGCGGCGCTGGTCTTCAGCACGGCCTACCTGGGCTTCGGCCTGGCCGGGCGCGTGGCCGCCGAGCACCGGGTGCGCGACGCGATGCAGGCGCAGGGCATCGCGGTCACCGAACTGCGGGCCGTCTCCATGCCCTTCAATACGCTGGTCTGGCGCGTCATCGCCAAGACGGCGGACGGCGACTATTACGAATCGGTCAGCAGCCCGTTCGACAGGGCCCCCCCGGAATGGCTGCGCCAGCCGCTGCACCTGGACCTGGGCCGGGCGCTGGCCGGCGTGCCGCTGCACGAACGGCTGCGCTGGTTCACGGACGACTGGCTGCGCTACGACGCCATCGGCGACGCCCTGGTGGTGACGGACCTGCGGATGGGGCTGGCGGGGCACTACACCTTCCGCTTCAAGATGGCCGAGCGCGCCGCCGACGGAACCTGGACCCCGGTGACGCCGTCGAGCTGGCCGAGCGAGCGCGGCGGATGGCCCGAACTGAAGCGGGTCCTGGCCCGCATCCTGCACGAACAGCCGCCGCTGCCGCTGGCGCAGTGGTCGGAATTGTCCTTGCGATAGCCCGGGATGCGGGTGTGAGATGCAGGTGTCTAGATGCAGGTGTCTGACACCCTAGGGCAAGGGGCTTCAAGCTTGAAGCAGCGCGTCACGGGTGTCAGACACCCCCGCGGCACCCACCTCCTTCCCCCGTGTCAGACACCCGGCCACACCTCTTCCCCCCGTGCCGCCGTCTCGTAGGGGTGTCAGACACTTGCCCTCCGCATATGCAGGTGTCTGACACCCCTACGGCAAGGCGCTTCAAGCTTGAAGCAGCGCACCACGGGTGTCAGACACCCCCCGCGGCACCCACCTCCTTCCCCCGTGTCAGACACCCGGCCACACCTCTTCCCCCCGTGCCGCCGTCTCGTACGGGTGTCAGACACTTACCCCATGCAGGTGTCTGACACCCCTACGGCAAGGCGCTCCAAGCTTGAAGCACTGCATCACGGGTGTCAGACACCCCTCGCGACACCCACCTCCTTCCCCCCGTGTCAGACACCCGGCCACACCTCTTCCCCCCGTGCTGCCGTCTCGTACGGGTGTCAGACACTTACCCCATGCAGGTGTCTGACACCCCTACGGCAAGGCGCTTCAAGCTTGAAGCACCGCATCACGGGTGTCAGACACTCCCCCTCCAACACCCCCAAAAAACCCCAGAATTTACAAATATTTATTAAATGTCGAACTACTACTAACGTGATTTAGTTGCGTTCCTAAATACCTGAGAGAAGTTGATCCCTACAGTGTCCATACCGCTGGAATACGCACAGGGCGCGCATGCCGTGGGCGTATTCCAGGGCTGCGGCACTCGGCAGTCCGGACCTTCCGCCAGCGTGCCGCGGACTTGCGGTCAGGCCTGCATCGGCAAGCCGGGCCCGATCAACTCCAACTCAGGAATCGCAATATGAAACGCAGTCTCCTCGCATCCCTCATTTCCTCCGGTGCGTTGTTTGCCGCCTTGGCGCCCGCCGTTTCCCATGCCCAGGCGTTCGACGGCCAGATCCGCTTCACGGGCAAGGTCTCGGCCATAACGTGCAAGGTCAACGGCCAGGATGCCGGCCTCGGCAACATCAAGGATGTGCCGCTCGGCACGCACGCCCCGGCCCTCTTCCTTCCCTTGGCCCAGGGCGCCAGGCTCCCCGCCAGCGAACAGCCCTTCAGCATCGTGCTGAGCGACTGCTCCGGAGGCGGCACGGCCGCCATTTCGTTCGACCAGGTCGCCACGCAGATCAACACGCTCTCCGGCAACCTGAGGATCAACACCACGCTGCCGGCGACCGGCCTCGAAATCGGCATCTGGAACGCCGGCAACGGCAAGACCAGCAAGGTCACCCTGGGCCAGGCCCAGGCTCCGGCCGAAGTGCAGACGGTCACATGGGATCCCGCCGCGGCGACTCCCACCACTGGCGGCAGTCTGGACTTCATGGCCGCCTACATCAAGACGGTGCCGGCGGCCACGGCCGTCACTTCCGGCAGCGCGGGTTCCGATATCGGCTTCATCGTGGCTTACCAGTAATCAACAGGAGCCGATGGCATGACGCCCATGGTGCGTACCGTTATTCGTTTGCTGGCCATGGGCGTCGTGGCATGGGCCGCCGGCGCCGGCGTGGCGCGGGCGGCCCTGGTCCTGGAAGGCACGCGCATCGTGTTTCCGGGCGATGCCAAGGATGTCTCCATCCGGGTCCGCAACACCGGCGCCGAACCGCTGCTGGTGCAGTCCTGGCTGGACGACGGCAGGCCGAACGCCTCGCCCGACACGCTGGTCGTGCCGTTCCTGGTGTCGCCGGCGGTGACCCGGATCGAGCCGGCATCCAGCGGGGTGCTGCGGCTGTTCTACACCCGCCACCCCCTGCCGTCCGACCGGGAGTCCGTCTTTTATTTCAATGCGCTGGAAACGCCGCCCAGCAGCGGCAAGGAAAACGTCGTCGGCCTGAAATTCCGCACCAGGATCAAGCTGTTCTTCCGCCCTTCGGGCCTGCCTGGCCGCGTGGAGGATGCGCCGCCCAGCCTGCGGTGGTCGCCCGTCGCCGGCGGCGGATCGGTCGAGGTGCACAACCCGACACCTTATTACGTGTCGCTGCTGTCGGTGGACGTGGCGGCCAAGGGCGGCCGCCGCGCCAGTGTGGGCAGCGGCATGGTGCCGCCTTACGGCAGGGAACGCTTCAACCTTCCCGCGGGGACGCAGGCGGCCACGGACCAGGCCGCGGTGCATTTCACTGTCATCAACGATTTCGGCGGCACGCAGGCCTTCGACAGCCAACTGATGGCGCCGTGACGGCCCGCGGGCCGGGCCTTTTATTCATTCTTTTCATCCGGAATTCGAAACGATGTGTTTATCGACGCGGGCAGGCGCGCGTCCTGGGCACCCGTGCGCGCAAAGGCGGCGGGGGGGCGCCTGGGCGCCGGGCATCCTCTTGCTGGTGCTGATGGCGACGGCCGGGGCCGGCGGCGAACAGCAGGACTCCGTGCGTTTTGACGTGAAGATGCTGGTTCGCGGAGTCGGCGACGAACAGATAGACCTGTCCCGTTTCGAACGCCCCAACATTGTGTCGCCCGGCCAGTACCGCGTCGACGTGCATGTGAACGGACGATGGCGCGGCGCGCTGGCCATGGATTTCCGCGGTTCCGGGCCGGAAGGGGCGCAGCCCTGTTATACGGCCGAATTGCTGCGCAGCGTTGGCATCGACATGGACAAGATCGGCCGCAATGCCGCGGAGCGCAGCGAGCGGACACTGGGCGACGTGCCGGTCTGCGACGGCCTCGCCAGCTACGTGCCCGGCGCGCAGGTGAAGTTCGACATGGCCGAGCAGACCCTGTCCCTGACCGTGCCTGCGTATTACCTCGACTCGGGCAATGCCGGCACCTATGTGGACCCGGCCTATTGGGACCGCGGCATTACGGCGGCGCGTCTGGGCTACACGACCAACCTCTACACGCAGGAAACGAACGGGCAGCGCCGCAGCCGGGGCTACCTGAGCCTGAGCGGGGTGCTGAACGCCGGCGCCTGGCGCCTGCGGCACGACGGCTACGCAAGCTGGTCGTCCCGCACAGGCACCACCTACCAGCGGGGCCAGTTGTACGCCGTCACGGACCTGCCCGCCTGGCGCTCGCAGCTTCTGCTGGGGGAAACCTCGACGGACGGGCGCTATTTCGACGCGGTCTCGTTTCGCGGCGTGAGGCTCAGCAGCGACGAGCGCATGCTGCCCGACGACCGCCGCGGCTACGTTCCCACGATCCGCGGGACGGCCCGGAGCAATGCCGCGGTCAGCGTCTACCAGCGCGGGTTCCTCGTCTACGAAACGACGGTGGCGCCCGGCCCGTTCGCGATCGAGGACCTGGGCGCGGCCAGCTACGGCGGGGACCTCACGGTGCGCGTCACCGAAGCCGACGGCCAGGCCTGGAGCTTCATCGTGCCGTTCGCCACCGCCGTGGATCTGCTGCGTCCCGGAGAGACGCGCTATTCCGTCTCGGTGGGGCAGGCCATGGCGTCGGGTTACCGCAGCAGCGGCCAACGCGTGTTCGAAGGCGTGGTGCGCACGGGGCTGAGCGACCTGATTACCGGCTATGGCGGCCTGGCCTTCAGCGACTACTACAGTTCGGTGTTGGCCGGCGCCGCATTGAACACGCGGCTCGGGGCGTTCTCGGGCGACGCCACGGTCGCCCGCGCCCACCTGCCGGGGGGGCGGACGTCCGGCTCCAGCTACCGCGTCTCCTACAGCAAGAACCTGCCCAATTCCGGCACCAATTTCTCGCTGCTCGCGTACCGCTATTCGACCAGCGGGTTCGTGGGGCTGAACGAGGCCATCGCGCTGCGCGACGCCCCGCACGTCGGCGGCTACGGGGACCTGGGCAGGCTGCGCAACCGGCTCGATACCTACATCAACCAGGATCTGGGCGGAAATGGCTCGATGTACCTGAATGGCTCGGCGCTGCAGTACTGGAACCGCCCGGGCAGCGCGCTCAACTACAGCGTCGGCTATCGCAGCAGTTTGGGCCGGGTGTCCTATGCGCTGAGCCTGCAGCGCGTGCATGCCCTTTCCGCGGGCGGGCTGTACACGCCGAACCGCGGCCGCAGCACCGTCGTGACCCTCAATCTGTCCATCCCGCTGGGCAGCGGCTCGTCGGCGGCCGCGCCGATGTTCAGCAGCTACACCAGCCACAGCAACCTCTCGGGCACCGACTCCGCCGTGGCGGTCTCGGGGGCGCTCGGGGACACCGGCAGGCTGAATTATTCGCTGTCGGCGTCCCGCAGCAGCCGCGCGGATACCTCCACCGCCAGCGGCAACCTGGATTACAGGGCCTCCGCGGCCAACGTGGGCGCCAGCGTGTCGCAGGGGGCGGGCTACCGCCAGGCCGGGCTGCGGGCCCAAGGCAACGTGCTGGCCCACGCGGGCGGGGTGACCTTGTCGTCGTCGCTGGGCGAGACCGTCGGCCTGGTGCGCGCGCCGGACGCCGAGGACGCCCGCGTCGGCATGGACCGCGGCAGCCGCGTGGACGGCCGCGGCTACGGCCTGGCCGCCAACCTGGCGCCGTACCGCCTGAACACCGTGGAACTCGACCCCGCGGACATGGCCGACGACGTGGAATTGCTGGCCAGTTCCCGCAGCGTGGCGCCGCGCGCCGGCGCCGTGGTGCTGCTGGACTATCCCACCCGCCGCGCCCGGCCGGTGCTGGTCAGCGTGCGGCAGCCCGATGGCGGCGTGCTGCCGTTCGGCGCCGAGGTCTTCGACCTTGCCAGCGGGGAATCCGTGGGCGCCGTCGGGCAGGGCAGCCGCATCGTCATGCGGGTGCGCGATGACCAGGGCGAAATCCGCGTGCAGTGGGGGCCGGACGCCGCGCAGCGTTGCCGCGTCGGCTATCGCCTGCCGCCGCGCCAGGGGCGGCAGGACGGTTTCGACATGCTGGACGCGGTCTGCGAACCCGAGCCCGAACCGCCGCCTCCGGCCGTCGGCTCGCCCGTGGCGGGGTTGTTGCCATGAGCCGCGCGCGCCGCCGGCTTGCGCTGGCATGCGCATTCGCCGCGCTGGCCGCAAGCGCCGGAGGGGCGCGCGCCGATCTTTCCGTGGACGGCACGCGCTTCATCTATCCGGCGCAGGAAAAGGCCATCACGCTGCGCGTCGGCAATCCCGGCAGCGCGCCCATCCTGGTGCAGATCTGGCTGGACCAGGGCGAGGCCCAGGACGACCTCGCCCGCTTGCGGGTGCCCTTCACGCCGATGCCGCCGCTGTTCCGGCTGGACCCCGGCGAACGCAAGGCGGTCCAGTTGCGCTATACCGGCGAGCCGCTGCCCCAGGACCGCGAGTCGCAGTTCTGGATCAACTTCATGGACGTGCCCGCGGCGGGCGAGCCGCGCGACGGGCTCAAGGTACAGATCAGCCTGTCGATGAAGCTGCTGTTCCGGCCCAAGGGCCTGGCGGGCGAACCGCGCAAGGCGCCGGGCGAATTGCGCTGGACCTACGACGCGGCCGGTTCGGCGCTGGCGGCGGAAAACCCGACGCCCTACAGCGTGACGCTGAGGACGCTGCGCGTGCGCGGCGCGCGGGATGCGGGCCTGGAAGGCGTGACCGTGCCGCCCTACGGGTCGGCGCGCCTTGCCTGGCCCGGGCCGCTGCCGCGCGCCGCGCGGGAACTCACGCTGGACTATGAAGCCGTGGACGACCTGGGGCTGGCCGCGGCGGGCAGCGCCTGGGCGGAAGCCGCCGCCGGTTCTTGAAACTTCGCTTGCGGACGCCCACGTCCGCGCGCTCTCTAGGAGAAAACCCATGTTCGACTTACGTTTGTCCGTTGCGCGGGCGGCGCTGGGCCGGCCCCGCGGCAAGGCCCTGGCGGGCGTGGCCCTGGCGGTCTGCCTGGCCGTGCCGGGCGGCGAGGCCGCCGCCGCGCGCCGCGCGGCAAAGGACTGCGTAGTGCAGAAATTCTCCGAAGGCGTGGGCACGGGCACCGGCTGGAACCCGCCGCAGGTAGGCAATATCGGCAGCGGCGTGCCGGTGGGCACTGTGCTGGCCACGCGCGGGTTGTCGATCTCTTCGCAATTCAATTACACGCGCAACTTGGAGGTCGATTCCCATGTGGTGCACGGCGCGCACTGGAACGGTATGGGGTGGTCGGGCATTTCCATTGTGCCTACGAATGTTCCTGGCGTCGGCCTACGCGTCAAGCCGGCCGGGGCGTCGTGGGCACTCAAGCTCGAACGGGAGATCAGGGCCTATGCCAGCCGCGCGCTTGAGTGGAGCGGGGAAGAGAACCCCCTCGATGCCTTTCCCAGCGGCCTCACAGTGGAATTGGTCGTGACGGGAACTATACCGTCGGGAATCTACCAGGTCACAGGGCCGGATCCCGACTTTTCCGCCGCGCGGATGACGATCAAGATGGTGCAGATGGCTTCCCAGCCCGCCTCCGGCGCGGATATTTCGCTCGAGTCCGGCAAGCTTTCGGCGGTGGTGTGCAATAGCGAAGCATGGTTCACTGTCGAAGAACTGATCACCATCGGCGGGGTGACGCCGCCTCTCGTCACGGCCGTGTGCAATGTGGACGCCCGCTACGTGGGGTACGGGCGCGAGGTCACAATGGGCCGGGTGGCGGTGGGGGACTTCCCTCGTCCGGGGGCGCGCGCCGGCACCGTGCCGTTCTCCATCTCGCTCAGCGACTGCGCGGCGGGCGCCAAGCCCAAGCTGGCGCTCTACGCCGGGGTGCAGGGGCTGGTGCCCGGCGTGCCGGCCTTGCGCGTCGACTCGGCGTTCGGCTATGCCCGCAACGTGGGCATCGTGCTGACCAGGCAGGGCGAGACGACGCCTTTGGCCATCGGCGCCGGCGCGGGGGACCTGAACTTTTATCCGTTTTCTAGCCGGCCTGCCGTCCAGGGGGCAACCGCCAATTTCGACCTGGAGGCGCATTATCAGCGCACGGACCACGACACGCCGGTGGCGCCTGGCGTCAGGCCCGGAAGGGCGAATTCCAGCGTGCGCTTCCAGGTGCGCTACGACTGATCCGCGCGGATCGGCAACACGGAAAAGCCCGGCGCCGCTTTCGTGGCGCCGGGCTTTTTCACGGCCTTGCGGGGAGCCGCCCCTGCGGTCTCCTCCTGTTAGAAGTAGTAGTAGGGCGGATCCATCACCCCATAGTTGATGCCCGCGGGCGGCACCTGCGTGGCGTGGCCTTGCGCGAGGTTGCCCTGCATGACGCCGTAATTGACGCCGACCAGCCCGCCGTAGATTTGGCCGGCGTTGTTGCGGTAGTCGATCATGCCGGCGGCGATGGAGTTGTCGATCCAGCCGTAGTTGACGCCGGCCAGGCCGCCCAGCGTCGCGCCCGTGGCGGTATAGCAGTAGCTACCGTTGGTCGAGCAGTTGTACGCGCCGATCACCGGGCCACTGGCGGTGGAGTTCTGGATCCTGCTGTTCGAGTGGTTCACGCCCGCGATGCCGCCCAGGTTCGAGTAGCTGCCGCCGGCGACGCTGCCCCATGCCATGCCGATGTTGATGGCGCCCGCGTTCTGCCCGGCGATGCCGCCCACATTGCTGTAGGCGCCGCCCTGCGCGCGGCTGCTCGAGCCCGAGGCCAGGATCGTGCCCTGGTTGAAGCCGACCAGGCCGCCCACCGACGCGTTGTTGCCGGCCCTGACATCCAGCACGCGCGAGGTGCTGTACGCGATCGTGCCGCTGTTCTGGCCCGCCAGGCCGCCGGCGCGGGTGTTGGCGTTGCTATTGGCCGCGTTGACCAGCGCGCCGCTGGCTTCGCCGTTGTCGATGGACGCGCCGATGCCGTTGGCGCCCACCAGGCCGCCGATGCTCGATGCCGCGCCCGTGTCGCGGACGATGCCGCTGGCCTTCACGTCGGCCAGCGCGCCGCCGGTGCTGTTCAGGCCGACCAGGCCGCCGGTGGAGGCGCCGTTGTACGCGACGACTTCGCCGGAGGCTTCGGACTGGCGGATCGAGCCGGTGTTCTCGCCGACCAGCCCGCCCGTGTTGCTGCCGGCGCCGCTGGAAACGCGGCCGGTGCTCGTGCTGCCGGCGATTGCGCCGCTGGCGCCGAGGTTCTTGCCGACCAGCCCGCCGACGCTGGCTTGGGCGTTGCCGGAAACCGCGCCGGAGCTGCTCACGCGCTCGATGATGCCGTCCTGGTTCAGGCCCACGGCGCCGCCGGTGTTCACGTACGCGCTGCTGGCCGTGACGGCGGCCGTGGTGAGCGAGTCCGAGATCTGCCCGCGGAGGTTGGCGCCGGCCAGCCCGCCGATCCCGCCGGCGTCATGGCGCAGCAGCGAGCCGCTGACGATGCCTTCGCTGCGGCTGCCCATGATGATGCCTAGGCTGCCGCTGTTGCCATTCGTATTGATGCCGACCAGGCCGCCCAGCGCATAGGTCTGCGCGCCGCCGTAGACACGGCCCGAGAAGCTGGAGTTGTCGATCGTGCCGCCCCGGTTGGTGCCTGCCAGGCCGCCGGTGGCGTTGGCGCGGTAGCCGTTGCCGTACAGCGTGGTGTTGGCCACCTTGACGTTGGCGATGCGGCCGGTATTGTCGCCGACCAGGGTGCCGATGGACATGGGCCCCAGGTTGGGCTGGCCGGAGTTCACGCCGATGGCGTCCAGGTTGAGGTCGCGGATCACGCCGGCCGAGGCCGCGAACAGGCCGGCGTTGGCGCCGCTGCCGCTGACGCTGAAGCTGCTGAGCGTGTGGCCCAGGCCCTCGAAGCTGCCGTTGAACACGCCGCTCTGGCTGCCGATGGACTGGAACGTGCCCGAACCGCGCAGATCCGTGCCCAGCACGTAGTAGCCGTAGAGGTTGTTGCTGACGGCCTGCATCTGCGCCAGGTTCTGGATGACCGTGTACTGCACGCCGTTGGAGGCGAAGCCGGCGTTGGTGCCGGACAGCGTGATCACGGCCTGGCCGGGCGCGCCGCCCAGCACGTAGTTGGCGGTGGGCGCCATGTGCGGGCCGGCGTTGGGGGCCGGCGTGGACGTTTCAAGCGACAGGCGGTTGGAAAGGCCGCTGAGCGTGATCTTGTTGTTGATGTCGATGCGTTCGTCGGCGGCCAGATTGAGCGCGGCCTGGCCGCCCGTGGCGGTCAGCGCGCCGTTGACGGCGACCTTGCCGGCGCCGCCGTGCCGCGCGTCCAGGGTCAGCGCGTTGCCGCTGGCCCACGCGATCGGCGCGTTCACCACCACGTCGCCGGCGGTGCTGCGCAGCTCGACGTTGGTGGTGGCGAGATTGTGCGTCAGCGTATCGGCGTGGATCGTGGGCTGGGCTGTCGTGGCCGTGTTTTCGACATTGACGGCCGTGCTGCGGATGCGGAACGTGCCGGTGCTGCCGTTGATGGCGCGGGTGTCGACCTGGGTGGCCAGGCGCACGGCCACGTGTTCGCCCGTTACGTCGACGGTGCCGCCGTTGCCGTAGGTGGCCAGGGCGCTGGCGTTCAGGCTGCCCGCCACTTGCACCAGCCCGCGGTCGCCGCCGTCGAGCACGATCCTGCCGCTGCGGTTGTTCAGCGTCTTGGCTTCGATGACGCCATTGTTGTTGACCACGGTTTCATACGGGCTGGCCGACGCGGAACGGCGGGCCTGCAAGGCCACCTGGCCGCCGTTGGCCCGGATCACGCCGGCGTTGCTGGCCAGGGCGTAGGCGAACGGGGCGCTGATTTCCAGGCTGAGCGGCCCATTGCCCATGCGCAGCGTGAACGTCTGGCCGCCGCCCAGCGCGACCGAGCCGCCGTCGGCCTGCAGCGTGCCGTAGTTGACGGCATGCGCGCCCAGCAGCGCGATCTCGCCGCCCGCGGCGGCGCGGATGGTGCCGTAGTTCTCGACCCGGCCGCTGGACGGGGCGCCCGCATCGAACGCGAACACGCCGTTGGCGTTGTTCATGAAGGCGACGGGGTCGATGGCCCGGGCGGACGCGACCAGGCCGCCTACGTTGACCTGCGCGCCGGCGCCGAACACGATGCCGTTCGGATTTACCAGGAACACCTTGCCCAGGGCGTTGATGGAGCCGCGGATCGAACTTTGGGGGCCCAAACCGCTGACATAGTTCAATGTCATGTCGTTCGCGCTCATCTGGTTGAACGTCACGCGTTCATTGCCGTTGACGTCGAAGGACTGCCAATCGATGACGGCCTTCGACGAGCTTTGGTTGATGATCGTGTCCGTGGCGTTTTGCCAGATGGCGGCGTTGCCGTGGGTGACCTTGCCGCCCGTCGGGCCCGCGAGCGCGGACGGCGCCAACGCCGTCAGGCCCGCCGCGGCCAGCGCCGCGGCGACCAGGCGCGCGCCCGTCACGCCGGACTTGCCGCGCCGGCGGGCGCATTCGCTGGCCACGGTCCAGCATGCCTTGCTGGCGTTCCATATCACTGCATGGGTCTTGTTCATGTCTTTCCTTAAGGGTTGGAGAACGCGCCCGGCGTGGCCGGGCGCGGTGCGACAGCACTCGGGAACGGCCAGTCAGAAGTACCGCGTGGCGCGCAGCCAGAATCGCGGTTCCGCCCGTGGGCCGCTGTGTTCGTCTTCCTTCTGGATGGGCCAGGCCACGGCGGCCATTACCTGGTGCCGCGGGCCGGATTGGGTCAGGCTCAGCCCGGCGGCGGACAGCCGCCGGACGTTGCGGGCGTCGTTCCAGGGGCGCCGGTTGACGGTGACGCGGCCCGCGTCGGCGAATGCCGCCAATTGCAGGCCGGGCGCGGGCAGATAGCGCAGTTCGGCGGTGGCCTGCCAGCCCTGGTCGCCGCTGGCCTCGCCGTTGGCGAAGGCGCGCACGCCATAGGGGCCGCCCAGGCTGAATTCCTCGGAACCGTCGAGGTTCCTGGACGCCAGTTGGGCGTTGAACTGCCCATACAGCATGAAAGGCCCGGCCAGGTTCTGCTGGCGCAGCAGCGTCAGGTTGGCCTTGCCGAAGCCGCCCGCGCTGCGGGTGTAGGCCTGGTCGCTGGCGCGCAGGCGCGGGCTGTCCAGCCGCAGCGACCCCCAACCCAGGGACAGGAAGCCGGCGCTGCGTCCGCCGCCGAACAGGCCGTCTTCGCCGGTGGCCGACAGCGAGGCGGTGGTGATTTGCACGCGCTTGCCGTCGCGGATGGAAAACAGGTCCATGGCGTCGCTCAGGCGCTTGTCTTCGTACAGCAGTTGCGCGCGCAGCCGGAAATGGCGGCCGTAGACGAGCGGCTGCTCGACGAAGAAGCCGGTGGTGCGCGCGGTGCCGTGCGCCTCCAGGATGGCGAAGTCGCGGCCCAGCTCATAGCGCATGTGGGACAGGCTCAGGCCCAGGCGGGTCAGCGCGGGCCCCACGGGCACCCGGTAGGAAGCCTGGTAGTAGCGCTGGCGCCGGTCGCTGGACAACAGGCGCAGGCCGAGCTGGTCGCCCAGGCGCAGGGGGCTGTCGATGTCCAGGTTGCCGCTCAGGCGGTACTCGCCCGTGTAGTAGCCGCCGAAGTTGTCGGCTTCGAGGCTGCCCGTTGCCAGCGGGGCGGGTTCGGCGTCGATGCGCAGCGTGGTCGACCCCGGCGCGGAGCCGGGGCGCAGCGTGCCCTGCACGGCGGCGCCGGGCAGGTCGCCCAGGCGTTGCAGCAGGCTTTCCAGGCGGCCTATGTGCACGGCGTCGCCGGTGTTCAGGGACGAAAGCCCCCGGCGCAGCACCGCGTCGTCCACGCGCGAGCGGTTGTCGAGCGCGACGTCGTCGTACACCCCTTCCTGCACCGCGATATTGACGACGCCGTCCTGGATATCCTGTGGCGGCAGATAGGCGCGCGCCAGCAGATAGCCGCGGTCCTGGTAGTAGCGGGTGATGCGGTCGGCGGCGGCGCGCAGGCCGTCCAGGTCCTGTTCGGTGCCCGCCAGGTCCGCCAGCGCCGCTTGCAGTTCGTCGTCGCCGTAGACGCGGTTGCCGGTCAGCGTGAAGCGCCGCAGGGCCAGCCGGGGGCCGGCCGCCTGGCCGGTCGCCGACGGCGCGGCGGGCGGCGTGGCGGAATCGTCCAGCGTCGGCCGCGCGGGCCGCGGCGCGATGGCGGGCGCGGTGCTTTCGATGTCGCGCATCGACCGGCCGGCGTCGGGAATCTGGGCGTGGGCGGCGGGCGGCGCGGCGGAGAACAGCAGGCAGGCCAGGCCGATGCGCAGGCGGTGTCCGGCCGGTGGGAAGGGAGGGGGGAACGCCGCGCCTGGGAATGCGGGAAGCGGGCCGGCGTGCGGCGCGGCACTGGGTCGGAACGGCATGAACGTGATACCAGTCCGCTGGGACCGATCCTATTTTTGCCGGACGGGCCGGGCCGTGAGCCCTGTGCTGGCGCTGGCTGTTGAGCAATGTTGCAGACCTACAAACTATAGGTAGCGCGATGCCCGGAGGATCTAGTAATGATCTGAATTAAATGAACAAGTAGTACTAAAACGTAGAAGCGCGGCGTTGCGGGGCCGGGCGGCGGCGCGCCCTTGCCGGTATTGGGTTTGTGCCGCGCGGAATCGCTTTTTCGCCCTGCCGGAGCGTCGCCCGGCGCCGCGAAGCTCGCTGTTTTCCGCCCTTTTTGCCGCGGACCGTCGTTTAGAATTTCCCGCACTCATGCCCCAGGGCAGGCAGCGCAAAACGAGGCGCTTGCATCATGGCGTTCGATCAGCGGGAGTAGCGGTGTCCGATCTCAGCATACGTGTGGCAATTGCAGACGATCACCCTGTGGTGCTGCGGGGCCTGGCTTCCGAACTGGAGCGCAACCCCGCCATGCGGATCGTCGGGCAGGCGACCGACTCCACCGAATTGATCGCGTTGTTGGACAGGCATTCCTGCGACGTGCTGGTGCTGGACTACGCCATGCCCGGCGGCAGCCACGGCGACGGCCTCGTGCTGATCTCGCACCTGCGCCGCCGCTGGCTGGATCTGCGCCTGGTGCTCTACACGATGGTCGACAACCCGGCGCTGCTGCTCGCGATCGTCAAGCATGGCGTCAAGGCCGTGGTCAGCAAGTCGGATTCGATGGATCGGCTGGTCGACGGCGTCTACGCCGCCCACGGCGGCCGGCGGTATTACTCGCCGCTCATCAAGGACATGCTGCTGGAAACCATGATGGTGGCCGAAACCGACAGGCTGACGCCCCGCGAGGCAGAGATCGTCCGGCTGTTCTGCGCGGGCGGCACCATCACCGAGATCGCCGAGCGCCTGCACCGCAGCGTCCAGACCGTCAGCACCCAGAAGCGCAGCGCCATGCGCAAACTGGGCGTGAACCGCGACGTCGATCTCATCAAGCTGTTCAGCGATCTCCCTTCCAAGGCGCTGGTCCCGCAAGGCTGAGCCCCGCCGTTCCCGTCCGGCTTCCGCGGCGAAGCCGGCGATCGCCGTTTCCCCCGTTCGCAAGGCTTGCAGCCCGCGCTTCGCGCGCCGGGCGGGGCGCGTCTTGACCCTGATTCCGCGCGTGCATTATGCTTGTTCTTTATTAAGGAACATCAGTTCCTTATTTTGGAACTATTATGAGCATATTGGATGGCGTGCAGCGCGTGTTGGCGCTGTATGCGGACGGCGCGACGGAACTGAGCTTCACGGATGTGGCGGGGCGCCTGGCCCTGCCCAAGAGCACGGCGTCGCGCTTGCTCAACCAAATGCAGAGCTACGGGTTGCTGGACCAGGACGCCGCCACGCGCCGCTACCGGCCGGGCGCGCTACTGGCCCAGGTCGCGCGGGCGGGCATGGCGGCCACGCCGCTGGACGACGCCTGCCGGGCCGTGCTGGTGCGCCTGTCCGACGACAGCGGCCTGACCGCCTACCTGTCCACCCTGAACCAGCGCGAAACCGTGGTGCTGCAACGGCTCAACGGCTCGCATCCGGTGCAGGTGCTGTCGCCGCCGGGCTCGCGCCGTGCCGCCTCGGGCACCGCCATGGGCCGGGCGCTGCTGTCGCGCCTGAACGAGGCCGAGTTCCAGGCGCTGTACGGCGCCGACGCGGACCGGCCGCTGCCCGTGGAAGGGCGGGATTGCCCCGCCACCGTGGGCGAACTGGCCCGCGTGGTGGCGCGCATCCGCGCGGACCGCTGCGGCGTCGCCATCGACCAGGCCATGCCCGGCATCGGCGCGGTGGCCGCGGCGGTGCGCGACCCGTCCACCGGCGAACTGCGAGGCCTGTGCCTGTCCTTCGTTTCCTTCCAGGCCGACGCCGAGCGCGTCGCGCGGCTGCGCGAATCCGTATTGCAGCAGGTAGGGGCATTGGGGCGCGAACTGAACGATCCCTATTGGCTTGCCTGAATCTCCAAACTCCCTTTCGGAAATCCCCGCATGAACCTCCTGCTCCTCAGCAATTCCAGCAGCGACGCCGGCTACCTGGCGCACGCGCTGCCCGACATCCGCGAACTGGTCGCGTCGCTGCCGCAAGGCGCGCCGGCCGTCTTCGTGCCGTACGCCGGCGTGACCCGCGATTGGGACGACTACACCGCGCTGGTGGCTTCGGCGCTGGCCGACACCGGCCTGGATATCCAGGGCCTGCACCGCGCCGGGGATCCGGTGGCCGCGTTGGAAGGCGCCGCCCTCATCATCGTGGGCGGCGGCAACACCTTCAACCTGCTGGGGCAGTTGCGCCGCCAGGGGCTGCTCGACGTCGTCGCCCGCTGCGTGCGTCAGGGCGCGGCCTACCTGGGATGGAGCGCCGGGTCCAACCTGGCCTGCCCGAGCATCTGCACCACGAACGACATGCCCATCGCGGATCCGGAAGGCTTCGACGCGCTGGGCCTGCTGCCTTTCCAGATCAACCCGCATTACACCAACGCCCATCCGCCCGGACACCGGGGCGAAACCCGCGCCCAGCGCCTGGCGGAATTCTGCACGCTGAATCCCGGCATGCCCGTCCTGGGCCTGCCGGAAGGGTCGGGACTGCGCGTGCGCGAGGACAAGGTCGCGCTGATCGGTCCGCACGACGCCCTGCTGTTTCTCGGGCAGAAAGAGCCTCGCGCATTCCGTCCGGGCCTGCTGGAGATCCCGGTATGAAACAGGTCATCGATACGATCGAACTCCTGTCCTCCGCCCACGTGACGGGCGAGGCGGTGGCGCAGCGGCTGCGCGAGGCCGGCGACTGCGAGGTGGAAGTGACCCGGCTGGAGCGCGACGGCGCCGCCACGGATTTTCTTTCGATCGTCATCCCGGGCGCCGACGACGCGGCGCCGCAACTGGGCATCGTGGGCCGCCTGGGCGGAATCGGGGCGCGCCCCGCGGTCACGGGCCTGGTGTCCGACAGCGACGGCGCGGTGGTCGCCATCGCCGCGGCGTTCAAACTGATGGCCATGGCCCGCCAGGGCGACGTGCTGCCCGGCACGGTGCGCATCCGCACGCACATCTGCCCGCGCGCCGGCACGCGTCCGCACCACCCCGTGCCCATGATGCGTTCGCCGTTCCCCATGCGCGAGATGATGTCGCACGAAGTCGATCCGCGCATGGACGCGATCCTGTCGGTCGACACGACGCGCGGCAACCGCCTGGTCAACAAGCGCGGCGTGGCGCTGACGCCGGTGGCCAGGCAGGGCTATCTGCTGCGCATTCCCGAAACCATGCTGGACGTGATGGGCTGGGTCAGCGGCGAATTGCCGATGACCTTGCCGCTGACCACGCAGGACATCACCCCCTACGAAAACGGCCTGTGGCACGTGAATTCGCTGATGCAGCCCGCCATCGTCACGGACGCGCCGGTGGTGGGCGTGGCGCTGACCGCGCAGACCACCGTGCCGGGCTGCGCCACCGGCGTCACCAACGCCGTGGACGCCGACGTCGCCATGCGGTTCTGCATCGAGATCGCCAAGCTGTTCGGGCAGGGCGCCATGGCCTTCTCGGACGAGGCCGAATGGGCCGCGCTGCAGGCCCGCTACGGTTCGATGGCGCATTTGCAGACCGTGGGCCGCGAAGCGGGGGAGGCGGCATGATTGATCATCCGCAGCGGCGCGTGGCGTTCTTCACCATCGGGCAATCGCCGCGCAGCGACGTGGTGCCTGAAATGGCGCCGCTTCTGGGCGCGCACGTGCGCATCGACGAATTCGGCGCGCTGGACGGCCTGGACGCCGCGGCGCTTGCCGCCCTGGCGCCCCGCGAGGGCCAATACCGGTTCGCCACGCGCATGCGCGACGGGACGCAGATCGAACTGGATGCCGCGGCCGCCGAGGCGAGGCTGGCGCAGGTCATGGGCCAGGCCGACGCCGCGGGCTACGACGTGCTGGTGCCGCTGTGCACGGGCACGGCCATCGCGCCGATGCGCACGCTGGTGGTCGAACCGCAGCAGGTCGTGGACCACCTGGTCGCCGGCCTGGCGGCGCATTGCCGCAAGGTCGGGCTGGTGGTGCCGCTGGAAGCGCAGGTCGACGCCTTCCACATGGTCGTGCCGCTGGACTGCGACACCCTGATCGCGCACGCCTCGCCCTACGAGGCCGACGCGGAGCGGGCGGCGCGCAACTTCGAACAGGCGGGCCGCGACCTCGCGTCCTGCGACCTGATCGTCATGCACTGTATGGGCTATGCCGAACGCATGCGGCAGGCGGTGGCGCGGGCCTCGGGCCGTCCCGTGCTGCTGTCGAACCGCCTGGTCGCGCAGACGCTGGCGCAAATCCTCAGCCCGGGTGTCTGACAGCCAAAACCCTCGGCGTGTCTGACACCCTAGTGAGACAGCCTTCAATTCAAGAAGCTATTCCAAGGGTGTCTGACACCCGCCGAAATCAAATATTGTTGGGAGTCATCTTCATGTTCAGCCGTACCCTTCACCGCGCCGCCGGCGCACTGTTCGCTGCCTCTGCCCTGGCGGCCGCGCCGGCCCTGGCCGCCGACGCCTGGAAACCCGCCAAGCCCGTGCGGCTGCTGGTGGGCTTCGCGCCCGGCGGTTCGGCCGACACGCTGGCGCGCCTCTTGGCCGAACCGCTGTCGCAGCGCCTGGGCCAGCCGGTGGTCGTCGAAAACCTGGCCGGCGCCGGCGGCAACATCATGGCGTACCGCCTGAGCCAATCGCCCGCCGACGGCTACACCATCGGCATCGCCGCGGCCGGTTCCATGGCCATCACCCACGTCCTGAACCCCAAGGGCACCAACTACAAGCCCGCCGACTTCACGCCGGTCACGCTGGCCGCCGTGCAGCCCAACGTGGTCATCGTGAACAACGACGTGCCGGCCAGCAACCTGGCCGAGCTGAAGGAATATTTCCAGAAGACGCCGACCGCCACCTACGGCACGGCCGGCGTGGGCATTTCCAACCACCTGATCGCCGAGACCATGCTGTACAAGCTGGGCGTGAAGGTGCCGCATGCCGCGTACCGCGGCGCGGCGCCCGTCATCACCGACCTGCTGGGCGGCCACATCGCGATGACGATGGACAACATCTCCACCGCGGCGCCGCTGGCCTCGCAAGGCAAGGTGAAGGCCATCGCCGTCGCGTCGCTCAAGCGCGCGCCGCAACTGCCCAGCGTGCCCACACTGGACGAGCAGGGCCTGAAGGGATTCGACATGCCGACGTGGCAGGGCGTGTTCGCGCCCGCCGGCCTGCCCGCCGACGTGCTGGCCACGTACTACGCCGCCTTGCAGGACGTGCTGAAGCAGCCCGCGCTGATCGAGAAGATGGCCGGCCTGGGTTCCGAGCCGGTCACCGGCATGACGCCCGAACAGTTCGGCCAGTTCCTGGAAAAGGACCGCCAGCAATGGGCGGACATCGTCAAGGCGGCGAACATCAGCTTGGAGTGAGCTGTGTCAGTGGTCAGTGTCTGACACCCTGATGAAATGCTGGTCCAGGGGGATAGGGTCTTGCCGGGTGTCAGACACCGGGGTTGTGGGTGTCAGACACCCGGGAGGCGCCGGGGCGACATGGAGTGCGTCTCGTGCGGGTGTCAGACACCTGGCTGCGCATTCCTCGGGTTGTTGTGGGTGTCAGACACCCGGGAGGCGCGGGGGCGACATGGAGTGCGTCTCGTACGGGTGTCAGACACCTGGCTGAGGCACTTTTCTGGAGGTGTCAGACACCCTGATGCGATGCCCTTCAATCCAGGAAGGCATCCCACGGGTGTCTGACACCCAAAAGCACCCCAGCGAATCCCCCAAGAAAAAAAGCCAGGCTCAGCCTGGCTTTTTTGCTATCTGTCCGGCACCCGCGCCGCGATCTCCGCGATCAGCCGCCGCGCCGCGTCCAGCTTGCCGGCGGCGGGCAGGGGGTGCACGCCTTGCTCGTCGAACAGCACCAGTTCGGTGGTGTCGGCGTCCATCACCTTGTGCGCCAGGTTGCCCACCAGCAGCGGGATGCCCTTGCGCGCGCGCTTGGCTTCGGCGTGTTCGGCCAGTTTTTCGGTTTCCGCGGCGAAGCCCACGCACCACGGGCCGTTGGGCAGCTTGGCCACTTCGGCCAGGATGTCCGGATTGGGTTCGAATTCCATGACGGGGGCGCCGCCGCCCTCGCTGGTCTTCTTCAGTTTCTGAGCGCTGACGTTCTTCACGCGCCAGTCCGCCACGGCGGCCACGGCGATGAAGATGTCGGCGTCGGCGGCGCTGGCCATCACGGCGTCATGCATCTGGCGGGCGGTGGTGACCGACAGCGCGGTGACGCCGCGCGGCACCGGCAGGAAGGTCGCGCCGGAAATCAGCGTGACGCGGGCGCCGGCCTCGCGCGCGGCGCGCGCCAGGGCGTAGCCCGTCTTGCCGGAAGAGCGGTTGCTCAGCACGCGCACCGGGTCCACGGGCTCGGAAGTGGGGCCGGCGGTCAGCAGCACGTGGCGGCCGGCCAGCAGCTTGGGCTGGAAGAAGGCGATCAGGTCGGTCAGCAGTTCGTGCGCTTCCAGCATCCGGCCGTCGCCGGTTTCGCCGCAAGCCTGTTCGCCGGCCGAGGGGCCGAGAACGCTGATGCCGTCGGCGCGCAGTTGCTCGACGTTGCGCTGCGTGGCGGGGTTGGCCCACATTTCGCGGTTCATGGCCGGCGCCACCAGTAGCGGACAGGCGCGCGCCAGGCACAGCGTGGACAGCAGGTCGTCGGCCATGCCGTGCGCCAGCTTGGCCATGAAGTCGGCGCTGGCGGGGGCGATCAGCACGGCGTCCGCGCCGCGCGTCAGGTCGATGTGCGCCATGTTGTTGGGCACGCGGGCGTCCCAGGCGTCCACGAACACCGGCCGCCCCGACAGGGCCTGCATGGTGACGGGCGTGATGAAGTGCGTGGCCGCGTCGGTCATCACCACGTCGACGGTGGCGCCTTGTTCGGTCATGCGCCGCACCAGCTCGGCGATTTTGTAGCAGGCGATGCCCCCGGTCAGGCCGAGGACGATGCGTTTGCGGGCGAGATCGAGCATGAGGACTGGGCGGCGGGTTCAGCGCCGTGAAAACGAGGAATGGACAGTGATTTTATTCTGCATTGCGGCATTGCGCCGTTCGCCATGCATTCAGGGGGCATCAAACGGGACAAAAGCCGCCGGGGCGGGGGCCCCGGCCGGGGCGTTCAGGCCCGGGGCGGCTTGCGCGCGCGCAGCAGTTCGTCCAGCACCAGCAGCACGGCGCCGCAGGTGATGCCCACGTCGGCCAGGTTGAAGGCGGGGAACTGCCAGTCGTTCCAGTAGAAGAGCAGAAAGTCCACCACGTGGCCGTAGACGACCCGGTCGATGACGTTGCCGATGGCGCCGCCCAGGATCAGCGTCAGGGCCAGGCTGAAGCGCGGCTGGCCGTGGGTGCGCCGCAGGATGACGGTGATGACCACCGCCGCCACGCAGCCCAGGCCGGTGAACAGCCAGCGCTGCCAGCCTTCCTCGGACGCCAGGAAGCTGAACGCCGCGCCCCGGTTGTACACCAGGGTGAAGTCGAAGAAGGGCAGCAGGTGGACCCGCTGGCCATACTGGTACGCCGTGTTGAAGTAGACCTTGGTCAACTGGTCCAGCACGATGATCGCCAGCGCGATGGCCAGCCAGCGCCCCACGCGCGCCGGCGCGGGGCGGGAGCCGGACGGGACGCCGGTGTCGGCGGGCCCTGCCATGGTCAGGCCTTGTCGC
This sequence comes from Achromobacter veterisilvae, assembly GCF_037619525.1. NCBI lineage: Bacteria > Pseudomonadati > Pseudomonadota > Betaproteobacteria > Burkholderiales > Alcaligenaceae > Achromobacter > Achromobacter veterisilvae. Next base: position 5,043,281 of record NZ_CP148753.1, on the reverse strand, counting down.
GGGCTTCGCCCGAGCCGAACAGGTTGGACACGCAGCGGCCGCAGATCTCGGGATGGTCCGCGTCCTGGCCCACGTCCAGGCGCCAGTGCCAGCAGCGCTCGCACTTCTTGTGCGCCGAGGGCGTGACGTCGATGCGGGTCTCGCCTTCGCCCGCGTGCACGGTGGCGCGCGAGACGATCAGCACGAAGCGCAGGTCGTCGCCCAGGCTGGCCAGCAGTTCATGGTCCTGGCCGTTGGCGTGGAGGTCCACTTCGGCCTGCAGCGACGAACCGATGTCGCCGGCCGTGCGGACTTCTTCCAGCTTGCGCTGCACTTCGGCCCGGATGGCGCGCAGGCGCGTCCACTTGGCCGACAGCGCGTCGGCGTCGGCGAACGGCGGCAGCACGTGGTAGACCTCGGTGAAGATGGTGACGCGGGCGGCGTCGGCCTGGTTCTTCAGCGCGGAGCCGGCCAGTTCCTTCCAGGCCTCTTCGGCCGTGAACGACAGGATCGGGGCCATCAGCTTCAGCAGCGTCTGCGTGATGTCGAGCAGGGCCGTCTGGGCCGAACGGCGGGCGCGGCTGTCGACGGCGGACGTGTACAGGCGGTCTTTCAGGATGTCCAGGTAGAACGCGCCCAGGTCTTCCGAGCAGAAGGTCTGCAGGCGGGAGACGGCCGGGTGGAAATCGTAGCGTTCGTAGTTGGCCTGGACTTCAGCCTGCATCTGGGCCGTCATGGCCAGCGCGTAGCGGTCGATCTCGAACAGTTCGCCGTAGGGCACGGCCTGCGACACGGCGTCGAAGTCGGCCAGGTTGGCCAGCAGGAAGCGCAGCGTGTTGCGGATGCGGCGGTAGCCTTCGACCACGCGCTTGAGGATCTCGTCGGAAATCGACAGTTCGCCCGAGTAGTCGGTGGAGGCCACCCACAGGCGCAGGATTTCCGCGCCCAGGGAATCGGACACCTTCTGCGGGGCGATCACGTTGCCCACCGACTTGCTCATCTTGCGGCCCTGGCCGTCCACCACGAAGCCATGCGTCAGCAGCGCCTTGTAGGGCGGCTGGCCGTACAGCATGCAGCCGGTCAGCAGCGACGAATGGAACCAGCCGCGGTGCTGGTCGGAACCTTCCAGGTACAGGTCGGCGGGCCAGGCCAGTTCGGCGCCGTGCGAACCGGCGAAGTCGCCGTCCTTGCCGCCCAGCACCGTGGCGTGCGTGCTGCCCGAATCGAACCACACGTCCAGCGTGTCGCGGTTCTTTTCGTAGAGATCGGCTTCGTCTCCCAGCAGTTCGCGCGGGTCCAGCGCCTGCCAGGCCTCGATGCCGCCTTTTTCGACGCGCTGCGCCACCTGTTCCAGCAGTTCGCTGGTGCGCGGATGCAGCTCGCCGGTTTCCTTGTGCACGAAGAAGGCCATGGGCACGCCCCACTGGCGCTGGCGCGACAGGGTCCAGTCCGGACGGTTGGCGATCATGGCGTGCAGGCGGGCGCGGCCCCAGGCCGGATAGAAGGCCGTGGCGTCGATGCCGGCCAGCGCCGATTCGCGCAGGGTCGGGCCGCCGTCGGTGGGGGCCACGTCCATGCCGGCGAACCACTGGCTGGTGGCGCGGTAGATGATCGGCGTCTTGTGGCGCCAGCAGTGCATGTAGCTGTGCTTGTGCTTTTCGACGTGCATCAGCGCGCCGGCTTCCTTCAGGGCCTCGACGATCTTGGGGTTGGCGTCCCAGATGGACAGGCCGCCGAACAGCGCCAGGCTGTCCGCGTACTTGCCGTCGCCCATCACGGGGCTGATGAAGTCGGTGTCTTTCATGCCGTGCTCTTTGCACGACATGAAGTCTTCGATACCGTAGGCGGGGGCCGAGTGCACCACGCCCGTGCCGGAGTCGGCCGTCACGTAGTCGCCCAGGTAGATGGGCGCCTTGCGGTCGTACGCGGCGTTGAACTGCGCCAGCGGATGGCGGAACTCGATGCCGGACAGCGCGGCGCCCGCGGCGGTGGCGATGACTTCGCCTTCCAGGCCCCAGCCTTTCAGGCAGGCTTCGACGCGTTCCTTGGCGATCAGCAGCAGCGGGCCGAACTTGGGCGCGGGCGACACGCGCACCAGCGCGTATTCGATCTCGGGATGCAGGTTCAGCGCCTGGTTCGACGGAATGGTCCAGGGCGTGGTGGTCCAGATGACGATGGCGCCGTCGTCCACCGAGTCCAGGCCGAAGGCCTTGGCCAGCGCCGGGCGGTCGGCGAACGGGAAGGCCACGTCCACCGCCGGGTCGACGCGGTCGGCGTATTCGACCTCGGCTTCGGCCAGCGCCGAGCCGCAGTCGAAACACCAGTTCACGGGCTTCAGGCCGCGGAATACGTAGCCCTTGTCCAGGATGCGGCCCAGCGCGCGGATCTCGTCGGCTTCATTGCTGAAGTTCATCGTCATGTAGGGACGATCCCACTCGCCCAGCACGCCCAGGCGCTTGAAGTCCTTGCGCTGGCGGTCGATCTGTTCGAGCGCGTAGGCGCGGGCCTTGGACTGCACTTCGGCCACGGGCAGGTGCTTGCCGTATTTCTTTTCGATCTGGATCTCGATCGGCATGCCGTGGCAGTCCCAGCCCGGCACGTAGTGCGCGTCGTAGCCGGCCATGTTGCGGCTCTTGACGATGATGTCCTTCAGGATCTTGTTGACCGCATGGCCGATATGGATGTCGCCGTTGGCGTAGGGCGGGCCGTCGTGCAGCACGAAGCGCGGCCGGCCGCGGCTGGCGGCGCGGATCGCCTGGTAGACGTGGTTTTCCTCCCACTGCGAAATCCAGGCGGGCTCGCGGCGGGCGAGGTCGCCCCGCATGGGGAAGGGGGTATCGGGCAGGTTGAGGGTCTTTTTATAGTCCATGAGAACAGAGTGAATCCGGGCGAGTCTGGGGCGGTTCAACCGGGTTCTGAAGTTTTTGCTTGTTAATCAATGATGGGGGGCGGAAGCGCCCAGTCGGGGCCGCCCAGGCGGGGCGTCGTCGGGTTCATCGACAGAGACGTCAAAAGCCTGCGTCCGGCTGAGAAACGCTATAGGTTAGCAGACCGGAACAGCCTGTACCTCAAGGCCGGGACATCCGGAGCCAACGCCAGGCGCGGCGGGCTTTGATGCAGGTGGCCGATGCTTATCCCATGGGCGTCCAGGGGTTGAGGACAGTCGCTCCCGTGGGCTGGAAATCGGCCACGTTGCGCGTCGCCACCGTCATGCCGTGTACCAGCGCGGTCGCCGCGATGAGCGCATCGCGTTCGCCGCGTTTGTCGGGCACGTGCAACCGGGCGCAGCGTTGCGCCACGGCGGTATCGACCGGCAGCGTGCGCCCGGAAAACTCCGGCAGAACATGCTGTTCCAGCCACGCGCGCAGCAGGGCCCCCTGGGCGGCGTCCCTGCGTTCAACCGAAAAAACGCCAAGTTCCAGCTCCATGATGGTGATCACGGACACGAAAAGGTCGGCGGCATCGACGCTGTCGGCCCAGGCCGCTACGTTGGGATCGGCCTTGCCGAGGCGGACTTTTCGCAATTCCGATACGACGTTGGTATCGAGCACGTACATCATGAGAAATCAGCGGGCCGGATGCCGATGGTCATGGGCTGCGGTTCAAACTCGATGTCCCCGGTGCTCGGCATTGCCAGCGAATCGGCAATATTGCGGCGTTGCTTGGTAAGCCGCTGGTAGTCCTCGATGCTCAATAGCACGTGGGCGGGCCTGCCGCGGTCGGTGATGAATACCGGACCGTTTTTGGCGGCTTTCTTCGCGCGGGTGACATCCTGGTTCAGCTCTCGGCTGGATAGGGTCGTGATGGCCATGGCGGCACCTCTGCCTGAATTGATTGTAGGTACGTTACTACATTAAGCGGAGGGGCGCAAGTCCCAGGCCGGCAATCGGGGCGCTTGCGTCCGCGGCCCCGTCTTCAAAGTCCATGAACGGCAAAATAGGCGCGCGCGTTTCGCGCGTCTTCGGCGATGGCGGCTGTCAGCGCAGGGAGGTCGGGAAACTTTTCTTCGTCCCGCAGCTTGTGCAGGAACTCGACGCGTACGAGTTTGCCGTAAGCGTTGACGGTTTCGTCGAGCAGGTGCGCTTCGAGCAGCACGCGGCCGCGGTCCTCGACCGTGGGGCGCACGCCCAGGCTGGCTACGGCGGGCAGGGCGCGTTCGCCCAGGCCGTGGACCTGGACCACGTAGATGCCGGAGCGCGCGGCGCAGCGTTCCGCCACCCGCAGATTCATCGTGGGAAAGCCCAGCGTGCGGCCCAGCTTCTGGCCGTGGATCACGTGGCCGCTGATGTGGAAGGGGTGCCCCAGCAGGTGGCGGGCGCGCTCCAGGTCGCCCACCGCCAGCGCGGTGCGGACTTCGGAACTGGAGATCCGGTGGCCGTGCCGGTCGGTCACGTCCGCCAGCGTCTGCACCTCGAAGCCATGGCGCAGGCCGGCTTCGCGCAGCAGGTCGATGTCCCCGCTGCGCTTGTGGCCGAAGCGGAAGTCCTCGCCCACGAGCAGCCACTTGGCATGCAGCCCCTGGACCAGCAGTTGTTCGATGAAGGCATTGGCCGACATCTCGGCCAGATGGGCGTTGAACCGCTCCACCACGACCTGCGAGATGCCATAGCGCGCCAGCGCGGCCAGTTTGTCGCGCAGCCCGGATATCCGGGTGGGCGCCAGTTCGGGACGCTGGTTCAGGGTGGCGAAGTATTCCCGCGGATGCGGCTCGAAGGTCATGACGGCGGGCACCAGGGCGCGTTCGCGCGCCACCTGGCAGACGCGCGCCAGCATGGCCTGGTGTCCGCGGTGGACGCCGTCGAAGTTGCCGATCGTCAGCGCGCAGGGGGCGCGCCGGTCGGGCGGGGGCAGGGATCGGTAGATGCGCAGCGAGGGTTTCACGAGCGAGAGTTTACAATTTTGGATTCCGGGTTTGTTCCCACCCCTTTCCGCCGCGCGCCATGGCCGTTCCGGCGCGCGGGGCCGCGAGGGCGGACGGGCCCGATTTCCCTTGGAATTCCTCATCTTGCCGGAAATATCTACCACCAAGCGCCGCCTGGTCATCCTGATCTCGGGGCGGGGCAGCAACATGCGGGCGCTGACCGAAGCCTGCCGCAATGAAGGCTGGCCGGCCGACGTCGCCGCCGTCATCGCCAGCCGGCCGGACGCCGGCGGCCTGGAGTGGGCCGCCCACCAGGGCATCCCCACCGCCGCCCTCTATCACAAGGACTACGCCAGCCGCGAAGCGTTCGATGCGGCGCTGGCCGCCGAAATCGACCGCTATGAGCCCGATTACGTCATCCTGGCGGGCTTCATGCGCGTCCTGACCCCCGGCTTCGTCAACCACTATGCCGGCCGGCTGGTCAACATCCATCCTTCGCTGCTGCCCGCGTTCCCCGGCTTGCACACCCATGCCCAGGCGCTGGCCACGGGCGTGCGCGTGCACGGCTGCACCGTGCATTTCGTCACCCCGGTGCTGGACCACGGCCCCATCATTGCCCAGGGCTGCGTGCCCGTCCTGGCGGGCGATACCCCGGAAGCGCTGGCCGACCGCGTGCTGGCGGTGGAACATCACGCCTTTCCGGCCGCCGTGCGCTGGCTGGCCGAAGGCCGGGTTACCCTGACGAGCGACCACCGGGTGAACGTGGAAGGCGATCCCGAACGCCTTTTCTCCTGGTCGCCGGCCGCCTGAACGGCCCTGAATCGCATTTACCGGGCGGAACGCTTCCGCCCAACTGGAATACGCCATGACTAAATCCCAATCTCCGCGTTCTCGTCCGGCAGGCGCCCAGCAGGCAGCCTCCGAAGGGCGCGACGGCCGGAGCTTTTTCTCGCGCCCCAAGGGCGAGGCCCGGCAGGCGCCCGAGCGCGGCCGTGAAGGCCGCCCTGGCCCCAAGCGCGAGGAACGGTCCGACAGCCGCCCGTCCCAAGACGCCCCGCGCGGCGGCGACCGGAGCGACCGGGGCGGCGAACGCGCCTCCTACGGCGCCGAACGCCGCGAAGGCCGCCCGGGCCAGCGCCCGTCCCAGGACGCCCCGCGCGGCGGCGACCGGAACGACCGGGGCGGCGAACGCGCTTCCTACGGTTCCGAGCGTCGCGAAGGCCGTCCCGGCCAGCGCCCGTCCTACGACGCCCCGCGCGGCGGCGACCGGAACGACCGGGGCGGCGAACGCGCTTCCTACGGTTCCGAACGCCGTGAAGGCCGCCCGGGCCAGCGCCCGTCCTACGATGCTCCGCGCGGCGGCGACCGGAACGACCGGGGCGGCGAACGCGCTTCCTACGGTTCCGAACGCCGCGAAGGCCGGCCGGACCAGCGTCCGTCCTACGACGCTCCGCGCGGCGGCGACGCGCGCGGCAATCCGGCCCGCGCGCCGCAGAAACCCCAGCCCAGCCGCCCGCGGCAGCCGTACGCGGCCATCCGCATCGAGCAGGTCCAGCGCGTGCTGGGCGAAATCCTGCAATGGACGTACCCGGCCGACGCGGCCCTGTCGCACTGGCTGCGCCATCATCCCAACCTGGGCGCGCGGGACCGCTCCGAGGTCGCCGAAGCCGTCTATGACGTGCTGCGCCACCTGCGCCGCTACCGCCAGTTCGGCGAAAGCGGCGTCGGCCCGGCCTCGCGCCGCCTGGCCATTCTGGGCCTGGCCGCCACCTTGGGCGCGGGCGAACTGGCGGAAGGCCTGGACGCCGCCGAGGCCGAATGGCTGCGGCGCGTGTCGCAGATCGACCTGGCGACGCTGCCGCGCGCGGTGCGCGGCAGCATCCCCGACTGGCTGGACGAGCGCCTGGGCGCGATGGACAGCCCCGAGACGCTGATCGAGGCGCTGAACCGCCAGGCCAGCCTGGACCTGCGCGTCAACCCGCTGAAAGTCGAGCGCGACGCGATGCTGGCCGAATTGCAGCAGGGTGCCGGCCGCTATCAGCCCGTCGCCATGCCGTATTCGCCCTGGGGCATCCGCATGGAGGGCCGTCCGGCCATCAATCGCTGGCCGCAATTCGAGAACGGCAGCATCGAGGTGCAGGACGAAGGCAGCCAGTTGCTGGCGCTGCTGGTCGGGCCGCGCCGCGGCGAGATGATCATCGACTTCTGCGCCGGCGCGGGCGGCAAGACGCTGCTGCTGGGCGCGCTGATGCGCTCCACCGGCCGCCTGTACGCCTTCGACGTGTCCGCGGCGCGCCTGGCGCGCGCCAAGCCGCGCTTTGCGCGCAGCGGCCTGTCCAATGTGGTGCCGGTCGTCATCGACAACGAAAACGACGCCCGCGTGAAGCGCCTGGCCGGCAAGGCCCAGCGCGTGCTGGTGGATGCTCCGTGCAGCGGGATCGGCACCCTGCGCCGCAATCCGGACCTGAAATGGCGCCAGCACCCCGAGGCGCTGGCCGAACTGGGCCAGTTGCAGGAACGCATCCTCAACAGCGCGGCGCGCTGCGTGGCGCCGGGCGGACGCCTGGTCTACGCCACGTGCAGCCTGCTGGTGGAGGAAAACGAGGCGCAGGCCGAGCGCTTCCTGGCCAGCCATCCCGATTTCGAACGCCTGGACGCGGCCGAGATCCTGGCCGCCCGCTGCGAAAACCTGAAACTCGAAGGCCCCTACGTCCAACTGCGTCCCGACGTGCACGGCACCGACGGCTTTTTCGCCGCCGTGTTCGAGCGCAGGAAGAAAGGGGCGTCCGCGGACGCGGACGGCGGCGAGGCGCAGGAAGCCGAGCCGGCCCCGGAAGCCGAGCCCGCCCCGGCCGGCGCGCAGGACGAACCGGCCTGAACGGCGGCGGGGCGCCGGGTCAGGGGCCCGGCGTGACGCCCACCGTGGCGCTGTAGCGGCGGGTGCCCAGGGTCTTGTCCTGGTATTTCACTTCCCAGGCCAGGGAATCGTCGCCCGGCCGGTCGGCCTGGTAGACCACCTGGGATACGGCCACCGCCTTGTAGGCGCAGCGCCCGGAACTGCCGGACTGGCCCCGCGTCTGCATGATGCTGGCCTTGCCCAGGCGCGGGGCCTGGGTGATGGATACCCTGGGCGCGCGCAAAGCCAGGCAGTCCGATCCGCGGATCTCGTAGTACGAGGCCAGCACGGCGACGTCTCCCGACTTCATCGTCTGGGAAGCGGCGGGCGCCGACAGCGCCGCTCCCGACAGGGCCAGGGCGAAAAACAAACGGGGACGCATTTTGTTCTGCAACATCAGTGGGGCAAAAGAGACAGTTTGGGCGAAGGCCAGAGTGTGCCCTCCGCGGCGCGGCCCCGGCAAGGCCGGAACCCAGGCTGACAGGAACTTTAACGGCGAAATGCAGCCAAAACCACTAGCCTTCGTGAACGCCCCACGCCCGCACGGGGCGGCCGGCCCAAGCGCCGGATGCCCGCAAGGCCTGGCCCCGCGCCCGCCCGTTACGGCCGCGAGCGGGGATGTCTATGCCTGAAAACCAGGGCTTAGTCCTTGATTTCCCTCAAAAACTATTTTGAAACCCCCTTGTCATAAGACGGCAAAGGTAAGCTAAACTTCAGGCACTTCTCAAGCGAGGCTCATAACAGCTTTATGGATTACATCCTCTCCTTCATTGCCGGTGGTCTGACGCAAGCGACTTGGTGGCAAGTCGTCGTTTTCACCTTGGTGGTGACGCACATCACGATCGTGTCGGTCACGGTCTTTCTCCATCGCAGCCAAGCGCACCGCGGTCTGGATTTGCATCCGGCCGTCATGCACTTCTTCCGTTTCTGGCTCTGGATGACGACCGGCATGGTCACCAAGGAATGGGTCGCCATTCACCGCAAGCACCACGCAAAGTGCGAAAAGGAAGGCGATCCCCATTCGCCCATCCTGTTCGGCATCTGGAAGGTGCTGTTCCGCGGCGCCGAGCTGTATCGCGAAGAATCGAACAACAAGGAAACCATGGCCAAGTTCGGCCACGGCACGCCTGACGACTGGCTCGAACGCAACGTCTACAGCAAGCACAGCCTGTGGGGCGTGCTGACCATGCTCGCCATCGACATCGCCCTGTTCGGCGCCATCGGCGTCACGGTGTGGGCCGTGCAGATGGCCTGGATCCCGTTCTGGGCCGCCGGCGTCGTGAACGGCATCGGCCACTACTGGGGCTACCGCAACTACAACAGCCCGGACACCAGCACCAACGTGTTCCCCTGGGGCATCGTGATCGGCGGCGAAGAACTGCACAACAACCATCACGCCCACGGCACGTCGGCCAAGTTCTCGGCCAAGTGGTACGAATTCGACATCGGCTGGTGCTACATCAACATCCTGAAGTTCTTCGGCCTGGCCAAGATCAAGAAGGTCGCGCCCAAGCTCAAGCTGGACGACTCCAAGACCGGCATCGACCTGCGCACCCTGCAAGGCGTGATCACGCACCGCTACGAAGTCATGGCCCGCTACGCGGACGTGATCAAGAGCGCGGCCCGCGAAGAACTCGCCAAGCTGAAGGATTCGCGCAACAAGGGCAGCACGGAGTGCGACTGGACCAAGCTGCACCAGGTGCGCCGCGCCATCCACCGCAACGAAGACATCCTCCAGCCGGAAACGCTGGCCGCCGTGGATAGCGCCATCGCCCAGAGCAAATCGCTGTCCACGCTGGTGCAGATGCGCCGCGAACTCGGCCGCATCTGGGAAAGCTCCAGCGCCAGCAGCGAACAGCTCCTCCATGACCTGCAGGCCTGGTGCCAGCGCGCCCAGCAAAGCGGCATCGCCGGGCTCGAGCAATTCGCTCAACGTCTGCGCCGCTACGCGGCATGATGCTAGAGAAGCTCAATCCCGAACAACGCGCCGCAGTAACCTTAGAACCGCAGCACGCCCTGGTCCTGGCCGGGGCGGGCAGCGGCAAGACCCGGGTACTCACCACCCGCATGGCCTGGCTGATTCAAACCGGCCAGGCTTCGCCTTTTGGGCTGCTGGCGGTCACGTTTACCAACAAGGCCGCCCGCGAGATGCTGGCGCGCATGTCGGCCATCCTGCCCATCGATACGCGCGGCCTGTGGATCGGCACCTTCCACGGCCTGTGCAACCGCATGCTGCGCGCGCATCACCGCGATGCCGGCCTGCCGCAGAGCTTCCAGATCCTGGACGTCACCGACCAGCTCGCCGCCATCAAGCGCCTCATGAAGGCCAATGGCGTCGACGATGAAAAGTATCCCCCCCGCGACGTCCAGCGCTTCATCAACGGCGCCAAGGAAGAAGGCCTACGCCCGGCGGAGGTCGAGGCCTACGACGCCCATCGCCGCCGCCTGGTCGAGATCTACCAGCTCTACGAGGCCCAGTGCCAGCGCGAAGGCGTGGTGGACTTCGCCGAGCTGCTGCTGCGCGCCTACGAGCTGCTGTCGCGCAACGCGCCCGTGCGCGAACATTACCAGCGCCGGTTCCGCCACATCCTGGTCGACGAGTTCCAGGACACCAACACGCTGCAGTACAAATGGCTGCGGCTGCTGGCCGGCGGCGGCGCCGCCATCTTCGCCGTGGGCGACGACGACCAGTCCATCTATGCGTTCCGCGGCGCCAACGTCGGCAACATGGCCGACTTCGAGCGCGACTACGCGCGCGGCACCGTGATCCGCCTGGAGCAGAACTATCGTTCCTATGGCCACATCCTGGATTCGGCCAACGCGCTGATCGGGCACAACAGCGGCCGGCTGGGCAAGAATCTCTGGACCGAGCAGGGCGAAGGCGAGCCCGTGCGCGTCATCGAACAGCCGTCCGACGGGATGGAGGCGCAATGGATCGTGGACGAGATCCGTTCGCTGATCCACGAGGGCAGCCTGCGCCGCGAGATCGCCGTGCTCTACCGCAGCAACGCGCAGTCGCGCGTGCTGGAGCACGCCATCTTCTCCGCCGGCATTCCCTACAAGGTCTACGGCGGCCTGCGCTTCTTCGAGCGCCAGGAAATCAAGCACGCGCTGGCCTACCTGCGCCTGATGGCCAACCCCCACGACGACACCTCGTGGATGCGGGTCGTCAACTTCCCGACGCGCGGCATCGGCGCGCGCACGCTGGAACAGTTGGCGGACGCCGCCCGCGCGCACGACACCAGCCTGTACGCGGCCGTGGCCCTGGTGGGCGGCAAGGGCGGTTCCAACCTGGCGCAGTTCGCCCAGTTGATCCACCGCCTGATCGAGGAAACGCGCGGCCTGCCGCTGCCCGAAATGGTCGAGCACATGCTCGAGGCCAGCGGCCTGAACACGCACTACAAGGCCGAGCGCGAGGGCGCCGAGCGCCTGGAAAACCTGAACGAATTGATCACGGCGGCCGCCGTGTTCGCCTCCGAGGAAAACTACGACGGCCTGCCGGCCGGCGTCGTGCCCGAACAGGACACGTCGTCGACGCTCATGCCGGGCGTGGTGGACGCGCCGGCCATCGTGACGGACGGCCTGACGCCCCTGGCGGCCTTCCTGTCGCACGCGGCGCTCGAGGCGGGCGACAACCAGGCCCAGCAGGGCCAGGACGCCGTGCAGCTCATGACCGTGCACGCGGCCAAGGGCCTGGAGTTCGACGCGGTCTTCATCACCGGCCTGGAAGAAGGGCTGTTCCCCCACGAGAACAGCATTCTCGAACCGGCCGGGCTGGAAGAAGAGCGCCGCCTCATGTACGTGGCCATCACCCGGGCGCGCGAACGCCTGTACATCAGCCTGGCGCAAAGCCGGATGCTGCACGGCCAGACGCGCTACGCGATGCGTTCCCGCTTCCTGGACGAAATCCCGGAACAGCATCTGAAATGGCTGTCGCCCAAGGCGGGCCTGGCGCAGGTTGCCAGCACGGGCGCGGGCTGGGGCGGCGGCAACCGCGGCGACGCATTCGGACGCAAGCCCACCAATACCATTGCGCCCCGTCAACCCCGCAGTGTCGCCTCCGGCGTCACGGTGGGCGACAAGCAGTATCGTGTAGGTCAGGGCGTGCGCCACGCGCGGTTCGGCGAGGGCACGATCATCGGCTTGAGCGGAGCGGGACAGGACGCCCAGGCCCAAATCCAGTTCCGCGACGTGGGCGCCAAGACCTTGGCGCTGGGCATCGCGAAACTCGATATCGTTCAGGGTTGACAGACATGGCCGACAACGATTCCCCGAAAGCCGAATTGGCGTCGCTGCGCGCCGAAGTCGATGAGATCGACCAGCAGATCATCCTGCTGCTTGGCGTGCGCTTCCGTTGCACGGACATGATAGGCGAGCTGAAGCAAGCGCACGGCATGGACCTGGTGGACGCCAAGCGCGAATCCCAGCAGGTCGCGCGCATCCGCCGGCTGGCCGAAGAGGCGGGCGTGCCGCCCGCCCTGGCCGAAACCATCCTGCGCGAGGTGATCGACACGGTGGTCGATCACCACACCCGCCTGCGCGAGCGTCCCTACTCGTAGGCGCCGGCTTCCCGCTTTTCCCCTACAAGACCTTCATGAACGCCAGCAGGGCGTCGATGTCGTCCGCGCTCAGGTCCAGGGGCCGGATGTGCGGCGACTTGCGCGGCGCGTAAGGGTCCGGCGGGTTGGCCGGCGCGGCGTCCCTGCCCATGCCGGCGTTGTACATGCGCAGCAGGCCCTTCAGGTCCGCGAACAGGCCGTTGTGCATCCACGGCCCGGCCCGGGAGACATTGCGCAGGCTGGGGGTGCGGAACGCGCCCAGGTCGGCGGGGTCGCGCGTGACCTCGAAGCGGCCCAGGTCCTGGTTGCGGCGTCCATAGAAGGACAGCCCGATGTTGTGGAACCGGTGGTCCGTCAGCAGCGCGCCATGGTGGCAGTTCATGCAGCGGGCCTGGGTGCGGAAGAGATGCATGCCCAGCAGTTCCGTGTCGTCCAGCGCATCGGCGCCGCCGGCGATGAAGTCGTCGAACCGCGTGCGTTCCGGACGCAGGGTGGCCACATAGGCGGCCAGCGAACGCGCCATGCGGTCGGCGTCGACGGGCGGTCGCGACGCCGGGGCCGGGCCGAACGCGCGCAGGAACCGCGCGGGGTAGGGATCCGTATCGCGCAGCCGCGCCACCGCGCCCGCCGCGTCATGGTTCATTTCGCGCGAGTCGTGGATGGGGCCCTGCACCTGTTCCTTCAACGTCGCGGCCCGCCCGTCCCAGAACAGCCGGGGCGCGAAGGGGGCCGCGTACAGCGGCGTCGACCGCCGCCTGCCCATCAGCCTGTCTTCGCCCACCGCCAGCGGCAGCCCGTCGGTAAAGGCCCGCTGCGGCAGGTGGCAGGACGCACAGGACACCTGGCCTTTGCGCGACAGGCGGGAGTCGAAGAACAGCGTCTGCCCCAAGGCCACGATGTCCGGGCGCGCGACGTCCGCCGCCAGTTCCGCCTGGCCGGCGTTGGCGGCGGTCCAGGCCAGGGGCGGACTGGACGGGGGCGGCACGGCGGTCCATTCCGTCCAGGCAATGCCGGGATCGATGGACGGCGCCGGCCAGCCCGCGGAAGGTCCGGCGTAGCGCGCGCGCAGGCACGCCGCGTCCCAGCCCGCCGGCCCGCGGCAGACGGGCCGGGCGGCGGCCGGCGCGGCGCATGCCTGCATGGCGCCCGCCGCCAGCGCGATGCCCAGGATCAGAAGCGGTAACCGACTTGCAGCCATAGCTCCCGTCCCGATTGGTAGGTACTGCGGTTGGTCTTGAGGTTGGGGTTGCTGGCCGTCACGGCGGGCGTGCGGTTCAGCACGTTCAGCACCTCGACCGTGAATTCCAGGTTGCGCGCGAAAGCGGGTTGCCAGGCCAGCTTGGTGTCCCACGTCCAGTACGCGGGAACCTCGCCGGACTCGTAGCGCTCCAGGTAGTCGGGCTTCGGCCCCAGCCCCACGTAGATGGTGGCGTCGCGCTTGCTGCGCCAGTTCAGCATGTTGCTCCAGACCAGCCCGGCGCGGGGCCAGGCGCCGATCAGGCCGATCGAGGCGACCTGCGGCTGGTAGAACGAGCTGGGCGGCAGATCGATGACGCGCATCTGCGAGCCGTTGTAGATCACGAAGTCGCCGGGATCGCGCGCGTCGCTGGTGTAGCCTTCGACCAGGTCCTTGTTGGTCTTGCGCTTCTGCCAGCCCCAGGACGCCAGCATGTTCCAGCGGGTCTCGCCCAGGCGCCAGGGCTCCAGGGTGCGCAGCGTCAGGCTGACGCCGTCGGTGGTGGACAGCCCTTCGTTGGTGTACTTGTAGCCCTCGCTTTCGTTGCCCGTCTTGGCCCATTGGTCGCGGCCGTTGCGGCGCACGTAGCTCAGCACGCCCTCCATGCCCGCGGCGCGCTGCCGCAGCGAGACCGCCCATTCGTCGTCGTAGGGCAGTTTCAGCCCCTTGTATTCGACGAAGTACTCCTTGCCGCCGTCGGCCACCGGATTGCCCTTGGCGTCGAGCACCTGCCGCCGCAGGCGGCTGATTTCCGCCTCCAGCGCGGTTTCCAGTATCTCGCCGCCGTAGTAGCGCGACCAGCCCGCGCTGAGCAGGGTGTCGCCCGATCCGAAGACGTCCCAGTCCAGGCGCGTGCGCGGCGAGAAGTTGCTGCTGCCCAGGAAGGTCTCCCGGTCATAGCGAATTCCCGCATCCAGTGCCAGCCGCTCCCATTCGATGCGGTCCGACAGGTACAGGGCCGCCGTGTTGTAGTTCACGTCCACGGTGCCGGGCAGGTATCTGACTTTGCTGTAGTCCTTGTAGGTGCCGTTGCTGGCATAGGCGCGGCGGTACGAATACGATTCCTGGAACCGTTCGAATTCGGCATTCACCTGCTGCACTTCGGCGCCCGCGTACGGCATGTGCGTGAAGGCGCCGGTGCGCACCGGGTCCAGGTCGATCCGGCCCCTGAGCGTCCAGGTGTCCTGCTGCTTCTGTTCCTTGCCGAAGCCGCCCGCCGTGTATTGCGGCAGCTTGTAGGGCTGGAAGGTCACCAGCTCGTCGCCGACGGATTCGCGATTGCTGAGCGACCGGTCCCAGCCGGCCTGCAGCGACAACCGCGCGCCCTGGAACAGATGGTCCACATTGGCGCTCACGCCGCGCGCGCCGTGGTTGTTGTCCCAGCGGGTCTCGCGGAACAGGTCGCTGGCGAGCGTCTCGCTGCGGTCGCTGTATTTGAGCGTCAGGTCCGCGATGGTGTCGGCGCTGGCGTGCACGCTGAACTTGCCCAGGAAGTTGTCGATGCGGTCCTTGTAGACCTCCTGGCCCGGCGTGGGCTGGCCCTTGTCGTCCACGCCCATGTTCCAGCGCGTGATGTCCGATTCGCGCCGCGACATGGCCAGCACCGCGCCCGATTTTTCATTGAAGGCCACGTCGCCGACGGCCGTATAGAAGCGCTTCTTCCATTCGGGGGAGTAGCCGGGCTTGCCTTGCGCCCAGTTGTTCTCTTCGCCTTCGGCCACCTGCTGCTGCGTCAACTTGGAGGTGTTCCAGCGGTAGTCCAGGTTGAGGCGGTTCTCGCCCGAGAACCGCCGCAATCTCGCGTCCACGACGCCGCCCGTGAACCGGCCGTACTCCACGGGCACGAAACTGTCGTGCACGCGCACTTCCTCCAGCAGGCTGGTGTCGATGAAATACGATTGCGGATTGCTGGGAATGTTGCCGACCTGCAGGTTCAGGTTCTTGCTGGCCGGGTCGATGCGGTTGGTCGCATCCATGCCGTCCACCTGGAACAGGTTCTGATACGGGCTGGATCCGTGGAACGAAATGTCCTCGACGCTGAGCGAGCCCCGGTTCTGCGATCCGCTGGCGCCCGGGTTGGTGCGCACGGCGGGGTGGGTCGCCACCAGCGAACTGATGTCC
Source organism: Achromobacter veterisilvae (assembly GCF_037619525.1). NCBI lineage: Bacteria > Pseudomonadati > Pseudomonadota > Betaproteobacteria > Burkholderiales > Alcaligenaceae > Achromobacter > Achromobacter veterisilvae. Next base: position 5,027,628 of record NZ_CP148753.1, on the reverse strand, counting down.
CGGTTCGAGGACGGCGTCTGGGCGATGTCTTCCTGCGTGAATACGCGCTCGCCGATCTGTTCGCCGTAGACGCGCACGGCGTCCAGCCGCAACGCGGAAAACTGGTTGGTCTTGTCGACGTAGACAATGTAGCGGCCCGGGCCGTCCGCCCGCAGCGACAGGCCCGACCCGGCAAGCAACCGCTCCAGCGCCAGCAGCGGCGAGTATTCGCCTTGCAGGGCGGGCGCGGTCTTGCCCGCGACCGCCGCCGGCGCAAACGAGATCTCCAGGCCGGACTGGCGGCCCAGCGCCAGCAGCGCATCGCTCAGCGGCTGAGCGGGCAGATCGTAGGACAGGGGTCGCGCCGAGGGCTGGGCCATGGCGGGAACGCCCGCGGCCAGTGCGGCGCAAAGGATTGCCGCCGAGGCGCGGCGCCGGCGCGCGGTCGCGGCGGTAGAGGGTAGGGGCATGAATCGGTCCAGGCTGTGTTGATGTCAGCCGTAGGACGTGGCGCGATGCCGTTTACCTCAGCAATTTCGTCATGAATAATTTATATCAATTCTCATTTACCGATTGAGAACGGCGTCAGCGCAGGATGAGCAGGCCGGGCAGGTCGGTAATGCCCACCTTGGTCTGCGCCAGCAGCAGCGCCAAGGCGCGCTTGGGATCGCCGATGTTCGCCGTGCCCGACACGCGCACGCTTTTCGCCGCGTCGCCCAGCACGAGAATGTACTTGCCCGTGTAGCGCGACAGCCGCGCCGCCGCATCCGGCAGCGCGACGTCGTTGAACGCCAGCAGCCCCTGGCTCCAGTCGGGCTCGGATTCCCGCCGCGCCCCTTCCCGGACGATGCCGGCGGCGGACACCTCGGCGCCGTCGCCGGGGCCCAGGACCAGCGCCTGGCTGCCCGCGCAGGCCAGGCACTGCACGGCCACGCGATGTTCGTACACCGTGACGCGGGTGCCTTCCTCGCCGCGCGCCACCGCATAGCGGGTGCCGAGCGCGGAGGCCGACGCATCGACGGTGACCACGGTGAAGGCCGGCCCGCCGGCCACGCGCGGCGCGGCCGCGAACAGCGCGCTTCCGGCCAGCAGCCTGACTTCGCGTTTGTCCGCGGAGAAGTCGATGGCGATGGCCGAGTGCGCGTCCAGCGTGGCGCTGGAGCCATCGGGCAAGGCGACGCGCCGTATCCCGGCGCCGCTGGTGTAGTCGGCGCCGGGATGGGTGTTCTGCACCAGGTGCCAGGCGGGCCATGCCGCGGCCAGCAGGGCGAGCGACGCGGCGGCGGCGCGCTTGCGCGCGCGGCGCGGAGGGGCGAGCTTGCCGCTGTCGATTTCTCCCATGCGGCGCCACAGGCGCGACAGCCGGTCGTAGGCTTCGGCATGGCGGGCATCGGCGCTGTACCACGCATCGAATTCCGCCTGCGCCTGCGCATCCAGCGTCTCGCCGCTGCGGCGTATCACCCAGCGCGATGCCGCTTCCTTGGCGGTCTGCGGCCGCCGGCCGGTATGCGCCGCGCTCAAGGCGTCAGCGCCTGGTCGCAGGCGAGCAGGATGCGCATCATGTGCTTTTCCACCGCGCTGACGGAGATCGCGTAGCGTTCGGCGATGGCGCGGTAGGTCAGGCCTTCGTGGCGATGCAGGACGAATACGTCCAGGCTGCGCCGGGGCTGGGCGAGGAGGACGGCTTCCAGCCGCCGCAAGGTCTGGTTGGCGGCGGCCACGTCCAGCGTGTCGGCCTCGTGCGCCGCCGGCAGCGCGGCGGCGTAGTCGGCGGTGGCGCTCAGTTCGCGGCTGCGGCGGCGGTGCCAGTCGGCAGCGATATTGGCGGCGACGCGGAACACGTACGCGCGGTCATTGTCCGGACGCGTCCGGTCCTTGAATTCCGCCAGCTTGATCCAGGTGTCCTGCGCGCAGTCCTGGGCCTCGTCACGCGAGCCGGTGCGCATCGAGAGGAAGCCCAGTACCTCTCGGTAGTGGCGGAGGAATACATCCGTAAGCGAAGACATATCGCTGGCGCCCCGCGCCAGATGGAGTCAAATTCGCCGGAAAGTATAAATGATAATAATTATTATTACTAGATTAGCGAATCCAGACGAGGGACGGAGGCGGCCGCCGCTGCGGCCGCCTCCGGGCATCAGGCTTCGCTCTGGTCGATTTCTTCCAGGGAACCCTGGAGTTCCAGCCACTGTTCTTCCAGCTCGTCCATGCGCTTGCCGTGTTCGCCATGTTCGGCCATGACCTTCTGCCGTTCGGCGCGGCGCGCGTCCGAATACAGATCCGGGTCGGCGATGACGGCGTCCAGCGCATGCAGCTTGGCGCGCAGTTTTTCCATTTCGGCATCGACCTTGGCGAGCCTGGCTTCCAGCGGCTTGCGCAGGGCGGACAGGCGCTGGCGCTGTTCGGCCTCGGCGCGGCGCTGCGCCTTGCGGTCGATCACCGGTTCGCCGCTGGCCGCACTTTCGCGCGCCGCCTCGGCGCGTTCGCCCGCGTTGCGGGCGGCCAGCCAGTCCCGGTAGTCTTCCAGGTCGCCGTCGAACTCGCGCACCGCGCCGTCCGCCACGATCCAGAAGCTGTCCACGGTGGTGCGCAGCAGGTGGCGGTCGTGCGACACCAGCAGCATGCTGCCGCCGAAGTCCGCCAGCGCGGTGGCCAGGGCCTCGCGCGTTTCCACGTCCAGGTGGTTGCTGGGCTCGTCCAGCAGCAGCAGGTTGGGCTTCTGCCAGACGATGAGCGACAGCGCCAGGCGCGCCTTTTCGCCGCCGGACATGGGGCCGACCTTGCTCGTCACCGTGTCGCCCGAAAAACCGAAGCCGCCCAGGTAGTTGCGCAGTTCCTGTTCGCGGGCTTCGGGAGCCAGGCGCGCCAGGTGGGCGATCGGCGTGCTGTCCACGTCCAGCATGTCGAGCTGGTGCTGGTGGAAATAGCCGATCGCCAGGCCGCGCGACGCGCGGCGTTCGCCGGCCTGCACGGGCAGCTCTTCGGCCAGCGTCTTGATCAGCGTGCTCTTGCCGGCGCCGTTGGCGCCCAGCACGCCCACGCGGCTGCCCGCCCGCACCATCAGCGTCACGTCGCGCAGGATGGGCACGGCGCGGCCGGCCTCGTCCGTGTAGCCCGCCGACAGGTGTTCCAGCGTCAAGAGCGGGTCGGGCACCTGCTCCGGCGAGGGAATGCGGATGTCGATGCCCGCTTCGGCCTGCAAGGGCGCCAGCACCTGCATGCGCGCCAGCGCCTTGACGCGGCTCTGCGCCTGCTTGGCCTTGGACGCCTTGGCCTTGAAGCGGTCGATGAAGCCTTGCAGCCTCGCGGCTTCGCGCGTCTGGCGTTCGTAGGCGATGTTGCCCTGGCGCAGGCGTTCGGCGCGCTGCGTCAGGAAGTCGCCATAGCCGCCGCGATAGCGCACCAGCTTGGCGTGGTCGAAATGCAGGATGGACTTGGCGACCGCGTCCAGGAACTCGGTGTCGTGGGAGATCAGCATGACGGTGCCCGGATAGGCGCCCAGCCATTTCTCCAGCCACAGCATGGCGTCCAGGTCCAGGTGGTTGGTGGGCTCGTCCAGCAGCAGCAGTTCGGACGGCGCCATCAGCGCGCGGGCCAGCGCCAGGCGCATGCGCCAGCCGCCGGAAAAGCTCTCCACCGGCTGCATCCATTCGGCGGGCTTGAAGCCCAGGCCGGCCAGCAACTGCTCGGCGCGCGAGGCCGCGCTCCAGGCGCCGGCTTCCACCAGCGCCGCTTCCACTTCCGCGATCTGCGTGCCTTGCTCGTCGGCCAGCGCCGCGCGGCGCGCCTGCAGTTCGCGCAGGTGGACGTCGCCGTCGATGACGAACTCGCGGGCGGGACGTTCGTCCGCCTCGAGTTCCTGCTTCACGCTGGCGATGCGCCAGCCGGCGGGCATGGACAGCGTGCCGGCGTCCACGTCCAGGTCGCCCGTCAGCAGCGCGAACAGCGTGGACTTGCCGGCGCCGTTCTTGCCGACGATGCCCACGCGCTCGCCCGGGTGCACGACGAATTCGGCGCCGTCCAACAGCACTTTCGTGCCGCGGCGCAGGGTCAATCCAGTAGCGCGTATCACAGGGTCAATTGCTCGCGGGTAAGCAGCAGTAGCTGGTCGGAGGCCGCTTCCGTGTCCAGCCATACCGGAGACAACTGCGGGAAGGCGGCTTCGAAGAAGTCGCGCTCGTGGCCGATCTCCAGCACCAGCACGCCCTCTTGCGACAGGAAGCGCGGGGCGGCTTCGAGGATGCGGCGCACCAGGTCCATGCCGTCGCCGCCGCCGGCCAGCGCCAGCTCCGGTTCGTGGCGGTATTCCTGGGGCAGGGCGCTCATGGAGCCGCTGTTCACGTAGGGCGGATTGCAGACGATGACGTCGTACTGGCGCGCGGGCAGGCTGTCGAACAGATTGCTTGCATGCAGATCCAGCCGGTCGGCCAGCCCGTAGTCGTCGACATTGCGGCGCGCCACGTCCAGCGCGTCGGGAGACACGTCCACCGCGTCCACGTGGGCGTAGGGGAACGCCAGCGCCGACAGGATCGCCAGGCAGCCCGAGCCGGTGCACATGTCCAGCACGTTCTCGACGGCCAGCGGATCCTGCACCCACGGCGACAGGCCTTCGTCCAGCAGTTCGGCGATGGGCGAGCGCGGCACGATGACGCGTTCGTCCACGTAGAAGCGGTGGCCGCGCAGCCAGGCCTCGTTGGTGAGGTAGGCGGCCGGCACGCGTTCGGTGACGCGGCGGTCGATCAGGTCCAGCACGCGGTCGCGCTCTTCGCCGAGCACGCGCGCATCGAGGAACGGATCCAGCGTGTCCAGCGGCAGGTGCAGGGCATGCAGCACGAGATACACGGCCTCGTCCCAGGCGTTGTCGCTGCCGTGGCCCAGCGCCACCTGGGCGGCGTTCAGGCGCGAGACGCCGTAGCGGATCAGGTCGCGCAGGGTCAGCAGTTCTAGGCGGGGGGATGGATGCATGGCTGGTTTTCTTGATGAGGCCGCCCCTCGGGAAACAGCATTTCACGAGGGGCGGGGCGCCCGCGCGGCAAGCGCGGGACGGGGTTACGGCTTGGCGGGCAGGAGGTTTTCCAGCGTGCGCCGATAGATGTTCTTCAGCGGTTCGAGCGAGGAAATCTCGATACGCTCGTTGACCTTGTGGATCGTGGCGTTGCACGGGCCGAACTCGATCACCTGCGGACAGATCTTGGCGATGAAGCGGCCGTCGGACGTGCCGCCGGTGGTCGACAGTTCGGTCGTCACGCCGGTTTCGTCCTTGATGGCCGACGACAGCGCTTCGCTGAGCGAGCCGCGCGGCGTCAGGAAGGGTTCGCCGCCCAGTTCCCAGTCCAGTTCGTATTCCAGGCCATGGCGGTCCAGCACTTCATGCACGCGCGCCTTCAGGTCTTCCGGCGTGCTGGCGGTGGAGAAGCGGAAGTTGAACAGCGCCACCGCCTCGCCCGGCACCACGTTGGTGGCGCCCGTGCCCGAGTTCAGGTTCGACACCTGGAACGTCGTGGGCGGGAAGTACTCGTTGCCCCGGTCCCATTCGATGCCGACGATCTCGGCCAGGGCCGGCGCCAACTGGTGGACGGGATTGCGCGCCAGGTGGGGGTAGGCCACGTGGCCCTGCACGCCCTTGACCGTGAGCTTGCCCGACAGCGAGCCGCGGCGGCCGTTCTTGCAGATGTCGCCCAGCACGTCGCCCGAGGTGGGCTCGCCGACGATGCAGTAGTCCAGTTGTTCGCCGCGCGCCTTGAGCGCGTCGCAGACGATGGCGGTGCCGTCGATCGACGGGCCTTCTTCGTCGGACGTGATCAAGAGCGCGATCGAACCGCCGTGCTGCGGGCGGGCCGCCACGAATTCCTCGGCCGCCACCACGAAGGCGGCGATCGAACTCTTCATGTCGGCCGCGCCGCGGCCGTACAGGTAGCCGTCGCGTTCGGTGGGCACGAACGGGTCGCTTTCCCACTTTTCGCGCGGGCCCGGAGGCACCACGTCCGTGTGGCCGGCGAACACGGCCAGCGGCGCGGCGGTTCCGCGCCGCGCCCACAGGTTGGTCACGCCGCCCTGGGCGATGGTTTCGCACTTGAAGCCGATGCGTTCCAGGCGCGCGGCGAGCGTGGCCTGGCAGTCTTCATCGGCGGGCGTCACCGACGGGCGGGCGATCAGGTCCTTGACCAGATCCAGCACGCCGGAGGCCGGCGCGGACGCGGATGTGCTCATCAGGCCCTCAGCAGATCGTTGATGCTGGTCTTGGCGCGGGTCTGCGCGTCGACCCGCTTGACGATGACGGCGCAGGCCAGGCTGTGCGTGCCGTCGGCCGACGGCAGCGAGCCGGGGACCACGACCGAGCCCGAAGGCACGCGGCCGTAGGTGATCTTGCCCGTGGCGCGGTCATAGATCTTGGTGCTTTGCGACAGGAACACGCCCATGGCCAGCACCGAGTTCTCTTCCACGACCACGCCTTCCACGACTTCCGAGCGGGCGCCGATGAAGCAGTTGTCTTCGATGATGGTGGGGTTGGCCTGCAGCGGCTCCAGCACGCCGCCGATGCCCACGCCGCCCGACAGGTGCACGTTCTTGCCGATCTGCGCGCACGAGCCGACGGTGGCCCAGGTGTCGACCATGGTGCCTTCGTCCACGTAGGCGCCGATGTTCACGTAGGAGGGCATCAGCACCACGTTGCGGGCGATGAAGGCGCCGCGGCGGGCCACGGCCGGCGGCACCACGCGGTAGCCGCCCTGCTTGAAGGCGTTGTCGCCGTATTCCGAGAACTTGAGCGGCACCTTGTCGTAGAACTGCAGCGGGGCCTGGCCCATGATGGCGTTGTCGCTCAGGCGGAACGACAGCAGCACGGCCTTCTTGATCCACTGGTGCACGACCCAGTCGTCGTTGATTTTTTCGGCGACGCGCAAGCGGCCCAGATCCAGGCCGTCGATGGTGCGCTCCACCGCTTCGCGCACTTCGGCGCTGGCGTCGGCGGGCGACAGGTTGGCCCGGTCGTCCCAGGCTTTTTCGATGGTGGTCTGCAGGTCGAGAGTCATAGCGGCTCAGCTTTTAAGGGTTGATCAAACAGAAGTATGTACAAAATGGGCGATGCGTTCGGCTGCCTGCACGCAGTCAGCCAAAGGCGCCACCAAGGCAATGCGGATGCGGCCCTGGCCGGGATTCACGCCATGCGCTTCCCGCGCCAGGAAACTGCCCGGCAGCACGGTAACACCAGTCCGGCCGTAAAGGTCGCGCGCGAAGGCCGTGTCCGACCCGGGCGTGGCCGCCCACAGGTAGAACGAGGCTTGCGGGCGGGACACGTCGAGCACGTTCTGCAGGATGGGCACGACTGCGTCGAACTTTTCGCGGTACAGCCGGCGGTTGTCCTTCACGTGCGCTTCGTCGGTCCAGGCGGCGACGCTCGCCGCGGACACGAGCGGGCTCATCGCGCTCCCATGATACGTGCGATACAGCAGGAAGCGGCCGATCAGGGCCGCGTCGCCCGCGACGAAGCCGGAACGCAGGCCCGGCACGTTGGAACGCTTGGACAGGCTGGAGAACGCAACCAGGTTGCGGTAGTCGTTGCGGCCCAGGCGGCGCGCCGCCTGCAGGCCGCCCAGCGGGGGATTGCCTTCGTCCAGGTAGATCTCGGAATAGCACTCGTCGGAAACGATCGCGAAGCCGTGGCGGTCGGAGAGTTCGAAGAGCGCCTTCCATTCGTCCAGCGACATGACGTTGCCCGCCGGATTGCCGGGCGAGCACACGAAAACCATGCGCGCCTGTTTCCAGACTTCCGCGGGAACCTGGTTCCAGTCGCTGCCGAAATTGCGCAGCGGGTCGGCATTCACGAAGTAGGGCGTGGCGCCGGCCAGCAGCGCGGCGCCTTCGTAGATCTGATAAAACGGATTGGGGCAGATCGCCACCGAGCCCGCCGATGGGTCGATCACCGTCTGCGTGAACGCGAACAGCGCCTCGCGCGAGCCCAACACCGGCAGCACCTGCGTTTCCGGGTCCGGCGCGGGAATGCTGTAGCGGCGCGCCAGCCACTCCGAAATCGCCCGGCGCAGGGCCGGGTCGCCCTTGGTGGACGGGTAGACGGACAGGCCGGCGAGATTGTCGCGGATGGCCTGCCCGATGCGCTCCGGTGCGGCGTGCTTGGGCTCGCCGATCGACAGATTGATGGGCGTCAGGCCGTCCGGCTGCTGGGCGGCCGAAGCCAGCAAAGCCCGCAGTTTTTCGAACGGATAGGGGTGTAGGGCATCGAGGCGCGGATTCATGACGCAAGATTTTAACAAGCAAGCTACAATAGCGGGCTTGGCTTTGCGAAGGTGGCGAAATTGGTAGACGCACCAGGTTTAGGTCCTGACGCCGTAACAGGTGTAGGGGTTCGAGTCCCCTCCTTCGCACCAACTCATTAAAGCCGTTGGTTGTTTTCCGGTGGATCGGGCTTTTGCCACCGGCCTTCTGCTCCAGGATTGTGCGCAAGCATTTTCTTTGGAATCAACGGTTTATCGGGAAAGGCGAGTGGTTTGGGCACTGGCGGGGCATGGCTTCGCGGTCCTCGAACCACTCGCGCCGATCCTTCCCGCCAGGCCCCTCCCGCGCCAATTCCCAGCTTGACCCTCCAGATCTGACCCCCGGATCGGCCTCGCCCGGTCCGCGGCCGGCGCGCGCCCAGCCCGCCCGCGGTCCGCGGCTTAGGGGTATACGCCAGTGCGAAGATCGCAAGTTTTGGGATATCTTCGCGCTCTTCGGTGGATGCTTGCCCATAAAACAGCACTCTAAGGAGGGCCTTCCATGGCGCTCAAGCACGCTGCATTTCTGGATGTCATCGATCTTCGGACCCCTCGCCGCGAGTACGGGAAGACTGCCGTCGCCGGCCTGGCCTTCCCCTCCGCGTTCCTTGCGAGGTGAGCCGTGCATGAACTGCTGGCCGACTGGTGCGAAATGCTGAATGCGCTGCTGCGGGACGTGGCCAATACCCACGCCACGGCGGAAGCGCGCGACAGCGCGCTGCGTCACGCCCACCGGCATTCCTGTCAGGCCCCGATCTGTTTCCGGATGTCCGGCGCGACGATCGGCCTGCTGGCCGAAACGCTGAACTGCGCCGTGCGCGCTTCCTGCGCCAGGCACGACAACGGCGCCTGGACGCTGGCGCTGGAGCAGGCCTACGCGCAGTTCCTGCAATACCTGATCCGCGACGCCGAGCGCTGGTCCAGCAGCGGCCCGGAGGGGGACGCGGCGTGCTGCCCGCCGCCTTCCGCCCATACGGGCCGGCCCGCTTAGCTCGACGCGCGGGCTGCGCCGCGCACGCGCCGTTTGTCCGTCCTGGCCTCGGTATCGCGGCCTTGCTCGACATCCTGCTGGATGGCGGCATGGACCTTCGCGCGGCTCGCTTCGATCCGGTGCGCGCACGACCAGCCGCGCTGGCTGGCGACGGCAAGCTTGCGGTCCAGTTCCTGGTGCCGGCGGCGCTTGCTTTCGGTGGACATGGTGTTGAGTTCCTGATCGGTGATTAGCCGCATGTGACGCTCCTTGAGTCGGTCGATGGGGTGTGTTGGCCTCTTGACGGGTTTGCACGAAGACAGTCCTCGCGGCGCGAACGGCCGCGAAAGACGGGAAACGGAGAAAGAAGGGGGGAGGGAAGCCGGGCGGCCGATTCCGCAGGGAATGGCCGCGGCTAGTCGCTACCGCATGGCGGCGGACGCAATCGCGCTTGGGATGTGCGGGAAGAAGAGGAGCGGCAAGGCGGCATCGAGCCGTGCCGCGTCAGGCGTCGACGGCACCCGCTTGTTGCGATGAAGAGGATTCATGTCCTGGACATCAGACACCGCGCGCACTCCTACGCGGACGCGGCCGCAAGACTGCGCGCGGCCGGCCGGATGAGGCCCCGCGTGGCGGGGCCCCGTACTTTCGAATGGCCGTAGTGTGCCCGTTTAAATATATATTGCAAGCCGACGGGCCTCGCGGGCCGCGAAGGCCCGCCTGCTCTCGTCCTTACGGCCGATCCCCGAACGCTCCCGGCGACGTTACCTTGCTTGGGGCAGGGATGCCCGCGCCTGGCCGCGCACAAGGAATGTCAAGATTTGCATTGCTTTAACGTCGCCGTCCCCGCCTCGCGATACCGTTGGATTTTCGTTTTTCGGGGGTTGAAATGTATTCGCTATCGAAACGCTGCGGCGCGGAGTTCTTCGGCACGTTCTGGCTGGTATTGGGCGGCTGCGGCTCCGCGGTGCTGGCGGCCGGTTTTCCGGAACTGGGCATCGGCTTCGCCGGCGTGGCGCTGGCTTTCGGCCTGACGGTGCTGACGATGGTGTTCGCGGTGGGCCATATTTCCGGGGGGCATTTCAACCCGGCGGTCACGGTGGGCCTGGTGGCGGGCGGCCGTTTTCCGGCCAGGGAAATCGTGCCCTACGTCATCGTCCAGGTCCTGGGCGCGATCGCGGCGGCGGCGGTCCTGGCGTGCATCGCGAGCGGCAAGCTGGGGTTCGACCTCAAGGGCAGCCATTTCGCGGCCAACGGCTATGGCGCGTATTCGCCCGGCAAGTATTCGATGGCGTCCGCGCTGGTGGCGGAAATCGTGCTGACCGCGGGGTTCCTGTTCGTGATCCTGGGCGCCACCAGCAAGCGCGCGCCCGCCGGTTTCGCGGGGATCCCGATCGGACTGGCGCTCACCCTCATCCATTTGATCAGCATCCCGGTCACGAACACGTCGGTCAACCCGGCCCGTTCCACCGGGCCCGCGCTGTTCGTGGGCGGCTGGGCGCTGGAGCAACTGTGGCTGTTCTGGGTGGCGCCCATCGCCGGCGCCATCATCGGCGCCATCGCCTACCGGCTGGTGAGCGATCCCGCGAAGGAAAACGCCTAGGGCGGGGGCGCGGGGGCGCAAGGCGGGCGAAAACGGGGCGTTTCCGGGGAGCGGGCGATAATAGGGCCGAGCCGACCGCGCGGGCGGCGGCTCTCCGGGCCCCTCCGGGAAGAACAAGAAACACGCAGCGTCCCATGAGCCAATTCTCCATCGCCATCCACCTCACGCTCGCCATGCTGCTCGGCGCCGCCGTCGGCCTCGAGCGCCAGTGGCGGCAGAACTACGCGGGCGTCGTCACGCACGCCCTGGTCGCCCTGGGCGCGGCCGCCTACACCGCCTTGCCCGCGTTGCTGGGCGCCAGCAGCGACATGCGCCTGGGCAGCCAGGTCGTGACGGGCATCGGCTTTCTGGGAGCCGGCCTGATCATGCGGGACGGCCTGACCATCCGGGGCCTGAGCGCCGCGGCCACCATCTGGGCCACCGGCGCCGTGGGCGTGCTGGCCGGCTACGGATTCCTGGCCGAATCCGGCGCGGTGACCTCGCTGATCCTGGTGACCAACGTGCTGTTGCGCAGCGGCGCCAGGCTGATGGACCGCTACGTGCCCGACGCGGAAACGGAAGAGCGCTACTACAACATCGCCCTGACCTGCGCGTCGGCCGACGAAGCCCTGATGCGGGCGGAACTGCTGAACGCCCTGGGCAAGCACAGCCTGCGCCTGCGCGGCGTGGAAAGCCAGCAGCGCGACGGCGGCCGCTCGGAGGTGACCGCAGTGGTCTATTCCATGCGCCAGGAAGACGAGCGGGTGGAAAAGCTGGTGGGCAGCCTGAGCCTGCTGCCGCAGACGTTTTCGGCGAGCTGGACGTCCGATACCGGCAATGCCTGATTCCCGGGCAATCAGGACGCCGTAAGTCCGATCTCAATACGCTTGCAGGCCGTACTCCGGATTTCGAGCACAGCCTGTGACCACTTCTTCCTCCGCCGCCGCGCCGGCCGCTCTTGCGCACTATGACCGGGCCACCATCGTTTTCCACTGGCTGACGGCCCTCCTGGTGGTCGGCCTGTTCGCGCTGGCGGAGGCCTGGGGGTTCCTGCCGCGCGGCACGCCCACGCGGCGCCTGCTGCAATCGCTGCACATTTCGTTCGGGCTGCTGTTCGCCGCCGTGTTCGTGCTGCGCGCGGCCTGGCGCCTGAGCGCGGGCAGGCGCCTGCCGCCGGCCACCACCGGCTGGTTCCGCATCGCCAGCACGGGCGCGCACGGGCTGCTGTACGCGCTGATGGCGGCGCAGATCGTGCTGGGCTTCCTGTTCCGCTGGGCGCAGGGCGAGCCCTTCGCCTTCTTCGGCCTTTTCGACGTGCCCACCCTGATCGCCATCGACCGCGAGCGACGCCATTTCATCGGCGGGCTGCACAACACCGTGGCGTGGACGATCGTGATCCTGGCCCTCCTGCATGCGCTGGCGGGGCTTTTCCACCATTACCTCCTGCGCGACGGGGTGCTGCGCCGCATGCTTTCAAGCCGCTGAGCCCGGGAGGGACGGCGCGGAGAGCGATGCGCGGGCGGGCAGGTTGTACATTACGCACTGTCACCTGCTTCATTTCTACAGGATTCACCCGCCATGACCGCCCCAGAAGTCGTTATTTCCCCCTCGATCAACTGCGCGAACGATCGTCCCTTCGTGCTGTTCGGCGGCATCAACGTGCTGGAATCCCGGGACCTGGCCCTGCGCGCCTGCGAGGAATACCAGCGCGTGACGCGCAAGCTGGGCATCCCCTACGTTTTCAAGGCATCCTTCGACAAGGCCAACCGTTCCTCCATCCATTCCTACCGCGGCCCGGGGCTGGAAGAGGGGATGAGGATCTTCGAAGCGGTCAAGAGCACCTTCGGCGTGCCGGTCATCACCGACGTGCACGAGCCCTGGCAGGCCGCTCCGGTGGCCGAGGTCGCCGACATCCTGCAGTTGCCCGCCTTTCTGGCGCGTCAGACGGACCTGGTGGTCGCGCTGGCCAAGACGCAGCGCGTGATCAACATCAAGAAGCCGCAGTTCCTCAGCCCGGGCCAGGTGCTGAACATCGTCGAGAAGTTCACCGAGGCCGGCAACGACAAGCTCATCCTGTGCGACCGCGGCACCTGCTTCGGCTACGACAACCTGGTCGTGGACATGCTGGGGTTCGGCGTGATGAAGAAGGTGTCCGGCGGCCGTCCGCTGATTTTCGACGTGACGCACGCCCTGCAGCAGCGTTCGGCGCTGGATGCCGCGTCCGGCGGCCGCCGCGAGCAGGTGGCCGAACTGGCGCGCGCCGGCATGGCGGTGGGGCTGGCGGGCTTGTTCCTGGAGGCCCATCCCGATCCCAGGAACGCGAAATGCGACGGCCCCAGCGCCTTGCCGCTGGACAAGCTGGAGCCCTTCCTGACCCAGCTCAAGCGGCTGGACGACTTGGTGAAATCCTTTGCTCCGATCGACATCGAACCCTGACCCCGGCGGTCATAACGGCTGCGTCGAGTTGTTATACGATCCAGGCAAACATTAGGGAGGCCTGGATGTCTTTGTACGTGATCGTCGCCGTTCGAAAAGAGCCCGTCAGCGGGCACGTGGCCTATGTGCGCTGGGGCCAGGCCGAACGCGGAGTGCCGGGGTGGGTCACCGAGCCGGTGACGGCGGCGGCGTCCGAGGTCATCGAGCTCATCAAGGGCGGGGCGGAGGTCGAGACCGCCATCAGCCTGGACGGCATGAGCGTGGCGTCGCGTCCGGTGCGCGTGCTGGTCGACGACGACGGGCGCGAGCATCTCGCGTCAGTGCCCGTCCCCAGTTCCACCTTGCATACACTGTTCGACCTGCCGGAGTTCTGATCCGGCGCCGGCCGTCAGCGCCGGCCTTGCGCGAAGTTCTGCAACGCGTCTCCGGCGAGGCGGTAGCGCACCCATTCATCCTGCGGCAACGCCCCGATCGACCGGTAGAAGTCGATGGCGGGCGTGTTCCAGTCCAGCACGCTCCATTCCAGCCGTCCGCAACCCTTGGCCACCGCGTCTTGCGCCAGATGGCGCAGCAGGTCGCGGCCGGCGCCGATGCCGCGGTGCTCCGGCGTGATGTACAGGTCTTCCAGGTAGATGCCGTTCTTGCCCAGCCAGGTCGAATAGCTGTAGAAATAGACGGCGTAGCCGATGGCCTTGCCGTCCAGCAGGCACATCAGCGCCCTGGCCGGCGCGCCCTCGGCGAACAGGGTGCGCCGGACGTCGTCGGCGCTGGCGATCACCTCGTGGGCGGCGCGCTCGTACACGGCAAGCTCGGTAATGAAGGCATGGATCTGGGCCGCATCCGAAGGGGCGGCGGGGCGGATTTCGATAGTCACGGATACTTCCTGTTTTCTGGGACGCCTATCCTACCTGTGAATGCCTGGCCTTGCCGGGCGCGCCGCGCGGCCGTATCGGGAATTCCCTTACTTGCGCGCCGGACGGCGGGGCGCGATTCTTGGGCAGGATCCTGCCCTCGTGTCTGGATGGCTACAACAGAGGACGTCCTCTATGCCTGAGCCTGGCCCTGCCTCCGCCCATGCGCCTGCCGCAAGGCGCAAGGGGCGCCGCCTGTCGTGGATTTGGCTGGTGCCCGTCATTGCGGTCTTGGGCGGGTTGTTCCTGGTGGTGCGCGTCTGGATGGACGCGGGCCCCACGGCCACCATCAGTTTCCAGACCGCCGAAGGGCTGGAGGCCGGCAAGACCCAAGTGCGCTACAAGGAGGTCAACGTCGGCCTCGTCGAGCGCGTGGCCCTCAATCCCGACCGCTCCGGCGTCATCGTGACGGTGCGGCTCGACAAGGACGCGAGCGGCCTGCTGCAGGAAGGCACCCAGTTCTGGGTGGTGCGGCCCCGCCTTACCCTGAGCGGCGTGTCCGGCCTGGGCACCTTGCTGTCCGGGGCCTACATCGGCATGGATCCGGCCGCCCTCGGCGGCAGGCAAGACGCGCGCCTCGCGTCCAAGTCCGCCTTCGTGGGCCTGGAAATCCCGCCCGAGGTGACGCAGGACCGGGCGGGCAAGCGCTTTACGCTCAAGGCCCGCGACCTGGGCTCGCTGGATGTCGGGTCACCCGTGTACTACCGGCGCATCCCGGTGGGGCAGGTGGTGGGCTATCGCCTGGACGGCACCGGCGAGGGCGTCGACGTGCAGGTGTTCATCGACGCGCCCAATGACGCCTACGTCAACCGCGCCACGCGATTCTGGAACGCCAGCGGCGTGGATTTCAGCGTCGACGCGCGCGGCCTGCAGATGCGTTCGCAGTCCCTGCTGTCGGTGATCGTGGGGGGCGTCGCCTTCGATACGATCGAACAGCGCGAACGCGTGGCGGCCAAGGCCGACGCGGAATTCGTCATCTTCCCGTCCGAGGGCGCCGCGCGGGCGCAACCGGACGGCGTGCCGCTGCGCATCCGCATGCGCTTCGACCAATCGGTCCGCGGCCTGGTGGTCGGGGCCCCCATCGACAGCTACGGCGCCGCCATCGGGCAGGTGGATTCCATCGGCCTGGAGCTGGACCGGACGACCAACCGCTTCTATGCGGTGGTGGGAGCCACGCTCTATCTCGAGCGCCTGGGCGCCAAGACCATGGGCGAGATCAAGGAATATTCCGGGTCTTCGCTGGAGCATCCCAGCGGAAAATTGCTGACCTCGATGATCGAACAGGGCATGCGGGCGCAACTGCGCATCGGCAATCTGCTGACCGGCCAGTTGTACGTCGCCATGGCGATGTTCCCGGATGCCAAGCCGGTGTCGTTCAAGATGGAGGACACGCCGTTGATTCCGACGGTCCCGAACAACCTGGACCAGTTGCAACAGCAGGTCAACAGCATCCTGGTGAAGCTGGACCGGGTGCCGTTCGACGCGCTGGGCGCGGAACTGAACAATCTGCTGCGCGGCACGGCCAGCCTCGTGAAGCGCCTGGACACCCGCCTGGCGCCGGAGGCGCAGGCCATGCTGCGGCAGGCCAGCCGATCGCTGGCCGCGGTCGGGGGCGTGCTCAGCCCCGACGCCGATCTGCCGGCGAGCGCGGACGCGGCCTTGCAGGAGCTGGCGCGCGCGGCCAGGTCGCTGCGGGAACTGTCGGATTATCTGCAGGCCTATCCCGACGCGCTGCTGCGCGGCCGCGCGCAGGATGCTCCTTCCGCGCCGCGCCAGGGCTCCTCGCGTTGAAGAGCGGCTTGCGCGGCACCGGGGCGATCCGGCGGGCACGGCGCTTGCTGCTGGATCGCGCGGCCTGAACGCCGTCGCTCGCGGCAACGGCGGGGCGTCCGAGAGGGACAGAGCATGGACCATAGTGAAATGATGGCGCGCATGATCACGCAGCCCGTCGCGCCGGGCAGATTCGACCGCTGGGATGGCATTCTTTCCGCCTATGCGGATTGCCTGATGGACGTGCAGGCCAAGTTGTCGGACGCGGACATCAGGCGGTTCCTGGACGTGGGCGCGCTGGTTTTCCGTACCTGTTGCCAGGAAGAGGCGCGGCAGCGCTGGACCGCCGAGGAAATGGCGATGTACCACCGCAAGCGTCCGTTCGGCGCATAGGGCGGATCGGAACCCGCTGTTTCAGAAGAGGCAGTGCCGCAGCGCGAACTTGCGCCCGAAGGCGCGGACCTCGTCGCCGTCCACCGACGCCGTCACGTCCCAGTGATCGCCGCGGGTGACCAGGATGGACCGGCTGGAAACGAGGTGCCGCAGGGCGAAGCGCCAGAACTCGGCCTCGGAACCCATCGGTTCGAGATCGTGGGGTCCGATCAGGAGCCGGGCGGGGCGGGGCGTCGCGCCCAGCGTCCACCGCAGGGCGATCGCCAGGAACGCGAAACGCGCCGACAACGACGATGGCTGGACGCACAGCACGCGGATTCTGTTGTTCATGGCCGGACCCTCTCCAGGTAAGGCCAGCGTAGCAAATGCCCCCCCGCGCTTCCATACCCCCTTTGGCGGATTCCGGCGCGGCGCGGCGGAAACTTCATTGCCGCCGCAGGCCGCGCAGCAGCAGGTCCAGCGCCTGCAGCGCCTGCGCCAGCCGCGATCCGTCCTCGGGGTCCTCGGCGATCCAGAAGGCGCTTTCGGACAGGCTGCCGCTGATCAGCCGGGCAAGCGCCGAAGGCGCCGCCCCTTCGATGGCGTTCTCGTCCATTACCCGCCGCAGCAGCGCGCCCAGCGACGCGAGGCACCGCCGCTGGTCGGCGTCGGGAGCGGGGCCCAGCACGGCCCGCGCGTCCTGCAGCACGATGCGCCGGATCTCCGGTTCCGCCGCCATCTGGAGGTAGGCGCGGCACCGCTCGCGCAAGGCGGTCCAGGCGTCGGGCGCCCGCGCGGAAACCGCATCCAGGCGCTGGTCCATTTCGCCGTCGATCTGTTCGACCACCGCGGCCAGCAGGCCTTGCTTGCCGCCGAAGTGGTGATACAAGGCGCCGCGCGTCAGGCCGGCCGCGGCCGTGAAGTCGTCCATGGACGTCGCCGCGTAGCCCGCCTGCCGGAAGGCCCGCCGGGCGGCGGCCAGCAATTTTGCGCGAGTGGTTTCGATCATCTCGGCGCGGGAACGGGGCATGTCGTCCTCCTGGGACATACGGGGCGTATGTAAATTGACATACGTAATGTATGTGAATACGATTCCGTTGTCCACACGATCCAAAGGTTCCAGGTGTCCAATCCGTATCGCGAGCTGTTCAGGGCGCCTGGCGCCATCGGTTTCGTGCTGGCCGGGGCGATCGCGCGCCTGCCCTTGCCGATGATAGGCATCGGCATCATCACGATGCTGTCCGACGTGCGCGGCGCCTACACCCTGGCGGGCGCCGTGGCGGCGACCTTCGCGCTGGCCACGGCCTTGCTCGCGCCCCGCATTTCGCGCCTGGTCGACCGGCACGGCCAGGGCAGGGTGCTGCCCGTGGCGGCGGGCCTGTGCGTGCTGGCGCTGGCCGGCCTGGCCGCCTGCGTGCGGTGGCATGCGCCGGACTGGGCGCTGTTCGTCTGCGCCGCGCTGGCGGGCAGCCTGCCCAGCATGCCCGCGATGATACGCGCGCGGTGGACGGAGATTTTTCGCGACAGGCCGGAGCTGCGCACGGCCTATGCGCTGGAGTCGGTGGCCGACGAACTGAGCTTCATCGTCGGGCCGCCGCTGTCCGTGGGCCTGAGCGTCGTGTTTTTCCCTGAAGCGGGTCCGCTGACGGCGGCGCTGCTGCTGGCGGCCGGCGTCACGGCCTTCGTGCTGCAGCGCGCCACGGCGCCCGCGGTGCGGGCCGGGCGGCAGGGACGCGAGGCGTCGGTGCTGCGCATGACCCTCATGCGGTCCCTGCTGGCGATGATGGCGGCCATGGGCGTGATCGTCGGCACCATCGACGTTCTGAGCGTCGCCTTCGCCCGGCAACAAAACATGCCCGCCGGCGCCAGCCTCGTGCTGTCCGCCTATGCGCTGGGCTCCTGCGTGGCGGGCCTGGTGTTCGGCGTCCTGAAATTCCAGGCGCCGCTCGCGCGCCAACTGGCCGTCGCCGCCGCCGTGACGGCGTTCACGACGGTTCCCCTGCTGCTGGTGAGCGATCTGCTGGGGCTGTCCCTGGGGGTATTGCTGGCCGGCCTGTCGTTCGCGCCGACGATGATCATCGCGATGGCCCTGGTGGAAAGCCATGTGCCGGAACACCGCCTGACGGAAGGACTGACCTGGCTGGTCACGGGGCTGGGCGCGGGCGTCGCGGCGGGGGCGGCGCTGGCGGGCTGGGTGGTCGACCATCATGGCGTGCGCGCGGGCTTCTGGACGGCCGTGGGCGCGGGGGCGGTCGTGCTGCTGGCCGCCTTGCCGGCGGCGCGCCGCCGCGGCGCCGGGCGCGTCGGCGCCTGAGGGGACGCGCGGATAGAATGGCGGATCGGCGCACCATCAGGAGCAGGCCATGTCCAGGACCGTCATCAACCCCGATACCGTGTTCGACTCCGTGCAATACGGTTTCAGCCAGGCCGTGATCGTCACGGGGCAGCGGCGCATGCTGTTGTCCGGGCAGGTGGGCGTCGACGCCAGCGCGCGCACGGTGGGGCCCGGGCTGCAAGAGCAGACCGCGGCGGCGCTGGACAACGTCGAACGCGTGCTTGCCGCGGCGGGCGGCACGCTGGCGCAGGTGATCATGCTGCGCATCTATATTTGCGAGACGGCGCGGGAAGACCAGGAAGTGATCGCCCAGGCGCTGCGCGACCGTTTCAGGAAAGACCCGCCGCCGTCGTCCTGGATCGTGGTCAGCGGCCTGTCGCTGCCGGAATGGCTGATCGAGATCGAAGCCGAGGCCATGCTGGACTGCTGAGCCGGGCAGGCCCTAGGGCTTGTCGCGCCAGGGAGGCGTGGAGAAGGCCGCGCGCAGGTGGGCCAGGAACCCCGCGGTCCGCGCGGGAAGTTCCTGCCGCGACTTGACCAGGGCCACGATGTTCGCCTGCGGCAGGCTCCAGCCGGCCAGCAGGGGCACCAGCCGGCGCGCGCCCACGTGCGCCGCCACGTCCCATTCCGAGCGCACGATGATGCCGTGTCCGGCCAGCGCCCATTCCACGGCGGTTTCGCCGGCATTGCTCGACAGCACCGGGGACACGCGCACGCCGACGGCGGGGCCGCGGCCCTGCTTGAACCGCCACAAGGTCACGTCTTCGTCGTTTTCGCGCAGGGCGATGCAGTCGTGCCCTCGCAGGTCTTCCGGCTTGGCGGGGGCGCCGCGGCGCGCCAGGTAGGCGGGCGACGCGCACAGGACCCGGCGATTGGGCGCCAGCGGGTAGGCGACCAGCGTCGAATCGCGCAGTTCGCCGATATGCACCATGACGTCCCAGTCGTCGGCGGCAAGCCGGGGCGGGCCGTCGGAAAGCAGGAGGCTGGCCGTGACGTTTTCGCTGTGCTGGCGGAATTCCGCGACCAGGCCCGCGACGTAGCGCTGGCCGAACCCCAGCGGGGCGATGACGCGCAGGTGGCCCGCCACCACGCCGCGCCTGCCCGCCAGTTCATCCGCGAGATCGCCCAGTTCGCCGCAGATCTGCTCCGCCCGCAGCGCCAGCAGCCTGCCTTCGTCGGTCAGCGCCGTGCCGCGCCCGGACCGATTGACCAGCCTCACGCCCAGCCGCTTTTCCAGCGCATGCAGCCGCTGCGTGACGGCCGGCGGCGTCACGTCGAGCGCGCGCGCCGCCTCCGCCAGCGAGCGGGTGGCCGCCAGGCTCAGGAAGAAGCGCAGGTCGTCGGTGGTAATCATTCAGGCTTGCCTTAATCGATGATTAAGCAGCCATTAAACACGCGGGGCGGGCGCCGCGCCATACTCCGTCCATGCGGACGCCGGGCAATCCGGCGTCCTTTCGCGATACGCCATACCGAGGCCCCCATGACCGAAGCGACCGCCGCCCCGTCCTCCGTGGACACCCTGGACACGCCCTGCCTGCTGCTGGACGAAACCCGCATGACGCGCAACATCGAACGCCTGAACGCCTTGATGGCGGGGCACGGCGTGCAATTGCGTCCCCACCTGAAGACGCCCAAATCCATCGAAATCGCCCGCCGCCTCATGTCCACGCCGCAGGGGCCCGCGGCCGTTTCCACCCTGCAGGAAGCCGAGCAGTTCGCGGCGGCCGGCGTCACGGACCTGCTGTACGCCGTCGGCGTGTCGCCCTCCAAACTGGACCGCGTTCTGGCGCTGCGCCGGCGCGGCGTCGACCTCACGGTGGTGGTCGACAGCATCGACGCGGCGATTGCGGTGGCGCGGCGAGCCCGGGAGGCCGGCGACGCCATCCCCGCCTTGATCGAAATCGATTGCGACGGCCACCGCGCGGGCGTGCAGCCCGGCGACACCGGACAATTGCTGGCCATTGCGCGCGCGCTGCACCAGGAGGGCGCGTGCCTGCGCGGGGTCATGACGCATGCCGGCGAATCCTACGGCTGCGACAGCGTCGAGGCGATCGCCGACATGGCCGAACAGGAGCGCCTGGCCGCCGTCACCTGCGCCCAGGCCATCCGCGCGGCCGGCCTGCCGTGCCCGGTGGTCAGCGTGGGGTCCACGCCCACGGCCCATTTCGCGCGCAGCCTGGAAGGCGTGACGGAAGTCCGCGCCGGCGTGTACGTATTCTTCGACCTGGTCATGGCGGGGCTGGACGTATGCTCGGTGGACGACATCGCGGCCACCGTATTGACGACCGTGATCGGCCATCAGCCCGACAAGGGATGGATACTGGTCGACGCCGGATGGATGGCCATGTCGCGCGACCGGGGGACCGCCAGACAGCGGGTGGACCAGCTATATGGCCTGGTCTGCGACGCGGACGGCAAGGTCTATCCCGACGTGTTGCTGGCCGAGACCAACCAGGAACAGGGCATTATCAAAGTGCGTCCCGGCAGCGGCGCCGTCCTGCCCGACCTGCCGCTGGGCGCGAAGCTGCGGATCGTGCCCAACCACGCCTGCGCCACCTGCGCGCAGCACGATGCCTATGAAGTCGTGCGCCCCGGGGCGCCCGGGGTGGTGGCCCGCTGGGAACGATTCCGCGGCTGGTAGGGCGCGCTTTACGAGGATGCAGGCATGGAAATGATCCATACGCACAAGGCCACGCCGCCGGCGGGCCATTATTCGCAGGCGGTGCGCGCCAACGGCTTCGTATTCGTCTCGGGGCAGTTGGGGTTCCTGCCGCCCGCGGCGCCCGGCGAGCGGCCCGCGCTCGCCAGCGGCGCGGCCGGCCAGGCGCGGGAGGCGCTGCGCAACCTGAGGGAGATCCTGGAGGCGGCCGGCTCGTCGCTCGCCGCCGTCGCCAGCGTGACGGTGTACATCCCCGACGTGGGGCTCTGGGACGAAGTCAACCAGGTCTACGAGCAGTGCTTCGGCGGGCACCGCCCCGCGCGCGCGATCGTGCCCACGCGCGAACTGCACCACGGGGCGCTGGTGGAGATCAGCGCGATCGCCCTGGGCTGACCGTTTCAATAAGAAATATCACGTTTCTTATAGCCGAAGTTAGGTAGCAAGATTTTTCCCACCATCAGGCCAAAACCGCCGCGCTGGAGCGCGGCGGCAACGGCGCCTGCGCGCCTATATCATGGAATTTATCCATGGTTCCATGTACTTAGCGTTGAAATAGCGGCCAACAAACGGCTCATATCTGGGTCTCGGGTTCCGGCTCTGCTTATACAATTTGAATTGTATTTTGTATAGAAAGTAGAAAATCGTGAACCTCGCAGGACGCCGTATGACCTTCCAACCGCCTTTCCGCATGGCACGGCCCATTCCGTCCTTGCCTGCATTGCCCTTTTCCCGGCGCGCCACGGCCCTGGCGCTTGCGGCCGCGTGCCTTGCCCCTTGGCAGGGCGCCGCGGCGGCGCCGCCGCCCGCCTCGAATGCCGCCCAAATCGCCGCGCTGAAAGCGGCCCAGGCGGAATACCGCAAGGAAGTCGAGGCGCGCGGCGCCAACGCCGTCGCGCTGGGGCAGACCGCGTCCATCCTGCTTCTGGACACCGAACTCGGAACGGTGGGCCAGCGCCAGGGCGAATTGCGCAACATGCCGGACAAGGGCGGCCTCTGGGTGCGCGGCACGGGCAGCAATTACAAGGTCGAAACGGCCAACGCCAGCCGGTTCGGCCAGGACGCGAGCGCCATCTCGGTCGGCGCGGATTACGCCTGGACCGCCAGCTCGGCCAAGGTCTACCTGGGGGCGTTCGTCGGGCTGTCGCAGTCCGAACAAAACGCGGAATACGGCACGCGCGGAAAGATCGACAGCCGCTATGCGGGCATTTATCTGTCGTACGTCCACGACAACGGCCTGTATGTCGACGTCGTGAACAAGGTGGGCCGGATCGACCAGGACGTGCGGTTCGACCTGCCCCTGGACCGCGGCACTTATTCCGACGGCGTGTCGCACACGACCTACAGCGGCAGCGTGGAACTCGGCTATCACTGGCGCCTGGCGGACCGGTGGTTCATCGAGCCGCAGCTTCAGGGCATCTACAGCCGCAGCAGCCAGACCTCGATCGAGGGGCGGGCCGGCCTGCGCGCCGGGCGCGACTTCGGCCTGGCCGGCGGCGGCACGCTGCAACCCTACGCCAAGGTGTCGTACTTGAAGCAGTTCTCGCACGACGACACGGTGGGTTTCGGCGATTCGAGCTACGACGTAGCGCTGCCTGGAAACCGCTGGCAACTGGGCGGCGGCGTGGCGGTGGCGTCGGGACGCCATCGGGCCTTCGTGGATCTACAGTACGGCCGCGGCGCGAGCGTCAGCCAGGAAGTCACCGCGAACATCGGCTACAGCTTCCGCTTCTGATTCCCGCCGGAGCCGGCCGCGGGCGGGCGCCGCCCATGGCCCGCGCCTATAATGCGTGCGCCTCAATGCCTTCGGGGGAGATCGTTCGCATGCAGTACGAATACCTGTTCTGGTCCATGGCCGCGATGGTGGCGGCGGCCCTGGCCGGCGGCTCGCTCTGCGGCCGCCTGCGCTCCGTCAAGCATGCGCTCGCGGGCGTCGCCGCGCTTGCGGCGGCGGTCTTCGTGGCGGTGTTCGTGCTGTCGCGCCGAGGCGGCTTCGGCGACCTGTCGGCGATGCTGTCGATCGCCGCCTTCATGTTCAGCCTGGTGATCGGCACCGCGGCGTCGCTGCTCACGCGGCGCATCCTGCGGCGCCGCTGAGCCGCCAGGCGCGTCATTCTTCCGCGTCGAAGTCCTCGTCTTCGTCGTCGTCTTCGTCCTGCTCCAGGGCGTCATAGCCCTTCCAGGTGATGCGCCAGCGCGTCGCCCCCGCGTTCGCGGCGGTTTCGCTCACCTGCTTGACCAGTCCGGCGTCCTCCAGCAGGTCCAGGTGGTGCGCGATCAATTGCAGGCCCTGTTCCTCGGGATGCGGCGCCAGGGCTGCGTTCTTGATGTCGTGCGTGCTCAGGTTGGGGCCCGGCGCGTCGCGCAGGGCGCCCAGGATCGTGACGACCAGATCGAAATCGCGTTGCATGATGTCCACCATGTAGGGAAAGGATAGGGCGACGATAGCAGAGTTCCATGGCGCCGACGCGACAGGCCGCGCGCCCGGGTTACAGTCCAGGGTTCTCGATAACCGACATATGCAGACACCATGAAGAAACCCGCAGAACGCGATTGCCTGGCGCTGGTCCCCGGCTACTCCGGCCAGGCCGCCAAGCTTTTTCTTTCGCGCGGCGCCGACGAACGCATCGACGGCGTGACCGTGTTCGACCTGCTGGGCCACGTCAAGCTGCAGGGCAGCGCCGAGGCGGCCGCGGCGTGGATCGGCGAATGGCTGGCCCACGAAGCCAGCAACCGCAAGGCAAGGCGCACCCAGTTGCTGGCCCAGATGTTCATCTGCAAGCTCGCGGACGACGAAAAAGATGCCTTCCTGGCCGCGCAGAAGCCGCTGGCCGGCGTGCTCGAGGCCGCCGGCGTGCGCAGGCGCAGCGTCGCGGCGACCTCGGGCGCGGCCCGCAAGTCGCTCGGACCGAATGTCAGGAAGCATTAGTCGAAGGCTGTTATAGTCGCGCCTGGGCGTGCGTGTGCACCTGCGCGGTGCGTGCCCAGGCGGGCCTTGCCCGCGAATCTAGGAAGATGGAACATGGAAATAGTAAGTCGGCAGATTGCCGACGTGGCGGGCGGCGTTGAACTGCACACCACGCTGGATGGCGAAAGCATAAGCGTCTACGTGGTCGTGGGCGTGACCGATCTGAATGCGATCGCAGACATCGTGCCGCGCGCAAAGGTCGAGGCCGGGGCGGATATACACGCCGCGAATGTCGACGATGTTGATAATGCGCAAGAACAAATCGACCAGGTCCTGGAAAATATGAATCCCGGCGACGTGGCGGTTTTCCTTTGCTCGGGTCCCGATGCTTTCGGCGCGGCGCTCGACCTGCTGGGTTTACCTATCGACGAGTAAGCCTGGCGGCAAACCAAAGTGCTAGCCCAAACGGCGTATGAAGGATCGTACGCGGGCAGGCGGCATTTATATAAGCCTTGATTGTTTTTTTATGATGTGTGGGTGTTAACACCTATGCAGGACTTCTTATTGCCTATGAAATCGTGTGAATTCAGTGCGCCGTTTCTCTTTGTTGCATTATTGGCACGCATTTTTTAGGATTATGTTGACTTGTGAGGGGAACCTAACGATAGTGTCGGCACACGATCACAAGCGTTGCGATTTTCGTTCAGTGCCGTGCCTTTTCCGGCTCAGCGTTATTGTTCTACTGTCCCCTCCTTGATTGATTCGTGACCTCCGGGCATTTGCCCATTATCTCTAGGAAATACAGTATGGAAACCGGCGTCGTTAAGTGGTTCAACTCGGAAAAAGGCTATGGCTTCATCACCCCGGAAGCGGGTGGTAAGGATCTGTTCGCTCACTTCTCCGAAATTCAGGGTTCGGGCTTCAAGTCCCTGGAAGAGAACCAGCGCGTCAGCTTTGTGACGGCCAATGGCCCCAAGGGCCCGCAAGCCACGAAGATCCAGGTCCTGTAAGGTCCTGAGTTTTCGAGAAAAAAGCCCCCTCGCGGGGCTTTTTTTGTTGCTGGGCCGCCCCAAGACAAAACGCCCCCTCGGGGGGGCAGCAAGCGCGCGTAGCGTGCGCAGCGTGGGGGCATTTTTTGTCGCCGGGCCGCCCCAAGACAAAAACGCCCCCTTGGGGGGCAGCAAGCGCGCGTAGCGTGCGCAGCGTGGGGGCATTTTTTGTCGCCGGGCCGCCCCAAGACAAAAACGCCCCCTTTGGGGGCAGCAAGCGCGCGTAGCGTGCGCAGCGTGGGGGCATTTTTTGTCGCCGGGCCGCCCCAAGACAAAACGCCCCCTCGGGGGGCAGCAAGCGCGCGTAGCGTGCGCGGCGTGGGGGCATTTCTGTTTTTTTGCCGTGGCGGATCCGAGGTATGGGGTAATCCCTATTCACGCGGTATTCTCTGGCTATTCCGGCGGCAGGCCGTTATGCCATCGCCGGCCACCTTCAGCAGGATTGCGCCGCCATGACCTCTCTTTTTCCTTCGTCGCTCGCCACGCAACCGCAGGACGTCGTCTCGTTCTGGCTCGATGCGGGGCCGCAGCAGTGGTTCACCAAGAACGCCGGGTTCGACGCCATGTTCCGCGAGCGCTTCGAAGGCGCGCATTTTGCGGCCGCGGCGCGCCGATTGGACGGCTGGCTGGACGATGCCGACGGCGCGCTGGCGCTGATGATCCTGCTGGACCAGTTCCCCCGCAATGCCTACCGGGACACGGCGCACATGTTCGCCACCGATCCCCTGGCGCAGTACTTCGCCGACCGCGCCATCGCGGCCGGGCACGACCTGGCCGTGGATCCGCGGCTGCGCCAGTTTTTCTATCTGCCTTTCGAGCATGCCGAGAACCTGGCCGCGCAGAACCGCGCCGTCGCCCTGATGGAGCCTCTGGACGCGGACTCGCTGCGCTGGGCGGTCCTGCATCGCGACATCATCAAGCGCTTCGGGCGCTTCCCCCACCGCAACGCCGCGCTGGGCCGGCAGACGAGCCAGGCCGAACAGGAATTCCTGGAAACCGGCGGGTTCGCCGGCTAGGAAGGGCGGACAGGGCATTGGGTATCCTTCTGTATCGGTGCTTGGCAACTTGAAAGAATTTGGCGCCGGCATGGCTGGGCGCCATCGTTTTCCGTAGTCCGCGTGCAATGGGACGGACGCATATTTGACGATTTTCGAGGTTCGCCAATACACTGGGTTCAGCGAGATTTTCAAGCGACGCGGTCTGCGTTTCTCTTGTCGCCGTCAGTGGTACTGCGGTTGCTTCCTCTCCCATCCTTGATGATCTGGCGCCCCGCGAGCAATCGCTTTTCATAGGTCAAGGACACTCCATGGCAACCGGCATCGTTAAGTGGTTCAACGCCGAAAAGGGTTATGGCTTCATCATGCCCGACGACGGCAGCAAGGATCTTTTCGCTCACTACTCCGAGATCCGCAGCGAAGGCTACAAGTCGCTGCAGGAAAACCAGCGCGTCACGTTCGACGTCGGCACCGGCCCGAAGGGGCCGAGCGCAAAGAACATCAAGGTCGCGGCCTGATCCGAGCCGGGCAGCGCTCCGGGCCAGCCCGGCGCCCTACCCATAAAAAAGCCCCCACATTTGCGTGTGGGGGCTTTTTTTGCGCGGCGTGGGAGCCTCTAATCTCTTCTTTTTCTAGTGTTTGGCGTGGCCGGCCGGGGTGGAGAGCTTGTCCACCAGCGCGATGCCCAGCGCCGAGACGATGAACAGGCCGTGGATGATGGTCTGCCACATGACGCCGGCCTCGGAGAAGCGGGCGTTGGGCGTGCCCAGCGTGCCGGCTTCGATGAAGGTGCGCAGCAGGTGGATCGACGAGATCCCGATGATGGCCATCGCCAGCTTGACCTTGAGCACGCTGGCGTTCACGTGGCTGAGCCACTCCGGCTGGTCGGGGTGGCCTTGCAGGCGCAGGCGGGACACGAAGGTCTCGTAGCCGCCCACGATCACCATGACCAGCAGGTTCGAGATCATGACCACGTCGATCAGGCCCAGCACCAGCAGCATGATCTCCATTTCCCCGAAGCTCGTGGCGTGCGTCAGCAGATGCCACAGCTCTTTCAGGAACAGCATGACGTAGACGCCTTGCGCGACGATCAGGCCCAGGTACAGGGGCAGTTGCAGCCAGCGGGAACTGAAGATCAGGCCGGGCAGCAGGCCAAGGCGGGGAGGGGTGTCAGGGATCATTGTGGGTGCGAGCCGTAGGGTATGTGCGAAAAAAAGGCGGGCGCAATTCTATCAATGCCATGTGGCCGCCGGCATCATTTTTTCGTGGCGGGAATCGTCGCCGTGGCGCGGCCGCTAGCACGATCGCGGGGGATTTGCCGGGGTTTTCTGTAAGGAAAACTGGCATTTGCGAAACTCTGTGCCGAAACGTTCAGAGCGCATTGGCCATATATAGAATTGCCGCCTCGTTGGCATGGAGCCAGTCAAGAGGAGTTTGTTCCCATGAAGATCCGCTACGCCGTTGCCGCGTTGGCCGTTGCGCTTGCCCCTTATTCCGCCTCGCATGCGTTGGACATCGGGGGATTGGTGGGCGCCGGCAGCAAGGTCGTCCAGGCCGCCACCTTGAGCGACGCCGAAATCAAGGCCCTGTCGGACAAGGCCTGCGCCCAGAGCGACTCGCAAGAGAAGATCGCCGCGCCCGGCAGCAAGTACGACGCCCGCCTGCAGAAGATCGCCAAGTCGCTGGGCGGCACGGTGAACGGCCAGAAGGCCAGCTACAAGGTCTACATCACGAAGGACGTCAATGCGTGGGCCATGGCCAACGGCTGCATCCGCGTCTATAGCGGCCTGATGGACATGATGACCGACGACGAAGTGATGGGCGTGGTCGGCCACGAAATCGGCCACGTGGCGCTGGGCCACAGCAAGAAGGCGATGCAGACCGCCTACACCGTTTCCGCCGCGCGCGACGCCGCCGGCGCGGCGGGCGGCTCGACCGTTGCCGCCCTGAGCGCCTCGCAGTTGGGCGACCTGACCGAGAAGTTCATCAATGCGCAGTTCTCGCAGTCGCAGGAAAGCGGGGCCGACGATTACTCGTTCGACCTGCTGCAATCCAAGAAGCTGAACACCCGCGGCCTGGTGACCGCGTTCCAGAAGCTGGCGGAACTGGACGGCGGCAAGAGCGATATGATGAGCTCGCACCCGTCTTCGGCCAAGCGCGCCCAGCACATCGAAGAGCGCATCGCCAAGGCCAAATAAGGCGCCGGCAGGCGTTTTTCCTCCCCGTGCGGGACGAAAAACGGGGCGCGAGTATCCGGACTTATCCGGGTGCTCGCGCCCCTTTGCGTCAGCGGTCCGGAAGTTTCCGGTAAAATGGCGCGTTTATCCGCCCGTTACCTCTTATCTCTCGGAATATAGGTCTTTTAATGCAGCCTGTGGTTGAAACCCTCTCCGGCCTGGAGCGCCGTGTTGATCTGGCCGTCTCGGTGGCCGACGTCGAAAAGGAAGTCCAGGCGCAATTGAAGCGCGTGGCCCGGACCGCCAAGGTCCCCGGCTTCCGTCCGGGCAAGGCGCCGCTCGCCATGCTCGAGCGCAGCCATGGTCCCAGCATCCGCTACGACGTGATCAATAGCCAAGTCGGCCGTGCCTTCGAGCAGGCCGTGGACGGCGCCAAACTGCGCGTCGCCGGCGCCCCGAACCTCGAACCCAAGACCGAAGGCGTCACCGACGACACGCTGGCGTTCACCGCCACGTTCGAGGTGTACCCCGAAGTCGCCGTGCCCGACCTGTCGGCCCTGGCCGTCACCCGCTTCGAGACGGCCGTCACCGACGCCGAAGTCGAAAAGACCCTGGACGTCCTGCGCAAACAGCGCGCCACGTTCGAAGCCCGCGAAGGCCGCGCTTCGGCCGACGGCGACCGCGTCACGCTGGACTTCGCCGGCACCATCGACGGCGTGCCCTTCGAAGGCGGCAAGGCGGAAGACTTCCCGTTCGTGCTCGGCCAAGGCCGCATGCTGCCGGAATTCGAAGAAGCCGCCCGCGGCCTGAAGGCCGGCGAGACCAAGGTCTTCCCGCTCAAGTTCCCCGATGACTACCAAGGCAAGGAAGTGGCCGGCAAGACCGCCGAATTCACGATCACCGTGAAGGAAGTGGCCGAAGGCGTGCTGCCCGAGCTGAACAGCGAATTCGCCCAGTCGCTCGGCCAGCCCGAAGGCGACGTCGAAAAGCTGAAGGCCGACATCCGCAGCAACATCGAACGCGAAGTCAAGGTGCGCTCGCAAGGCCGCACCAAGTCCAGCGTGATGGACGCCCTGGTCGAAGCCGGCAAGTTCGACGTGCCGAAGGCCCTGGTCGACAACGACGTGCAAGGCCGCGTGGCCGCCGCCCGCGAAGAACTGAAGCAGCGCGGCATCCCGAACGCCGAATCCGTGCCGATCCCGGCCGAAGCCTTCGCGACCGAATCGGAACGCCGCGTCCGCCTGGGCCTGCTGGTGTCGGAACTGGTCAAGCAAGCCCAACTGCAAGCCAAGCCCGAGCAGGTGCGCGCGCGCATCGAAGAGTTCGCCCAGAACTACGAACAACCCGCCCAGGTTGTCAGCTATTACCTGGCCGACCGCCAGCGTCGTGCTGAAATCGAGGCGATCGTGCTGGAAGACAATGTCGTCGCGCACGTGCTGGACAAGGCCAAGGTCACCGACGAGACGGTGCCTTTCGATCAGTTGATGGGGATGGCGTAACACTATGCAGAGATTCACCGATTTCTATGCGGCAATGAATGGCGGGTCGTCGGTGACCCCCACCGGCCTGGGCTACATTCCCATGGTGATCGAGCAGTCGGGGCGCGGCGAACGCGCCTACGACATCTATTCGCGTTTGCTCCGCGAGCGGCTCATTTTCCTGGTGGGTCCGGTCAACGATGCCACGGCCAACCTGGTCGTCGCGCAGTTGCTGTTCCTGGAATCGGAGAATCCTGACAAGGACATTTCCCTGTACATCAACTCGCCCGGCGGGTCGGTCTACGCGGGAATGGCCATCTTTGACACCATGCAGTTCGTCAAGCCGGACGTATCCACCCTGTGCACCGGCCTGGCGGCCAGCATGGGGGCGTTCCTGCTGGCGGCGGGCAAGAAGGGCAAGCGTTTCACGCTGCCCAACTCGCGCATCATGATCCACCAGCCTTCCGGCGGCGCCCAGGGGCAGGCCTCGGACATCCAGATCCAGGCCCGCGAAATCCTGGACCTGCGCGAACGCCTGAACCGCATCCTGGCCACGAACACCGGCCAGACGATGGAGCGCATCGGCATAGACACGGAGCGTGACAACTTCATGTCGGCCGAAGATGCGGTATCGTATGGACTGGTGGACAAGGTGATGACCTCCCGCTCGGAAGGCTGACTTCCCCCGGTTGACCCGAACCCGCTGCCACCATGTTTGAGTAAGCGCATGCGCTAGGCTTTTTTCCAGCCTGGCGCATCTTTACCTGAGATACGAAACAAATATGCCTGAAAAAAAGGGATCGGCAGACGCAAAAGTGCTGCATTGCTCGTTTTGCAATAAAAGCCAGCATGAAGTCCGCAAGCTGATCGCGGGTCCGTCGGTATTCATCTGCGATGAATGCATAGATCTGTGCAACGACATCATCCGCGAGGAGGCGCAAGCCACCGCGCGCGCGGCGATTCGTTCCGAACTGCCCACTCCGGCCGAAATCAAGACCTTCCTCGACCAGTACGTCATTGGGCAGAACTCGCCCAAGCGCATGCTGGCGGTGGCGGTCTACAACCATTACAAGCGCATCCGCCACGGCGAGATCAAGGGCGACGAAGTCGAGCTGTCCAAGAGCAACATCATGCTGATCGGCCCCACCGGGTCGGGCAAGACGCTCCTGGCCCAGACGCTGGCGCGCATGCTGAACGTGCCGTTCGTCATGGCCGACGCCACCACGCTGACCGAAGCCGGCTACGTGGGCGAAGACGTCGAAAACATCATCCAGAAGTTGCTGCAGAACTGCAACTACGAAGTGGAAAAGGCGCAGCGCGCCATTATCTACATCGATGAAATCGACAAGATCTCCCGCAAGTCCGACAACCCGTCCATCACCCGCGACGTGTCGGGCGAGGGCGTGCAGCAGGCGCTGCTGAAGCTGATCGAAGGCACGGTGGCCTCGGTGCCGCCGCAGGGCGGGCGCAAGCACCCCAACCAGGACTTCGTCCAGGTGGACACGACCAACATCCTGTTCATCGTCGGCGGCGCCTTCGACGGGCTGGAAAAAGTCATCCGCGACCGTACCGAGAAATCGGGCATCGGCTTCTCGGCCTCGGTGCGCGCCAAGTCCGAGCGCGGCGTGGGCGAGCTGTTCTCCGAAGTCGAACCCGAAGACCTGATCAAGTTCGGCCTGATTCCGGAACTGGTCGGCCGCCTGCCGGTGGTCGCCACGCTGGACGAACTCGACGAGGCGGCCCTGGTGCAGATCCTGACCGAGCCCAAGAACGCCTTGCTCAAGCAGTTCCAGAAGCTGTTCGCCATGGAAGGCGCCGAACTCGACGTGCGGCCCGCCGCCCTGAAGGCGATCGCCCGCAAGGCGCTCAAGCGCAAGACGGGCGCCCGCGGCCTGCGTTCCATCATCGAGCAGGCCTTGCTCGACACCATGTACGACCTGCCTTCCCAGGGCAACGTCAAGCGCGTGGTGCTGGACGAAAACGCCATCGAAGGCGAGGGCAAGCCATTGCTCATCTACGCCGACGAAGCCGCCGCTTCGGACAAGCCGGAGCGCGGGGAAGTCCGCGACGCGGCAGCCTGATATTTCAAAAAAGCCCGTTCCCGTAACGGGTTTTTTTGCCTGGGGGCCATTCCCGAGTGGAAACACGCTTTTCTCGCGGGCGCGACACTCGCATACTGTGAGTGTCCCCCCGGGGGATTTTTTCAGCCTTTGGGTTATCCAGGCGCCGAGATCTTGAATTTTCGGCTATTGTTCCCATAACAGACGTAACCGACGTGGCTGGTCCGGGTATACCCGGGCCACCTGTCCCCGATACGCCGAGTCATACCGAGGAACCTCCTATGTCTGCCAGCCAGACCCTGCCTTCCGACCCGATCGACCTGCCCCTGCTCCCGCTGCGCGACGTCGTGGTGTTTCCGCACATGGTCATCCCGCTGTTCGTCGGCCGTCCGCGCTCCATCCGCGCGCTCGAGGTTGCGATGGAAGCGGGCAAGAGCATCATGCTGGTGGCCCAGAAATCCGCCGGCAAGGATGACCCCACGCCCGAAGACGTCTACGAGATCGGCTGCGTCGCCGGCATCCTGCAGATGCTCAAGCTGCCCGACGGCACCGTCAAGGTGCTGGTCGAGGGCACCCAGCGCGCCCGCATCAACAGCATCGAAGACGCCGATTCGCACTTCACCTGCCAGGTGACGCCGATCGAACCGGACGCCATGCAAGGCTCCGAGACCGAGGCCCTGCGCCGCGCGATCGTCGCCCAGTTCGAACAGTACGTAAAACTGAACAAGAAGATCCCTCCGGAGATCCTGACCTCGCTGGCCGGCATCGACGATGCCGGGCGCCTGGCCGATACGATCGCCGCGCATCTTCCCTTGAAGCTCGAGCAGAAGCAGAAGATGCTCGAGATCGTCGGCACCTCCGAACGCCTCGAAGGCTTGCTCACGCAACTCGAAACCGAAATCGACATCCTCCAGGTCGAGAAGCGGATTCGCGGCCGCGTGAAGAAGCAGATGGAAAAGAGCCAGCGCGACTACTACCTGAATGAGCAGGTCAAGGCCATTCAGAAGGAACTCGGCGAAGGCGAAGAGGGCGCGGACATCGAAGAGCTCGAAAAGAAGATCATCGCCGCCCACATGCCCAAAGAGGCGCGCAAGAAGGCCGATGCCGAGCTCAAGAAGCTCAAGCTCATGTCGCCCATGTCGGCCGAAGCCACCGTGGTGCGCAACTACATCGATACGCTCATCAATCTTCCCTGGAAGAAGAAGAGCAAGATCAACAATTCCATCAGCAACGCGGAAACGGTGCTGGACAACGACCACTATGGCCTGGAAAAGGTCAAGGAACGGATCCTGGAATATCTTGCCGTGCAGCAGCGCGTGGACAAGGTGAAGGCGCCGATCCTCTGCCTGGTCGGCCCTCCCGGCGTGGGCAAGACCTCGCTGGGGCAGTCCATCGCCAAGGCCACGAACCGCAAGTTCGTGCGCATGGCGCTGGGCGGCGTGCGCGACGAAGCCGAGATCCGCGGCCATCGCCGCACCTACATCGGCTCCATGCCCGGCAAGATCGTCCAGAACATGTCGAAGGTCGGCGTGCGCAATCCCCTGTTCCTGCTCGATGAAATCGACAAGCTGGGCATGGATTTCCGCGGCGATCCCTCGTCGGCCCTGCTCGAGGTGCTGGACCCGGAACAGAACCACACGTTCCAGGACCACTACATCGAAGTCGACTTCGACCTGTCCGACGTCATGTTCGTGGCCACCAGCAACACGCTGAACATTCCGCCGGCCCTGCTGGACCGGATGGAAGTGATCCGCCTGTCCGGCTATACCGAGGAAGAGAAGATCCACATCGCCCGCGACCATCTGCTGCCCAAGCTGATGAAGAACAACGGCGTGAAGGATAGCGAGCTGACCGTCGACGACAGCGCCCTGCGCGACATCGTGCGCTACTACACCCGCGAAGCCGGCGTGCGCGCGCTCGAACGCGAAGTGGGCAAGATCTGCCGCAAGGTCATCAAGCAGTTGCTGACCCAGGGCGACCGCGCCAAGGCCGAAGGCAAGACCCTCGAGGTCAAGCCGGTCAACGTGACGGGCGACAACCTGAGCGACTACCTGGGCGTGCGCCGCTACACCTTCGGCATGGCCGAAAAGGAAAACCAGATCGGCCAGGTGACCGGCCTTGCGTGGACGGAAGTCGGCGGCGACCTGCTGACGATCGAAGTCGCGGACATGCCCGGCAAGGGCGTCATCCAACGCACCGGCTCGCTGGGCGACGTGATGAAGGAATCGGTCGAAGCGGCCCGCACGGTGGTGCGCTCGCGCGCCCGCCGCCTGGGCTTTGCCGACAGCGTCTTCGAGAAGCACGACATGCACGTGCACGTGCCGGAAGGCGCGACGCCCAAGGACGGTCCGTCCGCGGGTATCGCGATCACCACGGCCATGGTGTCGGCCCTGTCGCGCATCCCGGTGCGCGCCGACGTCGCCATGACCGGCGAGATCACGCTGCGCGGCGAAGTGCTGCCCATCGGCGGCCTGAAGGAAAAGCTGCTGGCGGCCCATCGCGGCGGCATCAAGACGGTCTTGATCCCGGAAGAAAACGTCAAGGACCTGGCGGAGATTCCGGACAACGTCAAGAACCATCTCGAGATCGTGCCGGTGCGCTGGATCGACAAGGTGCTGGAACTGGCCCTGGAACGCCTGCCCGAGCCCCTGGCCGAGGAAGAAGCGGTCAAGGAACCCCTGGTGGCCAAGCCGGCCGAGCCGGGCTCGACCGATCCGGTGCTCAAGCATTGACCTGACCTTCCGGGCGTCTCCGCAAGGAGCGCCCGGGAGCCATGACCCAAAAAGAAACCCGCCTCGGCGGGTTTCATTTTGCCTGCGCCGGGAAGGGCGGGAGAGGCCCTTAGTGCAGCGCGTGCGTGCGGATCAGGCCCACGGCTATGCCTTCCAGGGCGAAATCCTGGTCGGCGCCCACCACGATGGGCTGGAAGTCCGGGTTTTCGGGCAGGAGTTCGATGTGGCCGTTCTGGCGCTGCAGGCGCTTGACGGTGACGTCATCGCCCAGCCGGGCCACCACGATCTGGCCATTGCGGGCCTCGGAGGCTTTTTTCACGGCGAGCAGGTCGCCTTCCAGGATGCCCGCGTCGCGCATGCTCATGCCGCGCACCTTCAGCAGGTAGTCGGGCGCCTGGGCGAACAGGTTGGGGTCCACGCCGACCTCGCGTTCGACGTGTTCCGCGGCCAATATGGGGCTGCCGGCGGCCACGCGGCCCACCAGCGGCAGCAGCAGTTGCGCCAGGGAGGGCAGGGGCAGCGAGGCTTGCGTGGGCGCCGTGGAGGCGTCTTTCAGGCGGATGCCGCGGGAGGCGCCGGCCGTGAGTTCGATGGCGCCCTTGCGGGCCAGGGCCTTGAGGTGATCTTCCGCCGCGTTGGGGGAACGGAAACCCAGGGCCTGCGCGATTTCGGCGCGCGTCGGCGGAAAGCCGGTGCGCGCGACGGTCTGCCTGATCAGATCCAGGATTTGTTGTTGGCGATCGGTGAGTTTGCTGGCCATGGCGATGATCCGGTGCTAGCGGACTGTACATATATACAGCGCCATTCTGGGGGACGCAGCGCAAAAAAGCAAGTTGCTCCCCGAACTGACCGGCCGGTCGCCTCAAAGCGGCAACCGGCCGGTCAGGATGCCCCGGATCGAGCGCGCCGGGCCAAATCAGACCTTGCCCGGGCGGACCTCGACCAGGCGCCGCGCGTTATTCCGGCTTGATGCCGGCCGTCTCGATGACGCCGCGCCACTTCCGGGTCTCGGATTCGATGTAGTCCTGCAATTCCTCCGGACGCGTGGCCTTGATCGTGATGGCCTTGTCTTCGAGTTTGCGGACGATGTCGGGCATGGCCAGCGTTTTCAGCAAGGCGGAACTCAGCACCGACAGCCGGTCGGCCGGAATGCCGGCCGGGCCCATGACGCTGACCCAGGCGTCCACGCTCATGTTCTTCACGCCCAGCTCCTCGGCGGTGGGCACATCGGGCAGTTCCTTGATGCGCGTCGTGCTGGTGATGGCCAGCGCCCGCACTTTGCCCGATTGCACCAGGCTCAGGGCGGCGGGCAGATTGTCGAACCCGAGGTCGACGTGGCTGCCCATCAGCGCGGTCAACGCCGGGCCGCTGCCCGAAAAGGGAATGTGCTGCATGTTCGAGCCGGTCAGGATCTTGAAGTATTCGCCGGTCATGTGCGGCGACGTGCCGGCCCCGGGGCTGGAGTAGGACAGTTGCCGCTGCTTCGCGTCGGCGATCAGCGCGCCCAGGTCCCGGTATTTCGAATCGGCATTGACCAGCACCAGATTGGTGTAGAAGCCGACCTCGCCGATCATGGTGAAACCCTTGATCGGGTCGAAATTCAGTTCCTTGCGCAGCAACGGGTTGATCACGTTGGTGGCTACGGTGCCCAGGAAGATGGTGTAGCCGTCCGGCTTGGCGTGCGCGACCGTCGAGGCGCCGATGGTGCCGCCCGCGCCCGCCTTGTTCTCGACGACGACGGACTGGCCCAATTCGCGCGACAGGCCCTCGGCCAACACGCGCGCGACGATATCGGTCGAGCCGCCCGGCGGAAACCCGACTACGAAGCGGATGGGCTGGTCCGGAAAGGCCGCGGCGGCGGAGCCGCCCAGCGTGATGGCCAGCGCGCCGGCCGTGGCGGCAATCCAGGTCTTGAATGTCATGATCGATGTTCCTCCTGCTGGCTCGCGTCGCGCAAGTCGTCGATGATTCGCCGCTTGTCGAGTTTGCCTAGTGTGTTTTTTGGAAAAGACTGCACGATGTGGATGATTTTGGGTGTCCGCACGGACCCCAACTGCTGCTTGCCGTAATCAATCAGCGCCTGGGCGCCGACCGAGTCCGGCCGAACTGGAACGACCGCCATTTCGACGCGTTCGCCCCAGTAGTCGTCGGCGACGCCGAACACCACGCATTCGGCGATGTCCGGGTGTCGCGCATAGGCGTTCTCGACGTCGGAGGGATAGACATTGAAGCCGCCGCTAATGATGACGTCCTTGGAGCGGCCTTTGATGAACAGGAACCCGCGCTCGTCGATGTAGCCGATGTCTCCGGTGTGGAACCAGCCGTCTTTCAGGACGGCCGCGGTCTGCTCGGGCATGTTCAGGTAGCCCGACATCAGCAGGTCGCCGCTGGCGATGATTTCGCCCAAGGTGTTCGGGCTGGCGGTGGCGCGGCCGTCTTCGCCGACGACCGCGACCCGCGTCAGGGGGCCGACTCGGCCCGCGCTGCCATGGTTTTCCGGTCGGGAGCCGGTGGCGCCGTCCATCCCCGCGATGATGACCGGCGCTTCCGTCAGGCCATAGGTAACGCCCAGCACGGGGCCGAACGCCGCGATTGCCTGCGACAGCAGCGGGGCCGGGCAGGGCGCGCCGCCATACAGCAGGTTGCGCAGCGTCGGCAGGTGGCGCGGCGCGTCGCGCTGTGCCTGCACCAGCCGCTGGAGCAGGGTGGGAGGCACCCAGGTGGACGTCACCCCGCAGGTGTCCATCAAGGCATGCAGTTGCTCGGCCGTGGCACGGCCGGCGATCACCAGGCAGCCGCCGGCATGCAATACCGGCAGCACGAACGTGCCCGCGCCATGCGTCATCGGCGGCGCCAGCAGGAAGCGTTCCTCGCTGTCGAAGCCATACGCCATGGCCAGCGACGCCACCATGGTGTTGATACAGCGCAGCGACTGCAATACGGCTTTGGGCACGCCCGACGATCCACCCGTGAACTTGATGGCGGCCGTCTCGCCCGGATCCGGATTGGAGCGCGATGGCGACTGGCCCGCGTGTTCACGCACCAGCGCGTCGGTATGGAGCTCGCGGCGCTCGTCGTTGCAGATGCGCGGGCCGTGGTAGGAAGCCAGCAGCGCCTCGTAGGCCGCGTCGTGCAACACGATATCGGGCGCGGCCGTCGCCAGTTGGCGGGCGATGTCCTGTTCGACGACGGTCGGCGTCAGCGGCACCAGCACGCCGCCGCAGGCATAGGTGGCCAATATGCCCAGCAGCATTGCGTGCGAATTGCCGGCCAGCGTGGCGATCACCGGACGAGGCTTGCCCGACAGGCGTTGCAGCGCCGCGGCCAGCGCCAGCGCCTGGCCGCGCAGCGCTTCGTACGTATGGGTGCGGCCGGTGGCCGCATCGATCGCCGCGATGCGATCCGGGTACCGCATGGCGGCATGCAGGAAAAAATCGATAGGCTGCATGCTAGAGCCTGTTGCTGAGCACCGTGACCACGGCCGCCGCATCTTCGTAATGCAGGAACCCGCCGCCGTTTTCGGCCACCGCGGTGCGGGCGCCCCGGACCTGGCGCGCGCCGGCTTCATGGCGCAGTTGCGTAACGAGCTCGTGGATCTGCACCAGGCCCGTCGCGGCGATCGGATGCCCCTTGGACACCAGGCCGCCCGATACGTTGACGGGGGTGATGCCGCCCAGGCTGGTCGCGCCGCTTTCGGTGTAGGGGCCGCCCTGGCCGCGGGCGCAAAGGCCCAGGTTTTCGATCTGCAGCAGTTCCGCGAAGCTGGACGCGTCATGCACTTCGGCCACGTCGATATCCCGCGGCGTGATCTCGGCCATGGCATAGGCGCGCTTCGCGGCCAGGTGCACGCAGTGCCGGTCCATGTCGGCGATGTCGCGGATCACGGTGCTGGCCGCGCCGATGCCCGCGACCCTGACGGCCCGTTGCCTGCGCGCGTCGGACAAGGCGCGGCCGCTGGACAGCACGACGGCCGAAGCGCCGTCGGAAATGGGCGCGCACATGGCGCGCGTCAGCGGCCAGGCGATCTCGGGAGTGGCAAGCACGTCGTCGATGGACATGTCGTTCTGGTACTGGGCCAGCGGGTTCATGGTCGAGTGCGCGTGGTTCTTGGCCGCCGCGCTGGCGATCTGCCGCTGCGTGGTGCCGTAAGTGCGCATGTGCTGGCGCGCCATGGCCGCATAGATGTCCATGAAGAAGCTCTGCGTATTCCAGGCGCCGGGAGAGTTCAGCCGCTCGCGGATGGCGGGGTCGGTCTCTTGCTGGCAGAAGAAATCCCATGTCTGGCGCAGCAGATGGATGTCGGTGCCGCCGAAGAACGCATTCATCATTTCGGTCTTCTTGTCGGGGTAGAACATCTTCTCCGCGCCGACCACCAGCACCGTGTCGAACATGCCCGATTCGATCGCCATGCAGGCGTTGAACAGCCCGGAACTGCTGCTGGCGCAGGCATTTTCGATATTGAAGACGGGGATGCCGCTCACCCCCATCGCGTTCAGCGCGCACTGGCCGCGGATCGAATTCTGCTTTTCCATCTGGCCCTGGCGCACGTTGGAGAACCATGCGGCTTGCATGTCATCCAGGCCATGGCCGCTGTCGGCCAGGGCAGTATTGACGGCTTGTTCGGTCAGTTGCTTGACCGAAAGATCCGGGTGGCGGCCCAGCGGAGTATGGGCGATGCCGGTGATATAGACGTTCATGGTAGGTGTAGGCGGCTGGTCGATGAGTGGCTCTATTCTGCGTGGCCGACCGATCCGGATTAACCCCTGCTTACCCGTGAAAAAGAGGATAAAGTTCCGGCATATGAAACTTTTCTGCCCGGTATGGGCCTGGACGTTATGACGGAATCCTCCAGCATCCAGAAGGCGCTGCGAGTGCTCAAGACTGTGCAGCGCCATCACGAAGAAGGCCTGCGGCTCACGGATGTATGCCGAGAGCAGGGCCTGGAAAAACCGACGGCGCTGCGGCTGTTGCGCGAACTGCTGGCGCAGGGGCTGGTGGCCCGCGATGCGCGCAGCAAGAAGTACTACCTGGGCGACTATTGCCGGAAACTGGGGGAGTCGCTGGCTGCGCAGTCGTCGTTGTCCGTGCGCTATGGGCCCTTGCTGCGCCGTATTTCCGACCGCACCGAAGACGCCAGTTTCCTGGTGATCCTGCAAGACCTGGATACCCTCTGCATTGGCCGGGAAGTGGGCGCCTATCCCATCCAGGCGTTGGCCATCCCGGTCGGCAACCGCCAGCCCATCGGCGTGGGCGCGGGCGGCCTGGCCATGCTGGCGAGTTTCGACGACGACGTCACGGAGCATTACCTCAAGGTCAACAGGGCCCGCTTCCTCAAGTACAAGTCGCTCACGCTGGAGCAACTGCGCATGCGCATCGCCCGCGCGCGCAAGCGCGGCTACGCCGTGATAGGCAGCCACGCGGTCAGCAAGGTGACCGGCGTGGGCGTGACGCTGATGAATAAAGAAGGCGACGTGCTGGGTGGCATCAGTGTCGCGGCACTGGACAATCGCATGACGCAAAAGCGCCAGGAGGCCGTGGCCCAGATAATCCGCGAAGAGATGAACCGGTTCCTGGACAAGTAGAGCCGCCGCGGGCGTGCACAAATGAAAACGGGACCCGAAGGCCCCGTTCGCGGAAGCAGGCCCGTGGGCCCGCGCGGCTGCTGGCTTACAGCACGGCCGCGATGCCCGCGGCCACCTTGTCGATGTTGCCGCTGTTCAGCGCGGCGACGCAGATGCGGCCGCTGGAGACGGCGTAGACGCCGTGCTCTTCGCGCAGGCGGTCCACTTGCGCGGCGGTCAGGCCCGAGTACGAGAACATGCCGCGCTGGCGCAGCACGAAGCTGAAGTCCTGCTTGCCGCCGTGTTCCTGGATCTTCTCGACCAGTTGCTTGCGCATCAGGCGGATGCGGTCGCGCATGCCGGCCAGTTCCTCTTCCCACATGGCGAAGAGTTCGGGCGAGTTCAGGACCGTCGACACCACCGTGCCGCCGTGGGTGGGCGGGTTGGAATAGTTGGTGCGGATCACGCGCTTGAGCTGGCTCAGCACGCGGGTGGCTTCATCCTTGCTGCCGGCCACGACGGTCAGCGCGCCGACGCGCTCGCCATACAGGGAGAACGACTTCGAGAACGAGGAGCTGATGAACATGGTCAGGTCCAGGTCGGCGAACAGGCGCACGACCGCGGCGTCTTCCGTCAGGCCGTCGCCGAAACCCTGGTAGGCGATGTCCAGGAACGGGACCAGGTTGTTTTCCTTGACGACGGCGGCGATCTGCTTCCACTGGTCCATGGTGGGGTCCACGCCCGTGGGGTTGTGGCAGCACGCGTGCAGCACGACCACGGTCTTGGCCGGGGCGGCTTTCAGGTCCGCCAGCATGGCGTCGAAGTCCAGGCCGCGGGTGGCGGCGTCGTAGTACGCGTAGGTGCCGACCTCGAAGCCGGCGCGTTCGAACAGCGCGCGGTGGTTCTCCCAGCTCGGGTTGCTGATCAGGACCTTGGAGGTGGGGAGCAACTGGCGCAGGAAGTCGGCGCCGATCTTCAGCGCGCCCGTGCCGCCCAGGGCCTGGGTGGTCAGTACGCGGCCGGCGGCGGCCAGCGCGGAGTCCTTGCCCAGCAGCAGGGCTTGCGCGCCCGCGTTGTAGCCGGCGATGCCCTCGATCGGCAGGTAGCCGCGGGCGGCGGCGGCTTCGATGCGGGCGGTTTCCGCCTTGCGGACGGCGCCCAGCAGCGGAATGCGGCCCTGATCGTCGTAGTACACGCCCACGCCCAGATTGACTTTACCGGGACGCGTATCGGCGTTGTATTGTTCGTTCAGGCCAAGAATAGGGTCGCGCGGCGCGAGTTCGACGGAATCGAAAAGGGTGCTCATGGGAGTCTGATGAGGTGGGTGGACGCAGTACGGAGTGCTGTGGATAATGGGGGGTTTACCCTGGAACAGTCTAGCATGTCTAAAAGCGCAATAGACCCGATTGCGGAAAACCCCGCGCCCGGGGGCGAGGGCGCGCCAGCCATTGCGGCGGGCCCCGGATTTGTCGACTTCCCGGGAAGTCCGTTTCACCTGTACCAGCCCTATCCGCCGGCGGGGGACCAGCCCGCCGCCATCGAGGGCTTGATCCAGGGGATGCAGGACGGCCTGATGTTCCAGACGCTCCTGGGCGTCACGGGCTCGGGCAAGACCTACACCATGGCCAACGTGATCGCCCGGCTGGGGCGGCCCGCGCTGGTGCTGGCCCCCAATAAGACGCTGGCCGCGCAGCTCTACGCCGAGATGCGCGAGTTCTTCCCGAAGAACGCGGTCGAGTACTTCGTCTCGTACTACGACTATTACCAGCCCGAGGCCTACGTGCCGACGCGCGACCTGTTCATCGAGAAGGACTCGTCCATCAACGAGCACATCGAGCAGATGCGCCTGTCGGCCACCAAGAGCCTGCTGGAGCGCCGCGACACCATCATCGTGGGCACGGTGTCGTGCATCTACGGTATCGGCAATCCGGGCGATTATCACGCGATGGTGCTGATCCTGCGCGCCGGGGACCAGATCTCGCGCCGCGAGATCCTGGCGCGCCTGGTCGCCATGCAGTACACCCGCAACGACGCCGACTTCACGCGCGGGACCTTCCGCGTGCGCGGCGAGACGATCGACATCTTCCCGGCCGAAAGCCCGGAACTGGCGCTGCGCCTGGCGCTGTTCGACGACGAGATCGAAAGCCTGGAGCTGTTCGATCCCCTGACCGGCCGCATCCGCCAGAAGCTGCCGCGCTTCACGGTCTACCCGGGTTCCCATTACGTGACGCCGCGCGACACCGTGCTGCGCGCCATCGAGACCATCAAGGAAGAACTGCGCGAACGCGTCAAGCGCTTCACGGACGACGGCCACCTGGTCGAGGCCCAGCGGCTCGAGCAGCGCACCCGCTTCGACCTGGAAATGCTGCAGGAGCTGGGCTTCTGCAAGGGCATCGAAAACTACTCCCGCCACCTGTCGGGCGCGGCCGCGGGCGAACCGCCGCCCACCCTGATCGACTACCTGCCGGCCGATGCGCTGATGTTCATCGACGAAAGCCACGTCACCATCGGCCAACTGGGCGGCATGTACCGCGGCGACCGCTCGCGCAAGGAAACGCTGGTGCAGTACGGCTTCCGGCTGCCGTCGGCGCTGGACAACCGGCCGCTGCGCCTCGAGGAATTCGAGGCCCGCATGCGCCAGTGCGTGTTCGTGTCGGCCACGCCGGCCGCCTACGAGAAAGAGCACGCCGACAACGTCGTCGAGCAGGTCGTCCGGCCCACCGGCCTGGTGGACCCGCTGGTCGAAGTGCTGCCGGCCCGCACGCAGGTGGACGATCTGCTGGGGCAGATCAAGGCGCGCGTCACGCAGGGCGAGCGCGTGCTGGTCACCACGCTGACCAAGCGCATGGCCGAGGACCTGACGGACTTCCTGAGCGAGCACGGCGTGCGGGTGCGCTACCTGCACTCCGACATCGACACCGTCGAACGCGTGGAGATCATCCGGGACCTGCGCCTGGGCACGTTCGACGTGCTGGTGGGGATCAACCTGCTGCGAGAAGGCCTGGACATCCCCGAAGTGTCCCTGGTCGCGATCCTGGACGCCGACAAGGAAGGCTTCCTGCGGTCGGAGCGCAGCCTGATCCAGACCATCGGGCGCGCGGCGCGCAACCTGAACGGCCACGCCATCCTCTATGCGGACCGCATCACCGATTCGATGCAGCGCGCCATGGAGGAAACC
Source organism: Achromobacter veterisilvae (assembly GCF_037619525.1). NCBI lineage: Bacteria > Pseudomonadati > Pseudomonadota > Betaproteobacteria > Burkholderiales > Alcaligenaceae > Achromobacter > Achromobacter veterisilvae. The sequence continues at coordinate 4,984,212 of NZ_CP148753.1, read as the reverse complement.
AGCCGCCGCCGCAGCAAGCAACTGCAATTCAACGTCGACCACGGCATTACGGCGCGGGGCGTGCAGAAGGCCGTGCGCGAACTGATCGACGGGATTGTGGCGCCCGCCCAGCACGATGCGCTGGAGGCGGCGGTGCCGGCCGAATTCCTGAAGGACGAAAAGGCCCTGGCGCGCGAGATCAAGCGCCTGGAAAAGCTGATGATGGACCACGCCCGCAACCTGGAATTCGAACAGGCCGCGGCCGCGCGCGATGCCCTGACGGCGCTGAAACAGCGGGTGCTGCTGGACGGCGCCGTCTAGGGGCGGGGCCGTATCTTGTTGTGTCTTTTTGCTGACACATGGCTGAATTTCCCGGCAATCTGCTGCGCTGCAATCGCGGTGTCGCAATCCGGGCGATTCTCCAAAAGCGAAGTTCCGGCATTGCCTTCGAATTATCACGCAAGTCATTGAATTATATTGAAAATTCATGGGGACGCATTCGCGCAACACCAATTGCGCGGGCGCAAAAAAAGCTTGCCTTATCTCGGGTTTTCCCGCACACTTGCTTCCATGATGACCAAGGTACTTTTCGTTTGCATGGGCAATATCTGTCGCTCGCCGAGCGCAGAGGGCGTGTTTCGCCATTTGGTGAACGACGCGGGTTTGGGCGATGTGGTTCGCATCGACTCCGCGGGCACGCACGCGTTTCACATCGGCGAGGCGCCTGATGCCCGGGCGCAGGCCGCAGCGCGCAAGCGCGGCTACGAGATCACGCACTGCGAAGCGCGTCAGGTCACCGCGGAGGATTTCCGCGATTTCGACCTGATCCTCGCCATGGACTGGGACAATCTGTCCGCCATGCAGCAGCAGTGCCCCAAGGCCTACCAGCACAAGCTGATGCTGCTGATGCGCTTCGCCAACGAGTTCGAAGAGGCCACCGTGCCGGATCCGTACTACGGCGGCGCCGACGGTTTCGGCAAGGTGCTCGACTACCTCGAGGACGCCTGTCAGGGGGTTCTCGAACTGGTGCGCAAGCGCGCCACCCAGTACCAGGCGGCCTGATCCGCTGTTGCGGGGGAGCCGCCCGTGTGCGGTTCTGGAAGGTGCCTGGCAGTCAAAAACCGCGCAAATGCGCGGTTTTTTCTAGCCGGGTGCCATACCAAATTAGTCGGGAATAGGCTATACTTGAGCCAATTACTCGGGTATTGGTCGCTGGATTCGCTGGCGGCCATTGCCGAATCACAGGGAACCTACCATGCGGCTAACTACCAAAGGGCGTTTCGCCGTGACTGCCATGATCGACCTGGCTATGCGGCAGCATAGCGGCCCGGTCACTCTTGCGGCCATCAGCCAGCGTCAGAATATTTCGTTGTCCTACCTGGAACAGCTCTTCGGGAAACTGCGCCGCCACGAACTCGTGGACAGCGTGCGCGGCCCCGGCGGCGGCTATTCGCTTGCCAGGCTGGCGCGCAACGTGACCGTCGCCGACATCATCTTCGCCGTCGACGAGCCCCTGGATGCCACCAGTTGCGGCGGAAAGCGGGACTGTACGAGCGGCAACGACGGCAAGCCCGGCAAGTGCATGACGCACGAGCTCTGGGCGACGTTGAATCGCAAGATGGTCGATTACCTGGATTCGGTGTCCCTGCAAGATCTGGTCGATCAGCAGCGCGTGCGCCAATTGCAGGAAGCCAACAATCAAGCGCAGGCCTGCGCGGTGCGCGTGAACAGGGTGGGAGGCGCCAATGCCGCCAACGCCCCGACCGCGACCGTCGCTGCCAATGCCACCGTATAAGAAGTATCAGGAGTTGTAGAAATGACCACCCGCCCGATCTACCTGGACTATTCCGCCACGACGCCCGTCGACCCCCGCGTCGTGGAAAAGATGGTGCCCTGGCTGTACGAGAACTTCGGCAACCCGGCCTCCCGCAGCCATGCGTTCGGCTGGGAGTCGGAAGAGGCCGTCGAGCGCGCCCGCGAGGAAGTCGCCAAGCTGGTGAACGCCGACCCGCGCGAAATCGTCTGGACTTCCGGCGCCACGGAATCCGACAACTTGGCCATCAAGGGTGCCGCCAACTTCTACGCGGAACGCGGCAAGCACATCATCACCGTCAAGACCGAGCACAAGGCCGTGCTGGACACCTGTCGCGAGCTGGAGCGCCAGGGGTTCGAAGTGACCTACCTGGACGTGAAGGACAACGGCCTGATCGACCTGGACACCTTCAAGGCCGCGCTGCGCCCCGACACCGTGCTGGTGTCCGTGATGATGGTGAACAACGAAATCGGCGTGATCCAGGACGTGGAAACGCTGGGCGAAATCTGCCGCGAGAAGGGCATCATCTTCCACGTGGACGCCGCGCAGGCGACCGGCAAGGTGGAAATCGACCTGCAAAAGCTCAAGGTCGACCTGATGTCGTTCTCCGCCCACAAGACTTACGGCCCCAAGGGCATCGGCGCCCTGTACGTGCGCCGCAAGCCGCGCATCCGCATCGAAGCCCAGATGCACGGCGGCGGCCACGAGCGCGGTTTCCGCTCGGGCACGCTGGCCACCCACCAGATCGTCGGCATGGGCGAAGCGTTCCGCCTGGCCCGCGAGGAAATGGGCACCGAGAACGAACGCATCCGCATGCTGCGCGACCGCCTCTGGAACGGCCTGTCGCAGATCGAAGAGGTCTACCTGAACGGCGACATGGACCAGCGCGTGCCGCACAACCTGAATGTCAGCTTCAACTACGTCGAGGGCGAGTCCCTGATCATGGCGATCAAGGAACTGGCCGTGTCCAGCGGCTCGGCCTGCACCTCGGCCAGCCTGGAGCCCTCCTATGTGCTGCGCGCGCTGGGCCGCAACGATGAACTGGCGCACAGCTCGATCCGTTTCACGCTGGGCCGCTTTACGACCGAACAGGAAGTCGATTTCGCGGTGGAACTCATCAAGAGCCGCGTCGGCAAGCTGCGCGATATGTCGCCGCTGTGGGAAATGGCCAAGGAAGGCATCGACTTGAACAGCGTGCAGTGGGCCGCGCACTGAGCGCCCGCGCCAAGAAATCCGTGGAGAAATAACATGTCTTACAGCACCAAAGTTCTGGATCACTACGAAAATCCCCGCAACGTCGGTTCGTTCGACAAGTCGGACGAGTCGGTGGGCACCGGCATGGTCGGCGCGCCCGCCTGTGGCGACGTCATGAAGCTGCAGATCAAGGTGAATGAAGCCGGCGTGATCGAAGACGCGCGCTTCAAGACCTACGGCTGCGGCTCGGCCATCGCCTCCAGTTCGCTCGTGACCGAATGGGTCAAGGGCAAGACGCTGGACGAAGCGATGAACATCCGCAACACGCAGATCGCCGAAGAACTGGCCCTGCCGCCCGTGAAGGTGCACTGTTCCATCCTGGCCGAAGACGCGATCAAGGCCGCGGTGCAGAACTACAAAGAAAAGCATTCGGTTCCGGCCGAAGCCGTGGCGGGCTGAACATGTCCGTTACCCTGACCCAACAGGCCGCCACCCATATCGGCCGCTACTTGCAGAAGCGCGGAAAGGGTATCGGCTTGCGGCTCGGCGTTAGGACGACGGGCTGCTCCGGCATGGCCTACAAGCTCGAGTACGTGGACGACGTGGCGTCGGATGACGTCGTGTTCGAAAGCTTCGGCGTGAAGGTCTTCGTGGACCCGAAAAGCCTGGCCTACCTGGATGGCACGGAGCTGGACTACGCCCGCGAAGGCCTGAACGAAGGTTTCAAGTTCCGCAACCCCAACGAGAAGGCGACCTGCGGCTGCGGCGAGTCGTTCACGGTGTAAGTCTTGGCTGGAGACGACCACTTCAGCCTGTTCGGCTTGCCGGCACGCTTCGACCTGGACGGCCAGGCACTGGAAACCGCATGGCGCGCGGTCGCCGCGCAGGTGCATCCCGACCGCTACGCCACGGCCAGCCCCGCGGAACGCCGCGTGGCCATGCAATGGGCCGCGCGCGCGAACGAGGCCTACCGCCAACTGCGGGACCCTCTGCTGCGGGCGCGCTACCTGTGCGAACAGGCGGGCGTGGACCTGCAGACCGAAAGCAACACGTCCATGGACGGCGCCTTCCTGATGCAGCAGATGACCTGGCGCGAGATGCTGGACGATGCGCGCGGCGACGCGGGCGCCTTGGCGGCCTTGCAGGGGGAACTGGAGCAGGCGCGCGCAACCATGCGCGCCACGCTGACCCGCCTGCTGGACGACGAGCGCGACTACGCCGCGGCCGGGCTCAAGGTGCGGGAATGGATGTTCGTGGAGAAGCTGGCGGAAGAGCTGGCGCACGCCCAGCCCGCCGGATAGCCGAAGACGTGCCGGGCGCCCGCGAATCGGGCGCCGCCGCCCACTGACCAGAAAAACAGAATCATGGCCTTATTGCAGATATCCGAGCCCGGTGAATCGCCCGCGCCGCACCAGCGCAAGCTGGCGGTCGGGATCGACCTCGGCACTACCAATTCCCTAGTCGCGGCTGTGCGCAGCAGCGTCGCCGAAGTGCTGCCGGATGCGCAGGGCCACGCCTTGCTGCCGTCCGCGGTGCGTTATTTCCCCGGCGGCAAGGTCACCACGGGCCGCGAGCCGCTGGCCCAGCAAGCCCAGGATCCGCTGAATACCGTCGTGTCGGTGAAGCGCTTCATGGGCCGCTCCCTGGAAGAGGCGCGGGCCATGCGCGCGCCCTACGAATTCGTGGACGCGCCCGGCATGGTGCGCCTTCGCACGGTCCAGGGCGACCTGAGCCCGGTCGAGGTGTCGGCGCAGATCCTGGCGGTGCTGCGCCAACGCGCCGAGGACGTGCTGGGCGACGACCTGGTGGGCGCCGTCATCACGGTGCCGGCCTACTTCGACGATGCCCAGCGCCAGGCGACGCGCGACGCGGCCCGCCTGGCGGGACTGAACGTCCTGCGGCTGCTGAACGAACCCACGGCGGCGGCGATCGCCTACGGCCTGGACCATGCCGCCGAAGGCGTGTACGCGGTCTACGACCTGGGCGGCGGCACGTTCGACATTTCCATCCTGCGCCTGACCCAGGGCGTGTTCGAAGTGATTTCCACGGGCGGCGACACCGCGCTGGGGGGCGACGACTTCGACGCCCTGATCGTTGACCGCGTGGTGTCCCAACTGGCCGCCGGAGAACTGACTCCGTCGGACCGCCGCGGCCTGCTGATGGCGGCGCGGGCGGCGCGCGAAGCGCTGTCGGACGCCGGCGAGGCCCGCTTGCAGCTCGCCCTGGCGGACGGCCGCAAGGTGGACGCGGTGCTGACGCGCGCGGATTTCGAAGCGCTGGCCCAGCCCCTGATCGGCCGCACGCTGGACTGCGCGCGCCGCGCGCTGCGCGATGCGTCGCTGGCGCCGGCCGACGTGCGCGGCGTGGTGATGGTGGGCGGCGCCACCCGCATGCCGGTGGTGCGCGAGGCCGTGGGGCAGTTGTTCGGCACACAGCCCCTGACCGATCTTGATCCCGACCAGGTGGTGGCGCTGGGCGCGGCCCTGCAAGCCAACCTGCTGGCGGGCAATCGCGCGCCGGGCGAGGACTGGCTGCTGCTGGACGTGATCCCGCTGTCGCTGGGGCTGGAAACCATGGGCGGCCTGGTCGAGCGCATCATTCCGCGCAACAGCACCATCCCGGTGGCGCGCGCGCAGGAATTCACCACGTTCAAGGACGGCCAGACCGCCATGAGCATCCACGTGGTCCAGGGCGAACGCGACCTGGTCGCCGATTCGCGTTCGCTGGCGCGTTTCGAGCTGCGCGGCATTCCGCCCATGGTGGCGGGCGCGGCGCGCATCCGCGTGACCTTCCAGGTGGACGCGGACGGGCTGCTGAGCGTGACGGCCCGCGAGCAGAGCAAGGGCGTCGAAGCCATGGTGTCCGTCAAGCCGTCCTACGGCCTGTCGGACGACGAGATCGCGCAGATGCTGGCCGACAGCGTGGCGCAGGCGGACACGGACGCGAAGGCCCGCATGCTGCGCGAGCAGCAAGTGGACGCGCGCCAGTTGGTGGAGTCCGTGCAGGCGGCGCTGGCCGTGGACGGCGACCTGCTGGACGCGGAGGAACGCAAGCGCGTGGACGAATGCCTGCAGGCCGCCATCGCGGCCCAGGACGCCCCGGATGCGGACACCGTGAAGGACGCGGTGCAGGCCCTGTCGGCCGCGACCGACGACTTCGCCGCGCGGCGGATGGACCGCAGCATCCGCGCGGCGCTGGCCGGCCGCAAACTTGATGAGATCGCCTGATAAGACGTTATGCCGAAACTGACTGTATTGCCTCATCCCGATTACTGCCCGGAAGGCGCCGTGATCGAGGACGCGCCCAAGGGCGTGTCGATCTGCCGGGTGCTGCTGGATAACCACATCGATATCGAGCACGCCTGCGAACTGTCCTGCGCATGTACCACCTGTCACGTGGTGGTCAAGCAGGGTTATGCTTCGCTGGAAGACGCCACCGACGACGAAGAAGACCTGCTGGACAAGGCCTGGGGCCTGGCCCCGACTTCGCGCCTGTCCTGCCAGGCGTTGGTGGCCGACGCCGACTTGACGGTCGAGATTCCCAAGTACACCATCAATCACGCGAAAGAGGGCCATTGATGAAGTGGACCGATACCTACGAGATCGCCGCGGCCCTGGTGGACGCGTATCCCGACGTGGATCCCAAGACGCTGCGCTTCGTGCAACTGCGCGAATGGGTCCTGGCCCTGCCGGGCTTCAGCGACGACCCGGCCCACTGCGGCGAGAAGATCCTGGAGGCCATCCAGATGGCCTGGATCGACGAGGCCGACTGAAGACGAAGCTCCCCCCGGGGAGCTTTTCTTTTGACGGTGCATGGGCCAGGACGCAGGTAACAGGCCCGCGAGGGCCAGGAGACACGGTGTCAGACACCCGTACGAGATCCTCGTCCAGTCCGAAGCCGGCATTTCCGAGTGTCTGACACCCCGCCGCGCTCGTTGCGGGCGCTGCGTTTGGGTACTTCCTTTCCCGGTATCATGAAGGACCCCGCCGTTCTCCTTCCCGAGTCCACAGATGCCCGCTGCTCAATTGCGTTTTGGCCTGGCCGCCAACCGGCTTCACCACGAAACTCCCGACGCCGCCTTGTTCACCTGGCTGCGCGCGTGCTCGCCGACCATACGCGAGCTGGGCGTGCAGTTGCACACGGTGGGCCGCACGCACGATGCGATCGTGCGCGAAGGCATGCTGCAGGGCTACAGCGGGCTGGTCCGCTATCCCTACGGCCGCGAGGGCGGCCTGATGAAACTGGTGGCCCGGGTCACCGAGGGCCGCGACGGACAGGCGCCGTTCGACGGCGCGATCTACCTGATCGATCCGGTCGATCCTTCTTCGATTTTCCCCGAGGCGCTGGCACTCAAGCGCCAGTGCATCACGCACGGCCGGCCGTTCATCTCGACGCTGGCGGGCGCCATCGAATGGATGGAAGTGGAGCGCGTGCACGCGGGCCTGGCGCCCGATGCGTCGGCCTCGCGCCTGTTCAACTTCACCGGCCAGACGCTGGCGCTGATCGCGCACGATGCCTTGAAGGACGAGATGGTCGCGTTCGCCAGCGAGCATTTCGACGTCTTGTCGCGCTTTGCGCGGCGCGTGGCGACGGGCACGACGGGCGGCCGGCTCAACGACCTGGCCTGGTCGCGCGGGTGGCCCAGGGACACGCCCTGGGTGCACCGCTATTTGAGCGGGCCGCTGGGCGGCGACGCGCAGATCGCGGAACTGGTACTGGAGCACCAGTGCCAGCGCGTGATCTTTTTCGAGGATCCGCACGTGGCGCGCCAGCACGAAGCGGACATCCAGTTGCTGGAGCGCGCGGTGCGCGTGGTGACGGAGTCGGCCACCTGCGCCACCTCGCCCACGGTGGCCCGGCGCTGGGCGCAGGCGGTGGAGAAGCGCGTCATCTGACCCGGGCCGGGGCGGGCGCCGCCGCTGCCGTCCGGCAATCGGCGATGATCCGCCCGATCCGGTCCGCCACGGCCGACGCCGCCATCGACAGCGGCAGGACGTCCGAACGGCAGAGATACACCGGCCGCGTCATGCGGGGCCTGCCGATCCGGTGCAGCACGACCTTGCCGTGCTCGGCCTCCTGGCGCACCGCCTCGTACGACAGGATGGTGTGGGCGACGCCGGCCTGGGCCAATTCGATCAACTGCGGAATGGCGTTGGCCTCGGCGATGACGCGGAACTCCACGCGCTCGCGCTGCTGATAGCGGTCCAGCAGCCGCCGCAGGCTGTGCGGGTTGCCCGGCAGCACCAGCGGCAATTGCGCCAGCGCGCCCAGGCTCATGGCGGGCAGGGCGCGCAGATCCGCGGGCCGGGGCTTCCTGCCGCGCGCGCCCGCGGGCGGCGAAACCACCACCAGCTCTTCGTCGATCAGGTGTTGGAAGCTCAGGTCGGCCGAGGCGTCGTCGCTGAACGTCAGGCCCAGGTCCGCATGCCCGGAACTGACGAAACCCGGAATGTACCCGGTGCTGGATTCGATGATCTTGAGATAGACGCCCGGCCAGTGCGCCAGGCTGAAGCGCAGCAGCGGCACGGTCAGCAGCTTGGCCATGGACATCGACATCGCCACCGAGACGGCGCCGCGCGGGGCGTTCGCATCTTCGCGCACGTCGGCGCGCGCCGCGTCGATGCGGCCCAGGATCTCGCGCGCGTGCGCCAGCATGCGCGAACCGGCGGCGGTGGGGGTTACGCCCCGGGCGCTGCGATGCAGCAGCACCACGCCCAGGTCCTCTTCCAGGTTGCGGATCAGCAGGCTCAGCGCGGGCTGCGCCACGTGCAGCGTTTCGGCGGCGCGGCTGATCGATCCGGTGGAGACCACCGCGACGAAGCACTGCATTGCGCGTAGGGACATCGACATGGACGGACTCCGGCTGGCAGGGGTATCACAATTTTATTATGGCCTGCATATTCAAACGGTATTTCTAATATAGCAAGCGGTTTCGCATAATTCAGCGCAAGCCTGGAAAATGACTATGGAGACATCATGGCGCTGAAGAAAATCATGGCCGCCTGCCTCGCGGCGGCCAGCCTGTCCGCCCCGGCGTTCGCCGACAACTGGCCGTCCAAACCCATTACGCTGCTGGTGCCGTTCTCGGCCGGCGGCCCGACCGACTTCATCGCGCGGCTGGTGGCCGAGCCGCTGGCGCGCGAACTGGGGCAGCAGGTCATTGTGCAGAACAAGCCGGGGGCCAGCGGCAACGTGGGATACCAGAGCGTGCTGAACGGCCCGGCCGACGGCTATACGCTGATGCACAACACGGTGGGCATGCAGGCCATCAACCCGCTGATGTATCCCGGCGCGAAAATGCATCCGCTGCAGGACTACGTGCCGGTCGGCATCACGGGCGCCATGCCCAATCTGCTGGTGGTCAATCCCGAGCGCACGCCGGCCGCCACGCTGGGCGAGCTTGTCCAGCGCGGCCAGGCCACCGCGAACGGGCTGAGCTACGCGACGTTCGGACCCGGCAGCTCGCCCCATGTCTACGGCGCCTTGCTGCAGAAACTGGCCAGTTTCCAGGCGGTGGGCGTCGCCTACAAAGGCAGCGCCAATGCCGTGACCGACGTGATCGGGGGCCAGGTCGATTTTCTGTTCGACAGCATGTCCACCAGCATCGGCCAGGTCCAGGCGGGCAGGCTGAAGGCCCTGGCGATCACCTCGGCCGAACGTTCGCCGCTGCTGCCCGGCGTCCCCACGCTGAAGGAGGCCGGCTATCCGGGCCTGGACCTCAAGTTCTGGTTCTCTCTGCAGGTGCCGGCCGGCACGCCGCCCGAGGCGGTGCAGAAGCTGCGCGAGGCCATCGCGCGGGTCGTGGCGAGCGAGTCCTACCGCAAGGCGATGCAGGAGCGTGGCGCCGAGGCGCTGCAAGTGGCGCCGGCCGAGCTGGACGCCTTCTTCAAGCGGGAGACCGCGCAGTGGACCGAGGCCGCGAACGCCATCGGCCTGAAGGCCGAGTGACCGCATGGCCGACACCAAGCGCATGACGCCGCTCAAGAACATCACGGTCCTGGACCTGAGCAAGGTGCTGGCCGGCCCGCTTTGCGGGCAATACCTGGGCGAACTGGGCGCCCGCGTGATCAAGGTCGAGCCGGTGGGCACGGGCGACGATACGCGCGCCTGGCTGCCGCAGGACGCGGGCCAGTCCGCCACGTTCCTGGCGGTCAACCACAACAAGCGCAGCCTGGCCGTGGATTTGAAGACGGCGCAGGGGCGGGAGGTCGTGCACCGGCTGGCCGCGCAGGCGGACGTGGTGCTGCAGGGTTTCGGCGGGCGCACCGCCGCCCGCCTGGGCGTGGACTACGAGACGCTGAGCGGCATCAACCCGAAGCTCGTCTACTGCGAGATCTCGGGCTACGGGCGGGAAGGGCCGATGGGCGAGGAGCCCGGCTACGACGTCATGCTGCAGGCCTTCAGCGGCATGATCAGCACCATGGGAGAGCCGGGCGGCAGCTTCGCGCGCGCCAGCTTCTCGCCGGTCGACCTGGGCACGGGCTCGTTCGCGCTGAGCGGGATCCTCGCCGCGCTGCTGGAACGCGGCCAGACCGGCCGTGGCCAGTACCTGGACGTCTCTTTGCTGGACACGTCATTGGGCCTGATGTCGTACATGGCGCAGAACTACTGGCGCACGGGGCAGATTCCGCGCCGCATGGGCACCGGGCATCCGGCGATGTGCCCGTACCAGGCTTTTCGGGCCGCGGACGGCGACATCATGCTCGGCGTGGGCAACGACGCGCAATGGCAGCGTTTCTGCGCGGTGGCGGGCCTGCGGGACTACGTGGACGCGCCCGACTTCGCGAGGAACGCCGACCGGGTACGCAACTTCGACGCGACGGTGGCCCTGGTCCAGTCGCGCATGGAGACGCGCACCGTCGCGCAGTGGCTGGAGTCGCTGAAACCGGCGGGCATCGCCTGCTCGGCCATCCATACGCTGGACCAGGCGCTGGCGCATCCGCAGGTCGCCGCGCGCGACCTGATCGTGAAGAGCGAGCATCCGGTGCTGGGAGAGGTGCGGAACGTGGGTCTGCCGGTACGGTTCGGACGCCAGCCCCGCCAGGCCGCGCTGCCGGCGCCCCTGCTGGGCGAGCACAGCCGCGAGATCCTGGCCGGACTCGGCTACGCCGAAGCGGAGATCGACGCGATGCTGGCCGCCGGCAGCGTGCAGGCCCATACCCTTCCTGGAGAAGACGCATGAAGTTCCTGCGCTACGCCGTCCGCGAACAGGTCGCGGAAATCCATCTGTGCCACGCGCCCGTCAACGCGCTCGACGTGGAAATGCTGGACGAACTGATCGCCGCGCTGGCGCGGGCCGACGCCGATCCCGGCGTGCGCGCGGTCCTGCTGGCCAGCGACCTGCCGGGACGGTTCTGCGCCGGCCTGGATATGAAGAAGCTGCTGGACAGCGCGCCGGCCCGGATCCATCGCCTGCTCTCGACGCTGTACATCAAGCTCTACGACGCGCAGTTCAACCTGGGCAAGCCGTCGATCGCGGTGGTGTCGGGCGCCGTGCGCGGCGGCGGCATGACGGTGGCCGTTTCCTGCGACATGATCGTCGCGGCGGACACCGCCACCTTCGGCTATCCGGAAATCGACGTGGGGGTGCTGCCCGCCATTCACTACGTGCACTTGCCGGGCATCGTGGGCAAGCACAGGGCGTTCGATCTGCTGTTCACCGGCAGGACCTTCGATGCGGCCGAAGCGCGCGGCCTGGGCCTGGTGGCGCGCGTCGCGCCGGAAGCGGAGTTGCTGGAGCAGGCGCGCGCGCTGGCGCGGTCCCTGGCGGCCAAGCCGCCGCAGGTCCTGGCGATGGGGCGGCGCGCCTTCGTGTTCAGCAACGACAACGAATACCGGCGCCGGGTCGCCACGGCGGTGGAGGTGTTCTGCAACGCGGCCGCCACGCCCGAGGCGCGCGAGGGCTTGCGCGCCTTCGTGGAAAAGCGGGCGCCGGACTGGCCCGCCGCGGCGGGCTAGCCTTATTTTCCGGTGAATCGCGGCGGCCGCTTTTCGCGGAAGGCCCTGACGCCTTCGGCGAAATCGGCGCGCGCGGCGGAGTCCAGGAAGCGCGCGGTTTCCTCGGCCAACTGGGTTTCCAGCGTGGCGCTCGCAGCCGAACGCAGCAGCGCCTTGGCGCCCGCGATGCCGTGCGGGGCGTTGAGGGCGATGTCGCGCGCGTAGGCGCGCGCCGCGTCGGCGAGTTCGGCGGCGGGCGCCGTGCGCGTGACGATGCCCCAGGCCAGCGCGTCGCCGGCGGTGAAGGCGTCGGGGCGCAGCAGCAGGTCCAGCGCGCGCCGGGCGCCCAGCACGCGCGTCAACCCGTGCGTCATGCCGGCGTCCGGCGTGGCGCCGAGCTTGAGATAGGCCGTCATGAACCGGCATTCCGTCGCGGCGATGGCCAGATCGCAGGCGAGCGCCAGCGATAGCCCCGCGCCCGCGGCGATGCCGTGCACCTGCGCCAGCCATACCTTGTCCATGCGCGCGATGCGGGCGACGAAATCGTTGAGCGGCGCGAACAGGTCGAGCAGCGCGCCGCGCACCTGGCCGGCATCGCCTTCGAACATGGAAATGTCGCCGCCGGCGCAGAAAGCCTTGCCTTCGGCGCGCAGCAGCACGGCGCGGATCTCGTCGCGGGCCTCGATCCATTGGGCAGCCCGTTGCAGGTCCTGCGCCATCGCCACGTCGATGGCGTTGAGCGCGTCGGGGCGGTTCAGCGTCACGGTCGCGATCGCGCCGTCGGTGTCCAGAAGCAGCGTCGGGAAGCTTGGAATTCCAGGGGGCATGGCGCGTCTCCGTTATCGGGTAAATACCAACTGTCGATCCAAAAACCGCGATGCTATGGTCTGAACCGAGCGCTTGCTTGGTTTTCTTTTGAGCACGTGTAGCGTAACGCATAGAACGATTTTCCGGTGCTGATCTGGCATAGGTAAAGACAGGTTCGTTGCATTTCCTGCCTCGCGGTTCGCCCTGATCCACCGCTGATAAAAATGCCGCCCCAAGCGGCAAAAGAACTTCGCGTCGAAAAGCGAGGAGACAAATGGTGGATCGGTCCGAGCAGCCTCCCTTGCTGGAGGTGGATGGGGTTACCTTGGCGTTCGGCGGAGTCAAGGCGTTGACGGGCGTGGGTTTTCGAGTGGCGCCCGGTTCCATCACCACGGTCATCGGCCCCAACGGCGCCGGCAAGACCTCGCTGTTCAACACCATTTCCGGTTTCTACAAGCCCGCGTCGGGACAGATCCGCTTCCTGGGTCGCGACATCACGCGCGTGGCGGCGCCCGAACGCGCCAGGCTTGGCCTGGCCCGCAGTTTCCAGAACATCGCGCTGTTCCGCGGCATGACCGTGCTGGACAACATCAAGCTCGGGCGCCATGCCCATTTGCGCTGCAACGTGCTGGACGCGCTGCTGTACCTGGGGCGGGCGCGCCGCGAAGAGATGGCGCTGCGCGCCGACATCGAAGAACGCATCATCGACTTCCTGGAGATCGACCACATCCGCCATGCGCCGGTGGCGGCGCTGTCCTACGGACTGCAGAAGCGCGTGGAGCTGGCGCGCGCGCTGGCCATGAATCCCAAGGTGCTGATGCTGGACGAACCCGTGGCCGGCATGAACCGCGAGGAAACCGACGACATGGCGCGCTTCATCCTGGACGCCCGTTCCGAGTGGGGCGTGACGGTGCTGATGGTGGAGCACGACATGGGCATGGTGATGGACCTGTCGGACCACGTAGTGGTGCTGAACTTCGGCCAGGTGATCGCCGACGGCACGCCGTCCGAGGTGCAGGCCGATCCCGAGGTCATCAAGGCCTACCTGGGCGCGGGCGACGTGGGCGACCTGCGCCGCCGGCTGAGGGAGGCGGCCTGATGGACTGGCTGTTCTTCCTGGAGGTAACCCTGGCCGGGCTGGGCAGCGGCGGGCTGTATGCGCTGGCGGCACTGGCGTTCGTCATCGTCTACAAGGCCACGCGGGTGGTGAACATCGCCATCGGCGAGTTCCTGATGCTGGGCGCCTACCTGTTCTACGCTTTCGCCGCGGGTATGGAATGGCCGATCTGGCTGGCCATCGCGGGCGCCGTCGTGGCCTCGGGCGTGTTCGGCGCGGTGGTCGAGCGGCTGACCATCCGGCCCATGCTGGGCGAATCGCCGATCTCCGTCTTCATGATCACGGTGGGGCTGGCGTCCATCCTGGTGGGCGCGGTGGAACTGATCTGGACGGCCGATCAGCGGCGCCTGCCGGAATTCATGCCGCGTGCGCCCGTGATGGTGGGCGAGGCCTTCGTCGCGCCCAAGGTTTTCTACGGGTTCTGGGTGGCGGTGGCGCTGGCCGTGCTGGTGCTGGCGGTGTTTCGCTACTGGCGCGGCGGGGTGGCGTTGCGCGCCACGGCGTCGGACCAGGGCGCCGCGTACGCGATGGGGATCAACGTGCCGCGCGTGTTTTCGCTGGCGTGGGTCGCGGCGGGCGCGATCGCCGCGGTGTCGGGCGTGATCGTGGGCGCCATCGGCGGCATCTCTTCGTCGATGGGCGTGTTCGGCCTGTCCGTGCTGGTGGTGGTGATCGTGGGCGGGCTGGACAGCGTGGCCGGCGCCCTGGTGGGCGGTGTATTCATCGGCCTGCTGGAGGCCTGGGCGGGCGCCTACCTGGGAGGCGAGTACAAATTGCTGGCCACTTTCATCGTGCTGGTCGTGGTGCTGATGGCCAGGCCCTACGGCCTGTTCGGCACCCGCGAAATCGAGAGGCTCTGACCGATGCGCATCGCGACTGCGAAGCAGACCTATCTTGCCGACGAAGCGCTGTTCGATACCCGCGTGCAGCGGGCGTGGCTGGCGCTGCTGGCCGCGTCGCTGGCGCTGTTCCCGTTCATGGCGGACGCCTATTGGCTGTACCTGGCCTGCCTGGTGGCCATCAACATCGCCAGCGCCACGGGGCTGAACATCCTGACCGGCTATACCGGCCTGGTCAGCCTGGGGCAGGCCGCCTTCATGGGCCTGGGCGCCTACACGGTGGCGGTGATGGAGCTGCGCCTGGGCACGCCCGTGCTGGTCAACCTGCTGGGCGGCGGAGCGGTGGCGATGGCAGGGGGGATCCTGGTCGGCATTCCGTCCCTGCGGGTGAAGGGACTGTACCTGGCCATTTCCACGATCGCCGCCTCGTTCATCGCGCATTTCATTTTCGCGAACTGGGAATTCACGGGCGGCACCGCGGGGCTGCAGGTGCCGCCGGCGCGGGTGCTGGGCGTGGACCTGGACACGTCGTTCAAGATCTATTGGCTGATCGTGCCCGTGACCGCGCTGATGGTGCTGGGCGCGGCGAACCTGTTCCGCACGCGCATCGGCCGCGCCTTCATCGCCATCCGCGACCGCGACATTTCGGCCGAGGTGCTGGGCATCCGGCTGCTGCGCTACAAGCTCCTGTCCTTCGGTCTGTCGTCGTTCTACGCGGGCGTGGCGGGCGGCCTGTGGGCGTATTTCTTCCGCGTCGTCACGCCCGAGAGCTTTCCGCTGATCATGTCGATCTTCTTCCTGGCGGCGATCATCGTGGGCGGCATGGGTTCCATCCTGGGCTCCATTCTGGGCGCGCTCTTCATGACGATGGTGCCGGAACTGCTGAAGCTCATCGTCGGGTGGCTGCCGGTGGGCGGCGACGCGCTGCGCCTGATCTCGCCGGTGCGCACCATTGTTTTCGGCCTGCTGATCGTGGGCTTTCTGATCTTCGAGCCGCACGGGCTCGCGGAAATCTGGCGGCGAGTGCGCCGTTTCTTCCACCTCTGGCCCTTCCGCACCTGAGCCCTGCGCGAGCGGCGCGGCGGCGGCCATCCATAAGACCCTCAGGAGACAAACCATGAAGCGCATCCGGATCGGCAGCGGTTTATCGAGGTTGTTGGCCCCGCTGGGCCTGGCGGCGGCCCTGGCGGCGCCCGCCGCCCACGCGGCGGAGGACCTGGTGCTGGGCGGGTCCATCCCGCTGAGCGGGGTCTTCGCCTTCGCCGGGCAGGGCATTCACGCCGGCATCACCGATTACGTGAAGATCGTCAACGAGCAGGGCGGGGTGAAGGGACGCAAGCTGCGCTACGTGCCCGAAGACACCGCCTACAAGGTGGATGCGTCGGTGGCCGCGTTCAAGAAGATCACCAGCCAGAACAAAGTGAATTTCTACTACGGCGATTCGACCGGCTTTTCCAAGACGATCAACGCCGAGCTGAACCGCAGCGGCGACATCCTCATGACCGGCGCGTCGTTCGCCACGGAACTGAACGACCCGGCCAAGTATCCCGCGCAATTCATGCTGGGGCCCGACTACACGGAAATGTTCGGCATCCTGCTGCGCTACATCGCCAAGGAGCAGCCCGGCGCCAAGGTGGCGTTCGTGTATTCCGACACGGAGTTCGGGCGCGACCCGATCGCGAGTTCGCGCGCGGTGGCGGAAAAGCTCGGGCTGAAGGTCGCGACCGAGATCATGACCCCGCCGGGCAGCGTGGACGTGTCGACCGAAGTGATCAAGCTGCGCCGCGCCGATCCCGACTACACCATCTTCCACGGCTACGTGCTGGCGCCGATTCCCGAGTTCGTGGGGCAGGGCAAGCGCATGGGCCTGAAGACGCGCTACATGGGCACGTTCTGGACGATGGACAACTCGACGGTGATGCAGATGGGCGAGGACGCCGAGGGCTTCATGGGCGTGATGCCTTACCGCTACTACTACGACACCGAGGGCGACGCGCCCATGCTGAAGAAGATCCGCGAGATGCGCCCGCAGTACCAGAGCACGGGCTATATGCAGGGCTTCCTGGCCGCCATGCTGTTCACCGAAGTGGCCAAGCGCACGCTGGACGCGGGCAAGGAACTGACCGGCGCCAACATGAAGGCGGCGCTCGACGGCATCAAGGACTTCGACACGGGCGGCCTGATCGGCGTGCCGGTCACGATCAAGGGCAACTCGATTCCCGTGGGCCGGATCTACCGCGCCGACGTGAAGCAGAAGCAGATGGTGCCGGCGTCCGACTGGATCGTGCTGAAGTGAGGCGGCTGTGAACCCCGGACACGACGCGCAGGCGGTGCTCGATATCAACAACATCGAAGTCGTCTACAACAAGGCGGTGCAGGTGCTGCGCGGCCTGTCCCTGTCGGTGCCGGCGGGCAGCATCGTGGCCCTGCTGGGCAGCAACGGCGCCGGCAAGTCCACCACGCTGAAGGCCGTGTCCGGCCTGCTGGACCTGGAGGACGGCGCGCTGGTGCGCGGGCGCATCGTCTTCGACGGCGGCGACACGGCCGGCGCCAAACCGCAGAACCTGGTGCGCGCCGGCCTGGCGCACGTGATGGAAGGCCGCCGCGTGTTCGAGGACCTGACCGTGGAGGAGAACCTGGTGGCGGCGACCTACGCGCTGACGGGCAGGCCGGGCGCGCGCGCGGACTTCGATCTGGTCTATACCTACTTCCCGCGCCTGTTCGAGCGGCGCAAGGGGCTGGCCGGCTACCTGTCGGGCGGCGAGCAGCAGATGCTGGCCATCGGCCGCGCGCTGATCGCGCAGCCCAGGCTGATGCTGCTGGACGAGCCCTCGCTGGGCCTGTCGCCGATGCTGGTGGAGAGCATTTTTTCCATCATCGCCCGCATCAATCGGGAACAGGGGGTGTCGATGCTGCTGGTGGAGCAGAACGCGTCGGTGGCGCTGGCGGTGGCGCACTACGGCTACATCATGGAGACGGGCAAGGTGGTGATAGACGGCAGTGCGGACAGACTGGCGGCGGATCCGGACGTGCGCGAGTTCTACCTGGGCGTGGGCGGCACGGGCGAGGCCCGCGGCTTTCGCGATATCAAGCACTACAAGCGCCGCAAGCGCTGGCTCTCATGATGGACAAGGAACGCAATCCCTTCGCGGCCGATACCGGCGCATGGCCGGAACTGACCTTGCCGCAGATGCTGCGCGAACAGGCCCGCCGGCGGCCCGGCGCCATCGCCATCCGGCAGAAGGACTTCGGCATCTGGAAGCCTATCTCATGGTCCGAGTACTGGCGGCGGGCCTGCCGCGTGGGGCTGGGGCTGCGCGCATTGGGCCTGGGCGCCGGCGGACGGGTGGCCATCGTGGCCGAGAACCGCGTGGAATGGCTGCTGGCCCAGATGGGGGCGGGCGCGGTCGGCGCCGTGGCGGTGGGCGTGTACGCCACGAGCCCGGCCGAGGAAATGGGTTATGTGCTGGAGCACGCCGACGTGGAACTGGTGGTGTGCGAAGACCAGGAACAGACCGACAAGGTGCTGCAGGTGGCCGACCGGCTGCCGCTCTTGCGGCGGATCGTGATGATGGAGAGCAAGGGCCTGCGCTCCTATGGGCCGGCCGAGCGCGAGCGCATCGTGACGTTCGCCGAGGTCGAGGCCGACGGCGCGGGGCGCGAGGCGGTCGAACTGCCCGCGCTGGACACGATGCTGGACCGCCAGCGGCTGGACGACACGGGGCTCATGATCTATACATCCGGCTCCACCGGCAAGCCCAAGGGCGCGATGCTGAGCTACCGCAACATGCGCGGCGTGGCGCCGGGCATCGCGGACCGGCTGGCGATGGACCGCGGCAGCGTGCACCTGTCATACCTGCCGCTGTGCCACGTGGCGGAGCAGATGCTGTCCACCTTCGTGCCCATTTACCTGGGGACGCAGGTGAATTTCGGCGAGTCGATCCGGACGGTGCAGGAAGACCTGCGCGAGGTGGCGCCGACGATCTTCCTGGGCGTGCCGCGCATCTGGGAGAAGCTGCACGCCGCCATCTCGATCAAGATGCAGGAAGCGGGGCGCGCGCAGCAATGGCTGTACCGCCGCGCGCTGGAATCGTGCGCGCCCTTCCTGGAGAAGTCGCCGGCGCAGTACACGGCCGGCGAGCGGCTGACGCGCTGGCTGTGGTACTGGCTGGTGCTGCGCGCGCTGCAGAACTTCATCGGGCTGCGGCGGGTGCGCGTGGCGATGACGGGGGCCGCGCCCATTCCCCCGGACGTAGTGCGCCACTTCCGCAAGCTGGGCGTGCCGCTGGTGGAGGTGTACGGCCTGACTGAGTCGGCGGGCATGATCTTCGGCCAGCATCCGGACCGCGTGAAAGTGGGCACGGTGGGCGAACCCATCCTGGGCGTGGAGTGGCGGATGGGCGAGGCGGGCGAACTGCTGGTGCGCGGCGACATGGTGTTCCAGGGCTATTACAAGAACCCGGACGCGACGGCCGACACGGTGCGCGACGGCTGGCTGCATACCGGCGACGTGGTGGCCGAGGAGGGCGGCCGCGTGCGCATCGTGGACCGGCTGAAGGACATCATGATCACGGCGGGCGGCAAGAACCTGACGCCTTCCGAGATCGAGAACGCGGTCAAGGGCAGCCCCTACGTGAAGGAGTGCATCGTGATCGCCGATGGGCGGAAGTACGTGTCGGCGCTGATCCAGCTTGAGTTCGACACGGTGGGCAAATGGGCGGAGTCGCGCCGCATCGCCTTCACGCATTTCCGTTCGCTCGCGGAGTCCGCGCCGGTGCGCGACCTGATCCAGCAGGAAGTCGCGCGCGCCAATGCCGGCCTGGCGCCGGTGGCGCAGATCAAGCGCTTCCATCTGCTGACCAAGGAACTGGACCACGACGACGGCGAAGTGACCGCGACCATGAAGGTCAGGCGCGCCAGCATCTACCGCAGCTATGCGGGCGAGATCGAGGCGCTCTACATCGAGGAGACGACCGCATGAACGAAGCCGTGATCGTGGAGGCCGTGCGCACGCCATTCGGCCGGCGCGGCGGATGGTGGGCGGACACGCGGCCCGACGCGCTCCTGGCCCGGACCGTGCGGGGCCTGCTGGCGCGCGCCGGCCTGCCGGACGGCAAGGTCGAGGACCTGATCGCGGGCTGCGTCAGCCAGGCGGGCGAGCAGGGCGCCAACATCGGCCGGTTGGCCGCGATGCTGGCCGGCCTGCCCGAGAGCGTGCCCGGCGTGGCCTTGAACCGCATGTGCGGGTCCAGCCAGCAGGCCGTGCATTTCGGGGCGCAGGCCATCGCCGCGGGCGATATGCGCTACGTGGTGGCGGGCGGGGTGGAGAGCATGAGCCGCGTGCCGATGTTCCTGGACGTGACTCTGGGGCGGGAGGAATTCCGCGGCTTCGATTCGCTGAATCCCGAGCTGCTGGAATGCTATCCGCTGATACACCAGATCGAAAGCGCGGAGCGGATCGCGGAACGCTGGCAACTGTCGCGGCAGGACATGGACGAGTGGGCGCGCGAGAGCCATGCGCGCGCCTGGGCCGCGGCGCGGGCGGGCCGCCATGCCGAACTGCTGCCGGTGCCGCACGCGCAGGCCGATCGCGACGAGGGCATCCGCGAGAACACGGACCCCGGCCGCATGGCGGCCATGGCGCCGGCCTTAAGGCCGCCCGGTGAAGGAAGCGTGACGGCGGCCAACGCCAGCCAGCTTGCGGACGGCGCGGCGGCTGTGCTGCTGGCGGACCGCGATACGGCGCTGGCCGACGGCCTGCGGCCGCGCGCGCGCTTCCTCGCGCGGGTGGCGGTGGGATCGGACCCGGTGCTGCAACTGACCGGCGTGATCCCCGCGGCCCGCCTGGCCCTGGCGCGCGCCGGCCTGGACCTGCGGGATATCGACTGGGTCGAGATCAACGAGGCGTTCGCCAGCGTCGTGCTGGCCTGGCAGCGCGAGATGGGCGCGGACCTCGCGCGGGTGAACCCCTGGGGCGGCGCGATCGCCCATGGGCATCCGCTGGGCGCGACCGGCGCGGGATTGATCGCCAAGATGCTCGCGGGCCTGGAGGCCACCGAAGGCGAACTGGGCATGCAGCTAATGTGCATCGGGCACGGCATGGCTTGCGCGACCATCATCCAGAGGCAGTGACCGGCGATGGAGAAGAGCGCAACCGCGATGCCGGCCGCCGCCGCGGGACGGGACGAACGATCGGAGTCCGAACGCCGGCGGGAGGTGATCCTGACGGCGGGGCAGTTGTTCTGCCGCCATGGCTACGAACGCACCACCGTGCGCGAGCTGGCGCGGGCCGTGGGGTTGCAGTCCGGCAGCCTGTTCCATCATTTCCGCAGCAAGGAGGAAATCCTGGTGGCCGTGATGAACAACGGCATCCAGGAAGTGATCGACGGGGGCGAGCAGGCGCTGGCGCATTACCAGGCGCCGGCGGACCGCCTGGCCGCGCTGTTCCGGGTGCATATGTGGAGCATGCTGCACGGCGCGGGCGGCGACGCCATGAACGCGCTGGTGTACGAATGGCGCAGCCTGTCCGCGCCCAGCCAGGCCGTCGTCAAATCGCTGAGCGGCCGCTACGAGGAAATGTGGCAGGAGGCGGTCGCGGCGGCGGTGGACGCGGGCCTGCTCGCGGGCGATGCGCGGGTCATCAAGCGCTGCGTGCTGGGCGCGATGAACCTGACGGTGCAGTGGTACAAGCCGGGCGGCCGCCTGCAGCCGGCCGAGTTCATCGACGCCATGCTGCAGGCCTCGCTGCCGGCGCTGCCGGCGGGGGCCGGCAGATGGCCGGTCTGAAAGCCGGGCTCAGCCGCGGCGCTTGAGGAAGGCGCCCACGGCGCAGGCGACGGCCAAGGCCAGCAGGGAGCCGGCCACGGGCAGCAGGAAATCGGCTTCGCCGCGATAGCCGCCGCCGGTGACGCCGCCCGCCACGCTGCCCATCCACAACACGACGCTCAAGAGGGAGGCGACGGTGGAGATCGCGGCGGCCACGCACAGGGCGACGAAGGCCGGCCGGCGCGGCCGCGCCGGCGCGTACGGGGCGGCCGCCTGGACGCTGCGGGGCTGTTTGATCCAGTAGACCAGCCCCGCCACGACCAGTAGCAGCATCAGGATCTTGAAGATCATGATGCCGTCGGCCCGTCAGTCTTCACGGCGCAGGTGCGGGAAGAGGATGACGTCGCGGATGCTGGGGCTGTCGGTCAGCAGCATGACGAGGCGGTCGATGCCGATGCCGCAGCCACCCGTCGGGGGCATGCCGTATTCCAGCGCGCGGATGTAGTCCGCGTCGTAGAACATGGCTTCCTCGTCGCCGGCGTCCTTGGCCTCGACTTGCGCGCGGAAGCGCTCGGCCTGGTCCTCGGGGTCGTTCAGCTCGGAGAAGCCGTTGGCGATCTCGCGGCCGGTCATGAAGAGTTCGAAGCGCTCGGTGATCCCTTCGCGGGTATCCGAGGCGCGCGCCAGCGGCGACACTTCCACCGGGTAGTCGATGATGTAGGTGGGGTTCCAGAGCTTGGCTTCGGCGGTTTCCTCGAACAGCGCCAGTTGCAGCGCGCCCAGGCCGGCGCGCGACAGCACCGGGCCGTCGGCGTCGGCGCCCAGCTTCTTGAGTTCCGCCCGCACGAAGGCCGGGTCGTCCAGTTGCGCCTGGGTGTAGACCGGCGCGTACTTCAGGATGGCTTCGCAGATGGTCAGGCGGTCGAACGGCTTGCTCAGGTCCAGCTCGCGGTCCTGGTAGGTGAGCACGGCGCTGCCGGTGGCCGAGATGGCGGCCTGGCGGATCAGTTCTTCGGTGAAGTCCATGAGCCAGCGGTATTCCGCGTAGGCCGCATAGAACTCCATCATCGTGAATTCGGGATTGTGCCGCGGGCTGACGCCTTCGTTGCGGAAGTTGCGGTTGACCTCGAAGACGCGCTCGAAGCCGCCCACGATCAGGCGCTTCAGGTAGAGCTCGGGCGCGATGCGCAGGAACATTTCCATGTCCAGCGCGTTGTGGTGCGTGACGAAGGGCTTGGCCGCCGCGCCGCCCGGGATCGGGTGCAGCATCGGGGTTTCCACTTCGAGGAAGCCGGCGTTCAGCATGAACTGGCGGATGCTGCCGATGGCCTTGCTGCGCGCCTCGAACGTGCGGCGCGTGGCGTCCGTCATGATGAGGTCGACGTAGCGCTGGCGGTAGCGCAGTTCCTGGTCGGCCACGCCGTGGAACTTGTCGGGCAGCGGGCGCAGCGACTTCGACAGCAGGCGCGCGCTGGCGGCGTGCACCGACAGTTCGCCCTTGTTCGTCTTGAAGACCGACCCTTCGACCGCGATGATGTCGCCGATGTCCCATTGCTTGAACGCGGCGTAGCTGTCTTCGCCCAGGGTGCCGCGGTCCAGGTAGATCTGGATGCGGCCGGTGCTGTCCTGCAGCGTGGCGAAGCTGGCCTTGCCCATGACGCGCTTGAGCATCATGCGGCCCGCGACCTTGACGGCGATGGGGTTGGCGGCCAGGACTTCCTGCTCCTCGCCGTCGTATTTGTCGTGCAGGGCGGCGGCACGGGCGTCGGGGACGAAGTCGTTGGGGTACGCGACCCCGGTTTCGCGCAGTTTGGACAGCTTGGCGCGCCGTTCGGCGATCAAGCGGTTTTCATCCTGGGCGGGTGCCGGAGCGGTCGAGTGGTCGGTCATGGTAGGGAAATCAGTCGTAATTGCGGATGTCGTCGATTTCGGTCGTGCCGAAATCTTCGCGATCCAGGTAGGCGAGGATGCGGGCGGCCACGTTGGCGGGCGAGGACAGCTTGCCGGTCGCGTGGAAGTCCTGGAACTTGGACAGCGCCGGGAAGTTCTCCGGATCGCTGGAACGGATGGCGACCTGCATGTCGGTATCGACGATGCCGGGGGCCAGCGCGACGATGCGCGCGCCGTCGGCACCCTGTTCCTGCTTGACCACGCGCGAGTACATGTCGAGCGCGGCCTTGGTGGCGCAGTACACGCCCCAGCCCGCGTTGGGATTGCGGCCCGCGCCGGAGGAGATGTTGAGCACGCGGCGGTCGGCCTTCAGGTCCTGGACGGCGGCCAGGAAGCGGGCGGTGAGCAGCATCACGGCGGAGACGTTCAGGTTGAAGGCGGAAGCGATGGCCGCGCCGTCGGTGAGCGCGCCGGTGCCGAGGATGGGGTGCACCGTGCCCGCGTTGTTGATCAGCAGGTAGCGTTTCGCGTCTCGCGGAAGCGACGCGGCGATGCGCTCTGCCGCCGCCTGCGCCGCGTTCAGGTCCGAGAGGTCCACGGACATCTGTTCCAGGTGCGCGTCCTGGGCGCGCGCGTAGGCGGCCAGTTCGGGATCTTCACGGCGCGCCAGCGTGATCAGGCGCGTGCCCGGCTTGGCCAGGCCGCGGGCCATGGCGGCGCCGATGCCGCGCGATGCGCCGGTGAGAATTGCGATGGTGTCGGACATTCGTGAACCTCGGGGTGCGGTGAATGGGAGTGTCGCGAAACTCAGATGCCTTGCTTCAGGCTGGCCTGGATGAAGGGGTCCAGGTCGCCGTCCAGCACTTTCTGCGTGTTGGAGATTTCGACGTTCGTGCGCAGGTCCTTGATGCGGCTCTGGTCCAGCACGTAGGAACGGATCTGGTGGCCCCAGCCCACGTCGGTCTTGGAATCTTCCAGCTTCTGCTGTTCGGCCATGCGGTTGCGCATTTCCAGCTCGTAGAGCTTGGACTTCAGCATCTGCATGGCTTCGGCGCGGTTGCGGTGCTGCGAACGGTCGTTCTGGCACTGCACCACGATGCCGGTGGGCATGTGGGTCAGGCGGACCGCGGAGTCGGTCTTGTTGATGTGCTGGCCGCCCGCGCCGCTGGCGCGGTAGGTGTCCACGCGCAGGTCGGCGGGGTTCACTTCGACTTCGAAGGAGTCGTCGACTTCCGGGTAGACGAACACGCTGGCGAACGAGGTATGGCGGCCGCCCGACGAATCGAACGGGCTCTTGCGCACCAGGCGGTGCACGCCGGTTTCGGTGCGCAGGTAGCCGAAGGCGTATTCGCCTTCCAGCTTGATGGTGGCGGACTTGATGCCCGCGACTTCGCCCTCGGATTCTTCCAGCACTTCGGCCTTGAAACCCTTGCGTTCGGCGTACTTGAGGTACTGGCGCAGCAGCATGGAGGCCCAGTCCTGCGCTTCCGTGCCGCCGGCGCCGGCCTGGATGTCCAGGAAGCAGTTCAGCGGATCGGCCGGATTGGAGAACATGCGGCGGAATTCCAGCCCTTCCAGCTTTTCCTGGAAGGCGGTGGCGTCCTGCTCGATGGATTCGAGCGTGGCGTCGTCGTCATCCGAGGCGGCCAGTTCGAACAGTTCGTTCGAATCCGCCAGCCCCGAGCCCAGCGCCGTCAGCGTTTCCACGACGTCTTCCAGGGCCTTCTTTTCACGGCCCAGGTCCTGGGCGTGCTTGGGGTCGTTCCAGACCGCCGGGTCTTCGAGTTCGGCGTTTACGACTTGCAGGCGTTCAGCTTTGGCATCGTAGTCAAAGATACCTCCGTAGAGCCTGTTCGCGCTCCGCGTAGTCGGCGAGGCGGGCTGCGAGCTGGTTCTGACGTTCGGCTTCCATGATTGATCCTGTCTTGATGACTTTTGTGCGAAACCTGGCATTTTACCGCGCTTGGTCCCGGCGCGTGGGCCGATCTTGCAAGGGTGGGGGACGGATGAAGGATAAGGGTTTCCTTGGATACGGTGAAGTTGTTCAGTCTTTTGTCAACTATGCGGTTCTAGGCTGCGCATATCGGCCGCAGTGTTCCCATCCGGGACCTCGGACCGCCACCCGCGCCGGCTTGCCGCCGGCCTATCCCGACAGAGGAATGGAGACATAGATGGAAAACACGATGGCCCCCGGGGTCTCGCCGGTGATCCCGGCGACTGAGGAGGACCGGATCTACCGGAAGGTAGGCTGGCGGCTGGTGCCGCTGTTGGTGGTGTGCTACGTCGTGGCCTACCTGGACCGCGTCAACGTAGGCTTCGCCAAACTGCAGATGCTGCAGGAGCTGCAATTCAGCGAAACGGTGTACGGGCTGGGCGCCGGCATCTTCTTCATCGGCTACTTCCTGTTCGAGATTCCCAGCAACATCATCCTGCACAAAGTCGGCGCGAAGGTCTGGATCGCGCGGATCATGATCACCTGGGGGATCATTTCCGCGTGCATGATGTTCGTGACCAGCGTGCAGATGTTCTACGCCCTGCGCTTCCTATTGGGCGCGGCCGAAGCCGGGTTCTTCCCGGGGATCATCCTGTACCTGACCTATTGGTATCCGGCCGCGCGGCGCGGGCGCATCACCACCTTCTTCATGACCGCCGTGCCCATGTCCGGACTGATCGGCGGCCCGGTCTCGGGCTGGATCATGAGCACCTTCCACGGCGACCACGGCCTGTCGGGCTGGCAATGGCTGTTCCTGCTGGAGGGCATCCCTTCCATCATCATCGGGATACTGGTGCTGGTGTATCTCGACGACCGCATCAACCGCGCCAAGTGGCTGACCGCCAGCGAGAAGGCCGTGCTGATCCGCAACATCGCCGCCGAGGAGCAGGAAAAAGAGGATCCGCCGATCCGCGCCGCGCTGGCCAAGCCGCGCGTGTGGGCCATGGCGCTGATCTATTTCTCGTTCGTGATGGGGCTGTACGGGGTCGGGTTCTGGATGCCCACGCTGATCAAGAGCACGGGCGTGCAAAGCCCGCTGGCGATCGGCCTCTTGACCGCGGTGCCCAACCTGTTCGCCGTGATCGGCATGATCCTGATCTCGCGCAATTCCGACCGG
This sequence comes from Achromobacter veterisilvae, assembly GCF_037619525.1. Classification (NCBI taxonomy): domain Bacteria; kingdom Pseudomonadati; phylum Pseudomonadota; class Betaproteobacteria; order Burkholderiales; family Alcaligenaceae; genus Achromobacter; species Achromobacter veterisilvae. Next base: position 4,957,761 of record NZ_CP148753.1, on the reverse strand, counting down.
CACCGCGAACGCCGCTGGCACGTCGCGCTGCCGGCATTGTTCGGCGCGCTGGGCCTGTTCTTCTCGGCCGTGTGGAGCGGCAATACGGTTCTGGCCATCCTGGCGCTGACGGTGGCGAACATCGGCATCTGCACGGTGCTGCCGCTGTTCTGGAGCCTGCCCACGGCCTTGCTGGGCGGCACGGCGGCGGCGGCCGGCATCGCGCTCATCAATTCGGTGGGGAATCTGGCGGGGTTCGTCAGTCCTTACCTGGTGGGCTGGCTGAAGGATATGACTGGGACGACCAATACCGGGCTGTATATGCTGGCCGGCTGCCTGGTGGTGGGCGCGCTGGTGGCGTTGGCGCAGCCGGCCAAGTTGGTGAATAAGTAGGATGGGTGCAGCGCGAGAGTCCTTAAACTAGAACGCCAGCGCCCATCGCGCGCAACCCATGCGGCCGCAAGAGGCCGTCTTCGCCGTTCGGTGTCAGACACCCGTGACGACCGGCCCCGGTTCGGGGCGGCATCTCGTACGGGTGTCTGACACCTTGCATCGGTCAGCCCGCGTGCTCGATCACCAACTGCACCGACACCATCCCGTTCCAGACGTTCTGCTCCAGGCGGTAGGCGGCCTGGATGTGTTCCGGCAGCGACTGGTCGTGGCCGAACCAGATGGCGTCGAAACGCTGGTGGCCGCGTTCCAGCGACAGCTTCAGGTGCTTTTCGCCGACCAGGCGCTGGTTGCGCACCACGAATTCGTCCAGGAACAGGGGGGCGGCGAAACCCGCGCCCCAGACCTGCTGTTGCAGCATGCCGGCCACGTCGGCGTTGGCATAGCCCGATTCCAGCGATCCGTCGGTCTCGATGACCGGCTCGAAAGCATCGCGGCCGGTCAGTTCGCGCACGGCGGCGTCGAAGGCGGGGGCGAAGGCGGCGAAATCCTCGCGGCCGAGCGTCAGGCCGGCCGCCATGGCGTGGCCGCCGAACTTGCGTATCAGGTTGGGGTGGCGCTTGGACACCAGGTCCAGCGCGTCGCGCAGGTGCACGTCCGGGATGGAGCGGCCGGAGCCGCGGATTTCGTCGTCGCCGGCGGGCGCGAAGGCCAGCGTGGGCCGCCAGAATTTTTCCTTCAGGCGCGAGGCCACCAGTCCCACGACGCCCTGGTGCCAGCCGGGATCGAACACGCAGACGGTGGCGCCGGCGGCCGCGTTCGGCTCTTCCATGGCGGCCAGCGCCTGTTCGCGCATCTCGGCCTCGATCGTGCGGCGCTCGCGGTTGATGTTGTCGAGTTCGCGCGCCATTTCCAGCGCCTGGGCCTCGTCGTCGGTGGTCAGGCAGGCGATGCCCAGGCTCATGTCGGCCAGCCGGCCCGCGGCGTTGATGCGCGGGCCCAGCGCGAAGCCCAGGTCGAAACCATTGGCGCTGCGCGGTTCGCGGCCCGCGACGGCGAACAGGGCGCGCAGCCCGGGCTGCAGGCGGCCCGTGCGCATGCGCTGCAGGCCCTGGGTGACCAGCAGGCGGTTGTTCGCGTCCAGCTTGACCACGTCGGCCACCGTGCCCAGCGCCACCAGGTCCGACAGCGCGTCCAGGCGCGGGCCGCCGTCGGGCGCGTACACGCCGCGCCGGCGCAGTTCGGCGCGCAGCGCCAGCATCATGTAGAAAATGACGCCCACGCCCGCCAGGTTCTTGGACGGAAAGCCGCAGCCGGGCTGGTTGGGGTTCACGATGGCCAGCGCGGCCGGCAGGGTGTCGCCGGGCAGGTGGTGGTCGGTGACCACCACGCCGATGCCCGCGGCGTTGGCCGCGGCCACGCCGTCCACGCTGGCGATGCCGTTGTCCACCGTGATGATGATGTCGGGCTTGCCGGCGCGGTGCCGGCAGGCCAGTTCCACGACGGCGGGCGACAGGCCGTAGCCGGTCTCGAAACGGTTGGGGACCAGGAAGTCCACGTCGGCGCCCATGGCGGACAAGGCCCGCAGCCCGACCGCGCAGGCGGTGGCGCCGTCGCAGTCGTAGTCGGCCACGATCAGCAGCTTCCTGCCCGCCTGGATGGCGTCGGCCAGCACGCCGGCGGCATGCGCCGAATGCGTCAGGCCGGCGGGCGGCAGCAGGGACGGCCAGGCCAGCCGGGTCTGGTCGGGATGGGTGACGCCGCGGGCGGCCCACAGGCGGGCCAGCAGGGGATGGATGCCCGAGGCTTCCAGGACGCGGCAGGCGTCCAGGTCGGACGGGCGGACAGTCAAGCGGGGTGAGACCACCAGGCGCTCCAGTTTTTCTTGGGCGCGGGCAGCAAGCCGAGCAGGCCCCCGCGCGGTTTCAGGGTAAGGGCGGCCTTGCGGTCGTCGCCCAGCAGCAGCAGTTCGACGGGCGTGCCGGGCAGCCCGTTCTTGCCGGCCAGCGGGCGCAGGTGCTGCGCGTCCAGTTCGGCCAGGGCGTCCAGCCACGCGGCCCAGTCGCCGTTGCGCTGGGGGGCGTCCAGCCCGGTCAGCACGCGTTCGGGGCCGGCCGCGGCGACAGACCAGGGCGAGCCGCCGCCGTACAGCCACAGCGCGTTGACCGGCGGCAGGCCGCGGGCCGCGCGCGCCTCGTTGACGGGGTGGCCGTGCCACGCCATCTGTATTTCGTTCAGCAGCCGGCGCCACGGGCGCGTCTGCGCGTCCTGGCGCCACCAGTCGTTCAGGCGCTGCCCGGCTACCGCCAGGGGGCTGGCGGTCTGGGGGCGCAGGCCGTCCGGCAGCCGCAGGCGCCAGCGTTCGGGCGACAGCGGTTCGGTGGCGAAGCCCGTGCCCTCGAAGAGGGGGCGGGCCGTTTCCAGCAGGGCGGCGGTTTCCTCGGCGCGCAGGTCCATCATGCCGGGGTCCAGCAGGGTGGCCTGGTCCGTGCCCAGCGCCAGATGGACCAGTTCGGCCAGCCAGACGGGTTGGCCGCCATCCGCTTGCCCGGCGGCCAGCAGGGGGCCGAGGCCGGCGCCTTGCAGCAGTCCCGGCTCGGGCGTGTAGCCGGCGCGGGACAGTTGCCACGATTCGAAGGCGGTACAGCCATGGGCGCGCACGTCGTAGGCCTCGGGCCGGGCGGCGCCGGCCCGCAGCCAGCCGTGCAGGGTGGGCGCGCGTTCGGGCAGGAGCTTGGCCAGTTCCGAAGCGACGGGGAGGGCGGGCAAGGCGCCCGGAATAACAATGAGCATGGCGGCGATTGTAAGCCCCCTATACCCCGGGGAACTAAGCGGCGCGGCCGCTGCCTTAGCCTGAAGCGAAACGTGCTTTCCGGTGCGGGTCGTCCCTCCGCCCGTTAATGCCATAATGCGCACGTGCTGAAAATACCCTACGAACTCTGGATAGGCGCCCGCTACGCCGGGCTGGCCCGAATCCGCCAGCGACGCGGGCGCCGCGATCGCTTCATCTCTTTCATCGCCGCCAGCTCCATGGCGGGCATCGCGCTGGGCGTGGCCGCCCTGATCGTCGTGCTCTCCGTCATGAATGGTTTCCAGAAAGAAGTGCGCGACCGCATGCTGTCGGTGCTGCCGCACATCGAACTCTACATTCCCGGGGCCGTGCCGGAGCGGGTGCTGGAGCAATGGCAGCAGTTCGCGTCCGCCGCCGAGAAGAACACCGCGGTCAAGGCCGGCGCGCCGTTCGTGGCGGCGCAGGGCATGCTGGTGCGGGGGCAGGCCTTGCGCGGCGTGCAGGTGCGCGGCATCGATCCGCAGTCCGAAGGCAATGTGTCGGACCTGCCCCGGCAGATGGTCTCGGGCAAGCTCACCGACCTGAAGCCCGGCGGCTTCGGCGTGGTGCTGGGCAACGAACTGGCCGACGGCATGGGCGTGAAGCTGGGCGACACCCTGCTGATGATGGCGCCGCAAGGCTCGATCAGCCCGGCGGGATTCACGCCGCGCATGCGCCAGTTCACCGTGGTGGGCGTGTTCTCGTCCGGCCACTATGAATACGATTCCTCGCTGGCGTTCGTCGACGACGAGGACGCCGCCCGCGTGTTCCGCGAGAGCGGCACCGCCGGCGTGCGCCTGCGCATCGCCGACATGCAGCGGGCCCCGGAAGTGGCGGCCGAACTGCAGAAGGTGCTGCCGCCTTACGTGATGGCCAGCGACTGGTCGCGCAACAACCGGACGTGGTTCGCGGCCGTGAAGACCGAAAAGCGCATGATGTTCCTGATCCTGGCGCTGATCGTGGCGGTGGCGGCGTTCAACCTGCTGTCCTCGCTGGTGATGGCCGTGAAGGACAAGCAGTCCGACATCGCCATCCTGCGCACGCTGGGCGCGGGCCCCCGGGAGATCGCGCGCATCTTCCTGGTGCAGGGCGCGCTGATCGGCGTCATCGGCACGCTGCTGGGCGTGGCGGGCGGCATCCTCATCGCCTACAACGTCGACGTGATCGTGCCGTTCATCGAGGGCCTGCTGGGCGTGCATTTCCTGCCGCGCGAAATCTATTTCATCAGCGCCTTGCCGTCGGACCCCCAGATGGGCGACATCGCCACCATCGGCCTGACCTCCCTGGTGCTGTCGCTGCTGGCGACCCTGTATCCCAGTTGGCGCGCCTCGCGCCTGCAACCCGCCCAGGTGCTGCGCCATGACTGACAACCTGACTCCCGCGCTGCAGGCCGACAACATCGTCAAGGTCTACGACGAAGGCCCCGCGCGCATCGAAGTGCTCAGCAACGTCAGCCTGTCCGTCGCGCGCGGCGAGATGGTCGCCATCGTCGGCGCCTCGGGCTCCGGCAAGAGCACGCTGCTGCATATCCTGGGCCTCCTGGACGTGCCGACCAGCGGTTCGGTGTCGGTGGACGGCCAGCTTGCCGTCGGGCTGTCCGAGAGCCGCAAGAGCGCGGTGCGCAACCGCAGCCTGGGCTTCGTCTACCAGTTCCACCACCTGCTGCCGGAGTTCTCCGCGCTGGACAACGTGGCGATGCCGCTGATCGTGCGCCGCGAGAACCGCGACAAGGCCCGGGAGGCCGCCCGCGATGTCCTGGGCCTGGTGGGCCTGGCCGCCCGCGAAGAGCATTTCCCGGGGCAGTTGTCCGGCGGCGAACGGCAGCGCGTGGCGCTGGCGCGCGCGCTGGTGACCCGTCCGGCCTGCGTGCTGGCCGACGAGCCCACGGGCAACCTGGACCGCCACACCGCCCACAATATGTTCGAATTGCTGACGCGGGTGAACCGGGAGTCCGGCACGGCGTTCGCCATCGTGACGCACGATCCGGAACTGGCCGCCCGCGCCGACCGCCAACTGCTCATGGAAAACGGCCGCCTGGTTTCGGGTTGAGCGGGGCGGGTGGATAATCGGGGCTGGGGCCCGCGCGCGGCTCCTTTCCGTGTCAACAGGCCCCGGGAGGCCGAGCCCATGCTGATCGACACCCACTGCCATCTGGACGCCGCGGAATTCGACGCGGACCGCGGGCAGGTCGCCGACCACGCCCGCGAGGCGGGCGTCGAGGCGATCGTCATCCCCGCCATAGAGCGCGCCAATTTCTCCGTCGTGCGCGAGCTGGCCGGCCGGACGGCCGGCGGCGCCTACGCGCTGGGCATCCATCCGCTCTACGTGGGGCGCGCGTCCGACGCCGACCTGGACGCGCTGCGCGCCGCCGTCGAGGACGCGCTGGGGGACCCCCGCTTCATCGCCATCGGAGAGATCGGCCTGGACTTCTTCGTGCCCGAGATCGCCTCGGGAGAACCGCGCGAGCGCCAGGAACGCTTCTATGCCGCGCAACTGGCGATGGCGGCGGAGTTTGGCCTGCCGGTGCTGCTGCACGTGCGCAAGTCGCAGGACATCCTGTTGAAGTACTTGCGTCGCCATCCGCGCATCGGCGGCATCGCCCATGCGTTCAACGGCAGCGCCCAGCAGGCGCAGGCATTCATCGAGCAGGGGTTCGCGCTGGGCCTGGGCGGCGCGATGACCTACGAGCGCGCGTTGCAGATCCGCCGCCACGCGGTAGAGGTGGACCTGGAGCACCTGGTGCTGGAGACCGACGCGCCGGACATTCCGCCGGCCTGGCTCCATCCGCCCGACCGGCGCAACCGCCCCGGCGAACTGGCGCGCATCGCCGAAGTGCTGGCCGAACTGCGGGGGGTGTCGCCCGCCCGTGTCGCGCATGCCACCTCGGCCAACGCCATGCGGGTGCTGCCGCGCCTGCCGGCGGCCATTCTGGCCGACGCCGACTGATCTCCGTCCCGTTTTTTTGGCTGCGCGATAACGGAAGTTGTTGCGTGAATACGTCATTTTTCTAAGAATTGTCTGAAACCTTTGATTTAGCTGAACAAAACCTGACAAATAATTGAACGTATTAATAGGAATGAATATCATTGGCGTTCCCTAAAAGAACCCAATCGGCGCCTTGCGCCAACCGCCCGGAAAAGGGCGGTTTTCCTTGTCATTCCTATGTCCAAACAGAAAAGCTTGAAAGGCTCCGGCCGCACCCGTTCTCCACATCGCCTGCCTGTCCGCCAGTTGCCGCTTGCGCTGGCCCTGGCCGCCGCAGGGGCCGCCCATGCGCAAAGCGAAGACACCATGGGCGTGGCTCAACTGGATACCGTCGTGGTGACCGCGTCCGGTTTCGAGCAGGAGATCAAGAATGCGCCGGCGTCCATTTCCGTCATCACCCGCGAACAGTTGGAAACCAAGCCCTTCCACAACCTGGCCGACGCCGTCGCCGATGTCGAAGGCGTGACGGTGGAGCGGGGCGGCAAGGCTGGCGGCATGAACATCAGCATCCGCGGCCTGCCCAGCGACTACACGCTGGTGCTCGTGGACGGCAAGCGCCTGAACCAGAACAGTTCCGGCGCGCGCCCCAACGGCTTCGGCGACGTGGACACGAACTTCATTCCTCCCATGGCCGCGATCGAGCGGATCGAAGTGGTGCGCGGCCCGATGTCGACGCTGTACGGCTCCGATGCGATGGGCGGCGTCATCAACATCATCACGCGCAAGGTCAGCCAGGAATGGACCGGGCAGGTCACGCTGGACGGCACGGCGCAAGGCGACAACCGCTACGGCAACAACTATGGATCGGCGTTCTACCTGAGCGGCCCGCTGGTGACCGACAAGCTGGGCCTGACCCTGCGCGGCGGGCTGTACCGCCGCCTGAGCGCGCACGGCAGCTATCCGGCCAATCAGGCCGAGTCCGACAGTGGCAACTACACCGGCGACATCGCCAGCTTCAGCGGGCTGGGAGACAGCCTGCAGCGCAACGTCGGGCTGCGCCTGGCGCTGACGCCCAACCGCAACCATGACATCCTGTTCGACGTCGACAGCAACTGGCAGACCTACGACAACGCCAACGGCGAACTGGGCACCCTGAACGACAGCGTGGCGCCCAACCGCCAGGGCGGGGGCTATGAGCCCGAAATGAAGTTCAACCGCCAGCGCTATGCGCTGACGCACCTGGGCCGCTACGCCGGCTCGATCAGTTCCGATACCAGCCTGGTGTACGACACCACGGAAACCATCGGGCGCACCAATCCCATGAACGCGCCGCGCCGTCCCTCCGACGGCGACAAGCGCGACCTGGAATACGACAACTGGGTGTTCGACACCAAGTGGACCATGCCGCTGTTCAACGACCGCCACAATCTGACCATGGGCGGCCAATGGCGCGAACAGCATTTCAAGGACACGCTGGTATCGGCGCCGCTGGACATGAAGCAGTACCAGTGGGCCCTGTTCGCCGAAGACGAATGGCGCATCGTGGACGACCTGGCGCTGACCATGGGCGCGCGCTACGACCGCAACGAGCAGTTCGGCGGCAAATGGAGTCCCCGCGGCTACCTGGTGTGGAACGCCACGCCGGCGTGGACGTTCAAGGGCGGAGTTAGCAAGGGCTACAAGACGCCCGACATCAACCTCATGACCGACGGCATCATCGGGCTGGGCGCGCAGGGCACCATGCCGCTGCTGGGCAATTCGCAGCTCAAGCCCGAAAGCAGCACCTCGTCCGAACTGGGCGTGCTGTTCGACGACGGCTCGGGGCTGACCGGCAACCTGACCGCCTTCCACACCAAGTTCAAGGACAAGATCGACAGCCAGAACGTGCCCAACTGCCTGGCGGTGGGCGGCCCGGCGCCGGGGTGCCTGGACCTGGGCGTGTGGGAACGCAACGGCGTGCCCGTCGCCAACTTCTCGCAGCGGGTCAACGTGGATTCGGCCACCATCAAGGGCTTCGAATTCGGCGGCCGCGTGCCGCTGTACGCCGGCTGGTCCTTCAACGCCAACTACACACTGACCGCAAGCGAAGTGACCTCGGGCGCCAAGCAGGGGCAGCCGCTGGGCTCGCAGCCCAGGCACGCCCTGAACCTGGGCCTTAACTGGAAGATCAACGACCAGTTCAATACCTGGGTGCGCGGCGAGTACCGCGCCAAGCAGTTCAACGACATGAACTGGGAAAAGGAGCAGGTGTTCTACAGCCCGTACTGGCTGGCCAGCCTGGGCGGCTCCTACGCGGTCAACAAGAACGTGACCTTGTCGGCATCGGTGCTCAACCTGTTCGACAAGAACTTCGTGGACTACGGCCCGACGAAGACCGGCACGTCGGCGCCGGCGGCCAATGCCAACTGGTCGAACTCCTATCGGCAGGTGCTGGAAGGCCGCCGCCTGTGGGTGTCGGCGAACATCACGTTCTGATGGCAGTGAACGCCCGGCTCCGGCCGGGCGTCGTATGGAAACGCACCGCGAAAAGTAGTAACGTACGTAATTATCTGGTGCGTACCGTATGTCTGCCACTGCCAAGTCCAATCGAGTCCCGCCGCGGTCCGCGGCCCAGGCGTCATCGTTCGATCCGTTCGAACAGGCCATGCGCGACTTGTCGCGGAGGCTGGGCCCGGAGAGCGGCAATCCGTTGCAGCAGGCCGTCCTGTCGCGCCTGCTGCAGCACACGGCGTTGCGGCTGACGGATGCGCTGGATGCGCCATTGCGGCCGCATGGCCTGAATTCCACCCTGTGGACGGCGCTGGTGGTCATCTACAGCAGCCAGGACCACGAGCTGATGCCGTCGGCGCTCAGCGTTTTCATGAATTCATCGCGCACCAACATCACGCGCGTTTCCAGAGAACTGACGAAACAGGGCTTCGTGCGGCGGATCGCCAGCGCGCATGACGGCCGCCAGGTGCTGCTGCAACTGACCGGCAAGGGGCGGCGCTTCGTCGAAGACCACCTGCCGCTGCGCCGCGCCCAGATGACCCGCATCTTCGCGGCGTTCGACGCCGCCGAACTGGAGCAGTTCGAGGCGCTGGCGCGCAAGCTCTTGCAGGCGGCGGAATAGAATCCGGGCCGCCGCGCCATCATGACTGCCGACCTTCCCGTCCGGCCCGCTCCCGCGCCGTCCCACCGGCTGATGATTACGGTGTCCATCATGATGGCCACGATCATGCAGACCCTGGACAGCACCATCGCCAACGTCGCGCTGCCGCACATGGCGGGCGGCCTGTCCGCATCGCAGAGCCAGATTACCTGGGTGCTCACGTCCTACATCGTGGCCGCGGCGATCGCCACGCCCGTCACCGGCTGGCTGACGGGGCGCTATGGGCGTTCGCGGATATTCCTGGTCGCCATCGCCGGCTTCACGGTCATGTCGCTGCTGTGCGGCGCCGCGGCGAACCTGGCGGAGATCGTCGTTGCCCGCCTGCTGCAAGGCGCGTTCGGCGCGGCGCTCGTCCCCTTGTCGCAGTCGGTCATGCTGGACATCAATCCTCCGGAACGCCATGCGCGCGCCATGGCGACGTGGGGGATGGGGGTCATGCTGGGGCCCATCCTGGGCCCGACCCTGGGCGGCTGGCTGACCGACAACATGAGCTGGCGCTGGGTGTTCCTGATCAATCTGCCGGTCGGCCTCCTGTCTTTCGCGGGGGTCTGGTTCTATCTGCGCGATGAGGGAGCGGCGCGAAAATCGGGTTTCGACTGGTTCGGCTTCGCGACGCTGGCCATCTTCGTGGGCATGCTGCAGCTAGTGCTCGACCGGGGAGACCAGGTCGACTGGTTCGAATCCATCGAGATCCGCATCTATGCCGCCTGCGCCGCCATCGCGCTGATCTACTTCATCATCCACACGGCCACCGTCGGCGCGGCCTCGTTTCTGAACGTCAATTTGCTGCGCGACCGCAATTTCGTTACCGGCACGGCGTTCTATTTCGTGGTGGGGCTATTGCTGTACGCCACCCGCGCGCTGCTGCCGCCCATGCTGCAGACGCTGCTGGGCTACCCGGTAGTCACGACGGGGCTGGTCACCGCGCCAAGCGGCTTGGGCACCATGGTGGCGATGCTGGTCGCCGGCCGCGCCGTGGGGAGGCTGGACGAACGCCTCATCATAGGATTGGGCCTGGGGCTGACTGCGCTGTCCTTGTGGCAGATGGCCAATTTTTCGCCCGAAATCACGGAATGGGGCGTGGCGTGGCCAGGGTTCGTCCAGGGACTGGGCCTGGGTTTCACCTCGGTCCCGCTGACCACGCTGACCTTCTCCACGCTGGACCGGGCGCTGCGGCCGGAAGGAACCGCCATTTTCAGCCTGTCGCGCAACATGGGGAGCAGCATCGGAATATCCACCATGCAGGCGCTATTGACCCGCAATACCGTGATGATGCACAGCTCATTGGCGGCCTACGTGACGGTGGGCGCTTTGCAGGCGCGTCCGGACGGCTTCGACAAAGTATTCGACCTGGGCACGCGGGCGGGCCTAGCGGGCCTGGATGCGGTAGTGCAGAACCAGGCGGCGTTCGTCGCGTATCTCGACGACTATCGCTTGATGATGTGGCTGACGCTGGCCACGCTGCCCTGTCTGCTGCTGATGCGGGTGCGCAAGCGGAGCGTGGCCGCGCCGCAGGAGGAGCCGCTGCATATCGCGGCGGAATAAGGGAGGGTGCCCCCGCGGCTCAGGCGTGCAGCCGGGGCAGTTCCAGCCGCACGCTCAAGCCCTGCGGCGACAGGTTGCGCGCCGACATGCGGCCCTTGTGCGCGGCCACCGCGGCCTGCGCGATCGACAGGCCCAGCCCGGCGCCGCTGCCAGGCTTGCGAGCGCCCGACGTGGTGCGGTAGAAGGGTTCGAACAGGGATTCCAGCTCGTCGTGGGCCACGCCCGGCCCGCGGTCCTCGATCTCCAGGCAGGCCTCGCGCGCGCTGACCAGGAGCCGCACGCGTATCGTGCTGTGCGCGGGCGCGAAACGCAGGGCGTTGCGCAGCACGTTTTCGATGGCGCTGGCCAGGCTGCAGCGGTCGCCGATGAGGGGCACGGCGGGATGTTGGTCCCAGTCGATGCGGATCTGCCGGCCGCCGGCCTCGTAGCGGGCGTCCTCGACGACGGCGGACACCACCTCGGCCAGGTCCAGCGTGTCGGTGGGCACGGGCAGGGCGCCCAGCCGGGCCAGCCGCAGCGTGTTGCCGACCAGCGAGTCCAGGCGCTCGCATTCGCGTTCGATACGGTCTAGCTGCAAGTCCTGGCGTTCGTCCTTGCGCCGCGCCAGCTCGGCCGCCAGCCGCAGCCGGGCCAGGGGAGAGCGCAGTTCGTGGGCGATGTTGTGCAGTAGCTGTTCGCGGGTGTCGACGAAGGCTTTCAGGCGGTCGGCCATGGCGTTGAAGTCGCGCGCCAGCAGGCCCAGTTCGTCCTGGCGCCGGGCCAGTTTCGGCGGGGTCTGCGCATCGAGGCGTCCGGCGGACAGCGCGTGCGTGGTCTGGCGCAGTTGCGTCAGCGGCGCCGCCACGTGGCGGGTCAGGGCCCAGCAGAACGGGGCGGTCACCGCCAGGGCGAACAGCAGCAGCGCCAGCGCCACCGGCGAGAGTTCCAGCACCTCCCAATGCGAGGAGTCGAACGGCAGGAACAGCATCAGCAGTTCGGTGCCGTCCGGCAGCGCCAGCCATTGCGGCTCCCACCAGGAGACGCGCTCGGCCTCGGGGGCGGCGGGCACGTCGTCCGCCTGGGACGGGCGGTCGGGCGCGGCGCGGTACGAGGTCAGCCAGTCGTGCATGCGGGTGGGCAGCCGCCGTCCGAGGATGTCGGCATCCTGGGCGTCCATGATGTAGATCTTCAAGGCCGAGTAGCGCTGGTCCATCGCCTGGACCCAGCGTTCCAGGCCGTCCTTGCCCTGCGTGCGCGCGATCTGCGCGGCGTCGCGGGTCAGGCTGGCGGGGTTCAGGCCGTCCAGGGAATTGAAGCGGTACCAGGCGACCGCGGCGGTGAGCATCATGCCGCACACCAGGATGACGGCCATCGCGCTCCAGAAGGTCAGGAAGGCGCGCCAGAAGAGCGAGCGGGCGGGCAGCCAGGCCATGTCAGGCGCCGCCGGCCAGCACGTAGCCCAGGCCCCGCAGATTGCGGATGGACAGCGCATCCGCGCCATTGTCCAGATGCAGCTTCTTGCGCAAGGCGCTGATGTGGGTGTCGATGCTGCGGTCGTAGCGGTCGGGCTTGCGGCCCAGGGCGTACAGGCCGATCTGGTCGCGCGCGACGACCTGGCCGGGGGCGCGCATGAGGATCTCCAGGATGCGCTGTTCCGCGCCGGTGAGCGCGATCTCTTCGTCGCCGATCCGCGCGCGCCCGGTGGCCGGGTCCAGGAACAGCGCGCCCAGCGTCAGGCCGGGCCGGCCGGCGTCCGGCGTTTCATCGAAGCGCCGCTGCACCGCCGTGATGCGGGCCTTGAGTTCGCGCGGGCTGAAGGGCTTGGCCAGATAGTCGTCGGCGCCGAACTCCAGGCCCAGCACGCGGTCGGTCTCGCCGCCATGCGCGGTGAACATGATGACGGGGCGGCGCGAGCGCTGCCGGTAGTGCTTGAGCAGATCCAGGCCGCTGCCGTCGGGCAGCATCAAGTCCAGCAGCACGAGGTCGAAGTCGTTCCGCGCCAGCAGGGCGAGTCCCTGCGCGCCCGTGTGCGCCAGCGTCAGCAGGCAATGGTTGGGTTCCAGGTATTCGCGCAGCATCTGGGCCAGTTCGACATCGTCGTCGATCAGCAGGATGCGGCGCGTCGCCGGGGAATGGGAAAAAGGCATTCGTATCGTCGGTTCTGCACCCGGCAGTTTGGCGGATGGCCGCGGGCCGGAGTGTCAAGAAGTGCAAAGAAAATAAAAGTTGCGGAAAGCGGGTTGCCGGTCTCCGACAGGTCCAATTCTAATATGAGAATAGTTTTCATTCATAAAGTCGAAGCGGGCAGGATGCGGCACGCAGGGTGCCGCACAAGCCAGGGACGGGAGAAATCGGAATCATGAGCAGGAAAAATCAGGCCGGCGGCGGGCGCGCGCCGGGTTCGCGCACACGGCTGGCCGTGGCGCTGTGCGCGGCGGGTTTCGGGATGGGACCGGCGTGGGCGCAGAGCGGGGATGCCGCCAAAACGATGGAAACCGTGGTGGTGACCGCGTCCGGCTATGAGCAGCAGATCCAGGACGCGCCTGCTTCGATCAGCGTCATCACCCGCGAGGACCTGGACAAGAAGTTCTACCGCGACCTGAACGACGCGCTGGTGGAAGTGCCGGGCGTCATCGTCACCGGCGGCGGCGACCGCCAGGACATCAGCCTGCGCGGCATGGGCCCGAAGTACACCCTGATCCTCATCGACGGCAAGCGCCAGAACTCCCGCGAAACCCGCACCAACTCGGATTCCTCGGGCGTGGAGGGCGGCTGGACGCCGCCGCTTTCCGCCATCGAGCGCATCGAAGTCGTGCGCGGCCCGATGTCTTCGCTGTACGGCTCAGACGCGATGGGCGGGGTGATCAACATCATCACCCGCAAGGTGCCCGACGCCTGGGGCGGCGAGATCCGCCTGGACACCACGATCCAGGAAAGCAGCAAGTCGGGCGATATCTACCAGGGCAACTTCTACCTGGCCGGCCCGATCAAGACCGATCTCCTGGGCTTGCAGATCTACGGCCAGGCGACGCAGCGCGACGAGGACGACATCGTCAGCGGCTTCCGCAAGCGGAACTCCGAAAGCGTGACCGCCAAGCTGGCGCTGACACCCAACCGCGACCACGACATCGTCCTGGAAGCGACCACCATGCGGCAGAAGCTCCAGGAAACGCTGGGCAAGACCGTCGCACCGCTGGCGCCGGGCGAGGCCTGCTCGCGCAACGGATGCCCGGCGTCTTCCGAAACCGACTACCGCAGCAACAAGTGGGCGCTGTCGCACACCGGCCGCTGGGGCTGGGGCGTGTCGGACAGCTACGTGCAGCAGGAAGAGTTCGACAACCGCTCGCGCCAGATGAAGATCAAGAACCTGGACCTGCAGACGAGCTGGTCGCTGCCGCTGGGTTCGCACATGCTGACGCTGGGCGGCAGCTACCTCAACCAGCGCCTGAACGACCAGACCGGCAACCAGTTGGCGGGCGGCCCCAGCAAGGTGGACCGCTACCAATGGGCCCTGTTCGCCGAAGACGAATGGCGCCTGACCGAGAGCTTCGCCCTCACCGCCGGCCTGCGCATGGACGAGGACGAGAACTTCGGCTCGCATTTCAGCCCGCGCCTGTACGGCGTCTGGCACTTGGCGGAACGCTGGACCCTGAAGGGCGGCGTATCCACCGGCTTCCGCGCGCCCGACCTGCGCCAGACGGTGGCCGGCTGGGGCCAGGTCAGCCGCGGCGGCAACATGTACGGCAACCCGGACCTGACGCCGGAAAAGTCGGTGACCGAGGAAATCGGCATTCTGTATGACGACGGCGAAGGCTTCAACGCCGGCCTGACCGTCTTCAACAACGATTTCAAGGACAAGATCACCCGCGTGGCGTGCCCGGCAAGCCAGTGCACGGACGGGCCCAACCAGTTCGGTTCCGACCCCACCACCTACATGAACGTGGACAAGGCGAATTCGCGGGGCGTGGAAGCCAACATGAAGCTGCCGCTGTCGCGCGAATGGTCCCTGACCACCAGCTACACCTTCACGAAGTCGGAACAGAAATCCGGCGAGTACAAGGGCCAGCCGCTGAACCAGTTGCCCAAGCACCTGTTCACCACCACCGTGAACTGGCAGGCGTCGGATGCGCTGCAGGCCTGGGCGCGGGTGAACTACCGCGGCAAGGAAAGCCAGCCCATCACCGGCCCGTCCTCGTCGTCGCTGGTGGCTCCGTCCTACACCTTTGTGGACCTGGGCGGTTCGTACCAGCTCAACAAGACCGTGTCGGTGTACGCCGGCATCTACAACCTGTTCGACAAGCAGGTCGCCTACGACGACTACGGCTACGTCGAAGACGGCCGCCGCTACTGGCTGGGCGTAGGTGTGAAGTTCTGAGACCGGCGGGCGCGCGGCGCCCGCCACATGAAGAGGTACGCATGAAGAAGCAAACGCAAACGGGCCGCGCCCGCCGCTGGTTCGCCCAGGCCGGCGCCGCCCTGGCCCTGGGCGCCGCCACCGCGGTGTGCGCGGCGCAGGCGACGGTGCCGGTGAAGCACGCGCGCGGCGAAACCGCCGTGCCGGCCAATCCGGCGAAGACGGTGGTGATGGACCTGGCCGTGCTGGACACCCTGCACGCGCTGGGCGTGGAGGCGACGGGCGTGCCCAGCGTCGCCAAACTGCCGCCGCAGCTCGAACAGTACGCGGACAAGCGCTACCTGAAGGTGGGCACGATGTTCGAGCCCAACTACGAAGTGATCCATGCGGCCGCGCCGCAGGTCATCTTCGTGGCGGGCCGCTCCGCGCCCAAGTACGACGAACTGGCCAGGCTGGCGCCCACCGTCGACCTGACCGTGGACGCCAAGGACCTGGTCGGCAGCGTCACGCGCAACACGGAAACGCTGGCGGCCATCTATGGCAAGCAGGCCCTGGCCAAGGAAAAGCTGGACGCCCTGCGCGCGTCCATCTCGGCCTTGAACGCCAAGGCGGCCGGCGCCGGCACGGCGCTGATCGTGCTGACCACGGGCGGCAAGATGAGCGCCTACGGCCCGGGCTCGCGCTTCGGCGTGATCCATGACGCCTTCGGCGTGAAGCCCGCGACGACGGGGCTGAGCGTGTCCAACCACGGCCAGGCGATTTCCTTCGAGTTCATCGCCCAGACCGATCCGGACTGGCTGCTCGTGATCGACCGCGACGCGGCCATCGGCCGCGAGGGCGTGTCGGCCCAGCGCATGCTGGACAACGAACTGGTGCGCCAGACCAAGGCCTGGAAGAACAAGCGCGTGGTGTACCTGAACGGCTACAACTGGTACCTGATGGGCAGCGCGGGCCTGACGGCCATGCAGCAGAACGTCGACGAGATCGCGGGCGCGCTGGCGGCAGGCAAGTAGGTGGGTTTGCGGCAGTCGATGGGCGGTTGGGGCGGCCTGGCCGCGGTGGCGGCGCTGCTGTTGCTGCTGTGCGCGGCCAGCGTCAGCCTGGGCGCGGGCCAGTTGTCCTGGGCCGCGCTGTGGGGCGGCGAGGACGCGGAGCGCGCCTGGCGCCTGTTGATGGTCAGCCGCGTGCCGCGCACGCTGGCGCTGCTGCTGGCCGGCATGTCGCTGGCCGTGGCGGGCCTGATCATGCAGATGCTGGTGCGCAACCGCTACGTCGAGCCCACGACGGCCGGCACCGTCGAATCCGCGACCCTGGGCATACTGGTCATCACCCTGCTGGCGCCGGACACGCCCGTGATCGGCAAGATGCTGACGGCCACGGGCTTCGCCCTGGCCGGCACCTTGCTGTTCCTGGCGCTGCTGCGCCGCGTGCCGCTGCGCACGCCGTTCATCGTGCCGCTGATCGGGCTGATCCTGGGCGGCGTGATCCACGCGGCGACCACCTTCGTCGCGTACCGCTACGACCTGCTGCAATCGCTGCACGCCTGGACCACCGGCGATTTCTCGGGCGTGCTGCGGGGGCGCTACGAACTGCTGTGGATCGGCTTCGGCCTGGCCTGCGCCGCCTACCTGGCGGCCGACCGGTACACGGTGGCCGGCATGGGCCGGGAGTTCGCGTCCAACCTGGGCCTGAACCACGCGCGCCTGACCCTGGCCGGATTGCTCATCGTGTCGGCGATTTCGGCGGTGGTCGTCGTGACCGCGGGCGGGATCCCCTTCCTGGGCCTGATCGTGCCCAACGCCGTCAGCCTGATGCTGGGCGACAACATGCGCCGCTCCATCCCCTGGGTGGCCGCCCTGGGCGGGATCTTCGTGCTGGCCTGCGACATCATCGGCCGGCTGGTGATCCACCCCTACGAGATTCCCATCGGCACGGTGGTCGGCGTGCTGGGCAGCATCCTGTTCCTGTGCCTGCTGCGCACCCGGAGGAACCGCCTTGCCTGAGACCGCGACCCTGGCATCGGCGGCGGCATCCGCCGCGCGCTCGCCGCAGGCCTGGCGGCTGGGCCTGCTGGCCGCCGCCGCGCTGGCCTGCATGGCCGCCTTCATGACCCTGGGCGCCAACGGGCAGTGGTCTTTCGTGATCCCGTTCCGCGGCGCCAAGCTGGCGGCGATGCTGCTGGTGGCGTATGCCGTCGCGCTGTCGTCGGTGCTGTTCCAGACGATCACGCACAACCGCATCCTGACTCCGGCCATCATGGGCTTCGATGCCCTGTACCTGTTGATCCAGGCGGTGGTGGTGTTCGGCTTCGGGCAGGCGGCCGCGGCCGCCAGCCATCCGGTGGCCGCCTTCCTGCTGGAAGTCGGCGCCATGACGGCGTTCGCCTGCCTGCTGTTCCGCTGGCTGTTCGCCGACGGGGTGCGCAGCCTGCACCTGATGATGCTGGTGGGCATCATCTTCGGACTGCTGTTTCGCAGCCTGTCGAATTTCGTGGTCCGGCTGATCGATCCCAACGAGTTCCTGGTGCTGCAGGACCGCATGTTCGCCAGCTTCAACAGCGTGCGCGTGAGCCTGCTGCCGATCGCGCTGGCGGCCGTGTGCGCGGCCTCGCTGCTGGTCTGGCGCATGCGGCACCGCTACGACGTGCTGGCGCTGGGCCGCGAGATCGCCGTGAACCTGGGCGTGGACTACCGCCGCACGCTGATGCGGACGCTCGCCGCGATCGCGGTGCTGGTGTCCGTGTCCACGGCGCTGGTCGGCCCGGTGACCTTCTTCGGCCTGCTGGTCAGCAACCTGGCCTACCAGGCCATGGGATCCGACCGGCACCGCTACACCGTTCCCGCCGCGACGCTGCTGAGCGTGATTTTCCTGGTGGGCGGCCAGACGCTGCTCGAGCGCGTGCTGGGCCTGAACACCACGGTCAGCGTGGTGATTGAATTCCTGGGCGGCGTCATGTTCCTCGTCCTGATCCTGCGCAAGGGGCGCCGATGATAGAGATCCAGCAAATCAGCAAGCAGTACGGCGACAGCGTGGTCGTCGACGGCGTCACCCTGTCCCTGCCGGCGGGCGGCGTCACCGCCATCATCGGACCCAACGGCGCGGGCAAATCGACGCTGCTGTCCATGGTCAGCCGCCTGCTGCCCATGTCCGCGGGCCGGGTGCTGGTCGACGGCCTGGACGTGACGAAGGCCGACAGCCGCGAGCTGGCGCGCCGCCTGTCCATCCTGCGGCAGGACAACCACCTGCCGCTGCGGTTGACGGTGAAAGACCTGGTGGCGTTCGGCCGCTATCCGCACACCGGCGGCCGCCTGACGCTGGACGACAAGGGCCACATCGACCGCGCCATCGCCTACCTGAACCTGGAGCTCCTGGCCGACCGCTACCTGGACGAGATGTCCGGCGGGCAGCGCCAGCGCGCCTTCGTCGCGATGGTGCTGTGCCAGGACACCCGCTACGTCCTCCTGGACGAGCCGCTGAACAGCCTGGACATGAAGCACGCCGTCGCCATGATGGGCACCCTGCGCCGGGCGGCCGACGAACTGGGCAAGACCGTGGTGCTGGTCCTGCACGACATCAATTTCGCGTCCACCTACGCGGACCGCATCGTCGCGATGCGGACGGGCCGCATCGCGCATCAGGGAACGCCCGCCGAACTGGTGCGGGCGGAAGTCCTGAGCGAACTGTACGAACTGCCGATCGAGGTGCACGAGATCGGGGGCCGGCGCATCTGCGTGTACTACCGGCAGGCGGCGCTCAGCGCAGCGGCGATTCCCGGGTGAGGCTGTCGGCTTCCAGCGACGCCAGCGCGTCCAGGAACCGCCACGCGAACGATCCCGGCCCCTCGGCCAGGGCGCCGGCGCGCTGGCCGGCAAGCGCGAAACACGACAGGGCGGCCACGGCGGCGGCGTAGGGATCGGTCCGCGACACCGCGGCGAACGCGCCGACCGCCGCGGTCAGCGCGCAGCCCGTCGCGGTCACGCGCGGCATCAGCGCGGAGCCGCCCGCGATGCGAACCGAACGCGCGCCGTCCGTCACGAAATCCACCTCGCCGGTGACGGCGACCACGGTGCGGCGCGCCTGCGCGATGGCGGTGGCGGACACCTCGGCCTGCGCCACGGCGTTGCCGGAGTCCACGCCCTTGCCGGCGCTCTGGCCGCCGGCCAGCGCGATGATTTCGGAAGCATTGCCCCGGACGATGGCGGGCCGCAGGTCCAGCAGTTGCGCGACCGCCGCGCGGCGGAAGGCCGTGGCGTGGTGCGCCACCGGGTCCAGCACCCAGGGCGTGCCGGCCTGGCCGGCGGCGCCGGCGGTCAGCAGCATGCTGTCCAGCCAGGGCGCGGACAGCGTTCCGATATTGATCACCACCGCGCCGCTCAGGCGGGCGAACTCCGGCGCTTCCTCGGCGGCGTGGACCATGGCGGGAGAAGCGCCGATGGCCAGCAGCGTGTTGGCCGCGTAGTTCATCGATACGAAATTGGTCAGGCACTGCACCAGGGGCGCGTCGCGGCGCACGGCCTCAAGCAGGTCTTGCGAGATCCGGGCCTGGGCGGCGAGGGAGAGAGGGCGGGCTTGCATGCCGGGCGGTCCTTGCGGGAAGAACGCGCTGGCGGGGAGGGCGGCTGGGCGCGACGCCTGTGTGGCGTACACGCTCGAGGCCGCGGCACCGTCCCTACGCCAGCGTTATCTGGATCAGGTTCGACGGGTCGCCGTGCACTGCGGGCCCGGTCCGGGCCCGCCAACGGATTCTCAGCTTCTTGCCGAAGCTCCCCGGGTGGATTTCCCGTATGTTCCGAGCGCGGGATGGGGTTGTCAAGTTCCCCCGGACGGGCCCATCAGGCGCGAGACGTGTCGAAGGCCAGCAGATTGCGCTTCACGAGGCTCAGCATGTCGGCCAACTGGTGGCGTTGGCCGGCGCTGAGCCCCTGCAGGATGGCTTCGCTCATGACGTCGCTCTTGACGCGCATGCGTTCGATCATGGCGCGGCCTTCCGGCGTCAGCAGTACCAGCTTGGTGCGCCTGTCCTGTTCGTCCGCGCCCCGGCGCACATAGCCCAGCGCTTCCAGGCGATCGACCAGGCCGCCGAGCGCGGCGCGGCCCAGGTCCAGCACGTCGGCCAGGTCGCTTTGCGACATGCCGTCGTGCCGCGACAGGTGCGCCATGACCCACCACTGCGACCGCGTGATGCCTTCGGGCTTCATGACTTCGTCGAAGACTTTGCGGCGCAACCTGGACACATCGTGCATCAGGAAGCCCAGCCGCTGGTCCCAGTTTTCCTGCGCGGTATTGACTGCCTTGTCGGTCATTCAGGCATCCTCCAGCCGGATCAGGCGCTTGCCCATGTTCTTGCCTTGATAGAGATCGGCGATCGACCCCGGCGCGGCGTCGATGCCGTCCAGGATTTCTTCGCGAAAGCGCAGTTTCCCCTCGCGCACCAGCGGCGCCAGCGCAGCGACGGCTTCCTCGTAGCGGTGTTCATAATCCCACACCAGAAAGCCCTGCATGCGCGCCGCCTTGTTGAGCAGATGCCGTTCCACGCGCGGACCCGTCGGCCATGGATCCCAACTGGCCACGGACGCCGTGCCGCAGACGACGATACGGGCGTGCCGGTTGATCAGCGGGATCACCGCATCGCTGATGCGCCCGGCGGTATTGTCGAAGTAGACGTCCACGCCGTCGGGGCAGGCCTGTGCCAACGCCTGCGCCAACTCGGGCGCATGATAATCCACCGCCGCATCGAAGCCGAATTCCTCCACGCACAGCCGCGTCTTGGCCGAGCCGCCCGCGATGCCCACGGCCCTGCACCCCAGGTGGCGGGCCAGTTGCCCCGCGACCGAGCCGACGGCGCCCGCGGCGGTGGAGACGACCACGGTCTGCCCGGCCCGAGGTTCGCCGCAGGCGTTCAGCGCGAAGTAGGCGGTGACGCCGTTCAGGCCCAGCACGCCCAGCGACAGCGACAGCGGCAAGTCGGTCTCCAGCACGCGCCGCCGGATCGCCCGCCCGTCGGTCACGGCATAGTCCTGCCAGCCCAGCATGCCCATCACCAGGCAGCCTTCGGGATAGCGCGGATTGCGCGATGCGACGACCCGTCCGGCCGCGAACGAGCGCATGACCTCGCCGATGGCCACGGGGTCCGAGTAGTTGGCGGCGGCATTGACCCAACCGCGCATGGCCGGATCCACCGACAGGTACAGGTTCCTGACCAGGACTTCGCCTTCCTTCGGTTCCGGCACCGGCGCGGTGCGGATATCGAAGTGCGCGGCCTGCGGAATGCCCAGCGGCCTTTCTTTCAAGATGACCTGCCGATTCACCAGATTCCCGGTCATTGCTTGTCTCCTTGGGGTTGTTCCCAATATTGTATGGATGCATACAGTATGTTAGCGTTCATTTTAACGCGGCCGGCCGGGATGTCCATGGCCAGGCGGGACAAAAGTTCCACGACGCGGCGCCAAGGAGACACGACGATGGCAGGGTTGTACTTCGAGCAGTTCCAGGTCGGGCAATGCTTCCGGCATGACGTGCGGCGTACGGTCACCGAGACCGACAACGTCCTCTTTTCCTCCATGACCATGAATCCGGCCGCCATCCATCTGGACGCGGAATACGCCAAGACCACCGAGTTCGGCCGTCCGCTGGTGAACAGCGCGTTCACGCTGGGCCTGATGGTCGGCATTTCCGTGGGCGACACCACGCTCGGCACCACGGTGGGCAACCTGGGGTGGGACGAGGTGCGCTTTCCCGGCCCCGTGTTCGCCGGCGACACCTTGCGGGTGGAAACGGAGGTGCTGGAACTGCGCGACAGCCGTTCGCGTCCGCAGAACGGCATCGTGGTGTTCGGCCATAGCGCCTACAACCAGCGAGACGAACTGGTCGCCAGTTGCCGCCGCGTGGCGCTGATGCTGCGCCAGGCCGCCTGAAGCCGCCGGCCGGCTTGCGCCGATTTTTCCTTCATTCGAAAGGCAGCCCATGGATTTCGCGCTTACCGACGAGCAGATCGCCATCCGCCACGCCGTACAGGATTTGTGCGCCGGATTCGACGACGATTACTGGACCCGCAAGGACAGGGAAGGCGGTTTCCCCGAGGACTTCTACCGCGCCATGGCGGGCGCCGGCTGGCTGGGCGTGGCCATGCCGGCCGAATACGGGGGGGCAGGCCTGGGCATCCAGGAAGCCGCGCTGATGATGGAGACCGTGGCCGCTTCCGGAGCGGGCATGGCCGGCGCGTCCTCCATCCACATGAATGTGTTCGGGCTGCACCCGGTGGTGGTGCACGGCAGCGACGCGCAACGCGCGCGCTGGCTGCCGCCCATCATCAGCGGCGAGCAGAAAGCCTGCTTCGGCGTGACCGAACCGAATACCGGCCTGAACACGCTCAAGCTGCGCACCCTGGCCGTGCGCCGCGGCGACCGCTACGTGGTCAATGGCCAGAAGATCTGGATATCGACGGCGCAGGTGGCCAGCAAGATTCTGCTGCTGGCGCGCACGACGCCGCTGGACCAGGTGACCGGGCCGACTCAGGGCCTGAGCCTGTTCTACACCGACCTGGACCGCAGCCGCGTCAGCGTGCGCGAAATCGAAAAGCTGGGGCGCAAGGCCGTCGATTCCAACGAGCTGTTCATCGACGGCCTGGAGGTGCCGGTCGAAGACCGCATCGGCGAGGAAGGCAAGGGCTTTTCCTACATCCTGCACGGCCTGAATCCCGAACGGGTCCTGCTGGCGGCCGAGGCGACCGGACTGGGGCGGGCGGCCTTGCGCCGGGCCGCCGCCTACGCCGGCGAGCGGATCGTGTTCGACCGGCCCATCGGCCAGAACCAGGGCGTGCAGCATCCGCTGGCCGAACGCTGGGTGGAGCTGGAGGCGGCCGAACTGCTGTACCGCCGCGCCGCCTGGCTGTACGACCAGGGACAGCCTTGCGGCGCCGAGGCCAACGCGGCCAAGTTCTTCTGCGCCGAGGCGGGTTTCCGCGCCTGCGAGACGGCGGTGCTGACCCATGGCGGCATGGGCTACGCGAAGGAATACCACGTCGAACGGTATTTCCGCGAGGCCGTGCTGCCGCGCATTGCGCCGGTCTCGCCGCAATTGATTCTTTGCTACATCGCCGAAAAAGTACTGGGCCTGCCCAAATCGTATTGAGGAGACAAGCATGCGCAAATCCCCCAAAGTCATCATCACCTGCGCCGTCACCGGCTCGATCCACACGCCGTCGATGTCGCCCTACCTGCCCATCACGCCCAGGCAGATCGCGGACGACGCGGTAGCGGCCGCCGAGGCCGGAGCCGCCATGCTGCACTTGCACGCGCGCGATCCGGAGACCGGCAGGCCCGACCAGGATCCGAAGCTGTTCGCGCAGTTCCTGCCCGAGATCAAGGCCCGCAGCAACGCCATCCTGAACATCACCACGGGGGGCGGCCTGGGCATGTCGCTGGACCAGCGGCTGGCGCCGGCCAAATGGGCGCAGCCCGAGGTCGCGTCCATGAACATGGGATCGCTCAATTTCAATATCGCGGGCGCGGGCGACCGCGTCAGCGAATTCAAATTCGATTGGGAAAAGCCCTATCTGGAAATGACGCGGGATTTCATTCTGTCGAACACGTTCGCGCAGATCGACCGAGGCCTGCGCGAACTGTCGGACCTGGGCACGCGATTCGAGTTCGAATGCTATGACGTCGGCCATCTGTACAACCTGGCGCACTTCGTCGACCGCGGCCTGGCCAAGCCGCCGTTCTTCCTGCAGTGCATTTTCGGCATCCTGGGCGGCATAGGCGCCGACCACGAGAACCTGCTGCACATGCGCACCATCGCCGATCGCCTGTTCGGCGATGACTATTACCTGTCGGTGCTGGCCGCGGGCCGCCACCAGATGCCGTTCGTCACCGCCAGCGCGCTATTGGGCGGAAACGTGCGCGTGGGGCTGGAAGACAGCCTGTACGCGGGCCGCGGCAAGTTGGCCACGTCCAACGCCGAACAGGTCGCGAAGATCCGCCGCATCCTGGAAGAGCTGTCGCTTGAAATCGCGACGCCCGACGAGGCGCGGGCCATGATTCAAACCAAGGGCGGCGACAACGTCGCTTTTTGAGCGCCGCGAGGCGCGCGCAGGAGACGGATGCAATGGATGCTTTGCAAGGGTTGAGGGTGGTGGATTTTTCCAAGGTGCTGGCTGGCCCCTTGTGCACGCAGTATCTGGGCGACATGGGGGCGGAGGTCATCAAGGTGGAGCCGCTCAAGGGGGACGACACCCGCCGCTGGCCGCCGTTCCGGAAAGACGACGGCACGGTGTTCCTGAGCGTGAACCGCAACAAGCGCAGCGTGGCGCTGGACCTGAAATCGCCCGAGGGCCGCGAAGCGGCGCAGCGGCTGATCGCCACGGCGGACATCGTGGTGGAGAGTTTCGGCCCCGGGGTGGCGGCACGGTTGGGTATCGATTACGACAGCGCGGCGGCGCTGCGCCCGGACGTGGTGTATTGCAGTATCTCCGGCTTCGGCAGCAAAGGGCCGCTGAACAAGGGCAAGGGCTACGACGTCATCCTGCAGGCATTCTGCGGCATGATGTCCATCACGGGAGAAGAAGACGGACCGGCGGTTCGCAGCCCGATCTCGCCCATCGACCAGGCCACGGGCATGCACGCCGCCACCGGGATCCTGGCCGCCGTGGTGCGCAAGCTGCGCACAGGCAAGGGCTGCAAGGTCGAGGCGTCGCTGTTCGATACGGCGGTCGGGTTCATGGGCTACGTGATGCAAAGCTACTGGGAGCGTGGCAGCGAGCCGCGCCGCTGGGGCTCGGCCCATGAGTCCCTGTGCCCGTATCAGGTGTTCGAGGCCAGCGACCGCCCCTTGCTGCTGGGCGTCGCGAACGATTCGCTGTGGCGCGCCTTCTGCAACGAGGCCGGCAGGCCCGGCTTGGCGGATGACCCGCGCTATGCCACCAACGCGGACCGTGTGCACAACCGCCGGGAAGTGCTGGAGCTGGTGTCGGAGATTATGCGCGGCGACGACCGGGACGCCTGGATCCGGCGGCTGGCGCGCGCCGGCATTCCCTGCGCGCCCATCCAGGGCGTGGGCGAACTGCTGGCGCACGAGCACATGGCCGCCAGTGAAATGATCCATCGCTTCGCCGATTCGGCGCACGGCGAGCTGAACGTGGTGTCGCAACCGCTGCGTTTCGACGGCCAGCGGCCCAGACCGGCATCGCCGCCGCCCAGAGTGGGCGAGCACACGGGGCAAGTGTTGGCCGAGCTGGGCTACGGCCCGGCCGCCATCGGCCGCTACCTGGACGCGCTGGCGCCGCGGGCCGGCGCGGCGCCAGGGAAGGAGGCCTGAGATGTCCATCGATTTTCAAGAACAGGACGGCGTGGCGCTGATCTCCATCAACCGCCCCGAGAAAAGCAATGCGCTGGACCGCGAGCACTATGACGCCTTGTCCGAGGCCTGGCGCCGGGTCCGCGACGACGACGCGATCCGCGTGGCGGTTATCACCGGAGCGGGAGACCGGGCCTTTTGCGCGGGGGCGGACCTGAAGTCGTTCGTCGGAGCGCCGCCCAGTCTGGCGGCGCTGATGCACACGCAGCAGGGCCAACTGCTGAACCGCGGGCTGGAAGTATGGAAACCCGTCGTCGCCGCCGTCAACGGGCACTGCCTGGGAGGCGGCATGACGCTGCTGTTGGCCACCGACCTGCGGGTGTGCGTGCCCACGGCCACCTTCGGCCTGACAGAAGTCCAGCGCGGCGTCTTTCCGGCCAATGGCGGCACCCAGCGCGTGGCCCAGCAATTGCCGCACGCCATCGCCATGGAAATGCTGCTGCTGGGCGATGCCTTCGACGCCGACGCCGCCAACCGCTGGGGCCTGGTGAACCGGGTCGTGCCGCGCGAGGAACTGCTGCCGGCGGCCATGGCGTATGCGCGCAGGCTAGCCGCCAATGCGCCGCTCGCGGTGCAGGCGGCCAAGGAACTGGCTTTGCGCAGCCGCGATGCCGACCTGGCGACGGGCCTGCGGCTGGAACAGTTGTTCCTGCGCCTGTTGCAGGACTCGCAGGATGTCGCCGAAGGTACGCGGGCATTCGCCGAACGGCGCGCCCCGAGATTTCAAGGACAGTGAGGAGCAAGAAAATGGCATTGAGATCGATGTTGTTCGTCCCCGGGGATAGCGAGCGCAAATTGGCCAAGGCCCCGGCCGCCGGCGCCGACGCCCTGATCCTGGACCTGGAGGATGCGGTGGACGCGGCGCGGCTGCCGGCGGCGCGCGTCATCGTGAGGGAATACCTGGCGGCGCGTCCCGCGTCGGGTCCGGAACTGTGGGTGCGCATCAACCCCCTGGATTCGGGCCTGGCGCTGGACGACCTGGCGGCGGTGGTGAGGTCGGCGCCCGACGCCATTCTGCTGCCGAAAGGCCAGGGCGCGCAGGCCATCGTCACGCTGGACCACTACCTCACCGCGCTGGAAGCGCGCGAAGGCCTGGAGCCCGGCGCCATCGGCATCATGCCGGTTGCCACCGAGACCGCGGGCGCCATGTTCAACCTGGGCGGCTATGCGGATTGCAGCCCGCGCTTGCGCGGGCTGACCTGGGGGGCGGAAGACCTGGCCGCGGTGCTCGGAGCGGCCAGCAATCGGCGCGAGGACGGCGAGTACGACTTTACGTATCAGCTTGCGCGCTCTCTCTGCCTGCTGGGCGCCACCGCGGCAGGCGTGCCCGCCATCGACACGATATGGGGCAATTTCCGGGATACGGAAGGCCTGCGCAAGGACGCGGCGCGGGCGCGGCGCGCGGGCTTCACCGGCAAGATCGCGATCCATCCGGACCAGGTGGCCGCCATCAATGAGGCATTCACGCCCGATCCCGCGGATGTCGAGCGCGCACGCCGTATTGTCCAGGCGTTCGAGCAGGCGCCCGGGGCCGGCACGCTGCAACTGGACGGAGAAATGTTGGACCGCCCGCATCTGAAGCAGGCGATGCGCATTCTGGCCAGCGTCCCGGCCGCAGGCTGAACCCGCTGGGGCGGGACCGACGAAGGTCCTGTCCCGAGCCCACGGCGACCGTCCGGAACAAGGCCGGCGCCTCTTCAAGGAGAGAGACATGATGCGTTCCGTATTCAAGCCGCTATGCGCCGCCGCCTGGCTCGCGCTGACTCTGGCGGGGCCCGCGAAGGCGGCGGACTATCCATCCCAGCCCGTGAAACTGATCACGGCATTCGGCGCGGGCAGCGCCAGCGACATCGTCGCCCGCCTGATCGGCGAGCGCCTGCAGGCGGCCCTGGGGCAGGTCGTGATCGTCGAGAACCGGCCCGGCGCTTCGGGCCAGATAGCCGCCGACATGGTGGCGCGCGCCCAGCCCGACGGCTACACGATCATGCTGGCCACGAACACCACCCATTCTTCCAATCCCTACCTGTACAAGAACCTCCGCTACGACCCGATCAAGGATTTCACGCCGCTGGTGCAGGTCTGCAATTTCCCGTTCGTGCTGGCGGTCAGCGCCAAGTTGCCGATCAACAGCGTCGACGATCTGTTGCGCTACGGCAAAACCAATCCCCAGGGCCTGAACTATGCCTATGGCAACAGCACCGGCCAGATCTCGGCCGCCTCGTTCGACAAGCTGACCGGGCTGAAGGCGACGGCCATTCCCTACAAGAGCACGCCGCAGGCGATGACGGACATCATCGGCGGACGCGCCACGTTCATGTTCGTGGACCTGGCATCGGCCACCGCCCACATCCAGGCCGGCACCTTGAAGGCGCTGGCGGTATCGACCGAGAAACGCAGTTCGCTGGCGCCGAGCCTCCCCAGCGTATCCGAGGCGCTGGGACAGCCCGGGTTCGACCTGGCCGCCTGGGTCGGAATCTTCGGGCCCGCGAAGCTGCCGCCGCCTATCGCCCAGCGGCTGGGCGACGAGCTCTACAAGATCGTGTCGTCGGAAGAGATCAAGGGCAAGCTGGTCCAACTGGGGGCGGAGCCCATGCCGGCGCCGGCGTCGGAGTTCGGACCCTTCGTGGTGCAACAGGAAAAGGTTTGGGGAGACAAGGTCAGGCAGGCGGGCATTCAGCCGGAATGACTCGCCTGCGGGCGAAATCGCGGACGCTGCGCGCCTAGCCGGCGTTGCCGGGCGCCGGTTTACCGCCGGGCGTACGCGGCCACCCGAGGCGGATAAAACCGCCCCAGCCGCAGCCCGCTTCGCAACGCTTGCGCCTACGCTGTCCCGTTTCGGGAGGCGTATATCACAGGCCGTATTTTCTGCATCGCGTTCGTGGCGGGCTCGGGGCTGGTGCAGGTGGCGCCGCGCCTGCCCGGGGCCGGCGCGGCGTGGCTGTTGGCGGGGGCGTGCCTGCTGGCGCTTGCCGCTTTACTGCGCTTGCGCCATGGGGGCGCGAAGGCGTGTTCGGCCCTGGCGCTGGGCCTGTGCGCGGGGCTGCTCAATGCCGGCGCGCGGGCGCAATGGCGGTTGGACGACGGGTTGGGGGACGTCCACCATGACGCCGTATCCCGGCTGGTGCTGCGCATCGCCGAACTGCCGGATGGCGACGAGCGCGGGCAGCGTTTCGTGGCCGAACTGCACGAGCCCGCCGCGCCGGGCGTTCCGTCCCGCATCCAGGTCGCCTGGCAGGCGGCGCCGGGCGCGCAGGCGGGGCTGCCCACGCTGATGCCGGGGCAGGTGTGGCGCATGGCGCTGGTGCTGCGGCGCCCGCACGGCCTGCTGAACCCCGACGGGCCGGACGCGGAAGGGCGTCTCTTCGCGCGGGGCCTGCGCGCGGTGGGCACGGTGCGCGGACAGCCCCGTCTGCTGGCCGACCGGCCGTGGGCGACGCCGGGCGTCGCGATCGAGCGCGCGCGCCACCGCGTCAGGGAGGGTTTGCGCGCCGCGCTGGGCGAGCACCGCTACGCGCCGGTGCTGATCGCCCTGGCGATCGGCGACCAGGCGGGCGTGGCGCGCGAGGACTGGCGCCTGTTCAACCGCAGCGGCATCACGCATCTCGTGTCGATCAGCGGTATGCACGTCACGTCGATCGCCGGCATCGCGGGCCTGCTGGTGGCCGCCATCTGGCGGCGCGCGCGCTGGCGGGGAGTGGGCCTGGCCGAATACGCGCCCGCGCGCGCGGCGGGCGGGGCCGCCGCCGCCATCGCCGCGCTGCTGTATTGCCTGCTGGCCGGTTGGGGCGTGCCGGCGCGCCGCACCTTCTTCATGCTGTCGGTGGTGCTGGCGGCGTCCGTGTCGCGCCTGCCCGTGTCGGCGGACAGGGTATTGGCCAGCGCCGCCGCGGCGGTGGCGGCGCTGGATCCGTGGGCGCCGCTGGCGCCGGGGTTCTGGCTGTCGTTCGGGGCGGTTGCCGTCCTGCTGCGCATCGCGGACGCGCCGTTCGACGCGGAGGCCGGCTGGCAGGCGCGCTGGGCGGCGCGGCTGGCCCAGGCGGCGCGGCTGCAACTCATGGTGACGCTGGGCCTGACGCCGCTGCTGGCGTACCTGGTCCATCAGGTGTCGCTGGGTTCGCCCCTGGCCAATGCCGTGGCGATTCCCGCCGTGACGTTCATCGTGACGCCGCTGGCGCTGCTGTGCGCGGCCCTGTCGGCGGTGCCGGGCGCCGAAGGCATGGCCGCGCTCGCGGGGCGGGCCGGTCTGCATGCGTTCGAGCTGACCATGGCCCCGGTCGCCTGGGTGGGCAACGCCGAGTGGGCCAGCTTTCCGGTGGCCGCGGCGCCCTGGCCGTGGCTGGCGCTGGCGGTGGCCGGCATGGCCTGGGCGTTGCAGGTTCGCGGATGGCCGGGCCGGCGGCTGGGGTGGGCCTGCATGCTGCCCCTGCTGTTCTGGCGTCCGGACAGGCCTGAACCGGGATACTGGCGCATGAGCGCCCTGGACGTGGGGCAGGGCAGCGCCATCCTGGTGGAGACGGCCAGCCAGGCCCTGCTGTTCGACGCCGGGCCGCGCCACCATGGCGGCAGCGACGCCGGCGAGCGCGTGGTCGCGCCCTTCCTGCAGGCGCGCGGCATCCGGCGGCTGGACGTGCTGGTCCTGTCGCACGCCGATATCGACCACGTCGGCGGCGCGCAAGCCGTGCTGGCGGCGGTGCCGGTGCTGCGCGGCTACGCCTCGTTCGACCTGGCGGCGTTCCTGCGGCGCGATGCCCGCCTATGGCCGGATGCGGGCAAGCTGCCAGCCGCCCCGCCGCGCGAGGCGCAGCGATGCCGGCGCGGGCAGCAGTGGGAAGCGGACGGCGTGACGTTCACGTTCCTGCATCCGGCGCGCGACGGCGACGGGGCGCCGGAAGACCGCAACGCGGAAAGCTGCGTGCTGCGCGTGGAAGGCGCGGCCCATTCGCTGCTGCTGACCGGGGACGTGGGCGTGGCGCAAGAGCGCGAACTGGCCGCGTCCGGGCTTCCCGCCACGGACGTGGTGCTGGCTCCGCACCATGGTTCGTCGTCGTCGTCGGGCCGGGAGCTGGTCGCCGCCACGGCCGCCGGCCACGCGATCGCGCAGGCCGGCCACCTGAACCGCTTCCGCCACCCGGCCCGCGCGGTGGAACTGCGGTGGACGCGCGCGGGCGCGGCGTTCTGGCGCAGCGACCGCGACGGCGCGGTGACGGCGCGCTCAGGCCCGGACGGGCTGGAGGTATGGGCCGAGCGGGAGCGCGGGCGGCGGTATTGGCATGGGCACTGAGGGGCCGCCGGCCACGGCGGAGCCAATGGCCCGGCAGGATCCGAACCGGGGCCCCTTCCGCGGGGCGGGATTCAGGGCGCGGAGATGACGCCGCGCTTGGCCAGGGCGTCGACATCGCTTGCGGAAAGCCCCCCAAGATCGATGAGGACTTCGCGGCTGTGCTGGCCGGGAACCGGGGCCGGCGTGTCGTACGCGGCCTTGCTTGCGCTGAACTTGATCGGGAACCCGGGGCCCTGCGCTTCCACGGGAGCCCGTGCCAGCGGATTCCAGAGGGGCGTCATCATTTCACGTTCTTTCAATTGCCCCCATTGCATGGCCTCGCCGATTTCGCGGACCGGGCTGCACGGTACTTTGACGTCGTTGAGGCGCCGTAGAACTTCCGCGGATTCCAATTGCCCGGCCCAGTTCGAAACCAGGGTGTCCACGGCGGCATTGTTGGCCAGGCGCCAGGGAAGACTGTTTATTTGGGCGTTTTCCGCCAAGTCCTCCCTGTCCATTGCCCGCAATAGCGCGTTCCAGTCATCCTGCGTCGCGGCGCCTGCCACGATCCATCCGTCCAGCGTTCGATAAGCGTTGAAGGGCGAAAACCGCATGATCCGATTGCCCTGGCGCAGCGGCAATCCCAACGAGTCATAGCAGTCGAAAGGCTCGTCGAACATCAACGCAAACAGGCAGTCGGCCATTGATACGTCGACCGACTGCCCCACGCCTGTCCGGTTGCGGTACAGAAGGGCGGCGAGGATGCCCGTGGCGGCAAAAGTGCCGGCGATGGCGTCGGATACCGGGGATCCGGCCTTGGCCGGAGGGGCGTCGGGCTGCCCGGTGATGCTCATCATCCCCACGGCGGCTTGAACCATGAGATCGTATGCCTTGAGATGCCGTTCGGCGCCCGTCGAGCCATAGCCCGTCAAAGCGCAATGGACGATTTTCGGATTGACCTCTCGCAGCGCTTCATAGCCGATGCCCAGCCGGTCGGCTACGCCCGCGCTGAAGTTGTCGACCACCACGTCCGCGGACCGGACGAGCCTCATGAAGGCCGCGCGCCCCTCCGGGTCTTTCAGGTTCAGGCAGACCGACTTCTTTCCACGCGCCCGCTTCAGATAGGCGATGCCCATATCGGCCTGCGTCTTGCGGTGGAATGACACGCCTTGCGGGCCGGCAAACGGAGGAGAGAACGCGGTTGGGTCGCCGGTGGCGGGATCGTCGATCTTTATGACCTCGGCACCGAGCCCGGCCAGAAACAGCGTGGCTTGGGGGCCCGAGAAGAAGCGGGTCAAATCGAGCACCACGGTCCCCGTCAGTATTTTTTCCATAAGCTCCACCTGGACTGTCATCTTTTGCCAGTCTAAGCAGAACCTGGAACGGGAACGCCATAGGACTTTCCGCTGGGGGCATACCCGAAAGCTATCGCGCCCGGCGCGCTTACAGCAGGTGCGCTCCCGCCCATCGGCCGGAAGCAACCAGGTCGCGCACCAATTCCGGGATCAGGGCGCCTATGACCTCGGCGGCGGCTCCCATGCCCAGCACGTCCGAATTGCACAAAGACAGCCGCCTGCGCAGCGGCGGCTCGTCAACCGGCCGCACCGACAGTTTTTCGCGAACGCCCGCGCCCACGAGGGCCGACAGCGAGAGGATCGTGGCTGCTTGCCCGCTTTCGACGATGGACTGGATCGTCGACAGGGAATCAAGCTCCATCATGACCGACGGAGTGAGCCCGACGTCGGCAAAGCGGCGTTCGATGATCTGGCGCGTGACGTTCGCCTTCCCTGGCAGCACCAGGGGGATGCGCGCGGCTTCTTCCAGGGACGCCGCCGGCGGCTCGCCCGGGCCCCCGGACGGCATTGCCAGAAGATAGAGGTCTTCGTCGATCAAGGGTATCCATTGGACGTTTGCCGTCCGCGGGACTTCCTTGGGAAGCGATCGGGTTCCGGGCGCCGCTTCAAACAAGAGCGAGATTTCCAGCCGTCCCGTGGCGACCAGTTCCTGCAAATGCCCGCTCAAGCTTTCCACTATCCGGAGCTGGATGTCCGGATACCGCTGTTGGACCGCGGCGATCAGCGGCCCCGCGAGCACGTTCGCCGCGCTGGTCGGGAGGCCCACGGAGACGGGGCCGCCAGGAAGCGCATCGGTGTTCGCCACGTCGTACTTCAATCGTTCGATCTGCCGCAGCACTGCCTGCGCATGTAGATACAAGGCGTCGCCGGCCCGGGTGGGACTCACGCCGCGCACGCTGCGCGCAAGCAGGCGGACGCCGAGCTCCGATTCCAGGTTCGTGATCTGGGAGCTGAGCGCGGGCTGTGCGATGTACAGGTCTTTCGCCGCCTTCGACATGCTCCCGAGTTCCACGATCCTCAAGAAATAGCGTAGCTGTCTGAGTTCCATAAGTCTCTTGCCAATGCGAAGGCGATGTCCCGGCCGGCCATAGATTCGTCATATACCGGGATCGCGATGTCCTATTGTCGCTGGCGATTCAATATCCATACCATGGATCCCAGTCGTTGAGTTTACGTGACGGGGACCGTTGATGATCCAACTTTTCTTTTGGTCGACACCCAATGCCTACAAGGTGTCGATCCTCCTGGAAGAACTGGCCATGCCCTATGAGGTCGTGCCGGTCCACATCGGGAAAGGCGAACAGTTCAAGCCCGGCTTCCTGGCCGTCAGTCCAAACAATAAGGTTCCAGCGATCGTCGACGACGAAGGGCCGGGCGACGCGCCCATGTGCGTGTTCGAGTCAGGCGCGATCATGGTTTACCTGGCCGAGAAGGCGCAGAGCGATCTCTTTCCGGCCGATGCGCGGCGCAGGTCGGCGGTCCTGCAATGGCTGATGTTCCAGATGGGCGGGGTGGGGCCGATGCTGGGCCAGGCCCATCATTTTCGCAAGTACTCGCCCGAGACCATTCCCTACGCCATAGACAGGTACACGCGCGAGGCCCATCGCTTGTACGGCGTCATCGACCGGCAGCTTTCGAGGTGCGCATACCTCGCCGGAGAGGAGTATTCGCTGGCCGACATTGCGACCTATCCGTGGCTGCGGCCCTACAAATGGCAGGGGCAGGACCTGGATGAGTGGCCGAACATCAGCCGCTGGTATTCGGAAGTCAGGGCTCGTCCCGCCGTTCAGCGAGGGCTGGCCGTGCTGGCCGAAAAGGTGGATCGAAGCGGAAAGCCGCCTGAAGGCGAGCGCTGGAAAAACCTCTTTGGCCAACCATGAAAGACGACACAACTATGAGCACCGCACTCCCCATGCTTAAGGGATACAGGGTCCTGGACCTGACCCAGATCGTCGCCGGACCCACGTGCACGCGCATCATGGCGGAGCTGGGCGCCGACGTGGTCAAAGTCGAGCTGGCTCCCTTTGGTGACCGCACGCGCATCGGAGGCCTGAAATCGCGGAATCCCGAGCACAGAAGCTCGAGCCGAAGCACCTATTACTTCCAGCACAATCACTCGAAGAAAAGCATTGCGTTGGATATCAAGCATCCGCGCGGACTGGCGCTCATCAAGCGCATGATTCCGAAGTTCGATGTGCTCGTCGAGAACTTCAGCCCGGGAGTCATGGCGCGGGCGGGACTGTCCTACGAAGCGCTGCGCGCGTTGAATCCGCGTCTGGTGATGTGCTCGATTTCCCTGGCCGGGCAGGATGGGCCGCTCAGCCGGAAGCCGGGCTATGACTACATTGCGCAGGCCTACGCGGGCATAACAGACCTGATCGGCTCCCCGGACGGAGATCCTTCGCTGATAACGATGGCGATAGGGGACACCGCCACGGGAATGACCGCTGCCATGGCGGTCGGGTTCGCGCTGCTGCACCGCGAACGCACCGGAGAAGGGCAGCATGTCGAGGCAACGCTGCTGGATACCTATTTCCAGATGCACGAGGTCGCGGTGCCGAGGGTCGCCCTGCGCAACGGCTACGTGCCGCGGCGCACCGGTTCGCAGCATCCCGACGGCGGCCCGACCGGGATATTCCGATGCGGCGACGGGACGCATCTTTCCCTGGCCATCCTGCCCCATCAATGGAGCGCGTTCGTCGGCGCGCTCGAGATGCCGGAACTGTCGGAGGATCCGCGATTCGCCACGGCGTCATTGCGCAGGGATAACAACGAGGACATCAAGGCGATCCTCGAGGGATGGCTGGCCCGAATGGGAACGCGTGAGCGGGCGATGGCGGTGCTCGATGCCAAGAGGATTCCCTGTGCTCCCGTCCTGACCCTCAACCAGGCCATGGCTCACCCGCATCTTCGCGAACGGGGAACCGTGCGCAAGGTGCGGGATGAGGTGATAGGGGAGTTTGAAATCCCGGGATTCCCGGCGAAGTTCTCCGCATGGAGGCCGCAGGAAAGCCTCCGCGCCTCGGCGCTCGGAGAGGATAACGAGGATGTCCTGAAGGAACTTCTCGGCCTGACGCCGGCGGAGGTTCAAGGACTGTATGACGACGAGGTCCTGGTCCAGGATCCGTTGATCGAGCAAAGGACGCGCGCGAAAGTTCGAGTCCCTTGAACAACAAGACAAAGGAGACAAACGGTGATCAAGAAAATTATCGCCATAGGGCTGATGTCCGTGTCGGGGCTTGCCGTTGCACAGCGCTTTCCCAGCCGCCCGATCACGCTGATTGTGCCGTTCTCGGCGGGAGGGCCCACGGATGTCGTCGCGCGGCAGCTCGCCGCCGCCATGGGCAGGAACCTCGGGGAGACGGTGATCGTCGATAACCGCCCCAGCTCGGGGGGAATCGTGGGCGCGGACGCGGTGCTGCGGGCAGCGCCTGATGGCTACACGCTCCTGATCCACAACATCGGGATGTCGACGCTCAAATCGCTGTCGCCTGAGATCAAGTTCGATCCCCGGCACGACTTTTCCTATATCGGCGAGGTCGTCGACGTGCCCATGACCCTCGTCGGCAGGAAAGACCTTCCTCCGGACAGTTTTACCGGCCTGGTCGATTATCTGCGGGCCAACCAAAAGAAAATCAACCTCAGCAACGCGGGGATCGGGACGGCTTCCCATCTTTGCGGGCTATTGCTGATGAGCCGCCTGAACCTGGCGCTGACGACAATTCCGTACAAGGGCGCCGCGCCAGCGATGACGGATCTGCAGGGAGGGCAGGTGGATCTTCTTTGCGACCAGATCACGACGACGTTGCAGCCGATACTCGGCAACAGAGTCCGGGCCTACGGCAGCACCACTTCCGGCCGCCTGCGGGCGCTTCCCGCCTTGCCGACGCTGGCCGAACAGGGACTGGACCACTTCGAAGTCACGGTCTGGCATGGGGTGTATGCGCCGAAGGGCGTGCCCGGCCCCGTCGTCGAACGGCTGGACCGCGCGCTTCAAGCCGCGCTTGCCGATCCGGCGTTCGTGGAGAGCATGGGAAACCTGGGCGCGACCCCGGTCAGCGCCGAGCGGGCGACCCCCAAGGGATTGCAGACGAAGCTGAATGAGCAGATTTCGATCTGGGCGCCCTTGATTCAACAGTCGCAGGCGTTGCTGCGATAGGCCGTCATATCACGGAGAATAATGGTGAAGAAAAACCAAATCGAAATGTACTGGGACGTTGGAAGCACCAATACCTATTTCGCACTGAAACTCATCAAGCCGTTGCTGGATCGGCACGGCGTCGAACTGCGGCTTCATCCGTTCAACCTGGGTTATGTGTTCCGGAACAACAACTATGAACTGATGAAGGAGTCCAAGGCGAAGCTGCGCAACAGGAAGCGGGACTTGATGCGCTGGGCCGAGAAATACGGCTTGCCCTTCAGTATCCCCCGAGAGTTTCCCATCAAATCGAGCCGGGCCCTGCGCGGGTCGCTGGTGGCGCGGCGCCATGGAAAAGAACTCGAATTCGTGCAGAAGGTGATGGACCGCTATTGGGAGAAAGGCGATGCGACCATCGCGGAGTACGCGGGCTTGCGCCCGATAGCGGAGGAACTCGGAATCGACCCGGATGTCTTCGAGGCCCTGGCCGCATCCGATGAAATCGCGGCCGAGCTTGCGCGCGAGACGGACCGGGGCCTGGAGCGCGACGTGTTCGGCGTCCCGATGATCATCGTGGGTGACGAGCTGTTCTGGGGCAAGGACCGCATGGAATTCGTGGAAGACGAAATCAAGCGCCGGGCGGTGGAGGCAAGCACCGCCTAGCGCGTGCTTTGTTCGGCAAGGGGCGGCGCCGGCCGCCCCTTGGGGCCTAGTTCGCGCCCAACAGGTTCGCGCTCTTGACCAGGGATGACACGCGTTCCGAATCGCGCTTGAGCAGATCCGAGAAGGCCACGGGCCCGCGTTCCTGGGTGTTCGGCGCTTGCGCCGCCAGTTGCTCGAGCCGGGTCTTGAACTCGGGCGTGTCGATGGCTTGCGACAGGGCGGCGGACAGCTTGTCGACGACGGGCTGGGGCGTGCCGGCGGGCGCGACCAGGCCGTTCCAGATGGCCAGGTCGAACTCGGGGAGGCCGCCCTCCGCGAACGTGGGAATGTCCGGGCTTTGCGCCAGACGCGACGTTCCGGTTACGGCGATGGCCTTGACGCGCTTGTCCTGGTGCAGCGGCAGCATGGTCACGGTCTGGTCGATGACCCCGTCGATCATCCCGCTCATCAGGTCGGTGAGCGCCGGGCCCGTGCCGCGGTAGGGAATGAGCTCGCCGCGCGCGTTGGCGAAATGCAGGAACATGGCCTCGGCCAGGTGCGCCGTGCTGCCCGGGCCGCTCGAACCCAGATTGAGCTTGACGGCTTTTTCGTCGCGGATGCGCTTGAGCATGGCGGGCAGGTCCTGGATGCCGCTTTTGTTGCTGACCGACAGCACCATGGGCACCGTTGCGACGATGCCGATGGGCGCCAGCTCCTTCTGCGGGTCGTAATTGGCCTTGGGGTGCAGGTGCGGCAGGATCGCCAGCGACATGTTGTTGAAGGCCAGGGTGTAGCCGTCCGGCGTGCTCTTTTGCAGTTTCTGCATGCCGATCAGGCCGCCCGCGCCGCCCGAGTTTTCCACGACCACCGTCTGGCCAAGCTGCTTGCCCAGCGAAGTGGCCACCAGCCGGCCCAGCGTGTCGCTGGTGCCGCCCGGCGCGAACGGCACGATGACCGTGATGGAACGGCTGGGATAGTCCTGGGCGGCGGCCGGGGCGGCGAAGGTTGCGGCAGTCAGGGCGGCGCACAGGATGGGGGCGATTCGTAGCATTGGGGTGTCTCCTCGTAATGTGTTTTGTTGGGGTAGGGGTAGCTCGCGTTCAGCGGGCCAATGCGCGGCAGACGGCTTGCGTCATGTCGGTGCAGCTTGCGGTGCCGCCGAGATCGCGCGGCACGTGGTCGCCTTTGGCGAGCACGCGTTCGACCGCGAGTTCGATGCGCTGGGCGGACTCGGTCAGCGCGGCGTCGCCGTGCTTGTCTCCCAGCCAGCGCAGCATGAGCGCGCCGGACAGGATGGTGGCCAGCGGGCTGGCGGCGTTCTGGCCGGCGATGTCGGGGGCGGAGCCGTGCGCGCCCTGGAACAGGCCGTGCGTATCGCCCAGTTCCGCCGACGCCGACAGGCCCATGCCGCCGATGGTGGCGGCGCCCAGGTCGGAAATGATGTCGCCGAACATGTTCTCGGCCACGATCACGTCGTAGAAGTCGGGGCGCTTGAGCATGTGCACCGTGATCGCGTCGGCATAGGCGTAATCGATCTCGACGTCGGGGTAGGCCGCCGCCACGTCGTCGCAGACGCTGCGGAAGAAGGCGTAGGTGCGCAGGATGTTGGCCTTGTCGCAGACCGTGACGCGGCGCTTGCCGTCGCGCGGCGCGCCCTTGCGCTGGCGGGCGAGATCGAACGAGAAGCGGGCGACGCGCTCGATGCCCTTGCGGGTGACGACGATGGTGTCGGTGGCCACTTCGTCGCGCAGCACGATGCCGCCGCCACGGCTTGCGTAGAGGCCTTCGGTGTTTTCGCGCACGATGACGTAGTCGATCTGCCCCGGCTTGAAGTGCTTGAGGGGCGAGTCGACGCCCTGGTACAGGCGGATCGGGCGGACGTTGGCGTACAGGTCCAGCCGGAAGCGCAGGCGCAGGTGCAGGTCGTTGCCGACTTCGGTGCCGTCGGGGTAGGTCACGCCGGGCATGCCCGCCGCGCCGTGCAGGATGGCGTCGGCCGCCTTGCAGGCGGCGTAGGTGTCGTCGGGCAGCACGTGGCCCGACTTGACGTAGTGGTCGGCGCCGCCGTCGTAGCTGCTGAACGCCAGCAGGTCGGCGCCGCAGGCTTCTTTCAGCACGGTGATCGCCGATTGGCAGACTTCGGGGCCGATGCCATCGCCGTCGATGGTCGCGATTTCATATGTAGCCATGTCTGGCTGTCTCCTGAGGTGAAACTTGGGATGGGGGCCGCGCCAGGGGGCGCGGCCGCGCGCGGCACGCTACCAGTTGGTGGCGATGTACTTGGCTTCCATGAATTCCAGCAGGCCGTGGTGCGCGCCTTCGCGGCCCAATCCGCTTTGCTTGACGCCGCCGAAGGGCGCGGCCGGATCGGAGACCAGGCCCCGGTTCAGGGCGATCATGCCGCTCTCGATGCGCTCCGATACCCGCATGCCGCGCGCGAGATCGCGGGTGTACACATACGCCACCAGGCCGTACTCGGTGGCGTTGGCCAGGGCCACGGCTTCGTCTTCGGTATCGAAGGCCACGATGGGCGCCACGGGGCCGAAGATCTCCTCGCCCAGCAGGTCGGCGTCGGGCGGCACGTCCACCAGCACCGTAGGCGCGTAGAAGTAGCCGCGCCGGTCCAGCCGCGCGCCGCCGGTGCTGATCCGCGCGCCCTTGGAGACGGCGTCCTCCACCAGCGAGGCCACCTTGTCCACCGCGCCCGCGTTGACCAGGGGGCCGCACTGCGTATCCGCGCCGACGCCGTCGCCGGTCTTCAGCGCGGCCATGCGCTCGGCGAACCGGGCGCTGAACGCCTCGAGCGCGCCGCGCTGCACGTAGAAGCGGTTGGCGGCCGTGCAGGCCTCGCCGCCGTTGCGCATCTTGGCGAGCATGGCGCCTTCCACCGCGGCGTCGATATCCGCGTCGTCGAACACCAGGAACGGCGCGTTGCCGCCCAGTTCCATCGAGCAACTGATGATGGAGTCGGCGGCCTTGCGCAGCAGCACGCGGCCGACTTCGGTCGAGCCGGTGAAGGAAAGCTTGCGCACGCGCGGGTCGTCCAGCACGGCGTTGGCGAACTTGCCGGCCGAGGAGGTGGTCACCACGTTCACCACGCCGGGAGGCACGCCGGCTTCTTCGAGCAGGCGGGCGACGGCATAGGCGGTCAAGGGCGTTTCCGTGGCCGGCTTGAGGATGCAGGTGCAGCCGGCGGCCAGGGCGGGCGCGATCTTGCGGGTGGCCATGGCGGCGGGGAAGTTCCACGGCGTGATCAGCAGGGCGACGCCTATCGGCTGGTATTGCACGATGATGCGGCTGGCGCCGCTGGGCGATACGCTGATGTCGCCATTGATGCGCACGGCTTCTTCGGAAAACCAGCGGAAGAACTCGGCGGCATAGGCGACTTCGCCGCGCGCATCCGCCAGCGCCTTGCCGTTCTCCATCGAGATCAGGCGGGCCAGGCTCTCGGCGTCGCGCATCATCAGTTCAAAGCACTTGCGCAGGATCTCGCCGCGCTGGCGCGCCGGGGTCGCGGCCCAGCCGGCGGCGGCGCGCGAGGCGGCGTCCACGGCGGCGGCGGCATCTTCCAGCGTGGCGTCGGCCACGCTGGCGATGGTCTGCTCGCTGGACGGATCGAGCACGTCGATGCGGCGGCCCGAGGTCGAGGCGCGCCAGGCGCCGTCGATGTAAAGGTCAGTGGACAGCTTGCTGGCCTCGGTGGTCATGTGTCAGCTCCGGGTAGGGGAAGTAGGGGGGTTATCGGGCGTCGCGGAACGAACCCCGCCCGGCATGGGCGGCGGCCACGATGGCCGCGATGCCTGCCTGGTCCAGCGGGCGGGGATTGTTCGTGACGAGGCGGGCCGCCAGCAGGGACTGCCCGGCGATCCAGTCGAGCTGGTCCGCGCGCACGCCCAGGCCTTCCAGCGTGGCGGGGATGCCGATGCGCGCGAACAGTTCGTAGACGTGGCGGGGGGCGTTGGCGGCCAGGCGGCCGGGGTCGGTTTCCGGATCGCCCATGGCCCGCGAGATGTCCGCGTAGTCGTCCGCGCAGGCCGGCGCGTTGAAATCCATGACGTAGGGCATCAGCGTGGCCACGCCCGCGCCATGCGCGGTGTGGGTCAGGGCGCCGATGGGATACTGGATGGCGTGGGCCGCCGCCGTTCCCGCCACGCCGAAGGCCAGGCCCGCGGCCAACGCGGCGGCCATGACCTGGCCCCGGGCGTGCAGGTCCGAGCCGTCTTCGACCGCGCGAGGAAGGTGGGAAGCGAGCGCGCGGATGGCGATCAGCGCCTGCTGGTCGCTGAAGGCGTTCTTGCCGACGAACACGCGCGTCTGCGCGATGTCGGGATCCGGGCTGCGCCGCACCGCGGTCAGCGCTTCGATGGCGTGGGTCAGCGCGTCGGCCCCGGCGATGGCGGTCAGCCCCCGGGGGCAGGTCAGCGTCAGTTCCGGATCGCAGATGGCCGTGTGGGGAATCAGGTGCGGGCTGGACACGCCGACCTTCAGATCGCGCGCGCTGTCGGCCAGCACGGCCACTGGCGTGACCTCGGAACCCGTGCCCGAGGTGGTGGGAAGGGCGATCACCGGGATCGTGGGGCCCGGCACCTTGTATTCGCCGTAATAGTCGGCGGCCTCGCCGCCGTGCGCCAGCAGCAGGCTGACGAGCTTGGCCATGTCCAGGCAACTGCCGCCGCCCAGCCCCACGATCGTGTCGGGCTGGAACGCGCGGTGCGCGGCGACGCATTCGTAGACGCCTTCGACGGGCAAGTCGGGCTGGGTGCGGTCGAACACCTGGACGCGCACGCCGGCGCTTTCCAGGGCCGCGAGCAGCCCGGCCATTTCCGGCGTGCCGGCGAAGCGCTCGTCGGTGCAGATCAGCGCGCGCCGGCCCAGGGCGGCGGCGACGCGGCCCAGCGCATGGCGCTGGCCGTTGCCGAACAGCACGGCGCGCGGCGTGCGCATGATTCCAAACAAATCGGTCATTGCGGATCCTTGAGGAGGAGTCGTGTGGAGTTCAGGCGGCGCATTGCGCCAGGTCGAGAA
Source organism: Achromobacter veterisilvae (assembly GCF_037619525.1). Lineage (NCBI taxonomy): Bacteria > Pseudomonadati > Pseudomonadota > Betaproteobacteria > Burkholderiales > Alcaligenaceae > Achromobacter > Achromobacter veterisilvae. Next base: position 4,915,835 of record NZ_CP148753.1, on the reverse strand, counting down.
TGCGGTGCCAGACGTCATCGGCCAGTTCGATGCCGGCTTCCAGACGCTGACGGCGTTCGGCGCGGGCCCGGTCGCCCGGCACCGCGACGGACCGCCCGGGCAGCAGGGCGGGGCAGGCGCGGATCTCGTCCAGGTAAGCGGAAATGCGGGCGGCGACCGCGCCGGATCCCGCTTCGACCACGATGAAGACGTCGCCCTTGTTGCAGGCGGCGCTGGAATCCAGCGTGCCCTTGACCGCCGTGCCGAGCGCGGAGGCCGTCAGGCTGGCGACGAGCAGTTCGAACGCCAGGCCCAGCGCGTAGCCTTTGGCCTCGCCGAAGGGCGCCAGCGCGCCGGACTTGGCGGCGGCGGCGTCCGTGGTGGGGTTGCCGGCGCCGTCCAGCGCCCAGCCTGGCTCGAGCGCCCGGCCATGGTTGGCGTAATCGTGGATCTTGCCCATGGCGACCTGGCTGGTGGCCATGTCCAGCACGAAGGGTTCGTCCTCGGTGGGCACGCCGATCGCGATGGGGTTGGTGCCGATCAACGCGCGGCGGCCGCCCCAGGGATGAACCAGGGCTTCGCTGGTCGACAGGGCCAGCAGGATCTGGCCTTCGCGGGCGACCTGTTCCGCATACAGCGCCAACATGCCGATATGGTTGTTGTTGCTGACCGCCGCGATGGCGATGCCGGTCTCGCGGGCGCGTTCGCGGATCTGGTCCAGCGCCGCCAGCGCGATGACGGGGCCGAGGCCGCGCTCGCCATCCAGGTCCAGGAAGGCGGGCGAGCGCCAGACGGCTTTGCCGCGGGTCTTCGGGTCCGCCACGCCGTTATGGATGCGTTCGATGATGCGCGGCAGGCGCAATAGCCCGTGCGAGGCGCGGCCCCGCAGTTCGGCTTCGAGCAGCAGGTTGGTCTGCGTCGCGGCATGACCGGCGGGGGTGCCGGCCTGTTCCAGCGCGCGCATGCAGACCTCCCATGCCTCCCCCATTTTTATCGTTGTCGTCATAGTCTCGGTAAGTGGTTAAATCAGATCGGATCTGAAATACGATCTGATTTATGCTAACCTCGTAACAAATTGGACGTCAACCGATTATTGGCAAACCTAGGGGACAACCATGACGACTCTCTCCCTCGGCTCCACAGCCGCGTCCTCGGCCGCGCCCGGCGGGCCGCGCCTGGGCGAGCGCGTGCGCTCATTGGGCGATGAGGTCTACGAAACGCTGTTGTCGCAGCTCATTTCCTTGAAGATCGCGCCAGGGATGCGGATCGCGGTGGATGCGCTGGTCCGGGAATTGGGCGTGTCGCAAACGCCGATCCGCGCCGCGCTGATCCGGCTGGAAACGGAAGGCCTGGTCGTGAAGACGCACCACGTGGGCTACAGCGCCGCGCCCATGCCGTCGCGCCGCCGCTTCGAGCAGATGTATGAACTGCGCCTGCAACTGGAACCATTCGGAGCCAGCCTGGCCGCGCAACGCATGACGGATGCGTCGCGCCAGCAATTGGCGGCGCTGTCGGCCGCGATGAGCGCGCCGAGCGCCGACGACGCGCGCGTGGCCTACGGCAAGTTCGCCGTGCTGGACGCGCAATTCCATTCCTGGATTGCGGAGCAAAGCGGCAATGAACTGCTGGCCGAGGCGCTTGCGCGGCTGTACGCGCACACGCATTTGTTCCGGCTGCGCTTCCATTCCCGGGTGACGGAAGAGGCCGTGACCGAACATGCGCGCATCGTGCAGGCGCTGGACCGGCGCGATGCCGACGGCGCCCAGGCCGCCATGCGCGACCATATCCTGCGGTCGCGCGAACGCATGGCGCCATTCTTCGAAATGCTGGATTGAGGCATGGCACGCCGTCGCCGGCGGGCCGAAGCTGTGTCATATTTCCCTTCTTTGAAAAGCCAGGCAGGGGCGCGCGCATGATGGGCAACGGAAAAGAAGCGGTGGAGAACGTCCGGCCGCGGCCGGCGCTTGCGGCATGAAGGGATCCCGGAATTCGCTGGTTACGCTGCGGATTTTCCTGTCCGCGGCGCGCAGCCTCAATTTCAGCCGCAGCGCGGAAGAACTGCACCTGACCCAGAGCGCGGTGAGCAAGCACATCGGCGCGTTGGAAGACCGCCTGGGCACGGCGCTGTTCAAGCGCTTGCCCAACGGGCTGCGGCTGACGCATGCCGGCGCGCTTTACCTGGAACGGATCAGCGCCGCCGTGCGCCTGATCGACGAGGCCGACGCGCTGGTGGCGCATCCCATGTCGCGCGTGGCGCTGAACGTCGCGGTGTCTCCGTCGTTCGCGCAGTTCTGCCTGATTCCCGGGCTGGCCGAATTCTTTGCCCTGCACCCGGAAGTGCGGGTCAACGTAAGGCCGCGCCTGCTGTATGGCCGCGACCAGGCCGAGCGCTTCGATGCCGAGATCCAGTTGCATACCGGCCACGTGGCGGGCATGTCGGCGCGATATCTGTGCGGCCGCGAGATGACGCTCGTGGCCGCGCCTTCCCTGCTGGCGCGCCATCCGGTGCGCACCGTCGAGGACCTCGACGGGGTGCCGCTGCTGAAGCGCGCCCAGCGCGGCTATAGCTGGGACGAGTGGCGCGCCGACGTGGCGCCGCTCTGGGCCGGCGCGCCGGCCACGGCGCCCGAGTACGAAGGGTTTTCCGTGCTGCTGCCCGCCGTCCTCCACGGGCTGGGCGCCGCCATCGTGCCGGTGTGCATGGTCCTTTCGCACTTGGAATCGGGGCAGTTGGCGCGCCCCTTGGGCGAATCGGTCGAGGGCCGCTACGGCTATTACCTGATGCAGCCCCGTCCCAACGTGGGAGGGGCCTATGCCGACGCCTTCTGCGATTGGGTGGCGGAACGGGCCGCGGCGTTCAACGCGCAGGTGCGGGCGTATCTGGCGCGCTGAACGGGCAGCGGTCGCCGGTATTCCACTGTGGAATGCCCCATGCGCATATGTCCTTTGCGCGGGCCGGCCGGGAGCCGCCAGAATGGCCGGACCCTAGCGACCTACTGGTTCGATCCACACCATGAACATGTCCAAGTTCCCGCGCATCGCCCGCATCCTGCCCGCGTTGGCCGTGGCCGCGCTTTTTGCCGGCGCGCCGGCGCAGGCCGAGTATCCCGACAAACCCGTGCGCCTGATCGTGCCCTATGCCACGGGAGGCAGTTCGGACGTCATCGCGCGCGGCATCAGCGATCAACTGAGCGCGGCCCTGGGCCAGCCCGTCGTGGTGGAGAACCGCGCGGGCGCGGGATCGATGATCGGCACCGCCTACGTGGCGGGCGAAGCCGCCGACGGCTACACGCTGCTGCTGGCCGACGTGCCGTTCACCATCGTGCCCGCGCTGTATGGCGACCGCGTCAAGTATGACGCGCGGAAGGGCTTCGCGCCGATCTCGCTGCTGGGCCTGTCCCCCATGTACCTGTTCGTCAATCCCCGTTTCGAGGGCAAGACGGTGCCGGCGTTGATCGCGGCCGCCAAGGACAAGCCCGGGTCCATTTCCATCGGTTCCGGCGGCAACGGTTCGCTGACGCATCTGATGGCCGAGCTGTTCATGCTGAACACGGGCAGCAGGCTCGTGCATATTCCCTATAAGGGGGCGTCGGCTTCCGTCAATGACCTGGCGGGCGGCCAGATCCAGGTGAGCTTCACCACCATGCCCACGGCCGCCGCGCTCTATCAGGGGGGCAAGATCGCGCCGATCGCCGTGTCCTCGCCGGCGCGCGAGGCCGCCACGCCCGATGTGCCGACTTTCGAGGAACTGGGCCTGCCGAAGCTGACGGTGCAAAGCTGGTGGGGCCTGATGGCGCCGGCAGGCACGCCCAAGCCGGTGCTCGACAAGCTGGAAAGCGCCATGAAGACCGTCATGCAGTCCGCGCCCGTCAAGCAGCGGCTGGGCAGCGTCGGCGTGGCGGCGCCGCCCGACGCGGGCGCCGAGGCGCTGACCCGGTTGCTGAACGCCGACTTCGACCGTTGGCAGGACGTGGTCCAGCGCGCGGGCATCAAGTTCGAGTGACGCGCGGGCCCGACGCCCGTTGCCTTCCCCCAATGCGGTCGCCGCCGTCCCGACGGACGCCGGCGCCAGAACACGAGACATCCAAGATGGAACCCTGGCTTCATGCCGCCGCCCATGACGCGGCGCTGATGAGTGATTTCGAGACGGTCTGCTCCTTTGGCGGACGCATGTCCGGCAGCGGGCAGGATGACGCCGCCATGGAGTGGGCCATGGGCCGGGCGCGGCAGGCCGCGTCCACCGCGCAGTTGCTGACAGTGCCCTATGACGGCTGGCGCTGCGAACTGGCGAGCCTCGACTTGTTGGGGGCGGCGCCGCAGCCCCTGGCCTGCCGCCCGCTGTTGCGTTCGGCGTCCACGCCGGCCGGCGGGCTGGAACTGGAGGTGGTTGACGCGGGAGCGGGCAGCCCCGACGATTTCGCCCGGCTTGGCGCCGCCGCGCGCGGCCGCGCCGTGCTCGTGCGCCACGAATACCCGTTCACCGGCGATCATGTGCATCGCCGCCGCAAGTACGACATGGCGGTGGAGGCGGGCGCCGCGGCGTTCCTGATCGCCAACAACGTGCCCGGGCAAGGCGTGCTGTCGGGTTCCTCGGGCAGGCCGCGCGGCGGCGCCGGCATCCCCGCCATGTATATCGATCATGAAGGCGGCGCGGCGCTGGCGGCGGCCTGCGCGGCCGGCGCGGCGCGCGTGCGCATCGTGGCCAGGGGCAGCGAGATCGACGATGCGCGCGCCAGTGTCGGTATCGCGGAAATCGCGGGCGGGCGCGACGGCGTGATCGTCATCAGCGCCCATATGGACGGCCATGACCTGGGCACGAGCGCGCTGGACAACGGCACGGGCGTGGCGGCGGCGTTGGCCGCGTTCCGGGCCCTGTCGGCGCGCGTCGGACCGGATACGCCCAGCCTGCGGCTCTGTTTTTTCTGCGCCGAGGAATGGGCGTTGACCGGCTCGGCGCGCTACCTGGCGGACCTTGCTCCCGCGGAGCGGGCGCGCATCAAGCTCGACATCAACCTCGATACGGTGGCGGGCGATGCGGCCTTGACCGCGCTGATCAGCGATTTCCCGGCGCTGGCGCCGATGGTGCAGGCGGCCGCCGAAGCCAGCGGCGTGCCGGTGGCCACGTGGCTGCCGCTGATGCCGAACTCCGACCATGCCAACTTCGCGCGCCACGGCATTCCGGCGTTGCGCCTGCTGGCGGGATTCGGCAAGCCGGAGTCGCGGGTCAACAATATCCTGTCGGCGGGCGACGTGCCCGGCATCATCGAGGAAGCCGAACTGCGCCAGGCCGTGGCGGTCACTTGCGCGATGGCCGACGCGGCGCTGCGCATGAGCGACGCCCAGCTCGAGTCCCTGGCGTCGAGATAAGGGCGGCGAGGGCGGGCAGCGAGCCGGGCCGGCGGACCATGCCGGCCCCAGGCCGCCTCGGCCTCAGTATTGGCCGCCGTTCATGGCGACGTTGCTTCCCGTCATGAAGGCCGCCAGGTCACTGCAGATGAAAGCGACGAGCGCGGCGATTTCCTCGGGCCTGCCCAGGCGGCCGACGGGGATCTGGGGCAGCACTTTGTCGCGCAGGACATCGGGCGCCACGGCCGCCACCATCGGGGTATCCAGATAGCCGGGCGATACCGTGTTGACGGTTACGCCCTTGCGCGCGACTTCCAGCGCCAGGGACTTGGTAAAGCCATGGATGCCGGCCTTGGCCGCGGCGTAGTTGGTCTGGCCGAACGCGCCCTTGAAGCCGTTGACCGAGGAAATGTTGACGATCCGTCCCCAGCCCCGCTCCACCATGCCGTCCAGCAAGGGCTGAGTCATGTTGAACATGGAGTCCAGATTGGTGCGCAGCACCGCGTTCCAGTCGTCGTGGGGCATCTTGCGCAGGCTGGCGTCGCGCGTGACGCCGGCATTGTTCACGAGGATGTCGATGGCATGCCCGTCGGCGGCGAGGGCGGCGGCCAGTTGCCGGCATGAGTCGTAATCGGCCACGTCCACGGGATAGGCGAGGAATTCCCGCCCCGCGGCTTTCTGCGTGTCCAGCCACGCCTGTACCTTGGGGCTGTGCCGGTGGCAGGTAAGGATGACCTTGTGGCCGGCGTCATGGAGCGCATGGGCCACGGCCTGGCCCAGCGCGCCCATGCCTCCCGTGACAAGCGCGGTGTGCTTAGCTTCCATGCCGTTCTCCCGAAGCTTGCTGCGGCTGGGCGGAGGAGGTCATTTGTTGGGCCATGGCGGTCCAGATATTCTCGGCGGGAACGTTTATCAGCGCGTTGCAGGCGCAGGCGCTATCGTGCTGCCAGGTATTCATGGCTTCGGACAGGCCCGCGGCGAGCGTGGCCTGTTCCGACAAGGCGGCGTGCGTGACGGCTTCGGCGGCGTTCAGGCGCGCCTGCCATTGGCGCTGCGCGGCTTCGCCCAGGGCGGGCGCCAGGGTTTTCCAGCTTGGGGTCTCCGGCAGGGGCGCGAACGCGGCTTGGCAGAAGTGGGCGTGTTCGTCCCAGATCCGCTGTCCCAGCTCGGCCCAGCGGGCCTGGCTTTCCTGGGCCAGCGAGGCCAGGCGCTGGCAAAAGGCGAGGTTGGCGCCCAGCATCGAGGCCGGGGCCGCGGGAGGACTGGCGGGGGCTGCTATGGCTTTCTTCATGATCCGTCCTTGCAAAGTGTGTGAAAAGGAGGGCTCTCGTTCAGGCGGACTGGCCGAGGGTCTAGCGAAAACGCAGGCTACGTCTCCAGCACGTAAGTCCCGGGCGCGGGATCCAATACCGGCAGGCCGCGGCGGGGCGCGCCCATGGCGGGCGGCTTGGCGTTGGCCGGCCCCGACTGGCTGTCCAGCCATTGCAGCCAGGCAGGCCACCACGAGCCTTCCTGTTGCGGCACCTGCGCCAGCCAGTCATCGGCGGTGAGACTGGTCTGGTTCGCCGGCCGGCACAGGATGCGGTAGGCGCGGCGCGGATGGCCGGGCTCGCTCACGATGCCGGCGTTGTGGCCGCCGGTGGTCAGCAGGAAGGTCAGGGGCGCGGGACTGAGGTAGTGCAGCTTGTAGACCGAACGCCACGGCGCGACGTGGTCGGTCTCGGTGCTTACCGAGAAAATGGGCAGGCGCAGGTCGCCGAGCATGACGGGCCGGCCGCCCACTTCGTAGCGGTTCTGGGCAAGATCGTTGTTCAGGAAAAGCCGGCGCAGGTATTGTCCATGCATGCGCGCGGGCATGCGCGTGGCGTCGGCGTTCCAGGCCATGAGGTCGGACATGGGGCGGCGCCTGCCCAGCAGGTAGTCGTTGACCATGCGCGACCACAGCAGGTCGTACGAGCGCAGCATCTGGAAGGCGCCCGCCATCTGGCCGGCGCGCAGATAGCCGGTGCGCGCCATCTGCGCTTCCAGCATGCTGACCTGGCTTTCGTCGATGAACAGGCCGAGTTCGCCGGGTTCGCTGAAATCGGTCTGGGCGGTGAACAGCGACAGGCTGGCGAGCCGGTCGTCGCCGTCGCGCGCCATGGCGGCCGCGGCGATGGCCAGCAGCGTGCCGCCCAGGCAATAGCCGGTGGCATGCACGCGGCGGCGCGGCACGATGGCGGCCACCGTGTCCAGCGCCGCGCCGATGCCCAGGCTGAGATAGTCGTCCATGCCCAGGTCGCGGTGGGACGCGTCCGGATTCTTCCACGACACGCAGAACACCGTGTAGCCCTGGTTGACCAGGTAGCGGATGAGCGAGTTGTGCGGCGAGAGGTCCAGAATGTAGTACTTCATGATCCAGGCCGGCACCACCAGGATCGGTTCGGGATGGACGGTCTTGGTCGCGGGCTCGTATTGCAGCAATTCGATAAGGCGGTTGCGGAGCACCACCTTGCCGGGGGTGATGGCGACTTCCTTGCCCGGGCGGAAATGGTCGGCGCCCGCCGGCGGCTGGCCCGCCATTTCGCGCAGCACGTCCTCGGCGGCGTTGCGCGCGCCGCGCGCGAGGTTGGCGCCGCCTTCTTCCCACGTCTGGCGGATGACCACCGGATTGGTGAGCGGGATGTTCCCCGGGGAGAGCACGTCCAGCCACTGCCGCGCGGCGAAGGCGGCCACCTGGGCATGGTGGGGATCGACGCCGGGCACGCCGCTCGTGGCGGTCTCCCACCATTGCTGCGCGAGCAGGAATTGCTGGTGATAGACATTGAAGGGCCAGCGTTGCCAGGCGGCGTCGGCGAAGCGCCGGTCCGTGGAAGGCAAGGGGGCCGATCCGTCGCCGGCGCACTGGGCCAGCAGATACTGGCCCAGCATGCCGGCCTGGTGCAGGGCCAATTCGGTCAGGGCAAGGCGCTTGCCCGGGGCATTGGCGAGGTGCGCGGCCCAGTCCGTCCAGGCAAGCAGCCCCGCGGCGGGCGAGAAGGACGCGGTCCAGCGCGCCAGCGCCGCCTTGGCCGCCGTGTCCAGAGCCTGGGCGGTATTGTCCGGTGAGGGGGGCGCGCGCTTGCTCATCTATCTGCCACCTTTTTCGTTGCGGCGCGGGGGGAGCGCCGCTTGATAAGCAGGATTAACTCGATTGTGTCTGGATTGCGGGCGGATTTCTTTCGCCTGCCAGATGATTATCGGCCAAAACCGACTGGGACTTCCTCGACGGAGATCAAGACCGTGGCAGATAAGCCGGCGGCCGATGGCGCCACCCCCTCAGCCCATCCCCAGCGCCAAATCGTCGAACAGAAGGTCGCCGCCCATCTGGCCGCCCTTCAGCATCAGTTCCAGGCCATCGGTCAGCGGGTCGTCGCTGCGGGCGATGCTGACGGCGACGCCGGGCGCGAGCACGCAGCGGAACGCCAGGCCCCACAGGCCGAGGGCCAGGGTGGCCTGGCTGGAAGTGTCGCCGCCCGCGATGCCGACGCGGCCGAGCCGCGTGCCGGCCTGGGCGCTGCCCTGCACGATCGCGGCGGCGAGCCGCGCGGTGGCGCGGGCGGTGGCGGCGGTGTGCTCGGCGGAGGGCGCCTGCGCCGGCCGGTCGGTATGCACCAGCACGTTCCGGCCCTGGGCCAGCGTGGCGGCGGCCTGCCGGGCCTGTTCGGCGGCGTAGGCGGCATCCGCGAGCAGGCGTTCCACGCGCAGCGGCTGGCGCGTGTAGTGCCGGCAGGCGGCTATCTGCCGCGCCGTGACGGGCGACAGGCTGCCGGCCACCACCAGCACCGGCCCCCGGGCCGCCGGCAGCGGGGCCGGGGCGGCGCTCGCGGGTGCGTCGGGCAGGGCGCGGGCCAGCGCTTGCTGCACGCTGCTGGGGCCGACGGCCAGGACCGGCAGGCGGGACGCGGCGCGCCAGATCAGGCGGCCGATGACGGCCAGTTGTTCGTCGTCGACCAGGTCCAGCAAGAGGGGGCCGTCGGCGGACTCGATGGTCCGGTCGATCCAGTCCTCCACGGCGGGCGCGTCCGAGGCCTGCCGCAAGCGCGGGTAGGCGGTGTGCGGCACCGAGCGGATAGCCGGCAGCCCTTGCGCCGCGAGGTGCAGGCGGAGGTCCGCTTCGTGCATGGGCGTGACGGGATGCGCGCTCATGACCGGGTGGCGGTCGATGCGGTGGATGTCGGGGGCGGAGCCGGCGCGGGCGAACAACTGGGCGAAGCTGCAATAGCGCCCGATGCTGGGCTGTCCGCCGACGATGGGCACCAGCGGATTGGGCATGTGGCGGCGCAGTTCGCGGACGGCGGCGCCGATGCTGCCGACGTGGGGCGCGCTGTCGAAGGTGGAGCAGCATTTGTAGTGCAGCACGCGGATGCCGGCGCCGGCCAGGAAGCGGCCCACGCCGCCCAGTTCCGTCTGCATCTCGGAAGGCGCCATGGCGCGGGCCGCGCCCGCGATGCCGATGGCGTCCAGCGGGCCCGCGCGCCGCAGTTGCTCCGCCGTGGGCACGCCCAGGAACAGCAGGCTGCGCAGGCCGGCGCGGGACACCTCCGCGAGCGTGTCGGTGGCGCCGGTGAAATCGTCTCCGTACCAGGCCACGCGCGGCGCCGCGGGGCCGCGTTCGCCGCCGTTCATGCGCGGTTTCCGAAGAACTCGATGGCGCGCCGCAGTTCGGGGGCATGGCGTGCGTAGTCGTCCAGGCTTTGCCCCTCGCGCACCGCCTGCCAGGCCTGGCGGATGCTCAGCACGCCGGCGGCCGGGCCGTCCGGGTGGGCGAGGATGCCGCCGCCGGACATGAACAGCAGGTCGTCGCTGCGCACGGCCGACCAGGTGGCGGGCACGGTGCCGGCCCATTGGCCGGACGAGAAGGCGGGCATCACGGCGTCGTCGATGCCGGGCGTGAGCGGCGCCAGGCAGTCGCGCGCGGAGTCCACGACCTCTCGGTCGTCCTGCGAGAACTTGCCCTGCAGGCCGTGCACGTGCATGTGGTCCACGCCGGCCAGCCGCCACAGTGTCTGGTAGGCCTGGAACCCCACGCCCAGCATGGGGTGGCGCGACAGCGCGCCGTAGCCGTTGCGATGGCCGTGCAGCGCCAGCGGCGTGCCGCGCCGCAGGGTCTGGATGGCCGAGTAGCCGCAGTGGTTCAGGCTGGCCATGACGCAGGTGCCTTCCTCGCGTTCGACCAGATCGGCATGGCGGCGCATGGCGTCGGTTTCGTCGCTGATGTTGAACGCCACCATGACCTGGCGGCCGGTGCGCTCGCGGTGCGCGCGGACGACGGCCATGACGGCCGCCACGCGCTGCGCCAGCGGCGCGTGGGACGGGTTGGCGCAGACCTCGTCGTCCTTGATGAAGTCGACGCCCGCGGCGCAAAGCTGGGCCGCCAGGTGCGCGGTCTGCTCGGGCGACAGGCCCACGTTCGGCTTGATGATGGTGCCCACCAGGGGGCCGCTGGCCACGCCCGTCAGCTCGCGCGTGCCGGCGATGCCGGCGCGGGGCATATCGAACTGGGCTCGGTAGTTCGCCGGCAGTTCCAGGCTTTCCAGGCGCAGGCCGGTGACTTCTCCCAGGTCGTACAGGTTGCCGCCGACGGTGGCCGCCAGCGTCGGCAGGTTGGCGCCGACGTTGGCGACGGGAAAGGCGATGCGCACGCGGGCGCGCCGGTACTCCGCCGGCATGCCGCCCGGCTGGCGCGCCAGCCACGCGTTGGGCAGGCTGGGGGCGGCGGCGGGCTCCAGCATGTCGATGGATTCGACGCGCGCGCGGGCGCGGGCGCGCAGTTCGTCGGTTTCGCCCTGGACCCGCGTGAAGGTGCCGCAGGATTGCTCGCCGGCCATGACCTCGGCCACCCGGGCGGGGTCCAGCGGGGTTTCGATCAGGTACGTGGCGGTAAACGATTGGGAATTCATGGTGGCGGTATGCGGCGGTGGCGAAGGGGATGCGTCAGAGTCGGCTCAGGTCGGGGAAGGGGCGGACGGGATCCTTGCCGTCCCAGTCGCGGGCGCTGTCCCGGATCAGGTCGAACATGCGGCCCTTGGGGCCGGCCACTTCGGACAGCTCGATCACGGTGCCGGGGTGGTATTCGGTGTCGAAATAGATGAAGCGGCCCTTTTCGCCCACTTCGCCGCTCATCTTGGGCTTGAAGCCCTGCGCCAGCAGGCGCTCCAGGTCGGCGTCGTAGTTGTCGGTCCAGTAGGCCACGTGCTGCAGGCCGGTGCGGCCGGCTTGCAGGAAGTCGCGGTACATGGAGGGCACGTCGTTGCGGGTCTGGATCAGCTCGACCTGCACGAAGCCGGAGTTGGCCAGCGCGACCGAGTTGTGGGGTTCATGGCTGGCGCCGTCGTAGCGGTAGTTCACGATGGGCACGCGCGGGTTGTAGTACCAGGGGCCCACGCCGAGCGTGGTGCTCCAGTAGTCCATGGCGGCTTCGATGTCGTGGACCACATAACCGAGTTGGCGGATTTCGCCCAGGAAACGACTCATGATGGATCTTCGCAGGAGTAGGGTTGGAGAGTGCCGGGAAAGCGCGGCCCGCGTCCGGGCCGCGGGCTTTACAGGAAACCGATGGAGAACCAGGGGAAGGCCGCGACGATGACCAGGCCCACCAGCAGGGCGGCGATATAGCCCCAGATCGGGCCGATCCCTTCGTTGGGATCGACGCGGCTGATGGCGCAGGCGCCGTAGTAGCCCACGCCGAAGGGCGGCGCGAAGAGGCCGATGCCCATCGAGAAGATCACGACCATGGCGTAGTGCACCTCGTGCACGCCGGCCTGCGCCGCGATCGGGAACAGCAGCGGGCCGAACAGCACGATGGCGGGAATGCCTTCCAGCACGCTGCCCAGGATGATGAAGGCCACGATGGACACGGCCAGGAAACCGTAGGCGCCGCCGGGCATGCCGGCCATCAGGCGCGCCAGGTCGCCCGAGAATCCCGATTGGGTCAGGGCCCAGGCCATGGCCGTGGCGCAGCCCACGATCAGCATGATGGCGCCCGACAGCGAGGCGGTCTCGATCAGCATGGGCCGAAGCCGCGCCCAATCGAAACGCCGGTAGACCAGCAGGCCGACGATGGCGGAATACACGATGCCGATGGTGGACACCTCGGTGGCGGTCGCCACGCCTTCGACCACCGCGGCGCGGATCACGAAGGGCAGGGCCACGGCGGGCAGCGCGATCGCGAAGTAGCGGCCGATCTCCTTCAGGGTGAAGCGCTGCGCCAGGCTCAGGTCTTCCTTGCGGTAGCGCCACCACACCACCGAACACAGCGCCAGGCCCAGCACCACGGCCGGCAGCAGGCCGCCGGTGAACAGCGCGGCGATGGACACGCCCGTCACCGAACCGATGGTGATCAGCACGATGGACGGAGGAATGGTCTCGGTCTGCGCGCCGGTGGCCGACAGCAGGGCCACCAGGTCGCCCGGCTTGGCGCCGCGCTTCTGCATTTCCGGGAAGAGCACCGGCGCGATGGCGGCCATGTCGGCGATCTTGGAGCCCGAAATGCCGGACACCAGGTACATGGCGCCGATCAGCACGTAGGACAGTCCGCCGCGCACGTGGCCCAGCAGGCTGGCCAGGAACTGGATCATGGCGCGCGCCATGCCGGTCATTTCGATGAGCGAGCCCAGGAAGATGAACAGCGGCACGGCCAGCAGCATCAGGTGGGACATGCCTTCGTCCAGCCGGCCCACCATCACCAGCATGGGGGTGTTGGTGGTCAGGGCCAGGTAGGAGAACGTGGCCAGCGCGAACGAAAACGCGATCGGCACGCCGGCGAAGACCGTGGCCGCGACGATGCCGACGAAGAAGACCAGCAGGTTCAGCTTGCCCAGCGTGGAGAACAGCGGCTGCGCCAGCCAGAACAGCGCGACGACGGCCGCGGCGCCCGCCAGCGCCGCCAGCATCTGGGGCAGGGTCTGCGTGCGCACCAGGCGCAGCAGGGCGACGACCGCCATCAGCCCCATGCCGACGGGGATGGCGGCGGCGCGCCAGGCGTTGCTCAGTTCCAGCGCGGGCGTGATGATGAAGTGTTCTTCATGCGCATATTCGGCGGCGGGCGCGAGGATCAGCGCCAGGAAGGCCAGCGACGCGGCCATGGCGGCCGTTTCCAGTTGCGCGCGGCGCGCCGGGCCGACGTTGTTGACCAGCGCCGTCATGCGCATGTGCTCGCCGCGCCGCAGCGCGACCACGGCGCCCAGCATGGACAGCCACAGGAACAGGATGGACGCGAGTTCGTCGGACCAGACCAGCGGGCTGTGGAACGCGTAGCGCGCCACCACGCCCGCGAACAGCACGGCGATCTCGACCAGCACGATGGCCGCGGCCGCGTGCTCGACCACGCAGCCCAGCAGCCCGTCCAGCGCGCCGGCGGCCCGGCGCAAGGGATGGGCCGGCAACAGGGGCGGCGCGGCGTGGGGGGCGGACAGGGAAGACATGGCGCGACCTCAGGCCAGCTTGCCGACGGCCTGCTCCAGCAGGGTCCAGGCCTCGTTGCCGAAGCGGCCCTGCCATTCCTTGTAGAAACCGGCGCTGCGCAACTGTTCGCGGAAGCTGTCGGCGGACGGCTGGTTGAACAGCAGGCCCTTGCCTTCCAGGTCCGACTGCACCGAGGCGTTGAGCTTCTTGATGTCTTCGCGCTGCGCCAGGCCGGCTTCGTTGATGCCGCGCGCCACGACCGTCTTCAGGTCTTCCGGCAGGCCTTCCCACATGCGGCCGTTGGCGATGAACCAGTAGCCGTCCCAGATGTGGTTGGTGAGCGAGCAGTACTTCTGCACTTCGTACAGCTTGGCCACCTGGATGATGGGCAGCGGGTTTTCCTGCGCGTCCACCACCTTGGTCTGCAGCGACGAATACACCTCGCTGAACTGCAGGCTGGCCGGGGCGGCGCCCAGGCCCTTGAACATGGAGATGGGCAGGGAACTCACCGGCACGCGGATCTTCAGGCCCTCCATATCCGCGGCCGTCTTGACCGGGGCCTTGCTGCTGGTGGTCTGGCGAAAGCCGTTGTCCCACATTTTTTCGAAGGCATAGAGCCGGCGCTGCGCGATGGCGGCGCGCACGTGCGCGCCCAGCGCGCCGTCCATGGCGCTCCAGACCTGGTTGTAGTCCTTGAAGGCGAAGCCGACGGCGTTGATCGCCGCGACCGGCACCAGGGTCGCGATCACCAGCGCCGAAGGCGTGAAGAAGTCGATGCCGCCCGAGCGCACCTGCGCCAGCATGTCGGTGTCCCCGCCCAACTGGTTGTTCGGGAAGATCTTGATGTCCACGCGCCCGTTGCTTTCCTTGAGGATGCGTTCGGCGGCTTCCTGGGCGCGGATGTTCAGCGGATGGGTGACGGGCAGGTTGTTGCCGTACTTGAGCGTGTAGTCGGCCGCGCGGGCGACCAGCGGAAAGCCGCCGGTCAGGGCAAGGGCGGGAACCGCGGCAAGGCGGCGCAGGGCACTGCGGCGTGTCAGCAGCTTCATGGTTGTCTCCATAATCATGGTTATGATGTTTTTTGATGTTCCGCAAAAGCGCCAATCCCATGCGGCAGACTGGACAATAGTGAATAGGCGCTATCATCGTCAAACTTCATTCATGATGGTTTTTGATGTGAATCGAACTCCTTCCGAACGCAAGCTGGCACGCCTGGCGGACGTGGCGGCGCGGGCCGGCGTCTCCACCGCCACGGCCGACCGCGTGTTGAACCGCCGTCCCGGGGTGCGGGCCAGCACCGCGCAAAAGGTCTTCCGGGCCGCCATCGAACTGGACTACCTGCCCGAGCAGGAAATCCGCTCGGCCGCCGCGTCCGAACCGATGCGGCTGGTGTTCCTGCTGCCGCGCGGCAGCAACCGCTATCTGCGCATGCTGGGCGATACCGTCGGCTACGCGCAGGAGCACTTCGCGCCCTTGAACGCCAAGTGCCAGGTCGAGTACGTGGAAAGCTTCAACCCCGACGCGCTGGCGCAGGCGCTGGCCAAGCACGGCAGGCGCGCGGACGGCATCGCGTTCATGGCGCTGGAGCATCCGGCGGTGCGCGAAGCCGTCAATACGCTCGCGCAGCGGGGCGTGCCGGCGGTGACGCTGATTTCCGACATCGCCAACAGCGCGCGCGCGGCCTATGTGGGCCTGGACAACCGCGCCGCCGGCCGCACCGCCGGATACCTGATCGCGCGCTTCATCGGTTCGCGGGCGGCGCACGTGGCGCTGATCGCCGGGTCGCGCCATTACCGGGCGCACGAGGAACGCGAAGGCGGCTTCCTGCAGTTGTACGCGGAACAGTTCCAGGCCATGCAGGTGGTGGACCTGCGGGAAGGCTACGATGACGCGCAGCGGAACTATGAGCAGACGCGGCAGTTGCTCGAGCAGTATCCGCAACTGGCCGGCATCTACAACATCGGCGGCGCGTCCGACGGCGTGGCGCGCGCGCTGAAAGAGGCGGGCCTGCAGCACCGCGTCGTCTTCATCGGCCACGGCCTCACGCCGGACACCCGTTCGCTGCTGATCGACGGGACCATGGACGCGGTCATCACGCAAAGCCCGATGGAGGCCCTGATGAGCTGCGTGCGCATTTTCGGCAACCTGCGCGACAAGCGCAGCGCGATGAACGGCGTGGAACTGGCCCGCAGCCAGGTGATCTTCCGCGAGAACCTGCCGTAGGCCGGGTGTCGGTGCGCGCGAAGACGATGGAGTGCGCGCCGGACCCGCGCGGCTAGCCGTCGCCGGCCTGTTCGACGATCTGCCGCGCCACGTCCGCCAGCGACAGCCCGCCGTCCATGGCGGCGCGTTGCAGGCGTTCGTGTGCGGCCTGCTCCGTCAGGCCGTAGCGGCCGATCAGGATCCGCTTGGCGCGGTCGATGCGCCTGGTTTCGTCCAGCGCGCCGCGCGCGGCGGCCAGCGCGTCGTCGGCTTGCTGCATGCGCAGCGCCTGTTCGCGCATCATGTCCAGGATGGGCCGTTCCAGTTCGCCGCCCACGCCGTCCGGCGGCGGCGCGTCCACGACGCGGCCGTGCACGCCATACACCATGCTGGGCGCGCGGCCGCTGGCATGGTCGGCGTAGCGGCTGAGCAGCAGGCGGCGGTCGTCCAGTTCCTGGCGGGCTTCGGCGATGCGCTGGGCGCAGCGCTGGGCCAGGGCCTGGGCCAGCAGGCTTTCCAGTCCGCGCATGGCGTCGATGCGCGCGGTGTACAGGTCGAACCACAGTTCGGCCAGGCCGGCGTCCACGGGCTGCCCGGCCGAAGTGCGCTGCGCCACGTCGCGCATGCGGCGCACCTGCCCGCCCTGTTGCTGGATCCGTTCCCAGCATTGCAGGGCGTCGGGTTCGGCGTACTGGACGAAGATGCCGAAGCTGCGTTCCTGGCTGGCGGCCAGGCCCAGCATGCGGGCCTTTTGCGCGTCGCTGAAGCAGCCGGCGGTGTAGCCCATGACGCCGCAGGCGCGTTCCTGGCCGCTCAGTTCCTTGCCCTGCATGAAATTCAGCAGCGCCACCAGGTTGCGCGCCACGCCGGGGTCCAGCGCGGCGTCCGCGGTTTCGAAGACGATGGCCAGCAGGCTGCCCACGGCCTGGGTGAAGCGCGCGTCGGCGTCTTCGGCCGGCACGCGCCGGTCGCGGACCAGCCGCCGCAGCCCGGCAAGCTCGTCCAGCCGGAACAGGGAATAGGCGATGCCGTTGAGCAGCCGGGCCCGGGCGTTGCCCGGGTCCGCCGCCAGTCCGTCCAGCAGTTGGCGGACTTCCGCCTCGACCGCCTCGGCGTCCCCGGTCAGGCCGGCCAGCGCCGGCTGCAGGCGCGCGTCGGCGCTGCACAGGTACAGGTTGGAATAGCCGCGTTCCTTCTGCAGCGCATGCGCCAGCGCGCCGATGCGCACCACCAGGTCGCAACTGCGCGCCAGGGCTTCCAGGCCATGGAGTTCGCTGCGGCGCGCGGCGAGCAGGAAGCGCAGCGGCGGCGGCATGTGGCGTTCGGCCATGGGGGCTCCGGTCTCGGTCGGATGTGGTTCAGGCGCTTCGGCGCGACCCGGCGTCGGGCAGCGCGGGGGCTTCGGGGATGCCGAACATCCGGCAGGCGGCAACCTGGCCGATCACCAGCACCGCGGGGCTGCGCAGGCGGAACGCGTCCGCGTCGGCGGCCATGGCCGCGACCGTGGACGCGCATTCGCGCTGGCCGGGCAGGCTGGCGTTTTCGATCATCGCCACGGGGGTATCGGCGGCCATGCCGGCCGCCAGCAACTGGCTGCGCATGTCTTGCAGTTTGGCGACTCCCATGTAGACCACCAGCGTCGTGCCGCCGCGCGCCAGCGCGGACCAGTCGGGCGCGCCGCCGTCCTGGGTGTGGGCTGTGACCAGTGTAACGCCCGTGGCCAGCCCGCGTTGCGTCAGCGGGATGCCGACGGCGGTCGCGGCGGCCAGGCCGGCGGTGATGCCGTTGACGACCTCGCAGGCCACGCCGCGGGCGCTCAGCCACTGGGCCTCTTCGCCGCCCCGTCCGAAGATGCAGGGGTCGCCGCCTTTCAGCCGCGCCACGCGCAGCCCCTGCCGGGCGTAGCGCAGCATCAGGCGCTGGATGAAATTCTGCGGGGTCGAACGGCACCCGCCGCGCTTGCCCACGCGCACGATGCGCGCGCGGGGGCAGTATTCGAGGATCCGCGGGTCGACCAGGTCGTCCACCAGGGCCACGTCGGCCTGGCCCAGGGCCTTGACCGCTTTGAGCGTCAGCAGCTCCGGATCTCCGGGGCCCGCGCCGATCAGCCAGACGGCAGGATTCATGATGGGTGTCCTTGCGTTCATGAGTGGAGGGAAACGAGGGCGAGCGCGATGGCAAGCACCAGGCTCAGGCCTTTCCAGAAGGCCAGCGGATTGCGTTCCAGCAGGGGCAGGCGCTCGCCGCGCCGGGCGGCCTCGCCGGGATGGCGCAGCGCGTGGGTGAATTCGGACAGCTCCGGGGTGCGCGAGCGCGGATCGGGATGCAGCGCGCGGCTGAGCACCCCGTCGATCCACGCGGGAATCTCGCGGTCGCGGTCCAGCACCGATACGTAATTCAGGCGCAATTGCGCGGCGCGGCTGCGGGCCCGCGCCGCGTCCGGCCCGTAGGGCAGGCGGCCCGACAGCATCTGGTAGAGCATCGCGGCCAGCGAATAGAGGTCGGACCGCGGCGTGCCGGCCTCGCCCAGGAAGTACTCGGGCGCGGCGTACTGCGCCGTGCCCAGCACCGGGCCGGGGTGGTCCCCGGCCGGCGCCAGTTCCTCGATGCCCGCGGCCTTGGCGGAGCCCAGGTCGATGATCTTCGCCGTGCCGTCCGGCGTAATGAGGACGTTGTCCGGCCGCAGGTCCTGGTGCACCAGTTCCAGGCGATGCAGGGCCTGCAGGCCGCGGGCGATCTGCTCGACGATCGCGATGGCGGCGTCCAGCGCGGGCCGGGGATGGGCCGCCATCCATTGCGTCAGGGTGCGGCCTTCGATGTACTCGCTGGCGGTGTACAGGTAGCGGCGCGGCCTGTCGCGCGGCCAGGCGCGGACCACGTGGCGGCTGTCGATGCGGCGGGCGATCCATTCCTCGGTCAGCAGCCGTTCCAGGTAGGCCGGGTCGTGCCGCAAGTCCAGCGAGGGGATCTTGATGACGGCCTGCCCGCCGCTGGCGAGGTCGCGCGCCAGGTAGACATGGCTGCGGCTGCTGGCGCGCAGTTCGTCCAGGATGCGGAAGCCCTCGAAATCCTGGCCCGCCGACAGCAGCGGCGGACAGGGCAGGTCGCGGCTGTAGTCGCCCAGCTCGCTGGCCTGGCGGCCGGGCAGGGCGTCGACGCGGACGATCTGCACCGTCAGGTTGTCGCCGCTGCCGCGTTCATAGGCCAGCGCGGCCAGCTTGCGGGCGGCCTCGTCCAGGCAGCCGGAGTGCGCTGCCACGGCCTCGGCCATGTCGCGCGCGCCCACGTGTTCGTAGACGCCGTCGGTCGCCAGCAGGAAGACGTCGCCCGGTTCCAGCGGCTGGGTGTGGTAATCGATCTCCAACTGCGGGGCCAGCCCCAGCGCGCGGCTCAGGCAGCTTTTGTCGCGCGCGATCCAGACGCGATGGTCGTCGGTCAGTTGTTCCAGCGCGCCGTGGCGCAGGCGGTAGAGGCGGGCGTCGCCCACGTGCAGGATATGCGCGGTGGCGGACTTCAGCACCATCACCGTCATCGCGCATACGTATCCGCGGTCGCGGTCCGGGTCGTGGCGCTGCCGGGTCTGGGCATGCAGCCAGGCGTTGGCCGCGCCCAGCACCTTCTGCGCCGATTTTTTCACCGACCAGGTTTCCGGCGTGCAGTAGTAGTCCTCCAGAAAGCTCGCGACCGCGGTCTCGCTGGCGATGCGGCCGACCTCGCTGCTGCTGATGCCGTCGGCCAGCGCGACCGCGATGCCTTTTGCGCCCAGCAGCGGTTCGCCGGGCAGGCACAGGCCATGGAAGTCCTGGTTGACGGGCTTCCTGCCGGGCTCGCTGTGCTGGCCCGCCGCGACCTTCAGGGAGGCGGCGCGCTCGCGGGGCGCGTAGCTGTCCATGGCCGGCGGATCTCAGTTGAAGCTGCGCTTGGGCGCGGTCTTCATGTGCGTGGTGTAGAGCGTCAGGCCGGTCAGCGACAGCCCGCCGATCAGGTTGCCCAGCACCACGGGGATCTCGTTCCAGACCATGTAGTCCATGATCGAGAAGTTGCCGCCCAGGATCAGGGCCGAGGGGAACAGGAACATGTTCACGACGGAATGCTCGAAGCCCATGGCGAAGAACAGCATGATGGGCATCCACATGGCGATCACCTTGCCGCTGACGGTGGTGGAGATCATGGCGCCGACGACGCCCAGCGACACCATCCAGTTGCACAGCACGCCGCGCACGAAGATCGTCAGCATGCCGCCCGCGCCGTATTCCTTGTAGCCCAGCGTGCGGTTCTCGCCGATGTGCGAAATGACTTCGCCGACCTTGCTGGGCGGCGTCGAGAAGCCGTAGGTGAAGACGATGGCCATCAGGAAGGCCACCGTCAGCGCGCCCAGGAAGTTGCCCACGAAGATCACGCCCCAGTGCCGCAGCACGCCCTTGAGCGTGACGCCGGGGCGGCGGTCCATGAGCGCCAGCGGGGTCAGGACGAACACGCCCGTCAGCAGGTCGAAACCCATCAGGTAGAGGATGCAGAAGCCGACCGGGAAGAGCGCGGCGCCCAGGATGGGCGAGCCCGTCTGCACGGAAACGGTGACGGCGAACACCGCCGAAAGCGCCAGGATGGCGCCGGCCATGTAGGCGCGGATGAGCGCGTCGCGGGTGGCCATGTAGATCTTGGATTCGCCGGCGTCCACCATCTTGGTGACGAATTCGGCAGGGACAATGTAGGACATGATGGCTTCCTGTTTCTGGAGGGAGGGGCAATTGCGGGGCAAGGCAGGGGCGTCAGCGGATTTCCACCGCGTCGGCGTTGAGCCGCGCGCGCCATGCGCGCAGCCGCTGGTCGGGGTACTGCACGCAGCTTCCGTCCGCCAGGCGGAAGTGCTGCTTGTAGAGCGGCGAGGCAACCACGAGTTCGCCGCCCAGGTGGCCGACGATGCCGCGGCCGATGACGTTGGCGCCGGACCGGGGGTCGCGGTTCTCGATGGCGTACACGCCGCCGTCCTCGGCCTGCGGCACGTAGAACAGCGCGATCTGCACGCCCTCGACCAGCGCGACCACGCCGGAATGGGGCACCAGGTCCTGGCGGCGGCAGACGGGCCGCCAGGCTTGCGGTTCATGGGCTGGGACGTCCATCAGGAGATCTCCTCGGCTATGGGAATGACGCGGGCGGGGGCGGGCCGGGGCTGGCCGCGCTCCTGCACGAACTGGATATCGGGGTCCGGGCGGCTGTCGTTCACGAAGGTGCGGAAGCGCTTGAGCTTTTCCGGATCGTTCAGGGCGTTGGCCCATTCGCATTCGTAGCGGTCCACCACTAGCTGCATCTGGGCCTCGAGTTCGGCGCACAGGCCCAGGCTGTCTTCCAGCACCACCTGCTTCAGGTAGTCCAGGCCGCCTTCCAGCGATTCGCGCCACACGGAGGTGCGTTGCAGTTTGTCCGCGGTGCGGATGTAGAACATCAGCACGCGGTCGATGACGCGGATGAGCATGGCGTCGTCCAGGTCGGTGGCGAAGAGTTCGGCGTGGCGCGGGCGCATGCCGCCGTTGCCGCAGACGTAGAGGTTCCAGCCGTTCTCGGTGGCGATCACGCCGATGTCCTTGCTCTGCGCTTCGGCGCATTCGCGCGTGCAGCCCGAGACGGCGAACTTCAGCTTGTGCGGCGAGCGCAGGCCCTTGTAGCGGTGTTCGATGTCCAGCGCCATCCGCACGCTGTCCTGCACGCCGTAGCGGCACCAGGTGCTGCCCACGCAGGACTTCACGGTGCGGGTGGACTTGCCGTAGGCGTGGCCGGTCTCGAATCCCGCGGCGATAAGCTCGCTCCAGATGTCGGGCAGTTCGTGCAGTTGCGCGCCGAACAGGTCGATGCGCTGGCCGCCGGTGATCTTGGTGTACAGCCCGTACTTCTTCGCGACGGCGCCGATGGCGATCAGCCCGTCGGGCGTGATCTCGCCGGCCGGAATGCGCGGCACCACCGAATAGGTGCCGTTCTTCTGCATGTTGGCCATGAAGGTGTCGTTGGTGTCCTGCAGCGGCACCAGGCGGGGATCCTGGATGGGGCGGTTCCAGCAGGACGCGAGGATGGAGCCGACGGCGGGCTTGCAGATGTCGCAGCCCAGTTGGCCGCGCCCATGGCTGGCCAGCAATTGTTCGAAGGTTTCGATGCCGCCCACGCGCACGATCGCGTAGAGTTCCTGGCGGGTGTAGGCGAAGTGCTCGCACAGGCTCTTGTCCACGGCGACGCCGCGCGCCGCCAGTTCGTGCTCCACCACCTGCTTGAGCAGGCCGGCGCAGCCGCCGCAGCCCGTGGCGGCCTTGGTGCAGCCCTTGATGGCGGCCAGATCCGCGCAGCCGCCGTCGATGGCGTCGCAGATGGCGCCCTTGCTTACGTTGTGGCAGGAACAGACGGTGGCCGAGGCGGGCAGCGCGTCCACGCCGAGCAGCGGGGCGGCCTGCCCCTGGGGCAGGATCAGGCTGGCCGGGTCGACGGGCGGCGCGATGCCGTTCTGCACGTATTGCAGTAGCGTGTCGTAATAGCTGTTGTCGCCGACCAGGACGGCGCCCAGCACGCGCTTGCCGTCGGCCGACACCACCAGGCGGCGGTAGCCGGCGCCGGCTTCGTCGATGTAGCGGTAGCTGCGCGCGCCGGGCGTCGCGCCATGGGCGTCGCCGATCGAGCCCACGTCCACGCCCAGGAGCTTGAGCTTGGTGGACATGTCGGCGCCGGCGAAGGGCTGCGCGGTTTCGCCGCAAAGCGCGGCAGCCACGGTGCGCGCCATCTGGTAGCCGGGCGCCACCAGGCCGAACACGCTGCCGTTCCAGGCCGCGCATTCGCCGATGGCGTAGATGTGTTCGTCGCTGCTGCGGCAGAAATCGTCGATGGCCACGCCGCCGCGTTCGGCCAGCGTCAGCCCGGCCTTGCGCGCCAGCGCGACCTGCGGACGGATGCCGGCCGAGAACACGATCAGGTCGGTTTCCAGCGGCGCGCCTTCGGCGAAGCGCATGCGGTAGCGGTATTGCGTGCCGGGCCGGATGTCCTGGGTGGCGCGCGAGAGATGCACGCCCACGCCCAGCGATTCGATGCGCGCCCGCAGCGCGGCGCCGCCTTGTTCGTCCAGTTGCACCGGCATCAGGCGCGGCGCGAATTCCACCACGTGCGCCTCCAGGTCCAGCGACTTCAGCGCGTTGGCCGCCTCCAGCCCCAGCAGTCCGCCGCCCACGACCACGCCGCGCCGCGCGCCGTGGGCGGCCTCGCGGATCAGGTCCAGGTCGTCGAGCGTGCGGTACACCAGGCGCGACGCGCCTTCGGCGCCCGCGATCGGCGGCACGAAAGGATAGGAGCCCGTGGCCAGGACCAGCTTGTCGTAGGCCTGGCGGCCCTGCGCGGTGACGATCTCGCGATGGCGCCGGTCGATTTCCAGGACGGCCGCGCCCAGGTGCAGGATCACGCTTTCGGTCTCGTAGAGCGCCGCGTCGCCCAGCGCCATCGAGTCGGCGTCGCGTCCGTTCAGGTATTCGGACAGGTGCACGCGGTCATAGGCGCGGCGGCTTTCTTCGCCGAAGACGTGGATGCGGTAGCGCTCCAGCGCGCCGCGGGCGATCAACTGCTCGACGCAATGGTGGCCCACCATGCCGTTGCCGATGACAACGAGGGTCTGCAGGGAATCGGATGTGGCCGATACGTTCATGGGATATCCCCGGGCTTGGATATTCAGGTTTCGGAAGACGAAAGGCGCCCTGGACCTTGCGGTCGGGGCGCCTTTGCCGATGTTGCTCAAGTTGTCTTGCCGGCCTTGCGGCCCGCATGCCAGACATCAAGCAAAGTCCGTGCCAGGAATTCCGCATGCGGCCGCCAGGGGCCGGAATGCCGGGACATGCCAGGGAGCGGGAGAGGGAAAGGCCGCGCGGGCGGGCCGCGAGGCGGGCGGGGCCGCAAGGGCCGCTGCGTCAAGCCGGTGCATAGTCCTGTGCGCGCTGCACCCGTTTGGCGCAGCGCAGCAAACCCGCGCGGCGCGGGCTGCTAGCCGAACGCCGCCCGCACGGCGGAGAAGGCCGCGGCCACCAGCGGGTCGTCCCGCCGGGAGGCCTGGGTAATGAAGGAAAGTTCCGCCTGGATCGACAGCTCTTTCACCAGCAGCAGGCCGCTGGCCTGGGATTCGCGCAGGGCGATGGAGTCGCGCGCGAGCGACAGGCCGACGCCGGAACGCACCAGGTCCAGCATCGACGATTCCTGGTCCACCTCCGCCACCGCGTTGGGCGCGATGCCCAGGGCGTCGAACCGGGCCGACAGCAGCCGGTGGTGCACGGAATCCGGCGGCGTCCAGATCCAGGGCAGCGCCGCGATCTCGGCCCAGCCCCGGCCGGCCACTTGCGCGCCCCAGCCCTTGGGGGCCACGACGCAATACGCGAACGAGGCCAGCGGCAGCGCCTCCAGCCCGGCCGGGCCGCCGGTGTCGCCCTGCGGCCCCAGGAAGAAACCCACGTCCAGTTCGCCCGAGCGTATCTGCCGGCCGACCGATCCCGACATGCCGTGGCGCAGGGTGGGGCGGATCTTCGGATAGTGCTCCACCATGTATTGCAGGGTGGCGCCCAGGCGCAGGAACTCCGGGTCGAGGATGGTGCCGATGCGCAACTCGCCCTGGACGGTATCTCGCAGGGCGCCGATGGCGCGCTGGAAATCGTCCAGCGCGTCCAGGATCCGCTGCGCCGACGGCAGCAGCGCCCGGCCGTCGGCATTGGGCGCCAGGCCCTGGGCGGTGCGCGAGAACAGCGTCAGGTCCAGCGATTCCTGGAAGTTCTTCAGTTGCAGGCTCAGCGCGGGCTGGGTCAGGTGGAGATGCTCGGCCGCGCGCGTCAGGTTGCCTTCGCGGGCCACGGCGGCAAAGGTGCGGATGTGCTTCAGGTCCATGGGCGGGTCCGGGAATCGATCGACTCAATACCGTAAAGCCTATCAGGGCGCCGCGGAAATTCTTCACGCGGGCCTTGCGTGTTTCTTTTTTGTCCCGTAGAGTGGGACCGAATCTCGAAATTCGGGATTAATAAAAAAAGATGGGTGGCCATCGCGGCGCGGGACAACTACGTGCCCGGGTGGTTCTCAATCTGCACATCAGGAGACAAATGATGTATCGAAGCATCTTTACGCTCGTTGTGTCGTCAGTGATGGCCGGCGCAGGTATGGCGTATGCCGGCAATGCCTCGGCCGCGAGCTATCCCGACAAACCCATCAAGATCGTCATTCCCTATTCCGCGGGCGGGGGCACCGACCAGTTCATGCGCATCGTGTCCGAGCGCGCGTCCCGGCTTTTCGGCCAGCCCATCACTATCCTCAACAAGCCGGGCGGCAGCACGGTGATCGGCGTCAACGCGGTCATCGGCGCCGCGCCCGACGGCTACACGCTGCTGGTGTCCACCAACACCAGCTACACCCTGATCCCCTACGTCATGTCGCCGCAGCCCTATGCGCCGGAGAAGTCGCTGGACTATGTGGCCACGCTGGGGCAGACGGCCATGGTGCTGACCGCGAACAAGGCCATGCCGTCCGATCTCAAGACGGTGCTGGACGAGGCCAGGAAGAGCCCTGGCCGCTACACCTACGCCACCTATGGCATGGGGTCGTCCACCCACCTGGCCGGCGAAGTGTTCATGAACGACACCGGCGTGGAGTTCCGCCACATTCCGTACAAGGGCGTGGAGGCGGTCACCGCGCTGGCGGGCAATCAGGTGGATTTGATGATCGACGGCGTCAATGCCGCGGGCACCATGCTCGACGCCGGCAAGACCAAGGCGCTGGTCGTCCTGCAGCGGCAGCGTTCGCAGTTCCTGCCCGACACGCCGACCCTGGCCGAGGCCGGCTATCCGCAGGCGGCGGAGAACATCATTTCCTATGTCATGGCCGCGCCCAAGGGCACGCCGGCGCCCATTATCGACAAATTGCAGCGGGGCTTCGCCGAAGCCCTGCGCGACCCCGCCGTGCTGGAGCAGATCAAGGCCATGCGCACGGAGGCGGCATTCAAGGGACCGGAGGAAACGCGCGAGTTCGTGGCCGGACAGTCGGCGATGTTCAAGGACATCGTGGAAAAAAAGCACATCAAGTTCTGAGCGGATGAACGCAATGAGTTATCACGAAGATGAAGTGCGGGTGCCGGGCGCGACCTGGTGGGATGTCATCGCGGGGCATGCGCGCCAGCATCCGGCCCGCGTCGCGCTGGCGCACGGCGATGCATCGATCACCTACGGGGAACTGACGGGCCGGGTCGAACGCTGCGCCGCGGGCCTGAGCGCGCGGGGCGTCGTTGCGGGCGATTGCGTGGCGATGCTGGCCCCGCCCACGCCCGAAGCGATGGTGTCGTTCCTGGCCGCGGCCCGGCTGGGCGCCTTGTGGGTGGGCCTGAACCCGCGCTACCAGCCGCGCGAAGTGGCGTATGTGATCGGGCATGCCCGCCCCAGACTGGTGATCTCGATCGCTTCGTTCGAGGAACGGCGCTACGCCGACGATTTGCGCGATGCGCTCGACAGCCTGGAGCCTGACGCGGCGCGCCCGGCGCTGGTGTTCTACCAGGGCGACATGCCGGGCGACGACAGCCTGGAGCGCGCCCTGGCAGGCGCCGAAGGCGTCCCGCCGGCATGCCCGGCGCCGTATGGCGACCCGGCCCAGCCCAGCATGCTGGTCTACACCTCGGGCACCACGGGCAAGCCCAAAGGGGTCTTGCTCAGCCAGACGGCGCTGATCTACCGTTCGACCGTGCAGGCGCGCACCTTCGCCACCGCCAGCCATCCCGTGGTCATCAACTTCGCGCCCATCAACCATATCGGCGGCATGCATTTCCGCGGCCTGTCGCAAATCCTGGCCGGCGGCACCATCGTCTACCAGGAACGCTATCGTCCGGCCGACGTCATGGGCCTGATCGAAAAGCACCGCGTCAATATGCTGATGCTGGGCTCGACCATGCTGCAGATGCTGATCCGCGAACCTTCGTTCGACATGGCCATCATGCGCCGGATGGAGTGGTTCATTTTCTCGGGCGCGGCCATTCCCATGCCCATTCTGCGGCGCGTCCAGGAACACTGCCCGCGGATAGGCTCGACCTACGGCCTGACCGAATCCTGCGGATCGGTCAGCTATATCGTGGCCAGCGACACCCTGGAGGCGGCCGCCTACACCATCGGGCGCGCCATCCCCGATGGCCAACTGCGCGTGGTCGACGAGCACGGCGAGCCGGGCCCGGCGGGCGAGCAGGGCGAACTACAGGTGCGCCGGCGCTACAGCATGAACGGCTACCTGCGCGACGAGGCCGCCACCGCCGAAGCCTTCACGGCCGATGGCTGGCTCAAGACCGGCGACATGGCGGTATGCGACGAGACCGGCAACTTCCGCCTGGTCGGCCGCATCAAGGAAATGTACAAATCCGGCGGCTACAACGTGTACCCGCGCGAAATCGAAGTCGTGCTCGAACAGCATCCCCACGTGTTGATGTCGGCCGTGATCGCGGTCGACGACGAGCTCTACCAGCAAGTGGGCCACGCCCATCTGATCCTCAAGCCCGAGGGCGCCGTGTCCGAGTCCGAGCTGGCGCATTGGTGCCGCGAGCGCATGGCCAACTACAAAGTGCCCAAGCGCTTCTTCATCCGCAGCGCCCTGCCGATGCTCTCCATAGGCAAGGTCGACAAAATCGCCTTGCGACAACAGCCCTGACAGCACCCGCCATGTCGAATCCCCTGAACCGATACCATCGCATCCTGCACGCCGTCTCCGGCCATTCCCTCGGCCTGTCGCTGGCCGACCTGGCCGCGGCTACCGGCCTGCCGCGCAGCACCACCCACCGGCTGGCCACTTCGCTGCGCGAAATCGACTACCTCGGCGTGGACGACGCCACCGGCAATTTCGTGCTGGGCGACGGCCTGGTCCGCCTGATGCGCGCGAGCCTGACGCAGGACAGCAAGCTGGCCCTGTTCAACCCGGCGTTGAACTTCGTGGTGGGGCGGTTGGAGGAAACCGCATTCTGCGCGCGGCTGCTGAACGACGAGGTGGACCTGGTGCAGGCCGTCACGCCCACCCGCAAGGACCAGCTCTATATCTATCCCGGCGTGGGCAGCCGGCCGCTGGACAAGTGTTCGTCGAGCAAGGCCATCCTGGCCTATCTGGATCCGCCGCGCATCCAGGCGCTGCTGGAGCCGCTGGCGCGCAGCACGCCCAGCTTGCGGGTCGCCGATTTGATGGACGAACTCGACCAGGTGCATCGACAGGGGTTCGCCGTCTGCGACGGCGAAATCGACGAAGGTGTCCTGAGCGTCGCCTGCCCCGTCATGGACGGGCAGGCGCGCGGCCTGTACAGCATCGGCGTGGTCGGCCCGGCTGCCCGTCTCAAGTCGCACGATCTGCGCGAGATCGTCTCGGTATTGCATTCGGCCGCGGATCTGGCGGCCGCCGAATTGTTGAACGCCTAGGATGGATGGACATGAAGGAAATCATTTCGGTGGAGAAGGCGGGGCCGGTGGCGACCGTCACGATAGACCGCGGCGCCAAGCGCAATGCCTTGACCCAGGACATGGTGCTGCGCCTGACGGACATCGCGCTGGAATTCCAGCAGGACACCTCGACCGCCTGCGTCGTGCTCAGCGGCAATGACGCCGAGTTCTCGGCGGGCATCGACCTGGGCGACCCCGCGCGCTGGAAGCAGGACGACAGGACTGCGCTGGAAAAGCGCGCCCTGGCCCTGCGCGGAACCCGCCTGTGCAAAGCGTGGGAAGACATGCCGCAGATCACGATCGCCGCTGTCGAAGGCATGAATGTGGGCGGCGGCATCGCCCTCACGCTGGCGTGCGACTGGCGCGTGATGGGCCGGTCGGCCTATTTGTTCGTGCCGGAAGTGCAGATCGGCATCCCGCTGGGCTGGCAGACCATCCCGCGGCTGGTAAACCTGACCGGGCCGGCGCGCGCGAAGCAGATCGTTCTGCTGGGAGAAAAAATGTCGGCCGACAAGGCGCTGGAATGGGGGGTGGCGGATTTCGTCGTGCCCGACGGCGCGGCCCGCGGCCATGCGCGGGCGCTGGCCGAACGCATCAGCAAAATGCCCGACCTCGCGGTGCGCATGTCCAAGCAAAGCATCAACGCCTACGCCAACGCCCTCAACCACCTGGGCAGCCATATGGACGTGGACCAGGCCATGTTGTGCGGGCAATCCGCCGACGCGGCCGCCGCGCGCGACCGCTACGGCCGATGAGTTTCCATCGCCGCCGCCTGGCGGCGTCGTTTTTTCCAACCGCCTATTCAAAGGACGATTCATGCTGGACTGGAACCAATACCACTCGGAACTGATGACCCGCATCGGCGATATCGCCGCGGCCAGCCCCGACACCGTCAAGGGCTATCAGCAGTTGTCGGCCGCGGGCCAGAAGACCAATCAGCTCGATGCCAAGACCCGCGAACTGATCGCCCTGGCGGTGGCCGTCACCACCCGCTGCGACGGCTGCATCGCCGTGCATTCCAAGCAGGCGCTGAAGGAAGGCGCCACCAAGGGAGAGATCGCCGAAGCGCTTGGCGTGGCGGTGGCCCTGAACGCCGGCGCCGCCCTGGTTTACTCGGCGCGCGTCATGGACGCCATCGACGGCAAGTAGCCGCGCGCCTATTTCGACACGACAAGGGGAGGAAGGGAATGTCCAGACTTGCACGCTTGCTGTTGGCCGCCGGCTGCGCGCTGGCCGCCGCCGCGCCGGCCAGCGCCGATAACTGGCCGGCCGGGCCCATCACGTTCATCGTGCCGTTTCCGGCCGGCGGTTCCATGGATACGTTTTCACGGCCCATCGCCCGGCAATTGGGCAATGTGCTCGGCGTTCCCGTCGTGGTCTCCAACCGCTCGGGCGCGGGCGGCGGCGTGGGCATCGCCGCGATCGCCCGCTCGGCGCCCGACGGCTATACCATCGGCATGTCCAGCGTCGGCAACATGACGATCAACCCGCACATCTATCCGGACCTTCCTTACGATCCGATCAAGGATTTCACGCCCATCGGGCTGGCCGGCCGTTTCGTCAATGTGCTGGTGGTCAACAGCAAGGTGCCGGCCAGGAACGTGCAGGAGCTGCTGGCGCTTGACCGCGCCAAGCCGGGCACCATTACCTTCGCCTCGGCCGGCAACGGGTCGACCAACCAGCTATCGGGCGAGGTGCTCAAGCAGTTGACCCAGACCAGGTTCATGCACGTGCCTTACCGCGGCAGTGGCCCGGCCCTGGCCGACGTAGTGGCCGGCAACGTGGATTTCATGTTCGACACCCTCAATACCTCCATGCCGCTGATCGAGTCGGGCGCCTTGCGCGCGCTGGCCGTCACCAGCGCCGAGCGCAGCCCGTTCCTGCCCGACGTGCCCACCATGAACGAAGCCGGCGTGCCCGGCTATGCCAAGTCCGGCGAGGACCTCTGGTGGGCGGTCATCGCGCCCAAGGGCGTGCCGCCGGCCGTTCGCGACAAACTCAGCGCCGGGCTCGCCAAGGCGCTGGCGTCTCCGGAGCTGCAAGCCCAGGTGCGTGCCCAACGGGTCGAAACCCTGACCAGCACCTCCGATGAACTGCAAACCATCCTGCGCGACGACTACGAACGTTGGGGACGTATCGTCAAAGAGGCCGGCATCAAGCTGGATTAGCCGCTGCGCATGCCTGCCGCCCCCGAACCGGGGGCTTTTTTTTGGTTCATCGAGCATTACCGCGGGGAAGGTGGCGCGGCAGCGTCGTCCGTCGACCATTATTAAGGTTGCTTATAAACGGTTTTTCAACAATTCATTGGACAGTTCCGTCCCGCTGCGCCAGAGTCACGGCAGATGCCCGGCGCGCGCCCACCCGCCGCAGCCGGGTCGGCTCACCCCGCCGGCGGACGCATTGTCCCGGCAAGCAGATAAGAAGAGCTTATGGAGACATACGACTACATCATCGTGGGCGCGGGGTCGGCCGGCTGTGTGCTGGCCAACCGGTTGAGCCAGGATCCGTCCGTGCAGGTGCTGTTGCTGGAGGCCGGCGGGCGCGACAACTACCACTGGATCCACATTCCGGTGGGATATCTGCATTGCATCGGCAATCCGCGCACGGACTGGATGTACCGCACCGCCGCCGAGCCGGGGCTGGGCGGCCGCTCGCTGATCTATCCGCGCGGGCGCGTGCTGGGGGGCTGCTCGTCGATCAACGGCATGATCTACATGCGCGGCCAGCGCGAGGACTACGAGGCCTGGGCCGCGCTGTCGGGCGATCCGGCCTGGGGCTGGGACCAGGTGCTGCCGGTCTTCAAGCGCAGCGAGGACCATCACCGCGGCGCCGACGCCCATCACGGCGCGGGCGGCGAATGGCGGGTGGAGCCGCAGCGCCTGCGCTGGGACATCCTGGAAGCCTTCGCCGCCGCGGCCGAACAGGAAGGCATCCCGCGCGTGCAGGACTTCAACCGCGGCGACAATTTCGGCAGCGGCTACTTCGAAGTGAATCAGCGCCGCGGCTGGCGCTGGAACACGTCCAAGGCGTTCCTGCGCCCGGTGCGCAAACGCCCGAACCTGCGCGTGGAAACCGGCGTGCTGGCCGAGCAACTGGTGTTCGAAGGCAAGCGCTGCGTCGGCGTGCAGTTGCGCCGCGGCGGGGCGGTGGCCACGGTGCGCGCGCGCCGCGAGGTGGTGCTGGCGGCGGGAGCGGTGAATACGCCGCAACTGCTGGAGCTTTCCGGCGTGGGCGAGCCGGCGCGCCTGCGCGAAAGCGGCATCGAACTGCGCCACGCCTTGCCCGGCGTGGGCGAGAACCTGCAGGACCACCTGCAACTGCGGATCATCCTCAAGGTGGACGGCGTCAAGACGCTGAACCGCATCGCTTCCACGTGGTGGGGCAGGGCGGGCATTGGTCTGGAATACCTGGTCAACCGCAGCGGCCCGATGAGCATGGCGCCGTCGCAACTGGGCGCGTTCGCCAAATCGGATCCCGGCCAGGCGCGCGCCAACGTGGAATTCCACGTCCAGCCCCTGTCGCTGGGCGCGTTCGGCGAGCCCCTGCACGGCTTCGACGCCTTCACCGCCAGCGTGTGCAACCTGCGGCCCACCTCGCGCGGCAGCGTGCACGCGCAGGGCCCGCAAGGCGCGGGCCTGGCGCCCGTCATCACGCCCAACTATCTCAGCACCGAGGAAGACCTGCGCGTGGCGGCGGATTCCATCCGCCTGGTGCGCCGGATCGCCGCGGCGCCCGCGCTGCAGCGCTACCGGCCGCAGGAGTGGCTGCCGGGCCCGGCGTTCCAGACGGAAGCCGAACTGCGCGAGGCGGCCGGCAAGATCGGCACCACCATCTTCCATCCAGTGGGCACCTGCGCCATGGGGCGCGACGCGGACGGCGGCGCGGTGGTGGACGCGCGGCTGCGCGTGCACGGGCTGGAAGGCCTGCGCATCGCCGACGCGTCGGTGATGCCGCTGATTACCTCGGGCAACACCAATTCGCCGACGATCATGATCGCGGAGCGCGCGGCGCAAATGATCCGCGAGGACGCGGCGCAGGCCGATGCCGGAGTCCGTGCCGATGCCGGTGTCGATGTAGCCAGTGTCTGACACCGCCGATGTAGCCAGTGTCTGACACAGTCGGTGCAGCCAGTGTCTGACACCCTTGTATCTTGGTCCCCGTGGTGATTAGCTATCACCACAGCGGATTCGAGCAGCTTGTTCTGACACCCAAAGCTTGGACTTTGCTCGAAAGATTAAGCCTCGAATCCGCACCTCTGAGCCGGCTGGACACTGGACGGTAGCCTAGGGCATTTGGACCCTGCATGTACAAGGCAAGTGGGCGCAGCGGGCTTCTTTGGAATCGGCAAGGGAGCTAAGTCATGTTTTTTCTAGGAATCGACGTCTCCAAAGCGAAACTGGATTGCGCGCTGCTGGGCAGTGAAGGAGACAAACGCAAGACCAAGGTCGTCCCCAATTCGGTAGCCGGCATCCAGACGCTGCTGCAATGGTGCGCCAAGCAAGGCGCCCAGCCGCAGCAGTTACACGCCGTACTCGAACCGACGGGGCAGTATCACGAACAGGCCGCCACCGCGCTGCATGACGCTTCGGTCAGTGTCTCCGTGGTGAATCCAGCCCAGGTGCGCGACTTCGCGGGTGCGCTGGCGGTGCGCTCCAAGACCGACGGGATCGACAGCTACGTGCTGGCCCGTTACGGTCAGGCGCTCAAGCCGGCGCTATGGCACCCCGCGCCCCTGCATGCGCGGCAGTTGCGTGCCTTGCTGGCGCGGCGCAACGCGCTGAGCAAAGACTTGTTGCGTGAGCTCAACCGGCAGGAGAAAACGCAGTTCAGTGATCTGCCCGTCCTGGTCGAAGGTTCCATCGCCAAGGCCATTGCGTTCCTGCGCGAAGAGATCAAGCGCCTGGAGCGGGCCATCGATGACCACATCGACCGCCATCCCGATTTGAAGGAAGACCGGGAGTTGCTCACCAGCATCCCGGCCATCGGCCCGCAGGCCAGCAACGCGATCCTGTCGATCATGCATAGCAAACGCATCGAGTCTGCCGAGGCCTTGGCGGCCTATCTGGGGCTGGTTCCCGTGCAGCGTCAGTCGGGCACCAGCCTCAATGGCCGTGCGCACCTGTCAAAGGCCGGTCCTGCTCGGGTGCGTGCCACGTTCTACATGGCTGCCATCGTCGGCATTCGTCGCAATCCCCATATCCGCGCGCTCTACGAGCGACTGCTGCTGGCGGGCAAAAGCAGAATGGCCGCGCTCGGCGCGGCCATGAGAAAGCTGGTGCATCTATGCTTCGGCGTGCTTAAAACCCGATCACGATACCGACCAGACTACGTCTGATCGCTTGACGGCCAAGACGGTATCTTACGGGATAGTCATCCAGACACGAGACGATCTTCCCGGGTGTCTGACACCAACTATGAAATCGGTTGGTGTCAGACACCCGGAACCACCGCTACAGCCTGACGGGCATTCCATAAGGGTGTCAGACACCTGGCTACGGTGCCTTCAGCGCAGCGACCGGTACGTGTCCTGGCGCTGCGGGTGGGTCAGCATCACCTGCCAGAGCTGGCCCTCGCGCGACCGGAAGAAGCCGGCGCAGCACATCAGATAGTATTTCCACATGCGGTAGAAGCGCGGGCCGTAGCGCGGTTCCAGTTCGGGCCAGGCGCGTTCGAAATTCTCCCACCACGCCATCAGCGTGCGGTCGTAGTCGGCGCCGAAGTTATGCCAGTCTTCGATGATGAAACGGCCTTCCACCGCCGTCGCGATCTCGCGGGCCGAGGGCAGCTTGCCGTTCGGGAAGACGTAGCGGTCGATCCAGGGATCGGTGCTCTGGCTGGTGGACGCGATGCCGATGGTGTGCAGCAGGAACACGCCGCCGGGGGCCATCAGGCGCTGCACGTGGGTGAAGTAAGTGTCGTAGTTCTTGGGGCCCACGTGCTCGAACATCCCCACCGACACCACCTTGTCGAAGCTGCCCTGGAGGTCGCGGTAGTCCTGCAGCAGCAGTTCCACGGGCAGGCCCTTCACGCGTTCCTGCGCCAGCGCGAGCTGTTCCTTGGAGACGGTCACGCCGGTGACCTTGACGCCATAGCGCTCGGCGGCGAACTTGGCCAGCCCGCCCCAGCCGCAGCCGATGTCCAGCAGGGTCTCGCCTTCTTTGAGCTGTAGCTTGCGGCAGATCATGTCCAGCTTGGCCAACTGGGCTTCCTCCAGCGTCCGGGCGTGTTCCCAGTAGGCGCAGGAATAGATCATGCGGCTGTCCAGCATGGCCTCGAACACGTCGTTGCCGGCGTCGTAGTGCTGCTTGCCGACCTCGAACGCGCGGTGCTTGGATTGCAGGTTGAACAGCTTGTGGCGCAGGTGTTCGGCGATCAGCTTGACGCGGGCCAGGCCCAGCGCCGCCGATTCTATGTCGGCGCGCAGCAGTCGGGTGAACAGCTCGTCCAGTTCGTCGCAGTCCCACTCGCCATCCATGTAGGATTCGCCCAGGCCCAGCGACCAGCTCGCGAAGACGCGGTCGTACATGTGCCTGTCGTGCACCTGGATGTCCCAGGGACGCGTGCCGTTGATCTGCACGTCGGCGCGGGCCAGGAGATCCTGCAGCACTTTGGGGGCTACGGGGGGAGGGGTGCCGACGGCGGAATCGTCGGGGGTCAGCGGGGAAACGGGACTGCTTTGCTGCATACGGACTCCATATCAATTTTGGGAAGACTGATCTGGCAATGCTTGGGACTGTCAACTGTGGCGCGAAACCGTGGGCAACTCCAATTTAATGATTGGATCGCGCCGATAGGCAACCGCAATTTCCTGTCCGCCCCGGGGGCGGGGGCGTCGATCCGGATGGGATGATCGTAGCGACGACCGGGCCGATAGTCCAGCCCGCGGCGCGGGCGCCGCGGCCCGTCCGGCTGTCATGCGCGCGCAAGCCCGCCGCGATTACACTACCGGGCCCTAGCGCGCCGCCGTATCGGCGCGCGCAGATTCGTGGAGTGTATCGATGGTGGACGCCAGCCTGGAACCCCGTTTGGAATTCGTCACCTGCGCCAGCCCGGCCGGCCTGCATCGCATGGCCTACTGGGAATGGGGCGATCCCGCCAACGACCGGGTGCTGGTCTGCGTGCACGGGCTGACCCGCAGCGGCCGCGATTTCGATGCGCTGGCCCGCCGCCTGGCCGGGCAGTACCGCGTGGTCTGCCCGGACGTGGTGGGCCGGGGCCGTTCGGACTGGCTGGCCAACCCGGCGTTCTACACGGTGCCGCAATACGTGTCCGACATGGTGACCCTGATCGCCCGGCTGCGGCCGGCGCGGCTGGCCTGGCTGGGCACGTCCATGGGCGGACTGGTCGGCCTGGCGCTGTCCGGCGCGGCGGTATTCGCCCGCGCCATGCTGGCGATGCGTCCGCACGCCGGCATGCTGCCGCCCGGCGAGGGCGTGCGCCTGGAGAGGCTGGTGTTGAACGACGTGGGTCCGCGCCTGGAAACGGGCGCCCTGGCGCGCATCGGCCAGTACGTGGGCGAGGCCGGGGAGTTCGCCTCGTTCGAGGAGGCCGTCGCCACCATGCGGGCCAATTCGGAAACCTTCGGGCCGCACACGGACGCGCAATGGGCCGATCTGGCGCGCTATCTGTATCCCGAGTACGGCGGCAAATGGGTGAAGCACTACGATCTGGCGCTGGCCCAGGCCCTGGCCGCGCAGACGCCGGAGGAACTGGCCGCCGGCGAGCAGATTCTGTGGCGCGCCTATGACACCGTGGACTGCCCGACGCTGATCGTGCGCGGCGAACTGTCCGACCTGCTGACGCGCGCCACCGTCCAGGAAATGCTCGAGCGCAACCCGCGCGCGCGGGCGCACGAGGTGCGGGGCGTGGGCCACGCGCCCACGCTGATCGCCGACGAGCAGGTGGAGCCGGTGGCGGCCTTCCTGCTGAACTAGGGTCTGTCCACCCTGCAAACCAGGGACGGACAGGGCGCTATCCACGCTGGCGGGCCTTCTCTACAATAGGCCCATGAACGCGCGCACCCTGAACATCGACCTGCATTGCCATTCCACCGTCTCGGACGGCGCGCTCGCGCCCCGCGACGTGGCGCAGCGCGCGCACGCCAACGGCGTGGACGTCTGGGCGCTGACCGACCACGACGAAGTGGGCGGGCTGGCGGAAGCCGCCGGCATGGCGCGCGAACTGGGCATGCAATTCGCCACCGGCGTCGAGATTTCCGTGACGTGGGCAGGCCTGACGGTGCACATCGTGGGGCTGCGCTTCGATCCCGAAAACACCGTCCTGGTCGAAGGGCTGCGCAAGACCCGCGCCGGCCGCGCCGAACGCGCCAAGCGCATCGGCGAACGCCTGGCGGGCATGGGCATGCCCGGCGCCTACGAAGGCGCGCTGCCGTTCGCCGGCAATCCCGAACTGATCAGCCGCACGCACTTCGCGCGCTACCTGGTCGAGGCCGGCTACTGCCCCGACGTGCAGACCGTGTTCAACAAGCATCTGGGCGACGACCGGCCCGGCCACGTGCCCATGCAATGGGCCACGCTGGCGGAAGCGGTGGGCTGGATACGCGGCGCGGGCGGCCTGGCCGTCATCGCGCATCCGGGCCGCTACAAGTACACGCCCTTGCAGTTCGCCGCGCTGTTCGACGAATTCCTGCAACTGGGCGGCGTGGGCATCGAGGTCAACACGGGCAGCCATACCGCCGAGGAAGCCCGCCACTATGCGGACGTGGCGCGCCGCTACGGTTTCCTGGCGTCGCGCGGCTCGGACTTCCATAGCCCGAAGGAAAGCCGGATGGACCTGGGCCGCCTGCCGGCGCTGCCGTCCGACCTTAAACCGGTCTGGCACGACTGGTTCTGACGCGGGCGGCGGCCCCGCCGCCTTGCCCTCCAAGCTATCGACTGTGACCGCGCCCAACCGGCGCAACCGCCATGAACAAAGCCTTTGTTAAAGAGTCCGACCACGAGGACGACGACGATCTGCCGCAGGCCCAGGCGCTTCCGGCGGGCACGAAGAACTACATGACGCCCGGCGGCTACGAACGCCTGCGGGGCGAACTCACGCACCTGATGAACGTGGAGCGGCCCGCCGTCGTGCAGGTGGTGTCCTGGGCCGCGTCCAATGGCGACCGTTCCGAGAACGGCGACTATCTCTACGGCAAGAAACGCCTGCGCGAGATCGACCGCCGCATGCGCTTCCTGACCAAGCGGCTGGACATCGCGGAAGTCGTCGACCCCGCCGCCCAGCCCAACCGCGACCAGGTCTTCTTCGGCGCCACGGTGCTGTATTCCGACAAGGCCGGCGCGGAACACCGGGTGACCATCGTCGGCGTCGACGAGGCCGAACCCCTGGCAGGCAAGATCAGTTGGATTTCCCCCGTGGCCCGCGCGCTGATCAAGGCGAAGGAAGGCGATACGGTGGTGCTGCGCACGCCGGGCGGGATCGAGGAACTGGATATCCTGGAAGTGAGTTATCCGGGGTAGGGGCTGGTTTTTGTTGGGGGGGTGTCTGACACCCGGGTGCTCCGGCGTCAGCCTGGGAGGGTGTCTCGTACGGGTGTCAGACACCCCCCAACAAAAAGACACACCCTCCCAACAAAAAAAAACGGACGCCAGCTTTTGGCCGGCGCCCGTTGGCGGGCGGGATCTGGCGTCCCTGCCTCGGTTGGCGGCTTGCGCCGCCGTTTCCCCTGGGGCTTGCTGTGTTCTTGCGCGCTTACTTCTTGCGGTTGGCGATCGACTTCTCGGCCAGGTTCACCAGGTCTTCGCCGATCTGCTTCTTCCACTTGTCGTAGACCGGCTTGGTGACCTTCACGAAGGCGTCATGGTCGGCCGGCGACAGCGAGGTCACGGTGACGCCATGGCCCTCGATCTCTTTCAGCAGGGACGGGTCTTCGGGCGTCACGCCCTTGCGGGCGATCACGATCTGCTGCTTGCCGGCGTCCAGCGCGGCCTGGCGCACGATGTCGCGGTCCTTTTCGGACCAGGAATTCCAGACCTCGCGGTTGACCACGAAGATCAGCGGATCGGCCACGTAGTTCCACAGGGTCAGGTACTTCTGGCCCACGGTGTAGAGCTTGGAGCCGGTGTAGATGGACAGGGGGTTCTCCTGGCCGTCCACGGCGCCGCTGGCCAGCGCGGGCTGGGCGTCGGCCCAGCTCATCTGCGTGGGGTTGGCGCCCAGCGCGGTGAAGGTGTCGATGTACAGCGGCGAACCCACCACGCGCAGCTTCAGGCCCTTCATGTCCTCGGGCTTCTTGATTTCATGCTTGGAGTTGCTGAGCTGGCGGTAGCCGTTCTCGCCCCAGGCCAATGGCACCACGCCGGCCTTCTCGATGAGCTTGAACATTTCGCGGCCCACGTCGCCTTGCACCAGCGAATCGATGGCGGCGTAGTCGGGCATCAGGAAGGGCAGGGAGAACAGGTTCAACTGCTTGACCTGCGGCGACCAGTTGATGGTGGAGCCGACGGCCATGTCGATCACGCCCTGGCGGATGGCGGTGAATTCGCGGGTCTGGTCGCCCTGGACCAGCGAGGTGCCGGGGTAGACCTTGATGTTGATGCGGCCTTGCGTGCGTTCGCGCACCAGGTTCGACCAGATTTCGGCGCCCTGGCCCCACGGGAAGGTGGTTCCGACGACGATGGACAGCTTGTACTCGGGCTTGTAGGTCTGCGCGTGGGCGGGCGCCATGCCCACCGCCGCCGCGGCGCACAGGGCGGCGCCGATCAAGTTGCGGAATTTCATGTTGCGTCTCCTCTCTTTGCAAGTCTGTCTGTTGTTGTGTAATGCACACCCGTAATGCCGGCGGGGTCCCGCCCCTTCAATAACCCAGCTTGTGAGGCAGCCACAGCGCCAGTTGCGGGAACGCCAGCACCGCGACCAGCACCAGGAACATCGCGCCCAGCAGCCACACCACCCAGCGCACCGTGGACTCCATGGGCACGCGCGCGATGCGGCACGACACCATCAGGTTCACGGCCAGCGGCGGAGTGAACTGGCCCAGCGCCACCTTCAGGGTGAGGATGACGCCGAACCACACCGGATCCCAGCCGTAGGCGTTGGCGATGGGCATGAGCAGCGGCACGAAGATCAGGAAGATGGAGATGCCGTCCAGGAACATGCCCACGGTCATCAGCAGCAGGATCAAGAGCGCCAGCACGCCATATTCGCCCAGGCCCGAATTGACGATGGCGTGCGTGATGGGGTCGATCACGCTGAGCGTGGACAGCGCCCAGGCGAAGATGCCGGCCAGGGTCACGACCAGCATGATGACGGCGGACAGTTCGGCCGCTTCGCGCAGGATGGTGAACAGGTCGCGCAGCTTGATGGTGCGGTGGATGAACACGCCGACGAACAGGCCGTAGAACACCGCGACCACGGCGGCTTCCGTGGGCGTGAACCAGCCCATGCGCATCCCGCCCAGGATCAGGACCGGCGCGGCCAGGCCCCACGAGGCCTCGCGCAGGCTGGCCCAGAAGGGCGGGCGCGGCAGGTGGGCTTCCAGCGCGCCCATCTTGTGCTTGCGGGCCAGCCACACCGCCGGAACGATGAGCGCGAAGCCGGCCAGGATGCCGGGCACCATGCCGGCGGCGAACAGGGCCGGTACCGAGGCGCCGGGCACCAGCACCGAATAAATGATGAAGGCCACCGAAGGCGGGATCAGGATGTCCGTGGCGGCGCCGGCGGCCACGACGGCGGCCGAGAACGACCCGGGATAGCCCGCGCGCGACATGGCGGTGATCATCACGGCGCCGACCGCGGCCGCGCACGCCGGGCCGGAGCCGGAGATGCCGCCCAGGAACATGGCCACGGCGATCGACACCAGCGGCAGCATGCCCGGGCCGCGGCCGACGATGGCGATCGCGAAGTCCACCAGCCGCTTGGCCACGCCGGACCGGTCGAAGATCGAGCCCACCAGCACGAACATGGGAATCGCCAGCAGCGGGTATTTCGCCAGGCCGGCGTAGAAGTTCTGCGGCACGGTCAGGAGGCCGTACCAGGGGGTGTCCAGGTTGGACAGCACGATGGCCACGGTGCCGCCGATGCCCAGCGCCACGCCGACCGGCACGCCGATCAGCATCAGGACGATGAAGACGGTGAAGAGAATGCCCGCGATCATGGCTGTTCCCCGCGGGCCGCGCCGGCGGAAAGGGGCGCGCGCGCGATCCGGCGGAGGATGCCGGCGGTGCGCAGCGAAATGGCCGCGGCCATGACCGGCAGCCAGATCGAATACCACCAGGTCGGCACGCCGATCGCGGGGGAGGTTTCTTCGTAGATGTATTCGTCGGCCACCAGCTTGACCGACAGCACGGTCAGCAGCACGAAGAACGCCAGCACGCAGCCGTTGGAAATCAGCGCCATGATGCGCTGGCGGCGCGGAGAGCCGTTGTCGGCCAGGATTTCGATGCGGATGTGGTGGTTGCGCACGAACGCGACGCTGCCGCCCGCCATGGTCAGGACGATCAGCAGGAACACCGAGATTTCTTCCGTCCACGCGAACGACTGGTCGGTGAAGTAGCGCACCAGCACGTTCAGGAAGGTAATGGTGGCCAGGACCGCCAGCAGGATGACGGCCAGCCAGTCCTCGATGGCCAGCGGCACTTTTACGGCGGGATCTGCTTCTGCGGGGATGATCGGTTCGACGGGCTCGGCGGGGGCTTCGGGGCGGGACATGTGAGGCAACGGCCAGCGCGCGGGTCGGCGCTTTGCTTGTTATTTATGGGGTCGCTGCATCCTACCGTCGCGCCGCGGGAGCGGAAGCTCGTGTTTTCCCGCGGTGCGGGATGGCTGCAACATGACGCGATGCACCATAAACGTGCCGGATCATCCGCACACTTTGAGTGCAAAGGCAGATTCCGTAAGGAGAAAGCGTGGAATGCTGCGATGCGGCATCGTCGCGTCCGCGGTCTGGAATTCTTTTGTAACAGTGACCGGAAACGGCCGTTCCCCGCCGGATTGAACGGTGGCCCCGGGAAAACCCCCTAAACGGGTAAAATCACTTTTTGCCCTTTTCTCCCTTATACGGCGCCCGCATCGTGTCCCTAGTTCAGCATCTGCCTGGTTCCTCCGTCCTGTCCTCCTTTCGTCGCGACCGCCTCCTGGCGCAATTGAAGGAAGCCGGCCTGCCGGTGGCCGACATATCCGCCCGCTACGAGCACTTCGTCAGCACCGACGCCGCCCTGACGGCCGACCAGCAGCGCCAACTGACCCAGTTGCTGGACTACGGCACGCCGGCCACCGCCGATGCGCCGGCCAAGAGCCTGTCGCTGCTGGTCATTCCGCGCCTGGGCACGATTTCTCCGTGGGCCAGCAAGGCCACCGACATCGCCCACAACTGCGGGCTGTCGTCGGTCCACCGCATCGAACGCGGCGTGCGCTACGTGATCACGCCCGAACGCGGCCTGCTGGGCGCCAAGTCCTTCGACGACGCCATGCTGGCGCGAGCGGCCGACTGCCTGCACGACCGCATGACCGAAACCGTGGTGGACGCCGGCTTCGACGGCCAGGCGCTGTTCCAGCCGCTGGCGGGCAAGCCGATGCGCACGGTGGGCGTGCAGGCCAACGGCGTCCAGGCCTTGGCCGAGGCGAACGTCTCGC
This sequence comes from Achromobacter veterisilvae, assembly GCF_037619525.1. NCBI lineage: Bacteria > Pseudomonadati > Pseudomonadota > Betaproteobacteria > Burkholderiales > Alcaligenaceae > Achromobacter > Achromobacter veterisilvae. The sequence continues at coordinate 4,873,848 of NZ_CP148753.1, read as the reverse complement.
TGGGCCTGGCCCTGTCGGAAGACGAAATCGAATACCTGGCCAAGTCGTTCACCGACCTGGGGCGCGACCCCACCGACGTGGAACTGATGATGTTCGCGCAGGCCAACAGCGAACACTGCCGCCACAAGATCTTCAACGCCCAGTGGGTGATCGACGGCCAGGAACAGCCGAACACGCTGTTCGGCATGATCCGCGCCACGCACAAGGCGCAGCCGGAAGGCACCGTGGTGGCCTACTCGGACAACGCCGCCATCATGGAAGGCGGCCCTGCGCAGCGCTTCCAGGCCGGCGTGCCCGGTGTCACGGGCGAGGGCGCCGACGGCGCCCGCTACATCCGCCGCGACACCGTCGTGCACACGCTGATGAAGGTGGAAACCCACAACCACCCGACCGCGATCGCGCCGTTCCCCGGCGCCTCCACGGGCAACGGCGGCGAAATCCGCGACGAAGGCGCTACCGGCCGCGGCTCCAAGCCCAAGGCGGGCCTGACCGGCTTCACCGTGTCGCACCTGCGTTTCGACGACGCCCCGCAGCCCTGGGAAGCCGACCACCACGGCCTGCCCGAGCGCATCGCCTCGCCGCTGTCCATCATGATCGACGGCCCCATCGGCGGCGCGGCGTTCAACAACGAATTCGGCCGGCCCAACCTGCTGGGCTATTTCCGCTCGTTCGAGCAGACCGCCGGCGGCACGCGCTGGGGCTACCACAAGCCCATCATGATCGCGGGCGGCCTGGGCAGCATCGACGCCGGCCTGACGCACAAAGACGTGATCCCCCCCGGCGCGCTGCTGATCCAGTTGGGCGGCCCGGGCTTCCGTATCGGCATGGGCGGCGGCGCCGCGTCCAGCATCAGCATGGGCAGCAACTCGGCCGAACTGGACTTCGATTCCGTCCAGCGCGGCAACCCCGAGATCGAGCGCCGCGCGCAGGAAGTCATCGACCGCTGCTGGCAGCAGGCCGAGAACAACCCCATCATCGCGATCCACGACGTGGGTGCGGGCGGCCTGTCCAACGCCTTCCCTGAATTGGTCAACGACGCCGGCCGCGGCGCCATCTTCGACCTGAAGCGCGTGCCGCTGGAAGAGTCGGGCCTGTCGCCCGCCGAAATCTGGAGCAACGAATCGCAGGAGCGCTACGTCCTGTCGATCCTGCCCAAGGACCTCGAACGCTTCGACGCCATCGCGCGCCGCGAACGCTGCCCCTACGCGGTGGTGGGCGTGGCCACCGAGGAACGCCAGTTGCGCGTGGTGGATGGCGAAGGCCTGCCCGGCCTGGACACGATCCGCCCGCAAGGCGACGCCGAAGTGCGCCCGGTGGACGTGCCGATCGACGTGATCCTGGGCAAGCCGCCGCGCATGACGCGCGACGTGAAGCACCTGCCCGGCGTGTCCGCGCCGCTGGACCTGGCCGGCATCGACCTCACCGAAGCCGCCTACCGCGTGCTGCGCCACCCCACGGTGGCCAACAAGTCCTTCCTCATCACCATCGGCGACCGCACGGTCGGCGGCCTGTCCAGCCGCGACCAGATGGTCGGCCCGTGGCAGGTGCCGGTGGCCGACTGCGCCGTCACGCTGGCCGACTACGAAGGCTTCCGCGGCGAAGCCATGTCCATGGGCGAGCGGACCCCGATCGCCATGCTGGACGCCCCGGCCTCGGGCCGCATGGCCGTGGCCGAGGCCCTGACCAACCTGGCCGCCGCCGACGTGGCGCGCCTGGAAGACATCAAGCTGTCGGCCAACTGGATGGCCGCCTGCGGCGTGGACGGCCAGGACGCGGCGCTGTACGACACCGTGTCCGCCGTCAGCGAACTGTGCCAGGCCACCGGCCTGTCCATCCCGGTCGGCAAGGATTCCCTGTCCATGAAGACGTCCTGGGAACAGGACGGCGAGCAGCGCCAGGTGGTGGCGCCGGTTTCGCTGATCGTCACGGCCTTCGCGCCCGTGGCCGACGTGCGCGCCAGCCTGACCCCGCAATTGCGCACCGACGCCGGCGACAGCGTGCTGATCCTGATCGACCTGGGCCGCGGCCGCCACCGCATGGGCGGCTCGATCCTGGCGCAGGCCTACGGCCAGGTCGGCGAGACCGTGCCCGACATCGACGCCCCGCAGGACCTGCGCGCGTTCTTCGTCACCATCCGCACCTTGGCCGAGGCCGGCACCATCCTGTCCTACCACGACCGCTCCGACGGCGGCCTGTTCGCCACCTTGACCGAAATGGCCTTCGCCGGCCGCACCGGCATCTCGGTGAACCTGGACATGCTGACCTTCGATCCGCAATCGGCGGATTGGGGCGACTACAAGATCCGTCCCGAGCAGGTGGCGGTGCAGCGCGAAGAGCTGACGCTCAAGGCGCTGTTCTCGGAAGAAGCCGGTGCCGTGATCCAGGTGCCGGCCTCGCAGCGCGACGCCGTCATGCAGGTGCTGCGCGGCGCGGGCCTGTCGGCCCACTCGCACGTCATCGGCGGCCTGAACGGCGCGGACGAAGTCGAGTTCTACCGCGACGGCAAGAAGGTCTGGAGCCAGCCCCGCGCCGAACTCGGCCGCGCCTGGAGCGAAGTGTCCTACCGCATCATGTCGCGCCGCGACAACCCCGCCTGCGCCCAGGCCGAACTCGACGTCTGGAACGACGCCACGGACCCGGGCATGAGCCCGAACGTCGCCTTCGACCCCCAGGAAGACGTGGCCGCGCCCTTCATCAACACGGGCAAGCGCCCGCGTGTGGCGATCCTGCGCGAGCAGGGCTGCAACAGCCAGGTCGAAATGGCCTGGGCGTTCGACACTGCGGGCTTCGAAGCCATCGACGTGCACATGACCGACCTGCTGTCCGGCCGCGTGGACCTGGCGCAGGCGCAGGGCCTGGTGGCCGTGGGCGGCTTCAGCTACGGCGACGTGCTGGGCGCCGGCGAGGGCTGGGCGCGCACCATCCGCTTCAATGGCAAGCTGTCGGACCAGTTCGCCGCGTACTTCGCGCGCCCCGACACCTTCGCGCTGGGCGTGTGCAACGGCTGCCAAATGATGGCCGCGCTGGCGCCGATGATCCCGGGCGCCGAATTCTGGCCGCGCTTCACGCGCAACCAGTCGGAAAAGTACGAAGCGCGCCTGTCCATGCTGGAAGTGGCCAAGTCGCCGTCGATCTTCTTCGCCGGCATGGAAGGCGCCCGAGTGCCGGTCGCCGTGGCCCACGGCGAAGGCTACGCCGACTTCTCGCAGCAGGGCGACGCCGGCCGCGTGCTGGCCGCCGCCCGCTATATCGACAACGCCGGCCGCGCCACCGAAGCCTATCCGTTCAACCCGAACGGCAGCCCCGGCGGCCTGACCTCCGTCACCACGGCCGACGGCCGCTTCACCGTCATGATGCCGCACCCGGAACGCGTGACCCGCAACGTCATGATGTCGTGGGCGCCCGAGAAATGGGGCGCCGCCGACACGGGCGGCGCGTTCAGCCCGTGGATGCGCATTTTCCGCAATGCGCGGGTCTGGTTGAAATAAGTGTGGCGGCGCGCGGCGGCGCCCCTTGCAAACCCCCCATCGCTCGCGATGGGGGTTTTCTTTTGCCGCCTAGAACCTGTACTTGACCCGTCCGATCACGCTGCGGCGGCTGCCCGGGTAGCAATCCGTGAGGTCGGAGCACGTTGCCAGGTATTCCTTGTCGAAAAGGTTGGTGGCGTTGACGGAAAGGGTCAAGTGCTTGTCCACGGCATACGAGACGCCCGCGTCGATGAGCGTGTGGGCCGCGATCTTCAGCGTATTGTCGTTGTCGCCGTAGGTCGAGCCCACGTAGCGCGCGCCCACGCCCAGGCTCAGTCCGGCCAGCGCGGAACGGCGCACCGTGTAGTTCAGCCAGCCGGATGCGGTGTGCTCGGGCACCAGCGCCGGGCGGTTGCCCTGGGTGGCATTGTTGGCGCGGGTGATCTCGGCGTTTACATAAGTATAGGAACCGGTGAAGTCCCAGCCGTCGGCCAGGCTGAACTTGCCCTCGACTTCGACGCCGCGCGACTGGACTTCGCCGGACGCGACCTGGAAGCCGGGGTTGAACAGGTCGTTGGTCAGGACGTTGCTTTTCTTGATGTCGAACACCGCCACCGTGTACAGCGAATCCGAGCCGGGCGGCTGGTACTTGACGCCCGCTTCCCACTGGCGCGCGCGGGACGGCGCGAAGGGAGCGCTGCCGTTGACGGGGGCCGACACGCCGGTATTCGGCAGGAAGGACTGGGCATAGCTGACGTAGGGCGCCACGCCGTTGGGCATGACGTAGTTCAGGCCGGCGCGGCCGCTGAAGCGCGTTCCGTCCTGGTCGGTATCGTCGTTTAGCAGCCGGTTCTCGGTCTTCTGGCTGTACCAGTCGTAGCGCCCGCCCAGCGTTACCACCCAGCGTTCGGCGAACCGGATCTGGTCCTGCAGATACAGGCCGGTCTGGTGCGTGCGCTCCAGATAGTTCGCCAGCGGCGTCGAGGGCGTGGGGACGTCCACGCCATACACCGGATCGTAGGGGTTCAGGCTGGGCGCGGGGCCCATGGTGCGCGACACGTCCGCGCTGCTGCGGTTGAAGTCCAGGCCGGTCAGCAGCGTGTGGGACAGCGGCCCCGTGCGCAGGTCGAGCTGCACTTGGTTGTCCAGCGCCAGCGCGGTCATGCTTTCGTCGAAGCGGCGCGCCGAGCGCGTCAGCCCGGCCGGGTCCAGGCCCACCACCAGCACGTTGTCCAGCAGGGCGTCGACCCGGCCGTAGCGCAGGTTCTGGCGCACCTGCACGGTGTCGTTGAACCGGTGTTCGAACAGGTAGCCGATGGTCTTCTGCTTCTGGTCGTAGCGGTTGAAGCTGGGATCGCCGTTGCGCAGATCGGTGGGTTTGCCGTTCACCGTGACGGTGCCTATGGTGCCGCCGGAGCGGTCATGCAGGAATTCCGTCTGCAGGGTGAAACGCGTGGCGGCCGAGGGCGCCCAGGTCAGGGACGGGGCGGCGAAGAGCCGGTCGTCGGAGATGCGGTCGCCGTTGGGATAGGTGAATTGCGTGTTGGAGTCCCGCGCCACGCCCACCAGGCGGTAGAGCAGGGTGCCGCTTTCGTTCGCGGGCCCCGTCAGGTCCACCGCGGCCTGCTTGCGCTGGAAGCTGCCGTATTCCAGTTCGGTCTCGTACTGCGGCGTGGCCGAAGGCAGCTTGCTGACCCGGTTGATCAGGCCCCCGGCGTCGCCCTGGCCGTAGAGTACCGAGGACGGGCCGCGCAGCACTTCGACGCGCTCGAGCGCGTAGGGTTCGCTGCGGAACAGCGTGTAGCCGGTGGCGGCCTGGCGCAAGCCGTCCTTGTAGTCGCTGGTGGCTTGCGCATTGAAGCCGCGCATCATGACCCAGTCGAAGCCTTTCGGATCCACGCCATAGGTCTCGACCGCCACGCCGGGTACGTAGCGCAGGACTTCCGTCACGCTCTGCGCATTCTGCGCTTCCATCTGCGCGCGCGTCACCACGGAAATGGACTGTGGCGTCTCCAGGATCGACGTGTCCGTCTTGGTGCCGGCGCGCGACTCCTGGGCGACATAGCTGTCGGGCGCGACACCGGCGCCGCTCACGGTGACGGCTTCCAGCGTCGCCACGCCGGTCTGGCCCACCGGCACGCGGCGCAGGACATAGCCGCCGCCCTGGGGCTGGGCCGCCAGGCCGCTGCCGGCCAGGATCGCGGCGAACCCTTCGCGCACCCCATAGGCGCCGCGCAGGCCCTGACTGCTGGCGCCGGCGGTCAGGGAGCCGTCGATGGTGATCATGACTCCGGCCCGCTGCGCATAGGCGTTGAGGACCTGGTCCAGCGTGCCGGCGGGAATGTCGTAGACGATCGGAGCCAGGCTGCGCGAAGCGGACGGCTGCGCGTCGGCGGCCGCGCCGGGCGCGGGCGCGGCCACAGCCAGCGAAGCCAGGGCAAGCGCCACGGCGCGCCGGGTAGCCGTGAGGGGGAAGCGGAATTGCATATCGGGAGTTCTCGTCGGGGTGTGGGAATAGCAGGGTTATTCACGTATCCCGAACGAGATTGAAAAAGTGCTACGGTCGCGGCGAGTTTTTTTGCCGCCGGGCCGTCCCAAGGCAAAAAAGCGCCCCCTTGGGGGGCAGCAAGCGCGCGTAGCGTGCGCAGCGTGGGGGCTCACCCCGCTTCTACTACGATCCAGTAGTCCGTGTAGCGCGCGATCCGCAAGGGCAGGGCCGCGGAGAGCGATGCCAGGATGCGGTCCGTATCGCCGAGCGGATAAACGCCCGACACGATCAGGTCGGCCACGTCCGCGTGGCAGCGGATCACGCCGCGGCGGTAGCGCCCGACCTGCTCCAGGAAGTCGGCCAGGCGCATGCGCTCGGCCACCAGTTGATCGTTCAGCCAGGAGGGCTGTTGCCCGCTCACTGTCCGGGCCGGCTCGGCGCCCGCCGCGGTGAACGAGGCCGCCTGGCCCGCGGCCAGCACCATCGGGCGGCCCTGCGACGGCTGGATCTCGACCGCGCCCTCATAGACGGCGACCGCCACGTCGCCGCGGCGGCGGTCCACGCTGTAGCGCGTGCCCAGCGCGCGGATACTGCCCAGATCGGTGGTGACGATGAACGGACGGCCTTGCGCCCGCGGGCCGTGGCCGGTCTCGATGTACAGTTCGCCGCGGCGCAGCGCGACGCGCCGCGCGTCGGGGCCGTAATGGATGTCCACGGCGCTGTCGCCGCCGAGCATCAGAAGGGTGCCGTCGTCGAGCACCACCTTGCGCCGCTCGCCCACCGCGCTGCGGTAGTCGGCCGCATACGCGGACCAGGGCACCTGGCGGGCGGCCAGTCCGGCGACGCCGGCGCCCAGCAGGCCGAACCCCATCAGGCGCAGCGCCTGGCGCCGGCCGGCCTTGCGGCCCGAGACGGCCAGGGCGCGGGCCGAGGCCTCGGGCGACACGCCCAGCAGGCGCGCGTCGATGCGCTGCACGTGCTGCCATGCGCGCTCATGGTCGGGGTGGGCCGCAAGCCAGCGCTGCCAGGCCGCGCGCTCGTCGTCGCTGACTTCGCCGGACCACATGACCACCAGCCAGTGCAGGCCCTGCGCCAATGCGGGTTCGGGGATGCCGTGCTCCATCGCGGTCACAGCGCCGCCATGCAGGCCTGCGCGGCGCGCAGCATGTGCTTGCGCACCAGGGCGACCGACACGTCCAGGCGCTGGGCGATCTCGGAATACTTGAGCCCTTCGAAGCGCGACAGGATGAAGACCTGCCGCGCGCGGGCCGGCAGCGCATCCAGCGCGGCGTCCACAGCGACCAGCGTCTCCAGCGCCAGCGCGCGGGCTTCGGCGGACGGCATGTGCGCCTCGGGCAGTTGGGCAAGCGCCTCCAGGTAGGCGGCTTCCAGGGAGCGGCGGCGGAACAGGTCGATGACCAGCCCCTTGGCGATCTGGGTCAGGAACGCGCGCGCTTGGCCGGCCTCGGGCAGCCGGCCGGAGCTGAGCAGCCGTTCATAGGTGTCGTGCGAAAGGTCGGCGGCATCGTGCGCGCAGCCGAGCCGGCGCCGCAGCCATCCCGCCAGCCATCCATGATGGTCGCGGTAAAGCGCGCTCAAGGCATGTTGCGCCGCAGGCTGGTTCGCCGCCGTCACGATGATGTCTCGCTGATCTTAAGGGTTGATAATGATAATCGTTGTTAATTTGGTTAGACAAGCCGTGAAATCAGGCTTGTCGGAGGGGCGGTATGTAACCCAATGAGATATTTAACTTTTCATTGCATTACGCCGTAATAGGGGGAAGCTTTACGCAACCCCCCGGAGTGCCCCCCATGTTCAAGAATTTAAGTATCCGCGCGGTCTTGACGACCGCTTTAGTCGTTTTCTTCACGCTTTTCCTGGCGACCGGCATCGCGGTCCACCAGCAGCTCACCTCCAACCGCAGTTCCATCGAAGTGTTGATGGACACCAACCTGGTCCGCGCCAACGCCGTGGACGGCGCGGGCGCCGAGCTGCTGCGCGCCCGGCTGGTGCTGCTGGCGGCGCAGACGGCGCTGATGGAAGGCAAGGGCATCGCCAATCTGGCCAGCATGCAGCGGCTGGACGGCTATACCAAGAAGGCCGGCGACCTGATCCAGACGGCGCGCCAGACGCCCGAGACCTCGGCCGAAGGCAAGCCGCTGTTCGATGCCGCGCTGGCGGCCTACGACGTCTACCAGCGCGATGCCATCGTTCCGATGATCGCCGCCATCCGCGCGGGCAATGCCCAGGACGCCGGCCGGCTGAACCTCGAGAAGGTGACGCCGCTGGGCCTGATCTTCACCGCGGCCATCCAGAAGTACGTGGACTACGCCGACGAGGTCGGCCAGCGCGTGGCCCGCGACGCCTCCACCCGCATCAACGGCGCGATCGCCGTGCTGGTCGGCCTGCTGATCGTCGTGGGCGTGCTGGTGGTGGGCTTGTACGCCGTGTTCGCGCGCTCGGTCTTCCGTCCGCTGCACGAGGCCGGCCGCCTGTTCGACCGCATCGCCGCCGGCGACCTGACCAATCGCATCGAGCAGCGCGGCAACAACGAGATCGGCATTCTGTACGGCGCCGTCAAGCGCATGCAGGACAGCCTGGCCCGCACCGTGTCGGCCGTGCGCCTGGGCGTGGAAGAGATCCATACCGGCTCGCGCGAGATCGCCGCGGGCAACATCGACCTGTCTTCCCGCACCGAGCAGCAGGCGGCGTCCCTGGAAGAGACCGCCGCCAGCATGGACGAACTGTCGTCCACCGTGCGCAACAACGCCGAAAGCTCGCGCAGCGCGTCGGAACTGGCGATGGCCGCTTCCGAGGTGGCCACGCGCGGCGGCCGGGCGGTGGGCGACGTGGTCGGCACGATGCGCGGCATCGCCGACAGCTCCAACCGCATCGCGGACATCGTGGGCGTGATCGACGGCATCGCCTTCCAGACCAACATCCTGGCGCTGAACGCGGCGGTGGAAGCGGCTCGGGCGGGCGAGCAGGGCAAGGGCTTCGCGGTCGTGGCCAGCGAAGTGCGTGCCCTGGCGCAGCGCAGCGCCGCCGCCGCCAAGGAAATCAAGGGCTTGATCGACGATTCGGTGCAGAAGGTGTCGATCGGTTCGGACCAGGTGGAGGCCGCCGGCGCCACCATGCAGGAGATCGTTACCTCCGTGCGCCGCGTGACGGACATCATCAACGAGATTTCCAGCGCGTCCGAGGAGCAATCGCAGGGGATCCAGCAGGTGAACCAGGCCGTGTCGCAGATGGACAGCGTGACGCAGCAGAACGCGGCGCTGGTGGAACAGGCCGCGGCGTCCGCGGCGTCGCTGGAAACCCAGGCCCAGCGCCTGCGCGAGGCGGTGGCGGTGTTCAAGCTGCAGACGGGCGGCCAGGTGATCGACGCCGAGGCGCCGGTGCTGGGGCGTGGCGGGGCTGCGGCGTTGATTGGGGCTTGATTTGACTGGGGGGGTGTCAGACACCCGGGTAGGTTGGCGTCAGCGGGACGTGCGTTTCGTACGGGTGTCAGACACCTGGACTGACAGACACGTGCTCCGTCCAAGTGTCTGATACCCTGCCCAGTCCAAGTGTCTGACACCCGTACGAGATAACCTCCAGGCTGCCCCCGACGTCCCGCGGGTGTCTGACACCCACACCCCCCCCCCCAAGAATCAATCAGGGACAAAAGATGCCAGCCCCGGCGCGCAGGCATAAAATAGCGGTTTGCCCATCCCACCCGCACAGGATCCCGCGCCATGAACGCACGCATCCCCGAAGACGCTCTTCCTCCCACCCTCGATCCGAAGGCTCTGCAGGCTTTTGTGGACGACAAGTGGGACAACGAGATCATCCCGGCGCTGACCGACTACATCGCCATTCCCGCCAAGAGTCCGGCCTTCGACGCCGACTGGGAAAAGAACGCGTTCATCGAGCGCGTGGTGCGCGACGCCGCGCAGTGGGTCGAGGCGCAGAAGGTCTCGGGCCTGAAGCTGGAAGTGGTGCGCCTGCCGGGCCGCACGCCCGTCATCTTCTTCGACGCGCCCGCCACCCGCAGCGACAACGGCGATACCGTGCTGCTGTACGGCCACCTGGACAAGCAGCCCGAATTCTCGGGCTGGCGCGCCGGCCTGGGCCCGTGGACGCCCAAGTACGAAGACGGCAAGCTGTACGGCCGCGGCGGCGCGGACGACGGCTATGCGGTGTACGCCTCGCTGACCGCCATCATGGCGCTGGACAAGCAGGGCATCCCGCGCCCGCGCTGCGTGGGCATCGTCGAAACCTGTGAAGAATCCGGCAGTTACGACCTGCTGCCCTACGTGGACGCGCTGCGCGACCGCCTGGGCAACGTGGCGCTGGTGGTGTGCCTGGATTCGGGCGCCGGCAACTACGACCAGCTATGGATGACGACCTCGCTGCGCGGCATGGTGGCCGGCACGCTGGAAGTCCAGGTGCTGGACGAAGGCGTGCACTCGGGCGACTCCAGCGGCGTCGTGCCCTCGTCGTTCCGCATCCTGCGCCATCTGCTGGACCGCCTGGAAGACAGCGGCACCGGCCGCCTGCTGCCGCAAAGCCTGCATTGCGACATTCCCGCCGACCGCATCGAACAGGTGCACGCCGCCGCGCGCATCCTGGGCGACGAGGTCTGGCGCCGCTTCCCCTGGAGCTGCGGCGCCGAGGGCGGCTTCGTGCTGCCCATGACGACCGAGCCCGAAGAGGCCCTGCTGAACCGCACCTGGCGTCCGACCCTGTCCGTGACCGGCGCCGAAGGCCTGCCGCCGCTGTCTAGCGCTGGCAACGTGCTGCGTCCGCGCACCGCGTTCAAGCTGTCGCTGCGCCTGCCGCCGCTGGTGGACGCCGTGGCCGCGTCGCAGGAAATCAAGGCGCTGCTGGAAGCCGACGCGCCCTATAACGCCAAGGTGATCTTCAAGGCCAACGAAGGCGCGGCCACCGGCTGGAACGCGCCGGCGTCCGAGGCCTGGCTCACGCAGGCGCTGGACGTCGCGTCCCAGCAGTACTACGGCGCCCCTTGCGGCTATATCGGCCAGGGCGGCACGATTCCGCTGATGAGCATCCTGCAGAAGGGCTTCCCCAAGGCCCAGTTCATGGTCTGCGGCGTGCTGGGCCCCAAGTCCAACGCCCACGGCCCCAATGAATTCCTGCACGTGCCCTACGGCAAGAAGCTGACCGCGGCGGTCGCCCAGACCATGGCGGCCATGCCGGGCGCCTGACAGGCGCGCACGCCCCACAGAGCGCGGGCCGTCCGGTCTTGCGCTCTTTCTTTTTTCAGGACTGACCCGATGATTTCCACTTCCGACGCCTACGCCAACGTGGTTGCCGAAACCCGCGATTGGCTGACCAAGGCCGTGATCGGCCTGAACCTCTGTCCGTTCGCCAAGGCGGTTCAGGTCAAGGACCAGATCCGCTTTGCCGTCAGCGACGCCACCGACGCCGAAGGCGTCCTGACGGACCTGCAGGACGAACTGGCGCTGTTGGCCGAAACCGATCCCGGGCAGATCGACACGACCTTGCTGATCCTGCCCGACACGCTGGACGACTTCCTGGAGTTCAACGACTTCGAGGACCTGGCGGACCGCCTGCTAAAGCGCATGCGCCTGGTGGGCGAGCTTCAGGTGGCGACGTTCCACCCGCAGTTCCAGTTCGCGGATACCGAGCCGGACGACATCACCAACTACACGAACCGCTCGCCGTACCCCATCCTGCACCTGTTGCGCGAAGACAGCATCGACCGCGCGGTGGAATCGTTCCCGGACGCCGCCGAAATCTACGAGAAGAACATCGACACGATGCGCCGCCTGGGTATCGAGGGCTGGAAGAAGCTCATGGCCAAGTCCTGATCCGGACAAGGCCAGATCGCATACCAAATACCGTTCTGCGGAATATGACTCCCAGGGAGTATCGGGATATCCCTAGATAGCCCATCCCTGGTATTGCATACAACATACGCTTTCCCGGGCCATCCGCCGTTCAGCGGAGGGGGCTGCGGGACCTTCCCCTTCCATTGCTTTGGCCCGCCGCCGGTCGCGCGCGCGGGCGTAGTCCTTGCCGGAGAGCCGTATGCGATTTACCCGCCGCCATGCCCTGGGCGCGCTTGCCGCGCTGCCCCTCGTTTCGCGCCCGGCCTGGGCCCAGAACACTTTTCCCACCCGGCCCGTGCGCTTGCTGGTGGGCTTCGCCCCGGGCGGGCTGACCGACATCGCGGCGCGCGCCCTGGCCGAACGCATGGGCAAGACGCTGAAGCAGAGCGTGGTCGTGGAGAACCGCCCCGGTGGCCAGGCCATCATCGCCACCGTGGCGGTGGCGCGCGCCGAGCCGGACGGCTACACGCTGGGCTTCGCGGGCACCAACGGCATGATCCTGAACCCCTTGCTCTACAACAACCTGCCTTACCAGCAGTCGGATTTCAAGCAGTTGGGGTCGATGGGCAAGTCGCCCATGCTGTTGATCGTGAGTCCCACGCTGGGCGTGAAGAACGTGCAGGAATTCATCGCCCTGGCCAAGAAGAAGCCCGGCGACATTACGTGCGCGCACGCGGGGCGCGGCGTCATCAATCACCTGGCCCTGCTGCATTTCCAGTCCAAGACCGGGACGCAGTTCCAGGACGTGCCCTACAAGGGCAGCGGCCCCGCGCTGCTGGACCTCATGGCCGGCACGGTCCAAAGCACCTTCGATTTCCCGACCTCGGCGCTGCCCAACATCAAATCGGGCAAGCTGCAGGTGCTGGCCGTGACGTCCGACAAGCGTCTGTCCAGCCTGCCTGACGTGCCCACTATGAAGGAAGCCGGCGTGGACGGCTTCGAACTCTACACCCGCATGATGATTTCGGGTCCGGCCGCCATGCCGGCCCCGGTGGTCAAGACGCTGGAGAACGCCGTGCGCGAAGGCACGCGCGATCCCGGCCTGATGCAGCAGTTCGCGGACCAGGGCGTGACCGTGGAGTTCACCTCGTCGGCCGACCTGGACCGGGTCATCGCCGAGGAATCCGCCATGTGGGCCCAGGTCATCAAGGCCAATGGCGTGCCCAGGACCGACCTGAAGAGCTAAGGAGCCGCCGTGACCGAACAGCCCCGCATCGCCATTACCCCCGAGCGCGCCCTGGTGGACGTGGCGCGCGATATCCGCATCGACGGATTCCCCGCCTACGCGTTCATCACCGTGACGGCCAGCATGCGGATGTGCGGCGCGCAATGGCGCTCGCAGGCCGTGTTCGCGGCCGGCCACGACGGCAGCCTGGACCTGTCGCGCGATTGCCCGGTGTCTGGCAGCTACGCCGAGCCGTCGGCCATGGGCATCGTCTGGTCCATGGCCTGCTGCGACATGGACCGCGTGGTGTTCCCGCCCGATCGCACGGAAGCGCTGGTCATCGACATTGAGGCCAGCGACGGCCGCCATACCGCCACCGCGCGCCTGGTGCAGGAATTCCTGGCCGAAGGCGTGACCCACCGCGCCGTGCGCGAGCAGGTCGGCGGCATGACCGTGTCCGGCGAACTCTACACGCCCGCCGGCCCCGGTCCGCATCCGCTGGTGATCTACATGAACGGATCGTCCGGCGGCGTCAACGCGCCGCGCGCGGCGCTCTTCGCGGCCCGCGGCTACCAGTGCCTGGCGCTGGCCATCTTCAACTACGACGGCCGGCCCAAGTACCTGAACGACATGCCGCTGGAATACTTCGAGCAGGCCCTGCGCTGGGCGCGCGCCGAGCTGGCGCCGCGCGATGGCTTCGTGGCGCTGTCCGGCATCAGCCGCGGAGGCGAGACCTCGCTGCTGGTGGCGGCGCATTATCCCGAGCTGGTCAGCGCCGTGGTCGCCTACGTGCCGTCGCCGGTCATGCACGGCGTCGTCAGCGCCGGCGCGCCCGGCACCGGCCGCGACGCCCAGGTCTGGACCAAGGCCGGCGAACCGCTGCCGCACCTGTGGCAGGACAACGCCAGCGCCGACTGGGATGCCGCCTACGCCTCCGATCCGCCGTACCGCCAGACCCATGCCTTCCTCAGCGCCACCCGCGACAGCGCCGCCTTCGAGCGCGCCCGCATCCCGGTCGAACGCTATCCCGGCCCCATCATGCTGGTCAGCGCGTCCGACGACGGCTTCTGGCCCAGCACGGCGTACTCCGAGATCGTCGTGCGGCAGCGCATGGCGTACGGTCTGCCGACGTTCCACCACGTCTGCATGGGGGCGGGGCACCACGTGCACTATCCCTATCTGCCCGCCACCCTGATCAGCAAACCGCACGCCATGTCGGGCTTGCTGCTGGACGCGGGTGGAACGCCTGCCGCGAATGCGGCGGGCAACGAGGGGTCCTATCTGGCGGTGCTGGATTTCCTGGGCCGGACGGCCGGCGGAGATCGGCGGGGATAGGCTTTCGGGGAAAAGATCGCCGGCTTTCGAGCCGGCTTTTTTTTGGCCGCGCGAAATGGGAGCCGCGCTGCGTTCCAGGCAAAACCTAGGGTTTCTACTTATGTCCACTGACATTGCGCGGGCATAGAATTTCGTCTGTTCCATTAAAAGGAATATGATTCCGTTAAACGGAATCTTGGAAATAATAGAAAGCGCCGCGGCGATCCTGCACGCGGCGCGCCGGATGAGGCAGCAATGCAAAGATCGACCTTCCTGACGAACGATGGCGCGCAACTCAGCTATGCAAGCTGGCCTGCGCGGCAAGCGGACGCGCAACCGGTGGTCATGCTGCATTCCCTGTTCTTCGGCGCGGACATGTTCGACGCGGTGGTGCCTCGCCTGGGCGGCGACTACGCCGTGCTGGCGGTCGACCACCGCGGGCAGGGCGCAAGCAGCGCGGGCGCGCAGCCGGCGTCCATGCTGCGCCTGGCCCAGGACACCATCGCCCTGATCGAGGCGCGTGTCGGCGGGCCGGCGCACGTAGTGGGCAGTTCCATGGGCGGCTATGTGGCCCTGCAGATGGCGGCATTGCGGCCGGACTTGCTGCGCACGCTGACGCTGTCCTGCTGCACCGCGCATGCCGAGCGGCAGCCCGAGCGCTTCGATGCCCTGGAAGCGGCCTTGCGCGAGCAGGGGCCGGCCAGGCTGGTCGACACCTTGATGGCCACCATGTTCAGCGAACACTTCATGCAGCAGGGCGACGCGCAGGCGCGGGCCCGGTGGCGCGCGCATTTCGCGGCCCTGCCGCGCAGCGTGGCCGATGCGGTGCATGGCGTGTTTTCCCGGCCCGGCTATGAGCCGCTGCTGCCCGGGCTGGACATGCCGGTACTGTTGTGCAGCGGCCAGGGTGACCGGGCCAAGCGGCCCGAGGACATGCAGTACATCGCCGACCGGGTCGCAGGCAGCCGCCATGTGACCTTCGAGCGGGCCGGCCATACGCCGCCCGTCGAAGATCCGGCCCGTTTCGCCGCCGAGCTGCTGCGCTTCTGGCGCGCAAGCGCCCGCGTCCCCGGCGAAGGCGCCGCGCGGCCCCTCGCGCCCAACTCCTGATATTCCGAAAGCAGAAGGATCTACAAGCATGCAAGCTGAAAACATCGGCCAGACAGGCGGCGCGGGCTTCACCGCCGACGCGCTGCCGTTCAAGGACATGGCCGCAACGGGCGAACCGGATTTCGAAGTGCGCGATGGCGTCGTGATGCTGCGCGGCAGCCGGTCGCGCTCGTCGGGCAGCCTGGCGTTTCCGCGCCGCGAGGTCTGCATTGAAACAGGGGCGCGCGACATGGAGCCGGTGAGCTTCGGCCCACTGGGCACGCTGTATTCGTATTCGACCGTGCACGTGTCCTCGAGCCGTCAGGTGCCGTACACCATCGGCTATGTCGACCTGGAAAACGGCGTGCGCGTCCTGGCCGCCGTCCACGCCCAGGCCGAGGAACTGCGCTGCGACCTGCCCGTAGAACTGCGTACCGACGGCGAAAGCTGGTTCGTCGCGCCCGTCGCCGCCCGATAAGGAAGAAACCATGAGCGAAGCATTCATCGTAGGCGCGGCCATGATCCCGATGGGCAAATACCGGGAGTCGAGCTATTCGGGCCTGGCGCTGCCCGCCGTGCTCAATGCGCTGCGCGACGCGGGCGTGGCGCCCGGCGAAGTGGACGCCGTCGTGTGCGGGCACGCGTTCGGCGGCATGTTGACCGGCCAGCGCATCGTCAAGGAATTGGGCATCAGTTCGGTGCCGGTCAGCAACGTGGACAACGCCTGCTCGGGCGGGGCCACGGCCCTGCACCTGGCATACAAAGACATCGCCGCGGGCCGCCACGACGTGATTCTCGTGATCGGCGTGGACAAGCTCACGCAGTTCGGCGGCGGCACGCTGCCGCTGGTGGCCGAAGATCCGGAAGTGCGCCAGGGCATGGTGATGCCGGCGATGTACGCCATGCGCGCGCGCCGCTATCTGCACGAACGCGGGGTGGGCCCGGAGGTGCTGGCCGAAGTCAGCGTGAAGGCGCGCCGCCATGGCGCCCGCAATCCCTATGCTCAGTTCCGCAGCGCCGTTACGGCTGAAGAGGTGCTGAACTCGCGTCCCATCTGCGATCCGCTGACGCTGATGCAATGCTGCCCCACGGGCGATGGCGCGGCCGCCGTGCTGCTGGTGTCGGACGCCGTGCGCCGTCGCCTGGGACGCCCGGCGGTGCGCATTGCCGCGTCGATCCTGCATTCGGGTTCGGTGACGCTGGGCTATCGCGACATGCTGCGTCCCGAGATCACGTTCGATTCGGCGCGCGACGCCTACGAAATGGCGGGCATCGGTCCGAAGGATGTCGATGTGATCGAACTGCACGACGCCTTCACCATTGCCGAGCTGGTGTACTACGAAGCGCTGGGCCTGTGCCAGCCGGGCGAGTCGGCGGGCTACCTGCTTGACGGCAAGAGCACCTACGGCGGCGAAGTGGTCGTCAATCCCAGCGGCGGGCTGCTGTCCAAGGGACATCCAGTGGGTGCCAGCGGCGTCGCTCAGGCGGTGGAAATGTACTGGCAATTGACGGGCCAGGCAGGCGCGCGCCAGGTCGAAAACGCCCGCGTGGGGCTGAGCCACGTGACGGGCGGCGGCATCGCCGGCCTGGATCATGGCGCATGCACCGTGCATCTGTTCGAGCAGGTCGCCCAATGAAGCGCGCTGGCGCGGTGCCGGATCAGGCGGCCCCGGAGGCCGCGTCGTCCACCGGGACGGTCAGCCGGGCCTTGCGCCTGTTGACCGTGCTGGCCGACGCGGGCTCCAGCGTAACGGTCAAGCAGATCGCCGAGCAGATGGGCGTGGCGCCGTCCACGGCGCATCGCTTGCTCCAGTTGCTCAAGCAGGACGGTTTCGTCGAGGCCTCGGCCGTCGGCCACCAATACTCCATCGGCCCGCAGTTCTATCGCGTGGCGGCCCGGGTGCTGGATTCCGTGTCCACGCCGGCGCTGGCGCAGCCTTTCATCCAGGCCATCGCCAACGCCTTCGACGAGACCGTTCTGTTCGGCCTGTATGTGCCCACCGAGCGCGCGCTGAGTTTTGCCGCGCGCGCCGACGGCCAGCAAAAGCTCAAGTACCAGATCGACCTGCATCGGCCGCTGTCCCTGGTGTGGGGCGCTTCCGGCAAGGCGGTGCTGGCGTACCTGCCGCCCGGGGAGATCGAGGCGATCCTTTCCGAAGAAGGGGCGTCCCCCGGCACGGGCGCGACGCCGCCCGCGCTTTCGGTCCTGCAGGACGAGCTCGCGCAAGTGCGCGCGCGGGGCTACGCGGTCAGCGAAAGCGAAAAGCTGCCTGACGCGCGCGGCATCGCGGCGCCGGTGTTCGGTCCGGGCGGGGTGATCGGGTGCATTTGTCTGACTTCTCCGAAAAGCAGGATGCCGCACGCCAGCATCGAAGCGATCGGACGTGAAATCGTATCGCGCGCGCAAGCGTTGTCGCGCGATCTGGGAAGTTCCAACGTATGAAAGAAGCAAACAAGGTTGCCGAGCCGTTGGCCGGCTACCGGATTCTGGACCTCACGACGTTTCTGTCGGGCCCGTTCTGCACGCAGATCCTGGCCGACCTGGGCGCGGAGGTCGTCAAGGTGGAAGCGCCGGACGGCGATTCCAGCCGCGCCATCCCGCCGCACTTCGTGGACGAGGACAGCGCGTACTACCTGGGCATCAACCGCAACAAGCGCAGCATCGCCGTCGACATGAAGCAGGCGGAAGGCCTGGCCCTGGTCAAGCGCATGATCGCGCGCGCCGACGTGGTGGTGGAGAACTACCGCCCGGGCGTCGCCCAGCGCATCGGCCTGGATATCGACGCGCTGCGCGCCCAGCACCCAAAGTTGATCTGGGCCTCGGTCAGCGGATTCGGGCAGACCGGCCCGTGGCGCGACCGGCCCGCCTACGACATGATCGTGCAGGCCCTGTCCGGCGTGATGAGCCTGACCGGCGAACCGGGCCGCCCGGCCGTGCGCCTGGGCATCCCGGCGGGCGACATGGTGGCCGGCATGTATTGCGCCATCGCCATCAACGCGGCCCTGGCCGACCGCGAACGCGAAGGGCAGGGACGCGCCATCGATGTCTCCATGCTCGACTGCCAGCTTGCCATGCTGTCCTACCAGAGTACCTACGCGCTGGTGGCCGGCGTCGTGCCGCAGCCGCAGGGCGCGCGTCACGACTCGATCCCGACGTATCGCTCCTTCGTGGGCGGCGACGGCCGCGAGCTGGTGGTGACGGCCAATACGGAACGCATGTGGCGCGGACTGTGCCAGGCGCTGGAATGCCCCGAGCTGGCGGAAGACCCCAGTTTCGCCAGCGGCGCGGCGCGCCTGGAGAACCGGCTGGCGCTGTGGCCCTTGCTCGAGGCCGCTTTCCTCAAGCGCGCCGCGGCCGACTGGATCGAACCGCTCAATGCCTGCGGCGTGCCGGTGGCGCTGATCAAGACCGTGCCCGAGGCGCTGGAAGACGCGCGGCAGTCCGGGCGCGGCATGGTGCTGCCGCTGGCTTCGGAGCAGCACGAGATCGAAGTGGTGGGCAACCCGATCAAATTCACGGGTTCCGGCTGCGTGGAGGCGACGTATCCGCCGCGCCTGGGCGCCGATGCCGAGGCCGTGCTGTCGGCGTGGCTGGACTTGCCGGCCGACGCGGTCGGCGCCTTGCGCGCGCGCCAGGTGCTGGCGGGCAGGGTGGGCGCGGCGCAATGAACGCGCAGACTGCCGTACCAGTCCTGAACCGGGGCGAGGGGCCCGCGGCCGCCGCATTCGCGCCGGACCGTTGGCACGAATGCGGCGATGCCAGCGCCGGCACGGCGCTGATGCTGCATTCGCTGGGCCTGGACGGGCGCGCCTTCGCCGCGCTCTGGCGCGCCCTGCCCAAAGGGTGGCGGCTCATTTCCTATGACCAGCTCGGGCACGGCGCGGCGGCGGGGGCCACGAACTTCACCTTCGCCGATTGCGTGGCCGACGCCTTGCGGGCATTGGACCTCGCGCCAGGCCCGGTGCATGTCCTGGGGCACTCGATGGGCGGCGCGGTCGCCGCCTGCGCGGCGGCAAGCGCGCCGGGCAAGGTGGCTTCCCTGACGCTGGTGGCGACGCCGACGACAGGCATGCCGGTATTCGTCGAGCGGGGCCAGGCCGCGCTCGACGGCGGTATGGACGCGGTAGTGGCGCCGACGCTGGCGCGCTGGTTCGGGCCGGACGGATCGGCCGGCAACGCCGATGCCATCGCCTACGCCCGTTCTGCCTTGCACGCCATGGCGCCCGCGGGATTCGCCGCGGCGTGGCGGGCGCTGGCGTCGTTCGGCGGATACGCGGATCTGGCGGCGGCCCTGCCTCCGACCCTGTGCGTGGCTGGCGCGCTGGATCTGTCCACGCCACCGCCGGCGCTCCAGGCCATCTGCGACGCGCTGCGGGCTGGCCAAGGCCTGCCGGGCGCGGGCGAGGCCGCAAGGGTTGAAACGATAGCCGGACACGGACATATGTTGCCGCTGACGGCGCCCGAGGCGCTGGCGCGGCTGCTGGCGGCGCATTGGAGCCGTTGCGGCGGGAACGAGGCGCCGCGCTGAGCCGGGGCCGCCAGGAACGAGAAACAGAGAATCGCTATGACAGAAAACTTGAATGCCGCCCGCGGCTCGGAAATGGAAGGCCTGGTGGCCGTGGTGACCGGCGGCGCCGCGGGCATCGGGCAGGCCGTGGTGCAGGTGCTGCTTGAGCGGGGCTGCGTTGTCGCTTCGGTGGACATGACGGCCGAGGGCGTGCCCGCGGGCGCGCAGGCGCTGATCGCCGATGTGCGCGATCAGCAGGCGCTGAATGCGGCGGTGCACGCTTTTGGAGAACAGCAAGGCCGGATCGATATCCTGGTCAACAACGCCGGGGTGAGCTTCGTGGGCACCATCGAGGACGGGTCCGACGCCGATTGGCACCGCATCCTGGACATCAATGTCATGGGCCAGATGCGTTCGACCCGCGCCGCGCTGCCCTACCTGCGCCGCGCGCCAGCCGCCTGCATCGTGAATATGTCGTCCTGCACCGCGGTCAATGGCCTGCCGCAGCGCGCCCTGTACTCGGCCAGCAAAGGCGCCATCCAGTCGATGACCCTGGCGATGGCGGCGGATTTCGTCAGCGAAGGCATACGCGTCAATGCCATAGCGCCGGGCACGGTCGATACCCCGTTCATGTCGCAGTTGGCCGCCCAGGCGCCCGACCCGGCAGCCAAGCGCGCGCAGTTCGAGGCGCGCCAGCCCACCGGCAGGATGGTGGATCCGCGTGAAGTGGCGGAGGCGGTGGTGTACCTTGCGCGCCCGTCGGCGCGTTCCACGACCGGCACGATCCTGAATCTGGACGGCGGCATGACCGCCTTGCGCATGCCGCGCTGAGGCGCGCGCCGCGCACCGAATTTTCTATCAAACATCGCACAGTCAAGTAAGGAAACCTCATGGAATTCAACAACAAAGTCGTCGTCATCACCGGCGCGGGCCAGGGCATCGGGCGCGCTTACGCGCACGAGTTCTCGAAAGCGGGCGCCGCCGTCGTCGTCGCCGACCTGAACATCGCGGCCGCGCAGAACGTGGAAGCGGAAATCAAGGCGGCCGGCGGACGGGCGCTGGCCGTGCAGGTGGACGTGGCGGACAAGGCCAGCGCCGATGCGCTGGTGGCGCAGACGCTGGCCGCCTTCGGCAGCGTGGACGTGCTGATCAACAACGCCGCCATTTTCTCGACGCTGAAGATGAAGCCGTTCGAGGAAATCGACGGCGATGAATGGGACCGCGTGATGGCGGTGAACGCCCGCGGCGTCTTTTTCTGCGCCCAGGCCGTGGCCAAGCCCATGCGCGCCAAGGGCTACGGCAAGATCATCAACATCTCTTCCAGCGTGGTGGTGACCGGCCGGGCGAACTACGCGCACTACGTGGCCTCCAAGGGCGCGGTGGTGGCGCTGACGCGCGCCCTGGCCACGGAACTGGGCGACGACGGCATCAACGTCAACGCGATCAGCCCCCACGGCATCGTCACGGAAGTGCCGCGCGACACCATCAAGCCCGAACAATGGGACGCGATCCTGTCCGCGCAGGCGCTCAAGCGCAAGGGCGACGTCAGCGACATGATCGGCGCCACGATGTTCCTGGCTTCCGACGCGAGCAAGTACATCACCGGCCAGACGCTCAACGTGGACGCCGGCCTGCGGTTCAACTGACCGGCGCGCCATCCCGGATTCCCGCAAAGGAGACAACAATGACCAACGCATTCCAAGCAAGCTTCGCCCGCGAAGGCGGCCGCCGCCACCGTATCGCGGTGATAGACGGCCCGAACATGTCCAACCTGGGCGCGCGCAGCAAGAAGGTATACGGCAAGATCGGCTCGCTGGATGAACTGAAGGCGTATGTCGCCGATTTCGGCAAGCAACTGGGCGTGGAAGTGGAGAGCTTTTCCTCCAACCACCAGGGCGACATTCTCGAATTCATCCATGCCTCGGCCGACCGCGTCGACGGCTACATCATCAACCCGGCCGGCCTGACGACGGTAGGCGAGGGCGTGCGCCATGCGCTCGAGGATACCGGCCGCCCCGTGATGGAAGTCCATTTTTCCAACATCTCCGCGTCCGCGGGCGCCGCCCGCGGACTGGGCGGAGGCAGCATCAATTCCAGCTTTACGCACACGGCCACCGGCCTGTGCATGGGAATGCGGCAGTACAGCTACATCGGCGCGCTGGTGGCGCTGACCCTGAGCCTGGACGATGCGGATTTTCTGGGCGCGCAGGCCGAGTCCTGAGCCGAAGCAAACGGTCCGGCGTCGCCTGGGGCCAGCGCCGGTACACATCAATGACGCTTCCCACGGTCCCGCGGCCCTATCGCCCGCGGGCCGGAGAAGGAAGAACTAGGAGACACTCTCATGCAGACCTTTACCCGTCGTCAGATCATCGCCGGTGCCGCGGCACTGGCCGGTTCGGCCCTGCTGCCGCGCTATGCGCGCGCGGCTGAATTCATATTCAAGATCGCCAGCGACACACCGGCCTCGCACCCGTGCAACGTGCGCACGCTGGAAGCGGCGGAACGCATCAAGGAAGAGACCGGCGGGCGCGTCGAGATCCGCCTGTTCCCGAACAACCAGTTGGGCGCCGGCCCCGACATGCTGGGCCAGTTGCGCTCGGGCGCGCTGGAGTTCTTTATGTATTCCACCCAGCTCGTCGCGCCGCTGGTCGCGCATTGCGCGTTGCCGGGCGTGGGGTTTGCGTTCAAGGACACGAACACGGCGCTGAGCGCCATGGACGGCGAGTTGGGCGGCTACCTGCGCAAGCAGATCGAGAAGTCCGGCCTGATCACCATGCCCAAGGTATGGACCAGCGGCTACCGCCAGGTCACCAGCAGCGAAAAGCCGATCCTGACGCCGGGCGACTTCGACGGCTTCAAGATCCGGGTGCCGGCCAGCCCGATGTGGGTGTCGTTGTTCAAGGGCTTTGGCGCCAGCCCCACCGCCATCAACTTCTCCGAGCTGTACACGTCGTTGCAGACGAAGGTGGTCAACGGGCAGGAAAACCCGCTGGTCATCATCGAAACCAACCGCCTGTTCGAGGTGCAGCAATACTGCGCCCTGACCAACCATATGTGGGACGCGTACTGGGTGCTGGGCAACCGCCGCGCCTGGGGCCGCCTGCCGGCGGACTTGCAGGCGGTCGTTTCCAAGCACTTCGACCAATCGGCGCTGGACCAGCGCGCCGACATGGCCAAGCAGGAACTGAGCCTGCGCGACAGCCTGGGCGCCAAGGGCCTGAAGTTCAACGACATCGAAATCGACGCGTTCCGCCAGAAGCTGGCGGCTTCGGGGTACTACGCCGACTGGAAGCAGAAGTTCGGTCCCGAGGCTTGGAGCATCCTGGAAAAGTACGCGGGAGCGCTGAGCTGAAATGAGCGCCCCTATGCATATCCAACCGCCGGGTCAGGCGGCTGACACCGCCGGACGACGGTTCCTGGGATGGGTGGACCGGGCGATCGGCGCATTGGTTGAAATCCCGGTCGCATTGCTGGTCATCGCGGAAATCGCCGTCCTGTTCGCGGGCGTGGTGTCGCGCTATGTCCTGCATCATCCGTTGGTCTGGTCGGACGAACTGGCGTCTATCCTGTTCCTCTGGTTGGCCATGCTCGGGGCCGTGGTGGCGTTCCGCCGCGGCGAGCACATGCGCATGACCGCCCTGGTCAATGCCGCCACGCCCGGCTGGCGCGCGCTGTTCGACGTGGTGGCGATCGCCGCTTCGCTGGCGTTCCTGGTGCTGATCGTCGCTCCTTCGTACGAGTATGCGGTCGAGGAGTCGTTCATCACGACGTCCGCGCTGGAAATCATGAACTCCTGGCGCGCGGCGGCGCTTCCGGTCGGGGTGGTGCTGATGGCGGTGGTGGCCGTGCTGCGCCTCCTGACCCATGGCAATGTGCGCATGGTGCTCGCGGCCGTCGCGGGCGTGACGGCCTTGTGCGTCGTCATGTACCTGCTGCAGCCGATGCTCATGGGCCTGGGCAACATCAACCTGCTTATCTTCTTCGTGGGCGTGGTCGGGCTGACCGTGCTGATGGGCGTGCCCATCGCGTTCTGCTTCGGCCTGGCCACCTTCGGCTACCTGGCGCTCACGACCACCATGCCCTTGATGGTGGTCGTGGGGCGCATGGACGAGGGGATGTCGCACCTGATCCTGCTTGCCGTTCCCTTGTTCGTGTTCCTGGGCCTGCTGATCGAGATGACGGGCATGGCCCGGGCCATGGTCGGTTTCCTGGCCAGCTTGCTGGGGCACGTCCGGGGCGGCTTGTCGTACGTGCTGATCGGGGCGATGTACCTGGTGTCGGGCATCTCGGGGTCGAAAGCGGCCGACATGGCGGCCATCGCGCCGGTGCTGTTTCCGGAAATGGAAAAGCGCGGGGCGAACCGGGGCGACCTGGTCGCGCTGCTGTCGGCCACGGGCGCGCAGACGGAAACGGTGCCGCCCAGCCTGGTGCTGATCACGATCGGCTCGGTGACCGGCGTGTCGATCGCGGCGCTCTTCACCGGCGGGCTGATGCCGGCCGTGGTGCTGGGCGCGATGCTGTGCCTGGTCGTCTGGTGGCGCCATCGTGGCGAAGACCTCTCGAACATCGAGCGCGCGACCGGCCGCCACATCCTGCGCACCCTGGTGATCGCCTTGCCGGCCATCGCCTTGCCCTTCGTGATCCGCGCCGCGGTGATCGAAGGCGTGGCCACGGCGACCGAAGTGTCGACCATCGGCATCGTCTATTCAGTGCTGGCCGGCATCTTCATCTACCGCCAGTTCGAATGGCGGCGCCTGAAAAAGATGCTGGTGGACACCGCGTCGCTCTCCGGGGCGATCCTGCTGATCATCGGCGCGGCCACGGGCATGGCCTGGGCCCTGACGCAATCGGGCTTCTCGCAGAGCCTGGCCGCGTTCATGGCCGACCTGCCCGGCGGACGAGGGATGTTCCTGGCCGTTTCGATCCTGGCGTTCATTGTGCTGGGCAGCCTGCTCGAAGGCATTCCCGCCATCGTGCTGTTCGGGCCCTTGATGTTCCCGATCGCGCAGACCATGGGCGTCAACGAAATCCACTACGCCATGGTGGTCGTTCTTTCGATGGGCCTGGGCCTGTTCGCGCCGCCGTTCGGCGTGGGCTATTACTCCGCGTGCGCGATCAGCCGGATCACGCCCGACGAAGGCATGCGGCACATCTGGGGCTACATGGGCGCGCTGCTGCTGGGGTTGATCGTGGTGGCGGTGTTCCCCTGGTTCTCGATCGGCTTTCTCTGAATGCATTCGCGCAGCTCGGTCGAGGCGGGGCGGGCGCTGGCCGCCGAGCTGGGGTCGGCCGCCTACGTGTAGGCCGATCTGGCCGACGACGCGGACCGGGTGAAGCTGGTCCGCGCTGCGCGATGCCGCGGCGCGCGGCAGGCCCGGCTGCGTCGTCAACGTCAGTTCGCACGCCGGCGTCCGGCCCAAGGGCGCATCCATTCCTTACGCCGCGACCAAGGCGGCGTTGAACCACGTTACCCGCCTGCTTGCGCTTTCCCTGGCCCCGGACATCCGCGTGAACGCCGTCGCGCCGGGCCTGGTCGATACGCCGCTTACGGCGGACTGGACGCAGGTGCAGCAGCTTTGGAAAGAGCGCTCGCCGATGCGCCGGGCGGCCAGTCCCGAGGATATCGCCCAGGCCGTTTCATTGCTGGTGGGTTCTGACTACCTGACCGGGGAAATCCTGCTATCGGATGGGGGGCTGAACCTGACGTAGCAAGCCCGCCGTTCCATCCGGCGGCCTTGCCGTCACGCCCGGCACGCCAAGACGGATGTTGCGGGAGTACTGGGAGGCGTCCCGGGTCGCGCGGGCCCGTTCGGTGTAGTTGCCGGCGCGCCGGTACGCCTGCGGGTTGTCCGCGCCTTGAAGCGCGCCCAGGCTGTAGAGGTATTCGGGCAGGTAGCCCGACAACAGCAGCCGGTAGTCCATCGGCAGCCCGGGCACGACCTGGTCGGCCAGGCGGTACACGATGGTGGCGCAGTTGGCCGTCAGCGAATTGTAGAAGCGGGGCTTGCGCACCAGCCGGTTGGCCGTGGCCACGTACGACAGCAGCAGCTCGCGGGCCGCGCCTTCTGGCATGCGCACCCGGTACAGGTAGCCGTCCTCGCCGCGCACGTTGGTGCGCACGCGCAGGCTGTCTTCCTCGGTAGAGGCCAGCACCGCCAGTTCGTATTGCCGGAAGAATCCGCCGATCTCCGAGAACGTGTCGTTCAGCTTGCGGCGGATCTCGACCGAGAACACCAGGTACTGCCCGTCGTCGAAGCCGAACGACACCATGGCGTGGGCGATCGCGGGCCGGCCCCAATAGGACAGCGCCAGGTCCACCGAAGCCAGGCGCGACAGGTCGTAGACGCGGGTCTCCCAGCGTTCTCCGTAGTCGGTGCGCGAGCGCCAGTCGAAGTTGCGGACGTTGTGCAGGGTGACGATGCCGCCATCCACCGAACCGTGGGTCTGGCGGGCGACCTCGGGCATCCACTGGCGTTCGTTGGACGGGCGCACGCTCAGCCGCCACCAGGCCAGCAGGGCCAGCAGCAGGACGCCGAACAGTCCGGCAAGGAGGAAACTGCCGCGCGCCAGGCCGGCCAGCGCCGCGGCCGCCAGCGCCAGCCAGGCCGCGGGCGGGACGGCGCGCGCGCGCCGTCCCAGCGGGGGCTGGAACCAGAAGGCGAGCGCGCCCCAGCCCGCCCCGGCCAGCACGGCCAATCCGATCGCGGCCTGCAGGATCATGGCGCTGCCGCGGCCATCACCGGGCTTCCGCTTGCGAGGATTCGCCGCGCGCGTTGCGGGCGGCGGCCTCGCGGTCCTGGCTGCGCCAGCCGGCGCGCAACTGGGAAATCTGGCGGACGGCCGCCTGCGACATCTTCCACCAGCCGAAGGGGCGCGGGTCGGCCAGCATGCTGAGCGCGCGCGCATAGTCCAGCGTCAGGCCCGGGGTCCAGGCCATGGTCAGGGCGCGCTTGCGGATCTGCGCCGCCACCCAGAGTTCCGGCGTCAGCAGCAGGCGCAGCAGCACCCGCCATCCGGCCCCGGGGCCGTGCAGGCGGCCCACTACGCCGTCCAGCGCCGCTTCCAGGCCGTTGGACACGGAACTGGAGCAGTTGCGGTGGGTGAGGTTGTAGGTCGTGTTTTGGCGGTAGCCGTCCCAGAATGCCTGTAGTTTGGCCGCGTCGTAATTGCGGATGCGCACCTGCATCGTGGACGGGCACCAGGCCCGGGACTCGGTCGGGTAATCGGGCTGGAACACGCCGGGCACGTTATTGTCGGCCGTGGCGCGCAACAGCGTGCCGAACTGTTCGGGGGAATGGTCGATCTCTTGCGCCGGATACAGGCTGATGTACACGCCCTCGGGCGATTCCATCGCGGCGTGGCCGGTGGACACCACGCCGTTGACGTCGACGGCCGCGATGTAGCGGTCCACCACCGGATAATTGCGCGTCTCCGTCTTGGCCGAACCGGACGGCGTCCAGACGTGGACCGTCAGCGCGCGCTCGGATGCCAGCGGCGGCCCGTCGAATACCGTTTGCGCCGAGGCGCCGGCGCGGGTCGGCATGAAGTCCGGATGCGGGTTGGCGTCCAGGGCGGGGTTGGAGTCCAGGCGGCGGACCCGGTGCGCCAGCGCCAGCAGCTTCAACCCCGAGAACGCCAGGAACAGTCCCAGGCAGTACGGCACGGTGCCCACGTAATGGGTGGGGTAGGGCTGGAAAAAGAAGATCGCCAGCAGTATCTCGGCCACGCCGGAGGCGAACACGTAGCGCCAGCGTTCATAGCGCACGACATACGCGGCGGAGCATTGCATCAGCCCGTCGACCAGGAACAGCAGGCCGAAAATCATGGACAGCACGAAGTGCCCGTGGTGGTGGCCGGCCAGGACCAGGACGCCCGCGGCCAGCACCATGATTCCCTTGGCATAGCGCAGCACCCGTTGTCCTCCCACTCCCGACTTGGCGATGGCCAGCGTCGCCAGGCCCTCGATCACGAAGAGCGCGGCGAAGAAGTTCAGCGGGAAATAAATGGCGTTGTCCAGCGCGTCGACGAAAACCGCGATGCCGGCGACCAGGAACAGCCAGCCGGCGACCGCCAGGGCGCGGGCGCGCTTGCGCAGATAGTCGACGCCAAGCAGCAATAAGACCAGATGACCCATCGTTCTCGGCGCTCCTTTCGCGTATCCGGGGAGGGGATGCGGTGGATTTTCCTGCTTGCGGCTGCCGCGTCATGGCGGGGACCCGCTCGGTCGAAAATAAGGGCCGGGACAACTCCCGTCAATGGGATATCCTGCCCATCGCGTTAAGGAATGTTTCGCCGCACCGCGGGCCGGCCCTCAGGGGCGCGCGGCGCCCGCCGCGTCCACGTACAGCGCGTAGAGGCATTGGCCGGCCGCCATGAAGAGCCGGTTGCGCCGGGCGCCGCCGAAGCACAGGTTGGCGCAGCGGTCGGGCAGGGCGATGCGGCCTATCGGCACGCCGTCCGGCGCGAACACCATCACCCCGTTCAGCGCCGGGCCCGGCCCCCAGCCGGCCCAGACATTGCCGTCCGTGTCGCAGCGCATGCCGTCGGGTATGCCCTGTTCGCCCGCGTCCACGAAAGTGCGCGCCTGCGCCAGCGTCCGGCCGTCCCGGACTTCGTAGACCCGGATGCGGTTGGGCTGGCAGCCGTTTTCGGCGATGTACAGTAGGCTTTCGTCGGGCGAAAAGCACAGCCCGTTCGGATTCAGGATGTCCGAGGCGACCACCTCCAGTCGGCCGGTGCCCGGGTCGAGCCGGTACACGTGGGTCGGCAGTTCGGGCTCCGACTTGTATCCCTCGTAATTGTTGAGAATGCCGAAGACGGGATCCGTGAACCAGATCGAATGGTCGCTTTTCACGACGATGTCGTTGGGCGAGTTCAGCCGCCGTCCCTCGTACCGGTCGGCCAGCACCGTCAAGGTTCCGTCGTATTCCGTGCGCACCACCCGGCGCCCGCCGTGTTCGCAGGTCAACAGGCGGCCGTGGCGGTCCCGCGTGTTGCCGTTGGCGTGGCCCGAGTGGCCGCGGTAGACGGACACGGCGCCGCTTTCCTCGTCCCATCGCATGATGCGGTTGTTCGGGATGTCGCTCCACAGCAGATATCTGCCGTCGCCGAACCAGACAGGCCCTTCCCCGTAGCGGGCGCCCGTCGCCAGGCGCTCGACCGCCGCGTTGCCGATGCGGTATTTCAGGAAACGGGGATCGAGCACCTCGATGGCCGGATCCGGATAGCTCTCGCTGGGCTGCCACATGGAGACCTCCTCCCGTTTCGCGCAACGGAGCGTGCGGGTCTGGAAAGTATAGGCCCGCGCCGGCCGGCTGGACTATTCCTCGCTGGTCCATTCGACCTGCACGCCGAGGCTGCGCAGGTTTTCGACGAAGCGCGGGTGCGCGCGGCGGATCGGGGTGGCGTTGCGGATTTCCGAGCGGCCGTCGATGCTGCTGGCGATCATGAAGAGCGCGATCGCGACCCGGATGATGTAGGGGCTTTCCACCACCGCCGGCGTCAGCGGCGTGCCGCCGAAGGTGATGACCCGGTGGGGGTCCGACGAAAAGACGTGCGCGCCGAACTTCGACAGCTCGCCGGTCCAGCCCAGCGCGCCGTCGTAGACCTTGTTCCAGAACATGGCGTTGCCCTGCGCGCACACGCCCAGCGCGATGAAGATCGGCAGCAGGTCCACCGGGAAGTACGGCCACGGCGCCGCCTCGACCTTGGTCAGCACGTTGCTGGTGAAGGGCGTCTGCACCTTCAGCGGCCCCTGTCGCAGCGCGCGGGACCAGCCGTTTTCATGCACGATCTGCACGCCGAACTTGGCGAACGTGCGGTCGATCAGCGGAAAGTTGCCCGGGGTGCTGTTGCGCACCACCACGTCGCCGCCCGTGATCGCGCCCAGCGCGAGGAAGGTGGTGATTTCGTGGAAGTCTTCTTCGAAAGTGAATTCGCCGCCCCGCAGCCGGGCGCCGCCGCGCACCGTCAGGCGCGAGGTGCCGATGCCGTCGATATCGGCGCCCATCATCGCCATGAAGCGGCAGAACTCCTGCACGTGCGGTTCGGAGGCGGCGTTGGTCAGGGTGGATTCACCCTGCGCGGCGGCGGCGCACAGCACGAAGTTCTCGGTCGTGGTCACCGAGGCGTAGTCCAGCCAGTGGTGGGTCGGCTTCAACGGGCCGCTGCTGCGCACCAGCAGCGAACCGCTGGCGCGTTCCACCTCGCCGCCGAACGAGCGGAAGATGTCCACGTGCGGGTCGATCTCGCGCACGCCCAGCGTGCAGCCCTTGACGTTGTCTTCCAGCCGCGCCACGCCGAAGCGCGCCAGCAGCGGCGGCACCAGCATGATCGACGAGCGCATTTCCTCGGGCAGCCGGTGTTCCGCGGCGTCGAACGCCGTGTCGCGGTGGTGCAGGTCCAGCGTGCGCGTGGCCTCGTCCAGCCGGACGTCGCTGCCCAGGGTGCGGAAGATGTCCAGGATCTTGCGGACGTCGGTGATGTCCGGCACGCCATGCAGGCGCAGCGGCTGGTCGGTCAACAGGGTGGCGCACAGCACGGGCAGCACCGCGTTCTTGTTGGCCGAAGGAATGACGCGGCCGCGCAGGGGCGTGCCGCCGTGGACGATGAGGTTGGACATGAAGAAGGACGCTGCGGTTGGAAAGCGGTGGCGGGAATTGTAGCGTCGGCGTGCTGCCCCCAATTCCGGAGGAATTTCCAATCGTGTCAGAGGGCGAGCTTTTGCGACGTGCGCGGCCGGCCAGCGCCGGCGGGCTGGGGAATACACCTGGCGTGCTGCTGGTCGACGTGAGGACCTCGCCGTCGTCCAGATACAGGGACTTGCGGTCCAGCCTGACCTGTGGAAAGCGTCTCGCGAAATCGCCACCCCAGGACAGGTGAAAAGGCTGATGTCCTCGAAGGCGACGATGGCGATGGTATGCATGGAGGGGGGGGCAGGTCACGCCGCGGGGACGGCCAGCCGCTGCTTGAGCAATTGGAACAGCGGCTTTGCGGCCGGGGAGAGGGTGTGTCCTTCGCGCACGAAGACCTCGATGATGCGTTCGACGCGTGGTTTGACCAATGGTATTAGCTTCAGCCCGCTGGCGCCCAGGCCCGAACACGCGCCCCGAGGCAACACGGCAATTCCCGCGCCGCCCGCCGCCAGGCCCACCGCAGTAGCCAGGTGCTGTACCTCATAGGCGTGCCGGATATCGAAGGCATGCTGCTTGGCCACCATTTCGATCTGCACGCGCAGCCCGCTCAGCGCGCCTATGCCGATCAGGCTCTGGTTGCTCAGTTCGCTCCATGACACCGTTTTGCGGCGCGCGAAAGCATGCTGGACGGGGCAAGCCAGAACCATGGGGTCGGCAAAGAGAGGATGGCGGATCAGGCCGTCCGTATCCTTGGGCAATACGGATATCCCGAACTCCGCGTCGCCGCGTTGCACGGCCTCGCGGATCTCGGTGGCCGAACGGTCCAGGATCTGGAGCCGGTTGCGCGGGAAGGCGCGCCCATATTCCGCGATCACCGGCGACAGCAGGTTGGCGGTGATTGTGGGCAGGCAGCCGAAAACGACCTGCCCATAGCCATGCATGGTGCTGTCCTTCAATTCCTGCATGGCGGCCGAGAGTTCCCGCACCAGCCTGCGGGCGCGGGGCAGGAAGAGGGTTCCCGGTTGGGTGAGCTGCAGGCTGCGCGTGCTGCGCGCGATCAACATGCCGCCAACGGCGGCTTCGAGCTTGGACAGGCGCCGGCTGAGCGCGGTCTGCGAGATATGGAGGTATTCGGCGGCGCGCGTAAAGCTGCCCAGGTCCGCGATGGCGACAAAAGCCTCAAGCCCCAGGATGTCGAAATTGTGCACAGGAGCCTCTTGCTAAATTTATGTATGAAATGCATAAAAAGGCGAATCGAATGCATTTTACTCAGGCAGTAGCGCTGCCTACACTCCTTTTCCATTCCAACGATGAAATGGGTCAGGAGACAACATGAGCCAATACTTCAATGCCGACATGCGCCGCCTTCGCAGAGCCTGCGCGGGCATCCTCTTCTTCGCCGCGTCGGCGGCCTGGGCCGGCCAGTACCCGGCCAATCCGGTGCGCATGATCGTTCCCTACCCGCCCGGCGGTCCGACGGATATCGCCGCACGCCTGGCGGCCGACGAACTGGGCCGCTCGCTGGGCGTATCGGTGGTGGTCGAGAACAAATCCGGCGCGGGGGGAATGGTCGGGGCCGACATGGTTGCGCGCGCTCGTCCGGACGGCGCGACGCTGCTGGTCAATGCTTCGGCCCACGTTATCTATCCCGCGATCTTCAAGCAGGTGAGCTTCGACGTCATCGACAGTTTTACCCCCGTGACGCAACTGGTTCAGGTGCCCTTGGCCCTGCTGGTGCCCGTTTCCCTGCCGGTGAACAATGTGCCCGAGCTGATCCAGTACATCAAGGACCATCCCGGCAAAGTGGCGTTCGCCTCGGCCGGCAATGGCGGCGCTCCGCATCTGGCCGCCGAGCTGTTCAAGAAGGAGGCGGGCGTGGACATCCTGCACGTGCCCTACAAGGGAAGCGCGCCGGCCCTGACCGACTTGATGGGCGGGCAGGTGCAAATGATGTTCGACTCCATGACGTCATCGCTTGCCTACGTCAAGGCCGGGAAACTCAAGGCGCTTGCCGTGACGACGCCCGAGCGGTCTTCCATGCTGCCAGACGTGCCGACGATGAAAGAGGCCGCGTTGCCGTCATATGCGCTGACGAATTGGTACGGCCTGTGGGCGCCAAAGGGTATGCCGGCCCCGCTGGTCAAGCAGATCGAACAGGCTCTGAACGCCAAGTTCCATACGCCCGAGATCAGGGAAAAACTCAACGCGATCGGGGCTGAACCGGTCATCAGCTCGCCGGAGGACTTCGCCCGGTTCGTGGTGACGGAAAAGGAGCGCTGGGGCCGCATCGCGCAGGACTCGGGTGCCACGCTGAACTAAACATAGAGAGAGGAAGGAAGACAATGCAAAGCAGTACGCAACAGGGCCCGCGCCTGGCGGTGGTGACCGGAGCGGCCCAGGGCATCGGCAAGGCTATTGCCAGCCAGTTGATCGAGGATGGTTTCGATGTTCTGATCGCCGACCTGCGGGGCGCGGCGGAGGCGGCGCGCTCCTTGGGCAGCAAGGCGCATGGGTGCGACGTCGATGTCAGCGATCCGGCGCAGGTCCAGTCCATGGTCGATCTGGCACTCTCCATTCACGGCCGCATCGATGGCCTGGTGAACAACGCCGGCATCTATACCTCCTTGAAGAAAAAGCCGTTCGAGGAGATCAGCCCGGAAGAGTGGCGGCGCGTGTTCGAGGTCAATGTAGAGGGCGTATGGCATTGCTGCCGTCTGGTGTCGCCGGCGATGCGCAAGGCAGGAACAGGGGCCATCGTCAACATTGCCTCGGCCTCCGTTGCCAAGGGCAACCCCCTGCTGTTGCAGTACGTGGCCAGCAAGGGCGCGGTGCTTGCCATGACCCGCGTGCTGGCGCGCGAACTGGGCGAGTCCGGCATCCGGGTCAACACTGTTTCTCCGGGCTTCACATTGAGCGACGGAGTCATGAGCGAGGCGGGGCAGCGCGAGGCCCAGCGCGCCGGCGCGCGCGAGGCGCGGGCCTTGCACCGCGACCTGCAGCCCGGCGATGTGGCGGGCGCCGTTTCCTACCTGCTGAGTCCCCGCGCGGGCATGATGACCGGGCAGAACATCACGGTCGACGGCGGCATGACGATGAACTGAGAGGCGAGACAAAGATGAAGCAGCAATACCAACACTTTATTCATGGCCAGTGGCGGGCGCCATCCGACGGCCGGTATTTCGACAAGACCGATCCCGCAACCGAAGAAAATCTGACTTCGGTGGCCCGGGGCTCCGCGGCCGATATCGACGCGGCCGTGCGCGACTCGCAGGCGGCGTTCCCGTCCTGGAGGGCGCTGGGCGTGACTCGCCGTGCCGAAATCATGCGGCAAGTGGCGGCCGCGATTCGCGCGGAGACAGAGTCGCTGGCGGCGCTGCAGGCGCGCGAGACCGGCAAGGCCCTGGCGCGTTCGCGCAATGACGTCGTCGTTACAGCCCGCTACTTCGACTACTACGCGGACCTGGCACATTCCTTGGGTGGGGAAACGCTGGTCGGCGATCCCGGTTCGCACACCTATACCGTGCGCGAACCCTACGGCGTCTGCGGCAATATCGTCCCTTGGAATTCGCCGTTGCAGCAGGCGTCGCGCGGCATTGCCCCTGCCTTGATCGCGGGCAACACGACCGTGGTCAAGCCCTCGGAGGAGACGCCGTTCTCCTGCCTGGAACTGGCGCGTATCGCCAGCGAGGCCGGCCTGCCTCCGGGCGTGTTGAACGTGGTGCCGGGTTTCGGGGCCGAGGCCGGCGCGGCGCTGGTGGCGCATCCGCTGGTGCGCAAGGTGACGTTTACCGGTTCAGTGCGCGGCGGCAGGCAGGTCGGCGCCATGGCGGCGGAGCGCATCATTCCCCTGAGCCTGGAACTAGGCGGAAAGTCGGCCAATGTGGTGTTCGACGATGCCGATCTGGAGGCCGCGATTCCCGCCGCCTATGGCGCCATCATGGGCAACGCCGGACAGATCTGCTCGGCAGGATCCCGTTTGCTGGTCCAGCGGGGCATCCATGACCGCTTCGTCGCCGGACTGGCGGAATTGGCCGCTCAGGAGAAGGTCGGCGATACGCGCTACGGCGCCACGATGGGGCCGCTGACCACGCGCGACCAGTACGGGCGCGTCCTGTCTTATCTGGATATCGCGCGCGACGAAGGCGCCCGTATCGCCTGCGGCGGTGGCCGGCCGGAAGGCGCCGGCCCCAAGGGGTGGTTCATTGCGCCCACCGTGCTGATCGAGGTGAGGCCGGATATGCGCGTGGCGCGCGAAGAGATATTCGGGCCGGTGCTCAGCGTGATTGCCTTTGACGACGAAGCCGAGGCGGTCGAGATCGCCAACGGTACCGAATACGGGCTCGCGGCGGCCGTCTGGACGCGCGACGTCAACCGAGCGCTGCGCATGGCAGGCGCGCTCGAAGCCGGCCAGGTCTATGTAAACAACTACCATGGCGGCGGCGTCGACGCGCCTTTCGGCGGCTTCAAGAATTCGGGCTATGGGCGCGAGAAGGGGGCCGAAGCCCTGCATCACTACACCCAGATCAAGACTGTCGTCATGCGGGTGTCGTCATGACCGACCTGAGCGCCTTGCAGGCCTGGATCGGTAGGCGAGAGACTCGGCAAGCCGATGTGCCGGCCGTGCTGGCCGCGCGCATGGCCGCGCTGCTCGATTGCGATACCGACACCCGGACCGGACAGATCTTGCCAGCCCACTGGTATCCGATGCTGTTCGGCGAAACCGTCCCGCAGCGGCAGATCGGCGCGGACGGGCATCCGGTCAAGGGCGATTTCCTGCCGCCCGTGCCGCTGCCGCGCCGTATGTTCGCCGGCCGCCGCGTGCAGTTCTTGCGGCCCTTGCGCATCGGCGACGCCGTCGGAAAATCGTCGGAGGTCATTGCCATCACACCCAAGACCGGCCGTTCCGGGCAGATGTGCTTTGTCACGGTGCGCCACGAAATCAGCGGTTCGGAGGGAGTGGCTGTCATCGAAGAGCAGGACATCGTCTACCGCGAAGCACCGGACGCGGCAAGTCAGCCTGCCGCCGGGCGCCCCGCGCCGCCGCCAGAGCGGGCCCTGGCCCCGGTGATTACGCTGTCGCCGGATCCAGTCATGTTGTTCCGCTACTCGGCTATCACGTTCAATGCTCACCGCATCCATTACGACCGCGACTATGCCACGGGCACCGAGCATTACCCGGGCCTGGTGGTCAACGGCGGGCTGACGCTGCTTCTGCTCTGGGACTATGCCGCGCGGCTGGGATGGCGACTGGGCGCGTCGGCCTCGCGCAACTGTAAGCCGCTCTTCGCCGGTCGGGCGATCAGCCTGCATGCCGTCAGCCGCGGCGAACAGCGCTGGTTGCTGGCGCGCGACGACAGTGGCGAGATCGCCGTCGAGGTCCAGGTAACGGAGGTGCCGGCATGAGCGGTGGCTGTCTGGAGGGCGTGCGGATCGTCGATCTGACATCGGTGGTTGTGGGTCCGCTGGCCACGCAGATCCTTGCTGATCACGGTGCGGATGTCATCAAAGTGGAAGGGCCGGCGGGCGACATCGGGCGCTATTTGGCGGGAAAGGGCCGCAATCCTGGGATGTCGCCCAAGTACCTGCACCTGAACCGCAACAAGCGCGCCATCTGCCTGGACCTGAAACGGCCGGCCGGGCATGCGGCGCTTGGAAAACTGATCGAGAGCGCCGACGTGCTGCTGTGGAATGTGCGGCCGGCTTCCATGAGTCGCCTCGGCCTCGATTACGACACGGTTCGCCGCATCAAACCCGACATCATCTACTGCGGGATGTTCGGCTTTGGCCAGCAAGGCCGTTACCGTGACATGCCAGCGTACGACTCCATCATCCAGGGCGTCAGCGGCGTGGCCGATCTGAACCGCAGAATGACGGGCGCGCCGGCCTATGTGCCTTATGTCCTGGCCGACAGAACGGCGGGCCTGATCGCTGTTCAACTGATCGCCATGGCGCTTTATCACAAGGCGCGCACCGGGGAAGGGCAGCGAATCGAGGTTCCGATGTACGAAAATATGGTGACCCAGGTGATGACCGAGCATATGTACCAACGCAGCTTCGTGCCGCCGCTGGGCGAGACGGGCGACCCGCGGGTGCTGGACTCGGATAACCGGCCCATCCGCACGCTGGACGGGTACATCTGCATCTCGGCCAACACGGACGGACAGGCCCACGCGCTGTTCGATGCGATTGGCATGCCAGAGTTGAAATCGGACCCGCGTTTCCGGTCGGTGGCGGCGCGCTTCAAGCATGTGCGCGAGTATTTCCGGATACGCGGCGAGGCCATTGCGCGCCGGTCTACCACCGAATGGATGGAGATTTTCCGCGTGGCCGACGTGCCTGCGGCGCCATACAACACCCTGGAGATGCTGTTCGATGATCCGCACCTGCGGGACGCGGGATTGTTCCAGGAGCGGGAGCATCCCACGGAAGGCACCATTCTGGAGATCCAGCCCGCCAATAGCATGTCTGCCGGCATGCGCAAGGATTGGCTGCCGGCGCCAAGGCTGGGCCAGCATACCGAGGAGATCCTGGTGGAGATCGGGTATGGCGACGATGCGATCGAACGGCTGATAGAGGAGGGCGCTGCTCACGGCTGCCCGGCGGCAGAACCGTCCTGACAGCGGCGTGGCGGTCGCCGTCCGGAGCGGCTGTGCGCAGGCCACGGGCGCGTCGATCCGCTGCGCGCATGGCCCGGCCTTGCCGTTAACCGCTATTGCGTCACGCTGATGAAATAGATCTTCTTGACGGCCTGATCCACTTCCCAGCGGCCCGTGTATCCCTCGGGCATGACGAACGCATCGCCCACGGCCAGCGCGTGCACGGTGCCGTCCGGATCGACCAGGCGGCAACTGCCTTCGACGATGTAGCCGAACTCGATATACCCGGCGTTGTTGGCCTGGAACGTGCCCGCGGTGCTTTCCCACACGCCGGCGCGCGCCTGCGCGTGGTCGAAGGCCTTGACGCTGAGGAAGGAGGCGTCGCCGGTGAGCGGCTGCTTGGGTTTGCCGGGAACGGGATCGACCATCGGGCCGCCGTTGAAGCGGATCAGTCGCGCGTTGTTGTCAGGCACTGCGTTCTCTCCATGGAGCTAGGGCAAAAATGGGGGGGCTACGCGAAACGCGACAGCCGGAAGGCCGCGGGGTCCACGGTGGGCGTCTTGCCCTGGACCAGTTCGCTCATCAATTCGCCGGCGGCGGGGCCGATGCCGAAACCGTGGCCCGAGAATCCGGAAGCCAGGAAGAACCCCGGCACCGCGTCGACCGCGGACATCACGGGCAGGGCGTCGGGCGTGACGTCGATCATGCCGGCCCAGGCGGCGGCCACGCGGGCCGGCGCGAAGGCGGGGAAGGCCGCCTTGAGCTTTTCCAGGGCAACCGAAATGGCCGCCATGCCGGGTTGCGGGTCGAGGATGCGGTGTTGTTCGAACGGCGTGGGCGCGTCCAGCGCGAAACGCCGCGGCATCCTCAGTTCGTCGAGGAAGCGCCGGCCCACGCGCAGCTTCAGGTACTTGCGCTCGGCCATCCAGGCCGGCAGGAACTGGCGCATCAGCCGGATGCTGTCGGGCGTCAGGTCGGCCGTGGAAGCCCCCAACTGCGAGACCGTATAGCCGCCGTCGGCGCGCTTGCGGCAGGTGAAATCGCCGCCGTTGATGGCCAGGTCCATGCCGGTCTCCAGCGGCGTGGTGCGCAGCACCGACGCATGCACCTTGAGCTGCGGGAACGACACGCCGCTATTGCCGCAGAACAGCCGCGACCAGGCGCCGCCCGCCAGCACCGCGGCCTCCGCTCCGACTGTGCCGCGTTCGGTGACGACGCCGCGGACCTTGCCCGCCGCCAGGTCCAGGCCGCGCACGGCGCAGCCTTCGAATATCTGGCAGCCCGCCGCCCGCGCCAGCCCGGCGATCGCCGCCGTGGCCAGTTGCGGTTCGGCCACGCCGTCCTCGGGGTTGTAGAGCGCCCCGGCCCAGTTGCGCGCGCTCTGCGCGCCGAGCAGGGCGGGCAGGTCCGCCGCGTCCACCAGCCGGGCGGGCACCGAGTAGGGACGCGCGGATTCCAGCCATTTGGCATGGCCCTGCATGTCGGCGGGGCTGCCGCCCAGGTAGGCGAGGCCGCGCTGCCGGTAGCCCACGTCGGCCTGCTGCTGCAATTCGCGCCACAGGGCGTTGGCGCGCAGCGCCAGCGGCAGTTCGCGGTGATCGCGCCCCACCGAGCGGATCCAGCCCCAGTTGCGCGAGGACTGTTCTCCGGCGATGGCGCCTTTTTCGAAGACGGCGACGCGCAGGCCCGCGCGTGCCAGGGCCAGGGCGGTGCTGATGCCGATGATGCCGCCGCCGATGACGGCGACGTCGACTTGGGAGGGAATGCGGGTGTCCATGAGCCGGAATGCGTTCGAAAGGGGTTGGCGGAAGTTCAGCGGACCTTGGCGCGCACGCTGGCCAGCGCCACGATGGCGACGAGCCCGATCGCGATCAGGTAGTAGGCGGGCGACATGATCGTGCCGGTGCGCGTCACCAGGAAGCCCACGACCACCGGGGTGATGCCGCCGAAGAAGGTCTGCGAGGCAACGTAGGCGATCGACACGCCGGTGGTGCGGCACGAGGTGGGGAACAATTGCGCCAGGAGCGAGCCGACCGGCGCGAAATAGAAGCTGTAGAACACCAGCGACATCAGGCACTGGAACAGCACCAGCGACCCGAACGACGGCGTGCCCGTCAGCACCTTGAAACTGGGCACGATGATGATCAGCCCCAGCACCAGCGCGCTGGCCATGGTCTTGACCGCGCCGTAGCGGTCGGCGGCCAGCCCGCCCAGCATGGGCAGGAAGGTGCACACCAGGCCGCTGCAGATCGACGCGACGAACGCGTCGTCCTTCGAGATGCCGAGGTTGTTGATCGCGAAGGTCGGCATGTAGATGTTGAGGTAGCTGGCCACGTTGCCGGCGGCCACGATCAGCGCGCCCAGAAGCAGGTAGCGCTTGTGCAGGCGGAAGGTCTCGCGCAGGGGCGCGGCGCGCTGCGCCTTTTCGCCGTCGAACTCGGGCGTTTCATTGATCTTGAAACGAATGTAGAGGGCGACCGGGCCGATCAGGCAGCCGAAGACGAAGGGCAGGCGCCAGCCCCAGCTATCGATCTGCGCTTCGGTCAGGTAATGGTTGATGAAGTAGGCGAACAGCGCGGACACGACCAGGGCCAGGCCGGTGGTCGAGAACTGCAGGCTGGCCAGGAACGCCTTCAGCTTGGGATTCTGTTCCGTCAGGTAGGAGTTCGCCGTGCCGAACTCGCCGCCGGCGGAAAAGCCCTGCAGCAGGCGGCCGGCCACCAGGGCCACCGGCGCCAGGGCGCCGATGGTGGCGTAGGTGGGGATGAGCGCCATCAGCGCGGTGCCGATCAGCATCAGCGTGGCGGTCAGCGACAGGGCGGCCTTGCGCCCTTTCTTGTCGGCGTAGATGCCCAGCAGCACGGCGCCCACCGGGCGGATCAGGTAGGAACTGGCGAAGGTGAGGAAGCTGAACAGCAGCGCGGTCTGCGGATCGTCGGACGGGAAGAACAGCCGCGAGATCGGCAGCGCGAACAGCGCGTAGACCAGCAGGTCGTACCACTCGAAGAAGGCGCCGATGTTGGCGGCCACGATGTCGCGCAGCTTGCCTTTGCGCGCGGGGACGCGCGCCGGGCGCACGCCGATCGATGCTGAAGACGAATTCATTGCGGTGTTTTCCCTTGCAGGGCCGTTTGCCGGCCTGTCATGTGCTGGAACGCGGGTGAAGAAATGAAGAGGGGGTCAGACGTAGAAATGGGTGCTGTTGACGACCAGGAAGACGGTCTTCTGGTCCCAACCGTTCTGCCACCGGTAGGGGTGGCTGCCGGAAAAACCGTAGCTGTCGCCGGCTTCCAGCAGAAAGGATTTGTCGTCGACGAAGATCTGGAGCTTGCCGGTGAGCACGTAGCCGATCTTGTCGCTGGCCTGCACCAGGAAGCCGGGGTCCGAGGCGGCGCCCGGTTCCAGCTCCATCAGGAAGCCTTCCAGCGCGGCGCAGCTACTGGGCGTGATGCGGTACTTGGTCACGCCGTTGTTGCCCAGCTTCAGCGGCTTGCGCGCGGACATCCGGACCGTGAATTCGTTCTGGTCGTCGTTGGCCGGACCGCTGGGGGCGGGGGCCAGCAGGCTGGCTCCGTCGACGCCCAGGGCGTGGCAGATCGCCCGCAGGCTGCGCATGGAAGGAGAGCTGATGCCGCGCTCGACCTGGCTGATCAGCGCGATGGACATCTCGGTGCGTTCGGCCACGTCCTTCAGCTTCAGGCCTTGCGAAAGGCGCGCGGCGCGCAGGCGCTCGCCCAGCGCCTTGTCGTGTTCGTCGGCGGCGGCCGGGCTGTCTTCGGGCTTATCGATTTTCATGAAAACCTGGTTTGTATTTCACTCTCACTTCAAAAATATTAAGCAGATTTCACTTTCGCCACAATATGGGATCGGGAATACCCCTAGACGGAGGCTCCGGCCGCATTTCCCAAAGCTTCGTAACCCGCGTGCGCGGAGCCTGGGGCTATTCTCCCCTTACCGGTATCCCTCAACGCCGCGTGCGCCCGCCGGCCGGGCGCCGCGGCGCCGACTCGTCATCGACAGGAGAACCAGGATGGCCAGCAAGAATACGATTTGCCTCTGGTACGACCGCGACGCCCTGGACGCCGCGCAGTTCTACGCCCTGACGTTTCCGGACAGCGCGGTGGGCAAGATATTGCGCGCGCCTGGCGACTACCCCTCGGGCAAGCAGGGGGACGTGCTGACGGTGGAGTTCACCGTGATCGGCATTCCCTGCGTGGGCTTGAACGGCGGCACCGCGTTCAAGCACAGCGAAGCCTTTTCCTTTCAGGTGTCCACCGAAGACCAGGCCGAGACCGACCGCCTGTGGAACGCCATCGTCGGCAACGGCGGGCAGGAGAGCGAGTGCGGCTGGTGCCGGGACAAGTGGGGCCTGTCCTGGCAGATCACGCCGCGGGTGCTGATCGAAGCGATCTCCGATCCGGATCCCGCGGCGGCCAAGCGCGCCTTCGAGGCGATGATGACCATGGGGAAGATCGACATCGCGACGATCGAGGCGGCGCGGCGCGGGTAACGCGCTAGTTTTTTGCGCCGGGTTTCAACCTCCGGCCGGCAGCAGTTTCAATCCCGTGCGCCGCACGAACTCTTCATAGCTGATCGGCGGCCCGGCCTTGGTGCTGGCGGCGTTCGCCTGCCAGTGCACCCAGGAGCGGCCCGAGGTAGCGTCGTACACGACCTTGTAAACATAGCTGGGCACGGCCACGCCGGCGCCGATGGTCTTCGGCTTGTCGGCATAGACCGGGCCCGTGAAGACGTACACGTCGCCGGCGGCGCGCATGACGTACTTGCGGGTGTCCTGCTCGATGCTGCTCCACGCGCCGCCGTTGTGGATCTGGTCCTGCGGCACCATGTTGGCCAGCGAAAAGCTCTGCGCCATCGCCTCGGGCGTGGACATGTCCCCGGCCGGTGCCATGTGCCCGCGCGAAAAGCCCGATCCCCGGTAATCGTCCAGTTCGGCCCGTTCCGCGCGCGGCAGCCGCGCTTCGGCGTAGAACTTGTCCGTCCGGCGCAGCCCCTGGGCCTGAGTCAGCATCTGGCGGTTCAGGCGTTCCGCCACGAAAACCGGCGTTTTCGTCTGGCCGTTGTGCAGGATGGCGAAGGCGGAAAAGCACACCTCGCGCAGCTTCTGGCTGCCCGGCACCTCCGGCGGGCGCGAGTGCGGAAAGAACTGCCGGCATTCCGCGAACATCGTTTGGGCGGGCGCGCCGGCGGGCGCCGCGGTCGGCACCGCCGCGGGGGGCGCCTGTTCGCGCGGACGCGTCGGTTCCCGCGCAGGTTCCCGCGCCTGGGGCCGGGGCTGCGGCCATCCCAGGTGGCCCAGCGCCTCCTGCACCGGCGCCGGGATCCGCCATTGTGGATTCAACACATAAGTGGCGGCGCCGAAACTCGCCAGGGACGAGAACAGCAGGGCTTTCAGGAACCGGGGGAAACGGCCGCCGGAACGGGCGCTGGCCCGGGCCGGGGATCTGCTGGGGGAACTTCTTTTCTTGGCGGGGGATTTCTTCGCGCGCGTCATTACTACCTGTGAGCTACCGCCCGGCCGCGTCCACGGCCGGCATGGCCAAGGATTGTAGATGAGTGGCAAATTTGCCACGCACGCGCGCCAGGCCGGCCGGCGTCCAAGCCTTGCCAGGCCTGGCCAAACGCCGTTCGGCTGGGGGATCTCCGGGGGTCGGTTACGTCTTTCCGCGGGGTTTCCAACGTAAAATTCCGGCTGGCCGCCGCGACGCGCCGGCGCCATACCCTACGTTCCCGATGTACGTCGATCTCCTCACCCTTTACTTCATCATCATCGGAACGCTGCTCGCCACGGCGGGCCTGACGTTCTGGGAGCATCGGGCCCATCCCAAGCGCAGCGGGTCGCTGCGGATCCTGGCGGCGGGGTTCGCCACGCTGGCGCTGGGCTGCACGGCGGCGCTGTTCCGCGGCCAGGCGCCCGGCGGGCTCGGCTCCGCCGCCGCCAATCTCATCGTCCTCGGCGGCTACCTGCTGGTCATGAACGGCGCCGCCTCATTGCGCGGCAAGCGCTACCGCGCTGCGTCGTTCGCGCTGCTCATCGCCATGGCGCTGGTGTGGGCGGCGGCGGGCGCGGAAGGGGAAGACTTCCTCTGGAAGTACGTCAGCGCGTTTCCCATCGCGCTCGTGAGCGCGGCGACGACCTGGCAACTGCTGCGTTGCGACGCGTTGAAAGCGCTGAAGCCGCTGCGCATCGCCGCCGCGGTTACGGGTATCCACGCGCTGATCTATATCGCCCGGGCGTTCATCCTGCCCTGGTGGGTGGCCAGGCACGGGCCCGGCGTGCAACTGGCCGCCAGCACCCTCACCATGTACGAGGGCGTGCTGTATTCCATCCTGCTGCCCATGACCCTGATCAAGCTCGTCCGCGAGGAAACCCACGGCGAACTCGTCCGGGAATCCCAGACGGACTACCTGACCCGGCTGGGCAACCGCCGCTGGTTCTTCGAGCAGGGCGCGCGCCTCATCGAAGACGGCAAAGGGCGGGTGCCGGTGGCCGTGCTGGCGTTCGACCTCGACCAGTTCAAGGCCGTCAACGACCGCTACGGCCACCAGAAGGGCGACCAGGTGCTG
Organism: Achromobacter veterisilvae; assembly: GCF_037619525.1. Classification (NCBI taxonomy): domain Bacteria; kingdom Pseudomonadati; phylum Pseudomonadota; class Betaproteobacteria; order Burkholderiales; family Alcaligenaceae; genus Achromobacter; species Achromobacter veterisilvae. The sequence goes on along the minus strand of NZ_CP148753.1, from coordinate 4,830,144 downwards.
CAATCCTTCGCGGAAACGGCCCGCGGCATGCTGGGGGAAGACGCGATCCTGGCCCGCATCGGCGGGGAGGAATTCGCCGCGCTGCTGTCGGGCGACGCCGCCCACCGCGCCCCGGCGCTGGGCGAATCCATCGTGCGGCGCTTTGCCGAGACGATATCCAATCGGGTCGACGACATCGGGATCGCCGCCACCGTCAGCATCGGGCTGGCGCAATACGAACAGGACGCGCCGCCGCTGGCCGAGGCGCTGGCGGCCGCGGACCGGGCGCTCTACCGCGCCAAGGCGCTGGGCGGCAACCGGCTGGTCGCCGCGGGCGCGGCGGCCCTGCGGGTGGCGGCGGGCTGACCGTCCGTGGTGGGCGTGACGCCTTACCTGGACGCCGCGCTCGACCTGCCCCAGGTGACCATCGTCGCCGGGTATTCCTAGCTGCTGGGCTACAGCCTGCTGGCGCGGCCCGGCGCTGGACAACCCCTAGGGCCGCCAGGTCTTGCGGCGCGGCGATTTCGGCCTGGGTATTACGCCCACACGCGGGTCGCGCGCCAGCGCAAGCGCGGCGAGCTTTTCCGCAGTGGGCTCGAAGGCTTCATCGCCCTGAGGCAGATACAGCCATTTTCCCAGCACGGGATGGGGCAGCAGATTGGGAATCTCGGACAGCAGCGCCGCGTGCCGCTCCTTCGAGGTGCATACCAATACGCCGTTCCAGGGATCGTCACGGTCGGCGACGACCAGGTACAGCGATTCGTCCAGGTAGGCGGCATCGCAGCCGAACATTTTTCGGTGCGTGTAGGCGGCATCCCGCTCCAGAGGCTCAAGAATCCAGATGAGCGAGTTCGGGCGCGGGGAGGGCTGCTTCCTGGGCGGGGCGAACGGGTCGGGGCGGTTGCGCATGCGGGGGAGTTTAGCGGCAGGCGGACATACCGCCCGCAGTTTTTCGTTAAGCCGCCCAAGCAGAAAAGTCTTCTTCCGCTCTTTGCCGATGATTGGGGGCCGGCACCGCTATTTCGGACAACTCGTCCTTAGCGAATCTCTCAAGTAAAGTTCAGGTAATATTTGTTCGTATTCGTCACGAATCTGTGTGTTCGCGATCGCTTTGAACTGGGCAATTCAGTATCGCCTTTAGCAAGTGAGGACAGCATGGCACGCCGTAGTGGTTTCGGGGCATTCATTAAGGCTGCGGCTAGAGCGGCGGCGGCGTCCGAGCGAGAGCGCCAACGAGCAGCCAGAACGCAGTTGGCATATGCCAGGCAGAGCGAACGAGACCGCCGAAGGCGTGCGACGCAGCGAGCGCGCGAAAATCGCGAGGCCGAGAAGGCGCTCAAGGCGCAATATCTTCTGGATCGCCAAACTGAAGTCGATGATCTCAATGCAGAATTGAACGAGAAAATCGAGGAGTTGCAAGACATTCTTGCGCACACGCTCCGCCACGATGATGCGATCGACTTCGATAGCTTGCGGCATTTTGAAGCATTTGAACCCTTCGAAATCGCACCAGAGCTTCGTCCGAGCGATCCTCCCGCACTGATTCAGGTTCCCAAACCTTCGGGAATGAGACGGTTGATTCCGGGCGCAGGCAAAAGGCATCAGGCGGCGTTAGAGAAAGCGAAGATCCAGAATCAGCAAAGCCTCGAGGTCTTTCGTCTGCACGAGGAAGAGAAGCAGGCACAGATCGCTCTTTTCCAGGATCAGTACCAACAAAGGAAGGCCCAGTACGACGCCGAGGTGGCGCGTCGCAATGCCGAGGTTGACGAGTTCCAAGCGACGTACTTGGCCAACGAGGCTGACGCAGTCGTTGCATATAACGAGATGGTGCTCATCCGGTCTGAGTATCCAGAAGAAGGCTTCTCACAGAAATTTCGCATTGCCTACAACGAGGTAGCGAAGGAACTTGTCGTGGAGTACGAGCTGCCTCAGGTTTGTGTGATTCCTACTGACCTGGAGTATCGATACGTCAAGACTCGAGATCAGATCGACGCAAAAGCCCGGAAGCCTGTCGATATCAAACGTCTCTATCAAGACATCGTGGCTGCAATATCGCTTCGAACCTTGCATGAGTTGTTTGAAGCTGACCAAGCCGATGCCCTGGCTCTCGTTACGTTCAACGGCATAGTCGATACGACAGATCCTTCGAGTGGACGTGAGATCCGTGTCCCGGTCGTATCGGTAAGAGCCGAAAAATCCGAGTTCCAGGCGCTACGTCTGGACCGTGTCGACAAGATCGCATGCTTGCGCAACTTGGGCGCTCAGGTTTCCAACAGACCTGATGAGTTGCAGGCTATCAAACCGATTGTCGAATTCAACATGGTCGATAAGCGCTTTATCGAACAGGGGAATTTGCTGAACGAGCTGGAGTCCCGGCCAAATCTGCTGGATCTGACGCCCGGCGACTTCGAAGTGTTGGTATCCAATTTGTTCAGCAGCATGGGCCTGGATACAAAGCTAACGAGAGCTTCACGGGATGGAGGAGTAGATGCCATTGCGTTTGATACACGGCCTATCCTTGGCGGTAAGGTCGTTATTCAAGCAAAGCGCTATCGCGACACGGTTGGAGTAAGCGCGGTTCGAGACTTGTATGGAACGATGATGAACGAAGGGGCGAGTAAGGGGATTCTAGTTTGTACTAGTGGGTACGGTGTTGATGCTTATAAGTTCTCGCAGGATAAGCCGATTGAACTGATTGATGGCGGGGGATTGTTGTATTTGCTGAGAGAGCATGCCGGGGTTGAAGCCAAGATCATGACTTAGTTCTTAAGTGGGATCGGAGGGAGCCACACTATGCCGAAGGGTCACTTCGACCGATAAGCCGGATTAGCGCTGTGGAAGGCTCCGCTGCTGTTATCTGCAGTTTCAACCGAAGTGGCGGTTCCGGAATAGAAACCTGAGAAATAAGACGTCAAACTACAATTTAGGATGGCTGAATGTGTAGTTTGAAGCCGTATTTGAACGGAAACTGCCTACGCGGCCCGGCCGGCCCCAACCACCTCAGCAGAGCGAGCCCCGTTAATGTCCGAACACCACCAATTCCTATGTCCGCGCGATATGCACTTGCCGCCGCCCGATTGGCGTGCGCTGCAAGCCAGGCTGCTGGAAGGTGGATACGTGCTTGAACCGCGCGGCGACGGCATTCCGTATCGCGCCCTGTTGAACCTGAGCTTCGGCCTGGCCAGCCTGAACGAAGGGTCGCACCAGTACCAAGAAGGCCTGCGCACGACGGGAGACGTGATCGCCATGTACGTGCGGGCGGGGTATCTGCCGGCGGACATACCGATACGCCACAACGACACTATGGATGAAGCCCTGGCGCTGCTGGCCGAACATGGCATCACGCCAGGGGACCTGTATGCCGACAATGAGGGCAGCGACTGGAACAGCCCGCAATACTGCCTGGGCCCGGCGGCACGCCCCTATCTGACCGACGACACCCGAGCCAGCTACGACGCGAACCCCAAGCATTTTCCGCTGATGCTGCTGGCCTACGACGGCCCGGAGCCGAACGTGGCGGTAGGGGAGAACCTCTCCGAGCCCAGCCTGCCGGGTTCAGACGCGCTGCTGGAATCCATGCCGCCGTTCGATTCGCATGTCGACTTCATCGGCGCAGCCTACGAGGATCCCGCCGCGCAATGGCATTGCGCGGAAAATGGCCGCGATTACCGGATCCTGGAACTGGATTGGCAATTCAGCCTGGCGATGGGCTTTCGCATGGTTCGGACAGAATGGCTGGATCAAGGGAGCGCCGAGGGGCTGGCCGCGTTAATTGGCGAACTTACCGGGCAGGCTATGGTTTGCAGCCATCGGCATTTGTGAATAGCGGCCAAACCTCAACGACGCCATGCGCGACAGCGCAGGGCGTTCGCGACACCATATCTATCGCCTCGGCCATATCCGCCGCTTCGATAATGGCAAAACCCGCTATCGGCAACGGCGACTTCATGAATGGTCCGTTCGTCGTTTCGACCCGTACCGCGTCGTGGTTGCGCACTTGTACTGGTTTGCCCGCAATACCCATCAATACTCCGTCATTTTGCAGTTTTGCGTCATGCGCATGGGCTGCGTTTCGGATGGCCGCGGGGGTGCGGTCATAACCCTCTTGGTCTCCATATCCGATCGTCACAAACTTTGGCATGGATCGTCTCCTTGACGTTGACGCGATTCGGGCGTGCTTGCGATATCAATGTACGGAAGCGGAGAAAGCCCAGGGGCGCCTGGGACGAGTTTACCGATCTGGCGGCGCGGCCGAATCGAATGACGCCGCTTTCTCGTTGACCGCGGCCTCGAGCGCGCGCATCCAGTCTGTCTTGCCAGCGGCTTGTTCCAGCACGCGGTAACCCACCATCGCAGCGAACAACACCATGGCCTGCGCATCGTCGCCGCCCCGGGCGCGCGTATCCTCGAGGAACTGATTGAACAGTCTGCCGGCGCCGGCTGTGTAGGCGAGCGCCGCGTCGCTATCCGCGGGGCCTTGAGCCGCGTGCGGCGCGAATGCCAGCAAAGGGCAGCGGCGTTCGGCGCGCCGGTTGCCCAGATACTGGGGCACCAACGTGCCGACCCGGCTTTGCTCGCGTTCATCGGCCCCGTCGAAAACCTTTTGCCACGAAGCCGTAGCCTGATCGAACACCCCCGAGACCGCTTGCGCGGCGAGATCGTCCTTGGACGTGAAATGCTTGTAGAAGCCTCCCACGGTCAAACCGCAGTCGCGCATCACGTCCGCGATCGACACGCCATCGATGCCGTGCGTGCGGAACAAGCGCGCGGCGGCATCCAAAATGCGCTGGCGATTCTCGCCCGCTTTTTCCTGGGATGAACGGCCCATGCTGCCTACCTCCTTCTAAAGCTGACGATCTTGCTGGTCAGCTTCTGCACTTCATCGCCATTCTGGTTCGAGGTAATGCTCTCCACCACGACGATGCCGCGATCCGGTTTGCTGCGGGACGGCGTGATGCTCAGGATTGTGCTCTTGACACTGAGCCGGTCGCCCGGCCGCGTCGGCCGCGCCCAGCTAATTTCGGCGCCCGCGCCTATTACGCCGTCGGCCAGCGGCAGGCTATCGACCAACAGCCGCATCGTGATGGCCACAGTGTGCCAGCCGCTGGCGGCCAGCCCCTGGAACAGCGAGGCCCGCGCCGCCGCTTCATCCAGATGAAAGGGCTGGGGGTCGAACTCGGCGGCAAAACGGCGGACCTGGTCCGCGTCCAGCGGATGCGTCGCGCTGGTGAACGTGTCGCCGACGGCGAGATCGTCGAGGAACAGCTTCTTTGAGGTTCCGGGGTGTTCCATGTGCCGCGTCCTTTCAACAAGAGGGAGAGGGAAACTTGATGCGCCTGCAAGCCGCTTTTTCAGAATAGATTATTGGTGTAATCTAAGCTGCACGCAAGCCGCTTTTTCCTCTCCCACGAAACGCAAGGAGCGCCGACATGCCTTTGGTTCGAATCGATATCCGGAAGAACGATGACCCGCTGTTCGCAAAGAAGATCGGCGAGGTCGCCGGTATCGCGGTGCGTGGGCCGAAAAACGCGGTCGACAAGGCGGTGAAGGGGCTTAAGCTGCATCCTTGAGGCGGCTCTGGATGGGGGCCTACGTTCCTGGCGTTCTCGGTATCATGTTCCCGGACCTGCCCACGACCTTCAGGAACGGAACATGAAAGCCCTTACATCGCTCACCGTCTTAGGCCTGCTGACCTTCAACCTCTCCGCCAGTCCCGCTGCCGCCGCCGGTTCCATCGCCTACCTGGGCCCCGCCGGCTCCTGGACCCACCAGGCCTGCCTCGACCTCTACGGCGACAAGGACCTGGTGCCGCTCACCCGGGACGAACTCTTCAAAAGCTACACCGACGGCAAAGTCGAACGCGCCTGCGTCCCTGTCACTACTTCCGTGGTCGGCGTCACGCCGTACCTGGACGCCGTCCTCGACCTGCCCAACGTCACCATCGTCGCCGAATATCCCAAGATGCTCGGCTACAGCCTGCTGGCCAGGCCCGGCACCAAGCGTGAAGACATCAAAGAAGTCCTTGCCCACCCCGTCGCCTTCGAAGAAGTCAAACCCTGGGTAGATCGCGAAATGCCCAACGTCCGCCGCACCGACGCCGCCAGTGGCGGCGCCGCCGCCCAGACCGTCGCCAATAGCCTGACCCTGGACAAAGCCTCCTTCGGCCCCAAAGTCGGCGCCAGCGTCTACTCCCTGGTGTCGCTGGTGGACGGTATCGAAGAAGGCCCCCACAACGTCACCCGCTGGTGGGTCCTGGGCCGCGACATGCCCGCGCCCACCGGCAACGACAAGACCTCCTTGCTCCTCGACACTTCCGACGACAAATTCGGCGCCTCGTTGGCCGCGCTCACCGGGGCAGGCGTGCAAGTGCTTACCGTATATGAACGGCCCAGCAAGAAAACCCTGGACACGCATCGCTATCTGATCGAAGTCGCAGGACATGCCAAGCAAGGGAAACTGACGGAATTTCTTGAGAAGAACAGCGAGTTCCGGGTGTTGGGGTCTTATCCTAGATACAGCAAGCCGTCCAGATAGGCGGCGTCGCCTACTTGGGCGGGGCGAAAAGGGGCGGAGCCAGGAGGCATGGGAGAAAAGCCGGATTCTATGTCTCAGCACAATGCGCGTGGCTGCTCACCTTATCGCCAAACGCGGCTGGGCCATGCGCGATGCCGGCCGGTGCTTCATCCGCAACCGTGCAGTTCCGGCCGCGTTGCTTGGCTGTATAGAGCAAGTCGTCCGCTCGCTTCAATGCGCTGGCGAAAGGTTCCTCCGACTGTACCAGGGTCACGCCCATACTGGCGGTGAAACGCGAATTGGGAGCGTGCTGCCCCCAGCCCTGCGCGACAAAATTCGCGCGGATCTCCTCGGCGATTGCGGCAGCGTGCGCGAGATTTGCCGCCGGCAGCATTAAAAGGAACTCTTCTCCTCCCAGCCGCGCAGCGCAAATGTGGATGCCTGTCACAGGCCGGAGCAGGGCGCCAAACCGCGCCAGCACCCTGTCGCCGAACGGGTGGCCGAAGACATCGTTAATGCGTTTGAAATTGTCGATATCGGCCACGATAAGCGCGGTCGGCGTTGCCGCATCCGGCAAGGGGCGCTTCGCAACGGAGGCGAGAAAGTTATCTAGACCCTGTCGGTTCAGCAACCCCGTCAGCGCATCGGTATGGGCTTGATGGCGGTATTTCTCTATGGCGTCGTAGCTCGTCGCGATGAAGACCGCGAAGGTCAGGACAATGCTACCCAATAGGCCGGTGTATTGGATCAGAGTCCCCCACACCGACATTCTCCACTCCCCCGTGGCGAGAGCGGGTGTCGGAGCGGCAAGATACAAAACGCATTGGCCCGTCAACACCAGCGCGATGAAGAGAAACGCCGCCGTGAGTACCTTATCCGACGTCGTTGCCGCTTGCCTGGCAAAGGAGAGCGTGGTCCGCCAGAGTACCAGCGCGCAACAGGCCTGAACGAAGAACGTCTCCAGTTTTGCGCTGCCAAACAGGACGACCGAGACGATGACCATCGCCGTCGAGGCCAGCAGGACCGCAATATCGATGTACGGAGGAGTCTGCCTGCGGCTGCGGCGCTGCAGTGCGCGACACGCCAAAATGACGCCGCCTAGAATGAAAGCGTCCTCGACGACTTGTTTGTAAGGGGACAGCGCATCGGCTTGAACAAGCATGATGGCGTAGCCTGTGCCCAGGCAAGCCAGGGCGCCGCCCCAGCGCAGGGTGTTGAAGCCTACCAGCCGCGCGGCGCAGAGCCCCACGCCGCACAACAGGATCGCGGCGGGCACAGACCATTCAAGCAGGGTTGCAGGCATCGACAGACGAGTACATAGAACAAGGGAAACTTGGTATTCGTGGGAAAAGATTACAGTGTGTCGCAATGTATCGCCACGACTCAACAGTCAAGCATTGTCAAGCGATGCCCGCGAAGTACCCGACGACGAGCGCATCGGCTGGATAGCCTGCAAGTTGCGCAGCGAGTATCTTGGCGTTTCGCCTCGAAATAGCGATTCGGTCAATACGAAAGCGCATATAAACCCCCGGTGACACCCCAACGATGAACCTTGCGCCCTTTATGTAGGCATAATCCCGCGTTGGCCATCAGGGAGGGTCTTCGCATGTACGAACCGAAAGGGCACCCGCTGCTATCCACAAGGCGCTTCGTTTTCCGGATGCTGTGGCATCTCTTCTGGGCGATAGCGGTCATCGGCATGGTTGCCTGTGTGGGCATCGTCGCCCATCTGTGGTTTGAAGATATCAGTTGGCATGACGCCATGCTCAACACCGCGCTCATCATCGGCGGTATCGGGCCATTCATCGTGCCTGCCTCAATGGGCGGGAAAATATTCTTCTCGTTCTACAGCCTGCTGGTCGGACTGCTGTTCGTCGGCACCCTAGGCCTGATCCTCGCCCCGGTCGCGCATCGCTTGATTCATAAGTTTCATTTGGATGGGGATTGAGGGGCGTAGGTCGCTCTTGGGGGGAGGCGTCGGACGAAAATTTGGCTAGTTAAATTGTAGTCTGACACTATTTTTATTTCTGCCATCCTGGAACATCTACAAGCTCCCGAAATTGCCGCCGACAAGGCCATGCTGCGATACAGCGCGGAAGGCGAAAGCCTTTCGATCTATTGCTGCGCTCCCAACAGAAATAAAATCGAACTGACGGAGCCCGCTACCTAGAGCGAAGATACCCGTTTCCCGGGAGCAAAAGCATGCCCACCAGCCTACGTGCAATCCGTGCAGATATCACCACGCTTCAGGTGGACGCTATCGTCAACGCTGCAAACTCCTCACTGCTGGGCGGTGGTGGCGTCGATGGCGCTATACATCGCGCCGCGGGCCCGGACCTCGTGCACGAATGTCGGCTGCTTGGCGGTTGCAAGACTGGCGACGCCAAGGTCACCAAAGCCTATCGTCTCTCCGCTCAGTACATCATTCACACGGTAGGCCCAGTGTGGAGGGGCGGAGATAACGGGGAGCCGGAATTACTGTCCAGCTGCTATCGACGCTGCATTGAGCTTGCGGAAGAAAGGGCGATCGCTACGATTGCGTTCCCAAGCATCAGCACTGGCATATACGGCTATCCCGTCGAATTGGCGGCGGAGATCGCTGTTGAAAGCGCGCGTGCTAGCTTGTCAGGCGACTCGTCTGTTCAAGAGGTGGTCTTCTGCTGTTTTTCACCGGAAGACCTTCATCAGTATGAGCGCCTATTGCGTAGGCCGTTTGCATGACTCATTGGAGGGATGCGGCCTTCAAGGCGCAACCATAGTCTGCTGGAATCTGTCGCAGGCCTTCCTGGCCTTCGACCTGGACAGCTTCGACGCCATCATTGCGCTTGCGGATCTCGGCAACAGTTTCGACGTCATCCGAACCATGCGTATCGCGCCCATGACCAAGGATGCCATCCTGCGCCTTGCTGTCGCGGTGCTGTTGCCGATCTTGCCGCTGGCTCTGACGATGATGTCCTTGGAAGACCTGCTGGAGAAAAGGTATCAGACTACGACCCCGCCCGAACTCGCCATCTCCATCCCGTACACTACCTAGCAATCACCAGGGAGCGATATGTCGATTCAAACCTTAGGCCGTTGCAGCATCGTCCTGTTTCTCACCGCGCTGACTTCGGGTTGTTCGTTGGGTGGCGAGTGCGGATGGAACCGCAGCAGCTGCATGTATGAAGGCAAGTACGAGCAGGGCGAGGAAGACTACGCGGAAGCCGAAGCAAAGCGCCTGAACAAGAATTCGGCCGATCGGTTGCGCCGTAGCTCTGGCAACTGATCCGCAGATGGAGCCTTTCTCGCTCGTGAGGTTCTAGGCAGCCTACTGCGAAGATGCCAGGAATCCTCCGATTAACCCGACCGTAGCACCGGTGCTTTCTTCCATCAGCCAGTGCCCGGCTCCCGGCACGACTTCTCCGCGCACGTTGGTCGCCGCATTGCGCATGACGACCGCCATGTTGTCGCCAAAGGATTTCTCTCCGCCGATGGCGAGGACCGGCATGGCAAGCTTGGTCTTGGAGAACGCGATGTTGTCGGCGACATCGCTCTTGGCGATGGTGTTGAACTGCGCGAAGGCGGCGCGCATCGCGCCCGGCTGGGAATAGAGCTTGGTGTAGTGGCGTCGCGTCGCTTCATCGATCTTCGAAGGCGTGCCCGCGAACTCGTTCCAGAAACGGTCGAGATAAATGCGCTCCCTGCCGGCGACCAGCCGCTCAAAATCGGGGCCTCCGGCATTGAAGTGCCACAGCGCGGGCCACAGAATGATCTCATCCCACGGCGCGATACCGGGCACGGGCGCGTCCATCACCACGAGTTTGTCGACTTTGTCGGGGTAGCTCGCCGCATACGCATAGGCCACCATCGTGCCTATGTCGTGGCCGACGACGGCGGTCTTGTCCTGCTTTAGCGCCGTCACGACCGTGCGTATGTCGACAGCCTGCGATTTCTTGTCGTAGCCACTGGCGGCTTTGGACGATTTCCCCATGCCGCGCAGGTCCGGCACGATCACCAGGTGCGACTTCGCGAGCTCTTTCGCGAGCGGCGCCCACATGTCGCCCGTGTCGCCGAACCCATGGATGAGCACCACGGCCGGGCCGGTCCCTGCGGAGCGGACGAAAATCTTCGCGCCGTCCGCCATGGTGACAGTCTGGCTCTTGAAGCTGCTCGGGAATGTAGGCTGTGCTGCGGCATTTGTGACGCACAGCACTCCAGTCAATAGCGCTACTGCCATTGCAAGGCGACTTTTCATGTCGGCACTCCAATATCGGGGATCGGATCCGCCCGGAATATTGTGAGGCCTAGTCGCGGTTGCTGGCGAAGATATTTGGTTTCAGCCGAAAAACAGTGTCAGACTACAAATTCGCCAGGGGAGGGGACGCGGGCGCTGCGCGCTATCCGGGGGCGCCGTCGGCTTCGGCTCGCGGCTTCAGCGCGCATGCCGCCGCCGGCGCCATGCCGCGGCGCAGCGCCTCGTCCGACGGCGGCGCTATCGGCCGCCTGGGATGCGCGTAATTCCAGCCCGACCACGTCGGACCGATCCGTTGGCGGTCCAGCATTCCCGCCGCGTCCGCCTGACGAACCCAATAGTGCATGAGTTCCTCGCGTTCCTGGCGGGTGTACTGCTCGCGCGCGTCCTCGGCCTCGTAGGTCTCCACCATCGCCAGCATGGCCGCGCCCATGCCGCGCTGCGCCGCAGCGGCAAAGCAGGCGCGCACCGCGGCCATGGTCGTTGGCTCGTACGCGAACTTGCCGGACGCGCCTTTTGCCGCTTCTCGCTGCAATATGATTCCAATGTTGTAGAGCGCCAGCACGTCGCCGTTGGCTGCCGCCAGCGTCACCCACCGCGCCGGCCTCGCGGTCCTTCAGCAAGGCCGGATCGTCCGGATAGCGCGCATTCAGCTTCAGCCATAGCTTGGGCGTCCAGCGTATCTGCTGGACGGCAAAGTCCAGATACCGCAACCCCAACCGCCCCTGCGCGGGCGGGTAGCCCAGCTTGGCCGCATCGGTAAGGGCATGGATCGCCTTGGCCTCGCAGCCGCCCCATTCCGGGCGCGCATTGCACCAGTTATCCAGGTCATAGAGCGCCGGCGCATAGCCGTCATCGGCCGCCTGGCCCAGCCAGCGCCAGGCCTCGGGCAGATCCCGCGCGCCGCGGTCGTCCCGATAAAACTCCGCAAGGACCGCCGCGCCCTGCGGCAGCCCCAGTTCCGCCGCCCGCCGATAGAGCGATAGCGCGGCGGCCGGCATGTCGCCCTGCGGTCCGGCCTCCCGCTGCAGTTGAGCTGCCTGATTGAACAACGCTCTGCGATGGCCCTGGTCCGCGGCAAGCTCATTCCACTTGCGCGCCGCCCGCTCATCCTGACGGCCACCCCAGCCCGCCAGCAGCAGTCGCTCGTAGAGCGCGCGGATATGGGGATTGCGACGAATGCCGACGATGGCAGCCATGTAGAACGTGGCACGCACCCGAGCAGGACCGGCCTTTGACAGGTGCGCACGGCCATTGAGGCTGGTGCCCGACTGACGCTGCACGGGAACCAGCCCCAGATAGGCCGCCAAGGCCTCGGCAGACTCGATGCGTTTGCTATGCATGATCGACAGGATCGCGTTGCTGGCCTGCGGGCCGATGGCCGGGATGCTGGTGAGCAACTCCCGGTCTTCCTTCAAATCGGGATGGCGGTCGATGTGGTCATCGATGGCCCGCTCCAGGCGCTTGATCTCTTCGCGCAGGAACGCAATGGCCTTGGCGATGGAACCTTCGACCAGGACGGGCAGATCACTGAACTGCGTTTTCTCCTGCCGGTTGAGCTCACGCAACAAGTCTTTGCTCAGCGCGTTGCGCCGCGCCAGCAAGGCACGCAACTGCCGCGCATGCAGGGGCGCGGGGTGCCATAGCGCCGGCTTGAGCGCCTGACCGTAACGGGCCAGCACGTAGCTGTCGATCCCGTCGGTCTTGGAGCGCACCGCCAGCGCACCCGCGAAGTCGCGCACCTGGGCTGGATTCACCACGGAGACACTGACCGAAGCGTCATGCAGCGCGGTGGCGGCCTGTTCGTGATACTGCCCCGTCGGTTCGAGTACGGCGTGTAACTGCTGCGGCTGGGCGCCTTGCTTGGCGCACCATTGCAGCAGCGTCTGGATGCCGGCTACCGAGTTGGGGACGACCTTGGTCTTGCGTTTGTCTCCTTCACTGCCCAGCAGCGCGCAATCCAGTTTCGCTTTGGAGACGTCGATTCCTAGAAAAAACATGACTTAGCTCCCTTGCCGATTCCAAAGAAGCCCGCTGCGCCCACTTGCCTTGTACATGCAGGGTCCAATGCCCTAGGCTACCGTCCAGTGTCCAGCCGGCTCAGAGGTGCGGATTCGAGGCTTAATCTTTCGAGCAAAGTCCAAGCTTTGGGTGTCAGAACAAGCTGCTCGAATCCGCTGTGGTGATAGCTAATCACCACGGGGACCAAGATACAAAGTGTCAGACTGCAAATTCGCTGGCTAGATACTGCGAAATTGTAGTCTGACACCTTGCTTTACGCGTCCTTCTGCCGTCTTGCTGCAATTTCACTTCGTGTGCGTGGACTGCATTTCGAATGGTCGGCGCGGTGCGCTCGCAATCATCTCGGTCGCCATAGTCGATGGCCGCTAGCTTTGGCATCGATCGTCTCTTAACGCACACGAGATTTGGAGCGATCTGCAATGCCAAGCGAAGCCCGGGACTGGGCGGCGGTGTCTGCCCGAGCAGACTCTCTCTCCTATCGATAGGTTAGAGGGGCTTCGGGGCTCGCTTGCCGAGTCCGATACTGAGCGGCGCGTTGGTAGACGACAAAGCCTATTCTCGACGCCTTTCCCGGGGTATTGCTCTGGTGCCTGATCCATGATCTGCCACAAAAGTAAAGTTCGGGTAATATCTGTAGATATTTGTCACCAACTCACTTGTTCGTGATCATTTTTTCTGGGAAGTTCGATTCGTCTTTAGGTTATGAATCTGCGCGGGCGACGGCTCGCATGCAAATTGGAGCAGAGCATGGCGTGATGGAAAAACTCAGAGGCCTTTCCGAAGAAATTCGTCAGCAAGGCCCCGAAGTGGCTCCTGACGAGGATTTCATCAAGCTATTTGCGGCGTGAATCTATGAGGGCGTGATCGCGCAACAAGTGCGAGATCAATTTTCTTCGTTGACCCACAGTGCTCTAGGTCAATCTTGAACGGCCATGTCAATGAGTGGTTCAAATCGGCTATGAATAGCAATGCAGTCGCATCGATAATGGCAGATACGCCTGAAGCTGAAGAGAAAGGGAATAAATCAGGAGGGCTGACTGAGTTATATAAAAATACTTCAGGACGATAGCAACAGGAATCTCATTGTCACCTGCTCTTTAATCGATCGCGGAAATATGTAGGAATATTCTAAGAACGCAAGCTGATACTCGACATCCATTTCTTCAATTTGCGAATTTTATAAGAATCCGATGGGCGTAAAAAGCTAAGGTTCTACGGCATGGTTATGGTTATTTGATGTGGATTCTGGTTCCGCTTCGTTCAGATATTTGAAATTCTCACTTCCTCATTGAACTATATTCAAAACCAGTTAACGCTCCGCTTTTGAGGAAGATGAAATCTAATTGGAGCTAAATAAGAAAATCGTTGTTCTGAATTTTCACGTATAGGCTGCGAATAGGCTGTAGGTCGGATACCTAGACTTTCTTTGGTCGAAATTAACAAGATATAACTTAACCTGCAATTTTAACGTGTAATTCCAAAACTGGAGAGAAGCGATGCATTGGGGCAGCATAGTCGGTAAGGTTGGAAATGATCAATATCAGCGACGACTCGCAGCGCTCACTGATAAGAAGATTGACACACGTTCCATCGAGGACACTGTTGAAAAAACAATCGCCAATTTCAAGGCGAGCAATGGAAGATCATTTGTCATATTCGGAGAACCACAAAGTGGAAAAACGGAAATGATGATTGCGCTGAATGCAAGGTTGCTCGACGAAGGCGTTGGCATTATTGTGAACCTTCTTACCGACAGTGTGGACCTCTTAGAGCAAAGTCTCTCCCGATTTCGTGCTTCTGGGCTTAGTCCGTCCCCCAAACAATTTAGCGAATTACCGAAAGAATCCAAAGATTTAGGGAAAAAGAGATGGGTTATCTTTTCAAAGAAAAATGCGAGGGATTTAGAAAAGCTTATTGATCTTCTGTGCGGACGAAAGGATATTGTCGTTATAGATGATGAGGCAGACTTTGCGTCGCCTAACGCAAAGATTAATAAAGATGAAAAAACAAAAATAAATCATCTAATTCACAAGCTGCTCGGAGAAAGCGGCCAATATATAGGCGTTACAGCCACGCCGGCTCGACTTAATCTCAATAATACATTCCAAAACGACAGCGAATTATGGGTAGATTTTTTGCCTCATCCGCTCTATGTTGGTCAGGACTTCTTTTTTCCGACTGACGGGGTAGTCAATTATCGCCTGCATACTTTCAAAATTGATGAAGGCTCGGAGCGAGTGGAATTAGAAAATGCGATCTTGCATTTTCTATGTGGAGTTGCAGAGCAGCACAAACGTGGCCATGAGCAGAATTTTACTATGCTGGTTCACACCAGCGGTAAACGAGACGAACACAAAGCCGATATTGATGTTATACAGAGTACAATAACTACGCTGTCCACGTCCTCGCATTCTGGCTTTAAGCGAATCATCAAAAAACTAGAAAAAATCGCCAAAGGCTATTGTCGTGGACAGCCGGAGCCGATCGTGGAGTTTGTGCTCAGAAATATTGATAGAAATACTATTGTAGAAATAAACTCCAAAGGCCAAAGTGGTAAGGTTTCCGATATTGCCAAGCCAACTAGTCTTTTCTCTTTCGGGGCCGGTGGCAATATAATATCTCGGGGTGTAACTTTTGATAATTTATTATCCATGTATTTTACGCGTTCGGTGGTAGGAAAATTTGCGCAAGATACATATATTCAAAGAGCTCGAATGTTTGGGTCTCGCGAGGAATACAAAACCTATTTCCAACTATGGCTTCCTGCAGAGCTTCTAAAAAATTGGAGTAAGTGTTTTGCGTTCCATAAGCTAGCGATTCACGCGATGCGAAGCAAAGCGGGCGCACCTGTCTGGCTTTCAGACCATAAAACTACGCCAACATCTGCGAATTCTATTGATAAATCAACTGTTGACTTTGAGGGCGGTGAGATGTCATTTGGCTTGTTCGAGTTCGGCAGGGAGACTCACGACGCTCTAATGAATCGATCAGGGCGATCAGATATGCAGATGTTGGAAGCTCTGCGTGAATCTTTTTCAGACAGTGAGTTTCCAACCTATTTGTACGAGTTCCTGAAACATGACTTATCTGCTTCACAGGCGGCTAGTATTTCTTTTCACCAAGCTAGCATATTCGGTACGGCATCCAGCGCCTATGCTGATGATGAAATTCGAAATATCCGACGCAAAAAAGGATTGTTTGCAAATAATGAATTTTCAAGAAGTGAGCGCCCGGCAGCCCGGCATCACTTGAAAATATTCTATAATAAGCATGGAAAAGCTCGTGTATTTTATAAAATAAACGGAAATTCCATAAAATTCATTCAAAATAGAAAATGATTTCAGATGCGTCGAGATACTATGGGTGCGTCCTGCATCAGATAATTGATCACGCTGCCCAAGGGGCCACCATCGATTGTCTGTATGGCGATGCCCCTGGATTTTATTTACTGAATGGAACTTTGCCGTTTTACATAAAATATTCCACCAGTCGAACAAGCCCGTGGGGCTTCAATTTTCATATATCGCATCAAGAAAGACTAAAAAACCTCGTCGACAAGTATGGTGAGTGCATTGCTGCCTTTGTATGTGGGCGTGATGGTATTGCTGCGATAAATTATGCAGAGTTGAAAAATATTCTAGACGCTAGCCAAGAGTCTCAAGAAAGTGTGTCAATCCGTCGGCGACGCAATGAGATGTATAATATAAAAGGCCGAAACGGCGTTTTGAACAGAAAAATTTCGCGGAGCAGCCTCATCGATATGCTTAAGGGACTACCCCTCACATGAAACACATACACCCGTTCCCTGCTCGAATGGCCCCGGAAATCGCTCTTGAAAAAATAAGTGCGCTTCAACCGGGGCAAACGGTTTTAGATCCCATGGCTGGGTCCGGCATGGTGCTGCAACAGGCAGTACGTAGCGGTATATGTGCTATCGGATTTGATCTGGATCCGCTTGCGGAACTGATTTCACGTGTCGGAGCATCTGCAGTAGATGCCGACGAAGCTATAGCGGGACTACAAGCTGTGCTTCAACGCTGTACCGATAAGCGCTTTAAGGTTTCGTTACCTTGGATCGACAGCGATACCGAAACCACACAGTTTGTTGACTTTTGGTACGCTCCAAAGCAGAAGGAGCAGTTAAGAAAACTAGCAATGCATTTGGTCGCAAAGCCGATTGATGTGTCGAATGAAACACTTGATGTGATTAAGGTGGCGTTGTCTCGTCTTATTGTTACAAAAGAGCCTAAAGCTTCTCTGGCGAGAGATACTGCTCATAGTCGTCCGCACAAAACAATTAGGGAGAATGATTTTGACATTTTTGAGGCGATGACATCTTCTCTGCGTCATGTTCTGAGTGTGTTGGGTGCGTCATCGTTAATGGGTAGGGTAACAACTTTCATAGGAGATGCCAGAGATTTGAGAGAAATAGAGAGTAATAGCATTGATTGCATTGTTACGTCCCCCCCATATTTAAATGCGATAGATTATATGCGTGGCCATCGCATGTCATTGGTTTGGTTAGGCTATAGACTAAGTGAGTTGCGAGAGATTCGTAGCACGTCAATAGGAGCGGAGCGTTCTTTAAATGACAAGCATGATGATAAATTTCTAGCGCTCCTGTCAGAGCTTGGCCTAAAAAGCCTGGATGCTCGCACAATAAATATGCTTCACCGTTATTTTACGGATCTGGTAAAGCAAACCAAAGAAGCGCATCGTGTCCTAAAAAAAGGGGCGCTCGGAACGTATGTCATAGGAAATTCGACGATTCGAGGGACTTATATAAAAAATAGCGAGTTTTTGAAACGGGCTGGTGCGTTGGCTGGTTTCTCTATCCAGACGGAAACTGAGCGGGAAATACCCGATCATCGGCGCTATATGCCAATTCCTGCAGTGGCGGGGAATAGCCTGGCAAGCCGCATGCGTGCTGAGCACATCATAGATTTCAAGAAATAAATTGAAGTTCAGAGGCTTGAAATATTCCTACCAGCGTTGTGTGAATCAACCCGGATTTAGTGTTGGCTCCGCTCTTTGAGAGCATCGGGTCCATGTGCAATAAACACATCAGGTTTTCTCCCGGGGCCTAGAACGGCCTGTGAGCAGCGCAGCGAGCATCAATCGTTGTGGGTGGCAGTCCGATCCATCGGACTGTGGGTCGGCTGTATGAACGGCAGAAAAAGATACCGTCTTGTCGGTCAAGAGATTAGGCGTAATCCGGGCGATAGGGTGAACGCGTTTTGAGTACGCCAAAGCATAGATGAGCGAGCTTTCTCATTGCAGCGCCGATTGCGGACATCTTGCTTTTGCCGGCGCCTAGAAGTCGGGTGTAGAGGGTTTGGACATGGGGGTTGTAGCGCGTGGCCACAATCGCTGCCATGTACAAGGTTGCCCTTACTCTTGGGGGCCCGGCCTTGGACAAACAAGGTCGACAATTGAGGCTGGTTCCGGATTGCCGCTGCACGGGAACCAGACCCAGATAGGCCGCTAGGCCCTCTGCGGAGTTGATTCGCCTGTTGTGCATGATCGATAGAATCGCGTTTGCTGCTTGCGGTCCAATGGCAGGGATGCTGGTGAGCAAATCCCGGTCCGCTTTCAGGTGACGTGCCCCCGGAATATCCGTACAGGTCAAAACTAGAGGTAAGGTTGCTTCTCAGCGCCCCGAGCGGGGCGAGGAGAAGCCATGAAACGGTCGAGATTTACCGAAGAGAAGATCGCCTATGCGCTGCGACTGGCAGATAGCGGCACACTGGTGGTCGATGTATGTCGGCAACTCGGTGTGTCCGAGGCGACTTTCTACACGTGGAAGAAGAAATACGCCGATTTCGGCGTGAGCCGAAAAACGGTGTCAGACTACAAATTCGCCAGGGGGAGGCGCGGACGCTGCGCGCTATCCGGGGGCGCCGTCGGCCTCGAAATAGATACCGTCTTGGCCGTCAAGCGATCAGACGTAGTCGGGTCGGTATCGTGATCGGGTTTTAAGCACGCCGAAGCATAGATGCACCAGCTTTCTCATGGCCGCGCCCAGCGCGGCCATTCTGCTTTTGCCCGCCAGCAGCAGTCGCTCGTAGAGCGCGCGGATATGGGGATTGCGACGAATGCCGACGATGGCAGCCATGTAGAACGTGGCACGCACCCGAGCAGGACCGGCCTTTGACAGGTGCGCACGGCCATTGAGGCTGGTGCCCGACTGACGCTGCACGGGAACCAGCCCCAGATAGGCCGCCAAGGCCTCGGCAGACTCGATGCGTTTGCTATGCATGATCGACAGGATCGCGCTGCTGGCCTGCGGGCCGATGGCCGGGATGCTGGTGAGCAACTCCCGGTCTTCCTTCAAGTCGGGATGGCGGTCGATGTGGTCATCGATGGCCCGCTCCAGGCGCTTGATCTCTTCGCGCAGGAACGCAATGGCCTTGGCGATGGAACCTTCGACCAGGACCGGCGGATCACTGAACTGCGTTTTCTCCTGCCGGTTGAGCTCACGCAACAAGTCTTTGCTCAGCGCGTTGCGCCGCGCCAGCAAGGCACGCAACTGCCGCGCGTGCAGGGGCGCGGGGTGCCATAGCGCCGGCTTGAGCGCCTGACCGTAGCGGGCCAGCACGTAGCTGTCGATCCCGTCGGTCTTGGAGCGCACCGCCAACGCACCCGCGAAGTCGCGCACCTGGGCTGGATTCACCACGGAGACACTGACCGAAGCGTCATGCAGCGCGGTGGCGGCCTGTTCGTGATACTGCCCCGTCGGTTCGAGTACGGCGTGTAACTGCTGCGGCTGGGCGCCTTGCTTGGCGCACCATTGCAGCAGCGTCTGGATGCCGGCTACCGAGTTGGGGACGACCTTGGTCTTGCGTTTGTCTCCTTCACTGCCCAGCAGCGCGCAATCCAGTTTCGCTTTGGAGACGTCGATTCCTAGAAAAAACATGACTTAGCTCCCTTGCCGATTCCAAAGAAGCCCGCTGCGCCCACTTGCCTTGTACATGCAGGGTCCAATGCCCTAGGCTACCGTCCAGTGTCCAGCCGGCTCAGAGGTGCGGATTCGAGGCTTAATCTTTCGAGCAAAGTCCAAGCTTTGGGTGTCAGAACAAGCTGCTCGAATCCGCTGTGGTGATAGCTAATCACCACGGGGACCAAGATACAAGGTGTCAGACTACAAGCTCGCAGCATCTAACTAGCGAATTTGTAGTCGGTATCTATTTTGCTGCTCCTAATGAGGATTCTCAAAAATATCCTCAACACGCCTCTTGAACAGCGCACTGATCCGAAACGCCAGATCCAAAGACGGATCATGCTTCTCAGTTTCCACCGCGTTAACGGCCTGGCGCGAGACGCCCAGCCGCTCCGCCAGTTCCGCCTGTGTCCAACCCGCTTCGGTCCGCAGGACTCGCAATCTGTTTTTCATTCAATTGCTCGTGCGGACGAAGGGAGATACCAGCGCGTAGATTCCCCAGAATATGGGGTAGAAGAGCCACCCGGGAATATGGGGAGCGGCCGCATAGGTTTCACCAAACCCCCATGCGGTCCAGAGCGCCATGGTGGCGCCAGCGGCCAGGATGAAGCACTTGGCAACGATCACGCGCACGTATTCATCGCTTTGCGCGATGAGCCGTAGCGTGGCCCATATCTGGCCGGCGACGAGCAGCGCCGCCAGCGCTGCGACGGCCCATCCTGCCGGTTTGCCCAGGATGCTATCGAAGAGGCCCGCAATGGCGGCAGCGTGGACCAGCACGTAAGCGCTCATGAAGGCAACGGTGCGGACGGCGTAGCTGCGGCCAGGGGAAATCGCACGGGCGGAGGCAACGTGAGTGGGCATGGCAATGACCTATGTAAAGAAAACCTGACTTTAATAATGTCAAGTTTACTTGTCAATAAGTCATGTATTCTTTATATGTCGTGGATTGCTCGGTCTGAACACCGTGGCACGTCGGCGTGCACCGCGATCGGGACGCTGTTCCCGGCTACTTGGAGGTAGCCACAGAATCCTGAGGCAGGAAAAACCGATCCTTCAATTCCTGCAGCCCAATCCTATCCAGCATCTCCGTCAACCGCTCAGCGGGCTTCCTGCGCGGCAAATCCTTGTACTGCGCAATGATGAGTTCATTCTTCATCGAATGCTCCCAACCCACTAGCTCGGTCACGCTGACCTGATAGCCGTGCGCTTCCAGTTGCAGACAGCGCAGCACATTCGTGATCTGGCTCCCAAACTCCCGCGTATGCAGCGGATGCCGCCAGATCTCAGCCAGCGGATCCGCCAGCGCCTTGGCCTTGTTCTTGCGCAGCACGGAAGCCACTTCCGCCTGGCAGCAAGGCACGACGACGATGTACTTGGCCTTTTTCTCCAAGGCGAAGTGGATCGCGTCGTCGGTCGCGGTGTTGCAGGCGTGGAGCGCCGTGACCACGTCGATCGTGGCGGGCAGCTTGTCCGACGTGATGGAATCGGCCACGGACAGATTCAGGAACGACATGCCGCCAAACCCCAGCCGTTTGGCGAGTTCTTCCGACGACTTCACCAGTTCTTCGCGGGTTTCGATGCCGTAGATGTGGGAGCCGTTCTTCAGCGCTTCGGGCTGTTCCTTGAAGAACAGGTCGTAGAGGATGAAGCCCAGGTATGACTTGCCCGCGCCGTGGTCGGCGAGGGTGACGGCGCCGCGTTGTTGTTGGACGTCTTTGAGCAGCGGCTCGATGAACTGGAACAGGTGGTAGACCTGCTTCAATTTCCTGCGGCTGTCCTGGTTCATCTTGCCGTCGCGGGTCAGGATGTGCAGGGCCTTGAGCAGTTCGATCGACTGGCCGGGGCGGATGTCGTGGGTTTTGTCGGACATGGGGTAAGGCAATGCGCCCCGCGATGGGCGGGGCGCATAAGAAGGCGGAAAGCGTCAGTTTAACGAAAACGCGGCCGGCCCTGGCGGAACGGGCGCGGACTGTGCCTCTTCTTGTGATCCGCATGATTTGGCAGGCGAGTAACATGCCCGATGCGATTGGAGCATGTCATGCATTTCTGAAAGCGCCTGACCGCCAGGGCAGGCGCAGGGAGAGTCGTCAAATGTTCAGCCACATCACTGTCGGGACGCGTGATCTTGAACGCGCGTCCCGCTTTTATGACGCGGTGCTGCTTCCGCTCGGGTTGAAGCGTCGCGTTGTCACGCCGGATGGCGGGCCCTTGGCGCTTTGCTGGGTGACCGGCCAGGCGCTGCTGCCGCGCTTCTATGTCTACATGCCCTACGATGGCGAGCCGGCGACGGTGGGTAATGGCAGCATGGTCGCATTTCTGGCTCCTACGCAGGTAGCGGTGAGCACGGCCCATGCGGGCGGGCTGGCGCAGGGTGGGATCGATGAAGGGGCGCCGGGGATGCGTCCTCATTATGGCGACGGCTACTTTGGCGCGTATCTGCGCGATCCTGACGGGAACAAGGTCCATATCGTTCATCGTGGGGACCTCCCGCTATAAGGCGGAGAGGCCCGACATCCCTGGAGAAACGCAAATGCTCGTGAGTCAGCTTGCTCTTGTGTACGGCACTTATCTGATTGCCACCGCCAGTCCCGGCCCCAGCAACATGGCGATCATGGCAACGGCGATGCGCGACGGCCGTGTGCCGGCCTTGGCGCTCGCGGCGGGCGTCATTACGGGCTCGTTGTTCTGGGCGACCCTGGCGGCGACTGGGATTTCCGCCGTGCTGGCGGCTTCCGCCCAGGCGCTTTTCATCATCAAGATGGTGGGGGGCGTCTATCTGCTCTATCTGGCGTTCCGCAGCGGCCGATCGGCGCTGAGGCCGGGCGCCGGCTTCGCGAAGGTGGAGTCGGGCCGTTCGACACCGCGCTACCGGGTGCTATACCGCCAGGGCGTGCTCATGCACATCGGAAATCCGAAGGCGATTCTGGCCTGGATGGCGATCATGTCGCTGGGGCTGGGGGAGAGCGCGTCGGACGGCACCTTGCCCGCGATCATCGGCGGTTGCGCGTTGCTTGGCGTCATGGTGTTCGGCGGCTATGCCGTCGCCTTTTCGACCGCGCCGATGATTGCGCTGTACGCGAGGCTGCGGCGCTGGATCGAAGGGACGGTGGCCGTGGTGTTTGGCGTTGCGGGCGTCAAGCTGCTGACCTGGCAGCGTTGATAGGGGGGCTCGTCATCGCCGGCCAGTGTCGGCGATGACGAGCTTCAGGCAAAGCGTCCGGCACGCAAGCGGCCGGACGCCGCTGGATCAGGCAGCCGGGAACACCGGCTCGCCCAGGTTCAGCATCAGGCGATTCGCCCACGCAAAGATCGCGTCCGAGTGCAGCAGGTCCAGCACTTCGCCTTCATTCAAGCCCACGTCCTTCAGGGCCTGGATGCTGTCGGCGTTCACCGTCGCGGGGGCGTCGGTGATCTGGATGGAGAACTTGCCGATGGCCAGTTCGCGGGCGGTGGTGCCGGCGGTGGCGGGATCTTCGAACACCTGGGCGATGACGTCGTTGCGCTTGGCCAGTTGTTCGAAGCGCTGGGCGTGCACGGACGCGCAGTAGACGCAGCCGTTGACGCGGGACACGACGGTGGCGCCCAGTTCGCGTTCGGCGCGGGACAGGCCGCCGGGCGCGTACATGATGGCGTTGAAGGCCGTGGAGCGCTGGCGCAGGATTTCGGGCTGGTGGACCAGGAACAGGTAGTAGTCCGAGACCTTGGCCTTGGGGTGGCTTTCTTCCAGGACGGCAACCTGTTCGGGCGTGGCGGTGTCGACGTTGACGACTTCGAGCCAGGCCTTCCATTCCAGGCTTTCGTTGGTGAAGCCGTGGGCCTTGATGACGGCACCGGGCGCGGTGGCGGCGGTGTTGGCCGGGAAGGGCGCGGGCGGGGTGCCGGCGGCGGCAGGCTTGGTTTCCAGGGCCTTCATGGCTTCCAGGCCGGCGACCAGGCGGACCTGGTAGGACAGGAAGGCGATGAGCTGCGACAGGATGACCACGGCGGGCGTGGAGACGCCGGCGGCGGGCAGGGTCTTGAGCGCGGCTTCGTCGCCTTCGACGGGTTTCTCGATCAGCTTGCGCGTGTATTCGAGGATGGCGGCCAGGCGCGGGCTGGAGGTGTCGGCGGGCTTGCCGGATTCGGCGACGGCGATGTCGGCGGGTGTGGCGCCGGCGTCGGTCAGGCGGGCGCGGTAGTGCGCGGCCAGGACGGGCGACGGGGTGATGCGGGCGGCGTACAGCGCGACCAGCAGGCGCTCGGCCAGCGACAGGCCGGGCAGGGCGGGGTCGAAGAGGGCGTCGTAGCTGCCTTGGGTGGCGGCGGCGACTTTCTCGCGCTGGTGGCGCGCTTCGTAGGTCTTGGTGCCGGGCGCGAGGGCGATCAGGCGATCGACCAGGTCATCCGTCACGTTGTAGACGATGGGTTCAGCCATGCGGGATCTCCTTGTTTCTCTCAGGCGGCGCGGGCGCGGACGGCGGCGTCCAGGAACTTCAGCACGCCTTCCCAGGATTCCTGGTCGGCGCGGGCGTTGTCGCGCGGGGTGCCGCCGCTGGTGCTGATCTTGCCGGATACGGGGTGGGCGTAGACGTGCTGGGTGGTGGGCACGTACGGGAACAGGATGGAGTGCCCGCCGTTCTCGTAGTCCAGCCATTGGACCGGGTAGGGGTGCTTCACCTCGGCCAGCTTGTCCTGCACCATCTTCGAGTACAGGCTGGACGGCCAGGAGCCGTCGTCGGTGCCGGACAGCAGGATGACGGGGCCCTTGATGTCTTCCACCTTGATGCGCGCGCGGGCCACGGCGTCGGGGTCTTGCAGCGCGGTGAGGATGGCCTTCTCGTGGCGGTGCGGCGCGGGGCCTTCGTCGAAGGGGGCCCAGGTGGCGGTGCGGTTGTTTTCCCAGACGTGGGGGATGGGCTTGCCGCCCAGCAGCCACGTGGGGCCTTCGCGGCCGATCTTGGGATCGCAGGCGTTCTGGCCGCTGTGGACCACGGCGCCGGGCACGTAGGCGACGACGGCGGAGACTTCCTCGGGGAAGGTGGCGCCCAGGAGCAGCACCAGTTCGCCGCCGCGCGACTGGCCGCTGATGGCGACGAAGTCGTGCTTGGGTTGCACCTTCTTGCGCAGCCAGCGCAGGCCGGTCTGGAAGTACTCCAGCGGGGTGTTGGAGATGTAGTCGGACAGGCCGGGCGCCTTGAAGTACGCCAGCGCGAAGGCGGCGTAGCCGCGCGAGGCGTAGAGCGCGGCGCGCGGTTCGTTGATGCCGCCGCCCGAGCCGTTCAGGATCATGACGGCGGGATGCATGCCCGGGCCGGCGCCGGGCGGCAGGTACAGCGTGCCGACCAGGCCTTCCTCGCGCACGTCCTGGCGGGTGACGCCTTCAGCGGCCAGGCGCTGGACGAAGCTGGCCTGGGCCTGGGCGCCGCCGGCGCGCGCGACCACGTCGGTGACCAGGGGCTCGGCGACCGGCTGGTTGAACTGCTCGCGGCTGGGCGAATCGACGGGGGACTGCGACCAGATCAGGCCCATGGGGGCCACGCCGGCGTAGTCGCCGGACGCGGGGGCGTCCCGCGTCAGGTCGACGGTGCCGTTGGCGTCCGCCACGAAGGCGGCCTGGCTTTGCCAGAGCACGCCCTTGCGGCGGGTCAGGGCGGTGATCTCCACCGTCTGGCCGGGCTGGGCCTGCTCGACGCGGATGTGGCGCGCCACGTCGATCAGCGCGTCTGCGGGGGTGATGGAAAGGACGAGCGCCATGGCTTACTTGCCCGAGTCCTTGGTCACCATCATGGCGGCCGTGCGGTCGCTGGTCATGGGGGTGACCTTCAGGCCCTTCTTGGCGGCCCAGATGTTCTTGTAGTGGTAGAGCGGGATGATGCCGACGTCGTCGGACACGATCTTGACCGAGTCGCGCAGGATGGCCTCACGCTTGGCCACGTCGAATTCCGAGGTGGACTGTTCCAGCGCGACGTCGACCTTGGGGTTGGTGTAGCGGCCCCAGTTCGAGGCGCCCAGGCCCTTCTTGGCGTCGGCGGTGGCCAGGATGTTGACCAGCGCGTAGCTGGCTTCGCCGGTGCCGTTGCCCCAGGCCAGCATGCTGACGGCGAATTCGTTCTTGTTGGCGCGGCCCGAATACACGGCCCACGGCACCACTTCCACCTGGGTCTTCACGCCGATGCGGGTCCAGAACTGGGCCACCGCCTGGGCGGTTTCCGGGCCCTGGGGGTAGCGGTCGTTGGGAACGTGCATGGTGAGCTTGAAGCCGTCGGGGACACCGGCTTCGGCCAGCAGCTTCTTGGCCTGGGCGACGTCGTTGGGGATGTCCTTGACGTCGGGGTTGTAGCCGAAGGTGCCCTTGGGCATCCACTGGTTGGCTTCGGTGGCGGCGCCTTGCAGGATGCGGTCGGCGATGGCCTTGCGGTTGATGGCCAGGTTCAGCGCCTGGCGCACGCGCACGTCCAGCAGCGGGTTCTTGTCCAGCGGCTTGCCGTTGTTGTCGGTGATGTACTGGTTGGGCGCGGGGTTGAAGCTGGGCTGCAGGATCATGACGCGCAGGCCGTCGTACGGATAGACCGAGATATTGGACGCCTTTTGCAGCTTGGCCAGGTCGGACACCGACACCTTGTCGATCACGTCCACGTCGCCGGCCAGGAGCGCGGCGGTGCGGGCGGCGGCGTTGTTGATGTAGCGGTAGTTGACCTTGTCCCAGATCTGCTTGTCGCCCCAGTAGGCGTCGTTGCGTTCCATGATGACGCGGTCGCCGGGGGTGTAGGACACGAACTTGTAGGGGCCGGTGCCGATCATGGCCTTGCCCGAGTTGTAGTCTTCCGTGGTCGACTTTTCACCGACGTGCTTGCTGACCACGTGCACGGAGGCCAGGTTCAGCGGCAGGTCGGGGTTGGGGGCCTTGGTCTTGATGATCAGGGTCAGCGGGTCCTTGGCGGTCATCGTGTCGATGGTGCGCAGGTAGCCGGCATAGGTGGCCACGCTGCCCGGCACGGCGCGCGCGCGGGTGTAGGAATAGATCAGGTCGTCGGCGGTGAACGGCGTGCCGTCCTGCCACTTGACGCCTTCGCGCAGCTTGAATTCCCAGGTCTTGTCGTCCAGCGGCTTCCAACTGGCGACCAGGCCGGGCTGGAGCTTGTTCCACTTGTTCTCGATCGCCAGGTCCCAGAAGTGCAGGGCCACCGAGCGGTCGCCGGCGTGGTTGTTCAACTGCGGGTCCAGCGACGACAGCGGGTCGGCGAAGCCGATGGACAGGTCGTCCGCGCTGGCGGCGGCGGAGGCGCCCAGGATGGCGGCGGTCAGGGTGGTGAGAATCAGGCGTTTCATGTTCGGGGTCCTTGGTATAGGGGGAACGAGCGGTTAATTCGGAAAACCGCGGCGCGGGCGCCGCGACGGATGCGTTCAGGCCATGTCGTTCAGGTGACAGGCGCTCAGGTGGTTGATGGCGATTCCCTTCAGCGTGGGAACCTCGGTCTTGCAGCGCGGCATCGCATGCGGACATCGCGGATGGAAATGGCAGCCGCCGGGCGGGTTCAGCGGGCTGGGGATCTCGCCCTTGATCGCGGTAAAGGTCTTGTGGCGCGACTTCAGGCTGGGGATCTCGGCCAGCAGGGCCTGCGTGTACGGGTGGTTGGGGCGGCGGAACACTTCTTCCACCGTGGCCGTTTCCACGACGCGGCCCAGGTACATGATCACGACGCGGTCGGACAGGTGCTCGACCACGCCCAGATCGTGGCTGATGAAAAGATAGGTCAGCCCCAGGTCTTCGCGCAGGTCCATGAATAGGTTCAGGATCTGCGCCTGGATGGAGACGTCCAGCGCGGCCACGGCTTCGTCGCACACCAGCATGGACGGCTGCACCGCCAGCGCGCGGGCGATGCCGATGCGCTGGCGCTGGCCGCCGCTGAACTGGTGCGGATAGCGCTGGCGCAGCGCCGGGTCCAGGCCGGCGCGTTCCATCTGGGCGCTGACGTAGTCGTCGAAGTCGCCATTGCCGACCAGGCCGTGGATGCGGGCCGCTTCGCCCACGATCTCGTCCACGCGCAGGCGCGGGTTGAGGCTGGCGTAGGGGTCCTGGAAAATCATCTGCACTTGCAGGCGCGCGGCGTGGGCCTGGGCGGCGGTCATGTCGGCCGGGCGCACGCCGTTGATGCGGATCTGGCCGCCGGAGGGCGTGAGCAGGCCCGCCGCGATGCGGCCCAGCGTGGACTTGCCGCAGCCGGACTCGCCGACCAGGCCGACCACTTCGCCGGGGTTGACCACCAGGTCCACGTCGTCGACGGCGCGGGTGACGGCGGGCGGCTTGGACAGGCCCAGGCGCTGCATCGCATGGCCGATCCGGCCCACGGGGCGTTCGCCGAAGCGCTTGCTGACCCGGCTCAGGTCGATCAGCGGGGTAGTGGCGGGCGCGTTCATGCCGTCACCTCGCTGGTCTGGATCGTGGGATGGAAGCAGCGCACCAGGTGTCCGGGCAGGGCGTCGGTGATGTCGGGTTGCCGGTTGCAGGCGGCGGTGGCGCGCGGGCAGCGCGCCGCGAAGGCACAGCCGGCGGGCAGGTTGAGCAGGTTGGGCGTCATGCCGGGAATCTGGCGCAGGCGCTGGCCGCGCCGGTTGTTGCTGGGCAGGCTGTCGATCAGGCCCACGGTGTAGGGATGCTGCGGGCGGTCCAGCACGTCGTCGACGGTGCCGTGCTCGACGATGCGGCCGGCGTACATGACGGCCACGTCGTCGGCCAGCCCGGCCACCACCGACAGGTCGTGGGTGATCCAGATCAGGCTGGTGCCGTGCTGCTGCGCGAGCTTCTGCACTTCCGACAGGATCTGCGCCTGGATGGTGACGTCCAGGGCGGTCGTCGGTTCGTCCGCGATGATCAGGTCGGGGCGGTGCAGCATGGCGATCGCGATGGCCACGCGCTGGCGCATGCCGCCGGACAACTGGTGCGGATACGCCAGCAGGCGTTCTTCGGGGCTGGGAATGCCCATCATGCCCAGGGTGTCGCGCGACAAGGCGCGGGCCTGGGCCACGCTCATCTTGTTGTGCGCGCGCACGGTCTCGATCATTTGCGCGTCCACCCGAAGCACGGGGTTCAGCGTCATCATCGGGTCCTGGAAGATCATGGCGATGCGGTTGCCCTGGAGCTTCCTCAGTTCGCGCGGCGACAGCTTGGTCAGGTCGCGGCCCTGGAACAGCACTTCGCCGCCCACGACGCGGCCCGGCGCGTCCACCAGGCCCATGATGGAGAAGCCCGTGACGGACTTGCCCGAGCCGGACTCGCCGACCAGGCCCAGGATCTTGCCGCGCTCGAGCGTGAAGGAAACATCGTCCACGGCGGGCAGCACGCCCGCGCGGGTGAAGAAGTGGGTGCGCAGGTTGCGCACCTCCAGCGTGGCCGGCGCGCCGGAAGAGGCGTGGGCGGCGGTCATTTGTGGGTCCTCGGGTTCAGCACGTCGCGCAGGCGGTCGCCCACCAGGTTGATCGCCACGATGGTGACGAGCAGCGCGATGCCGGGGTAGAAACTGATCCAGTATTCGCCGGACAGCATGGTCTGGAAGCCGTTGGAGATCAACAGCCCCAGCGACGGTTCGGTCACGGGCACGCCCAGGCCCAGGAAGCTCAGCGTGGCTTCGAGCGTGATGGCGCGGGCGATCTGCAGCGTGCCGATGACGATCAGCGGCGGCAGGCAGTTGGGCAGAATGTGCTTGAGCATGATCCGCCAGTTGGGGATGTCCAGGCAGCGCGCCGCTTCCACGTATTCGCGGCGGCGTTCCACCAGGGCCTGGCCGCGCGCGGTGCGGGCGTAGTAGGCCCATTCCAGGATCACCAGCGTCAGCACCACGTTGCCCACGCCCTTGCCCAGGTAGGCCAGGATCATCATGGCCACGAGTATCGACGGGAAGGACAGGATCAGGTCCACCAGGCGCATGATCAGCGCGTCGACCTTGCCGCCGGCGTAGGCGGCGAGCAGCCCCAGCAGGGTGCCGACGATGCCGGCGATGACCGCCGAACCCACGCCCACCACCAGGCTGATGCGCAGGCCGTACAGGATGCCCGACAGCAGGTCGCGGCCCTGGCCGTCGGTGCCCAGCCAGTAGTGGAAGGTGTCCAGCCCGTTCATGGTGCCCGGCGGCAGGCGGGCGTCCAGCACGTCGATCTGCAGCAGGTCGTACGGGTTCTGCGGCGCTATCCAGGGCGCCAGCGCGGCGGCCAGGATCAGCAGCACGGACACGGCCAGGCCCACCACCGCGGTCTTGGACGAGAGAAACTCGGCCAGGTTGCGGCGCCAGGGCGATTCGCGGCGCAGGGCGGGGCTAGGCGTCGGGTTTGGTGTCGATACGGCGCTCATGCCGAGGCCTCCAGCCGCACCCGCGGGTCCAGCACTTTATAAAGAATGTCCACGATCAGGTTCAGAGTCACGAACAGGAACACCACCACGATCAGGTAGGCGACGATCACGGGGCGGTCCAGCGCGTTCAGG